>CAVTOU010000018.1:0-356844 GCA_963736345.1 uncultured Pseudomonadota bacterium | reverse complement strand
TCGTGTTCATGCCGGTGGCGTCGTCCGCGGTGGCAGCGCTGCCGGCGGCGCTGCGCGGCCGCTACCTGGGGGCCTGGAGCCTGGCCTTCGGGCTGGGGATGGTGGTCTCGCCGGTGCTGGGGTCGGCCTGCCTGGAGCGGTTCGGCCCGCGCGCGCTGTGGGGCTCGTGCCTGGGCACGGGGCTCCTGGCGGCGCTCGGCTTCCTCGTTCTCGGTCCCGGCATGCGGCAGCGCATGGCCGCGCGCCGCCGCGGCGCGTGACGGGGTGACTCACGACCTCGCGCGTCGCAGGGATACGACGCGCACCGGCGTGAATCCGGCGACCCCCTGCTCCGTCCCCCCTGTGCCCGCCCGCCGGCCCACGTCGGGCCCCGGCGGTCGCGGAGAGCGCGGCGGAGGGCTCGAGCGGCATGGCGACGAGGAGGGGACGCACGGGCCCGAGCGTAGCCGACCGCGCGCTCGCCCGGTCCGGACCGGAGAGCGGAGCCGGCCGTCGCCGGAACCGGCCGCTTCTGACGGCGTTACCCGCCGGTCAGCCGCCCGTACGTAGTGCACCACCGGGGAGATCCCCGGGTACCATCGCACCATGAGGCGTGGACGCATCGCGCTGCTCTTCGCCGGGCCGCTCCTGCTCGCGATCCTGATCGCGCTGCTCATCCAGCTCCAGGGCTACGGCCGGTCCGCGGGGCCGCGCCCTCCCGCGCCGGACGAGGGGCCGCCGCCGGCGGCGCTGCCCATCCGCATCGCACCGCAGGATCCCTCCGCACAGGCGGACGCGTCGCCGGGGTCGTTCGAGGGGCGCGTGCTCAGCTCCGCCACCAGCCAGCCATCGCCGGCGCGGATCTCACCTTCTCCCGCGGCGGCGCGGCGGACTCGGTGCGCTCGGACCCCCAGGGCGCCTTTCTCTTCCGCCCTCCCACCGACGGGCGCTGGCAGCTGGCGGCGGTGGCCGCGCAGGGCTTCTTCCCGTTCGCGCCCGAGTGGGGCTTCAGCCCGGTGCAGCTCGAGTCGGCGCCGGGGCGGCACGTGCGCGGGATCGAGGTGTTCCTCACGCCGGCGTCGGGAATCACCGGCCTGGTGGTGGACGAGGACGGGGCGCCGGTGGCCGGCGCGGACGTCCAGCTGCTGGGCGCGGGCGGGCGCGCCGCCCTGCATCCCCATCCCCAGCCGGTTCGTCACCGACGCGGTCGGGAGGTTCCGGGCCGCGGCGCCGCAGGGGTCGATCCTCGAGGCGAGCAAGATCGGCTACTTTCCGGGGCACGCCAAGGTCGACGTCCCGGCCATGCTCGAGGGCCGCATCCGGATCGTCCTGGCGCCGGCCGCGTCCGGGGCGGCGCCCCCGCGGGCGGCGCTGGTCGGCCGGGTGGTGTCGCACGACGGGTGGCCGGTGCCGGGCGCGCTGGTGGAGGCCGGCAAGACCCACGGCTGGGCCTACAGCGGCACGCCGGTGGCGCAAATCGTCGCCGACGGCGACGGCCGCTTCGGTTCGACCAGCTGGACCGCTCCCCGCACCAGCTCACCGCCCGCGCCGACGGCTACGTGCCGGGCCTCGTCTCGCGCGTTCTTCCGGGGGGTCCGGAGGTGACCATCACGCTGGCGGCGGGCGGGAAGGTCCACGGCTGCGTGCGGGACGCCCGGACCGGCGCGCCGGTCGCTCCCTTCACCGTCCTGGTCTACTTCAGCCGCGGTTCGTTCCGCGACCGTCCCGACACGAGCGTCTCGGTGGCCAATCCCTCGGGCTGCTACCTGCTGGAGGAGGTGGAGCCGGGGCCCAACACCATCGTGATCCAGGCCCCGCACCGGGCCCCCTCGCTCCCGACCGCGGTCGAGGTTCCCCCGCCCCCGGAGGCCGCGGAGCTGGACGTGGCGCTCGCCTCCGGCGGCGCCATCGCCGGCGTGGTGCGCGAGGAGGGGAGCGAGGCGCCGCTGGCGGGGGCCCGGGTCACCGCCCACGGCGCCTCGCTGGACGACTTCGGGGCGCCCGTCACCGTGGTCGGCGAGGCCACCACCGGCCCGGACGGCTCGTTCACGCTGGGCGGGGTTTCCGAGCTGGTGCGCCTGGTGGTGGATGCGGCGGGTCACCAGCAGCGCTCGTCCGGGCTGGTGCAGGTCGCGCCCGGCACGACCGTACGCCTCTGGCTGGACCTGCGGACGCAGCGCGCCGAGGACCCGGGGCCGGTGGACCCGGTCGGCATCGGCGCCGTGCTGGCGCCCTCGGGTGACAAGGTGATCGTGGGCGCGGTCCGCCCGGGCCACGGACCGGCGGGCGGGCTGGTCCCGGGCGACGAGCTGCTGGAGATCGACGGGCACGCCGTGGCGGACCTGGGGCTGGGCGGGGCGGTCGAGGCGCTGCGCGGCGCCGAGGGGACGCTGGTCTTCCTGGACGTGCGCCGCGGGAACAGCACCCTGCAGGTGGAGATCCCGCGCGGCCGGCGCAGGTAGAGAGCGGCCGGCGCGGCGTCCCCGGTCGGCCTCGGGGCCTCATCGATTGGACGCGGGGCGGGACGCCCGACATATACCCGGCTCCTCCCTTCCACCGGAGCCCGCCATGAAGCCCAATAGACGTTCCGCCCACATCACCGAGGGGGTGGCGCGCGCCCCCAACCGCTCCATGTTCTACGCGCTCGGCTACCAGGGAGGGGACTTCGAGAAGCCCCTCATCGGCGTGGCCAATGCGCACTCCACCATCACCCCCTGCAATGCCGGCCTGCAGCCGCTGGCCGACGCCGCCGTGGCCGGGATCGAGGAGGCGGGCGGCAAGGCCCAGGTGTTCGGGACGCCCACCATCAGCGACGGCATGGCCATGGGCACCGAGGGGATGAAGTACAGCCTGGTCTCGCGCGAGGTCATCGCCGACTGCGTCGAGACCTGCGTGGGCGGGCAGTGGATGGACGGGGTGCTGGTGCTGGGCGGCTGCGACAAGAACATGCCCGGCGGGATGATGGGCATGCTGCGCGCCAACGTGCCCGCCCTGTTCGTCTACGGGGGGACCATCCTCCCCGGCCACTACCAGGGGCGGGACCTCAACATCGTGAGCGTGTTCGAGGCGGTGGGCGAGTTCACCGCCGGGCGCATGAACGAGACCGACTTCGGCGGAATCGAGCGGCGGGCCATCCCGGGCACCGGCTCCTGCGGCGGCATGTACACCGCCAACACCATGAGCTCGGCCTTCGAGGCCCTGGGCCTGTCGCTCCCCTACAGCTCGACCATGGCCAACCCGCACCCGGAGAAGATCGCCTCCACCCGCGAGGCGGGGCGGGTGCTGCTGGAGGCGGTGCGGCGGGATCTCAAGCCGCGCGACATCGTCACCCGCGAGTCGATCGAGAACGCCATCGCGGTGGTGATGGCCATCGGCGGCTCCACCAACGCGGTGCTCCACTTCCTGGCCATCGCCCATGCCGCCGGGGTGGAGTGGACCCTGGACGACTTCGAGCGGGTGCGCGAGAAGGTGCCGGTCCTGTGCGACCTCAAGCCCTCCGGCCGCTACCTGGCGGTGGACCTGCACCGGGCCGGCGGAATCCCGCAGGTGATGAAGTCGCTGCTGGCGGCGGGACTCCTGCACGGCGAGTGCATGACGATCACGGGGAAGACCGTGGCCGAGAACCTGGCCGCGGTGTCCGCCGGGCCGCCCTCCGGCCAGGACGTCATCCGTCCCCTGTCCAGGCCGCTCTATCCGCAGGGCCACATCGCCGTGCTGCGGGGCAACCTGGCCCCCGAGGGCGCGGTGGCCAAGATCACCGGGCTCAAGAGCACGTCCATGGCCGGGCCGGCCCGGGTCTTCGACGACGAGCAATCGGCGCTGGAGGCCATCCTGGCGCGCCGGATCCGCCCCGGCGACGTGATGGTGCTGCGCTACCTGGGGCCGCGGGGCGGGCCGGGCATGCCCGAGATGCTGGCCCCCACCAGCGCGCTGGTGGGGCAGGGGCTGGGCGAGAGCGTGGGGCTGGTCACCGACGGCCGCTTCTCGGGCGGCACCTGGGGGATGGTGGTGGGGCACGTCGCGCCCGAGGCGAGCGAGGGCGGGCCCATCGCGCTGGTGCAGGAGGGCGACCGGATCTCCATCGATGCGCACACCCGCACCGTGAAGCTCGAGGTCCCGGACGCCGAGCTGGCGCGCCGCCGGGCGGCCTGGAAGGCGCCGGCCCCGCGCTATACCCAGGGGGTGATGGCCAAGTTCGCACGCGCCACCTCCAGCGCCAGCACGGGGGCGGTCCTCGACAGGTTCGAGTGATGCATGAGGGGTCGTCGCGTGGGCGCGCGCTCGACCGCCCCCGCGCCCCGGAAAGGAGTCGTGGCTCGCGGACGGTCAGCGCTCCGCCCCGGCCGCGATTACCTCTCGGCATGCTCAACGCCCACAACCTGGAGGAGCACCGCGCCGCCCTGACCGGTCACTGCTACCGGATGCTGGGCTCGGCCGCCGAGGCAGACGATGCCGTGCAGGAGACGCTGATCCGCGCCTGGAAGAGCCTGGACCGCTTCCAGGGCCGCGCCTCGCTGCGCACCTGGCTGCATCGCATCGCCACCCGGGTCTGCCTCGACGCCATCGACGAGCGCTCGCGGCGGGCCCGCCCCATGGACCTCCGGCCGGCCGGCGCGCCCGACGATCCGCTCACGCCCCGCCCGGCGTCGGAATGGATCGAGCCCATCCCCGACGTGCAGGCCATCCCGGCCGACGCCGATCCGGCGGAGCGAGCGGCGCTCCGGCAGAGCATCCGGCTGGCGTTCGTGGCGGCGCTGCAGCTCCTGCCGCCGCGGCAGCGGGCCATGCTGCTCCTGGCGGACGTGCTGGGCTGGTCGGCGGCGGAGATCGCCGAGAGCCTCGACACCACCGTGCCCGCGGTGAACAGCGCGCTCCAGCGCGCCCGGGCCACGCTGGCGTCGCGGGACGTCTCCGCGTCCTCGGGCGAGCCGGATCCGGCGCTGCTGGCCCGCTACCTCGACGCATTCGAGCGCTTCGACGTCGAGGCCCTCACGGCGCTGCTGCACGAGGAGGCGACCTTCTCCATGCCGCCCTTCGATCTGTGGCTGCGCGGACCGGAGGCGGTGCGCTCCTTCCTGCTGGGCCCGGGCGCCGGGTGCCGGGGATCGCGCCTGGTTCCCGTGCGGGCCAGCGGCTTGCCGGCCTTCGGGCACTACAAGGCCCCGGCCGCGCCGGGCGCGCCGTACCACGCCTGGGCGCTGCTCATCCTCGAGACCTCGGGCGATCGCGTGACCGGCTGGAACTCGTTCCTGGACGTCGCGACGTGGTTCCCGCGCTTCGGGCTGCCGCTCGATCTGGGGGCGCCCGCGGAGGCGGCACAGCCGGCGACGTGATGCGGATCACGCGGCCGGCGCGCTGCCGGCTGCCGTGTGCGGTCGCAGGGCTGCGGGTCGTCGCCGCCTGCGGCGGCGGCGAGGGCGCGGCCCCCACGCCCATCGCGCCGGCGGTGCTGGAGCCGGGCGCGCCGTACTTCTCGATCGGCGGCAAGCAGCTGCCACGTGCTCCGCCGTGGGAACCCCCATCGTGGCCGCCCGGGAGGGCTCCTGGGTGATCGTCCCGCTGCCGCCCTTCGCCGACGAGGTGGCCTTCGAGCTGACCGCGGCGAGGTGACGGAGCCTGGGCGCGTCCGGCTCCCCAGCCGCGTCATGCGCCGCAGCCGGGGTTGCAGCACCCCGCTCCCCGGGCCGGCGCGGGGCGCAGCGGCCGGCCGCGGGGCGCCAGCCCGAGCAGCGCCGCGATCCGGCCGACGCGCAGCCATCCGCGCCAGCGAGCGGCGGCCCTCCGGCGGGTCCGGCGCTCCCGCTCGACGGGCTCCCCTGCCAGGGACTCCCGCCACTTCTCCGCCAGCATCCTCGACGCCAGGAACAGTGCCATGGTCTCGTTCACGCATCCGTCTCCCTTCGCGCCGGCCCGTTCCGTGCCGCGCGTGTCGTCGATGGGTTCCTCGCTCTCTCGTTCGACGCGGAATCTAGCCGCCCCGCCTCGCCGCCGGAACGCGCACCGGCGTGCACGCCCCGGGCACGGACGCGCCGCGCAACCCGGCGGAACGGCGCAGGATCCGCACCCCGGGCCGGCGCCGTCTACCGCATGAACGCCGGGCCGCGCACCAGGTCCTCCAGCCAGCGCAGGGTGGCGGTGATGCGGGCGCTGCTGCGGAGGTCGCCGTGGGTGACCGACCAGATCTCCAGGTCGGGCGCGGCCAGGCGCGGCAGCACCCGCTCGAAGCGGGGGTCCTCGGCCACGAAGGCGTTGGAGAGAAGGGCCAGCCCGGCGCCGGCGGCGCAGGCGGCGTGCAGGGTGGTGGTGGTGCCGGTGCGGACCGAGACGCGCGCCCGGGGTGCGAGCCCCCGGAGCCAGGCCTGGCGGCGCAGCCGGTCGAAGTCCCGCTCGAACAGCACCAGATCGTGGCCATCGAGATCGGCGGTGGTGCGGGCGGCCGCGCGCGGCCAGGTAGGCGGGGGCGGCGTAGAGCCCCTGCGGCTCGACCCCCAGCCGGCGGATGACCAGCGACCGCTCGCGCGGGCGAAGTTCCGCATGGCGAAGTCGGCCTCGCCGCGGGTGAGGTCGAGCGCCCGCGGCACGGCGCGGAGCTCGACCGAGAGGCCGGGGTGCGCGGCGAGGAAGGCCGGCAGCGCGGGGCAGACCACGAAGTTCGAACCCGTCGCCGCAGGTGACCCGCACCGTGCCGGTGACCCGCGCGTCGGCACCGGCCAGCGACCGCTCCGCGTCCACCGCCTCGGCCTCGATCCGCTCGGCGCTGCCGAGGAGCGCGCGCGCGGCGGCGGTGGGCGAGAGCCCGTCCGGCGTGCGCGCGAAGAGCCGCGTCCCCACTGCGCCCTCGAGCGCGGCGAGCCGACGCCCCACCGTGGTGGGCGCGACCCCCAGCGCGCGCGCCGCGCCGGCGTGGCTGCGGGTGCGGTGGATGGCCAGGAACACCCGCAGATCGTCCCAGACGAGCATCGGCGACAGCATGCCCGACCCCCTGCAGAAACGCACGTCGAGATGCGAGCTCGTGCAGTTCCGACGGAGGTGGCCCGCGTGATACTCCTCCCGTCCAAGGAGCGAATCGTGAGCAGACGTCTCGAGTCGGGGCTGGTGGTGCTGATTGCGCTGGCGTGCGCGGCATTCGCCGCGGTCCTCGTCCGGGGCCCGGCCGGTGGAGAGGAGCGGACCATGCAGGGCATGTGGCGGAGCTGGTGGAGCAGGGGCGACGGCGAGGAGGTGCGCGCCCTGGCGCGCGACCAGGTGCTGCGTCTCCCGGGCTGGCGCGAGGGGGCGTGGGTGCGGGTGGAGCTCGGGCACCATCCTCGTGACCCGCGAGGGCGACCCCGAGGACCACGTCCTCCAGGCGGGCGCGGAGCTGCGCGTGCCCGGCCGAGGCCTGGCGGTGGCCTGGGCCCTGGAGCCGAGCCGGGTCGAGGTCCGCCGGAACGGTCGGGAGCAGGCCGGCGAACGGGCCATGGTGGCCCACCGGCTCTCGGTCGCGCCCTGAGCGAACGCGGTCGCACCGGCCCGGGGGGAGTGTTACGGATCGCGCATGCGATTGCTCGGGATCCCAGCCCTCCGGCCGGCTGCACCTGGGCAACTACTACGGCGCGATCCGCCAGTTCCTGCAGCTGCAGGACCAGGGCGAGGCCCTCTACTTCCTCGCCGACCTGCACGCGCTCACCACCGTGCGCGACGGCGAGCGGCTCCGGCCCCTCACCCTGGACGTGGCGCTCGAGTACCTGGGCTCGACCCGGCCCGCGCGATCCTCTTCCGCCAGAGCGACGTGCCGAGAGGTGCTGCGAGCTGTACTGGATCCTGGGCTCGGTCGCGCCGGTGGCTCCACCTCGAGCGGGCGCACAGCTACAAGGACAAGCTGGCGCGCGGCCTGGCGCGGACTGGGCCTGTTCGCGTACCCGGTGCTGATGGCGGCCGACATCCTGATCTACGGCTCGGACGTCGTGCCGGTGGGCCGGGATCAGCTCCAGCACCTCGAGTTCACCCGCGACTGGGCGACCAAGTTCAACGCCGCCTTCGTGCCGGGCTACGACCCGGCCGACCCGGAGGGGCGCGAGCCCGGGCATGCCCCCGGCATCCTCAGGCTCCCGCGCCCGCACGTGCGCGAGGAGGCGGCGCTGGTCCCCGGCGTCGACGGGCAGAAGATGTCCAAGTCGCGCGGCAACGCCATCGAGCTGTTCGCGGACGACGCCGAGGTCCGCAAGCGGATCATGGGGATCAAGACCGACTCGACCCCGGTGGACGCGCCCAAGCCCGCGGACGGCGCGCTCCACCAGCTGCTGCGGCTGGTCCTGCCCGCGGCCGAGTTCCGGGAGGTCGACCGGAGCTGGCGCGCCGGGGGCGTGGGCTACGGCGAGTACAAGAAGCGGCTCCTGGAGGGATTCCACGCCGCCTTCGACGGGGCCCGCGGCCGCTACCGGGAGCGGGTGCAGGATCCGGCCGGCGTGGAGCGGGTGCTGCGGGACGGCGCGCAGCGGGCGCGCGCGCTGGCGGCTCCGGTGATCGGCGCGGTGCGGCGCGCGGTGGGCCTGGCCTAGGCCCTGCTGCGAGCCGATGGCCGGATGGCCCTCCCGCGCGAGGCGCGGGGGAGAGGGCGGCAGCCCCGGTGAGGTGTGTGCGGGCGACCGGGGCAGGGATCGCCCGGCTGGTTCGAGCTTTCCTTTCGCCCGGACGTGGTGTTCTCTCGGCGAATGCGCACCCGACGATGGCTCCCCGTGGTCGTGCTGGCCGCGATCCTGGCCGCGGTGGTGGCGGGGCTGGTCTGGACCCGCGAGCGGACCCGGCCGACCCAGGCCGCCGAGGCGACCACCGATCCATCTGCCCCGCAGCGGCCGCGCGAGCGGCTCGTCAACATGCAGCCGCTCCTCACCGCCCGTCGCATGGCCGCCCTGGCCCAGAGCCCGGAGGAGCAGGAGCTGGCCAAGCAGGCGGTGCGGATCGCCGATCACGTGGTCGACCTGGCGGTGGCCGAGTCCATCCGCCGGATTACGGAGGAGCCGCCCGCGCCCACCCCGGAGATCCGCGAGCTGGCCTCCGCCAAGCAGAAGGCCCAGGCGGAGCTGGACGCGGCGCGGAAGCGCGTCGAGGCGCTCACCGCCAAGGTCGCGACGGCGCAGGGGGAGGAGCAGGACCGCCTGGAGGACCTGCAATCGCTGGCCCGCGCCCAGCAGGAGCTGGCGCAGGACGAGCTGGACGAGGCCGCCGAGCGGCTGGCCCGGGCCGGAGGCGATCCGCAGGCGCGCATCCAGCGGCTCCGGGACGCGTACGAGGCGGCGCAGAAGGAAGCGCAGCCTCCCGCGTCCGAGGCTGCCGCCGGCCCCGCGGCTGGCAACCCGACCGCGGGCAGCCTGGTGGCCCGGCTGCGCTCCTGGGGGGCGCAACGCGAGAAGCGGGACAAGCTCGAGGCCGCGCGAGGGGAGGCGCTGGAGCGCGCGCAGGGGATCAGCGCCCGCATCGAACGGGTCACCAGGCGGCTCCAGGAGACCCAGGCGGCGGTGGAGACGGCCCGGAAGCGATCCGGCCGCGGCGGCGCCCGAGCCGGCCTCCGCGGGCGCGAAGAAGGAATCGACCCTCGGCGCCCTCCAGAGCGCCGCCCGGGATCGCAGGCGCCTGACGTCGCTGGGCAAGCGGCTCGAGGATCAGCAGGAGCTGGCCGAGACGTACGGCGACTGGGCGGAGCGGGTCGAGGTCCACGTTCGCGCGGCCCTGCGCCTGGTGCTGCTCTCCATCCTGTGGCTGCTCTTCGTGGGCGCGGTGGGGCTGGCGTCGGCGCGGCTCATCGAGCGCGCCTTCCCCGACCAGGGCGAGGAGAAGGCCCGGGCCGGAACGCTGCGCATGCTGGCCCGGCTCGGCATCCAGGTGGCGTGCCTGGCCGCCGCGCTCTTCCTCGTGTTCGGCACCCCGGGGCAAGCCACCACCATCCTCGGCCTGGCCGGCGCCGGGCCTGACCGTGGCGCTGAAGGACTTCATCGTGGCCTTCTTCGGCTGGTTCGTGCTCATGGGCCGCAACGGCATCCGCGTGGGGGACTGGGTGGAGATCAAGGGCGTGGGCGGCGAGGTGGTGGAGATCGGCCTGCTCCACACGGTGCTGCTGGAGACCGGCACCTGGAGCGACGCGGGCCACCCCACCGGCCGCCGCGTCTCCTTCGTGAACAGCTTCGCCATCGAGGGCCACTACTTCAACTTCTCCACCTCCGGCCAGTGGATGTGGGACGAGCTGCGCGTGCTGGTTCCGCCGGGCAAGGACCCGTATCCCATCATCGACGGCATCCAGAAGCTGGTGGAGCAGGAGACCGAGGCCAACGCGCAGCTGGCGGAGCAGGAGTGGCGCAAGACCACCACCCGCTACCGGGTGCAGGCCTTCTCGGCCGTGCCCGGCATCAACGTGGTCCCCACCGCCGGCGGCATCGAGCTGGACGTCCGCTACATCACCCGCGCCTACGAGCGCCACGAAACGCGCCGGCGCCTCTCGCAGGCCATCGTCGAGCTCATGCACGGCCGGCGCAACGACCCAGGGCCGGGCGCGAGCGCCGCCTGACCCCGCGCGGCGCGCGGGCCGCCCCAGTGGGCCCGGCGCGGGAGCCCGTCCCGGCTCCGGAGGAACGGCGCGCCGGTGCCCCCGACGAGGCCGGACCGGGCGATACGTCCTGCCCATCCTCCTGTCGGAAAGGCGATCGCTCCCGGGCGGGCGGGTCCGTCCCCCGAGGGGAGGTTGCCGGAGCGGCCGCCCGCCAGCACCCGTTTCGCAGAGGAGAGCAACCGATGAAGCGCATGCTCCGCACCCTCGCCCCCGGACTCGCCCTGGCGGGCGCACTGGCCGCCCCACCCGCCCGGGCCGCGCTGGGCGAGGCCGAAAGCTCGGTCTCGCGCGACCGCCAGGCCCTGGCCGCGGTGGCCCGCGGGACGACCGACCGCGGCGCCTACACGGTGCACGAGCTCGAGCGCGGCGGCACCACCATCCGCGAGTACGTGTCCCCGCAGGGCGTCGTCTTCGCGGTCACCTGGGGCGGGCTGGCCAACCCCGACCTCCACACGCTGCTCGGCAGCTACGCGGCCGAGTACGAGCAGGCCGCCGGCCGGAGATCGCCCGGCAAGGGCAGGCGGGCGCAGCGGGTGGTGGCGGACCACGTCGTGGTCGATCGCTGGGGGCACATGCGCGACCTGCACGGGCTCGCCTACGTTCCCGACCTCGTGCCGCAAGGAGTGAGCCTCGATGAGATCCGCTGACCTGCTCCGGCTGGTGGTGCTGCTCGTGGTGGCGGGTTGCGGAGGAGGGGGCGGCGGCTCGACCAAGCCGGGCGGGGGAACGACGGGCGCCGACAACGTCCTGGCCCTCAGCGTCAACGGCAAGCTGTGCCGCGCCACCCCCGGGTATCCGAACAAGCCCTGCGTCCAGGTCACGGTCTGCACGCCCGGGACCAGCCAGTGCCAGACCATCGACGACATCCTGCTCGACACGGGCAGCTACGGCCTGCGCGTCTTCCGGCAGGCGCTGGGGTCGGTGACGTTGCAGCAGGTGGCGGCGGGCTCGGGCGCCCTGGCCACCTGCGTGCAGTTCGCCGACCAGACCTCGGACTGGGGGCCCGTGCAGATGGCCGACGTGGTGCTGGGCGGCGAGCCGGCGGTGCGGGTCCCCATCCACGTCCTGGACTCCACCTTCTCGACGGCGCCCTCGTCGTGTCCCAACCCCGAGACGGGCCCGTCGGTGGCGGGGTTCAACGGCATCCTCGGGCTGGGCGTCTTCGCCCAGGACTGCGGGCCGGGGTGCGCCGGCACCAGCTCGAACGGCATCTACTTCTCCTGCAGCGCGTCCGGCTGCACCGACAGCGCCGCCCCGATCTCGGATCAGGTGTCGAACCCGGTGGCGCTCCTTCCCCTGGACAACAACGGGGTGATCGTCGACCTGCCGGCGGTGGCCGAGGGCGGGGCCCCCTCGGTCGAGGGAACGCTCCTGCTCGGCATCGGCACCCGCAGCAACAACACCCTCACCGGCGCGACCGCCATCCCGGTGAGCCCCTTCAACGGGACCTTCACCACCTCGCTGGGCGGCGTGGACCTGTCCCATTCCTTCCTGGACACCGGCTCGAACGGCCTCTTCTTCGCGCCGCCGTCGCCGACCGTCCTCCCCGCCTGCGCCGGGAACGCGTCCTCCTGGTTCTGCCCGACCGCGACCGTCTCGCTCACCGCCACCAACAAGGCCGACGCGGGCTCGCCCTCCGCGGACGTGTCGTTCCAGATCGCGAACTTCGAGAGCCTGGCGGCCTCCAGCAACAGCGTGTTCCCGAACCTGGGCGGCGGGTCGCTGGCCGGCGCCGGCTTCGACTGGGGCCTGCCCTTCCACCTGGGCCGCCGGGTGGCGGTGGGCTTCGAGGCGCGGAGCTCGAGCCTGGGGGCCGGGCCGCTGGTCGCGTTCTGACCCGGAGCCGACCGGCGGCGAGACAGGGTGGGCCCCACCGGGAGGCACGGGCGCCGCCCCGGCGGCTGGTCCATTCTGCCGGCCCTGCGATACCGTAGGCGCCGGGACCACCGCCGCCTGCCGGAGCTGTCCGACCGCGAGGCGACCCTGGCGCAGGAAAAGGTGTTCCCGGACGACGCCAGGGCCCACGGCTGAAAGGGGCACGCGATGCGCATCGCACTGCTCGGAGAGGCGCTCGTCGACTTCACCAGCACCGGGCCGCTCGCCTTCCAGGGGCACCCAGGCGGCTCGCCCTTCAACACCGCGGTGGCCTGCGCACGCCTGGGCCAGCCGACCGGGTTCCTGACGCAGATCTCCACCGATCTGTTCGGGGACGCGCTGGTCGAGCACCTGCGGGCCAACGGCGTCGACCTGCGCTACGTCACCCGGTCGGACGCCCACTCCACGCTGGCCTTCGTGGAACACGCCCCGGGGACGAACCGGTACGCCTTCTTCCGCACCGGCGCCGCCGACGCGGGCTACGCTCCCCAGCCGCTGCCCGAGCTGCCGGCCGAGACGGCCTTCCTGCACTTCGGCTCCATCAGCCTGCTGCAGGAACCCGCCGTCAGCTCCATCGAGGCGATCGTGGCCGCGCATGCGGGCCGCAAGATCGTGGTGCTCGATCCCAACGTCCGCCCCAGCCTGGTCCCGGACCTGTCCGCCTACCGGGACCGCTTCGCGCGCTGGCTGGCCCGGACCGACCTCCTCAAGGTGAGCGACGAGGACGTCGAGTGGCTCGCGCCCGGGCTTCCGCCGGCCAGGGTCGCCGAGCGCTGGCTCGGGGCCGGACCCAGCGCGGTGGTGATCACCTACGGCGCCTCGGGCGCGATCCTCCACCGCGCCGGCGCGCCGCCGCTCGAGGTCTCGGCGCCCTCGGTCGCCGTGGTCGACACCATCGGCGCGGGTGACACCTTCACCGCCGGGCTCTCGGTGGCGCTGGCCCAGCGCGAGGTGTCGCGGGCGGAGCAGCTGCGCACCCTGCCCGACGGCGTCTGGCACGACATCCTGCGCTTCGCGGCGGCGGCCGCGGCCCTGAACTGCACCCGTGCCGGCGCGAACCCACCTCGCCTGGCGGAAGTGCTGGCGTTCCTGGGCTGGGCGCGCTGAGCGGATCGCTGGCCCCGCACGGGTCAGCGCGGGCCACGCAGGCAAGCTCCCATCCGGCAGTGCGTCAGAATGCCGCAGGATGATCCCTCGCCAGTAGACCCACACCGGCACCGCGCGTTTCCAACCCGCCCTCGGCCGGGCGTTTTTTGGACCCCGTTTACTGCCGCCCGGCCCGGTGTTCTCACTGTGCACGGTCGCGGGCGGGCTCGAGCTCGCCCGCGGCCGCCCGGGGCCCGGTCACCCCGGGTCGTGGAGCACCACCTCATGCCGCCCGACGATCCGTTCGAACGAAGTGCTCGCCAGCCGCGGCCGGCGAGCTTCAAGATCTCCTCCATCCCCACCGGCGACCCCGACCTGCGGACGCTGCTGCGCGGCTGGGACTGGGTGGCGCGTTCCCTGCTCTCGCGCGGCGCGTGCTCCGAGGCGCGGTCGCGGCTCCTCGACTCCCGGCGCATCGTGGGCGAGCTCCTGGGGGTGCTCGACGGCCAGGAGGAGGGCGAGGGCACCGCCCCCGACCGGCTCATCCGCGCCGCCGTCCACCGCGGCCAGATCCAGGGCGTGGCCTCGATCTTCCTGTGCCCGCGGGCCGCCTTCATCGAGCTGCTCGCCTCGGCGCCCTGGAACCTGCTCACGCCGGAGGATCCGCCGGACGCGCGCAGCGTCCGCGGCGCGGGCCGCGCGCTGGTGCTCTACGCCAGCAGCCTGGCGCGGGCCAGCGGCGCGGGCGGGCGGGTCACGCTCCAGGCCGAGAACCCGCGCAGCCTCTCGGCCTACGAGCGCATGGGCTTCGCCCGCATCCGCCCGTCCGACGCGCCCCTGGCGCTGGTCCCGCGCAACAAGAAGGGCTGGTCGGCCCCGGTGCTCCGGCTAGCGCGGGGCGAGGCCGGGCCGGAGGAGCGGAGCTCGCCGTGGATGATCCTCGACCCCGACCGGCTGGCCGCCGGGGCGAAGGTCCGGGTGCTCGGCGCCGCCTCTCCGCGGCTGGCGGGATCCGCCTCCGCCGCCGGTGCGCGGAGCATGTCGAAGCGCGCGGTCCTGTGAGCCCGGAAGCGCCCGGGCGGGGCGGCCCGGATCCGTCACGGGGTCATGCGGGTGCGACGCCTGGAACGTGCGAGCGTCCGCTCGCCACAGCGGCGCGCCGCGCTCCTTCCCTGGCGGGTCCGGGTTCTCCGGAGCGTTGACTCCGGCGGCGTCCGTTGAACTTTGGAGTGCATGCCCAGCGGCGAAGAGCACGGGGACTCCTCGCCCCTGGAGGGCCAGCACGAGGGCCTTGGCGCGCCCGCACCGGCCGAGCCGGGCGCGGGAAGCGCCGAGCGCCAGCTGGGGCTTCTGCGCGAGCTGGCCGCGGCCGCCGCCGAGGCCCGGAGCGATGCCCACGAGAGCGAGGCCCGCTTCCGCGAGGTGGCCCAGTTCGCGCCGGTGATCCTGTGGATGAAGGACGCGGACGGACAGGCGATCTACGTCAACGCGCGCTGGGCCGAGCTCACCGGGCCGTCGGACAGGAGCGTGCGCGAGGCCTGGATCGCGGCCCTGCACCCGGAGGATGCGGCCCGCGTCCGGGAGGAGGTGGACGGATCGGTGCGGCGCCGCGAGCCGTTCCGGTGCGAGTACCGGGTGCGGAGCCGCGACGGCGGCTGGCGCTGGGTCATCGACATGGGCCGGCCGCGCACCGGCCCGGACGGGCGGGTGCTGGGCTACGTCGGCTCGGTGGTGGACATCACCGATCGCCACCGTGCCGAGGAGGCCCTGCGCGAGGCCGACCGCCAGAAGTCCCGGTTCCTGGCCGTCCTCTCGCACGAGCTGCGCAACCCGCTCGCGCCCATCCGCAACAGCCTGTTCCTGCTGGACCGCGCCGAGCCGGGGAGTGCCATTGCCCGCCGGGCGCGCGAGATCCTGAAGCGGCAGACCGAGCACCTGAACCGGCTCGTCGACGATCTGCTCGACATCACCCGCATCAACTCCGGCAAGGTGGAGCTGCAGAGGGTCCGGCTCGACGCGCGCGAGGTGGTGCGCCGGGCCTGCAACGACGTCCGCGACGTGTTCGAGCAGCGCGGCGTCGACCTGACCTTCCGGGAGGAGCCGGAGCCGCTCTGGGTGGAGGCCGACGGCGCCCGGCTGGCCCAGATCGCCGGCAACCTGCTCAACAACGCGCTCAAGTTCACGCGCCCGGGCGGGCGCGTGCAGGTCGCGGCGGAGCGGGAGGGGAGCGAGTGCCAGATCCGCGTCCGCGACACCGGGGTGGGCATCGGCGCCGAGGATCTGGACCGCATCTTCGATCCCTTCGTCCAGGGGCCGCGCTCCCGCCAGCACGCCCAGGGCGGCATGGGCATCGGGCTGGCGCTGGTGCGCGAGCTGGCGGTCCGGCAGGGCGGCTCGGTGCGGGTGGCCAGCGGCGGCCCGGACCAGGGGGCGGAGTTCGTGGTCTCGCTGCCCCTGGTCGAGGCCCCTCCGGCGCCGGCGTCGCTCGACGCCGGCGTGGAGCGCGGGAGCCGCGCCCTCTCGATCCTGATCGTGGAGGACAACGTCGACGCCGGTGCCACCCTGGCCGACCTCCTCTCGCTGGAGGGGAACAGCGTGCGAACGGTGAGCAGCGGCCGGGCGGGCGTCGAGGCCACCCTGGGCGAGCCGCCCGACGTCCTCATCTGCGACATCGGGCTGCCCGATCTCAGCGGGCACGAGGTGATCCGCGCGGTCCGGGCCTCGCCCGCGGGGCGCGACGTCTTCGCCATCGCGCTCACCGGATACGCCCAGCCGCACGACCGGGAGGAGGCGCTGGCGGCGGGGTTCGACGCCCACCTGCCCAAGCCGCCCGCCATCGCCGATCTCGAGCGCCTGCTCCTCCGGGCGGCGCTCTCAGGGAGGTGCTCCGGCACCTCGGCTTGAGCGGCGGGGACGCATCACACCCACCTCGAGCTGCCTCTCCCGTACAATGAGATCCCATCCGGAGCGGGAAGCGCCGCCGCTGGGTGCCGGGTCCTGAGGCAGGCCATGATCGACATCGCCGAGATCCTCGACGACGACCTCCTCGCCGCCTGCGTGCCGGTGATCCGCGCGGCGTTCCAGACGGTGGCGGACGACCTCGGGCTGACCGAGGAGAACGCGCCCACCAACCCCGCCTTCATGACGCTCGAGCGCATGCGGGAGGCGCGCGGCCGCGGGGTGCGCATGTTCGCGGCGCTCGAGGGCGACGCTGCGATGGCCGCGCCGGTCGGCTTCGTGGCGCTGGAGCGCTCGCGCCGGCCCGGGGTGCTGTACCTGGAACGGCTGGCGGTGCTGCCCGCGGTCCGGCACCGCGGCCTCGGCCGCGCGCTCATGGATCGCGCCTTCACCGAGGCCCAGGCGGCCGGCGCCGAGTGGATCTCCATCGGGATCGTGGACGAGCACGAGCTCCTCAAGCGCTGGTACCTGGCCTACGGCTTCGCGGAGACGGGGAAGAAGCGCTTCGAGCACCTCCCGTTCACCGTCTGTTTCATGGAGAAGGCGGTGGGTGCGTGAGGTCGGCGTCAGCGATGGCGTGACGGCGACTCGGACTCGATGACGATGCCGATGCCGATGCCGATGCCGATGCGGATGCCGACTCCGACTCCGGCCCCGACTCCGATGCCGATGCCGATGCCGATTGCCGATGGCCGATCGGTCGCTCCTCACCCTTGCGCGACTCCTTTCGGGTGGGGTTCCTTTCTTGCGGCGCACGTTTCGCGCCAGGCCGGCTGGTGCTTCGCGATCCGCCGGATCGGCCTGTCACGAAACCTGCGCCGGGGATGGGCGGAACCCCACCCGAAAGGAGTCGCACATGCCATTCGAAGTCTTCGAGGTCGCCGTCGAGCTCGTCGCTGCGCTCCGCGCGCCCGCCGCTGCCATCGCCGCGAAGGATGCCGATCTCGCCAGGCAGCTTCGGCGTGCCGCGGCGAGCGTTCCGCTCAACATCGGCGAGGGCAACCAGCGCTGCGGCGGAGACCGCATTCACCACTTCCGCATCGCCGCGGGCAGCGCGGCGGAGACCGTCGCTGCGTTGCGCGTCGCGCACGCCTGGGGGTACGCGGAGGCGGATACGCTCGCGCCACCCCTGGCGCTCTGCGACCGCGTGCGGGCGATGCTGTGGCGGCTGACACACTGAGCCGGACCGACCGCTGCCGCGAGCGGCCCTCGCGGCAGCGGTCTCCGGCCGGCTCAGCGCGTGAGCGTCCAGGTGATGGCGAGCACGCGGTCGCAGCGCTGGAGGACGGGCGCGACGGCGTCCGGCGCGACATGCCCGAAGGCGCGCGCCACGCGAAGCGCGGCCACGACCTCGTCGGCGCTCCCGGCGGCGACGCGCCAGAGGTGGAGCCGGTCGCGACCTGCCCGGCGCCGCCCCTCGCTGAGGTTCAGCGCCATCGACGCGGCGGCGCGACGGATCTGCTGCGCCAGATCGGGATCGCGCTGCGCGATGGCTGCGAGCGGCTCCGGCAGGTGGGCGATGGCGTCGAGCGCGAGTTCGAATGCTTGGAAGGCCACGGGCAACTCCTTTCGGGTGGGGCTACGCCCATCCCGGCGCAGAATCCCGTGACAGCCCCACATGCACCACGAGTGTCACCGTGGGCTGGCACGGGATGTGCGCCGCCAAGGTGGAGCCCCACCCGAAAGGAGTTGCCGCGAGAAGAGCGAGGCGGTAGCCGCTGCCGCTGCCGCTGCCGCTGCCGCTGCCGCTGCCGCTGCCGCTGCCGCTGCCGCTGCCGCTGCCGCTGCCGCTGCCGGTGCCGATGCCGGTGCCGACTCCGGTGCCGACTTCGATGCCGGTGCCGACTCCGATGCCGATGCCGACTCCGATGCCGATGCCGACTCCGATGCCGATGCCGACGTCAGCTCGGTCCCCCGAGATACGCCGCCTGCACCCGGGGATCCCGGGCCAGCTCCGCCGACGGGCCCTCCAGCACCAGCCGCCCGTGCTCCAGCACGTAGGCGTGGTGCGAGATGGAGAGCGCCAGACGCGCGTTCTGCTCGACCAGCAGGATGGTCGCGCCCTCGCGGTGGATGGCCTCGATGGTCTCGAAGATCTGGCGCACCAGCAGGGGCGAGAGCCCCATGGACGGCTCGTCCAGGAGCAGCACCCGCGGGCGCATGAGCAGGGCGCGGGCCACCGCCAGCATCTGCTGCTGGCCGCCCGAGAGCGAGCCGGCCAGCTCCCCCCGCCGCTCGCCCAGCACCGGGAAGCGCCGGTACTGCTCCTCGATGGCCGGGCCCAGCGCCTGGCGCGGCTGCCGCTTCTCGCCTGCCAGGACCAGGTTCTCCTGGATGGTCATCCGCCCCAGGATGGCGCGCCCCTCGGGCACCAGCGCCAGGCCCGCCGCCACGGTGCGGTGCGAGGGCAGGCCGGTCACGTCCCGGCCACCCAGCCGCACCGTTCCGCTGCGGGGCCGCACCAGCCCGGAGAGCGCCGAGAGGATCGAGGTCTTGCCCGCGCCGTTGGGGCCGATGAGCGTCACGATCTGGCCCTCGGCCACGCGCAGGGAGATGCCGCGGACCGCGTGCACGTGGCCGTAGGCGACGTGCAGGTCGGCCACCTCCAGCAGCGGCGCGGCGTCGGCGCTCACCGGGAATCCCCCAGGTAGGCGGTGATGACGGCCGGATCGCGCGAGACCTCGGCCGGCGTCCCCTCGGCGATGACCTTCCCGAAGTCGAGCACGGTGATGCGATCGCAGACCTGCATCACCAGCCGGACGTTGTGCTCGACCAGCAGCACCGATCGCCCCTCGGCCGCCACCTGCCGGATGAGCGCCGCCATCGATCGGACCTCGACCGGGTTCATGCCCGCGGTGGGCTCGTCCAGGAGCAGCAGGCGCGGCGCGGAGGCGAGGGCCCGGGCGATCTCGACCCGCCGCTGCTCGCCGTAGGAGAGGTTGCGCGCGTGCTCGCGGATCCGGTCGGACAGGCCCACCCGGGCCAGGAGAGCCGCCGCCTGGTCGCGGGCGGCCTGCGCCTCGGCTCGCGCCGACGGCAGCAGCAGCAGCCGCGCCGCCAGCGAGGCGCGCCGGCGCAGGTGCTGCCCGACCACCACGTTGTCCCGCGCCGACAGGTCCGGGAAGAGCCGGATGCTCTGGAAGGTCCGCGCCACCCCCAGCCCGGCCACGGCGTGGGGCGCGAGCCCGTGGATGGGGGCCTCGCCCAGGAGGATCCGCCCGGCGGTGGGCACCAGCAGCCCGGACACGAGGTTGATGACCGAGGTCTTGCCGGCGCCGTTGGGGCCGATGAGCCCGTGGACCTCCCCGGGCGCGACCGAGAGCCGGGCGCCGTCCACGGCGCGCACCCCGCCGAAGGCCCGGTGCACGTCCTCGAGGCGGAGGAGCGGGATGGTCACTCGGGGCTCCGCGCCGAGGACCACTCGCGCACCCGGCGGGGCAGCGACACCAGCCCGCTGGGCAGGAACAGGATCACCAGCAGCAGCACCAGCCCGTTCACCATCAGGCGCAGCGGTCCCGGCTCGATCCCCACCTTGGGCGCCAGGTCGCGCAGGAGCTCGGGAAGGATGGTCAGGAAGGCGGCTCCCAGCGCCGGCGCCCAGTAGAGCTGGGCCCCTCCCACCACCGCGAACACCAGCATGTCGACCACGCGCCCGAAGGTGAAGCCGTTGGGGGCGACCATGAAGGTGAAGTGCGCCTCCAGCGCGCCGGCCAGCCCGGCCAGCGCCGCCCCCAGCACCAGCATGGTGAGCTTGTAGCGGGCGGTGGGGATCCCCATGGTGCGCGCCGCCGGCTCGTCCTCGCGGATGGCCTCCAGCGCGAACCCCCACTTCGATCCCCGCAGCCGGCCCAGGACGAACAGGGCCACCGCCAGCGAGAGATAGATCATCCACACCGCGGTCTTCTGCGGGATGGCCACGATCCCCTGGGCGCCATTCACGTACTGCCAGTTCACGAGCCCGAGCCGCACCACCTCGCCGAAGGCGATGGTGGCGATGGCCAGGAACACGCCCTTGAGGCGCAGCACGGGCAGGCCCAGCGGCACCGCCACCAGCGCCGGGAGCGCCAGCGCCGCCCCCAGCACCAGCGGGAAGGGCCAGCCGGCGTGGAGCGTGAGCAGCGCCGCCGCGTAGGCGCCGATGGCCGCGAACCCCGAGCTCCCCAGCGCCAGCTGGCCGCAGGAGAGGGTCGCGTACACCGAGAGGGCCAGGAGCGCGTTGATGCCCACGTAGGCGACGGTCGACTGGTACGTGTCGTAGAAGCTCGCCAGGGCCTCCCACATTCAGGCCTCCCGCAGCGAGGCGGCGCCCAGCAGCCCGTGCGGCCGCAGCACCAGGATGAGGAAGAGCCCGGCGAAGGAGACCGCGTCGCGCCACGATCCCCCCAGCTGCGCCACCACCAGCGTCTCGGTGATCCCCAGCGCGAACCCGGCCAGGACCGCCCCGGGCATGGAGCCCATCCCGCCGACGATGATGACCGCCAGCCCCTTCAGCTCCACGCTGCTCCCCATGTCCGGCGAGATGGCGTTGTAGGCCAGGCTGTAGAGGACGCCGGCCGCGCCGCCCAGCGCCGAGGAGATGAAGAACGAGGCCGCGATGGCGCGGTCCACGTTCACGCCCAGCACCCGGGCGGCCCGCGGGCTCTCGGCCACCGCCCGGACCTCCCGCCCCAGGCGCGTTCGCTGCACCAGCCAGGTGAGGATCAGGAACAGGAGGACCGCCACCGCGATGACGGTGAGCTGCAGCCGCCCGATGGAGGCTTCCAGCAGTGGAATGGCGATGCGGCTGGCGGCGTCCTCGGGCGGCAGCGTCTCCTGCGGGAACCGCTGGATGTTGGGCCCCCACACCTCCAGCGCCAGCGCCTCGAAGACGGTGGCCACGGCCAGCGAGCTGATCAGGCCCGGCGATGTTCGAGTCGGTGCGGGCCCGGAGCGGCCGGAAGGCGACGCGCTCCAGCAGGAGCCCGAGCGCGCCGGCCACCACCATGGTCAGGGGGCAGCGCCGCCACCACGCCCAGGTGGAGCTGGGTCACCAGCACCAGCGCCACGAACGATGCCAGCATGAAGACCGCCGCGTGGGCCAGGTTCAGGATGTCGAGCACGCCGAAGACCAGCGTGTAGCCCAGGGCGAACAGCGCGTAGATGCTGCCCAGGAAGAGGCCGTTGACGATCTGTTGCGTCATGAGGGAGTGCGGCCGCCTCCGCTCACTGCGCGATCTGGAACTTCCCGTCCTTGACCAGCTGGAGCGCGGGCTCGTGGCTGCCGTTGCGGTCGGGGAGGAACGAGAACTTGCCCAGCGGGGTGGGGAGGTCCTTCACCCCGGAGAACGCCCCCCGGATGTCGCCGCGGCCGGCCTTGCCCGCCATGCGGATGGCGTCGGCGATGACCAGCACGCCGGTGTAGGCCTGGGCGCAGAACTGGTCCGGCTCGAAGTTCCGGGAGGCCATGAGCTTCAGGAACGCCTGGTTGGCCGGATCGGTGCTGACGCGGTTCCAGGAGGTGCCCACCAGCACGCCCTCGGCGGCCGCCCCGGCGTTCTTGATCAGGGCGGCGCTGTTGAACCCGTTCCCACCCAGGATGGGCCCCCGCCAGCCGAGCTGGCGCGCCTGGGCCACGATGCCGGCCGCGTTCTCCACCAGGGCCGAGACCACCAGGATGTCGGGCTTGAGGCCGATGAGCGCGGTGAGCTGGGCGTTGTAGTCGCGGTCCGGCTTGGCGAAGGTCTGGGTGGCGAGGATCTTCACGCCCATGGAGTCGAGGGCGCTCTTCATGACGTCGTAGCCGGCCTGGGTGAAGGCGTCGTCGTTGCCGTAGAGCACGCCGGCCGCCTTGAAGCCGAGCCGGGCCTGGGCGCGCTTCAGGGCCCCGGGGATCACCTGCCCCTCGGTGAGCGAGACGCGCCAGATGTGGTCGCCGATGTCGGTGATGCCGCGCGGCGCGGTGTTGGAGACCGCCACCACCGGGACCTTGGCCGCCTGGGCCAGCGGGTCGGCGGCGGTGGCGGTGTTGGAGAGGGTGGGGCCGATGATGGCCGCCACCTTGTCCCGGCTGATGAGCCGCTGGTAGACGGCGATCCCCTGCTCCTTGGTGGAGGCGTCGTCCTCGATCACCGCCTGCAGCTTGATTCCCTTGAGCAGGCCGCTCCGGTTGATCTCGTCCACCGCCGCCAGCACGCCCGCCTTCTGCTGGGCGCCGTACACGGCAGCCGGCCCGGTCAGGCTCAGGCAGGCGCCGATCTTGACGGTCTCCTCGGCGCGGGCGTGGGACGCCGCGCCGGCGGCGACGCTGGCAACCAGGATCGAGAGGGCTCGGCCCGCGAGGCGCATGGAGATCCTCCTGTATTCCCCGGAGGCCCACCTTCGTAAGCCACCGGCCGCCTCGACGCAAGCGCCCGTTTGCCTGCTGGTTCGCCCGCCGTGGAATGCCGCGCCGCGGCGGGGGCGCTATCCGCCGACCACCACCGTCCACTCGCGGATGCGCCACCCCGTGACCACCCCGTTCTTCACGTAGGGATCGGCCTTCACGAACGCCTCCACCTCGGCGGCCGACTCGGCGCGGAAGACGAGCAGCGCGCCGTCGGGAGGGTTGAACGCGCCGGCCATGACCATGCGGCCTTGCTGGTGGTACTCGCGGACCAGGGCCAGGTGCGCCTCACGGAAGGCCTTGCGGCGTTCCAGGTAGCCCGGCGCGGGATCGTAGAGAAGGGCGAAGTACATGGGGGCCTCCGAGGTCACCAACGTGGTCGTAGACATAGACGTGGACGTAGACGTGGTCGAGGGCCGTCGCGGGCCGTCTACGCCTACGTCCACGCCTACGTCTACGTCCACGTTCTGTGTTGGCGCGGGTCGGGGATCCTCACTGCTCCCCGCGCCGGATGGGCCGCGGGCGCTGCATGTCGCGCAGCGAGCCGGCGATGAGCAGCCGGGAGAGCGGCTCCGGCCCGCGCCGCCGCCGCAGGAGCGTGATGACCGCCACGGCCGCCACCAGGAGCGGCCCCGCGATCAGCACCGCGGTGAGCAAGCTGGCCTCGAGGACCGGAGGCGCGGCCGGCTCCGCCAGGAGGCCGGCCGCCTGGCGGCCGCAGCCCGGGGCGAGCGAGAGGATGGGGACGAGGGCGCGGGCCAGGCCGCGGGGGCGAGGGATCGGGGCGTAGCGCATGAGGCTCTCCATCGGCCCGGGGAGAGCAACCTTCGTGCCCGCGCTCCCCCGCCGGTTCCGGGCCTGTTCCGGGCCGGTGTGTCCTCGCGCACACGCGTGCCGGCGCCCTCAGGGCGCGGCCGCCCGCCATTCCGCGTCCGACGCCTCGGGCCGGTGCACCACCAGCACCGGGCAGGTCGCGTCGCGGACCACGCGCTCGGCGACCGAGCCGAGCAGGAGGCGCCCCAGGCCGGTGGGGCCGCGCGTGCCGACCACCAGCATGTCGATCCCGCGCGACCCGAAGCGCGCGATCTCGCGGGCGGGGCTCCCGGTCAAGAGCTCGACCCGGACGCTCCGGCCCAGGGCGTGCTCGGCCTCGCGCCGCCACAGGTCGAGCCGGGCCTGGATCGGCCCCTCGGACAGCCCGTCGGACGGCTCGCCGCCGGCGTGGACCACGTCCGCGCCCGGGAAGGCGGGCGCGCAGACGTGGAGCAGCGTCAGGTCGGCGTCGAGGCGGGCGCAGAGATCGACGGCGCGCTCCAGGGCCGCCCGGGAGTGCTCGGAGAAGTCGATGGCGCAGCAGATCTCGCTCCAGTGGCTCATGGCGGCGGTGCCCCCGCGAACGGGTCGAATGCGGTCCGGGCAGGGCCAGGCACCGCCATGGGCGTGCCCCAGCGCGGATCGGTCTCCTGGAGGAAGGCGCGCAGGGCGCCCGCGCCGGCCGGGTCGACGGCGGCGCGGACCTCCGAGTCCTCGGGCAGCGCGACGTGCAGCCCGAGCGCCCCGTGCGCGGGATGGCTCACCAGCGCCACGCCCTGGATGCTCCGCAGCGGCAGGCAGCGCCACACCGTGCCGAGCCGCGCGGCGCCGCCCAGCGCCTGCTCCTGCACCAGGATCAGCTCGGCCTGGGTGACCAGCAGCAGCAGCGCCGGGATGCGGATCCGCTCGCGGCCCCGCCACGAGGTGCCGGTCACGCGCGGCTGGAACCACTGGCGCCGCAGCTCGACGCCGCTCAGCAGCGCCTGCTCCCCGAGCGCGACGAAGCGATGGTCCTGCCTCGCCAGGGCGGAGAGCTCGGGGCGCTCGCCGCCGATGGAGAGGTGCGTCCCCGCGTAGGCGGCGCTCCGCGCCGTGTCGGCGATGGGCTTGTACAGCTCGAGGCCGACCGCGTTGAGCTCGACCCGGATGACGGTGCGGCCGCCCGGCCCGTGCCCCACCAGGCGCAGCCAGGCCTCGAGCAGCACCTGGCCCCACTCCACCTCGTGGACCTGGTCGAGCGACAGGACCGTGGTCACCACGCCCCCGCGCCGGGCGTCGAGGCAGGCCAGCCGCTGGCCCGCCCAGACCAGCAGCTTGGCCGTGCTCTCGCGGCGGCCGAAGCGGAGGCGCGGGCTGTACAGCAGGCACGGCCGCTCCTCCGGGCCGAGCCCGAGCTGCTGGAAGCTTCGACGGAAGGGGTGCGGGAACGGCTCGGCCGCCTCGATCCGGCGCGGCCAGGCACGGATGGTCTTGCTGCAGAGCACGGCGACCTCCGCGCGATCGCGGGGACGGCGCCTCGCGCACCGCGCTCTCATCATGGCGCGTTCCCGCAGCGGGGGATGGGCCAGGACCCAACACGGGGAGGCGAGATGCCCCGCCCGACGGCTTGCCCGCTCGCGCCCGGATCCCGGGACGGATCCGGCTCACACGAGCCAGGCCAGCGCCGCACCGGCGGCGCCGACCAGCAGCACCACCATCTGCGCGGTGAGGACCCGCCTTCCGAAGGCGGCCCCGCCCACGCCCACTGCCATGATCCCCTTGGCCAGCGTGTTGGCGGCGGCCCCCAGGAACACCGCCGTCGCGGCCACCTTGATGGGAGTGCTGCCGGCGCGGACCAGCTCGGCCATGGACAGGACCACCGCGTCGGCGTCGGCGGCGCCGCCCAGCAGGCTGGCGACGTAGACGCCGCCGGTGCCGAGATGGGTGGAGGCGACCTTGGAGCCGAGCAGCACCACCGCGAAGAGCAAGGCGAAGGCCACGGCGTGCCCCAGCTCGAAGGGGTTCTCCACGGTGACGTCGGTGCGGGTTCTGCTCGTCTTGAGGGTGCGCCGCCAGAGCACCAGGCAGGTGACGAGCCCGCCCAGGGCGCCGGCGGCCATGGGGTAGGCGAGCGGCTCGACCAGCACCGGGTTCACCAGCGCCATCACGATCAGCAGGCGTCCGAACATCACCGTCGAGGCGAGCATCACCGCGAAGGCGGCCGGCTCGGCCAGGGCCGGGTTCTCGCGGGCGCGGCCGGCCATGGCCAGCGTCAGCGCCGTGGAGGAGGCCACCCCGCCCACCAGCCCGGTCAGGCCCAGGCCGCGCTCGGCCCCGAGCAGCCGCATGGCTGCGTAGCCGGCGAAGGAGATGGCCGAGATGAGCAGGAGGAAGATGCCCAGCTTGAACGGGTTCAGGACGGCGTAGGGGTCGATGGTCCGGTCGGGCAGGAGCGGAAGCACCACCACCGCCACCACCAGGAACTTGAGCGTGGCGCCGACGTCGGAAGCGGTCACCCGCTGCACCAGCGGGTGCAGGGTGGCCTTGGCCGAGAGCAGGAACGTGACCACCACCGCGGTCGCCGCCACCACCAGGGCGCGGTCGCGGAACGGCTCCACCGCCCCGCTGGAGGTGGCCAGCGCGCCCAGCAGGAACGAGAGCAGGAAGGCCGCCTCGGAGGTGATGCCGCGGTTGCGGTTGCGGACCACGTCGCCGGCGTAGTTCGCGGCCAGGAAGACGATCAGCGCCAGGAAGGCGAGGGCCAGGATGACGACCCCGACGTGCTGCGCGGCCATGGAGGCCAGGCCGCCCACCAGCGCGAAGAGCGGGTGGGTGCGCACGCCGCCCAGGAACGACTCCGACTGTCCGTCGGCGGGGGCGGAACGCTCGCGCTCCAGGCCGATGAGGAGCCCCGCCGCCAGCGCCAGGGCGAGGGAGGCGAAGGGCGCGACGTTGGTGGCCATGCGGCCATGCTACTGCGGGTCGGGGGAGGTCGCGAGCATGCCCGCCCGCCTGCGGCGGGCGACGCGGGTCAGCTCACGCCCTCCGCGGCCTCGACCCGCCCGGCCCGGAACAGCTCCGCGAACACCTCCTCCAGCGGCGGGTCCTCGACGGTGAGGTCGGCGATGGGGAGCGCGGCCAGGATGCGGGCCACCGCCCCGGAGACCTCCTCGGCCGGCACCTGGAGCGTGGCCTCGTCGGCGCCGGAGGAGACCACCTGGCCGAAGCGGGCCAGCTCGGCGGCGAAGGGTGGGCCGGCGCCGCCCGAGGCGCGCCGCACCACGATGCGCTTGTCGGGGCGGATGCGCAGCGCCAGGGCGCGCAGGTCGCCGTCGTAGACCAGGTGCCCGTGGTCGATGACGATGACCCGCGGGCAGAGCTGCAGCACGTCCTCCATGTAGTGGCTGGTGAGGAGCACGGTCGCGCCGAAGCGCTCGTTGTACGCCTTGACGAACCGGCGCACGGTGGCCTGCATGGAGACGTCCAGGCCGATGGTGGGCTCGTCCAGGAACAGCACCTTGGGCCGGTGGAGCAGCGCCGCGGCCAGCTCGCACTTCATCCGCTCGCCCAGCGAGAGCTGCCGGGTGGGCTTGTCGACCAGGTCCCCCAGCTCCAGCAGCTCGGTCAGCTCCCGCACCGTCTCGGCGAACTGGGCCCGCGGGATGTCGTAGACGGCGCGGTTCAGCGCGAAGGTCTCGGAGGGCGGGAGGTCCCAGAGGAGCTGCTGCTTCTGCCCCATCACCAGGGTGATCTTCTTCAGGAAGGCGGGCTCGCGACGGCGCGGCACGTGGCCGTCCACCAGCACCTTCCCCGCGGTCGGGTGGAGGAGCCCGGCCAGCATCTTGAGCGTGGTCGTCTTCCCGGCCCCGTTCGGCCCCAGGAAGCCCACCCGCTCCCCCTCACCCACCGAGAAGTCGATGCCGTCCACCGCGCGGACCGTCTCGTACTCCCTGTGGAAGAGCGAGCGGAAGGCGGCGGCCAGGCCCGGCGGGCGGCGGTGCACCCGGTAGTGCTTGGACAGGCCCTGGACGTCGATCACGGGGCGGATATTGCGGCCCGACCCCCGTCGGGGCAACAAGGAACGAGGGCGGCCGCGCTACCATGCCGCCATGGCCCAGAAGAAACGCCCCGTCACCAAGAGCGGCCGTCCGCGCGCCCGCAAGGGTGTCAAGCTGAAGCCCACCGAGCTCGGCGCCCGCGAGCTGGCCCTGGCCGAGCGCACGCCGGAGCTGGAGGCGCTGGCCCGGGCGGTCGAGGCCGACGGCGGCGCGGTGCTGGCCGCCTACCGCGAGCCGCTGGGCGGGCACCCGCTGCTCTTCACCGCGCTCCCGGTCGACAAGGTCGAGCGCACGCCGTTCCAGCGGGACGTGTCCGATCCCCACGTGCGCCGGCTGACCCTGGCCATGGACAAGACCCGCCGCTACCTCGATCCCATCATCGTGGTGCGCGAGGGCGAGCGGTACCTCACGCCCAACGGCGGCCACCGGCTCACGGCGCTGAAGGAGCTCGGGGCCAAGAGCGTGCTGGCGCTGCTCGTGCCGGAGAAGGAGGTCGCCTACCAGATCCTGGCCCTCAACATCGAGAAGGCCCACAACCTCCGCGAGAAGGCGCTGGAGGTGGTCCGCATGTACCGCGACCTGGCCCAGGGGCTGGATCCGAAGGAGCCCGAGCTGGCGCTCGAGTTCGAGGAGCCGGCGCTGGTGACGCTGGGGTTCGCCTACGAGGAGCGGGGCCGGCTCTCCGGCAGCGTCTATGCGCCCATCCTGCGCAAGGTGGACGGCTTCCTCGACCGCAAGCTCTCGGCCGGCATCGAGGAGCGGCAGCGCCGGGCCCAGGTGCTCATGGCCTTCGACGACGCGGTCTCGGGGGCGGTGGCGCGCCTCAAGGAGAAGGGGTTCGACTCGCCCTACCTCAAGAACTTCGTCGTCGCCCGGGTGAACCCGCTCCGCTTCATGAAGGGGAGCGTCCCGCCCTACGACGAGCTCTTCGAGACCATGACCAAGCGCGCCCAGGGGATGGACCCGGGCAAGATCAAGAACGAGGACGTGGCCCGCAGCGGCGGGGGCCGCGCGGCGGCCGAGGCGGAGTGAGGGCGTCGCCGGACGCCCCGAACCCGAACCCGAACCTGAACCCGTAGCCCCTGCCCGTGATCCGAGTCCCGTGTCCCCTGGCCCTGATCCGGGAGCACGGGCCACGGGCCTGGGGACTCGGGATGCGGGTCAGGGTTCAGGGATGACGGGTTCAGGTTCGGGTGCGGGTTCGGGTTGCAGACGCCCCGCACGCTCGCCTACGTCGCCAGCGGCCGGGGCTCGAGCCCCTTCGCCTTCAGCCACTCGGGGTTCATGAGCTTCGAGGCGTAGCGGCTGCCGTGGTCGCACAGGAAGGTGACGATGCGAAGCCCCTCGCCCTTGTGGCGGCGGGCGATCTCGTAGGCGGCCCGGACGTTGAGCGCCGCCGAGGTGCCCACCACCAGCGCGTCCTCGCGGCCCAGATGGTAAGCCATCTCGATCATCTGCTGGTCGGAGATGCGCATGGCCTCGTCCACCCTCGCCTGCCGGAAGTTCTCGGTGATGCGCATGATGCCGATGCCCTCGGTGATCGAGCCGCCCTCGGTCTCCACCTTGCCGGTGCGCACGTAGCAGTACAGGCCCGAGCCGTAGGGATCGACCAGCACCACCCGCGTGCGCGGGTTGGCGGCCTTGACGGCGCGGCTCACCCCCGAGATGGTCCCGCCCGTCCCGACCGCGCTCACCACCACGTCGAGCTTGCCACCGCACTGCTCGACGATCTCGGGCCCGGTGGTCTCGGCGTGGTAGTCGCCGTTGGAGGTGTTCTCGAACTGGTTGGCCCAGAACCAGCCGTTCTGCTCGGAGAGGGTCCGGGCCCTGTGGAAGAAGTGGTCGGGGTTGGAGAAGGGCACCGGTGGCACCCGCACGATCTCCGCCCCCAGCGCCTCCAGCAGCTCGTACTTCTCGCGGGCCTGGTTGTCGGGCATGGTCACCACCACCCGGTACCCGCGCTCGCGGCCGAGCAGGCCCAGGCCGATGCCGGTGTTCCCGGCGGTGCCCTCGACGATGGTCCCGCCCGGGCGCAGCTTCCCCTCGCGCTCGGCGCGGCGGATCATCCCCTTGGCGGCCCGATCCTTGATGCTGCCGCCCGGGTTCATGAACTCGGCCTTGCCCAGGATCTCGCAGCCGGTGAGCCGCGAGAGCGAGCCGATGCGGAGCAGGGGCGTGTTTCCGACCGCGTCCCAGAGCGAGCCGATGGGGATGGCCATCCATCTAGGATAACGGATGGGCCGCGGCCGCGCAGGGCGGTTAAGGAGTCCCGCATGCGCCTGGCCGCCGTTCCCATCCCGCGCGGGCTGCCGCCGCCGCCGTGGCCACCGCTCGTCGCCACGGGCGGGCCGGGAGCGCAGAGCGAGCTGCACGCGCACCACGCCATGCACCTGGTCCTGGCCCGCGGCGGGGTGCTGCGGGTCCGGACCGCGGCCGCCGGTTCCTGGCAGAGCTGCGCCGGCGTGCTGACCGCGCCCGACGCGAGCCACGCGCTGGACGCGCGCGGGGTCGAGGTGCGGCTGGTGTTCATCGATCCCGAGGCCGAGGCGGGGCGGGCCCTTCGCCCGCTGGTCGCCGGCGAGGTGCTGATCCTCTCCCCCGCCCAGCGCGACCGCCTGGTCGAGGCCACGCCGGCGGACATCATGGGGGCGGGCGGCCCGGGCTACTGCTCTCGCGTGCTCGAGGCGCTGGGCGCGGCGCCGGCACCGCCCCGGCCCATGCACCCGCGCGTGCGCCGGCTGCTTCGGGTGCTGGCTTCGATGCCGGCGCGGGGCGCCGTTCCGGTGGAGGAGCTGGCGCGCGTGGCCGGCCTCTCGCCCGGCCGCCTGATGCACGCCTTCGAGGAGTCGATCGGCATCCCCATCCGGCCATATCTCCTGTGGCTCAAGCTGCAGCGCGCCGGCGCCGCCATCGCCGGGGGCGCCCCGCTCTCCGCCGCCGCGCACGCGGCCGGCTTCGCCGACTCGGCCCACATGACGCGCACCTTCCGGCGCATGCTGGGCGCGGCGCCCTCGGAGATCCGGCGGGCGGCTCAGGGCGCGCGCGACCCCGCCCGCCAGGCGCGGGCGAACGCGCCCGAGAGGACGTAGCGCGGGAAGGTGATCCACTGCTCGGCGAAGATCCGCGCCGCCACGTCGAGCGGGCCGCGGAACGGGGCGGGGGCGCTCTCCTCGCGCTGGTGCGTCCGCCCCTGGGCCACCATGGCGATCATCATGGCCAGGAGGCCCGCGCCGGCCACCGCCAGCTTCCACGCGCCGGGCGCCGCCCAGGGCGAGGCCAGCAGGGCGCAGGTCCCGGCCAGGAAGACCGGCGCGGTGGCCGCGTGGACGGCCAGGTTGGTCCGATCCCGGTGGGCGGAGGTGTACTGCCGCCACTGCCTGGCCAGGAGCCCCTTCGACTCTCGATCCGGTGTGTTCGCGTTCATGCCCCGGAAGCTAGGCGGCGGGGCGGGAGGGGTCTTGAACGAACCGGCTGCGCCCTTCGACTCCGCGGCGCCGGGCGCCGCTCCGCTCAGGGCGTACGGCCGACCGAGCCGCTCGTCACGACGGGCGCGGCGTGTTCCGGTTGCGCGCCTCGGTCCGGGCCAGCACCAGGCGGCGCTCCAGCTCGCCGCCGATGTCGGCCAGCGTGTTCGCGTCCACGTGCCCCTCGGCGTAGGGGAAGAGCTCACGCTCCTCCCATCGGACGTGCCGCTCGAGCAGGTCCGCGAAGGCCGACAGCGCCATCCGCTGCTCGACCGGGCTCTTGTCGGCGGTGGCCTCGACCAGGCGGATGAGCTGGAGGTGCTCGCTGCGGAGCCGCTGGAAGTCGTCTGCGGTGAGGTACGCCCCGAGCACATCCTCCTCGGTCCGCGTATGGGTGCGCAGGACCTGGACGTCGAAGCGGCGAACCAGCCCCGCCAGCCCCGCCAGGTCCCGCGGCGCGCCGGCGCTGTCGGCATGCCCCGCCAGGGCCTGCCTGAGCTGGAAGGCGACCAGGAGCGCATGATGGTGCTCGCTCGAGAGCGGCTTCAGCTGCCGGGAACGCCTCATGTGAGGATGGTGGCCGACCGGCGTCCGCTGCGCAAGGGTTCGGTCGAGGGGATATCCTTCGGCCTCGCGGCCGTGGGTCCCCTGGGGGGAGCCCTGCGGCTTCCCATTGACGCTCCGCGCCAACAACCTTAGATGAAAAAAGTAGTTGCCCGATTCCCGAATCAACGGAGCCTGCGCCATGAGCCAGAACGGATCCCCAGCACCCGGGCGGCGCGCCGCCGTCATCGACGGGCTCCGTACACCATTCGTGAAAGCCGGGACCGACTTCCGCGACCTCTCGGCGGTCGATCTGGGCGCGCTGGTGGTGAACGAGCTGGTGGCCCGCAGCCGGATCTCGCCCGGGGAGGTCGATTCGGTGGTCTTCGGCCAGGTCATTCCCTCGAGCACGGTGACCCTCATCGGCCGCGAGATGGTGCTTCGCACCCAGCTGCCGCGGAACGTGCAGGCGCACACCGTGGCCCGGGCCTGCGCCACCTCCATCCAGGCCACCAGCGACGCCGCCGACCAGATCCAGCTCGGACACTCGGACTGCGCGGTGGTGGGCGGGGCCGAGTCGCTCTCCGACGCGCCCATCTTCGCCTCGCGCCGGCTGGCCCAGTCGCTGGTCGAGCTGTCGCGCGCCCGGAGCATGGGCGAGCGGCTCAAGCTGGTCTCGCGGCTGCGGCCGCGCGACTTCGCGCCGGTCCCACCGGCGCTCAAGGAGCCCACCACCGGGCTCACCATGGGCGAGAGCGCCGAGAAGATGGCCCAGGTGAACGGCATCCCGCGCGCCGCGCAGGACGCCTTCGCGCTGCAGAGCCACCACCGGGCCGCGGCCGCCTGGGAGGCGGGCCGGTTCGCGGACGAGGTGATGCACGTGCCCGTGCCGCCGCGCTTCGAGCGGGTCTCGGCCCGGGACAACGTCGTCCGCAAGGACACATCGGTCGAGGCGCTCTCCCAGCTCCGGCCGGTGTTCGACCGTCGCTACGGGACCATCACCGCCGGCAACTCGTCGCCGCTCACCGACGGTGCGTCGGCGCTCCTGGTCATGAGCGAGGAGAAGGCCCGGGCGCTGGGGCTCACGCCCCTCGGCTACGTCCGCAGCTACGCCTACGCCGCGCTCGATCCGCGCGACCAGCTCCTGCAGGGCCCGGCCTACGCGGCCCCGGTGGCGCTGGACCGCGCCCGGCTGACGCTGGCCGACATGGATCTGGTGGACATGCACGAGGCCTTCGCCGCCCAGGTGCTCTCCAACCTCAAGGCCTTCGCCTCGAAGGCGTTCGCCGAGAAGGAGCTGGGCCGCGCCCAGCCCATGGGCGAGATCGATCCCGAGAAGCTCAACGTGAACGGCGGCTCCATCGCCATCGGGCATCCCTTCGCGGCCACCGGGGCGCGCATGATCCTGCAGACGCTCCGGGAGCTGGGCCGGCGCCAGAGGCAGTACGCCCTCCTGACCGTGTGCGCGGCCGGGGCGCTGGGCGCGGCCATGGTGCTGGAGCGGGAGTGACATCACCGGGAGGAACCACATGACTCCGGCAGAGGCAGTCGCGGCCACCGGCACCCAGGGTGGGCTCAGGAACTTCCGCGTCGACATCGTGGACGGGGTGGCGACGCTCCTCCTCGACGTGCCCGGCGAGACCCTCAACGTCCTCGGGGGCGACGTGGCCGAGGAGTTCGCGGCCGAGCTGGCCCGCTTCGAGCGCGATCCGGCCGTCAAGGGGATCGTGCTGGCCAGCGGCAAGAAGGACAGCTTCATCGCCGGGGCGCGCATCGACGACTTCCAGTCGGCCGGCACGGCCGCCGAGGCGGAGCAGCTGTCGCGCGGGGCACAGGCCCACTTCGATCGGCTCGAGGCCTACCCCAAGCCGGTGGTGGTGGCCATCCACGGCATCTGCCTGGGGGGCGGGCTGGAGTGGTCGATGGCCTGCACCTGGCGCATCGCCACCGACGACCCTCGCACCAGGCTGGGCCTCCCCGAGACGCAGCTGGGCGTCATCCCCGGCGCGGGCGGCACGCAGCGCCTGCCGCGGCTGGTGGGCGTGCAGACCGCGCTGGACATGATCTGCAGCGCTCGCCAGCTGAAGGCCAGGAAGGCGCTGCGCGCGGGGCTGGTGGACGAGGTGGTCCCGCCCGCCATCCTCCTGGCCGTGGCCCGGCAGCGGGCGCGCGAGCTGGCCGAGGGCAAGCTCCGCCGCCAGCCGCGGCGGGCCGGTCCCATGGAGCGGCTCACGCGCGCCGCCCTGGAGGAGAACGCCGTGGGGCGCGGGCTGGTGTACTGGAAGGCGCGCCAGGCGGTGCGGGCCAGGACGCGCGGCCACTACCCGGCCCCGCTGCGCGCCATCGACGCGGTCGAGTACGGGCTGAAGCGCGGGAAGGCGGCGGGCCTGGTGCTCGAGGCCCGCATCTTCGGGGAGCTGGCGGTCTCGCAGACCGCCCAGCGCCTGATGGAGATCTTCTTCGCCCAGTCCGCCCTCCGGAAGGACAACGGGGTGGACGACCCGGCGGTGAAGCCGCGGCCGGTGTCGCGGGTGGGGGTGCTGGGCGGCGGGCTCATGGGCAGCGGCATCGCCATCGTCACCTCCGGTGCCAACCTCCCGGTCCGCATCCGCGAGCGCGACGATCCGTCGGTCGCCAAGGCACTGGCCAGCGTGCGGGCGGCCCTCGACGAGCGCGTCCACAAGCGCTCCATCGATTGGCTGGAGCGCGATGAGAAGATGAAGCTGGTCACCGCCACCACCGACTGGAGCGGGCTCGAGAAGGTGGACCTGGTGATCGAGGCCGTCTTCGAGGACCTCGGGCTCAAGCAGGAGATGGTGCGCGCCTTCGAGGCCGTGAACCCCAGGGGCATCTTCGCCTCCAACACCTCGTCCATCCCCATCGGCCACATCGGCCAGGCCTCGGCCCACCCCGAGACGGTGCTGGGGATGCACTACTTCTCGCCGGTCCCGAAGATGCCGCTCCTGGAGGTGATCGTCACCGACCGGACCGCGCCCGAGGTCACGGCCACCGCGGTGGCGGTGGGCAAGAAGCAGGGCAAGACGGTCATCGTGGTTCGGGACGGCCCCGGCTTCTACACCAGCCGCATCCTGGCGCCCTACATGAACGAGGCGGCGCGCATCCTGCTGGAGGGCGCGCGCATCGAGGACATCGACCACGCCCTGACCGCCTTCGGGTTCCCGGTCGGGCCGCTGACCCTGCTCGACGAGGTGGGGATCGACGTGGGCGACAAGGTCGGCAAGATCCTCCACGCCGCCTTCGGCGAGCGCATGGCGCCGCCGGCGGCGCTGCACGACGTGGTGGCGGCGGGCCGGCTGGGGCGGAAGAACAAGAAGGGCTTCTACACCTACGACCAGAAGATGAAGCGCCCGGACGAGAGCGTCTACCGGCTGCTCCCCGGCGGCGGCGCGCGCAAGAGCGTGCCGGCCGCCGAGATCCAGCAGCGGGTCGTCTCGCAGATGGTGAACGAGGCCATCCTCTGCCTGGGCGAGGGCATCCTGCGCAGCGCGCGCGACGGCGACGTGGGCGCGGTCTTCGGGCTGGGCTTCCCGCCCTTCCGCGGCGGGCCCTTCCGCCACGCCGACGCGCTCGGTACCGGCGCGCTGCTCGATCAGATGAAGCGGCTCGAGGAGAAGCACGGGCCGCGCTTCGCGCCTGCGCCGCTGCTGGTCGAGCTCGGTGGCGCCGGGCGGCCATTTCACCAAAAGTGATACATCCGACCGCGCGTCCTCCCGCGCGCGGCCCTCTCGGCGGGAAAAACCGGCGCCGGGTCGAGGCGGTGATGCCGCCTCGGCCAGGCGCCCGGCGGCGCGGTGAGGAAGGAGCCGGTCCTCTCACCGTGATCCGGACCCTGCGAGCGGGGCCGACCTGATTCCCCTGAAAGCTCGGAGCCTTGCGTCACAATCCCGGCGTTCCTCTTGCCGGGTACCCACGCACCCAGACGACCCAGCCTTGCGCGCGTGATCGCAACGGTTTCGCGTGTCGGGAACGTGGAGGAGGTCGCGGGGGAGGTGCTCCCCGTGCGACGCCAAAACCGCGAAGAACGGCGGGAGGTTCCTGATGAGATCCGGGACCTGAGCCCGATTCGCGCGCAACGCGAACTTTGCACGGTGGGTAAACGCGCGAAGTTACAGGTGAAGCATACGTTGTGACGCGGCCATGTTGACGAGCGGGGCCCCGGTCCTTTTCATGCGTCCTACCAGGCAGTTAGCAATTGCCGTCGGCGCCAATTGCTGGAGATCAAATGAACCCCATGTTTTCGAAGCGGATCGGTGTGCTCGTCGCCACCGCCCTCCTCGCGGTCGCGGGCTGCAGCAACGACAGCAGCAGCGGCAAAGGCGGGGGCGTCACCGGCACGATCGTCGGGACGGTGACGAGCTCCACCGGGTCGGCCCTCGCGGGCGTGACCGTCACCCCCGACCCGGCCGATGGTCCGGCCGTGGTCACGAACTCGACTGGCAAGTACTCGATGCCGGTCGCGGCGGGCACGTACACGCTGCGTTTCACCGGCGACAACCTCCAGTCGGCCACCTCGGCCAGCACGGACGTGGCCATGGGCCAGACCGTCACGGTCGACCAGGTCATGGCGGCGAGCCCGCTGGTCGTGACCGTGAGCCTGCCCGCCGCCTACAAGAACGGCGGCCCGACGGGCTTCAACACCACGGTGTCGGGCATCACCGCCAGCGTGAAGATGAACGGCAACGACGCCTCGGCCGACGGCGTCACCTGGACCATCAAGGACTACTACGGTCTCGCCGATCCGCCCTCGGCTGCGACGCCCAGCCCGGCCAGCGGCGGCACCACCAGCTTCTCGGTCGGCGACTTCGAGACCATCCGCGAGTCCGCCAACGCCTGGCTGAACAACAAGTACGGCACGACCGGCACCGAGGAGGAGTTCGAGTACATCCAGGCGCCCGAGCGCGACCAGCTCCTCTCCTTCGGCGTGCAGCAGGTCCGGGCCATGAGCTTCAAGGTGATCGCCAAGGTCAGCAGCGGCGGCCTCACCAGCACCGGCAGCGCCATCGTCTCGCCGCTCACCATCGGCAACGGCGGCAACACGCAGCCGCTGGGCATGATGGTGGTCGCGAACGCCCCCTCGACCAGCACCTACGCCTGGACGCTCAAGTACCTGCCCACGGACGCGGCCGCCGGCGCCACCTTCGGCGATCCGCCGGCCGGCGTGGCGCTCCAGGGCGCCGACACCAAGAACCCCACCCTCGTCCCGACCGTGACCGGCGTCTACCAGATCGCCAACGGCACGGACGCGCCGCTCTCCTTCCGCGTGAGCACGTATCACGGTGCGGGCACGAGCGACGCGGACCCAGGTGACGACGGCGTGGCGTGCAACGGCTGCCACTCCGGTACCCACGCGCTGACGCAGTTCGCCGAGTGGTCGAAGTCGCCCCACGCCAACGCCAACTTCGCGGACCCGTCGGCGGCGCCGATGAGCCTCTTCAAGCTCGGCCTGAACGGCGGCGAGGGCACCCACTACAGCGAGAGCTGCATCTCCTGCCACACCGTCGGTTACAGCAAGGTGGGCACGGCGGTGAACGCGGGCTTCGACGACAAGATGGCCGACGAGGCCTGGACCTTCCCGACGCCACCCGCCACTCTCGACGCCACCCTGGCCAACTGGAACGCCCTGCCCCTGAGCTTGCAGCACCGCGGCAGCATCCAGTGCGAGAACTGCCATGGCCCCCTCGAGCCGGCCGATCACTCGTCCGTCGCCGCCATTGGCTACAGCCTCGTGGCCCCGACGGCCTCGATGAACGCCGGCGTCTGCCTGGTCTGCCACGACGCGCTCAACAACCACGACAAGGGGCCGCTCTGGTCTGCCTCCGGCCACGCCAACACCGAGCTGGCCATCGAGGAAGGCGGCAGCTCCAAGAGCTGCACGCGCTGCCACTCGGCCGAGGGGTTCATGATCTACCTGCCGCTGCAGCAGGCGGGGACCCCGGGCCAGCTCACCGACGTGCAGGTCGCCACCCTGGCCGGCGTGCAGCTCCACTCGCAGACCTGCCAGACCTGCCACGACCCGCACTCGACCGAGCTGCGCGTCGACGGTGACACCAAGACCCTCGCCGGCCTGTTCCGGGTGCAGAACGCCGGCGCGGGCGCGCTCTGCATGGTCTGCCACAACAGCCGCTCCGACGCGGTCAAGCAGGACGGCTACACCTTCGCCAGCAGCAGCCTGGGCCGGCTGGGCCCGCACACCGCCGCCCAGGGCGACATGTTCGCCGGGCGCAACGCGTTCTTCATGCCCAACCTGGCCTCGACCGACGGCCCGACCAACCTGCCCTACCTGTCGGCGCACGCGTTCCTGGCCGACACCTGCGTCGACTGCCACGTCAAGTGGATCCCGCCGGACCTCAAGGCCCAGTACACGCCCGCCGGCACCAACCACACCTTCCGGAGCAGCACGCAGATCTGCGCGGAGTGCCACGCCGACGACATCGGCGAGCGGATCCAGGAGAGCGTCTCCGACAAGATGAGCACGCTGCAGGACAAGCTCAGCGGCATCATCAGCGCGAAGCTGCTGCAGACGGCCGGCTTCGACACCGCTGCCGGCGCCCGCAAGGATCCCGCGAACACCTCGACCACGCTGCCCGACCCGGCCGACCTGACGGTGCTTCCCGCCACCGTGCGGAGCATCGTGGCCCGCCAGAACGCCAGCGCCGTGGTGGTGACCCTGAACGACGGGAGCAGCTTCTACGTCGGGTTCGACAAGATCTACGCCGCGAACACCACCACCTCGATCTTCACCCTGACCGACACGGGCACGCAGACCTTCCTCAAGGCGTACTTCAACCTGCTGTTCGTGAACAACGACGGCGCCAAGGGCATCCACAACCCGGCCTTCGCGGCCAAGGCGCTCGACAACGCGGCCACGGCGGTGAGCGCCGTCGTGCTCCCGTAGGCTCGAAAGCAAACGGCATTCTCCACGGCCCCCGGCGCTCCGGCGCCGGGGGTCTCTGTTCATTCTGGTCGCAGGCGCCGTTCCCCCACATCCGCTAAGATCCCGCCCGGATGAAGCTCCGGCACGTGCTCTTGCTCATCATCGGGTTCGTGTTCCTGCCGGCGGCGCTGCTGCTGGCGGTGGGGATCCTGATCCTGGTGTACGGCCGGGTCCCCCGCGACTACGTCTTCGGCATCCTGGTCGTCACCTTCGTCGGCACCACCCTGGTCGGCGCCATCCTCACCACCATCGTGCTCTACCGCGAGGCGCGGGTGGCCAAGCTGCAGACCGACTTCGTCAGCAAGGTCTCGCACGAGCTGCGTACCCCGCTCACCTCCATCCGCATGTTCGTGGAGACCCTCCAGCTCGGGCGCATCCAGGATGCGGAGCGGCAGCGGGAGGCGCTGGAGATCGTGGCCGACGAGACCGCCCGCCTCTCCGGCCTCATCACCCGGCTGCTGGACTGGGCGCGGATGGAGTCGGGGCGGCGCACCTACGAGCTGACGCGCCAGCCGCTCGCGCCCATCCTCGACCAGGCGCTGCGCGCGCTCGCCCCCCAGCTCCTGCACCAGCCGGCCGAGGTGGTCCGCGACGTGGCGTCCGATCTGCCGCTGGTGCTGGCCGACCGCGAGGCGCTGGCCGAGGCGCTCCTCAACCTGCTCAACAACGCCCTCAAGTACACCGGGGACGACAAGCGCATCGCGCTGACCGCGGTGGCCGGGACCGCCGGGGCGTGGATCCGCGTCGCCGACAACGGCCCCGGCATCCCGGGGCGCGAGCAGAAGCGCATCTTCCAGAAGTTCTACCGGGGGCGGGACCCGCTCTCGCGCACCATCGAGGGGACCGGCCTGGGCCTGGCCATGGTGAAGCACATCGTGGAGGCCCACGGCGGCCGGGTCACGGTGCGGAGCGAGGTGGGGCAGGGGGCGAGCTTCGCCATCTGGCTGCCGGCGGCCGGTCCGGTCTCGGCCCCGGCGGCTGCGAGGACCTGAGGACCATGCCGGAGCGCATCCTGATCATCGAGGACGACCCGTCCATCCTGCGCGGGCTGCAGCTCAACCTGGGGATGGAGGGCTACACCGTCCGCTCGGCCATGGACGGCGAGACCGGCCTGCAGCTGGCCAGGACCGAGCGCCCGGACCTGGTGGTGCTCGACATCATGCTGCCGCGCATGGACGGCCTGGCGGTGCTGCGCGAGATCCGCCGCGACGATCCCGAGCTGCCGGTGCTGATCCTCTCGGCCAAGGGGCAGGAGAGCGACAAGGTGGCCGGCCTGCACCTCGGCGCCGACGACTACCTGGTGAAGCCCTTCGGGCTGAAGGAGCTGCTGGCGCGCATCGACGCGCTGCTGCGCCGCCGCCGCGCTCGCGGCGAGACCGGGATCAACAAGTCGCTGAAGCGGGTGGGCGTGCTGGAGGTGGACCTCGAGTCCCGCCGTGCCACCGTGGAGGGGAAGGCGCTCGAGCTCACCAGCCGCGAGTTCGACCTGCTGGCCTTCTTCATCACCCACCCGGACCGCGTCCACTCCCGCGAGCAGCTCATGGAGGCGGTGTGGGGATCGCGCTACTTCGGCACCGCACGCACCGTCGACAACTTCGTGGCCCGGCTGCGGGCCCACATCGGCGATGACGCCGAGAACCCGCGCCACCTGGAGACGGTGCGGGGGGTGGGGTACCGGTTCAATCCGTGACGTCGCGCCGTGCAAGGGCGGGCACGCGGGCGTCCCCGCGGCTAGCATCCCTGGGATTGAGGCGGCGCTGCTTCTCGCCGTCCTGGCGTCCGCGTGACCGGCGCGACCCGCCCGGGCGCCGCTCCCTCCGGCCGCGAGACGAAGGACATGCCGCGCGAAGGTCGAATCCCCGTTGCGAACGCCAGCCTGTACTATCGCGAGGTCGGCGAGGGGCCGCCCATCGTGGTGCTCCACGGCGGCCCCGACTTCGACCACCGCTATCTCCTCCCCGACCTGGACCGGCTCTCCGACTCGTATCGCCTCATCTACTACGACCAGCGCGGGCGGGGGCTGTCGGGCGACGGGGTGCAACCCGAGGACGTCACGATGGCGTCCGAGGTCGAGGATCTCGAGCAGGTGAGGGCGTACTTCCGGCTCGAGTCGGTGGCGATCCTCGGACACTCCTTCGGCACCGTGCTGGCGCTCGAGTATGCGATCCGCCATCCCGATGGCGTCTCCCGGTTGATCCTGATGAATCCCGCCCCGGCGTCCAGGGACGACTTCCTGCTGTTCCGCCGGGAGCGCAAGCGGAGATGGCCTGCGGACGTCGAGGAACTGAAGGTCCTGGGGTCGGCGGTCGCCTACCGGGACGCCGACCCGGATGCCGTCGCTGCATACTACCGGGTCCACTTCCGGTCGGCGATCCGGCGGCCGGAGCATCTGGAGCGCGTCGTCGAGAGCCTGCGCGCGAGCTTCACGAGGGTGGGCATCCTCAGGGCGCGCCGGATCGAGGACCGCCTCGTGGACGAAACCTGGTCGGTGGATGGCTACGATCTGCTGCCGGCGCTGGCGGCGCTGCGGAGCCCCGCGCTGGTCATCCAGGGCGACGGCGACATCATCCCCGGCGAGTGCGCGTCGCACATCGCGCAAGCGATCCCGAACGCTCGGCTGGTCACGCTCGCCGGGTGCGGCCACTTCTCGTACCTCGAGTGCCCCGGCCCGGTGCACGAGGCCATCGACGAACTCTTCCGCGCCGCGGGTCGATGAAGGCCGGCGGCACCCCGTCCAGCTCCAGCCTCTCTCTGGGCTGTCGCGCGGGTCCCCCACCTTGCGTCAACGTAAAACGCTCACGGTCGGCCTGCGCCACGGCAGGAGCATGGGGACGCGCTGCTGGTAGGCCACGTAGGCAGGGCCGAGCTCCGCCACCAGATCGCGCTCCTCCAGGAACGTCCCCACCACGATCCAGGCCGTCCAGAGCACGTCGAAGAGAAGCCGGTCGGTGGTGAGGTCCAGGCTCGACCAGATCAGCACCAGCATGAAGAGGTAGAGCGGGTGGCGGACCCAGCGGTACGCACCGCGGATGACCAGCTCCGGCTCGCGCTCGGGCCGGCCGCGCCGGTGCCGCCGGATGGCGCCCACGCCGAACGGGTCGAAGCGCCGGAGCGAGGCGACGCCCCACCAGAAGCCCGCCACGGCCAGGGCCACCCCCAGCCAGCCCGTCCAGCGCAAGGGTCCCTCGACCGAGACGAGCCGCACGGCCGTGCGCTGCCACAGCAGCATGACCGCCGCGAGCACCGCGCCGGACCCGACGGCGTAGAGCGCCCCGAGGTCCCGGACCGGGATGCGGCGGGCCATGCGAGCCTTGGCCCACCTTCGCACCATGAGGCTGTGCTGCAGGAAGAAGGCGAGGCACAGCGCCGCGTCCCAGGCGAGCACGCCGGCGTCGCCGAGCCCCAGGTCGACGTACCCCGGGGGCCGACCAGGAACAGCACCAGCGAGCCGCCGCCGAAAAGCTGGGCCAGGAAGGCGAGGGCCGAGTCGAGACGCGGATGTTCGAGCATGGGCGCTCCCGTCTTCGCCTTTCCGTCGCCGGGTGGCGCGAGCGTACCGCGATGCGGACGGGCGGGGCCCGGCGGCCCGGCTCGTGGTTCGACAGGCTCCCCACAGCGATACCTCGATCCGCTCGCCCAGAGCCTGTCGAAGGGCGGAGCGGTCGAGTCGGAACGGAGCTGCACCGGCGGAGGACGTACGTGGAGCTCGACATGACGGCGCCCAGTTCCCTGGGACCAGCTCGCGGGCGCAGCCTGCTGGGCGCCCGGCCGCGGCATGCCGATGCGGCCGACGCCGAGCGCCGCGACCGCGTGCGCCGGGCCCTGCTGTCGATGCAGCGCGCCTCGTGGGAGCAGGGCGTGGCGGCGCAGGCAGCGCTGGAGGAGGGCGGCGCGGAGCTGGCCATCCTCCTGGCCCGCGAGGCGGTCCTGCGCCAGGGGGCCGACGGGCGGCTGGCGCAGCTCGGATCCGACCCCGGCGCCACCGATCCCGGCGCGGCCGGCGAGGCGGTGGTCTTCGCGGCGCTGGCCACGGGCGAGCGGGGGCTGGCCGAGGGGGCGGAGCGGATGCTGGGGTGGTTCCTGCGGCGCGCCCCGCGGAGCGCCGACGGCGTGCTCTTCCACCAGCTCCCCGCGCCCGACGGCGAGCTGTGGAGCGACTCGTTCTACATGGCCCCGCCCTTCCTGGCGCTGGCAGGCCAGCCCGCGGAGGCGGTGCGCCAGGTCCGCGGCCTGCGCCGGCGGCTGTGGCTCCCCGGCAAGCGCCTCCTGGCGCACCGCTGGAACGAGACCCGGGGCCGCTTCGTCCGGGAGGCGGCCTGGGGCGTCGGGCAGGGGTGGGCGGCGGCCGGGATGGCCCGCACGCGCGCACACCTGCCTGCCGCCATGGGAGACGAGCGGGAGGAGCTGGCGGGGTACGTGCGGGAGCTGCTGGCCGGGTGCCTCGCCCACCAGCGCCCCGACGGGCTCTTCCACGACGTGATCGACGACCCTTCCACCTTCGTCGAGACCAACCTGGCCCAGATGCTGGCCTGGACCATCTACCGCGGCGTGGCCGGCGGCTGGCTCGATCCCGCGCTCCGGCCGCGGGCCGAGGCGATGCGCGCGGCGGCGGTCGCCAGGGTGGACGCGTCCGGTCTGGTCCAGGGCGTCTGCGGCTCGCCGGCGTTCGATCGGCCCGGGACGGCGGCGGAGGGGCAGGCGTTCTTCCTCATGATGGAGGCGGCGCGATGACGGTGGCGGGCGACCTCAGCCCCTCCCCGGCAGCCGCATGGCCAGCGTCTGCAGCCCCTCGGCGAAGGTCGGGTGCGCGCACTGCATGTCGATGAGCGCCTGGATGGGCGCGCCCGCCTGCATGAGCGCAGCCAAGACGTGGACCAGCTCGCCGCCCTCGGCGCCCATCACGGTGGCGCCCAGGATCCGGCCGTCGTCGGGCCGGACCAGGACCTTCATCACCCCGGCCGTCTCGTCGGTCTCGATGGCACGGGCCACGTGGCCGAAGGGCATGCTGGCCACCTGGTAGGGCACGCCCCGCTCCCGCGCCGCGCGCTCGTTCAGGCCCACCCCGCCGACCTGCGGATCGGTGAAGACGGTGTAGGGGATGACGCGCCCGGAGCGGCTGCGGGCGGGGCGGCCCTCCAGCACGTCGAGCAGGATGCGGTGGTCGTCCCACGAGGTGTGCGTGAACTGGGGGCCGCCGGTCACGTCGCCCACCGCGTACACGCCCTCGGCGCTGGTCCGGTACCGGTCGTCGACGCGGACGTAGCCCCTGCCGTCGAGCTCCACGCCGCCCTCGGCGCAGCCCAGGTCGGCGGTGTTGGGCGTCCGCCCCACCGCCACCAGGAGGTGCGAGCCGGCGACCTCGGGCCCGCCCTCGAGCACCAGCCCCACGCCGCCGCCGGGCCGCGGCTCGGCGCGGGCGACGCGGGCGCCGAGGAACAGCTCGATCCCTTCCGACCGGAAGGCATCCTCGAGGGCGATCGAGACCTCGGGATCCTCCCGGTCGAGCAGGTGCGCCGCACGCTGCACCAGCGTGACCCCGGCCCCCAGGCGCCGGAAGAGCTGACCCATCTCGCAGGCGATGTAGCCGCCGCCCAGCACCAGCAGGTGCTCCGGGAGCGCGGGCAGCTCCATCACCCGCCGGTTGTCGAGCCAGGCGAGGGCCTCGGCGCCGGGCACGGGCGGCGGCGCGGGGCGGGTGCCCACGTTCAGGACCACCACCTCGGCGCGGTGGCGTTCGCCGGCGATCTCCAGCTCGCGCGGGCCCACGAAGCGCGCGTGCCCGCGGACGAACCGCAGCCCGGGGCCGGCCCCGGCGATGCGCCGCTCCACGCCCTCGCGCCACCGGCGCACCATGGCCTCCTTGCGCGCCATCACGGCCGGGAAGTCCACCTCCACCGCCCCGGCGCGGATGCCGAGCCGCGCCGCGGTGCGGGCCACGTGGGCGGCGCGGGCGCTGGCCACCAGCGTCTTGGTGGGCGTACACCCGTAGTTCACGCAGGTGCCGCCGGCGAGCGAACGCTCCGCCAGCAGCACCGTCCGCCCGGAGGCGGCCAGCTTCTCGGCGAGCGGCACCGCCGCCTGTCCCGTCCCGACCACGATCACGTCGAAGCGCATGGCTCACCCCGGCAGGCCGCCGCGGCCTGGTCCAGGGGATTAGGGCTGGGCCGGGCTCCATGCGCGGTCCGGCCGGGGTGCGGGCGGGCGGGATCCGCGGCCGCGCCGGGCCCGCTCACGGCTCCGGCGAGAGCTCGCGCGCCATCTCCACCAGCGTCTCGCGGAAGCCGGCGCCCGAGAGAATCCGGCGGGCCAGGGCGTTCCCGGCGGCGACCTGGATGACGATCCGCGGCTGGCGCTTGGCAGCGAACCGCTCCACCAGCCCCTCGAGCAGCGCCCGCCCCGCCCCGCCCCGCCGGGACCGCGGGTCCACCCAGAGATCGACCCCCACCGCGCACCGCTCGCGGAGCGTGTTCCAGTCCCGCCGCTCGATCCGGCCGTAGGCGTACCCGAGCACGCGCCCGCGCCGAACCGCCACCAGGATGACGGCGCGAGGGTTCACCAGCTCCTTGCCCAGCCACCAGGCGTAGCCTTTCTCCATCGGTTCCTCGGGCAGGAAGAACCGGGCCGGGTCGAGGGCGTGGTGCTCGCGCGCCAGCCGCGCGCCCATCCGCGCCAGGGCGGCGAGGTCGGTCGGGCGCGCGTCGCGGAGGAGGAGGGGGGAGGGGCGGAGCTTCGGCATGGGGCGAGTGTGCGATCAACGGCTGCAGCGCGCCAGGGGCAATCCCGAACCCGAACCCGAACCTGAACCCGGCGTCTCGTCACCCGTCATCCGGGTCCCGTGGCCCGAGCCCGTGCACCGTCCGCCGAACCCGGCTTCGGTTCACGGAGCACGGGGACGGGCCAGGGGACGCGGGCCACGGGCACGCGCTGCGCGGGTTCAGGTTCGGGTTCGGGTGCGGGGTGCTACCCTGCCGAAATCGTCACCGGAACGCCGATCTCCGCGTACTCCTCGAACAGCTCCAGGATGTCCTGGTCGCGGACCGCCACGCAGCCCCAGGTCCAGTCCACCAGCGCGAACCCGTCCGGCCGCCGCTGCCAGTCGGCCTTGCCGTGGATCCCGACCGCGCCGCCGAGCCGGGTGCCCTGGGGCGGGCAGCGGTGGCGGGTGCGATAGGCGGCCCGCGCGGCGCGCTCGACGGTGGGCCTCACCCGCCCGGCGGAGACGCCCTCGGCGGCATCGACAGGCGAAGGGTAGGAGAGCCCCAGGAAGCGCGTGAACCGGCTGGCGCGGCTCCTGGCACAGAGGAAGAAGTCGCCCTCGGGCGTCCGCATGTCGCCCTGGGCGCGCTTGGCGCCGGTGGGCGAGAGCCCGAGGGACACGACGTAGCTCTTGACGATGTCGTCGTCGGCGAACACGTCCATGCGCCGGCGCGCCTTGTGGACCACGATCCGCTTCCGGAAGGTGCGCTTCCCGGTCCGTTCCTTCCAGGCGTGCACCAGCGTCGCCAGCGGCCGGTCGAGGGTGTCGGGCGAGGCGCCGTCGCCGCCGGGGAAGATCAGCCGCGCCGGGAGGACCCGCTCGTCGGCTGCGCCGGCGGGCCGGGCGCCGGGGCACAGGACCAGGAGCGCGGCCAGCGCGGCGCCTCTCATGGCGTCGGCAATCCTGCCAGCAACCGCTCCAGCTCGTCGAGATCGGGCGGCTTGGCCATGTGGCCGTCGAACCCGGCGTCGACGGCCCGGCGCAGGTCCTCGGGCTGCGCGTAGCCCGAGAGCGCGACCAGGCGCGTGGCCTTGAGATCCTCGTCGGCCCGGAACGCCCGCGCCACCGCGTATCCGTCCATGAGGGGCAGGCCGATGTCGCACAGGACCACCTCGGGGTGGGCGCTGCGCGCCCGCTCCAGGCCGTCGGGGCCGGTGCCCGCCACCCCCACCACCTCGTGCCCCTGCAGCTCCAGGACCTGGCGCAGGGTCTCGGCCGCGTCGGCGTTGTCCTCGATCACCAGGATGCGCCGCCCGACGCGCGGCGCGGCGGCCGGGGCGGTCTGGATCACGGGGGCGGGCGCCGGGGCGAGCGGGAGCCGGACCTCGAGCTGCGCGCCCGTCCCCGGGCCAGCGCTGTGGGCGCGGATGGTGCCGCCGTGGAGCTCGACCAGGCCCTTCACCAGCGCCAGCCCCAGCCCGAGCCCGCCGCGGGTCCGGTCGAGGGTCTCGTCGGCCTGCATGAACGGCTGGAACAGGCGGGAGAGCATCTCGGGGGTCATCCCCACCCCGTCGTCCGCGACGCGGAGGAAGGCGCGCCCGGCGACCGGCTCCGCGGCCACCGAGACCCGGGCGCACCCGCCCTGGCCGGTGAACTTGGCGGCGTTCTGGAGCAGGTTGCCCACCACCTGCGCCAGCCGGTTGGGATCGGCGTCGACGTAGACCGGATCCGGGGCGGTCTCCACCTCCAGGCGGATGCCGCGCTCCTGGAAGAGCGAGCGATGGTCCTCTGCGGTGCGGTGGACCAGCTCGTTCAGCTCCACGTTGCGCCGCTGGAGCTGGACGAGGTTCCGCGAGATGCGGGTCACGTCGAGCAGGTCGTCGACCAGGTGCGCGAGCTGGTCCACCTGGCGATCGATGACCGCCTCGGCGCGCCGAGCCGGCTCGCTCCCGGGCTGGGCCCGGCGCAGGATGTGGATGCCGTTGCGGATGGGCGCGAGCGGGTTGCGCAGCTCGTGGGAGAGGACCGCCAGGAAGTGGTCCTTGCGCCGGTCCGCCTCGCGCAGCGCCTCCTCGGAGCGCTTGCGATCGGTGACGTCGCGGACGATGTCGAAGGCCCGCCCCCGGCGGTCGAAGACGACCGAGCTCAGCTCCGCGTGGAACCTGCTCCCGTCGGCGCGCACCAGCTGCACCTCGGTCCGGAGGCCGCCGGTCCGCTGGCGCTCCCGGAGGAGCTCGTCCAGGTCCTCGCCCGGGGCCAGCAGGCCGGCGCGGCCGATCCGGCAGATCTCCTCCTCGCTGCGGCCGAACAGGGCGCAGGCGGCGGGATTGGCCGCCACCAGCCGTCCGGCGGCGTCGCTGAGCAGGACGGCGTCCAGGCTGCTGGTGAAGAGCGCGTCGTAGCGCCGCTCGGTGTCGCGGAGCGCCAGCTCCATCGACGCGCCCCAGGCCCGCGAGTCGCGCAGCGCGCTCCAGGCGGCCAGCACCATGTAGATGCCGCCCAGGTACTGCGCGCCGCGAGCCACCCAGGCCAGCCAGCTGCCCAGGAACGACGGCACCATCACCCCGAACAGCCCCAGCGCCACCAGCATCAGGGCCGGCGCGTACCAGCGGGCGAAGGCGGACTCCGCCCGCGCGCCCGCCACCCGGAGCAGGAGCGCCGCCAGCGCGAACATGATGCTGGAGGAGCCCACCACCAGCTGGCGCAGGAGCGTCCCGCCCACCCCCTCGACGAAGAAGGTGGGCATCCAGCGCTCGTGCGCCGAGATGGTCACCAGCGCCACCGCGGTCAGGGCGAGCAGGTACGAGGCCGGCAACCAGACGCCCGCCGCCCGGACCCGCCGGCGCATCGCCACCAGCATGGCCACGCCGGCCAGCTGGGCCGCGGCCGAGATCCAGGCGCACGAGTTGAAGATGGTGACGGCGACGTTGGAGTCCGCCGCGCCGACGGCCGAGGCCACGCCTCCCGTGCCCCACACGATCATGCCGCCCAGCAGGAAGAGCAGCCCCGGGGCGCCGCGGATGACGAAGGTGCGGCCCATCAGGTCGGCGACCAACACCGAGCACAGGGAGAGGAAGACGAAGTTCAGCCCGAGCAGCAGCCGCGGGGACTCGTGGGGCTCCTCCGGATCGATCGCGACCAGCACCACGGTGGCGGCGAGCAGGAGCGGGACGGCCAGCCAGGGCCAGCCGCCGCCGGACGAGGTCGCGCCCGGCGCCGCATCCTCCCGGCGCGCGCCGCGCCGCCGGGGGCGGGCGAGGCGCTCGGGTTGGACCGTACCCGGCGCAGGCTTCGGGGCTGGGTTCCCGTCGCTCACGTCCAACTCCGATGCCGCTCGACAGCCAGCATTTCTTAGCATGTCCGGCGCCGAGGGGGGCCTCGGCCGAGGACGGTCTTCGCGCTACGGTGAGGGCATGAGCCACTTCCTCATCCTCGAGGCCCCGCTGGGCGTCCTGATCCTCCGGTCGGTCGTGGTGTACGCCTTCCTGCTCCTGGCGCTGCGCGTGGCCGGGCGGCGCGAGATCGCGCAGATGACGAGCTTCGACCTGGTGTTGCTGCTCGTCATCTCCAACGCCGTGCAGAACTCCATCAACGCGGGCGACAACTCGCTCACCGGCGGCCTGGTGAGCGCCCTGACCCTGTTCATCCTCAACTGGGGCGTGGGCTTCGCCAGCTATCGCTGGCGGCGCGTGGAGCGGGCGCTGCAGGGCAACCCGGTCCGGATCGTGACCGACGGCAAGATCCACTTCGAGGAGATGCGGCGGGAGCTGATCACGCTGGCGGAGCTCCGATCCGCGCTGCGCAAGCAGGGTGTCATGCGCGTCGCCGACTGCGCGCAGGTCGTCCTCGAGCCGAGCGGCACGCTCTCGGTGATCCGGCGCGACATCCCCCAGCAGCCTTCGCCGGAGCTGGCGCACCCGCTGGGCCGATACCGCGCGCCGCCCGACGCCTGAGCCCGGTGCCGTCGTGCGGGGCGGGGCGATCTCACCGGCGGGTGGTGCCCGAATCCGACAGGCGCATACCGACCCGGACGAGCCGGCAGGCCCGGGCGGCGGCGGCCTCCAGCAGCGCACCGGCGCCCCGCATCGCGTCCTCGAGTGCCATGGGCTCCGGCACAATCCCGGCCAGGGCGTCCACCCCGCGGGCCAGCACCTCGTCCGCGCCGGCACCCAGGCCGCCCGACAGGCAGATCACCGGCACGCCATGTCGCCGGGCCACGGCGGCCACGCCGACCGGCGCCTTTCCCATGGCGGTCTGGAAGTCGGTGCGGCCCTCGCCGGTGAGGACCAGGGCGGCCCCCTCGACGAGCGCGTCGAACCCGGTGGCCTCGAGCACGATCTCCACCCCGGGCTGGAGCCGGGCCTGGGTGAAGAGCAGCAGGCCCGCCCCCAGCCCGCCGGCCGCGCCCGCCCCGGGGATGCTCGCGACCTCGCGTCCGGTGGCGATGGCGCCGACGCGGGCGTAGCGCGCCAGCGCCAGGTCCAGCTCCGCGACCATCTCCGGCGTCGCGCCCTTCTGCGGGCCGTAGACCGCCGAGGCGCCGCGCGGACCGGTGAGCGGATTGTCCACGTCGCAGGCGACCAGGATCTCCGCCTCCGCCAGGCGGGGGTCGGCGCCGCCGAGGTCGATGCGCGCGAGCCGCGCCAGCGCCGCGCCGCCCTCGGGCAGCTCGCGGCCGTCCACGTCCAGGAAGCGGACGCCCGAGGGCCCGGGCCATGCCCGCGCCGCCGTCGTTGGTGGCGCTGCCGCCGATGCCGAGGACCATGCGCCGCGCAGCCCCGCGTCGAGCGCGGCGCGCACCAGCTCGCCGGTCCCGAAGGTGCTCGCGGCGCGGGGTCGCGCTGCCCCCGGGGCAACAGCGACAGCCCGGAGGCCGCGGCCATCTCGATCACGGCGGTCCGGCCGTCGCCCAGCACGCCCCAGCGCGCCACCACCGGCTCGCCCAGCGGTCCGCGCACCCCGCGTCTCGCAGAACGACCCGGCGGTGGCGGTCACCAGCGCCTCCACGGTGCCCTCGCCGCCGTCGGCGATGGGACCAGCCGCAGCTCGGCCTCGGGGAACACGGCGCCGACCCCGCCGCCATCGCCGCGGCGGCCGCTGAGCGGACAGGCTGCCCTTGAACGAGTCCGGTGCGATCACGACGCGCATGGGCCAGCGCCGTTCACTCTATACCCAGCCCGCCCGGGAGCGCCCGAGCCCGCCGACCCGGTTCGCGCCCCCCAGGGGTCGTGGACCGGGATGCGGGCCACCTGCTTGGATTCCCCCATCCCGGAGGCGCCTTGCAGAGAACCCGTTGGTCCACGCGCTGGATGGTCCTGGCGGTGCTCGTGGGGGCGCTGGTCGGCGTCGGCACGTTCACGTTCAGGTACGCCGCCGGGCTCGCCTACCTGTGCAACGACCCGGAGGCCTGCGCGAACTGCCACATCATGAACGACCAGTTCGACTCGTGGCGCAAGGGTCCGCACCACGCGGTCGCCACCTGCAACGACTGCCACGTGCCGCCGCACTTTCCCGACAAGTACATCGCCAAGGCGCGCAACGGCTACCACCACTCGATGGGCTTCACCTTCCAGCCGCCGCGCGCCCGACGAGCCCGGCGCGCAGGACCGTCTTCGAGGAGCCGATCCGGATCAAGAGCAAGAACAGCCAGATCCTTCAGGACAACTGCCTGCGCTGCCACGGCGACTTCGTGCACGACATCGTCCGCGGCAGCACCTGGGCCGAGCAACGCCATCCGCTGCGTGCACTGCCACTTCGGCCGTCGGCCACGGAGCGCGACGATAGCGAGAGGAACCCATGGAGCCCAGCCGCAAGAAGGCCCGTCACCGGCCTACGTCGCCGTCGCCGCTCGGCGGCCGCCGTCGGCCACCGCGGCCGTCGACCGCGCTGCTGGTCAACATCTTCGAGCGCAAGCAGGAGGCGAAGAACCCCTTCCTCAAGCTCGTGGAGGTCACCGAGAACGACGTCGACCCGGCGAAGTGGGGCGTCAACTGGCCGCGCGAGTACGACGGCTACCAGCCGCACCGCCGAGCCCACGCACACCAAGTACGGCGGCGGGCTGGTCGGCCCCGAGGGCACGCTGCCGCCGGAGAAGGCCGACGCGCGATCCCTGGCTCACCCGCATCTTCGCCGGCTACCTCTTCGCGGTCGACTACCGCGACCGCCGCGGCCACGCCTTCATGCTGCAGGACCAGGAGGTCACCAAGCGCAACGTGCCCGCCGAGGCGAAGCAGTCGGGCAACTGCCTGCACTGCCACGCCTCGATCATGCCGCTCTACCGGAAGCTCGGCGCCGAGGCGCTGCCCGCAGGCCACCCCGGCCGAGCAGGTGCAGAAGGGCCTCGAGAAGGTCTCGCGAGATGAGCTACTGGGACGCCCACAAGCAGCTCGCCGAGCCTGACCAGCGGCGTCGCACCCGGTCTCCTGCGTCGACTGCCACGACCCGAAGACGATGGAGCTGCGCGTCACCCGGCCCGGCCTTCATCACCGGCATCCAGAAGCTCGCCGCGTCGCGACGCCGCGGTGCCGCACCTGCCCAGCATCGAGCGCTGGCGGCACGGGCGACCGCGCGCGCGCCTACGATCCCAACGTCGACGGCACGCGCCAGGAGATGCGCTCCTTCGTCTGCGGCCAGTGCCACGTCGAGTACTACTGCGGCAAGGGCATGACCCTCTTCTTCCCCTGGGACGAAGGGCCTCAAGGTCGAGCAGATCGAAGCACTACTACGACGGCATGCAGGTGAAAGGGCACCGCTTCAAGGACTGGGTGCACGCCGAGACCGGCGTGGAGGTGCTCAAGGCGCAGCACCCGGAGTTCGAGCTGTGGAGCCAGGGCATCCACGCCCAGCAGCGGCGTCGCCTGCGCCGACTGCCACATGCCCTACAAGCGCGAGGGCGCGATGAAGGTCTCCGAGCACTGGGTGCGGAGCCCGCTGCTCGAGGTGAACCGCTCCTGCCAGACCTGCCACCCCTACGGCGACGCAGGAGCTCAAGGCGCGGGTGGAGGCGATCCAGGACCGGCACTTCGCGCTGCTGACCCGCGCCGGCGCGCCGGCGCATGCTCGACGCCATCGGCGGTGCGAAGCCGATGAGGCCGCGACGGCGGACTGCCCGGGCCGGGAGGCGGCAGGAAGCCGCTACGCCGAGCTGCCGCGGCCATGGAAGGAGGCGCTGGCGGAGAAGGCCACCTCGCGCTCTGGCAGGAGGCGTGAAGGACCCGGCTGAGGAGCTCGGCGAGCTGCAGCGCGCCGCCCAGTGGCGGCTGGACTTCGTGGCCGCCGAGAACTCGATGGGCTTCCACGCGCCGCAGGAGCTGGCGCGCATCCTCGGCGAATCGATCGACCTCTCCCGGCAGGCGGAGGTCAAGGCGGTGTCCCTGGTCGGCGGAAAGGTGCCGGAGGTGATCGCGCCCCAGCCCATCCCGGCCGGGGGAGCGGCGCGCTGAGCGAGGCGCGCCGCGCGCCGGCCGCGGCTTGACAGCCGCGCCGCGATGCTTTGGTTCTGGCTGCGGGCGGATGGTGGCGGCAGCAGCGCCCCGGGCGGGGGTCGGACCGGCCCGAGCCCGGCCCGCCAGGCGGCGGCTCCCGGGGCCGGGCGGGCCCCCGCCTGTCCGATTCGTCGATCCCGCCCGGCCGCGGCCGTGGAGCGAGCATGCCTTCGCCTCTCATCTTCCGCTGTGGGCGCTGTGGCGCGATGAACCGGGTCGCGGTCCTGCTCACCGACCGGCAGCCGGTGTGCGGCAAGTGCAAGGCGGAACTGGACACGGCCGGCACCCCGGAGCACGTGGACCTGGCCGCGCTCGAGACCGCCATCGGCTCGAGCCCGGCGCCGGTGCTGGTCGACTTCTGGGCCCCCTGGTGCGCTCCCTGCCGGGCGTTCGCCCCGGTGCTGGAGCGGTTCGCGCGCGAGGCGGCCGGGCGCTTGGTGGTCCTGAAGCTCGACACCGAGGCCCATCCCGATGCCGGCGCCCGCTTCGGCATCCGGGCCATTCCCACCCTGGCCATCTTCCGCGGCGGCCGAGAGGTGGAGCGCGCCTCGGGCGCGCTGCCGCTGGAGGCGCTGCGCCGCTTCACGGAGGGTGCAGCGCACGCGGTCGCGACGTGATGCACGCGCCCGCCCGGGCGCCCTCGGGCTCGGCGCGCTGCCGGCGCGGGTGAAGCGGCCGAGGCGGCGGAGGGGAGGCCCGGCGCCGCGTCCCGTGACCGAGCGACGGGCCTGATTCACTGTCCGAGAATGTGCCCGAGGTCGAGCGTCCCTCCTTCCCACTGTCGTTGCCGCATGTGCCTGCCAGGGCGCCACCCGGGTCGGCGGCGCCTCGGGCCGGGGGCCGCGGATCCTCAGGCGCCGCGAGCTTCCGCGCGGCCCGCATCTTGCGATCGAGTGGATCGGGCTGGACTCACCGGGAGCCGACCATGCCGGAGATCTTCCTCCATCTGCTCTTCAGTCGCTGGTTCTCGCACAGCAAGCAGCCGCCGCCCAGGCCGCCCAGCGACGCGCCCCAGGCGCCCGCGGCCGGGCCGCCGGCCGGCCATCGCTGCTCGCCGCCGTCGGCGCGCGTGCCCTGAGATGGCTGCTGGTCCAACCATTCTTCTAGCGGCGTGGTCGAGCCGCGGCGGGGCCCGCGCCGGCGCGGAGTCCCGATTCCAGCCCCTCGGCCAGCGCCTCGAGCGCGGCCTCGAAGGCGTTCGCGGGCGGGGTCGCGTATCCCACCACCAGGCCGCCCGGGGCCGGCGGCCGCCCGGCCATGAACGAGCGCAGCCCGAGCACCGTCACCCCGCGCTCCAGGCAGGCCGCCTCGAGCTCGGCCTCGGACGGGCCGGCGTCCGGCAGCCGCAGCAGCAGGTGCAGGCCGGCGGCGATGCCGGCCGGCTCGATGCCCGGGGCGCGGCTCGCCACCGCCTCGAGGAGCGCGTCTCGCCGCCGCCGGTACTCCTTCCGCATGCGCCGCAGGTGGCGCTCGAAGGCGCCGTTGCGGATCAGCTCGGCCATGGCGAGCTGCTCCAGGACGGGGGCCTGGCCGTCGGCCAGCCCCTTCACCTGGGCCACGCGCTCCACCCAGGGACGGGGCAGCACCATCCACCCCAGGCGCAGGCCCGGGGCCAGCACCTTGCTGGTGGTCCCGGCGTACACGACCCGGGCCGGATCGAGCGCCTGCAGCGCCCCCACCGGCTGCCGGTCGTAGCGGAACTCGCCGTCGTAGTCGTCCTCGATCACCAGCGCCTCGCGGACGCGCGCCCAGGCCACCACCGCGGCCCGCCGCGCCGGCGAGAGCGTCTCGCCCAGCGGATACTGGTGCGCCGGCGTGAGCACCACGGCGGCATCCTGGTCGGAGAGCCCGTCCACGACCAGCCCCTCCGCATCCACCGCCACCGGCCTGGCGATGAGCCCGGCCGCCTCGATCACCTGTCGGATCTCCAGGCCGCAGGGGTTCTCGACCGCCACCTGCTGGCCGCCGGCGGCGCGGAGCGCCTGGGCCAGCAGCGCCAGCCCCTGGCCGAAGCCGTTCGTGACCACCACGTCGTCCTCGGCCGCGACCACGCCGCGCGCCCGCGAGAGATAGTCGGCCAGGGTGGCGCGCAGCTCGGGGCGGCCCCGCGCCTCGCCGTAGTCGAGGGCGCGGTCGGGGGCGCGGACCAGCGCGGTTCGCAGCGCGCGGACCCAGGCCGCCCGCGGAAAGGTGGACACGTCGGGCCTGCCGGTCCGGAAGCTGAACCGGACCGGATCGGCCGCCGCGGGCGCGGCCGGCCGGCGGCGCGGAGGCGCGGCCGCGGCCCAGGCCACCACCGTCCCCAATCCCTGGCGCGTGGCCAGGTACCCCTCCGCCACCAGCTGCCCGTAGGCCTCCACCACGGTGCCCCGCGCGACGCCCAGGTCCTGCGCCAGCGCGCGGGAGGAGGGGAGGGGCGTGCCCACCGGAAGCTTGCCGGCGCGGATGGCGGCGCGGAGCGCGCGCTCGATGGCCGGCCGCCGCGCCGCCTCCGGGGCGAGATCCAGGTGGAGGGCGCGGCCGAAAGTGGTCCAGAATCTTTGCACTGAACTGGCCCTGGATGGTGGTCCACTTCGGTTCTACGTTCCTGGCCATGAACACGCCAGCCATTTCCGAGTTCGTCCCGGCAGCGCCCGGCCCCGCCCCCTCCGACTTCCGACCCGCGCCGCGGGAGCCGCGCGTCCGCACCCCGCGACGCGTCACCGCGCCTCGCGCCGCCGAACCCGTCGCCCGACTCGCCCCACCGAGGCGCAGCCCCGCCCGGGAGATCCTGGCGGGCGTGCTGCTGCTGGTGGCCTGGGCCCTCCTCTGGAGCTTCTTCCTCGCCGGCGTGGTCGAGCCCGGCGCGGCGCTCCACCGCGAGGCCCGCGCCTCCGCGGCGGCCGCACGCTGGATCGAGCCTTGATCCTCGGGTTGACAGGGCGGCCAGTGATCGATATATCGGAAACATATCGAGAGCGGTCGTCGAGTTCGATACGAGGAGGTGCACATGTTCGGTCCGAGATCCTGCTTCGCCCCCGAGGAGTTCGCGGCCCGGTTCGCGGGCGGGCGCGGCCATCGCCACGGCCGGGGCCCGTTCGGCTTCGGCCCGCCCTGGGGCCGCGGGGGCCATCCGCCGTTTCCGTTCTTCCGCGGTCCCCGTGCGCGGCGGGGCGACGTGCGAGCGGGGATCCTGGCGCTCCTGAAGGAGCAGCCGCGCAACGGGTACCAGATCATGCAGGAGCTGGAGCAGCGCAGCGGAGGGCTGTGGCGGCCCAGCCCGGGCTCGGTCTACCCCGCGCTGCAGCAGCTCGAGGACGAGGGGCTGGTCAAGGCCGAGGAGCAGGCCGGGGGGCGCGTGTTCGCGCTCACCGCGCGCGGCCAGGCCTACGTGACCGAGCACCAGGACCAGGTCGCCGAGCCGTGGAAGGCGGTCAGCGGCGCGGCCGGCGACGACTTCATCGGGGTCATGTCGCTGGTCCGGCAGCTGGCGGCGGCGGCGATGCAGGTGTCGCACGCCGGCACGTCCAATCAGATCGCCGAGGCGAGCAAGGTCCTTCGCGATGCGCGGCGGGCGCTGTACCGGATCCTGGCCGAGGACGTGCCCGAGGACGGGTGAGCCGCCCGGCTGACGCCGGCCGGGAGCCCAGGATCGGCGGCGTCCCGGAAGGAACGTGGCGACGCCGGCCGGGCCGATCACAGAACCCGTCGGCCGCTGCTCCGGGCCGCGAGAGGTCGGCGCATCGATCACGGGTTCGGGCTGGACATTCCGGAGACGCTGGCGGAGTCTGCCGCCGGGAGCACCTCGCGCTCCTCGTCTACGACATGCAGGTGGGCATCGTCCGCCAGCTGTCCAGCGGGCCGGCGGTCGTGCGCGCGGTGGGCGAGGTCCTGGAGGCGGCCCGCGCCGGCGGCTTCCGGGTGTTCTTCACGCGCCACATGTCGCTTCCCGGCGAGGTGGCCGGCGTCACCCAGCTCCGCACCGCCAAGGCCTGGCAGCGGCTCCGGTCGGTGGCGGAGGTGATGCCGAGCTTCCCGCGCGACTCGTTCCAGTTCCAGATCGTCCCCGAGCTGGCGCCGCGCCCGAGCGAGGCGGTGCTGGACAAGATCTCCATGTCCGCCTTCGTGGGCACGCCGCTCGGAATCGCGCTGCGCGATTGCCGCGTGGGCGCCTTCGCGGTGGTCGGGATCGCCCTCGAGGTGGGCATCGAGCCGACCGTCCGGCACGCGACCAATCTCGGCTTCCTGCCGGTGGTGGTGAAGGACGCGTGCGGGTGGCGCGACGGACCGGCCGCCGAGCGCGCCTTCGCGGGCTTCGCCTTCGCGGGCGGGACGCTGGTCACCGACGTCGCCAGCATCGTCTCGTTGCTCCGCGCGGCGTAGCCGGTGTGGCGTCTACCGGGACGTCCCGGCGGCGACAACCTCGGCCACCTGGGCGCCCGCTCGCCCGCCGGCGCTCCATCAGGACGGCGGGGCGGTGCGGCACGCCCCGTCGGATCGACGGGGCGCCGACGCCCCTCGCGCCGCCAGCAGCAGCCCGAGCGCGATCAGGGCGGCGCCGGCCCAGCCCGCCGGCCCGAGCCGCTCGCCCAGGAGCGCCGTCCCCAGCACGGCCGCGGTGAGCGGCTCCGCCAGGGTCAGCGTCACCACCGTGGGCACGGCCAGGCCGCGAAGGCCCCAGCCGTAGAGCGTGTAGGCGAGGGCGAGCGTCACCACCCGAGGTGCAGCGCCAGGACGGCGCCCCGCGCCAATCCCACCCAGCCGAGCGGCTGCCAGGCGAGCACCGGGACCAGCAGGATCGCGCCCGCGCCGAAGATGCCGGCCATGGCGCCGGCGGGATCGAGCCCGCGCTCCATGGCGTGCTGGGCGGCCTCCACCGAGAGCACGTAGCCGAGCACCGCCGTGAGCGTGAGCGCCAGGCCGAGCGGGTCGGCCGCGGTGGCGCCCGCGCCGCGCGCCGCCAGAAAGGCGGCCCCGACCACCGTCGCGGCCGTGCCCAGGATCCAGGCGCGGGTCAGCCCGCCGCGGCCGCGGGCCAGGTGCAGGATGCCGGCCATGACCGGTCCGCTGCCGATGCCGACCACGGTGCCCAGCGCCACCCCCGTGCGCCGGAGCCCCGCGAACCACCCGAGCTGGTAGATCGCCACCGCCGCGCCGCCCAGCAGCAGCGCGGGCAGGTGCCGCGGCCAGGCGCGCCCGCCGGCCGGGCGCTGCAGCAGGGCCACCGCCACCAGCGCGATGGCGCCCACGGCCAGCCGCACCGCTCCGATTCCGAGGGAGGTCGCCTCCGGCGGCCCCAGCGCCTGGGCGGTGCCGGTGGTGCCGAAGAGCATGGACGCTCCCAGCACCGCGGCGGTGGAGGCGAGGCGGCCCGGGCGAGGGCTCATCCCGCCTCGGGGCGCGGCGGCGGGAAGGCCAGCGTGAAGGCGGCTCCGCGGCCGTGGCCGTCGCTCTCGACCCGGATTCTGCCGCCCATCTGCGCCATGAGGTTGGCGCAGGCGTGCAGGCCGAAGCCGTGGCCGTCCGGCTTGGTGGTGAACCCGTACCCGAAGATGCGGGTCAGGTCCTCGCCGGAGATGCCCTCGCCGGTGTCGCTGACCCGGACCTCGGCGCCTCCGTGGTCCGGGCGCAGCTCCACCGTCAGGCAGCGCCCGTCCTCGGGCACGCTGCGCATGGCCTCCAGGGCGTTCTTGATCAGGTTGACGAGCACGTGCACCACGTTGCCGCGCTCCAGCATGAGCTGCGGGACCGGCAGCAGAGACCGGCGCACCCGCGCCCCGGCGCGCCTCACGTTCGCGTCCTGGATGCGGAGCGCGGTCTCGACCAGCGAGCGGGAGATCGCTCGGCTCGCGCAGGAGGTGGTCGTGGCTGCTGCGCGCGTACTCCTGGAGCGCGCGGATGGTCCCGCGCAGGAGCGAGGTCTTCTCCAGCAGCTCGCTCGCCTCGCGCTGGACGCGCTGCAGATCGCCCTTCAGCCCCTCGGCCACCGTGCCCAGGTACCCGGGCAAGAGCCCGGCCCGTGCGTCGCCGGCGAAGAACGCGGCCAGATCACCGGCGTGCTCGGCCAGGAGCGCGGCCGCCCGGCCCAGGGCCTCGAGGTGCGGCGTACGCGCCGCCGCCTGGATCTGCTCCGCGCACACGCTCACGCTGTTGAACAGGTTCCCGACGTTGTGGAGCACGCCCACGGCCACCTCGGCCATGCCGGCCTGGCGGGCGGTGTCGAGCAGCTGGGCCTCCGCCTCCCGCAGCTCGCGGGTCCGCTGCTCGACGGTGGCCTCCAGCCGGTCGGCGTGCTCCCGCTCGCGCTCGAGGAGGTCGGCCACCTTGAGGGAGGTCCCGACGTGGCCTCGCAGCATCTCGTAGCCGACCGGCTCCATCTCGCCCAGCTCGCACAGCGCGAACCCCCAGTGCTCGGCGCAATCGTGGGAGTGGATGGGCAGCACCGTGTAGGCGTGGCGCCGCGACGGGGAGAGGCCCCCCGGCACCAGCTGGCTGGAGGGGAAGGGGCCTGGTCCTCGCTCTATGATTGCCGACTCGACGGCGCCGAGGTGGAAGGCCAGCGTCGCCTCCTCGCGGCGCTGGTCCTGGTACCGGCACAGGAAGAAGCTGCGGACGCCGAGCTTGGGCAGCTCGGCCCGCAGCACGTCGAAGAGGGCCACCTCCTGCGAGTGCCCCATCTCCGCCATCCGTTGCAGGAGCTCGAACTGCTCCTCGGCCTTGACGCGCCGGATGGCCTGGGCCTGCTCGGACCGGTTCGCCACCAGCCGGATGGCGTCCCAGCGCAGCGCCTCGAGCGCGTCGGCCGGCGCGGCCGGCGCGGCGTGGAGCGCCGCCTCCACCAGGCCGTGCCACCCGGCCGCCCGCATGCCGCGCGCGAAGGAGCGGGCCAGCAGGCCGTCCAGCGCGGTCAGGAAGGGCGTCGGGCCCCGGTCGGGCAGGGCGGCCAGCGCGGCCATGGAATCGCCGGCCCAGGCGGAAGCTCCCAGGCGCTGGCCCACCTCCGGGAAGAGTGCCTCGAGGCCGCGGGCCGAGGCCTCCGCATCGGCCGCAGCGATCTCCGGAAGCCACCGATGGCCGGGGCGCGACGCCTCGGCCTGGCTCGGCACCAGGCACCCGCAGGAACGGCGTACCACGAACACCGCCGCGAACCGGGTCAGCTCCGGGGTCGGCTCGCCGCGCAGCACCGCCAAGGCCCGCTGGACGGCGGTGCGCCCCACCTCGGCCATGGGCTGGGCCACGGTGGTGAGCAGCGGCTCGGTGCAGGAGGCGTCCCGGATGTCGTCGAACCCGGCCACGGCCACGTCCTCGGGGACCCGGACGCCGCGGCGCTGCAGCTCCTGCATGGCGTAGATGGCCATGTAGTCGTTGGCGGCCACCAGCGCGTCGAAGGGCGGGGCGCGCTCTCCCAGCAACGCCTGGATGGCGCGGATCCCGGAGTTGCGATCGAAGTCGCCCTGGAACACCCGGGAAGGCGCGAAGGCGAGCCCGTGGCGCTCCAGCGCCTCGCGATAGGTCCGGTAGCGCGCGTCCGCCTCGGCGTGGTTGGCCGGGCCGCGGATGAAGCCGATGCGGCGTCGCCCGTGGACCTCCACCAGGTGATCCATGGTCTGCCGGACGCCGACCTCGCCGTCCACCAGCAGGTTCACGGCGCCGGGGATGGGCATCCCGATGCTCACCATCGGGATGGGGCCGAAGCGCCGGAACTCGTCGGTCAGCGCGTCGACCGAGAGATTGCAGCCGACCGAGGCGGAGACCACCACCAGCGCGTCGACGGTGCCCGGTCGGATGACGTCGTGCGCCAGGCTCCGGTACCCCTCGCCGAACCGCTCCGCCACGAAGCAGAGCAGGTCGACGTCCTGGGCCGCGGCCTCCTCGACCACGCTCTGCCAGATGGCCTGCTGGTAGGCGTCGAGGAGGCTGTCGACCAGGAACCCGAGGGTCGGGCGGCGGTGGTGGACGGACATGGGCCGATGGCGGGGCCGCACCGACCCCGGATCCGGATCAGAACCCGTCTGCCGGGTCAGAATCAATAGCCGCCCGCACCGCCGCCATCACCGCCTCGTCCTCGCCGTCCAGCACGGTGCGCGGATCGAGCACCACCCGGTCCTCCTCGATCCGCGCCACCACCGGCGGATCGCAGCGGCGCATGCGCGCCAGCCGCGCGTCGGCCGCGCCCGGCGGGAGCGCCAGGAGGGCCGTCGGCAGGGTCACCTCGGGAAGCGATCCGCCGCCCACCGCCGAGCGGCCCTCGATGACCTGGCAGCGCGCGCCGGCCTCGCCGGCCGCGGCCCGCCAGGCGTCGGCGCGCGCCCGCAGCGCCTCCGGCGCCCGGGCGATGGCGCGCCAGACCGGGATCTTCTCGAGCGCCTCGCCGCGCTCGTAGTGCGCCAGCGTGGCGGAGAGGCCCGCCAGCGTCACCTTGTCGACGCGCAGCGCGCGGAGCAAGGGATGGCGCTTCAGCCGGGCCACCGCCTCGCGGCGCCCGGCCAGGATCCCGGCCTGCGGCCCGCCCAGGAGCTTGTCGCCCGAGAAGGTGACCAGGTCGGCCCCGGCCCGGATCCGCTCGGGGACGGTGGGCTCGGCCCCGAGGCCGAACCGCGCCGTGTCGAGCAGCGTCCCCGAGCCCAGGTCGTCGACCACGAACAGCCCGCGGCTCCGCGCCAGGGCCACCAGCTCCGGGAGCCCCACGTCGTGGACGAACCCCGAGACCGTGAAGTTCGATCGGTGCACCGACAGCAGGATGCGGGTGCGCTCGCCGATGGCGCGCTCGTAGTCGGCGAGGTAGGTGCGGTTGGTGGTCCCCACCTCGACCAGCGCGGCGCCGGAGCGGGCCAGCACCTCGGGGATGCGGAAGCCCCCGCCGATCTCCACCAGCTGGCCGCGTGAGACGATCACCTCCGCAGGCGGCTCCCCCAGGGCAGCCAGCGCCAGCAGCACCGCGGCGGCGTTGTTGTTCACCACCACCGCCGCCTCGGCGCCGGTGAGCCGGCACAGCGCCGCCTCGGCGTGCCCGTACCGGTCGCCGCGCGACCCGGCCTCCAGGTCGTACTCGAGGTTCGAGTACCCGGCGGCCGTCCGGCCCATGGCCTGGATGGCCTCCGCCGAGAGCGGGGCGCGCCCGAGGTTGGTGTGGATGACCACGCCGGTGGCGTTGACGACCGGCCGGAGCGAGCCGCGCCCGGCCTCGGCGAGCTGCACCAGGACCGAGCGCGCGATCTCGCTGCGCTCGGGGCACGGCGCGCCGGCCAGGACGTCCTGCCGGAGCCGCTCCAGCGCCCCCCGGATGCCTTCCACGACCCACCCGTGACCCAGGCGTTCCACCAGGCCGGCCTGGCGGGCCGCCTCCAGGAGCTCATCGGTTCGAGGCAGCTTCCTGAGCTCGGAGGCCGCCTGTGGAGAAGGGTCGCTCGGTGCGCTCATGTCCGCATGCTCCCGTGGCTTTTTCCGGTCAAAGACGCTTGCCTGACCCCCGCGCAGACGGTAATCCTTCGCGGCACGCCATGCCCCCGATCGACACGTCCGCAGCAGGTTCGTTCCTCTGGGCGATCATCCTCTTCCCCCTCCTCGGCGCCGCCGTCAACGGCCTCGCCGGGCGCCGGCTGGGCAAGGGCAACGTCACCCTCATCGCCATCGCGGCGATGGTGGGGGCGCTGATCGTCTCGGTGGTGGCCTTCTCCTACGCCATCTACATCTATCGCCCCGAGGTGCTGCAGCAGCGCGGCGGCCCCTGGTTCCAGGTGCTGCAGGCGGACGGCAGGGCCATGGTCTCCATCTACTGGGGGCTGCGGGCCGACGCGCTCTCGGCGGTCATGATCCTGGTGGTGACCGGGGTCGGCACGCTCATCCACATCTACTCCGTGTCGTACATGTCCCACGAGGACGAGGCCGGGTACGCCCGCTACTTCGCCTACCTGAACCTGTTCGCCGCGGCCATGCTCACGCTGGTGCTGGCCGACTCGCTGGTCCTCACCTTCGTCGGATGGGAGGGCGTCGGCCTGTGCAGCTACCTCCTCATCGGCTTCTGGTACACGGATCCGCAGAAGGCCTACGCCGGCCGCAAGGCGTTCGTGGTGAACCGGATCGGCGACTTCGGCTTCCTGCTGGGCGTCTTCTCGCTCATCGCCCTCTTCGGCACCACCAGCTACGTCGACCTGCAGCGGCTGGCGCAGGGCGTCCAGCAGCAGACCGGGGTCGATGCGGTGATCCAGGTGGGCCTCTTCGCCGGGTGGACCTACCGGGCCGCCCTCACCTTCGCGCTCCTGTGCCTGTTCCTGGGGGCCGTCGGCAAGAGCGCGCAGCTGCCGCTCTACGTCTGGCTCCCCGACGCCATGGCCGGCCCGACCCCGGTCTCCGCCCTGATCCACGCCGCCACCATGGTCACGGCCGGCGTCTACCTGGTGGCCCGCAACGCCTACCTGTTCTCGCTGGCGCCGGCGGCGCTGGCGGTGGTGACGGTGGTGGGCGCGCTGACCGCGCTCTTCGCTGCCCTCATCGCCTTCACCCAGAACGACATCAAGAAGGTGCTGGCCTACTCCACCGTCAGCCAGCTCGGCTTCATGTTCATCGGGGTGGGCGCGGGCGTGTTCTGGGCCGGCATCACCCATCTCGTCACCCATGCGTTCTTCAAGGCCTGCCTTTTCCTGGGCGCCGGGTCGGTCATGCACGGCATGGGCGACGAGACCGACGTCCGCAAGATGGGCGGCCTGTGGAAGAAGATGCCGCACACCGCCTGGACCTTCGGGATCGCCACCCTGGCCATCACCGGCGTGGTCCCGCTCTCCGGCTTCTGGTCCAAGGACGCCATCCTGGGCGGTGCGCTCGAGTCGCTCAACCCGGCCTGGCCGGGGGTGGGCCGCTTCGCCTACGTGATCGGGTCGCTGGCGGCGCTGGGGACGGCCTTCTACATGACCCGCGTCTTCGTGCTGGCGTTCCTGGGCAAGCCCCGCACCCACGCGGCGGAGCACGCCCACGAGTCCTCGCCGGTCATGACCGTGCCGCTGTGGCTCCTCGCCATCGGCTCGATCGCGGGCGTGGCCCTCGCCTGGCCGTTCCGCTGGCCCCACCCGCGGCTCGAGGGCGCGTTCCAGGTGCTGACCTCGCGGGTCTTCGCCCTGGCCTCCTCGCAGGTGCAGAGGGGCGCCAGCCAGGTGGCGCAGGCCATGGGCGAGGTGCACCGCGTCGGCGAGCACGCCGCCTGGCCCTACTTCGTGGCCTGGGGGCTGGCGCTGCTGGGGGCGCTGGTGGGCTGGCTCCTCTACGGCGGCGCGCTGCGCCAGGTCCCGGGGCGGCTGGCGGCGGCCCTGCCCGGCACCTACCGGTTCTGGGTGGACAAGTTCCGGGTCGACGAGGCCTACGACCTGCTGGTGATCCGGCCCTTCGAGTGGCTGTCGATGGTGTTCTGGAAGGTCGTCGACGTCGGGGTCATCGACGGGCTGGTGAACGGGGTGGGCCGCGCCGCGCGCGGCATCGCCTCGGTGGTGCGCCTCTTCCAGAACGGTGACGTGCAGCGGTACGCGGCCCTGATGGCGGTGGCCGCGGCCATCATCCTGGGCGTGGCCCTCGGGATGGGGGTGCACCCATGAACCTGCTCACCGCCGTCATCTTCCTCCCGCTGGTGGGCGCGCTGGGGCTGGCCCTGATGCCACGCGACGAGGTGGGGCAGCACCGGACCATCGCCCTCTGCGTCTCGCTGGCCACCTTCGTCCTCTCGCTCTGGCTCTGGCTGGGATTCGACGCCGGCGCCGGCGCCGCCGAGTTCCAGTTCGAGCAGCAGGCGGCCTGGCTGCCGACGCTGGGCATCAGCTACCACGTCGGGGCCGACGGGGTGGCGCTGCTGCTCATCCTGCTCACCACCGTGCTCACGCCGGTGGTGCTCCTCTCGGCCTGGAAGGCGGTGGCGGAGCGGGTCAAGGAGTTCCTCATCGCCATGCTGGTGCTCGAGACGGCCATGATTGGCACCTTCGCGGCGCTGGATCTGGTCCTGTTCTACGTGTTCTGGGAGGCGATGCTGGTGCCGATGTACCTGCTCATCGGCATCTGGGGCTCGCAGAACCGGCTCTACGCGACCATCAAGTTCTTCCTCTACACCTTCGCGGCCAGCGTGCTCATGCTGCTGGCCATCCTCTACATCTACTTCCACGACGGGAACTCCTTCGACTACCTCAAGGCGCGCGAGGCGCTGGACGTCACGCCGGAGGCGGCCCGCTGGCTGTTCCTGGCCTTCGCGGTGGCCTTCGCGGTCAAGGTGCCGATGTTCCCGCTCCACACCTGGCTGCCGGACGCCCACACCGAGGCGCCCACCGCCGCCTCGGTGATCCTGGCCGGCGTGCTCCTCAAGATGGGCACCTTCGGCTTCTTCCGGTACGCGCTGCCGCTCTTCCCCGAGGCGGCGCTCTCCTTCCGCGGGGCGATCGCGATCCTGGCGGTGGTGGGGGTGCTCTACGGCGCCATGATGTCGTTCGTCCAGACCGACATGAAGCGGCTGGTGGCCTACTCCTCGGTCTCGCACCTGGGCTTCGTGATGCTGGGGCTGATGGCGCTCTCCGCCGAGGCGCTGACCGGCTCGGTGTACCAGATGCTGAACCACGGCATCTCCACCGGCGCGCTCTTCCTCCTGGTGGGCCTGCTCTACGAGCGGCGGCACACCCGCCTCATCGACGAGTACGGCGGGCTGGGCAAGACCACGCCCATCATCGCGGCCATCTTCGTGGTGGTGACGCTCTCCTCCATCGGCCTCCCGGGCACCAACGGCTTCGTGGGCGAGTTCCTGATCCTCTCCGGCACCTGGCTCTCCCGGCTCCACGCGCCGGCGCTGATCGCGGCGCTGGCGGCGGTGGGCGTGATCCTGGGGGCGGTCTACATGCTGCTCCTGGTGCAGCGCCTCTTCTTCGGCCCCATCCGCAAGGACGAGAACCGGAGCCTCCCCGACCTCTCCGTGCGCGAGGGCTTCGTGCTGGCGCCCATGATCGTGCTCATCGTCGTCATGGGCCTGCTGCCGCAGCCGTTCCTCCGGCCGGTGAAGCCGTCGGTGGACCGCCTGGTGCAGCGCTTCCAGGCGGTCGAGACCAAGCGGGGCGGCCCCCAGCAGGTGGGCACGGTCCCGAGCGCCATCTCCAGGCCGGCCGTCTCCGCCAAGACCGAGCGCCCGGCGGGCGCGGACGGCGTCGTCTCCAGGCGCGAACCGGAACCGGCCCGGGCGGCCGCGGCCGGAGGGAACTGACATGACCGGTTTCCCGACCACGAGCTTCACGGCCTTGATCCCGGTGGCCGTCCTGACCCTGGGGGCCATCGTCCTGCTGCTCAGCGAGGTCTTCCTGGTCTCCGGCAAGCGGGGCTACCAGTCGGTCCTGACGGTGGTGTTCGCGTGCCTGGCCGCCATCTCGGCGCTGGCCATGCCCCGCCCCGGCCCGGTGTTCGGGGGCCAGGCGGCGGCGGACGGGTTCTCCGTGTTCGTGACCGTCATCGTCTGCGCCGGGCTGGCGCTCTCGGCGCTGGTGGGCGCGAGCTGGCTGGAGGCGCGCAGCTCGGAGCGGGGCGAGTTCTACGCGCTGGCGACCTTCGCGTCGGCGGGCATGGTGCTCCTGGGGATGGCCAGCGATCTGCTGGTCGCCTTCATCTCGCTGGAGGTGATGAGCATCTCCACCTACGCCCTGGCCGCCTTCCTGCGCCGCGGGCTGCGCCCCTCCGAGGCGGCCTTCAAGTACCTGGTGCTGGGTGCGGTCTCCTCGGCGCTGTTCGTGTACGGCTCGGCGCTGCTCTACGGCGCCTGCGGCTCGACCTCCTTCGCCAGGCTGGCGGCGGGGCGCGGCTCGTCCCTGTTCCTGGTGGGGATGGGGCTGGTGCTGGCGGGGGTGGCCTTCAAGGTGGCGGCGGTGCCGTTCCATGCCTGGACGCCGGACGTGTACGAGGGCGCGCCCACGCCGGTGACGGCCTTCATGGCGGCGGGGGTGAAGACGGCCTCGTTCGCGGTGCTGGTCCGGATCTTCCTGGCGGCGGAGACCGGGCTGGCCGAGCGGGTGGCCGGGTTCGGCGGCCTGGTCTCGGCGCTGGCGGTCCTCACCATGATCGCGGGCAACCTGCTGGCGCTCCCGCAGCGCAGCGTGAAGCGGATGCTGGCGTACTCCTCGATCGCGCACGCGGGCTACCTGCTCATCGGGGTGGTGTCGGCGGGGATCGCCGGCGCGCGGGACGAGTCGGTGGCGTCGCTGCTCTTCTACCTGGCCGTCTACACCGCCACCGTCATCGGCGCGTTCGCGGTGGTGGGCGTGCTGGAGCGCCGGGGGGAGGGCGAGCGCGATCCGGGCGAGGCCTGGGATCTGTCCCGCTTCGCGGGCCTGGCGCGGCGGCGCCCGGCGCTGGCCTTCGCCATGGCGGTCTTCCTGCTCTCGCTGGCGGGCATCCCGCCCACGGCGGGGTTCTTCGCCAAGCTGTACCTCTTCCGCGCCGCCATCGGCGCTGGCTTCCCCATCCTGGCCCTGATCGGCGTCCTCACCAGCGCGCTGGGCGCCTACTACTACCTGCGCGTGGTCCTGTACATGTACATGCGTCCGCCGGAGGTGGAGGTCGAGTCCACGCTCTCGGCCGCCTCGCTGGGCGTGGCGCTCGGGGCGGCGGTCCTGGTGGTGCTGCTGCTGGGGATCGTGGCGGACCCGCTGGTGGCGCTGGCCAAGGCGGCGGGGGCGCTGGGGTAGGGAGCTCGGGTCGTTCGGGGTTGGCGGCGCGGTCGATCTTCACGGCAACGGCAACGGCAACGGCAACGGTAGCCGCAACCGCAACCGCAACCGCATCGGCAACCGCAACCGCATCGGATGCCGGTGCCGACGCCGACGCGGCTGCCGTTGCCGATGCCGCCGCGGATGCGGATGCCGATGCCGCCGCGGATGCCGATGCCGATGCCGATGGCGACGCGGATGCCGACGCGGATGCCGATGCCCCCGCGGATCGCCCCCGCGGATCGCCGCTACCTCCGCGTCAGCTCCTCCGCCTGGAACGGCTTCGTCAGCGCCTCCGCGCTCGGATGCCTTCGCGCGGTGCTGCTCACCGGCGACGGGTGGATCCCCGTCACCACGGTGCGCACGCCGGAGCGCGTGGCCGCCAGCAACAGCCGATCGACCTCATCGACTCCCCAGTCCGCGACGCAGCAGGCGACGCCTCCCAGCTCGAGCTGGGCCAGCGCCTCGCGGCCGTCGGATGCGGTCCGTACCTCGTGGCCCTCGAGCCGGAGGGCGATGGCCAGCGTCTCGCGGAAGTTCCGATCCGCGTCGACGAGCAGGTACGTCATGACAAAAAAAATAGAAGTGCAAAGCGCAGCTGAAGTGGCGGGGGGGGGACCTACCTCAACAGTCTGCTTTGCACTTCTGCACGCAATGGGAGCAAGGAGGGTGCCAGGGCCTGGCCTGGCGGCGCCGCCGCCGAAGCCGAGTGGTTTCTTGTGATTGCGCGACCCGCGGACCCGCAGCCCGGCCCGCTCGGGGGATCCGGCGCGGCCACCCATTTCAGCAATGAAAGTCGCGTTTCAATCCTGAAACCAATTTCATCCCCCGACCTGGGGACAACTTCCCCGTCCCGGGGAGGCGGTCCGGGGATCGGGGTCCGGTGTAGCTGGGCAAGCTAGCCGGGCTCGTGCGACTCGATCCCGAGCCGCTTCATCTTCCGCCACAGCGTGGTGTTCGAGACCCCGAGCTCCCGCGCCGCGCCCGGGAGGTCGTGCGGGTTGCGGAGCAGCGCCGCCTCGATGGTCCGGCGCTCCGCCTCCTCGACGGCCTGGGCCAGGGTGGCGGAGGCGCCGGCCTGGGACGGGGGCACCGCGTCGATGTGGATGTCCCGGGCCCGGATCTCCCGCGAGGAGCAGAGCGCGGCCGCCTGCTCCATGACGTTCTCGAGCTCGCGCACGTTGCCGGGCCAGTCGTGCTCCAGCAGCCGCTCGGCCCCCTCGGCGGTGAGCACCCTGTCCGCGCCGGTGCGCTGGTTGAAGCCCTGCAGGAAATGGGCGGCCAGGAGCGGCACGTCCTCGCGGCGCTCGCGCAGCGGCGGGATGCGCAGCGGGACCACCGCCAGCCGGTAGAACAGGTCCTCGCGGAAGCGCTTCTCGGCGATGGCCCGGCGCAGGTCCTGGTTGGTGGCGGCGATGATCCGGACGTCGACCTGCACCGGCGTGGACTCCCCCACCCGCCGGATCTCCCCGTCCTGGAGCGCCCGCAGGAGCTTGGCCTGGAAGCCGGGTTGGGTCTCGCCGATCTCGTCGATGAAGAGGGTCCCGCCGTCCGCCTCCTCGAACATGCCGCGCCGGGCGCGGGTGGCGCCGGTGAAGGCCCCGCGCGCGTGGCCGAAGAGCTCCGACTCGAGCAGCGTCTCGGTGATGGCCGCGCAGTTGACCGGGATGAACGGGCGGTCGCTGCGGCGGCTGGCCACGTGCAGGGCGCGCGCCACCAGCTCCTTCCCCGTGCCGGACTCGCCGGTGATGAGCACGGTGGCCTCGGTGGGGCCGACCCGCATCACCTTGTCGAGCACCTCGCGCATGGCGGGCGACCGGCCCACGATGTGCTCCAGCCCGTACCGCTTGCGGAACTCCTCGGCGTAGAGGGTCACCTCGCCCAGGAGCCGGCGCCGCTCCAGCGCCTTGCCCACCCGGAGCAGCACCTCCTCCGACTGGAAGGGCTTGGTGAGGAAGTCGTAGGCGCCGTCGCGCATGGCCTCCACCGCCGACTCGATGGTGCCGTACGCGGTCATGACGATGACCTGGGTCTGCGGCGACAATCGCTGCACCGCCTGCAGCAGCGCCATGCCGTCCAGGGTGGGCATGCGCAGGTCGGTCAGGACCACGTCGTAGGTGCCCTGGGCCAGCTGCTCCAGCGCGCTGGCCCCGTCGGCGGCCTCGCCCACCTGGTGCCCAGCCTCGCGCAGGAGCATGGCGGTGGTGGAGCGCATGTTCTTCTGGTCGTCGACCACCAGCACGTTGCCCCTGGCCGGAGGGACGGCCGCGAGCTTCTCCGCCTGGCGCGCGCCGCTCGGATCCTGGCTGCCGGTGTCGGGCATGGGGACCGATCTCGAACCCATCCCGCCGCCGGATTCAACCGGTGTCGGCGCGCGCAGCGCCACCGGGAACCGGAGCTGCACGATGGCGCCGCCGCCCGGACGGGTCGACACCGAGATCTCGCCCCCGTGGCCGTCCACGATCCGCTTCACCACCGCCAGTCCCAGGCCGGTGCCGGTGGCCTTGGTGGTGAAGAACGGCTCGAAGATGCGGGTGCGGATCTCCGCCGGGATGCCCGGGCCGGTGTCCTCCACCTCCACCAGCACGCCGCCGGCGTCGCGGCGCATGCGCACGCTGAGCCGGCCGCCGTGGGGCATGGCCTGGACCGCGTTGGCGGCCACGTTGAGCACCGCCTGCCGGACCAGCCGCGCGTCCATGGGCACCGGGGGGAGATCGGGGCTGACCTCGCGCTCCACCAGGACTCCGCCGCTGCCGTCCCCCAGGGCGGCGGCCACCGCCTCGTCCACCACGCGGGCCAGGGGCTCGGGCCGGAACACCGGCGTGACCGGGCGAGCGAAGTCGAGCAGGTCCCCCACGATGCGGTTGAGCCGGTCCGCCTCCTCGCCCATGATGTCCAGCAGCACCCGGGCGTCTCCCTGGGGCTGGAGCATGCGGCGCAGCGAGCCCAGCGAGTTGAAGATGACCCCCAGGGGGTTCCGGACCTCATGGGCCACCACCGCCGAGAGCTCGCCCAGCGCCGCCAGCCGCTCCTGCTCGATGAGCTGGCGCTGGGCGTGGGCCAGCTTCTCGTAGCTCTGGCGCAGGTCCTCGTAGAGGCGCGCGTTCTCGACCGCCACCGCGAGCTGGTTGGCGACCGCAGTGGCCCGGTCCACCTCCGGGGCCGAGAACCGGCGGGGGTGGCGGTTCTCCAGGATCACGGCGGCGCCCACGTAGTGGTCGCGCACCAGCAGCGGGAGCGCCAGCATCGCGCGACCCTGGATCAGGGATCGCTGCGCGTCGGGGATGCGCGGGTCGGTGAGGACGTCCTCGATGACCAGCGGCTCGCGGCGCGCGAACGCCTTGGTGCCCAGCATGGCGACGGGGTCGAGCAGAGGCCGGCGCCCCAGGATCTCCCGCAACCCGCCCCATACCGCCCGGTACTCGAGCGCGCTGCCGTCGGGGGTGGTCAGGGCCAGCAGGGCCGCGGGGGCGTCGACGATGCGGGCCAGGTTGCGGACGCCCGCCTGCAGCACCTCCTCGATGTCGAGCGACGACACCAGCGACCGGCCGACCTCGTGGAGGAAGCCGAGCTCCTCGGCACGCCGCCGGGTCTCCTGGTACAGGCGGGCGTTGTCCACCGCCACCGCCAGCTGGCTGGCGATGGCCATGGCGCGGGAGAGCTCCCCCGGCGTGAAGCCGCGATCGGTGCCGTCGCCCTCCACCAGGGCCACGCCCACCGGGTGGTCGCGCACGTGCAGCGGCACCACCAGCAGCGGCCGGCCCTCCGCCCCACCCTGGAGCAGGCCCGTCACGGGCGCGCGCGCCTCCAGCGCGTCCAGCGCCAGCGACCGGCTCCCCAGCGGTAGCGCCTCGGGCCCGATGGGGGGGCCGCGGTGGGCGGCCCGCCGCAGCTCCTGCCGCTCCAGGTCCTCCAGCAGGATGGTGCAGGCCGTCGCCCGCAGCGTCACCTTGAGGTGCTCGGCCCCGGCGGTGAGCACCTCCTCCAGGTCCAGCGTGGAGGACACCACCCGGGCCACGTCGATGACGGTCGACAGCTCGGACAGGCGCCCGCGCGCCTCGGCGTAGAGCCGCGCGTTCTCGATGGCCACGGCCAGCTGGTGGGCGACGGCGGCGACCTGATCCTGCTCGGCCTCGGTGAAGCGCCGGCTCCGGCACGAGTCGAGGAACAGCACGCCCAGCGGCTCGCCGCGGATCAGGAGCGGGGCCGCCACCGACGAGCGGGAGCCATACACGCTGTGCAGGGGGTTCACGTTGGGCTCGGCGTCCAGGTCGTCGAAGGCGAGGGTCCGGCGCTCGCGCAGCACCCGCGCGGTGAGGCCGCTCTGCTCCAGGGTGGGCCGGTACCGTTCGGTGATCTCCTGGGCGCGCTCCCCCGAGCCGGCGGCCACGCGCAGCGAGCTGTCGACGGAGTCGTAGAGGACGATGAAGGCCCGGTCCGTGCCCAGGATCCGGCGGGCGGCCTCGGCGCCGGCTTGCAGGACCTGCTCCAGGTCGAGCGAGCTGGTCAGCGTCCGGCCCATCTCCCCGAGCAGAGACAGGTGGCGCACCTGCTCCTGGGCGGCCGCGTACAGCTCGGCGTTCTCGAGCCCCACCGCCAGCTCGCCGGCCAGCGCCATGGCCAGGGCTCGCTCGGCGTCGGAGAACGCCCGGCCGGCGCGGGAGGCGAAGGCGAGCACGCCCCGCACCGCGCTGCGCGAGACCAGCGGCACGGCCAGGAGGGCGGGGGCGGGGACCGGCAGGGGGCCGCCGAACATGGCGCTGCGCGGGTCCCTGGTGACGTCGGGGCTCCAGGCCGGGGCGCCGGTCCGGACCGCTTCCAGCAGGAGCCCGTCGTCCTCGAGCGCGAAGGGGAGGTGCGGCCCCTCGGCCGGGGCCCCCACCGTCCCCAGGCTGCGCAGGAGCTTCCCGTCCCCCTCCACCAGGAACGCCGCCGCCGCCGCGCAGCCGAGCGCGGCCGCCGCCTCGCGGCAGCCGTCCTGCAGGAGCGCGCGCACGTCGCCGGGCGGGTTGGCGAAGATGCGACCGGTGAGGGCGTGGACGGCGGTGAGATCGGAGAGGCGCCGCGAGAGATCGGCGATGGCGCTGGCGGCGTCCAGGGCCGCGGCCACCTGGGCCGCGAAGAGGCGGACCGCGGCCACGTCCTCGCCCCGGAGCCAGGGGCAGCCCAGCACCAGGTAGAAGCGCGGCCCGGCGCGCTCGTCGATCCGGACCGCCACCGCGCGCTGCAGGTGGAAGATGGCCGCCATCTCGCGGGCGCGGGCGCCGAGGATCTCGGGGGCGAAGCCGATGGCCTCGGCGCCCCAGTCGTCGGTGAAGGCCGCGCCCTCCTCCCAGGCCTTGCGCGCGAAGGGCGACCAGCTTCCCGCGAACCCGGTCAGCGTCCGCCCGGCAGTCCGGGCGAAGGCGTCCTCGACGGCCGGCGGGAGCTGCGACCACTCCACCGCCACCCCCTGCGAGCCGGGGCGCAACAGCACGGGCGAGATGCCCATGCCCGGCAGCGCCGCGCGCAGCCGGCCCAGCACGTCCGCCTCGGTGCGCTCGCGCTGGATGGTCGCCCCCAGGGCGGCCAGCTCCAGCAGCCGGGCGCGGCGCTCCATCTCCAGCGTGATGTCGCGGTAGTGGACGACGACGTCGCGGCCCTCGCGATCGACGTGCAGCTCGAGGACGACGCGGGTACCGTCGGCCCGCAGCACCGTCGCCTCGTAGTCGTTGGGGACCGCCTCGCCCCGCATGCGGCGCTCGTAGCGATCGGCGATCCGGTCGCGATCCTCGGGGGCGAAGAGGTCGGGGAAGGAGATGCTCTCCACCTCCTGGATGCTCCGGCCCAGGAGCGCGGCCGCCCCCTCGCTGGCCATCACGATCCGCCGGTTGCGGACCACCACCGTGCCGGACCGGGGCGTCTCGTCGAACGCGCTCACGCTTTCCTCTCGCCGCGGAGCACCCGCTTCTCGCCCACGCGCAAGGTCACCTTCTCGCGATCGAAGTGCTCCGCCAAGGGGATGACGTGCTTGCGGGTGGCGCCCACCAGCTCCTTGAACTCCTGGGTGGTGATCCCCTGGCGCTCCCTGAGGAACGCCACCAGCCGCCCCTTGAGCCCGGAGAGGGCGGCGGCGTCGAAGTAGAGCTCGGCCGAGACGCGCACCGCCCGCCCCTCCGCCACCAGCAGCTTGAGGAGCGCCTTGACGTCCTCGGGCGAGGCCCCGCTGCGCTCCGGCAGCTCGGAGAGCGACGGCGGGGTGAGCCCGGCGGCGACCAGCACCGCCGCCAGCCGCTCGCGCAGCGCGCCGCCGGCGGCGCCCGAGGCGGCCACGTGCTGCCGGAGCCGGACGGCGTCGCCCTCCAGCACCAGCTCGCCTCGCTCGGCGGCCCCGGCCAGCAGGCGCTGGAAGAGCCGCGGGTCCACCGCGGGCGGGAGGCGGCCGCGCAGCTCCTCGCGCCCCATCCCCGCTGCCAGCGGGTGATCGCGGTGGAAGGCCTGGAGCGACTCGACCATCCGGCGCGACAGGGCCCGCGCCACCGCCCCCGACGCCCAGGCGCGCCGCTCTCGGTCGAAGAGCAGCGCCTCGCCGCGCGCCCCGAGCCGCTCCAGGGAGGCCTGCAGCGCCCTGGGGGAGAGGGCGGTCCGGCCCGAGAGCGCGGGGAGGTCCAGGCCGGCCGGTCCGGCCGTCTCCAGGACCGCCGCGACACGGACATCGGCGTCGGCGGAGCCGAGCGCCGAGAGCGAGGCGATGGCCTCGGCCCGGCCGCGCCGGCGCCGCGGCGCGGCCACCGCCAGGATCCGGCCTCCGGCCACCGTGCGGCCGCGGCCCTCCAGCGCGGCGAAGCCACGCAGGATGAAGCGCTGGCCGGGGAGGGCGGCGGCGGGCGCCGCCAGCCGGAGCTGGGCGGCAGCCGCCTGGCCGGGCGGGAGCTCGCCCCGGTCCACGAAGGCGATGGTGGCGCCCACCTGGGCCGTGCCCAGGTGGAGCAGGAGGCGGGCGCGGTGGCGGAGCGGGCGCGGCGCGGCGGGAAGCAGGGTCAGCTCGACGTCCAGGATCGACGACGGCGGGACCACCCCGGGCTGCACCAGCACCTCGCCCCGGGCCACGGCGGAGGCCTCGATGCCGGGGAGGTTCACCGCGGTGCGCTGCCCGGCCATGGCGCGCTGCACCGGCGCGCCGTGCACCTGGACCGAGCGCACCCGCAGCGGCTCGCGCGCCGAGGATGGGAGGAGCGCCACCGAGTCGCCCTCGCCCACCGAGCCGGAGAGGAGCGTTCCGGTCACCACCGTGCCGAACCCCTTCAGCGAGAAGGCGCGGTCGAGGGGCAGGAACAGCGGTCCGTCCGCCGGCCGCTCCGGGACCTCGGCGGCGAGCCGGCCCAGCGCGCCGCGCAGCGCATCCAGGCCGGCGCCGGTGGTCGCCGAGACGGGCAGGATGGGGCAGCCCTCCAGGAAGCTGCCGCGGACCAGCTCGCGGATCTCGCCCTCGAGCAGCTCGAGCCAGCCCGCGCCGAGCTCGGGGAGGAGGTCCGACTTGGTGACCGCCACCAGCCCGCGCGGCGCGCCCAGCAGGCGGCAGATGTCGAGGTGCTCGCGGGTCTGCGGCATGACCCCCTCGTCGGCCGCCACCACCAGCACCACCAGGTCCACCCCGCCCGCGCCGGCCGCCATGGCGCGCACGAAGCGCTCGTGGCCGGGCACGTCCACCACGCCCACCTCGACTCGCTCGCCCTGCGCCTGTCGAAGGGCGGGGAGCTCCAGGTGCGCGAAGCCCAGCTCGATGGTGATTCCGCGCCGCTTCTCCTCGGCCAGGCGGTCGGTGTCGATGCCGGTGAGCGCCTTGACCAGCGCGGTCTTGCCGTGGTCGACGTGGCCGGCGGTTCCGATGACGAGGCGCATGGGTCCGGTGACGGAAGCCTATCACCAAGCGGCCGCACTCACCCCGCCCCCTGCTGCTCCAGCTTCCTGGCAATCTCCTCCAGCTCTCCGGCCCCCAGCACGTACTCCTGCCGGCAGAACTCGCAGGTGACGGTGGCCTTCCGCTCCTGCCGGAGCAGGTCGGCGATCCCCTCCCGCCCCAGCGCCGAGACCGCCACGCGCGCCCGGGCGGGGCTGCAGCCGCAGCGGTACGCCACCTCGACGTCGGCCTGCAGCTCGAACCCCGGCCCGGCCACGGCGGCGATCACCTCCCCGGCCGAGGCGCCGGCCGAGAGGCTGCGGGCCAGCGCGCCCTCGCCGACCCGGGCCCGGGCGCTGCGGATGGCCTCGTCGTCCCGATCGTGGACCTGCTGTACCAGGATGGCGGCCACGTCGCCCAGGGGCTCCTCCGGGCGCGGGACCACGGCCACGTCCGCGGCGGCGGCCACGAGCTGGCTCGACGCGAACCAGCGGCGCAGGTCCTCGGGCAGGGACAGCGCGCGCAGCTCGAGCATGCTGCGCTGGTGGGTGCCGTCGCCCGGGTCGAGCCGCACGGCCAGGTACCCCTTGCCGCCCAGCGCGGCCCGCGCGGCATGGGCCGGGTCGCCGGCGAAGTGGACCCGCGGGCCGCGCACCCAGCCGCGCAGGGACCCGTTGGGCTCGGCGTCCACCAGCAGCCCGCGCAGCGGGCCGTCGCAGACGACCTGGAGGTTGGCCCGGCCGCCCTCGCGCTGCAGGGCGCCGAAGAGCGAGGCGGCGGCGAGGGCCTGGGCGAACAGGTGGGCGCTGGTGGGGGACAGGCCGTGGAGGGCGCGGCTCGCGCGCGCCGTTTCGCCCACGCGGGCGAACACGGCGCGGAGCCCGAGATCGGGGATCACGCCCAGGCAGAGATGGTCGGGCACGGCCGGATCCTGCTCGAACGACGGGGTCTGCGCCACGGGATCCCCACGCGCGCGATCAGCCGCAGATCCAGACGCCGTCCTTCTCCTTGCAGTTCATCCGCCGCAGCTCCTCCTGGCGGCGGCGCTCCACGGCCGCGGGATCGATCTGGGTCTCGCCGGCGGCCTTCGACGCCCGGGTGGCGGCGGTGTCCTCCATGGTTCCCGGGATGGGCAGGCCCGCCGCGTCCAGCTCGGGCTGTGCTCCGCGGCGCCTGGGCTCGCCAGGCTGCCCGCCGTCGCCGGCCGGGGGCGGGGCGGGTGTCGTCGCGGCGGTGGATGGGACGTCGCCGACCGGCTCGGGCGAGACGACCGTCACGCCCGTGTCGACCACCCGCGCCCCCTTGCGCCGGGTGGGCGGGACCTCGTCGGCGGCGCCGTAGTGGATCGAGCCGTCCTCGTCGACCCAGCTGTAGATGCGGTTGTCGTGGTCGTCGGGTGCGGCCGCAGGCGGGGAACTCGGTGGTGGCACGTCGGCGACCGGCACGGTCTCGGAGGTGGTGGACGGCGGCGCCGAGGTGGCGGCCGTCGCCACCCCAGGGTTCGCGTCGGTGGGTCGGACGGCGGGAGCGGGGGCGTCTGCGGGAGCGGCCGGCGAGGCGGCCACCGGCTCGGGTTCCGAAGGCTCCACCGGGGGCGCCGATCTCCGGCACCCCGCCATCGAGCAGACGAGAGCCAGCGCCAGCACCCAGCGCACCGGACACCTCCGCCCTCCAGGGTACCACGGCCAGGGAGCGGCTGGCCCCGCCCAGGCCCGGCGAGCACGCATCCTGCGCTGGCCCGCGCACGCCGGCCCCGGTAAAAGGGGCTACACCCGACGCGAGGAGACGCCTGCGTGCCCCAGCCCGTGTCCGCCACCACCGCCGCCGCAGCCGAACGTCCCAGCGTCCTCGACGACCGCGCCCTCTTCGGCCACCCGCGCGGCCTGGGGCTCCTGTTCGTGGTCGAGATGTGGGAGCGGTTCTCGTACTACGGCATGCGGGCGTTCCTGGTGCTGTACCTGGTGCACGCGCTTCAGTGGAGCGACAAGCGGGCGGCGAGCCTGTACGGCGTCTACACGAGCGCGGTCTACCTGACGCCGCTCGTCGGCGGGTATCTCGCGGACCGCTTCATCGGCACGCGGCGATCGGTGGTGCTGGGGAGCATCGTCATCGCGCTCGGGCACTTCAGCCTGGCGATCCCGAGCATGGCGACCTTCTACCTGGGGCTGGGGCTCATCATCGCCGGGACCGGGTTCTTCAAGCCCAACGCCGCCACCATGGTCGGGCAGATCTACCGGCAGGGCGACCCGCGCCGCGACTCGGGGTTCACCATCTACTACATGGGCGTGAATGCGGGCGCGTTCCTCGGCCCGATCATCTGCGGCCTGCTGGCGGAGAACATCGGCTGGCACTGGGGCTTCGGCGCGGCCGGGGTGGGCATGGTGGCCGGTCTCGTCACCTACCTGTACTGGCGGGACCAGTACCTGCCGGGCATCGGGGTGAAGGCCGAGGGCGTGGCGGCGGCTCGCGAGGCTGCGGGCGGCGCGCACGAGGGCGCCGACCTGCAGATGCTCGTCCACGGCGCCGCGGGCGCGGTGGTCGGCGCCGTGCTGGCGTGGATCATCGCCGGCTTCCAGCCCTATCCGATCCTGATCGGCATCGCCATCGGGGCGGTCATGACGATCACGATCCTGGGGACGCACGGGGCGGAGCGACGCCGGGTGCTGGCCATCTACCTGGCGGCCGTGTTCGTGGTGTTCTTCTGGACCGCCTACGAGCAGGCGGGCAGCTCGATGAACCTGTTCGCGGATCGCCACACGGATCTGGTGGCCTTCGGGCACAAGGCGCCGGCGTCCTGGTTCCAGTCCTTCAACCCCATCCTCATCCTGCTCCTGGCGCCCGTCTTCGCGGGCGTCTGGGCCTGGCTGAACCGGCGGGGGAAGGAGCCGTCCACCCCGCTCAAGATGGTCTTCGGGCTGGCGCTGCTGGGCGTCGGGTTCCTGTTCCTGGTCGCCGGCGGCAGGCGCGCCGATACCGGTGTGCTGGTCTCGCCCGCGTGGCTCTCGCTGGCCTATCTCTTCCATACCCTCGGCGAGCTGTGCCTTTCGCCGGTCGGCCTCTCGTACGTCAGCCGGATGGCGCCGGCCCGGTTCGCCTCGCTGCTCATGGCGGCCTGGTACCTGGCCAACACCATCGCCAACCTGTTGGCAGGCGCGCTGGCGGGCCTCACGCCCGGGCCGGGGCAGGAGCACGCGGTCACCACCTCGGCGGGCGGCATCGCCGGGTGGCTGCAGAACGCCAGCAGCAGCAACGGCGGGTTCTTCACGATCTTCGTGGTGATCGCGTTCGTGGGGGCCGCGCTGATGCTGGTGTTCGTGCCGATGCTGAAGCGGCTCACGAGCAGCGTGGACGGGGGGAAGGCGGCGGCGGGGTAGCGGTCCGAACGCTGGCCGGGCGCATCGCGGAACGCGACCTCATCGCGCCCGGCGGAACCGCTTCATGAAGTTCCAGCCCATCCTGGCGATGTCGATCTCGTCCCGGTTCGCGTACAGCATGTGCCCGCCGCTCAGGCTGCACGACGCCACCACCACGCCTCCCCGGCAACCCTCGTAGTAGGCGCACTGGTTCGGCTCGTCCTTCGTCCCGGGCGGCGACATCGGCTCGGTGCGCGGGGTCGGCTTGCAGTCCTGCAGCTCGACCCAGGTGCGGGTGTTGTCGGTAGCCGAGGGAACCCGGCCGCCGCGGTAGGGGACGGTCGAGTCCTGATAGCCGGCGAAGTCCACGTAGGCGAAGGGGCGGCGCTTCCCGGGGGCCGGCGCGATGAGCCTCATCGCGTACCCTGCCCCGGCGCTGAAGGTCTCGCTGGCCTCGACCCCGAGCCGCTGGGCCATGGCGGAGCCGTTGGAGAGGCCCGTGGCGTACACCCGGCCGGCGTCGATGCGGGGCCACTCGGCCAGGATGCGGTGGACCATCTCCACCAGGAACCCGACGTCGTCGACGTCCTCGGCGGCTGCCTGCCCGCAGCAGGCGACGCCCGCGTTCCAGGAGTTGCCCAGCCCCTGCGGATAGACGATGGCGAAGCCATCCTTCGGGTCGTCGTGGAGCGCGAAGAACCCCGAGCTGGCGCGCTGGCCCTCCGACGTGCCGGTGAATCCGTGGATGTCCACCACGAGAGGGATGGGCTCCGCCGCCGCGTAGCGGGCCGGCAGGTAGACGGTGTAGCTCCGGTCGCGGCCGCCGAAGCGGAGCGTGCGCGTCTGCGGGCCGCCGGCGGCATCGGTGGCGGCCGTCGCGAGGAGGAGCGCACCGGCCAGCGATGCGAGGGGGAGCGGGAGCATGGTCGGGTCCGTGTACCGAACGTCATAGCCGCCTCGCCGGTGGGGCACAAGAAGGGGGCGCGGGGTTCGGCTCGCGGGGTCGCCGGGGCCTTGCTCCCTTCGAGCATGGAATCGTGCGGTCGTGACTGTCGGACGTCCACCGGTTCCCCGGTTCCCCGACCCGGAGAAGTCTCGGTTCCCCGACCCCAGAGTTCCCCGACCCGGGTTCCCGGGTTCCCCGACCCGGAGAAGTCTCGACGGACCATGGTCCGCGGCGCGGACCATCCCGGATCCTCCGCCGCTCCGTAACCCCGCGGCACCATTCGACCGAGGCATGGCACGGTCGGTGCCCATGCGCGCGGAAATGACTGCTCCGCGCCGCATCGTTCCAGACACCCAGCACCTTCTCACTCGCCGCTGCTCGGAGAGACGGTTCTTCCTTCGGCCCTCCAGGGCGGTGAACGACATCCTCCGCTACATCCTCGCCGTCGCGGTCGAGCGTTACGGCGTCGCTCTCCACGCCTACTGCGTGCTCTCCAACCATCTCCACCTTGTCGTCACCGACGTGAAGGGGAACCTGCCTGCTTTCGGGCGGTACCTCGACTCCCTCGTCGCTCGGTCCATCAACGCCCTCCACGGTCACTGGGAATCGTTCTGGGCCCCTGGCTCCTACAGCGCCGTCACCCTGATCTCGGCCGAGGACGTCCTCTCCAAGTGCGCGTACGTGCTCGCGAACCCCGCGGCGGCTGGCCTGGTGAGGCACGGCCGCGAGTGGCCCGGGCTCTGGTCCGCTCCGGAACAGATCGGCGCAGGGCCAGTCCAGGTGAAGCGACCGAAGCACTTCTTCCGCGCCAACGGTCCCATGCCGGAGACCGCCACCCTCGAATTGGTCTGCCCACCTGGATTCGAGTCCGTGGAAGCCTTTAGAAGCCAGCTCGTGGCCGCCGTGACGGAGCTCGAGGACCAGGCGGCCAGGGAGCTCGCCGCCAGCGGCCTCTCCGTCCTCGGGGCCCGCCGAGTCCTTGCCCAGAAGCCGGACGGCCGGCCCGCCCCTGGTGAGCCCAGGCGTGAGCTCAACCCGCGCATCGCCGGCCAGGACAAGTGGAAGCGCATCGAGGCCATCTCCCGGCTCAAGTCCTTCCTCTCGGACTATCGTATCGCCTGGCTCGCCTTCACTCGCGGCCTCCGACGCACCGTGTTCCCGCATGGCACCTACTGGATGCGGGTCGCGTACGGGGTGCCTTGCGCTGCAGCGGGATGACGCCCGAGATCCCTCCCGTGGGATCCGCGCGCGTGATCGCGTCGCGAGGGCACAAGTGTGCCCGCTCGCCGCTGATCCGCATCTGTGAAGGCTGATCTCCGCGTTGCCGACCGCCAGGGCCTCGCGCGGACACGCCGGCTTTCCTGCCCTGCTCTTGCCCGACCTCCGTCGTGACACCTTCAGGCCCATCCATCCTCTGCATTACTCTGGGTCGGGGCTCTTTCTGCATTACTCTGGGTCGGGGCTCTCGGGGCTCTCGGGGTCGGGGCTCTCGGTCTTCAAGGGCTGAACTCGATGGATCCCGCCGCAGGGCAGCGACATCAGTGCGGCAGCTTGGCCGCCAGCACGTCCGCCTTGTCGATGGTGGGCGAGCTGGACAGGAGATCGGGCGCGTTCTTCATGAGCGCCGCCGCAACCCGGCCGGCCAGGTGCGCCTGCCGTCCGGCCTCGTCCGGGAAGGCGTCGAAGATGGCGAAGGTGGACGGACCCATGCGGATCGCGAACCAGGCCTCGGTCCCGCGCTCCGCGTTCACCTCGGGCAGCGCGTCCTTGAGGAAGGACTCCACTGCCTGCTCCTTGCCGGGCTTCGCCTCGAGGCGAACGAAAAGGGACGTCTTGACCATGGCAGCCTCCTGATCCGAGGGATCTCGTCGGGCTGTTGTTAGGGGGAGCCGCCGCCGCCTTCAAGGACCAGTTGGTCGCGACCCGACGCTCCGGCCGAGGCTGCGCGCACCGTCGCGGAGGTAGGTCTCGGCGAAGCCGTGAAACTCGATTTCAAGGGCGCGGTCCGGTCGGGGCAGGATGCGCAACAGGGCCTCGTCGCAGGCCCCGCCCTCGTCGCGGGTCGTCACCAGGAGCTCTCCGCCTCCGAGCTGGCACCCGGTGACGTGCCCACAGACCACCGGCACGGGCGCCGCGGCCTCGAAGAGCGACAGGGTCGGCCGGCCGCCCCGCACCTCGATGGCCAGCGCGTACAGCGGGATCTCGCCCTTCCCGCGGGGGTCCCGGATGCGCTCCGCCCCGGTGTAGTGCCCGCGCAGCGAGCGGAGCTTGTCGAGGCACGTCGCCGAGGGAACCGGCGGCCCCATCCGGTCCGGCCCGGTGCTGCTCGCCTGGGCCCGCGGCGGCGCCTTCGCCTCGACGCAGCCCGGGTCATCCAGCGCGCCGTCCGAGAGCCGAGCCACGGCGGCGCCGTACCGGCGCAGGCCACCATCCGTGAACTTGAAGAGCACCGCCAGGGAGCCCTCGTCCCGCGACGTCAGCACGTTCACCAGGTTGAAGTCCCGGCCCTCGACGCCGGTGGCGACGCTCCGCGCGCACCGCCCGCGCCGGATGGAAACCACGGCCGTCGCGCTCCCCGGCGCACGACCGATCGCTCGGGGTGCGACCTCGACGTGGATGGGCGCGCCGCCGGCGACGAAGTCCGTGGCCAGCGCCGTCCCGCTGCGGTAGCGCTCGACGCCGGGATCGGCGCCCAGGTCGAGCTCCCCCAGCACCTCTGCCGGCGGCAGCGCCTTCCGGCCCTTGCCCAGCGGCAGGCTCGGCAGCGCTCGGTCCACCGGCTTGCCCGGGCTCACGTCCCATGCCCGCAGGGTGCCCCGCGGCTCGCCCGGCGCCGCCGTGGCCATGGCGAAGAGCTTCCCGTCGCGGCTGAAGCCGAGCGCGGTCAGCTCCTCACCGGGCCGGGGCGCCGCGGCACCGGCGCAGAGCAGCGCCAGCCAGACCGGCAACGCGGGCATCGGCCAGCGGACGCTCGCCATGGCTTCCTCCCCGGGAAGCATACGGGGCCGGGCGGCGAGGTCCAGAACGCGGTCGGGCCCGGCTCAGCCCTTCTTCAGCTCCTCCAGCGCCGGGAAGGAGGCGGGCGGGAGCACCACCTGCGGCGGGACCGGCTCTCCGCGCAGGGACTTCGCCACCAGCTCCACCCCGGGCCCGGCGGTGGTGGCCTTCACCACCGTGGCCGCGAGCTGCCCCTCGCGCACGTAGCGCTGGCCGAGGTTCACGAGCCCGTCGCACCCGGTGAAGGGACCGGACCAGTCGGGACGCTGCGCGGCCAGGGCGGCGCGGGCCCCCATGGCCATCTCGTCGTTCTGGGCGCCCACCAGGTCGAAGCGCACCTCGCGGCTCTCGTCGATTCCCAGCCAGGAGGAGACGGCCCACTCCGCGCCGGCGGCCGTCCAGTCGCCGGAGATGGTGTGCACGATGCTCACCACCGAGCCCTTCAGCTCCTGCTCCGCCATGCGCCGGCGGAAGATGGTGGCGGCGGACATGCTCGGTCCCTCCACGTACAGGACGTTGCCGCCGGCGGGGAGGAGCGCCAGGATCTGCCGCCCCTGGATGCGGCCGATCTCCATCTCGTCGATGGTGGCGGAGGTGACGAGCGAGCCGGGAAACTCCTTGTGCAGCATCTCGAGATAGGGGGCGCGCGACGAGACCACCACCCATCCGATCCGGGCGCTGAGCGCAGCGCGGGCGATCTTCTCGAACCCGACCGCGGCCACCGTCTCGATGACGAACGCCGCCGGCCGCCGCTCGGGCGGGCGCCGGATGACCTCCTCGAGCTGCTGGATCTGCGCGCGCGGATCGTTCTCGGCGAACACCACCTCGACGCGGAGCCCGGAGCGGGCCGCGGTGGCGCGCGCGTCCTGCTCCTGCTGCCGCTGGAACTCCTGTCGGGCGGTGAGCAGCGAGACCACGACCAGGTTCCTGTCGGACATGAGGTCCTCCGCGCCAAGCGTCGCTCGTCCAGCCCCGGCGCAGCAGCGGCGGTGGGGGGCGGAGAGCGCGATCATCATCGATCGCGCGCCGGGTCGGGTGAAAGAAGGCGAGCCCGGCCCTTTCGGGCGCGGGCTCGGGGAGAGGATCGGTCGCGAGGACGGCCGACTAGACCGCGCACTCCACCTTCACCACGGAGCCGGGCCGGGCCCAGGGGACGATGTCGCCGTCGACGGGCTTGCCGTCGACCACCAGCCGCGCCTGGCCGCCCTTGCCCGAGTTCTTGACCCGGATCTGGTAGGTGGCGCCGCGGCAGCGGCGCGTGACCGTGAACTCGGGGATCTCGGCGGGCAGGCACGGGCTGACCCGCAGCCCGTCGTGCTCGGGCCGGACCCCGAGCAGGTACTGCGAGACGGCCACGAAGTTCCAGGCGGCCGTGCCGGTGAGCCAGGCGTTCTTGGCCTCGCCATGGCGCACCGCGTCCTTGCCGGCGACCATCTGCGAGTAGACGTACGGCTCGGTGCGGTGGATCTCGGAGATCTCCTCGATGTAGGCCGGGGCGATCTTCTTGTAGTAGTCGAAGGCGCGCTCCGGCCGACCGAGCATCGTCTCGGCGATCATGATCCAGGGATTGTTGTGGCAGAAGATGCCGGCGTTCTCCTTGTAGCCCGGCGGGTAGGACGAGATCTCGCCCAGCTCGACGTGGTAGTCGCGGTAGGCCGGGTGCTGCAGCACGATGCCGTAGCGGGTGTCGAGGCGCGCCTTGACCGAGTCGAGCGCCTTCTTCGCCTCGCCGGTCTCGAGCCCCGACTCCGCCCATCACGCACCAGCCCTGCGTCTCGATGAAGATCTGGCCGTCCTCGCACTCCTTGCGAGCCGACCTTGTTCCCGAAGAAGTCGTAGGCGCGCAGGAACCACTCGCCGTCCCAGCCATGCTTCAGGATGGCCTGCCTCCATCCGCTCGATGGCGGCGCGGGCCTGCTCGGCCTCGTCGGCCAGCCCGTGCCGCTCGAGGAGCGCCGCCTACTCCGGCCCGATGGCGACGAACATCCCGGCGATCATGACCGACTCGGCGGTGCGGCCCGTCCGGTTGCCGGTGGTCTGGTACGACTCGTCCGGCGTCTCGGAGAAGCAGTTCAGGTTCAGGCAGTCGTTCCAGTCGGCGCGGCCGATGAGCGGCAGCCCGTGCGGCCCGAGGTTGTTCAGCACGTGGTCGAACGAGCGCTTGAGGTGCTCGAGCAGCGAGGCCTGGTTCTTCTGGTCGTTGTCGAAGGGGACCTGCTCCTCGAGGATGCCGTAGTCGCCGGTCTCCTTGATGTAGGCGGCCACGCCCAGGATGAGCCAGAGCGGGTCGTCGTTGAAGCCGCTGCCGACGTCGTTGTTGCCGCGCTTGGTGAGCGGCTGGTACTGGTGGTAGGCGCTGCCGTCCGGGAACTGGGTGGAGGCGATGTCGATGATGCGCTCGCGGGCCCGCTCCGGCACCTGGTGGACGAAGCCGAGCAGGTCCTGGTTGGAGTCGCGGAACCCCATGCCGCGGCCGATGCCCGTCTCGAAGTACGAGGCGCTGCGCGACATGTTGAAGGTGACCATGCACTGGTACGGGTTCCAGATGTTGACCATCCGGTTCAGCTTCTCGTCCGGCGACTTCACCGTGAAGGTGGAGAGCAGCTCGTCCCAGTAGCCGCGCAGCTTGCCCAGGGCCTCGGCCACCTGGCCGGCGCTGGAGAAGCTGCGCGATCAGCTCCCGGGCCCGCTTCTTGTTGATGACGCCGGGCTTCTCCCACTTCTCGTCGCGCGGGTTCTCGACGTAGCCGAGCACGAAGACGAAGGTCTTCTCCTGCGCCGGGGGCCAGCGTCGACGTCGAGGGCGTGCGAGGCGATGGGCTGCCAGCCGCTGGCCACCGAGTTGCTGCGGCTGGCCGCTCGCCACCACCTGCGGCTCGTGCATGCCGTTGTACAGGCCGAAGAAGCTCTCCCGATCGGTGTCGAAGCCGGCCAGCGGCGCATTGACGTGGTAGAACGCGTAGTGATCGCGGCGCTCGCGGTACTCGGTCTTGTGGTAGATCGTGCTGCCGTCGACCTCGACCTCGCCGGTGGACCAGTTGCGCTGGAAGTTGGTCTGGTCGTCCTAGGCGTTCCACAGGCAGAACTCGACGAATCGAGAAGAGCTTCAGCTTCTTGCGTGCGACGTGCCCTCGTTCTTGAGGGTCACCTGGTGGATCTCGGCGTTGGTCCCGAGCGGCACGAAGTACAGCACCTCGGCCCGGACCCCGCCGCGCTCGCCGGTGATGCGCGTGTAGCCCAGGCCGTGCCGGCACTCGTAGACCTGCAGGTCCCGCTTCACCGGCGCCCAGGTGGGCGTCCAGAAGTCGTTGCCCTCCCGGATGTAGAAGTACCGGCCGCCCGCGTCGGTCGGGACGTTGTTGTACCGGTAGCGGAGCACGCGCCGGAGTCGAGCGTCGCGGTAGAAGCAGTAGCCGCCGCCCATGTGCGAGATGATCCCGAAGAACTCCTCGCTCCCCAGGTAGTTGATCCAGGGATAGGGGGTCCTGGGGGTGGTGATCACGTACTCGCGGTTGGCGTCGTCGAAGTGGCCGAAACGCATGGTGGCGTGCAATTACAGGTTACCCGCCGGCCACGCAATCCCAGATGCCTGGAAACAAACGGGATTCCCGCGAACAAAGTGATGGCAGGTCGCACCGGATCACGCCTCGTCGGCAGGCGGATCTCGGTCCGGACCCGACCTCGGTCGGTCGTCGAACAAAGCGCGCCGGCCGCGGACAAACGCGATCGAGGGCTCGCCGGGCCGCTCCCCCGCTCCGCCGGTCAGAAGCTGCCGCCGACCTCGACCCGCCAGGAGAACCCGACGTCGCCCGCCTCGAAGCGGTCCTTGCAGAAGAACCGGGCGACCCCATCCCCGCAGTCGTGGCTCCGCCGGGAGTCGTTGAGCACCACCCCGAGCCCACTGCTCACCGCCAGGTTGAACCCGCCGGAGAGGCGCATCTCGTAGCCCGGCTCCAGGTGACCGAAGCCGACCGTCCCGTAGTCCTCGAGGAACGCGGCGCGGCCGCCCAGCGACAGGGTGATGGCGTGCTTGCTCCACGCGATGGGCGAGAACCGGACGGCGCCGCCCACGTGCGGCCCGCTGCGGTGCGAGTTGCCGCCGCCGCCCGCCAGGAGCTCGAGGGCGATGCGGCTGTGCACCTGGCGCGAGAGGGTCGCGCCCAGCACGACGTCATGGCTCGCGCCGCCCATGAGCAGGATCTCCGGGCTCCAGTAGAGCGCCAGCGTGCCGCGGACGGCGGTGGGGCGCTGGAGGCGAACCGGCCGCTCCTCCCCGGCGGACGGCTCCTGCTCCTCGTCCGCGGCGGGCGGATCGGCCCGGGCCGAGGGGGCCGCGGCCAGCAGCGCCGCGGCCAGCGCGGCCGCGAGGCCGCGGGGGATGGCCGCCGGGTGGGGACGGATGCAGCCGAGGCGCGGGGGAAGGCCAGGCATCGCAACCTCCTGTGCACGGGCACGCAGCCACGGTGCCGATGGCTCGGAGACGAACCGCTACCAGGTCCGTGACGTGCGGTGTGCGCCCAAATTCACGACCCCGACTCGCGGTACGTCGAGGGAGTGAGACCGGAAGTGCCGCGGCCGGGCGACGCCCGGTCACAGCACGCTGCGGATCGTTTCGCGCAGCGTGTACCTCGGAACCCACCCGGCCTCGCGCGAGAAGCGCGATCCGTCCACCACGCACAGGTACTGGATGTGGTCGATCTCCTCGGGCGGGAAGCTGGTGATGCGGGCCTCGAAGGCGCGCCGCAGGATGGGGCGGACGAGGAGGTGGGGCAGGGCCACCGGCCGGCGGCCCAGCTCCCGCATCACCGCCGAGAGCGGCACCTCGCCCGGTCCGGTGACGTTGAACACGCCCCGCACCCCGGGCCTGAGCGCCAGCACCAGCGCCCGGCAGGCGTCCTCCTCGTGGATGAGCTGCAGCATGGGATCGAATCCCATGAGCGTGATGGGCACCTCCAGCCGGAGGTAGTTGGAGGGCGCGTTGCGCACCGTGGGACCGATGATGTTCACGTGGCGCAGGATGACCGTCTCGACCTCGGGGTGCTTCCACATGAACGACTGCGCGTACATGTCGAGCTCGATCAGATCGCGCACGTCGCTGTACCGGTCCGCCGCCATGAGCGGCGTCTCCTCCACCAGGAAGTTGGAGTTGTCGGGGCGCGGCCCGTAGACGTTGGCCGAGGAGAGCACCACCAGCTTCTTCACCCCGTGCCGCACGCACAGGTCGAGGATCCGGCGCGTGCCCATGAGGTTGAAGCTGTGCGCCTCGCTGAAGGGCATGTGCGGGTCGTGCATGATGCCCATGTGGATCACCGCCTCGATGGGCTTCCGGCGGAAGGCCTCCTCCACCCGCGCCTTGCGCAGGTCCACCTGGTGGTGATCGATGTCCTTGGGCTTGCCCGGGAACGGACGGCGGTCCACGCCCACCACGTGCGTCTCGGTGTGGAGCAGCTTGGCCAGGGCGCGCCCCAGGTTTCCGGAGATGCCGGTCACCAGCACGCTTCTGGACATGCCCGGGAAGATCGGGACCGGCGCGGCCGGATCGAACCGGGGACCGCCGGCCGGCAGGCTGTCGGCGGGGGCGCTCACCAGAACACGTGCCTCCGCTCGGCCAGGCCCCGGGCGATGAGCGCGCGCACCGCGCCCTCGACCTCGGCCACCTTGCGCTCCAGCTGCTCGTCCTCCTCGTCGGGCGTGCCCTGGAACGTCATCGGCTCGCCGAAATGGATGTGGTACCGGGAGGGGAGCGGGAAGGGGAGGAGCGTGGGGGTCACCGGGAAGGCCGGGAAGGAGAGCAGCCTGGCCAGCGGCTTCAGGTCGAGGAGGGCCGGGGCCTGCTCCTCGGCGCCCACCACGCCGACGGGGACCACCGGCGCCCCGGCCTCCAGCGCCAGGCGCATGAACCCCGGGCCGAAGCGCTGCAGCTGGTAGCGCTGCTTGAAGAGCTTGTTGAGCCCGCGGGTGCCCTCCGGAAACACCAGCAGCGCCTCGTCGGCCGCCAGCAGCCGGCGGCAGTTCTCGGGCGTGCCCACCACCTGCCCGCAGCGCGCCATGAAGGTGGAGACGAAGGGCAGGGTGGGTACCCAGGTGTCCATGAGGGCGCGGACGGCCCGCGGCGGATCGCGGTCGAAGAGGCACGCGATCTCGATCATGGCCCCGTCGAACGGGAGCTGGCCGGAGTGGTTGGAGACGAGCAGCAGGCGTCCCTCGGCGGGCACGCGCTCGATGCCATACACCTGGACGCGGAAGTACTTCTTGTACAGCCAGATGAGCGGCGCCACCGCCGCCACCAGGTAGTCCGTATCGAAGCCGTACGGGTCGACGCCGTACTCGTTGCGCGGCGGGGTGAGCTTCTCGAGTCGGGCCCGCGTCCCCGGGCCGCCCAGGGAAAAGGTCCACTCTCGCAGCCGGGCACGGATCGCGTCCGAGAGCTCGGGGCTCATGGTCCACCTGTAGCATGCAGCAGGGGATCGGGCGCGGGCTCGGGCTCGCTCCCCGGTGTGGGGCCTGGAGCCGGAGGACGCTCGCTTGTCCCCCTCCGGAGCGCGGTGGTATCGTGGCGCAACACCTGCCGATTTCCGGTGGGATACCCCGTTCCGCGACCATGCCCCAGGAGCCGTCCGCAGCTCGGATCTACGGTCGGGACTTCCCGGCCGGGGCGGTCGTGTTCGAGGAGGGCGATCCCGGAAGCCGGATGTACGTCATCGTCTCCGGGTCGGTGCGCATCGAGAAGCGGGTCGGGTCGCGGAACCTGACGCTGGCGGTGCTGGGCGCGGGCGAGGCCTTCGGCGAGATGGCGCTCCTGGAGGACGCGCCGCGCAGCGCGGCCGCCATCGTCGAGGAGCCCTCGCGCATCCTCGAGATCGACGAGGACGCCTTCGAGGACCTGGTCCGCAACAACGGCGAGGTGGCGCTCCGGCTGCTGCGCCGGCTCTCGGCCCGGCTCCGCGAGTCGAACCGCCAGATCCGGAACTTCCTCTCGGCGGACGCCATGAGCCGCGCCGTCGAGGTGCTGCGCGCGCTGGCCGGGCCTCCCGGCGACGACGGCTTCCGCCCGGTGCCGCCGGAGATCGGGCCGCGGCGCATCGAGGAACGCGTCCCTCCGCTGCGCGAGGAGCCCGCCATCTGGGAGCGGCTCCGGCGGGCGCGGCTGGTCCGCGAGGTGGGGCTGCGCGCCGAGCTGGCGCCGGCCGAGGTGGTGGACGCCTACCTGCGCTGGGTCGAGCTCCGGGCCCGCTTCCAGGCCCTGGCCGCGCGCGAGGTCTCGGAGGCGAGCGGGTTCACCGGGCCGCCGGATCCGGCCGCAGAGCTTCTGCGGGCTCGGCTGCACGCGGACGGCGGCCGGAGCGATGCCGCCGAGCTCCGCGACCTGGCCGACTATCTGGAGCTGACGCGCCGGTTCGAGCCGGAAGAGAGGACATGACGGTACGATTCGCCGCTCGAGGTCGGGGTGGAGGCCCTGCGCGAAAGCGCGGGCCCGGGGCGGGGGCGCAGCCCCCGTGTGATTGGAGCGCGACATGAGGGTGGCCTGCCCGAACTGCAAGGCGGTGTTCCAGCTCGACGACACCCGCGTGCCGGATCGGGGCGCCAACGTGCGGTGCTCCCGCTGTCACAACACGTTCCCGGTCAAGAAGCCGTCAGCCGCCGGTGCGGCCGGGGCGGTGCCGCTCCCGGGCGGCGCCGCGCCCGCAGGCGCGGGCACCAACAGCATCCCGCTCCCGCCCCCGGCCGCCGGTGCGGCGCCACCGGCCCGGCCCGGTTCGCGCCCGGCCAGCGCGGCGACGCCCGGCACGGGCGGGATCCCGCTCCCGGCGCCCGCCGCCACGGGCACGCCGCCGCCCGCACCCGCCCCGGCGCCGGCCGTCGCGGTGGCGCCGCCGTTTCCGGCCGCCCCTTCCGCGTCGCCGTTCGATGCCGGTCCGGTCGGCGAGGCGGCCTCGCCCTTCGATGCGGGTCCGGCCGCTGCCACCACGCCTTCGCCCTTCGGCGCGGAGCCGTTCGCGCCCACCGCCTCGCCGTTCGACCCGGGGCCGACCCCCTTCGCCGCCGACGAGTCCCCCTTCGGCGCCGCCGATGCGGGCGCGGCACCCGGGTCGCTGGTCCCGCCTCCTCCCCCCGACCCCCTGCCGGCGCCGCTCTCGTTCGGCGAGGTGGATCTGAGCACCGACGCGCTCGACGCGCCGCCGCCCCCGGCCGCTCCCGGGCCTGCCAGCCCGTTCGAGGCGGGATTCCCGGCGGCATCGCCGCCGATGGATCCGTTCAACCTCGCCCGGCCAGCCGCGCCGCCGCCTCCCGCGCCCGCGGCTGCCGCGCCCCGCCCGCCTCCTCCGGGGCCGCCGCCGGGCGACGCGGAAGACCTGGAGATGCTGTTCGGCGACGCGCCGCCCAAGGCGGCCGCGCCCGCGCCGGCGCCCGCCAAGCAGGGCGGCTACCACGTCCGGCGGCGCTCCGGGAAGATCTTCGGACCCTTCCAGGAGGGACAGATCGTCGAGATGCTCTCCAAGGGGGAGCTGCTCGGCAACGAGGACGTCTCCAGCGACGGCACCACCTACGCGCCCATCGGCGCGGTGGCGGCGTTCGGCGCGGCGCTGCGCAAGGCGGCCGCGTCGGAGCCGGCCCCGCGCCAGAACGCGCCGGCGGTCTTCGGCGACCGCATGGCGGCGGCGAAGGTGGTGGAGGGCAAGCGGCGGCGGGTGCGGCTCCCGCGATCCTTGAAATGGGTGGCCCTGGCGGTGCCAGTGGTCCTGGTGCTGGCCGCCGGCGTGGCGGCGGGGTTCACCCGCTACGGCTTCTTCTTCACGCGCATGCTGCGGCGGGGCGACCCGGCGGCGGTGGCCAGCCTGATCGGCCAGGCGCGAACCGCCCTGGCCCGCGGGGACTTCGCCTCCGAGCGCGCCGGGCTCGATCACGCCGCGCGGGCGGTGGCCGCCGACCGCGGATCCTCCGAGGCGGTGATGATCCACGCGCTGGCGGTGGCGGCCCTGGATCTCGAGCACGGAGCGCCCCCCGAGGCCGTGGCGCAGGCGCGCAGGGCGACGGAGGTGCTGCAGCGCGGGGAGAAGCGGGAGGTGGCGACGCTGGCGGCAGCGCTGGCCATGGCGCTGTGCTCGGATCCCGTGGCCGCCACCGCGGCCGAGGAGCAGGCGCTCGAGTCGGCCGCGGCCAAGCGCAAGCCGGACCCGGAGCTGCTGGCGCTGCTGGCCCGCTCCGCGCTGGCGCGGGGGGACCCAGCCCGGGCCGCGGCCCAGGCGTCCAAGCTGGGCGCGCTCGAGAAGGGTCCGCGGTCCGCGCTGTTCCTGGCCAGGGCGGCCGTGCTCAAGAAGGCGCCCGACGCGCGCGCCACGCTGGAGAAGCTGGTGGCCAGCCAGCCGGACCTCCTGGCCGCGCAGCTGGAGCTGGCGGCGCTCGAGGCGCGGGCGGGCAACCTCGCCCAGGCGACGGCGCGGCTCCAGCCGCTGGCCGCGGACGCCGTCCGCCCCCGGCTCTCCCCCGCCGAGCGCGCCCGGGCCCTGGCCCTCCTGGGCTCGATCGCCGGCGTGGATCCGGCGCGCGCCGCCCAGGCCGACCAGCTGCTCTCCGACGCGGTGGCGGCCGATCCGCGCCTGGTGGAGGCACGGGTGCGCCTGGTGATGCACCGGCTTCGCCGCGGCGACGGCGCCGGCGCCGTGGCCGCGACCGACCCGGTGGCCAAGCAGGCCGCCCAGATCCCGGAGCTGGCGGCCGCCCGGGTCCGGGCGCTGGCGCTGGCCGGCCGGGCGCTGGACGCGGCGCAGCTCGCCGATCAGGCCCTGGCCCGCAGCCCCGGGCGCAGCGACCTGCTCCTGGGCAAGGCGTTCGCGCTCGGGACCGCCGGCAAGCCCGAGGATGCCCGGGCCATCTACACGGACGTGCTCAAGCGCGATCCCGACGCGGTCGAGGCCCGGGTGGCGCTGGCGCGCTTCGCGCTCTGGGCGGGCGATCCCGCCAAGGCGGCCGAGCTGGTCGGGCCGGCGCTGGCCAGGGACTCCCGCGATCCCGGAGCGCATTCCGTGAACGGTGACGTCCTCCTGGCCCGGGGCGACGCGGCGGGCGCGGAGGCGGCGTACCGGAAGGCGCTGGAGATCGATCCGGCGCACGCGCCGGCCGAGCTGGGCATGGGGCGGCTGGCGCTGGCCCGCGGCGACGCGGCCGCCGCGCGGGCGTCCCTGTCCAGCGCCGCCGCCCACGAGCCGAGCAACCCCGACATCCTGGTCGAGTACGGGACGCTGCTGTGGAAGTCGGGCGAGCTGGGGCCGGCGCAGGCGACCTTCAACGCGGCGCTCGAGGCCGCGCCCAAGCACGCCCTGGCCCTGACCCGGCTGGGGGCGGTGCTCCTGCAGAAGGGCGACGGCGACGGGGCGGTGCGCCGCCTGACCTCCGCCTCCAACGAGGCCCCGCAGCTGGTGGAGGCGCGGCTCTGGCTGGGGCGTGCGCTCCTGTCGCGCTCCGAGTCGCAGGGCGCGATCATCCAGCTCAAGAAGGCGGTCGACCTCTCCCGCAATGCCGAGAACCTGCTGGCGCTGGGCGGCGCCCAGGAGAAGGCCGGTGCGCTGGCCGAGGCGCTCGATGCGTATCGAGGCGCGGCGACGGTGGATCCGTCCTCCCCCGAGCCGCCGGAGCGGGTGGCGGTGCTCCTGGCGCAGAACGGACGGTGCGATCAGGCGCTGGAGGCGTTCGCTCGGGCCATCCAGCTCGCCCCCAAGGTCCCGCGGCTGCGGGTGGGGCTGGCGGAGTGCACCGCCAAGGTGGGCAAGCACGAGGAGGCGGTGAAGCTCCTGCAGGCACTGCTGAAGAGCGACCCGCGGGCGGTCCAGGCCTACTTCCTCATGGCCCGGTCGCTGCACGAGTGGAAGGGGATGGCGGCGGCGCTGCCCTGGTACGAGCGGGCGGCCCGGGAAGAGCCGGACAATCCCATGCCGCACTACTACCTGGGGTACGCCTACAAGGAGCAGCGCGGGCAGAAGGCCAGGGCCGTCCAGGAATTCCGCAAGTTCCTCGAGAGGAAGCCCGACGCGCCGGAGAAGAAGGACATCGAGGCGGAGATCGACGACCTGCAGGGCCGGTGAGGCTCCCGGTCGCGGGATGGCGTGGTCCCGGGACCGGGATCCCCGTCCGGAGCCGCACGAATCTCCGCATGGGCCTGCGCTTTCCGGCGCGTTGACACGAGGAACTATCCACCCTAGTGGATAGTCCGTGCCACGGAGTAATGGCCCTTCGACCACGGCCCTGCCTGGCAGGGCCCACGCTCGGGGCGAACGGAGTTCTGCCGCCCTCCAGGCGCAGGCCGGCCGCCTGCGGAAGCTGCTGGTGCAGCTCTCCCGCCGCCGGCCCATCCGCGATCCCATCGCCTCCGCCTGCCAGGGGTTCGATCTCACGCCGGCGCAGATCCACATCGTCCTGTGGCTGGGGAACGACGGCTCCATGACCATGGGAGAGCTGGCCCGGGCGGTGGCGGTGACGGAGAAGACCATCACCGGCGTGGTGGATCGGCTGGAACGGGACTTGCTCGTGCAGCGGGAGCGGGATCCCGCCGACCGGCGGGTGGTGCACGTGCGGCTGGCGCCGCGCGGGGCCACCCTCTACCGGCGCATCGACGAGGGGATCGCCACGAAGCTGGCCAAGCTGCTGGCCATGCTCGAGGCGGCGGACCGCAAGCACCTGGTCCGGATGCTGGAGAGGCTCACGGCGAAGCTCGAAGCGGAGGAGACATGACCCTGACGACCGCGATGATGGTGGCCCTGCTCATGGGGCAGACGCCGGCAGACGCCACCGCCACCCCCGCAGCGCCCACGGCCGACCAGAGCGCGCAGACGCCGGCCGCGCAGGTGCCGGTGCTGCCCGCCGACGCCACCGGCCCGGTGATCACGCTGGATCAGGCGCTGCAGCTGGCGGGCGAGCGGAGCCTGGATCTCAAGGCCCTCTCGGCGCAGCTCGACCAGGCCCAGGAGATCACCTGGAAGGCGCTGTCGCTGTACCTGCCGCAGGTGGTGGCACAGGGGAGCTACACGCGGCAGGACGAGGTGAAGACGCCGTTCCCCACCGGCGACCCCGCCAACCCCGTCACCATCGTGGAGCAGCAGAAGAACGGGCTGCTGGCCGCGCAGGTGAACGCCACCCAGACGCTCATCTCGGCCCGACTCTTCTTCGCCATCGGCAGCGCCAAGGACGCGCAGCGCGCCGTGGTGCTGAACCTGGAAAACGGCCGGCGCCAGGTGCTGTTCGGCGTGGCCCGCACCTACTACGGCGCGGCCGCGCTCAAGGAGGCCCTGGGCGTGTCCCAGCGCCTCCTCGAGATCGCCCGGCGGCAGGAGCACGACGCGCAGGTGCGCTACACCGCGGGCGCCATCGCCAAGGTGGGGCTCATCCGGGCCCAGATCGACCGGGCCCGCGCCGAGGAGGACGTGAAGCGATCGCGCGCCTCGTACCTGTCCGCCAAGGTGGCGCTGGCGGCCTTGCTCGCCCGCGACACGGCCTTCGACGTGGAGGCCCCGCCCGAGCCGGCCCTCCCCGAAACCGATCTGGATGCGCTCGTGAACCAGGGCATGCAGGCCCGGCCCGACGTGCAGGCGTACAAGTATTCGATCGCCTCCGAGGAGGAGAACAGGAAGTCGCAGGTGAGCCGCTACCTCCCCGACGTGCAGCTCTTCGGCCGCTACCAGTGGGCCAACCAGCTCGGCCTGAACAACAAGCACGAGGCCTGGTACGGCGGCCTGCAGCTCCAGTGGACCCTGCTCGACGGCTTCCGGCGCGAGTCGGACATCCGCGAGGCGAACGGGCGCATCGCCGAGGCCAGGGCGCGCGCCGAGGGGGCGGTGGTCGGGCTCCGGCGCGACGTCACCCAGGCCCTGCTCGACCTCGAGTCGGCCCGCGCCAACGCCCAGAAGTCGAAGGAGCAGCGCGACCTGGCGGCCGAGAACCAGCGGCTGGTCGACGTGGCCTACCGGGCCGGCACCGCCACCGCGGTCGAGCAGGCGGACGCGACCGCCCAGCTCCGCAACGCCGAGATCCAGGTGACCACCGACACCCTGAATGCGCAGCTGGCGGCGCTGCAGGTGCTGAACACCATCGGCAGCTTCAACCCGCGGAAGCCGTAGCGGAGGAGCGATGGAACCGGGCGCCCGGCCGGGTTACGGAACCTCCGTGATCCGCTGCGGGCCCGCCGGCTGGGAGTATCCGGACTGGGCGGGGATCGTCTATCCCCGCCCCGAGCCAAGGGGTTTCGACCGGCTCGCCTACCTGGCGCGCTTCTTCGGCACGGTGGAGATCAACTCCACCTTCTACCGCCCCTTCCCGGCGGAGGTGGCGGCGCGCTGGTGCGAGCGGGTGGCGGGCGCGGATCGGTTCCGCTTCGGCGCCAAGCTGTGGCGGCGCTTCACCCACGAGCGCGAGCCGTACCGGGCCGAGGAGGTCGCCGAGGCGCGGGCGGCCCTGGATCGACTGCAGGCCGGCGGGCGGCTGGGAGCGGTGCTGCTGCAGTTCCCCTGGTCGTTCCGGCGGGACGCCGCCGCCGAGGAGTGGCTGCGCGGGCTGTTCCGGGCCTTCGCCGGGCTGCCGCTGGTGCTGGAGGTGCGGCACGCCTCCTGGGAGGACCCGGAGGTCCTGGCGGAGCTGGCCGAGGCCGGGGTCGGGATCGTCAACGTGGACCAGCCCCGCTTCCGGAACACCATCCGGCCGCACGCCGACGTGACCGCGCCGGTCGCCTACGTGCGCGTGCACGGCCGGAACTGGCGGGACTGGTTCCGCAAGGGCGCGGGGCGCGACGCGCGCTACGACTACCTGTACTCGGCCCGGGAGCTCGAGCCCTGGGCCGAGGCCATCCGGGAGATGGCCGCGGAGGCGCCCGAGGTCTACGTGGTCACCAACAACCACTTCCGCGGCCAGGCGGTGGCCAACGCCGCCATGCTCGAGTCGATGGTGGAGGGGCGCCGGGTGGAGGCGCCGCCGGGCGTGGCGGCGCGGTACGCCCAGGCGGTGGCGCCCTTCGTCGAGCCCCCTCCCGGCGCGCTCCACCCCTGACCCGCGCTCGCGCGGGCGGCGCCCCGGTTCGCGGCCGCGAAACCGGGGCGCCCCTCCGTTCCCTCCCCCGGTCGCTTCGCCCCGGCGAAGGCTGCCACGCCCGGGCCCTCCCGGGCTCGATATAGTGGTGCCGGATCATGAAGAAGAGGTGAACGATGAACCTGCAGCGGCTGGAGGGCTTCTACTGGGTGGCGCGCACCGGCGGATACGCGCGGGCGGTGCGGGCCTTCCCGTACCCCATCACCGCCCCGGGCATTCACCAGCAGGTGAAGCGGCTCGAGGCGGACCTCGGGCTCCGCCTCTTCGAGCGGACCGGCAAGGATCGACTGGTCCGGACGCCGGCGGGCGAGAAGCTGTACGAGCTGGTGGCCCCCTTCCTGGAACGGCTGCCCGCCGCCCTGGGCCAGATCGCCGGGGGCGAGCTGCGCGGCCGCGTGCGCGTGCGCGCGCCGGCCCTGGTCATGCGGGTGCACCTGCCGGAGTGGCTGTCGCGGCTGGCCCGCGTCCACCCTGGCATCCAGGTGGACCTGGACGAGGTGGGCGACACGGACGTGGGGATGCTCCAGCGCGGCGAGGCCGACGTGTACATCGACACGCTGGAGATCGTGCCGGCCGGCCTGGAGACGCTGCGCATCGACACCCTCCGCCCGTTCGTGGTGATCCCGGCCGGCCACCGGCTGGCGCGCGCCCGGCGCCGCCCGCTCGAGGCGCTGGCCGGCGAGCCGTTCGTGGCCTACTCGAGCGGGCATCGCGCCCGGGACCTGCAGCTCGAGGCGCTGGCCCGGCACGGGATCCAGCCGGACCGGATCATCGGCGCGAGCTCGGTCGACGCCATCCTCTCGCTGGTCTCGGTCGGGCTCGGCTACTCGCTGGTGCCGGCGGTGGCGGGCGGTCCGGATCGGGACGGGGTGGCCTCCTGGCCAATGACGGAGCCCGGCGCCGAGTTCCCCATGCTGGCCACGTGGCGCCGGAGCTCGGGCGACAACCCGCTGGTGGCCGCCTTCCTGGCGGCCGCGCCGCGCGAGAGGGCGATCCCGGGCGGCGGGGCACCGTGACCCGTCTCGAAGCCGTTGTCCGAGCCCGGCCACGGCGCGAAGCGCCAATGGCCGGGCGAGCTGCCTCCACATCCAAGCGAGCGCAGCGCCGGAGGCCGGGCCTCGCCGGAGCGGAAGCTCGAACCGCCACGCAACCGTTCGCCCAGCACGCTACGTCAGACGGTGAAAGCTAGCGGAGGCGAGGCCCGGCCTCCGGCGCGTAGGGAGCGTCACACGAAGCTCAGCCGCAGGGTGAAAGCCTGATCGTAGTTCCCGAAGCCGCGCCCGAAGGATGTTCATGCCCCCGACGTGCTCCGCGTCGGGCTTGACGCCGATGCGGACCCGGATCGAGTGGTGCTCCGGGAGCTTGAGATCCGCCAGGCGCACGTCGGAGATGCGGACCCCGTCCACGAAGGAGCCCTCGTCGGTGACGCTCCAGTTCTTGAGCAGGCCGTACTGGGATCCCTCCAGCTTCCACCAGTCCGGGGTGAGCTTCCCCCGCCTGTCGCCGTAGTCGCCGGGCGAGGTCCAGGAGCCGACCTCGACGTCGTTCACCCAGAGCGTGATGTCCGAGAGCCAGTGAGGGTTCGTGCCCGGCGTCTCCGAGGAGAGCTCCGCCGAGAGCTCGAGCTTGCGGACCGGCTTCTCCCGGTAGAGGGCGTTGTTGGGGAACTTGAACTCGGCCCAGCCGGTCTCGAACCAGAGCAGTACGTCGACTACCTCTCGCTCCACAGCTACTGCCAGAACCTGGAGGACGATGCGGTCGAGTTCCTGGCCTGCTTGGCCGGGGTGGACGCGTTCATCCGCTCGGTGGTGAGCACCTGCAATCACGTCAAGGCCCGCAAGCGCTCCACCCGGACCATCCACCTCTCCTTCGACGAGTGGAACGTCTGGTTCCACTCGCAGCAGGCGGACCGGTCGGCGCCGCGCTGGACGGTGGGGCCCCGGCTGCTCGAGGACGTCTACACCATGGAGGATGCGCTGGTGGTGGGTTGCCTGCTCATCACCCTCCTCAAGCACGCCGACCGGGTCAAGATCGCCTGCCTGGCCCAGCTGGTGAACGCCATCGCGCCCATCATGACCGCGCCGGGCGGCCCGGCCTGGCGGCAGACCATCTTCTACCCGTTCCAGCACGCCTCCCGGTTCGGGCGCGGGACGGTGCTCGACGTCCGCCTCGACCTGCCCGGGTACGAGTCGAAGAAGCACGGGCCGGTGCCGTACCTGGAAGCCACCGCCGTCGAGGACGGCCAGGGCGGCGCCACCCTGTTCCTGGTGAACCGCTCGCCCTCGGAGCGGATCGAGCTGGAAGCGCGGCTGGGCGGGTTCGAGCGGGTGGGCGCGCTGGAGCACCTCGAGCTCCGCCACCCGGATGGCAAGGCGGCCAACACCCTCGAGCGCCCGGGGACGGTGCAGCCGCGGGCCGCGGAGGGGAAGCCGGAGGTGGACGGGGAACTCGTCCGGCTGGCGCTGGCGCCCTTCTGCTGGAACGTGGTGCGGCTGGAGGTCGGTGGGCGGCGCGCCTGAGCGGGGCGCCGGCGCTCAGCCCTTCAGCCCGGTCATGACGATCCCTTCCATCAGGTACTTCTGCGCGACCAGGAAGATGATCACCGAGGGGAGCACGATGGCGCAGGTGGCGGCCATGAGATAGTTCCACTGCGCGGTGTAGCCGCCCAGGAACATGTTGAGGCCCAGCATCAGCGTGTACTTCTCCTCCGAGGTGATGAAGATGAGGGGCGCCAGGTAGTCGTTCCAGCTGGCCAGGAAGGTGAGCAGCCCCACCACGATCAGCGCCGGCTTGGAGAGCGGCAGGATGATCTGGAAGAAGACCCGGGCCGGACCGGCCCCGTCCATGGTGGCGGCCTCGTCCAGGTCGCGCGGGATGCCCAGGAAGAACTGGCGCAGGAGGAAGATGTTGAAGACGCCGCCGCCGAACCAGGCCGGGGCGATGAGCGGCGTGAAGCCGTCGGTCAGGTGCAGGGTGCGCCACATGATGAACTGCGGGATCATCACCACGAAGAAGGGCAGCATCATCCCGGTGAGCACCACCGAGAAGACGCGGTTGCGCCAGCGCCAGCGCAGCCGCGAGAAGCTGAAGGCGCACATGGAGGCGGTGAGCAGCGTTCCGGCCACGGTGAGCACCGCCACCAGCAGGCTGTTCAGGAAGAACCGCCCGAACGGGAACATGGTCAGGGCGGTGACGAAGCTGTCCAGGTTCGGGTGCGCGGGGAGGAGCCTGGGGGTGGGCTCGAAGATGCTGCCCAGGTCCACCAGCGAGGTCTTCACCATCCAGTAGAAGGGGAAGAGGAAGACGGCCGCCAGGAGCACGAGCGGCGGGTAGACGAACCAGGCCGCCCGGCCGCGGCGGGAGCGCCGGGGGTTGCGGACGTTCACGGAGACCGGTGTGACCGGCTCGTCGGGGCGGCGGAGCGCGGGCTGGCCCATGGTCATGTGCGCTCGCCTCCCTCGTAGTACACGAGCGATCGGGAGAACCGGAAGAACATCCAGGTCAGCCCGGCGATGACGGCGAAGAGCAGCACCGCCGCGGCCGAGGCGCTCCCCAGCTTCGAGAAGCGGAAGGCCTCGCGGTAGATGAAGAGCACGTAGAGCAGGCTCGAGTTGTTGGGCCCGCCGGCGTGGTACGCGTCCGAGGTCATGATGGCCGGCTGGACGAACGCCTGCAGCGCGGTGATGAAGCCGGTGATGATCGCGAAGAAGATGGTGGGCGAGACCATGGGCAGGGTGATGTAGACCAGCTTGTGGAGGGAGTTGCCGCCGTCGATCTCCACCGCCTCGTAGAGATGGCGCGGCACGCCCTGGAGCGCGGCCAGGAAGATCACCATCGAGTTCCCGGTCAGCCACACGTTCATGAGCACCATGGTCGGGATGACGGTCGTCTCCGAGGCGAGCCACTGCGGCCCGTGCATCCCCAGCGCCCGGATGACGAAGTTCACCACCCCGAAGTCGGGCTGGAAGAGCCACATCCAGATGACCGAGCTGGCCGCCAGCGGGATGATCACGGGCAGGAACAGCGCCGCGCGGAAGAGCCCGCGGAGGCGGATCTTGGTGTTGAGCAGCAACGCCAGGCCGAAGGAGACGGCCACACAGGCGGGCACGCTGAGCATGCCGTAGAGCGCGGTGGCCCGCACCGAGGCGAAGAAGGACTCGTCGGCGCTGGTGAAGAACTTGCGGAAGTTCTCGAGGCCCAGGTAGCGCGGCGAGCCACCCACCGAGTAATCGGTCAGCGCAAGAAGCAGCGTGACCAGCACCGGGCCGGCCACGAAGATGATCCAGCCCAGGATCACCGGTGCGGCGAAGATCCACCCGGCCGTCGCTTCTCGTCGCTGAACGCTGCTGGTCGGCATCTACGGCTCCAGATGGCGGAGGGCCCGCGGTCGTCGTTGCCGGCCGTGGGCCCCTCCCCGTGGGTGGTCATCCCCCGGGCATCCGCGTCGCGAGGCGACCCGCGGGCTAGTTGAGCTGGTACTTGCCCTGGATCTCGGGCGTGATCTGGGGCTCCAGCTCCTTCATCGCCTGCTCGGCGGTCTTCTGGCCCTGCCAGACGGGGTCGAGCGCGGCCGAGACCATCGAGTCGATCTTGCCGAAGTTCTTCACGTAGTAGTTGACGCAGGGGCGGGAGTGATGGAGCACCATGTCCATCATCGAGTCCTTGAAGCCGGCCGGATGGGCCGCGTCCGGGCCGGACCACTTCGCGAGCTGGGCCGGGTCCGTGTAGAACTTCTTCATGGTCGGCATCCACAGGCCATCCTGGTAGAGCGGCAGCGCGCCGTCGCTGGCCAGGTACTTGCTGAGCGCCCAGGCCTCGGCGGGGTGCTTGCTGTCCTTGAAGATCACGCTCACCCCGGAGATCAGGACGGTGCCGCTGCTCTTGTCCATCTTGGGCAGGACGCCGATGCCGTAGTTCGCCTTGGCCGCTCCCAGGTCGAGGTTGATCCACTGTCCGTGCATGGACATGGCAGCCAGCCCGGCCTGGATGGCCGCGGCCTGGCTGGGGATGGCCTTGAACTGAATCGGGTTCGGCGCCACGTGGTACTTGTTGATGAGATCGGCCAGCCGCTGGATGGCGCGGGTGGCGGCCGGATCGGTGAGGCCGAACTTCTTGCCGTCGGGGCTGAGCAGGTCGCCGCCGTTGTTGAGGACGTGCACCATCACTGGGCCCCACCACTTCTCGAAGGTCACGCCGAACTGCTTGATGGCGGTCGGGTCGAAGCCGGCCTCGGTCGCGTTCTTGCCGTTGCGATCGATGGTGAGCTTCTGGGCGACCTTCACGAACTCGTCCCAGGTCCAGGCCTTGTCGAAGGTGGTGGGCGGCTCGGGCAGGCCGGCCTTCTTGAAGGCGGCCTTGTTGTAGAACAGGCCAAACGCCTCGACCGCGGTGCTGATCCCGTAGGCGTTGTCGGGGCTGTTCTGGAACCAGATCCCGTCCACGTAGTCGGACTTCTTGATGTCGGGGTCCTTGGACAGCATCTCGAACCAGTTCACGAACTTGCCCTGGCCCTGCCAGATCGAGGCGAGCTGGTTGGTGCAGTACCCTGCGTCGGGTGTGTCGCCGGCGGCCGCCATTGCCGTCAGCTTGGTGTCGTAGTCCTGCTCGGGGATGTAGACCGGGACGACGTTGATCCCGGTCTTCTTCGAGAACTCGGCGCACGCCTTCTCCATGGCGAGCTTCTCCTGCGGGCTGCCCCAGTACACGTACTTGATCGTCACCGGGTCCTTGGCTGCGACCCGATGGCCGGGCTGGACGATTCCGACCAGGAGGAGCAGCATCATCCGCGTCGCGAGCGAGCACCACCTCCGCATGGTAGCCTCCCTACGAGAGTGAATAGCAGCAGTGGGGCGAAGCGTACGGGAACGCAGGCGGACAGCGGCAGAGGCCCGGGCCGTAGAATATGAGTACGATTCCGACTGGATCCGAACCCCGCTTCACGCTCGGGCTCCGCTCCCCGATCGAATCGGAGAACGCAGGTCTGTTCATCAGCCGCGGCGTGGGGCGTCATCCCGACCGGGTGATCGAGTCGTACGAGATCATCCATGTGGTGCGCGGGACCCTGGTGCTGTGCGAGCCCGGACGCGAATATGCCGTCGCGCCCGGCGACTACCTGATCCTGGTGCCCGGCGTCCGCCACTGGGCGCCGGGGGACTACCCGCCGGGCCTCGAGTTCTACTGGATCCACTTCCGGCTGGCGGGCGCGGAGGAGGCGGGCGGCCGGGGGCGGGCCGCCATCGACATCCCGCGGCTCGGGCGCGTGGGCGATCCGGAGCGCCTGGAGGAGCTCTTCCGCTGGTTCCTGGATGCCCAGGAGCAGCAGGACCTGGACGCGGTGCTCGCCAACGCGCTGTGCCACATGATGCTGGTGGTGCTGGCCCACCACCCGCGCCGCCCCTCCGACCAGGACGACCGCATCCCCATGCTGGCCCGGGAGGCCAAGCGGCTGCTCTCCCGCTCGTTCCAGGAGGACGTCACCACCAGCCTGCTGGCCCGCAAGCTCACCTGCAACCCGGATTACCTGGGACGGCTCTACAAGCGGAGCTTCGGGGTGTCCATCATGGACGACCTGCACACGCTCCGGATCCGGCTGGCCAAGACCCTGCTCATGGACGAGGAGCTGAACGTCAACGAGGTGGCGGCCCGTTGCGGGTACCACGATGCGACGTACTTCCGGCGCATGTTCCGGCGACAGGTGGGGATCGCGCCCAGCCGGTTCCGCGATCTGTACTCGCACATGCACATCAACACCGCCTGACCCGCCCGCGCCGGGCTGCGTCAGGGCATACCCGGAGCAGTCGGAATCGTTCTGCTTTGTCCCGCCTCCCGCATCTTGTGGACGATCCGGGCCCGTGAAAGATGGGGGCGTGCGCGCCCCTACGGCGGCGGCACAGCCGACCGGAGATCGATCATGACCCCGCCCCCGCACCGCCCCGCGCCCGTCGTCGACGTCGCCCGCAGCCCGCACGCGCGGCTTGCGCCGGTGCCGGTCTCCGCCGTCACCCTCGACGGCGGGCTGTGGGGCGCGCGCACCCGGGCCGACGTCGAGGTCAGCCTCCTCCAGCAGTGGGAGCAGCTCGAGTCCACCGGACGCCTCGACAACTTCCGGCGCGTGGCGGGCAAGGTGGATCGGCCGTTCCGGGGCCGGGTCTTCAACGACACCGATCTCTACAAGTGGCTGGAGGCCGCCTCCTGGGTGCTGGTGCGCGACCGCGATCCGGCCCTGGAGCGGCTGGTCGATCAGGGCATCGAGCTGTGCGAGGGTGCCCAGCAGCCCGACGGGTACCTCGACACGTACTACAGCCTGGAGCGGGCCGGCCAGCGCTGGACCGACCTGCGCGACAACCACGAGCTCTACTGCGCCGGCCACCTCTTCCAGGCCGCGGTGGCCCACCACCGCGCCACCGGCAGCGAGCGGCTCCTGCGAGTCGGAATCCGCCTGGCCGACCTGATCTGTGCCGAGTTCGGCCCGCCCGGGTCGGGCCGGCGGCACGGGATCGACGGCCACCAGGAGGTGGAGATGGCGCTGGTGGAGCTGTACCGCGAGACCGGCCAGCGCCGCTATCTCGAGACCGCCTCGTACTTCCTCGAGGCGCGAGGGTACGGGCTCCTCGACGGCGGCTGGTTCGGCCGCACCTACTTCCAGGATCACCGGCCGTTCCGGGCGCTGGAGCAGATGGCGGGCCACGCGGTGCGCGCCCTGTACTACGTCTGCGGGGCGACCGATCTCTACCTGGAGCTGGGGGACCGGACGCTGCTCCAGACCCTGGAGCGGCTCTGGACGCGGATGGTGGCGCGCCAGCTCTACGTCACCGGTGGTGCGGGTTCGCGCCACGAGGGCGAGTCCTTCGGCGACGACCACGAGCTGCCCAACGGCCGGGCCTACACCGAGACCTGCGCCGCCATCGCCAGCGCCATGTGGTGCCACCGCATGCTGGCGGCCACCGGCGAGGCCCGCTATGCGGACCTGCTGGAGTGGACGCTCCACAACGCCATCCTGCCGGGCTGGTCCCTCGACGGTCGCTCGTACCTGTACGTGAACCCGCTCGAGGACGATGGCGGCCACCGCCGCCAGCCCTGGTACGACTGCGCCTGCTGCCCGCCCAACCTGGCCCGGACGGTCGCCTCGCTCCCCGGGTACGTCTACGGCACGCGCGGCGACGCGCTCTTCGTGCACCTCTATGCCCAGGGCGCCGCCACCGTGGACCTGGGCGGCCGCACGGTGGCCGTGCGGCAGTCGACCCGCTACCCCTGGGACGGCCGCGTCGAGCTGGAAATTGAAGGCGAGGGCGAGTTCGCGCTGCAGCTGCGCATCCCGGGCTGGGTCGGGGACGGGGCGGCGCTGTCCGTGAACGGCGAGGCGGTGAGCGGTCCACTCCGGCCCGGCACCTACGCGCCGGTGCGGCGGCGCTGGAACCGCGGCGATCGCCTCGAGCTCTCGTTGCCCATGCCGGTCCGCTTCCTGGAGGCGCACCCCTACGTGCCCGAGGACGGGGGCCGCCTGGCGCTGACACGCGGCCCCATCCTCTACTGCGCCGAGGCGGCCGACCACCCCGGCGTCGAGCTCCGGGACCTGGAGGTGGACCCGGCGCATCCGCTCGAGGTGTCCTGGGAGCCCGACCTGCTGGGCGGGGTGGTGGCGCTGCACGGCAGGGCGGCGGTCCGCGGGGTGGGCGAGGTCTGGCGCGACCGGCTCTACCTGCCGCTCGGCGAGGCACCTGCCCCGGGCGAGCCGCGGCCGGTGCAGCTCACTGCCGTGCCGTATCTGGCCTGGGGGAACCGCACGCCCGGCGCCATGCGCGTGTGGCTGCGCCGGGGCGAGGCGGGCTGATTGCTCCCGCCGCCGCCCGCCGGAGCGGGCGCGGGCGGTGGGCGCCGCTCCTGCTAAACCTTCTTCGCCGTCAGCAGCGCGTTCACCTTCTCGACGACGGCGAAGGCGTCGGCGACGTAGAGCACGTCGGCCTTGCCCCGGGCCCAGCCGCAGTTCGGGTCCAGGTTCACGGCCCGCCGCTCCCGGATGAAGCGCCAGCCCACCACGTGCGGCTCCTCGCCGTGGCAGCAGGTGGACAGGCCGCGTGGGGTGGCGCGGGGTCGAGCCGGTCTGGCCGACCTGGTTCAGGTGGGTCATGAACTCGAGCACCTTCTGCCCCTCGCCGGCCTGATCGGTGAGCGACTTGGAGGTGCCCAGCGAGGCCCCCGAGGCGCGGAGGAAGCCCACGATCAGCTCCCCGGCGCGATCGGGATGGGGCTGGCCGTCGGCCTGCTTCTTGGTCCACCCGGCGCCGGCCACGAACAGGACCTTGGCGTCGGGGCGGATGGTCTGCTCGCCCGAGGTGGGCGAGCGGAGGCCGGTGACCTTCGAGCGCTGCAGCTCGGGGCCGAGCTCGACCGGGACCGGCTTCACCGATGGCGCATCCCCGCCCCCGGCCGCGGCCGCCGGGAACGCGCCCGGGTCGACCAGCAGCACCCAGGGCCGCTCCGCGCGCGAGAGCCTGGCCTCGATGCGCTGCCGGTAGTACCAGCGCGAGATGGAGAGGCCGCCGCCGTCGGCAGAGACCTGCGTCGCGTGGGTGTCGATGCGGCCACCCAGCCGCTGCGCCACCCCCGCGGCGATGCGGGCCACGCGCGAGAGCGCGGGGGCGATCGACCACCGTCGCGCCGGAGGCGCGGGCCAGGGCCGTCGCCGCGGCCGCGTCGGTGCCGTAGCGCGGCTCTCCCAGCGCCTCGGCCTCGGCGGTGAGCACGCCGGCCACGCCGGCGCCGGCGAGCTGCGCGGCGGCCGGGCCGGTCTTGGCGCCGAAGAGGCCGACGGTCACGGCGCCGCCGGCGTCGCGCGCCGCCGAGAGCGCCTCCAGCGCGGCGCGCGGGAGCGAGCCGTCCGGCTCGGTGGGGGTGAGGAGGAGGATGGTGTCCATGCTGGGCGTCTCCCTGGCTTCCAACGTGGTCGTAGACCTAGACGTGGACGTAGACGTAGACGTAGACGGAACGTGAACACTGGTCTATGCCTACGCCGACGTCTACGCCCACGTGCACGTTCAGTCCTTCGGGATCCACTCGACGATCTCCTGGGCGATCTCGTCGGGCGAGAGGTCCTTCACGATGCGGGTCTCGCGGGGCACCTTGGGCACGGCCACCGACTCGAACTTCACGCCGCCGGTGCCGACCGGGGCGGGCGTCGCCTTCTGCAGTGCCGGCATGACCGCGCGCATGTTGGCCATGCCGACCTGCGGGTTGTTCTTGGGCTCGGGCAGGTTGCCGGTGGCCCAGCCCAGCACCGCCGGCGGCCCGGCGCACACCGAGACCTGGTGCTTGCCGCCCTCGACGCGCTCCAGGATCTCCAGCGACCCGTCGTCCTGGACGGTGAGCTCGTCCACGCCCTGGAACTGGTCCGTGATGCCCAGCCGCTCGCCCACCATCTGCAGGGTGACGCCGGCGCCGCGCGAGGCCGACTCCCAGCCGCCGAAGAGGAGCAGGCGCGACCGGTCGAGCCCCGGGAGCTTGCCCATCGCCTCGGCCAGCGTCGCCGACGACCTCGTGGGCGTCGGTGAAGCCGCTGGCCGGACCGTCCAGCGCCACCAGCTCGAAGGGGACCTTCTGGGCCACCGTCATCATCACCTGCTGCAGCTTGGCCTTGGGCCCGAGCGCCAGCAGCCTCACCTTGGACCGCCGGGCACCTTGGCCGCGAGGTGGGCCGCCTCGTAGAGCGCGTGGCCGGCCCAGGGATCGAGCACGTGCGGGAGCATCAGCTCGTTCTTGAGGCCGGGCCCGCTGGCGCCGTGGCCACCGGCTCGAGGGTCTGCAGGGGGTCGGGGACGATGCTCCCGCAGACCACGATCTGGTATCCGGACATCGGGTTCTCCAGTGAGGCTCAGTTCTCCGCCGAGTGCAGCCCGCCCGCGCCGGCGCGGAACTCGATGTTGCCGCGCTCGGATCGCCGGGCAGGCGGCGTGGGGCAGTTCCACAGGCAGGCGCCGCAGTGGACGCACTTCTCGCGATCGAAGGCGGGCGTCCCGCCGCTCGCCGGGGCGGATGGCCTCGGCCGAGCAGATCTCGACGCAGACGCTGCGTGCCGCAGCGCCGGCACAGCTGCGGGTCGAGGAAGACCACGTGGTCGGCGTAGCCGGCCGGCGCCTGCACCTTGCCGCCCATGAGCAGCGCGTCCTGCTGCGAGACCAGCAGCTGGCCGTCGATAGGGGATCGGCGGCCAGCCGGCGCGGTCCATGAGGGCGTCGTGGAGCGGCACCCCCTTCTGCTCGGCACTCGGCGCGGATGCGCGCGATCTCGTCGGGCGGGATCCTGCCGGCGTAGTACGTCCTCCAGGCGTCCCCACCTGCTCGGCGGGTGCGGCGGCTCCGCCCCGAGCGAGGCGCGGCCGCGGCTGAATCCGGCGAGCGCCATGCCGAGCAGCCCGGTGACCACGCCCCGCTGGAACCCGTCGCGGGCCTTCTCGGCCACCCGCCCCTCGCGCCTCGACCCAGCTCTGCGCGGCGGCGGGCCACGTAGGCCGCGCTCCAGGTTCTCGCGGGTGAAGGGCTGCCCGGCCTCGAGCAGCTCGAGCACGCCCTCGGCCAGCTGCACGCCGGTGGCCCAGGCCTCGTCCACGCCCGAGCCGGTGAGCACGTTGGTGCGACCCGGAGCCCTCGCCGATGCGGGCGAAGCCGTCGCCGCACCAGGAACGGCTCGCCGCGCCGGCCCGACTCCTGGAGCGACTTGGCGCCCCAGGAGCGGAGCCGCCGCCTTCTGGAGGTGGCGCCACAGGCCGGGTGCTGCACGTAGTGCTGCAGGTAGCGGTAGCTGGTGCGGACCGGGCTGTCGAACCAGCTCGGGACGAAGATGCCCACCGAGGCGACGCGATCGGGGTGGACGTAGAGGAAGCCGAAGATCTCCGGCTCCGGGATAGCCGAAGGTGTGGAGGACGGTGCCGGCCGCGAGCGTGCGTGTCCTCGGGGAGATCGACCACCAGCTTCATCCCCACCGCCCACTCGCGCCGGTGCGTGCCCCTCGGGCATGCCCGAGCGCGCTCGTCGAGCTGCCGGCCCGACCGCGCCCACCGGGCCGTCGGCCACCACCGTCAGCGCGGCGCGCACGTCCATGCCGGGCATGTAGCCGGCCTCCGGCCGGCCCTGCCGATCGACGCCCTGGTCGAGCAGCCGGACGCCGCGCACCGCCTTGCCCTCGACCAGCGCCTCGGCCACCGGCGTGCCCGGCCAGATCTGCACCGGCGCCGGTGGCCATCACCTGGGCCGCCACCCACTGCATGAGCTGGCCGATGGAGAAGATCAGGCCGTCGTCCTTGTGCAGGAAGGCCGGGGTCCAGGGCAGCTCGAAGGCGTGGTCCTCGATGCGGGCGAAGGCGCGCAGGGTGCGGTCGCGCCGCCCGCAGCATCGACCGAGCGGCGGCTGGCGCCGACGGGATCGAGCAGGTAGAGGACCTTCTCCTCCCGGACCGGCGCGGCCATCGGGATCTGCGACGGGATCGAGGTCGGGGAAGGCGGCGCGGATGGCCGCGCGCGCGCGTCACCACGCCGGAGACGCCGAACCCGACGTCGTCGGCCCGCTCGTAGCAGAGCACCTGCAGCGGCAGGCCGGGCGACGGCGCGCGCTCTCCAGCGGGAGGCCGGGCGGCGTCGGCCAGGCGGCGCGGGAGAGCGTGGTCAGGAAGCCGGCCGTGGCCGGGCCGAAGCCGACGCAGGCGATGTCGACGTCCATGCGTCTGGCGACGGGGCGGCTTCGGTCTGTTCGTTCCGGTCGGTCACCTGAGCTCCTGGCATCGAACCTGGACCGTCCAGGTGGGACGACGGCTGGCTACGGCGGGTAATCCAGCGCCTCCGGGATCATCACCCTGCGACACCGCCTCGGCGGCGCGGTCCTTGGCCAGCATGCGCCCCGGTGAGGCAGCCGTCGAGCTTGACCCGCAGCTTGCGGAAGTCGGTGATGCCCTTGCAGCGACGGACAGGGGCCCGGCCTTGTCCGGGTGGCTGGTCGACCTGGTCCATGGCGCAGCCGGCCAGCCCGGGGACGATCCCCTCCAGCGCCTCGGCTCGTGTCGGCGCTCCAGCAGGCCTCGGCACGCCTCCTCGTCCCAGAGCGGGTGGCGGTTGTAGCCGTGGACCAGCTCGGCGCAGATGCGCCCCACCTCGCCCGCGGCCCGCGCCGCCTGCACGTGGCAGAGGTCCGCGAAGAAGCGGGCCGTGCCGGGAAGCGCCTCGCCCAGCACCGCCTGGCCGCCGCTCGGCCAGGGCGACCGCGTCGAGGATCTGCTGGCGCGCGGCGCAGCAGCCAGCAGAGCGCGTCGGCCAGCTTGAAGGTGACGCCCTGGCGCGGCGACTGGTAGAGCTTCTGCCCGTCGGCGTCGGTGGCGCGACTCGCAGGTGCCGGAAGGTCCAGAGCCAGAGCTCGATGGCCGAGGCCAGCGCGCAGGCGCCGGTGCCGGGGTACGCGGTCGAGCGAGTGGCGCAGCTCGCGCGCCCAGGCATGGAGCTGGGCCAGCCAGAGCGGGTTGGCCATGCGTGACCGAGAGCTGGCGGCGCTGCACCGCCTCCGGCCCCTCGTAGGTGGCCTCGAGCTGCGCGTCCATCCACTTCTGGCCCAGGAATCCGGGGCAGTCCTCGGTGATGCCGTAGCCGCCCATGAGCGAGACGGCCTCGCGCAGCACCGTGGCGCCGTGGCCGGTGTTCCACAGCTTGGTGGCCGGGCAGAGGACATTGGCCTGGCGTGTCGAGCAGGATGAAGCGGACCATCTCGTCGGCCCGCAGGCCCTGGAGCCGCTTCTCGTCGCGGTCGCCCTCCGGCCGCGCCTGCAGCTCGAGCAGCTCGAGCGCGCTCTTCTCCAGCGACTTCATCCACCTCATGGTGGCCTTCATGCCCGAGATGCCCTGCGCCTGGAGGACGGCATCCTTCCTCCGCTCCAGCGGGTCGAGCTCGTCGAAGAGCCGGGCGGTGGCGAACCCCAGCGAGGCGGCGGCCTCGCCGGTGGCCCAGACCTCGACCAGCCGGTGCAGCGCGTCCTCGCGCTGCTGGATGCCCAGCTCGTACCGGACCGAGCCGGGCGAGGCCTGCTCGGCGCCGCGGAAGCGGCCGCGCTGGTAGCGGATGACCGGCTCGATGGCGCTGAGGAGCTTGGCGGCGGTCATCACCCCCACCGGCACGCGAGTCCGCCGGAAGACCGCCTCGATGATGGTGGAGTGGTCGTAGGTCGGGACGATGACGCCGTCCTTGACGGAGTAGCCTCCCACGATGCGGGAGGCCGGCACGGTCAGGCTGAAGATGGGGTCGTTGGTGGAGGAGAGCTGGTGGACCAGCTTCTTGGTGGGCGTGCCGCGGTCGTAGGTGCCCGGGTCGCCCTCCTCCAGCACGACCATGCAGCTTCCCTTGATGCGCGGATCGGCCGAGTCCACGGCGGCGGTGACGAAGTTGGCGAACCCCATGTTGGTGATGAAGCGGCCGCGCTTCTCCACCTGCAGGAGCGGCTCCTGCCCGTCCTTCCACTCCTTGACCCGCACCTTGCCGGAGAGCATGCCGGTGTCCACCCCCACGTACGGGATGGGCTCGGTGAGCGCGAACGCCGCCCGCCAGGGCCTGCGGTCCTCGCCCGGCCTGGCCGGCGCGGCCAGGCTCATGTAGTGGCGCGCCTGCTCGGGCGTGCCGCGCTCGTGGATGGGGGAGAGGCCGAGGAACCCGGCCAGCGCGCCGGTGGCCGCGCCCGCGTCCACCCAGGCCAGCTCGAAGGCGGTGAGCGACAGGGCCAGGTTCTTGGGGCCGCTGATGAAGCCACCCTCCTCCGGCTCCATGAAGGTGGCGGTGATCCCGGAGGCGTCATAGGCCGCCAGGAGCTCGTTCTTCCGCGCCGTCCACTCGTGGTCGTTCCTGCCACCCTCGGCCACCAGCCGCGCCACCGGGCCCCGGGCCACGCCGCGGGTCGACTGCACCAGCATCTGGAGATCGTAGCGCTCCGAGAACCGCCACATGACCTGGCGGACGTCGTCGCCGGGGAGGGTGCGCAGGGAGTCGGAGGTCTCGTTCGCTGCCTTGGACATGGACGTCTTCCCTCATCGTGCGAGCGCGCGGCGGCGCGCTCGGGTCGGTGCACCCGGTGCGGTTCCCTGAAGAAGGGTCGCAGAGGCTAGCAGACGACCCGGGGGGAACGGAACAGGGCAAGGAGCGCACGGCCGGCGGCGCCGACGCAGCGCGGCACGCAGGGGCCAGGGCACCTCGCGCGCGACGGGGAGCCCCGACGAAAAATCGTTTGCAGGCGGGGCGGGTGGTGACGAGGGTTGCCTATGCGAACTCGGCCAGCACCGGCGCGTGATCGCTGGTGCCGAAGTCTGGCAGCACGGCGCAGCGCTTCACGCGCCTGGCCAGCTGCTCGCTGGCCAGGACGTAGTCGATGCGCCAGCCGATGTTGCGCTGCCGCAGGTTCCGCCACGGCGCCCACCAGGTGAACAGGCCCGCGTTGTCGGGGTCGACCGCGCGGCCCACGTCGACCAGCCCGTGCGAGAGGATCCGCTCCAGCAGCGCGCGCTCCTCCGGCAGCTGCCCGACCGCCCCGGCCTTCCGCTCCTTCGGGTGCACGTCCATCTCGGTGCGGGCGATGTTGAGGTCCCCGCAGACGAGGAGCGTCCGCCCGGCCGCCTGCGCCTCCGCCGCCCAGGCGTCCAGCGCCTCCAGAAAGCGGAGCTTGGCGGCCAGGTCCTTGCCGCCGTTTGGCACGTACACCGAGGCGACCGTGACGCCGCCCGCCTCGGCGGTGGCGATGCGCGTCTCCTGGTCGAACGGGGGATGGCCGAAGCGGGCGCCGTCCGGCGCCAGCTCCTTGCGCACGTGCAGCCCCACCCCGGAGTAGGCCGTCTGGCCGTGCCAGAGGCATTCGTACCCCGCCAGATCGCACAGCGAGGCGGGGACCTTCGCTGCAGGCGCCTTGATCTCCTGCAGGCAGACGACCTCGGGGTGCTCCCGTGCCAGCAGCTCGCCGACCTGCGCCTCGCGGGCTCGGATCCCGTTCACGTTCCAGGTCGCGATCTTCACGCGAGCCTTATATCAGCCCCGTTCCCCGCCCCGCTTCCGGTCCCGCTCCGGAAATCTCCGAATGGGTCGGGCGCGGATGTCGCCCATGCGTTGCCTGTGGGAAGGGGGCCGGGCGCGGGAGCGCCGGTGGATGGTCTACAATCAATCCCTCGCGATGGATCCTCGAATCCTGGAGCTCATGCTGCCGCCGGACTGGGAGGCCGTCCGGGCGGTCTGGGACTCGTGCCGGGGCATGCTGGAGCGCTCCGGGCTGCCGCCGGACGAGGCCTATTCGCTGGCCATGGTGGCCCAGGAGCTGCTCGAGAACGCGGTCAAGTACGGCGCGGGGGGCGCGGACGGGATCCGGCTTTCGTTGCGTGTGGAGGAGGAGGACGTCACAGTGGTGGTGGTGAGCCGGGTGGGTGAGGACGATACGCACGTGCGGGCGTTCGGCGGGGCGGTGCAGCGAATCCGGGAACGCCCGGACTCGTTCGACGCGTACGTCGAGCGGCTCCAGCAGGTCGCCCTTCGCCCGTACGCCCCAGGTGGGAGTGAGCTCGGGCTCGCCCGGATCGCCTACGAGGGACGCTGCGCGCTGGACTTCAGCCTGGACGCGGGATTCCTTGCCGTGTCCGCCGTCTACCGGCGATAGGAGAGGTGTCGAGAATGGGCGAGCCGGCGCGACGGTGGGTCCAAGGTGAGCTCTCGCTGGAAGCCCACGAGGGCCCCGGCGAGCTGCGGCTGATCTGGCGCGGCCGGAGCGCGGACCGCGAGCCCGGCAAGTTCCTGCTCCCGGTGCTGGGCGAGGCGATCGAGACCTGCCGCCGCAGAGCGGTCCGGCTCTGCCTCGACTTCTCGGCGCTCGAGTACATGAACTCCTCGACCTTCACGCCCATCGTCAAGACCATCGACGAGGCGCGCCGGGCCGGCGTCGGGATCGCACTCGAGTACAGCCAGGCCAAGAAGTGGCAGGCCCTCTCCTTCAGCGCGCTCCGCACCTTCGAGACCCCCGATGGCCGAGATCGCCGTCCTCGGGCGCTGAGCCCGCCCGGACCGATCACGGTACGACCGGCGGATGGCTGCCGGGGTTCGCCCGTCACCACCAGGCACTCATTCACCGCTGGTGCGGGACGGTCGCCATGCTGGGCGCGGTGGTGGTCCCGCTCTGGGTGGTGCTGGACTGGCTGGCCCTGCCGGCGCCCGTCTTCGACCGCTTCCTGCGCTACCGGGCGGGGCTCTCCGCGGCGCTGGCGATCCAGCTGGTCCTGATCCGCCTCACCCGGCCGACCCGGTTTTCCCTGCTGCACGGCTACGCCTTCACCCTGCTGGTGGGCGGGGTGATGAGCTGGATGACGGTGGAGCTGGGCGGGTTCAACTCGCAATACTACGTGGGCCTGAACCTGGTCATCGCCGCCAACCTGCTCCTGCCATGGGAGCCGGTGCACGCCCTGCTCAACTCGCTCTTCACGGTGCTGGTGTACGTGGTCCTGAACTCGATCTTCGGCGGCCCGTTCTACACCGCCGGGCTCCTCAACAACCTCTTCTTCCTGGGCGCCGCCACGGTGATCGCGGTCATCACGGCCCGCGTCCGCTACCGGCTGGTGTGGAGGGAGTACGAGGCCCGCACCGGGCTGCTCGAGGCCAACGCCGCGCTGGAGCTATCGCAGACGGAGCTCCGGGCGGCGCGCGACGCGCTCTGGGGCGAGATGGAGGTGGCCAAGCGCATCCAGACCGCGCTCCTCCCCGAGGACCGCCTGGTGGGCCCGTACCAGATCGCCGCGCGCATGGTGCCGGCCGCCGAGGTGGGCGGGGACTACTACGACATCGTCGACGCCGGCGACGGGCGGCACTGGATCGCCATCGGGGACGTGTCCGGCCACGGGGTGGAGTCGGGGCTGGTCATGATGATGACCCAGACCAGCATCCTCTCCCTGGTCCGCGAGCGACCGACGCGCACGCCCGCCGAGGTGTTCCGCGAGGTGAACGGGGTGCTGTGGCAGAACATCAGCCGCATGAAGGCCAACCGCTACATGACCCTGAACGTGGTCCGGCTCGAGCCCAACGGCCTCACCATGGCCGGCAAGCACCAGGACGTGCTGGTGTGGAGGCGCGGGCACGGCGTGGACACGGTGGTGAACGACGGGTGCTGGATCGGCCTGGTCCCGGATTCCGGGCTGCACGCCCGGGACTCCTTCGTGCCGCTGGCGCCCGGGGACCTGGCCCTCTTCTTCACCGATGGTGCGACCGAGGCCCGGAACGCCAGGGGGGAGATGTACGGCGAGGAGCGGCTGGCGGCGGCGCTGGCCCGCGTGGCCGGGCTGCCCCTCGGGGATGCGCTGAGCGCGCTCTTCGCCGACATCGCCGCCTTCCGCGCCGGCGAGCCGGACGACGACGTCACCCTGCTGCTGGTGCGCAGGCTGGCGGAGGCGCGGGTGTCGCGCGGCGCGGGCGCCCGGGCCGAGATGGCCACCGCCTGACCGCCGCGGCGTGGCCCGCGCGCCGCTCCCGCCAAGGCCCATGGACCGCCTCGAACGGGGCCGGACAGAGGCGTGCGCGCGCGGACACAGAGGCTGTGCGCCGCGGGGGTGGTCCCGGCTCGCACCCACGGTCGAGGGCGACGACCGCCAGGTCGGTCGCGGCTATCATGCGCGCATGCTCGATCGACGGCTTCTCTGCGTGGCACTGGTGGCGCTCGCCTGCGCGGGCGGAACCGGTGGCGGAACCGGCGGGAACGGTGACAACGGCGGGGACACCACTCCCCCGACACCCCCAGCCCCACCGGCACCCCCAGCTCCCCCGGCTCCACCGGCACCCCCAGCCCCACCGGCACCCCCAGCTCCACCGGCACCCCCTGCCCCACCGGCGGCGACCTGCCCGGAACCAATCGGGCTGGCCGACACCTCCAGCCCCACCACGGTGGTGGGGGACGGGACCGCGGGGAGCTGCACCGAGGCCAAGCTCAAGACGGCCCTCGACGCTGGCGGGGTCATCACGTTCAACTGCGGGACGGACCCGGTCATCCACGTCACCACCGCCAAGCAGGTGCGCACCGACGTGAACACGGTCATCGACGGCGGCGGGACGGTGATCCTCGACGGCGGCAACGCCAGCCGCGTCTTCGTCATGGCCGACCAGAACTGGTCGGCCACCACGCCCACGCTGCGGCTGCAGCGGCTGACGATCCGCAACGCGCGCTCCAGCGGCGCGTTCCCCGAGGGCGGCGGGGCGGCCGTGTACCACTTCGGCCACGCGGTCGAGGTGGTCCAGTGCACGTTCCAGAACAACCACGCGGCCCAGAGCGGGACCGACGTGGCGGGCGGGGCCATCTACGGGACCGGGCTGGGCAAGACCACGATCGTGAGCTCGACGTTCACCGGCAACAGCTGCGCGAGCGGGGGGGCGGTGGGCGTGCTGGCCAACCCGTTCACGCTCGTGAACGACGTCTTCGACGGGAACGCGGCGGTCTCGGAGAACGGCGGGGCGGTGACCATGGACGACCGGGGTGGCACGATGATGGTCTGCGGGTCGGTATTCACCAACAACACCGCGGACAACCTGGCGGGCGCGCTCTTCCGGAGCGCGCTGGCGGGCGAGCCGACCCGGATTGACCGGAGCCTGTTCCGGGGAAACAGCGCCGGGCAGCAGGGGACCGTCTACCTCATGGGCTCGCCGCTGACCATGACCGCCAGCGCCATCGTCGGGAACACCACGGCGCACGGGGCCGGCGGGCTGTGGATCGGCACGTACGACGTCAACCCGGGCGGCGCCACCGTCATGAACTCGACCATCGCGGGCAACGACGCCGGCGACAGCTTGGGCGGCGCCATCTGGATCGACAACCCCGCCACGCCGCTCGTCCTCAGCCACGTCACCATCGCCGGCAATCACGCGTTCTTCCAGGGCGGCATCGGCGGGAGCGGCTCGAGCGGGGCCGTCTACCGCGACACCATCATCGCCAACAACACGGGTGCCACCACCAACCCCGAGCAGGAGGAGAGCTGCTATCTGACCGGCAGCGGCAGCGGCGTGATGCAGTGGCCGGTGAACAGGCCCAGCGGGAACCCGGACGTTCCGTGCATTCCGAGCCCCATCTTCCAGGATCCCCAGCTCCAGCCGCTCGGGGACAACGGCGGCCCCACGCCGACCATGGCGCTCCCCGCCGCCAGCCCCGCCATCGGCAAGGGCACCTACTGCACCGGCGACTTCGCCAGGGACCAGCGCGGCAACGCGCGCCCGGCCAGCGGCTGCGCCCTGGGGGCCTACCAGCCGTAGGCGGGGAAGCGGCGCTCTCCGCCGTGGTCCCTTCGACGGCCTGGGAAGGGGCCGTGCAAAGGCGTGCGCGCGCGGACGCAGAGGCTGTGTGCCGTGGTGGTCCCCGCTCGCACCCACGGTCGAGCACGGGACCGACGGGCCGGCCGTGGGTAAGATGCCCGCATGCTCGATCGACGGCTCCTCGGCCTGGCGGTGCTGGCGCTCGCCTGCAACTCGGGTGGCAGCACCAGTGGAGAGCACCAGCCACCCCCGCCCCCTCCGCCCGCGGCGACCTGCCCGGAGCCGATCGGGCTGGCCGACACCTCCAGCCCCACCACGGTGGTGGGGGACGGGACCGCGGGGAGCTGCACCGAGGCCAAGCTCAAGACGGCCCTCGACGCTGGCGGGGTCATCACGTTCAACTGCGGGACGGACCCGGTCATCCACATCACCACCGCCAAGCAGGTGCGCACCGACGTGAACACGGTCATCGACGGCGGCGGGACGGTGATCCTCGACGGCGGCAACGCCAGCCGCGTCTTCAAGATGGTGGACTACTACAACGGCGATGGCATCAACTGGGATGCGACCACGCCCACGCTGCGGCTGCAGCGGCTGACGATCCGCAACGCGCGCTCCAGCGGCGCGTTCCCCGAGGGCGGCGGGGCGGCCGTGTACCACTTCGGCCACGCGGTCGAGGTGGTCCAGTGCACGTTCCAGAACAACCACGCGGCCCAGAGCGGGACCGACGTGGCGGGCGGGGCCATCTACGGGACCGGGCTGGGCAAGACCACGATCGTGAGCTCGACGTTCACCGGCAACAGCTGCGCGAGCGGGGGGGCGGTGGGCGTGCTGGCCAACCCGTTCACGCTCGTGAACGACGTCTTCGACGGGAACGCGGCGGTCTCGGAGAACGGCGGGGCGGTGACCATGGACGACCGGGGTGGCACGATGATGGTCTGCGGATGCGTCTTCACGAACAACACCGCCAACGTCCAGGCGGGCGCGCTCTTCCGGAGCGCGCTGGCCGGCGAGCCGACCCGGATCGACCGGTCCCTGTTCCTGGGGAACAGCGCGGGCGGGATGGGGACCATCTTCCTCATGGGCTCGCCGCTGACGATGACCGCCAGCACCGTCGCCGGGAACACGGGGACGGAGCACGTCGGGGGGCTCTGGATCGGCCAGTACGACAAGTGGCCCGGCGGCGCCACGATCGTGAACTCGACCATCGCCGACAACCACACCGGGGGGCTGGGCGGCGCCATGTGGATCGACAACACCAGCGCGCCGGTTACCCTGACGCACGTGACCATCGCCGGCAATCACGCGCTCTTCCAGGGCGGCATCGGCGGGAGCGGCTCGAGCGGAGCCGTCTACCGCGACACCATCATCGCCAACAACACCGGCGACCTGCCCGAGAACGAGGAGGCCTGCTACGAGACCGGCAGCGGCAGCGGCGTGATGCAGTGGCCCAGGAACCGGCCCAGCGGGAACCCAGACGTTCCGTGCATTCCGAGCCCCATCTTCCAGGATCCCCAGCTCCAGCCGCTCGGGGACAACGGCGGCCCCACGCCGACCATGGCGCTCCCCGCCGCCAGCCCCGCCATCGGCAGGGGCACCTACTGCACCGGCGACTTCGCCAAGGACCAGCGCGGCAACGCGCGCCCGGCCAGCGGCTGCGCCCTGGGGGCCTACCAGCCGTAGCCCTAGCCTTCCTCGCCCCCGCCCTCGTCCTTCCCGCCCAGCGCCTCCAGGCGGGAGTAGAGCCGGCGGCGGGTGATGCCCAGGAGCCGGGCGGCGGCGGCCTTGTTCCCTGCGGCGCGCTCGATGGCGGCCAGGATCAGCTCGCGCTCGAACGCGTCCAGGTCGAACCCCTCCACCAGCACGTCCGCGGCCCGCGATCGGCCGCGGATGGTGGCCGGGGTGGAGAGGTCCTGGGGCCGGATCTCGCGCTCGCCGGCCAGGATCAGCGCCCGCTCCAGGGTGTTCTCGAGCTCGCGCACGTTGCCGGGCCAGGGCAGCTCGCGCAGCCGCTCCCGCGCCTCGGCGCCCAGCTTCTCGGCGGGGAGCCCGCGGGTGTGCAGGAACTGCAGCGCCAGCGGCTCGATGTCGGCGCGCCGGTCGCGCAGCGACGGCAGCTGGATGGCGAACACGTTGAGCCGGTAGAAGAGATCCTCCCGGAACCGGCCCTCCCGGACGGCCTCGCCCAGATCGAGGTTGGTGGCGGCGATCACCCGGACGTCGACGCGCCGCACCTCGGTCGATCCCACCGCCACGAACTCCCGGTCCTGGAGGAAGCGCAGCAGCTTCACCTGCATGGCCGGGGAGACCTCTCCGATCTCGTCCAGGAACACGGTGCCGCCGTCGGCCGAGGCCAGGTGCCCGGCCTTGCGCTCGGTGGCGCCGGTGAAGGCGCCCTTCTCGTGCCCGAAGAGCTCGCTCTCCAGCAAGGTCTCGGGGAGCGAGGCGCTGTGGACCTCGACCAGCGGGGCGGCGGCGCGCCGGCTCCGGTAGTGGATGTACCGGCCGAGCTGGGTCTTGCCGGTGCCGCTCTCGCCCAGCAGCAGCACCGTGGCGTCGGTGGCCGCCACCCGCTGGGCGGCGGAGAGCGCCTCCTTCATGCCGGCGCTCTCGGCCACCAGGTCCGGGGTGAGCCGCGCCAGGAGCCGGTCGCTCTTGCGCTCCGCCTCGCGCTGGGCGGCCAGGCGGCGGACCCGCAGGCGCAGCTCGTCCACCGCGAACGGCTTCACGACGTAGTCCGCCGCCCCGGCCTTCATGGCCGCCACGGCGCTCTCGGCCGTGGCATGGGCGGTCATGAGCACCACCTCCGGCGGCGCGGGGAGGGCCCGGGCGGCCTTGAGCACCGCCAGGCCGTCCACGCCCGGCATGCGCAGGTCCGTCACCACCACCTCGAAGCCGCCCGCCGTCAGCCGCTCCACCGCCTCGCGGCCGCCGCCCACGCGGACCGCCTCGTGCCCGTCCAGCTCGAGCGCCTCCACCAGGAGCGATCCCAGCTTGGGCTCGTCGTCGGCGACCAGGATCCTTGCCATCTTGCCTTCCCCCTATCCCTGCTGCGGGAGCTTCAGCTCGAACACCGCCCCCGCTCCCTCGTCGACGAGCGCCAGCGTCCCGCCGTGTCGCTCCACGATGCGCCGGGACACCGCCAGCCCCAGACCGATGCCTCCGGAGCGTCCGCTGACGAAGGGCTCGAAGAGCCGCTCGCGCAGGTCGGCCGGAACGCCCGGGCCGTCGTCGGCCACGATCACGCCCACGTGATCGCCCCGGGATCCACCGCGGATCTCGACCCGGCGCGCGCCGGCCTGGGCGGCGTTGGCGAGCAGGTTGGCGAACACCTGGCGGAGGCGCCCCGGATCGGCGCTGACCGGCGGCGCGGAGATGCCGATGGACACGTCCAGCTCGGGGTGGATGGTGCGGTTGCCGTGCGCCGCCTCGGCTGCCACCTCGCCCAGGTCGATGGGCGTGGTCTGCAGCGGGCGGTCGGCCGAGAGATCGAGGAAATCCTCGGTCAGGACGCGGAGGCGTTCCACCTCACCCAGCACGTCGTGCAGCCGCTCGCGGTCGCGGGCGACCAGCTGCGCGCCGGAGCGCTCGCGGACCAGCTCCACCGCGCCCCGGATGATGCCCAGCGGATTGCGGATCTCGATGGGCCACCGCCGCCGCCATCCGCGCCGTCGCCTCGCCGCGGGCGGCCCGGGAGGCGGCCTCCAGGGCCCGGCTCTCGGCCCGGCTCCAGCGCGCCGCCACCACGAACAGCGCCACCGCCCCGGCGCAGGCCAGCGCCATCCCCAGCGCCAGCGCGTGCTGCAGCCGGGCCCGCGCCGCCGCGAAGGTCCGCCCCGCCTCCAGGGCCAGGACGGCGGCGGGCGCCCCGTCGCGCGGGCGCAGCGGGAAGTAGGCCGTCTGGACGGTCAGGCTGCCCACCTCGTAGGCCCGGTCGACCGTGATCTGCCCGCCCAGCGCCGCGCGGACGCGGGTGGCGTCGACCCGGAGCAGGTCGGCGCGCACGCCCGATGGGCCGGTGGCGTCGGCGACGATCTCCAGGGCCGGCGAGACCACGTAGGCGCCGTCGAGCCCGTTGGCCGCCATGATCGAGCGCAGGCGGGCCTGCGTGGCCGTGCCGCCGCCCAGGAGCTCGGAGGCGGTCATTCCGGCGCCGCGCAGCCGCTCCTCCTGGACCCGGTCCAGGGCGCTGGCGGCGGCCCGGTACAGGGCCAGCGTCGCGGCCAGCGAGCCGGCCAGCCCCAGCAGCGCGGCGACGATCGGTATGCGGGCGCGGCGCATCAGCGGACGCCCATCGTCCAGGAGAGGCCCAGGGTCGACACCACCCGAGCGTACCGGAATTCGGGCACGTTCGAGTAGGCCCGGCGTCCCGCCAGCGAGAAGAGGACCGTCCAGCGGGCGGCCACGTCCACCTCGACCCGGCCCGCCAGGTCCGCGTACTGGTCGGCGCGCGGGCGCTCCATCTCGAGATCGGGATCGGCCGCGTCGTAGTCGCGCCAGGTCCAGGCGGCGCCCGCCACCAGCCTGGTCCGGCCGCCCACGGGCAGGGCCGCGGCCAGGACCGGCCCGTGCTCCCGGAACGAGAGCGGTGCCTTCCGCGCCGCGTCCCGGCCGCCCTGCCAGGCGGCGGTGAGCAGCAGCCGGCCGGACAGCTCCGCGGTGACGTCCGCCTGGCCCGACTGCCGGACCCCGGAGTAGTCGCCCTGGCCGGAGCCATAGGACTCCCACCGGAGCCCGTACCAGGCGCCTGCGCTAAAGCGCTGGCCGAGATCCATCCGGCCCTCTCCCTGCAGCCGCGGCGCCGAGAGGTAGGCCTTCCCGCCCAGGAGCCGGACGTCGTGGCCGGCCTCGAGCAGGAGGTGGCGGCGCGCGAGGCCGAGCTGGAAGCCGGCCGCGGCGCCCAGGCCCATGAGATCCAGGTCCGTGTCGTGGAGCTGATTGCGCCAGGTGGCGGCGGCGCGGGCGTACGGCCCGCTCTCCCCCCGCGGCGCGAACGACACCACCGCGGCCCCCCCCAGGAACGCGTCCCCCGCGCCGGCGGGGACGAAGGATTCACCCGCCGTGAGGTCGGCGTTCGAGTCCCAGCCGCCTTCGGCCAGGATCGACAGCACCACGCGCCCCTGTCGCTGCAGGTCGCGCGACAGGCCCCGCGCCACCGGGCCCAGGAGGGGATCGGCGGCGGCGGACTCCAGCAGCGGGGCGGCCTCGGCCGGCCGGCCGCGGCGGAGCGCCAGCAGGCCCAGGAACAGCTGCGCCGAGGCGCGGTTCCGGGGGTCCTGCTCGGCCTCCCGGAACGCCTGGGCGGCCTCCTGGTCCTGGCCGGCGCGGTAGCGGCAGATCCCCTCCAGCAGCGCGGCGGCCCGATCGCCCTGGCGGCGCGCCTCGCCCAGCGGCCCGACCGCCTCGGCGCACTTCCCGGCGCGGAACAGCTCCACCCCGCGGGAGAGCGCCCGGTCGCGACCCTGGTCCGCGCACATCTGCTCCAGGGCGGCCCGGGCCGGGGCGCTGGCGGGATCGTGGGCCAGGGCGGAGCGGTAGGCCGCCACCGCGGAGTCGCGCCGGCCGGCGGCTCGCTCCTCGTCGCCGATGGCCCGGTAGGCGTCGGCCGCGTTCCGATCCGGCTCCAGGGCCGGCGCCTGCGCGCAGGGGTCGGGGGTGGCCTGGGCCAGCAGTGCGGTGAGGAGCAGGGCGCCGATCACGGGGCCGGGGACATCCTGGCTTCGCTGAGGTTCGACAGCAGCGCCTCGGCCTCGGCCATGCCCTGGCGGTCGGCGCGACGGCTGCCCAGCGCGCGCGCCTCGCGGGCGAAGGCCCGCGCCAGCACGGGGTGCCCCGCGGCGGCGTGGTCGCGGGAGCGCTTCAGGTACCAGCCCACCGCCTCGGGAGCAGGCTCGTCCTTCAGGGCGGCCGCGATGTCGCGGCGGATCCGGTCCGCCTGCTCGCCGACGCGGGGCCCGGTCCGCGATCCCACGCCGGCCAGGAGGTCGTCGGCACACAGGTACAGCCGCAGGTCGTAGCAGGCGCGCGCGTGATAGTAGTCGAGCAGCGGATCGGTTCCAGGCGGCGTTGCCGCGGGAGCCTCGAACAGCTCCAGCGCATCTTGCGGGCGCGAGAGCTTGACCAGGGTGGCGGCCACGTATCCGCGGGCATCCGGCGAGCCGAGCCGCTCGGCCATGCGGAACTCGACCAGCGCCTCCGCGAACCGATTCTCGCGAAAGAGCCGCGCACCCTCCAGGACGTGCGAGTCCGCCGGTGGGGAGCCGGTCGCAAGAAACACCACGGAGATGAGGGTCGCGACGGTTCCTGTCATCCAGTCTCGCTGCGTGTCTAAGGATGTGGCGGATGCGGCTTCTTGTGGTCCTGCTTCACGTGCTTTTCGTGGGCCTTCTCGGCGGCCGAGTTCTCGTCGGCCGCGGCGCGGGCAGCGTCCCGGGCCGCGGCGCGCGCCGCAGCAGCGGCGTGAGCGGCATCCGCAGCCGAACCGGCGGACTTCCCGGCCTCCCGCTGGGCTTCACGGGACGGGCCTTGACGGTCCGCGCCGTCCGGCTCCACGACATCGCGATCGTTCAGCAGGCTGGGCAGGACCGGCCGGAGTTCCGGCAGGTCGGCCTTCTCAGCCAGCGCCACATGGGCGGCCTCGGAAGCCGGGTTCTCGGCTGCGCGGGGCACGCTCGCCAGGCCCATCCCCGCGATCATCACCATCGTAGAGATGGGTTTCATGCATCCTCCGACACGCCGCGAGACTGCGGCTTACGGGAGGTCGAGCAAGGGGCGTGCCGCCGTGGTGCGCCTGCGCTTCGAGCCTGAACTGGAGTCGAGTCTACCGGATCCTGCTGTCGGAACGGGAGGGCAGCCGGGCTGACACGGGCGCACACGCGGCTCGGCTCGCCCGGAGGGCGGGGATTTCCCCCTCCGGGGACGAACGCATCCGTGCGGAGTACGTACGGCACGGTACAGCTCGACCTCGCCGCTGCGTGAAAACCCCCCGCAGCCAGGGCGCCTCTCGCCGGGAACGTGGGTTGCAGAGAGCACCGTGTACCGACTGGACCGGACACCTGGAGGAGTCACGATGAAGGCATCCCGCAACTCGCTCGCCGCCGCGCTCGCCCTCTTCGCCCTGGGCTGCGGGTCGCAGGGCGGCGGCAGCGGCAAGGTCACGGTTCTCCTCAAGGATGCGGCAGCGGACGTCCGCGCCGCGTTCGTCACCATCGCGGAGGTGGATCTGGTCGGCAACGACGGCGTGGTCGTCCTGACCACCACGCCCGTCACCACCAATCTCCTCACCCTCGCCAACGACGTGACCGCGCTGGTGAAGGACGCCGCCGTCCCGGCCGGCCCGTACTCGCAGCTCCGGTTCGTGATCACCGGCGGTTACCTCAACGTGGCCGGCGCGATCTACGCCTCCTCACCGACCTACCAGGGCCTGCCGCCCAACGCGACCGTGGCCGGGCCGCTGCGCATGCCCAGCTACGCGCAGTCCGGGCTCAAGGTGATCCTGCCCGACGGCTTCACCGTCGGCAGCGACAGCGTGCTGGTGGTCGACTTCGACGTGGCGCGGAGCTTCGGCCACGACGCCGGCGGCTCCGGCGCGTGGGTGATGCACCCCGTGATCAAGGCGACCGTTCCGGAGGCCACCGGCGCCATCGCCGTCACCCTGGCGCTCGGCCCCGACGCGATCATGCCCACCGGGTATGCGCTGACGGACTTCCCGGTGGTGCTGGCGCCGCACGGCGGGAGCGCCAACCCTTCGCAGACGATGGAGGTCCTGGCGGAGGGCCTCGTCGGCTGGACGTACTCGTTCCTCGCCCCCGGCCTGTACGACGTCTCGTTCCTCGCGCCCGGCGACAAGATCACCTTCGAGATCGTTCCGGAGATCCCCGCCGTGGAGACCGTGGTGGCGGGCCAGACGACCCAGGCCGGATTCATCCTGAAGTCCGTGACGCTGCTCGAATAGTGACGCCCGGGCGCGCCGGGTGCCGACGGCGCGCTCGTCCCTCGACGGCACGCAGGAACCGTACAAAGGGTCAGCAGCACGGCGCGCGCCGGGCCTTCGCACCCTACCTCCCCCCCATCCGCGGAGGCCCAGCGCGCGCGTCTTCCTTCCGCAGGTGCATCCCCCCGACAGTCGGATTCGAGAGGCGTACGCCCTGTGTGGAGCGCGCGAAGCGCCGCGGAATCGAAGGCCGGAAAAGGCGCGTACTCCCTCGCGCCTCCCCGGCCGGGTCCTCTCTCCCCAGAGTGGACACCATATCGACAGGCGTCGACGCGGGATGTGACTCCCGGCTCCTGGCCGGGCGAGACGCCTGGCGAGCCCTCGCTCCCTCCCTCGATGGAACCAGGCGCCCCCTCGCCGCCGCGGCCGCGGGCGCGCGAGAATCGCCCGTATGAGCGTGCTCGCCTTCTTCCCCTGGTTCACCCTCCCTGCCCCCGCCAGCGTGGGCGCGTTCCGGCTCGTGCCGCACCGCGTGGGCGCGTCGCTCGAGGCGCAGCCCCGGCTCATCGACGCGCTCCTGGCGCAGTACCAGGAGCCCGGGGGAGGGCCGGTGGAATCCGCGACCCTGGTGCACGTCGCCGGCCGGCCCCTCATCGACGACCCGGGCGCGGCGGGGGAGGCCGGCCTCTTCCGCCTCGGAGACGCGGTCGCGTTCGCCGCGCTGGCCCGCCGCGGCTTCTTCGAGGGGGGCCCGTACCTGAACCCGGATCACCTCACGCTGGTGGTGCGGCGCTTCAGCGGCACCGATCCGCGGGCCATCCAGGTGGTGGCGCGGCGGCAGGACGGGCGCCGATGGGTGGCCTACGGCGCGGGCACGTTCCGCACTACCCGCCCTCCGCACGCGCCGCGGCCGCCTCGCTTCGAGCTGGACGCGGGGCTGGCGTCGGCGCTGCTCGACGGCTTCGCCGCCCCGGACGGTGCCTCGCTCCAGGAGGCGGTGGCGGCGTTCCGGGCCGCCGGCGCCGACGGTGACGAGAGCCCGCCCTCGCACGGGCTGCTCTGGCTGGCGTCGGTGTTCGAGCGGTTGCTGGAGGCGCACGGCGAGGAGGAGATCCCCGTGGCCCTGGCGTCGCTGCTCGATCCCTTCGTGGCCAGGGCGCGCGTCCCGCGCCGGCTGGCCACCCTGCAGCGGCTCGAGGGTTCGGCCGAGCCCCGGACGCCGCCGTCCTCCTCCATCGTCGAGGCCTGGGCGCGCGACCTGCTCCGGGCGCGCCTGGCGCTGGGCGGGAAGCGGATCGCCTGCTACTGGCCCCCCGAGGCGCACCTCCTCATCGGTGCGCACGTCGTCCCCGCGGCGGTGCTGGCCCGGCTCGCCGCAGCCGGCCTCCGCCCCATCTCCGAGCCGGACCGCGGAACGCTGCTGGCCGTGGCCTATCTCACCTCGCTGCGCGACCCCTTCGCCCGGCGCCGCTCGCTGGCGGCCCGCAACCCGCACCTGTGGCGGCGCGCCCTCGAGGTGGCGGGCCGGCACCTGGCCCGCATCCAGCTGGCCGAGGTGCTGGAGCGGGCCGGGCGCGCCCCTAGCCCTTCTGTGCATCCGCCGCGGTGAAGACGCCGGTCTCCACCGGGATCCAGGCCGGCAGCTTCTTGCCGGCGAAGTGGTCCCGCACGGCGCTGATGGTCAGCTCGCCCATCTTGCGCGGGTACTGGATGGTGTCGCCGTAGATCAGCCCGCGCTTCATGGCCTCGCGCGCCTCGGGCGTGGCGTCGTAGCCCACGATGACGATCTTCCCGGCCTTGCCCGCGGCGGCCACGGCCGAGAGGGCGCCCAGCGCCGAGTCGTCGTTGATCCCGAAGACGCCGCGCATGTTGGGAAGCCGCACCAGCAGGTCCTCCATCACCGAGGCCGCCTTGGCCCGCTGGCCCCATGCCGGAACCTCGGCCAGGATGCGGATGCCCCTGGCGCGGGCCACCACGTCCTTGAAGCCGCGCACCCGGTCGATGACCGAGGTGACGCCGGGGTGGGTGATGAGGACGATGTCCCCCTGGCCGTTCAGCGCCTTCACCATCAGCTCACCAGCCTTGCGGCCGCCCAGGTAGTTGTCCGAGGCGATGTGGGCCACCACCTTGCCCACGCTCGAGGTGCTGGCGATGTCGGTGGTGAAGACCGGGACGCCCGCCTTGTTGGCCTGCTCGATGCTCGCGCCCACCCCCACCGAGTCGCAGGGAGCGAGGACGATGGCATCCACCTTGCGGGCGATGAAGTCGTCGATCTGATTGGCCTGCCGGGCCGGATCGAACTCGCCCGAGGTCACGAGCAGCTCGTACCCGTACTCGCGCGCCTTCTGCTCCAGCCCGGCGCGCAGATCCTGGAAGAACTGGTGCTGGAAGGTGAGCACCGAGACGCCGATCACCTTGCCGCGGGCGCGGGCCGGGCCGGGCGCGAGCGCGAGCAGCGACAGGGCGAGCAGGGCGGTTCGCGAGTTGCGCAAGTTCATCGATGCAAGCGTCGCATCAGAGGGGGGCGGGCTCAAGGGGGTGGTCGATCCGGGTGTGGGTGGGGCGGAGGGGTGCCGATGCCGATGCGGATGCGGATGCGGATGCCGATGCCGATGCCGATGCGGATGCGGATGCGGATGCGGATGCGGATGCGGATGCGGATGCGGATGCGGATGCGGATGCCGATGCGGATGCGGATGCGGATGCGGATGCGGATGCCGATGCCGATGCCGATTCGGATTCGGATTCGGATTCGGATCCGCGAGCACCGCAGCCGCGCCCCGTGCACCGCTCAACGCCGCGCCTCGCCCGCCCGAGGCTCCCTACGCCGCGCGGCTCGGTCCGCACGTGGCGCGACCCCGGTAGCGGCGCGGGGGGCTCGGAGCGGAGGCGCGTTGGGGCCAAGCACGCCTGAGAAACCATACGCCGAAGGCGTGGCTCACAAGACCCAGTGCAGCACCAGGAACACCGCGAACCCGATCACGATGGTGAGCAGCACGTTCCGGCTCACGGCGGCCACCACCACGGCCACGATCCCCGCGATCAGCCGCGGGTTCCCGACCGACACATCCCACGTCCCGCCGGGTCGGAGCAGCGCCGGGACGACCAGCGCGGTCAGGGTGGCCACCGGGACGAAGGGGAGCATGGCCCGGAACCAACGCGGCACCGCGATCCGCCCCTCGGCGGCGATGAACGAGAGCCGGGTCAGGAACGTGACCAGGCCGCCCGCCACCATGACCAGCCACAGGCTCACGTTCCCGTCCCCCATCGCGCCACCAGCCAGCCCACCACGATGCCCGCTACCGCCGCCGCCAGCAGCCCGAGCTGGTAGGGCCAGCCCGCGCACAGGAGGGCCGCGCCGGCGGCCACCGCGGCCGCCACCAGCGCGCCGCGCGAGCGGATCATGGGCACCACGATGGCGATGAAGGTGAGGGGCAGGGCGAAGTCGAGCGGCAGCTCCCGCGGCAGGCTCGCGCCCAGGAGGATGCCGGCCGCGGTCGACACCTGCCACCCCGACCAGAGCGTCAGCCCCGCCCCGAGCAGGAACCAGTGCCGGTTCTCGCCGTCCTCTCCCAGCCGGGCCACCGCCGCCGCGTACGCTTCGTCGGTGAGCAGGTAAGCCAGGATCGCCTTCCAGCGCCGCGGCAGGTGCTCCAGGGCCGAGGCCACCGAAGCGCTGTAGAGGGCGTGGCGGAGGTTGACCAGCGCCACCGAGGCCACCATCACCACCCCCGGCGCGCCCAGGCCGGCGAGCTGCGCCAGCAGGAACTGGGACGACCCGGCGAACACCACCGACGACATGGCCATGGCCGCCGCCGGCGGGATGCCGCTCTGCAGCGCCACCACGCCGTAGATGACGCCGAAAGGCGCCACCCCCACCAGCAGCGGCGCCAGCGCCAGCGCGCCGCCGCGCAGCTCGGCGGCGGGGGAGCGGCTCGCGGGGATCGCGCCGGCGGGGTCCACGGGGCGACCTTTCTACCCCGGCGCCGCGCCCTGGGCGAGTCCCCCTTCGCTCAGCTCCGTCCCAGCGCGCGCAGGAGCGCCGCCCGCGCCGCCGCCAGGTTGTACTCGGTCTGGACGCGCTGGGCCGCGGCGGTGTTCACCGCCACCTGCGCGTCGCCCAGCTCGATGATGCTCCCGGCCCCCGCCTGGTACCGTCCCTCGGCCAGCCGGAGCTGCTCGCGGGCGTTGGTCTCCGCCTCGCGGGCGGCCGAGACCGACGAGACGGCCGCGCGCACCCCCAGCAGCGCCTGCTCCACCGCCACGCGGATCGAGGTGCGCAGGGCCACGTCCTGGGCGCGGAGCGACTCGAGGTTGGCGTCGGCCTCGCGAACCCTGGCGCTGGTGATCCCGCCGCCGAACAGGTTCCAGCTCAGGTTCACCCCGGCGCTCCAGATGCCCTGGGTGTTGTCGATGGCCGGACCGGTCTCGTCGTAGGTGCCGCGGGCGCTGACGGTGGGCAGGTATCCCGACCTGGCGGCGCTGAGGCTCTCCCGGTTGGCGCGCTCCGCCGCCTGCAGCGAGGCCAGCTCGGGCCGGGCCGAGAACGCCTCGGAGAGGAGCGGCTCGAGCATGCCATCCTCGCCGGGGATGGGCGGGATGGTGTCGTCCCCCACCTCGAACGGCCCCCAGCTCTCGAGGCCCATCGCCTGGGCGAGCTGCGCCTTGGCGTTGGCGTAGGTGTTCTCGGCCTGGATGAGGGTCAGCCGCGCCGAGGCCAGCTGCGATCGGGTCTGGGCCAGGGCGATGGCCGGCTGGGTCCCGACCTCCACGAACGCCTCCGTCTGGCGGAGGTGGGCCTCGTCGTTCTGCACCGTCTCGCGCGCCACCCCGGCCAGATCGCGGTCGGCGCGGGCCGCGAAGTACGCGGCCCGCACGCCGGAGAGCGCGTCGAGCCGGGTGGTGTCGGCCGTCTCGCGCAGCGACTGCGCGCTGGCCCCGGCGGAGCGCCAGCCGTAGAAGGTCGCCGGGTCGAACAGCACCTGGCCAACGCTCACCTGTCCCGAGAACTGGTTCGCGCTGCGCGGGCCCGAGGCGGTGAAGCCGAGCGAGGACTGCGGCCCCGAGCGCGTGTATCCCGCCGTGACGTCGACCTGGGGCAGGAGCCCGGCCCGGGCCTGGTCGGCGCGGGCCGATCCCGCGGCGGCGTTGGCCTGCGCCTGGCGGAGCTGCGGCAGGTGGGCCAGGGCCGACTGCTCCGCCTGCTGGAGCGCGATGATCGTCGGCGCGGGCGCCGGTGCGCCGGGCGCGGCCTGGGCGGGCGGCGCCGGCGTGGCCGGAGCCGCGGCCTGCGCGGCCGCCAGCCCCGGAACCAGGAGCAGGATCGCGATGGCGATGTCCTTGGTCATTCGAACCTCAACGCCTGGATGGGATCGAGGCGCGAGGCGCGGCGCGCCGGGTAGAGCCCGAAGACGATGCCGACCAGGCCGCTGAATATCACGGCGATCAGCATCACCTCGGGGCGGTAGAGCACGGACCAGGCCATCACCTTCGAGGCGATCTGCGCGCCCGCCACCCCCACCACCACGCCCACCAGGCCGCCCGCCGTCGAGAGCGCCAGTGCCTCGGTCAGGAACTGCAGCAGGATGTCGCGCGAGCGCGCCCCGACCGCCATGCGCACGCCGATCTCACGGGTCCGCTCCGTTACCGAGACCAGCATGATGTTCATGATTCCTATCCCGCCGACCACCAGCGAGACCGCGGCGATGATGGCGAGCAGGCTGGTGATGGTGCGGGCGCTGTCGGCGGCGCCGGCGGCGATCTCGGCCATGTTGCGGATGGAGAAGTCGTCGTCCTTGCCGTCGCCGAGCCGGTGCCGGTCGCGGAGGAGCGAGCGGATCTGGTTCTCGGCGGCTCCGGTGGTGTCGGCACCGGTGGCGCTCACCTGGATGGCCCCCTGGATCAGGTTCTTGAGCCCGCCCTGGATCTTGGCGCGGAAGGTCGTGTGGGGTACGACCACCACGTCGTCGAAATCCTGCCCGAACGACGACTGCCCCTTGGGCGCGAGCACCCCGATCACCTGGAACGGGACGTTCATGACCCGTACCTGTTGCCCGACCGGGTCCACGCCCGCCCCGAACAGCTCGGTGGCGACCGTCTGCCCCAGCACGATCACCTTGGTGGAGGCGTCCACATCGGAGCTGGTGAAGAGGGAGCCCTTGGCGACCGGCCAGTTCCGGATGGCGAAGAAGTCGGGGCCGGTGCCTCCCACCTGGGTGGTCCAGTTCGTGTCCTCGGAGACGACCGACGCGGTGGTGCGGAGGTAGGGCACGGCGTAGCGCACCGAGCTGAGCTGGGTCTGGATGGCGGTCAGGTCGTCCCAGGTCAGGGTGGGGAGGCTGCCGAAGCCGCCGTGGGCGCCGCCCGAGGTGGTGGTGCCCGGCATCACCATCAGCATGTTGGCGCCCATCGAGTCGAAGTTGGCCTGCACCCGGGCCTTGGCGCCGTCGCCGATGGCCACCATGGCGATGACCGCCGACACCCCGATGACGATGCCGAGCGTGGTCAGGAAGGAGCGCATCTTGGAGCGCCCCAGCGCCCGCAGGGCCACGCGGAGCACCTGGAGGAGCGTCACGGCGTGCCTCCTCCGATGGCATCGGCGTGCAGGTCGTCGGGCGCCGGCGGCAGCGGCACCGCCGCCCTGGCCGCCCGCCGCACGTCGGACCGCACCTGGCCGTCGCGCATCACGATCACCCGGGACGAGTACTCGGCGATGTCGGCCTCGTGCGTGACCAGCACCACCGTGATGCCGCTGCGACCCAGCTCCTGCAGGAGCGCCATCACCTCCGCGCTGGTGCGCGAGTCCAGGTTGCCGGTGGGCTCGTCGGCCAGCAAGAGCCGCGGCTGGTTCACCAGCGCGCGGGCGACGGCCACGCGCTGCTGCTGTCCGCCCGAGAGCTGGTTGGGGTGGTGGTGGGCCCGGTCGGCCAGGCCCACGCGCTCGAGCGCCTCGCGCGCCCGGGCGTGGCGCTCGGCGGCGGAGACGCCGGCGTAGAGCAGCGGCAGCTCGACGTTCTCGACCGCCGAGGTCCGGGTGAGGAGGTTGAAGTTCTGGAAGACGAAGCCGATGGTCCGGTTCCGGATGGCGGCCAGCGCGTCGGTCGGCAGCGCCGAGACGTCCTCGCCATCGAGCAGGTAGCGGCCGTGGGTGGGACGGTCGAGGCAGCCCAGCAGGTTCATGAGCGTCGACTTGCCCGATCCCGACGCGCCCATGATGGCGGTGAACTCGCCGGGCTCCACCGAGAGCGTCACGCCGCGCAGCGCGTGGAGCTCGGTCTCGCCCATCACGTACGTCTTCCAGACGTCCTCGAGGTACAGGAGCGGCACGGCGGGCTCCTAGAACAGCCTCGGGCTGCGGGGGCCGCCGCCGGAGCGGGCGGCGTTGGAGCCGGCGGGGCCGGAGGCGTCGGTGATCAGCAGGTCGCCGGGCGCGAGCGATCCCTCCACCAGCTCGGTGCTGGTGCCGTCGGTGATGCCAGTCTTGATACGCGCCGGGGCGGGGCTCCCGTTGCGGAGCACCCAGACGACCCGCGCGCCATCGGCGGACCGCTCCGGCCGCGTGCGCGGCGCGCCCGCTGCGCCGGCGTCCGGCCCGCCCCGGCGCTGGCCGCCGCCGGTCGCGCCATTCGTACCGTTCGCCCCGCTGGCGCTGGCCGCGCCCGCCTGCTCGTCGGCGGGCCGCGGCATGCCGGGCGGGGGCCGGAAGCGCAGCGCCGCGTTGGGCAGGCGGACCGCGTCGTCCTTCTGCGCGTACACGAAGGTGACGGTGGCGGTCATGCCCGGCTTGAGCGCCAGGTCGGCGTTCTCCACGTCCACCACCGCGTCGTAGGTGACCACGTTCTGCACGGTCTGGGGCGCGTTGCGCACCTGCCGCACCGCGCCCTTGAACACGCGGCCGGGATAGGCGTCGACGTTGAACGTCGCCGGCATGCCGGCCTGGAGCCGGCCCACGTCGGACTCGGCGACGCTGGTGTCCACCTGCATCTTGGCCAGGTCCTCGGCGATGACGAAGATGGTGGGGGCCTGGAGCGAGGCGGCCACGGTCTGGCCCACGTCCACGTTTCGGGAAATGACCACGCCGCTGGTGGGCGAGACGATCCTCGTGTACGCGAGGTTGACCTGCGCCTGGGAGAGGGCGGCCCGGGCCTGGGCCAGGCTTCCCTGGGCCGCCTGGACGGAGGCGGCGGCCGCCTCGGCGTTGGACTGCGCCGTGTCGACGTCGGCCTGGGCCACCAGCTTGCGCTCGCCGAGATCCTTCTGCCGCTGCGCCTGCCGGCTCGCGTCGACGGCCTGCGCCTGCGCCTTGGCCAGGTTGCCCTGGGCCGCCACCACGTTGGCGCGGGCCTGCTCGACCGAGGCCTGGAAGATGCGCGGGTCGATGGTGGCGATGACCTGGCCCTTCTTCACCTGCGAGTTGAAGTCGGCGTCCAGCGAGGCGATGGTGCCCGAGACCTGGCTGCCCACCTGTACCGTGACGAGGGCGGAGAGCGTTCCGGTGGCCGTCACCTTGGCCACGAGCCGGCCGCGGTCGACCGCGGCGGTCTCGTACTTGAAGGTCTCGGTCAATCGCGCCGCCCGCACCCGCCACCAGCCGAGCCCGGCGGCCAGGACGAGGATGCCGGTGACGAGCAGGATCCGATTCCGGGTCATGAAGGAGCTCCGGCGCCCGCCTCGGCGCTTCGGGTCGGTGGGCGGCCGCGGTTCCGCCACTCTAACGGGCTGCTCGGCGGGCTGGGTCACCTGCGAAACGGTCCGGAACACATGCTCCTCCTGGGTAGGCCTGCGGGCGCCGCTGCGAACCGGCGCTTACCGCCCATGGAACACCCGCAGTGCCCCGGAATTAGGACCTGCGCCAGCAAGCCCCGGCCGGCCTGCCGTGCGGCTGGCGGCACGCAGCATGCATTCCGCGGGTGCGATCCCTTGTCGCCACCTCCCGGCCGGAGCGACGCCTTCCACCACGGAGGCCCGAAACGGGTTTATCGTGGCTTCGAACGCAACGCGTCACCGTGCAGGCTGGCGCGGCGGCAAGACCGGACCCACCACACGACCATGAACGTCCTCGTCCTCAACTGCGGCTCCTCCTCGGCCAAGTTCGCCGTCATCGATCCGGACGGGCTCGCGCGAGCTCATCAGCGGCATCGCCCAGCGGCTCGGGCAGCCGCAGGCCACGCCTCGACTGGAAGCGCGACGGCCAGAAGTCCTCGCGCGACCATCCCCGGCGCCGGGCACGACGCCGCGCTCCGGGCGGTCGTCGAGCTGCTCCGCGAGGCGCGGCCTCGCCGACGGCCTGCTGGGCATCGGGCACCGCGTCGTTCACGGCGGGTCGAAGTTCTCCGGGCTCGATGGCCATCACCCCGGAGGTGGTCGCCAAGATCGAGGAGTGCATCCCGCTCGGGTCCGCTCCACAACCCGCCCAACCTGCTCGGCATCCAGGTCGCCCAGGAGCTCTTCCCCGGGCTGCTCCAGGTGGCCGTCTTCGACACCGCCTTCCACCAGACCATGCCGCCCGTGGCCTACACCTACCCGGTGCCGTACGAGTGGCTGGAGCAGCACGGCGTTCGGCGGTACGGCTTCCACGGCACCAGCCACCGCTTCGTGGCCCGTCAGGCGCTGCGTGCAGACGGGGCTGCCCGCCGCCGACCACGCCCTGGTCACCGCGCACCTGGGCAACGGCTGCTCCTGCACCGCGGTGCGGAACGGCAAGAGCGTGGACACGACCATGGGCCTGACGCCGCTCGAGGGCGTGATGATGGGGACGCGCAGCGGCTCGGTCGATCCCGCCATCATCGGCCACATGGCCACCGCGCTCGGCGAGCCCGCGAAGAAGGTCCTCGACGCCCTCAACAAGAAGTCGGGCCTGCTCGGCGTCTCCGGCCTCTCCAACGACATGCGCACGGTGGAGGAGGCGGCGGCCAACGGGCAACGAGCGCGCCCGCGCTGGCCCTCGACATCTTCTGCTACGTCGCTGGCCAAGGCGCTGGCGGCGCTGGTGGTCCCGCTGGGCCGGCTCGACGCGCTCGTCTTCACCGGCGGCATCGGCGAGAACTCGACCCAGGTGCGCGCCCGGGTCGTGGAGCAGCTCGGGTTCCTGGGGCTGGAGCTCGACCCGGCGCCTAACGCCAGGCACGGCCGCGAGCACCCAGGGCCGCATCAGCCGCGGCTTCCGCCCCCAGGCGGTGGTGGTCCCGACCAACGAGGAGCTCATGATCGCGATGGACACCGCCGAGATCGCCCAGGTGCGTGCCCCGCGCGCCTAGCCCACGGAGCCTGCCATGCCCACCACCCTCCTCGTCGCCCCCGCCGGTCGCCACGTCGGGCTCACCACCGCCTGCCTGGGTATCGTCCGCGCCCTCGATCGCCAGGGCCTGCGCGTCGCCTTCGTGAAGCCCATCGCCGGCCGCGGCGAGGATCACTCGGTCGAGCTGGTGCAGCTCGGGGCGCACCTCTCCCCGCCCGCGCCCATCACGCGCCAGGTGGCGGAGGAGCTGCTGGCCCACGGCGACGACCAGACGCTGATGGAGCAGGTGGTGGACATCGCCGGCCGCGCCGCCAAGGGCGCCGACGTGCTGGTGGCCGAGGGCATGGTCCCGGAGCCGGGCATGGTGTACTCGACCCGCGTCAACGCGCTCATGCTGCGGGCGCTCGACGCCGAGCTCGTGCTGGTGGCCTCGCCCCGCGATCAGAGCCCGGCCGAGGTCGCCGGCGCGGTGGCCATCGCCGCCCGCGGCTTACGGCGCCATGGTCGAGGGTCGGCACGGTGGGCTGCATCCTGAACCGGGTCTGCAACGGGCCGGTGGCGCGCCAGCACATCGAGGTCGACGGCCTGGGCCCGACCTGGGGGCCGTGCGAGGGGTGCCATGGCATGACCGCGCACGAGGTGCTGCTGGCCGCGCACAGGACCGCGCTGGCAGCGGAGAAGCTCCGCACGGTGGCCATGGTGCCGTGCAACATCGAGCTGGCCACGCCGCGCACCAGCGACGTGGCCCAGGCGCTCTCGGCCCGCGTGCTCTTCCCCGGCCAGGCCCGGACCCGGCGGGTGCGGGACGTGGCGGTGTGCGCCATGACCGTGCCCAACGCCCTCAAGGCGCTCAAGCCCGGCACGCTGGTCATCACCCCCGGGGACCGGAACGACGTGCTCCTGGCGGCGGCCATGACCGCCACGGCCGGCACCGCGCTGGCCGGGGTGCTCCTCACCGGCGGCCTGGAGCCGGACGCCGGCATCCTGGCGCTCTGCAAGAAGGCCTTCGACGCCGGGCTGCCGCTCCTGTCGGTGGAGGACGGCAGCTACGGCGCCGCCACCCGGGTGAGCACCCTCAGCCCGGAGATCCCCTCCGACGATCGGGAGCGGGTCGAGCGCACCATGAACTTCGTGGCCGACCGGATCGACTCCGAGTGGCTGCGCAGCTTCGGGAGCGCCAGCCGCGAGCCGCGCCTCTCGCCGCCGGCCTTCCGCCACCGGCTCATCGAGGCGGCCCGCGCCGACGTGAAGCGGATCGTGCTGCCCGAGGGGGCCGAGCCGCGCACCGTCACGGCCGCGGCCACGGTCCAGTCGCGCGGCATCGCCCAGTGCGTGCTGCTCGGCAACCCCGACGAGATCCGCGAGGTGGCGGCGCGCCAGGGCGTGACGCTGCCCCCCGGGCTCGAGATCGTCGACCCCTGCCAAGGTGGCGGGGCGCTACGTGGACCCGCTGGTGGAGCGGCGCAAGGCCAAGGGCATGACGCCGGAGCTGGCCATCCAGGAGCTCTCCGACCCCATCATGATCGGGCACGATGATGATGGCGCTGGACGAGGCCGACGGCCTGGTCTCGGGCGCGGTCCACACCACCGCCCACACCATCCGGCCGGCGCTGCAGATCATCAAGACCGCGCCGGGCTGCGACCTGGTGTCGAGCGTGTTCTTCATGTGCCTGCCCGAGCAGGTGCTGGTGTTCGGCGACTGCGCCGTGAACCCCAACCCGACCGCCGAGCAGCTGGCCGACATCGCCATCCAGAGCGCCGACTCGGCCGCTGGCCTTCGGCATCCCGCCCCGGGTGGCCATGCTCTCCTACTCCACCGGGCACCTCCGGCGCGGGCGAGGACGTCGAGAAGGTGAAGAAGGCCACCGAGATCGCGCAGGGGCTCCGGCCCGACCTGCCCATCGACGGCCCGCTGCAGTACGACGCCGCGGTCATGCCTGACGTGGCGCGCCAGAAGGCGCCGCGCTCCAAGGTGGCGGGGCAGGCGACGGTGTTCGTCTTCCCGGACCTGAACACCGGCAACGTGACCTACAAGGCGGTGCAGCGCTCCGCCGGCGTGGTCAGCATGGGCCCCATGCTGCAGGGGCTGGCCAAGCCGGTGAACGACCTCTCCCGAGGCTGCCTGGTGGAGGACATCGTCTTCACCATCATCCTGACCGCCATCCAGGCGCAGCAGGTGGCGCGGGCGAAGGCGGCCGGGTAGGGGCGAAGCCGCAGCGCGGCATGGCGAGCCCCGGGCGGGATGCGGCCGGTCCGGAGCTCCAGCCGGCGCCGTCCCTCGCGGGGCCCGGGTGCCGGCTACCTCCCGGTCGCGAGCTGCCCGAACTTTCCACAAATCCTTTACCTAAACGTTATAGTAGGCCGGAACGCGCGCCCGGCCGGACCGCTCCTCCAGCCAAGGCGAGATGGTAGGCGGCCCGGGCGCGGCCTGGTATGGATGGTGGAAGCCTGCGACCGCTGCCGGTCCGGACCGGGGGTGACGCGTGGTGATGCCGCTCGTGCAGATGGAGGGGATCGACAAGTCGTTCCCCGGCGTCCAGGCGCTGAGCCAGGCGCACTTCGAGCTGCTGCCGGGCGAGGTCCACGCGCTGGTGGGCGAGAACGGGGCCGGCAAGTCCACCCTCATGAAGATCCTGGCCGGCGTCTACTCCAAGGACGCGGGCAAGATCCTCTACAAGGGGCGCGAGGTCGAGATCCCGAACCCGCGCGCCGCGCAGCTCCTGGGGATCAGCATGATCCACCAGGAGCTGAACCTCATGCCGCACCTCACCGTCGCCCACAACATCTTCATCGGGCGCGAGCCGCGGCGGCGTCCCTCGTTCGTCCTCGACGAGCGGGAGATCACCGCCCGGGCCCAGAAGCTCCTCGACCTCATGAACCTCGACCTGGACCCGCGGGCCCGGGTGGCCGAGCTGACCGTGGCCAAGCAGCAGATGGTCGAGATCGCCAAGGCGCTCTCCTACAACTCCGAAGTCCTGATCATGGACGAGCCCACCGCGGCGCTGACCGACACGGAGATCGCCGACCTGTTCCGCATCATCCGGCAGCTCCGGGAGAAGGGCGTGGGGGTGGTGCACATCAGCCACCGGCTGGAGGAGCTGAAGCAGATCTCCGACCGGATCACGGTCATGCGCGACGGGCGCTACGTGGACACGGTCGCCACCCCGGCCGCCACCATCGAGCGGATCATCTCCATGATGGTCGGCCGGATCATCTACGAGGCCACCCCGGAGGTCCCGGAGACCCCCAGCCGGGAGGTGGTCCTGGAGGTGAAGAACCTGCGTCGCGGGCGCGTCATCCAGGACGTGAGCTTCGAGCTGCACCGCGGCGAGATCCTCGGGTTCGCCGGGCTGGTGGGCGCCGGCCGGACCGAGGTGGCGCGCGCCATCTTCGGCGCCGACCGGAAGGACGCGGGCGAGGTATGGGTGGAGGGCAAGAAGGTCGAGATCCACACCCCGGCCGACGCGGTGCGCCACGGCATCGCCTATCTCTCCGAGGACCGCAAGCGCTACGGGCTGGCGCTGGGCATGGACGTCGAGACCAACATGGTGCTCGCCTCCCTGCGCCGCTTCCTCGGCTGGCTGGGGGTGGTGAAGACGTCCGAGACCCGCGCCAACGCCGAGCGGTACGTGGCCGCGCTGCGCGTCCGCACGCCCAGCGTCAAGCAGCTTGCTCGCAACCTCTCCGGCGGCAACCAGCAGAAGGTGGTGGTGGGGAAGTGGCTCACCGCCGACACCCGCGTCCTCATCTTCGACGAACCGACGCGCGGCATCGACGTGGGGGCCAAGAGCGAGATCTACAAGCTGCTCAACGACCTGGCCCGGCAGGGCAAGTCGATCATCATGATCTCGTCCGAGCTGCCGGAGCTGCTCCGCATGAGCCACCGCATCGTGGTCATGTGCGAGGGGCGGGTGACCGGCGAGCTCCAGGCCGGCCCCACCCAGGAGCAGGTCATGACCTTCGCCACCCAGCGCCAGACCGCCGTCCTCAAGACCGAAGCGCCGCCCGCGTCCGCCTAGACCGAGGGAGCCATGTCCGACCAGCTGGCCCAGACCGAGTCGCGCTCGCGCACGTTCTCCCTGTCCAGCTTCGTCCACATGGACGCCATGCAGCGGCTGCTGGCCTTCGGGGCGCTGTTCCTGCTGCTGGTCGTGTTCTCGCTGGCCTCGCCCAACTTCTTCCAGGTCGACAACCTGATCGGGATCCTCATCGCCACCACGGTGAACGGGGTGCTGGCGCTGGGGGTCACCTTCGTCATCATCACCGCCGGGATCGACCTCTCCATCGGCACGGTCATGACGCTCTCGGCGGTCATGACCGGCGTGCTCGTCACCAACTGGCACCTGCCCGTCCCGCTGGGGATCCTGGGGGGGATGGCCACCGGGGCGGTGGCGGGGATGGTGAACGGGGTCCTCATCGCCAAGGCCAAGCTCCCGCCCTTCATCGCCACGCTCGGCGTCCTCAACGTCGCCAAGGGGCTGGCGCTGGTGTTCTCCAGCCTGCGGCCCATCTACTTCAACGACACGCCCCTCTTCAACAGCGTGGCCATGGGCTCGTTCATCCCCGGGTTCCCGGTCCCGAACCTGGTCCTGGTGCTGTTCGTGGGGGCCATCATCGCCAGCCTGGTCCTCTCCAAGACGTCGCTGGGGCGATACACCTTCGCGCTCGGCTCCAACGAGGAGGCGACCCGGCTCTCGGGCGTCAACGTGGACCGCTGGAAGATCGCCGTCTACGGCGTGAGCGGGCTCTTCGCCGGGGTCGCCGGGGTGCTCATCGCCGCCCGGCTCAACTCGGCCCAGCCCTCCCTCGGCTTCGGCTACGAGCTCGACGCCATCGCCGCGGCGGTGATCGGCGGGACGTCGCTCTCGGGAGGCGAAGGGACCATCCTGGGCACGGTCATCGGCGCCTTCATCATCAGCACGCTCACGAACGGCCTGCGCATCCTGTCGGTGCCGCAGGAGTGGCAGACGGTGATCACGGGGGTGATCCTGCTCCTGGCCGTCTATCTGGACATCATCCGGCGCCGCCGCCGGACCTGACCCGGCCGGCCCCTGCAGCGACGCCGCCGCAAGGAGGTGTAACAGAGGAGGAGAAGCAACATATCTTTAGCAGAGCACGCTCACCCGGAGTCGATTTCGCAGAGAGGGAATCGCGATGAAGAAACTGACGAGCAACCTGGTGAAGCTCATCGTCGCGGCGGCGCTGGCCGTCAGCGCCCCCGCCGCGAGAGCCGCGGAGCCGTACATCCCGGTCATCTCCAAGGGCTTCCAGCACCAGTTCTGGCAGGCCGTGAAGCTGGGCGCGGAGAAGGCGGCCAAGCAGTACAAGGTGAAGATCACGTTCGAGGGGCCGGAGAACGAGTCCCAGGTCGACAAGCAGATGGAGATGCTGCAGGCCGCGCTGGCCAAGAAGCCGGCGGCCCTCTGCTTCGCCGCCCTCGACTCGAAGGCGGCCGTCCCGCTGCTCCAGAAGGCGCAGGCCGCCAAGATCCCGGTGGTCGGGTTCGACTCGGGCGTGGACAGCGACATCCCGGTGGCCACCGCCGCCACCGACAACATCGCGGCGGCCGGCTTCGCCGCCAAGAAGATGGCCGAGCTCATCGGCGACTCCGGCGAGGTCGCGGCCATCATCCACGACCAGACCAGCCGCACCGGCATCGACCGCGGCACCGGCTTCCTCAACGAGATGAAGAAGCACCCCAACATCAAGGTGGTCGACGTGCAGTACGGCGGCGGCGATCAGCTCAAGTCGACCGACCTGGCCAAGGCCATCATCCAGGCACATCCGAACCTGAAGGGCTTCTTCGGCGCCAACGAGGGCTCGATCATCGGCGTCCTCAACGGGGTCAAGGAGCTCAACAAGGTCGGCAAGATCGTGGTCATCGGCTACGACGCCGGCAAGCAGCAGAAGGACGCGGTCCGCAGCGGCGCCGAGGCCGGTGCGGTCTCCCAGGATCCGGTCGGCATCGGGTTCAAGGCCGTCGAGGCCGCCGTCAAGGCGATGAAGGGCGAGAAGGTGGAGAAGAACATCGATACCGGGTTCAAGTGGTACGACAAGACCAACATCGATTCGCCCGAGATGAAGCCGCTGCTGTACGACTAGACGTAGAACCCGGGCACGTGAACGAGCCCGCGCCCCAGCCCGACGAGGCCGGGCTCGGGCTCGGGCTCGGGCGCGTTCACGGGCTTGCCTCGCGCGAGATGCAGGATCGTCCGCAAGCCTCACAAGGAGCACGCACGTCATGAAGACCGTCTACCTCGTCGCGAGTGGAGATCTGCGCCCCTCGGCCAACCAGACCTGCGAGTCGGCCCAGGCCGCCATGGAGGCGCAGTTCACGGCCGCTTGCCAGCGCGAGGGCGTCAAGGTGAAGCGCGCCCATCCGTACGACCCGGAGAAGAAGCACGGCTTCATCGACAGCCAGAAGATGGGGCTGCAGGTGTTCCGCAAGATCCCGAAGGACGCGCCGGTGGTGGTGGCGGAGGCGGTCTGGCAGTACACGCACCATGTGCTGCCCGGCCTGCTCGATCGCGAGGGCCCGGTCCTCACCGTCAGCAACTGGAGCGGCCAGTTCCCCGGGCTGGTGGGGATGCTGAACCTGAACGGCTCGCTCACCAAGGCGGACCGCAAGTACGGCACCCTGTGGAGCGAGGACTTCACCGATCCCTTCTTCGTGAAGGGGCTGCAGAGCTGGTTCGAGCGCGGGGTGGTGAAGCAGGACGCCTCGCACGTGTCCTCGTTCTCTGCCAAGGACGCGCCAGCCGGCGCGGCCAAGCTGGGCGCGCGGTTCGCCGAGGAGCTTCGGGCGCGCAAGTCGATCATGGGCATCTTCGACGAGGGATGCATGGGCATGTACAACGCCATCATCCAGGACGAGCTGCTCTTCCCGCTGGGGATCTACAAGGAGCGGCTCAGCCAGTCGGCCCTCTACGCCCGGTGCCGCACCATCACCGACGCCGAGGCACGTGCCGTGTACCAGTGGCTCCTCGACCGCGGCATGACCTTCAAGCTGGGCCAGGACGAGAAGACCGAGCTCACCGAGCGGCAGGTGCTGGAGCAGTGCCGCATGTACGTGGCCGCCCTGCGCATGGCCGACGAGTTCGGCTGCGCCCTCATCGGCATCCAGTACCAGCAGGGGCTCAAGGACCTCATGCCCGCCTCGGACCTGGTCGAGGGCCTGCTCAACAACGTGGAGCGGCCGCCGGCCTACGCCGAGGGCGGGCAGCGCGAACTGTACGCGGGCGAGGCACTTCCGCACTTCAACGAGGTCGACGAGTGCGCCGGGGTGGACGCCCTCGTCACCAACGGCCTGTGGAAGAAGCTGGGCTTCTCGCCCGAGACCACGCTCCACGACGTGCGCTGGGGGCGCGCCTTCCAGGGCGAGGGGGTCGACGACTTCGTGTGGGTGCTGGAGATCTCGGGCGCGGTTCCGCCCGCCCACATCCAGGGCGGATACCGCGGCTCCGTCTCGATGCGCCAGTCGCCCATGTTCTTCGCGCTGGGCGGCGGGACCATCCGCGGCATGTGCAGGCCGGGCGAGGTGGTGTGGAGCCGGGTCTTCGTGGAGAAGGGCCGCCTCAACTGCGACCTGGGGGTGGGCACCTCGGTGGCGCTGCCCCCGCAGGAGATGGAGGAGCGCTGGCGGCTCACCAACCCGGAGTGGCCCATCATGAACCTGGTCATGAAGGGCATCACCCGCGACCAGTTCATGGGCCGCCACAAGGCCAACCACATCCAGGTGGCCTACGCGCCCGACAAGGCCGGGGCCAGGAAGGCGCTCTGGGCCAAGGCGGCCGCCATGGACGGGCTGGGGATGAAGGTGTCGATCTGCGGGGAGGTGTAGGCCGGTCCCCGGATCCGCGCGGGTGGAGAGGCGATGTCCGGACCATACGCCGCCGTCGATCTGGGCGCCGAGAGCGGCCGGGTGGTGGTGGGTCGGCTCGAGGGCCGGCGCCTCTCGCTGCGGGAGGTGCACCGGTTCCGGAACGGCCCGGTGCGGGTGGCCGGCCACCTGCACTGGGACGTGCTGCGCATGTTCGAGGAGATCCTGGCCGGCCTGGCCGCGGCCGCCGGCGAGGGCGCCGGGCTGCGGAGCGTGGGGGTGGACAGCTGGGGCGTGGACTGCGCGCTGCTCGATCGCAACGGCGCGCTCCTGGGTAACCCGTACCACTACCGCGATCACCGCACCGACGGCGTGCCGGCGCGCCTCTTCGCGAAGGTGCCGCGGGCCGAGGTGTTCGCGGCCACCGGGATCCAGATCCTCCAGCTGAACACGCTCTTCCAGCTCTACGCCATGGCGGAGGAGCGCTCGCCCTCGCTGGCGGCCGCCGACCGGCTGCTCATGATGCCGGACCTGTTCCACTACTGGCTCTGCGGCGAGAAGGCGGGTGAGTACACCATCGCCACCACCAGCCAGTGCTACGACGTGGCCGGGAAGGCCTGGGCCGGCGCGCTGATGGAGCGGGTGGGGATCCCGGCCGGCATCTTCCCGCCCGTGGTCCAGCCCGGGACGCGCCTGGGCCCGCTGCTACCCGCCGTGGCGGACCGCATCGGCGCGCCGGGGGTGCAGGTGGTCGCGCCCGCCGCCCACGACACCGGCTCGGCGGTGGCGGCGGTGCCGGCCCGGTCGGCACGGTACGCCTACATCAGCTCGGGGACCTGGTCGCTCATGGGCACCGTCTCCGCCGCGCCCATCGTCAACGAGAGCGTCCGCACCCTGGCCTTCACCAACGAGGGCGGGGTGGGCGGCACGGTCCGGCTCCTCAAGAACATCTGCGGCCTGTGGCTGGTCCAGGAGTGCCGGCGCATCTGGGCCCGCGCCGGCGAGGACCTGGGCTACGAGGCGCTGGCGGCCATGGCCGCGGCCGCCCGGCCCTTCCAGGCGATCATCGACCCCGATCACCCGTCCTTCAACACGCCCGACGACATGCCGGCGGCCATCCAGGGGTCCTGCGCCGCCACCGGCCAGCCGGTGCCCCAGGGGCGCGCCGACGTCCTGCGGGTGGCGCTGGAGAGCCTGGCCTGGAAGTACCGGGGCACGCTCCGGGCTCTGGAGTCGCTGCTCGGGGCCCGGCTGGACGTGATCCACATCATGGGCGGGGGCTCGCAGAACCAGCTCCTCTGCCAGATGGCGGCCGACGCCTGCGGCCGGCCGGTGCTGGCCGGGCCGATGGAGGCCACCGCCGCAGGGAACCTGCTGGCCCAGGCCATCGCCGACGGCGCGCTCGCTTCCTGGGACGAGGCCCGCGAGGTGGTGAGGTCGACCTTTCCGCTCCGCACCTACCAACCGACCCGCAGCGCGGACTGGGACGAGGCCAGCCCGCGGCTGGAACCCATCCTCGAGCGAGGCAAGGCGTCATGCTGAAGTCCAACCTGCTCCACCCGGAGCTCCTGCGCGCCCTGGGCGGGGCCGGGCACGGGTCCAAGGTGCTCATCGGCGACGGGAACTATCCCTTCGGCACCGGCGGTCCGCCCGAGGCCACCCGCGTCTACCTGAACCTCGCGCCCGGGGTGCTGGACGCGGTGCAGGTGCTCGAGGTGCTGGCCGGCGCCATTCCCATCGAGGCCGCCGAGGTGATGGTGCCGGAGAAGGGCCCCGAGCCCGCCATCTTGGCAGACTTCCGGCGCGTGCTCGGGAAGGGCGTTCCGCTGCAGTCGCTGGGGCGCTTCCAGTTCTACGATGCGGCACGCGACCGCAACACCACCCTGGTCATCGCCACCGGCGAGCAGCGCATCTACGCCAACATCCTGCTCACCATCGGCGTGGTCCCGCCGCCCTAGGGCAGCTCCACCACCAGCCACCACGGAGGCCACGCGTGAACTTCGAGCTGCTTCACCCCGCCCAGCAGATCGTCATGACCATGGACCGGATCTACGGCTACGGCATGACCACCACCTCGGGCGGGAACCTCTCCATCCTCGAGGAGAACGGGGACCTGTGGATCACGCCGGCCGGGGTGGACAAGGGCTCGCTCACCCCCGCGGACATCATGCGGGTGACGCCCGACGGGAAGGTCAGCGGTCCGCACCGCCCCTCGGTCGAGCTCCCCTTCCACCAGTGGATCTACCAGCGCCGTCCCGATCTCCGCGCCATCGTCCACGCCCACCCGCCGGCGCTGGTGGCCTTCAGCCTGGTCCGGAAGATCCCGGACACGTCGCTCATCCCCAACATGCACCTCGTCTGCGGCGAGGCGGGGATGGCCGAGTACGGCCTCCCCGGAAGCGCCGACCTGGGCGCGAAGATCGCCAAGGTGTTCGCCCGGGGCTGCAACGCGGTCATGCTCGAGAACCACGGCGCGGTGGTGGGCGCCCCGGACCTGTTCGGCGCCTTCATGGCCTTCGAGACGCTGGATTTCTGCGCACGCCTGGAGATCGCCGCGCGCCGCATCGGCACCCCCACCGGCCTGGGCGAGAAGGAGATCCAGCTCTCGGCCCAGAAGCAGAGCGTCCGCCTGGACGAGTTCACGCCGCGCGGCCACTCCAGCCGCGAGCGGCAGGCGCGGCAGGAGATGGTGGACCTGATCCGGCGCGCCTGCGACCAGAAGCTCTTCACCAGCACCCAGGGGACCTTCTCGCAGCGGCTCGACGAACGCTCGTTCCTGATCACGCCCTACCTGGTGGATCGCAAGTACCTGGAGGTCGGCGACCTGGTGCGGATCGAGGAGGGCCGGCGCGAGGCCGGCAAGCTGCCCAGCCGTTCGGTGCACCTGCACCAGCACATCTACGCCCAGCAGCCGCACGTCAACGCGGTCATCATCGCCCACCCGCCCAGCATCATGGCCTTCGCCGTGACCGAGCAGCGGTTCGACTCGCGCACCATCCCCGAGTGCTACATCATGCTGCGCAACGTCCCCCGCCTTCCCTTCGGCGCGACCTTCCTCGACCCGGAGAAGACGGCGGCGGTGTTCGCGCCGGGCACGCCGCTGGCGCTGGTGCAGAACGACTGCATCCTCGTCACCGGGAACGGCCTGATCCAGGCCTTCGACCGGCTGGAGGTGGCCGAGTACAGCGCCCGGGCACTGGTCGCCTGCCGCAGCCTCGGGCCGGTGGTCATGATCGACCAGGCCCAGGTGGCGGAGATCGAGAAGGCGTTCGGCTCGTAGCCCTCCTTGAACGGCCCGCCGCGCCGGGGTAGCTTCACCTCAGGGCGGGTGAGGCGAATGGAGAACACCTCCGCTGACCACATCAAGCGGATCAATCGCACGCTCATCTACATCGACGATCACCTGGGCGATGCGCTCGATCTGCGGGCGCTGGCCACCATCGCCTGCTTCTCTCGATTTCACTTCCACCGGGTGTTCAAGCGGGTGGCGGGGATGTCCCCGCAGGAGTACGTCAAGCGGCGCCGGCTGGAGATGGCCTACCACTTCCTCTCGAACGACTCCACACTCACCGTGAACGAGGTCTCCGACCTGCTGGGCTTCTCGTCGCCCTCCAACTTCGCCCGCTCCTTCAAGAGCCTGTACTCGTTCCCCCCGCGGAACCTGCGATCGCCCTCGAGCTATCCGTTCCCGGCGGGCTCGGCGGCGGAGGGTCCCAAGCCGTTCGTCTTCGTCGATCCGTCGCAGGTGAGGCTCGAGACGCTCGGGTCGTTCCGGGTGCTGTTCGTGAGGACCAAGGGCAGCCCGAGCGATCCGGCCGCCATCGAGCCGGTGCTGGGCGGCCTGCGCGCCGACAGCGAGCGGCGCGGGTGGGTCATGCCGGGGGCCCGGCTGGTCGTGATCGGAAAGTCCATCCCGGGCCTGGTCGCCCCGGAGGACAGCATCTTCGACGTGGGCATCGAGATCCCGTCCGCCGCCCGGGTCGACGATCCCGACCTGGTGCAGAACGTTCCCGGCGGCACCTACGCCCGCTACGAGTACCGGGGCGATCCGTCCAGGGTGGTCGACTGCTGGGCCGAGCTGTACTTCGTGTGGCTGAAGCGCAGCGGGCTCTCGGTGGGGAGCGGGTTCGGGTTCACGGTGGCGGCCGGGGCCGCCCCGGGCCAGCCGCCCGCGCCCACCTTCCAGCTGTTCCTGCCCATCCGGGCCAGGGGGAAGTAGCGACGGGCGGCGGCGGGGCCGCCGGCGGCGCGCTCGGATGAGCCGGCCCTGCGGCGATTCGATTCGCGGACAGTGCCGGGACACCGCCATGGCGGGGACTTGCGTCGACGACCTTTACGCCCGCGGGCGGCACCTGTATCGTGTGTCCAAGGAACCGGCCGTGAACGTCCTCCGCGCGCAGAGCTCGCCGATCCTCTCGGACCTCCCGGGCGCGGTGGCCGTACGACTTCTCGGCTAGGGCCGTCCCCCCGGACGGCGCACCCGGGCGCGGTCCGCGCCCGTCCTATCCAAGAGCCCCATCGCATCTGGCACCGCGCCCTGGCGCGAGCGCCGGCCCCGCCGCCGCGGACGCATCGGGGCGCCGGCCGGCGCGCGCCCGAGAGGAGATGCACCCATGACCGGATCGACGACCGTGGCCGAGGCGCTGTGGCGGGCGCTGGAGGCGGAGGAGGTCGAGTACGCGTTCGGGATCCCCGGCGGCAACATCCTTCCCGTCTACGACGCGCACGCACGCCTGGCGCCGTCCGTCACCCACGTGCTGGTGCGCCACGAGCAGGTCGCGGCCCACGCGGCCGAGGGATACGCGCACGCCACCGGCCGGGTGGGCGTTTGCCTGGCCACCTCCGGCCCGGGCGCGACGAATCTGGTGACCGGCATCGCCGACGCGTTCCACGATCGCGTTCCGCTGGTGGCCATCACCGGCAACGTCCCCACCGCGCAGGCCGGCACCGGCGCGTTCCAGGAGGCGGACATCGTCGCCATCACCCGGCCCATCACCAAGCTGAGCGTGGTGGTGCGCGAGCCGGACGCGCTGGCCGGGACCCTGGCCGAGGCCTTCCGGCTGGCCCGCACCGGCCGGCCCGGCCCGGTCCTGGTCGACATCCCGAAGGACATGCAGCTCGCGCCCACCCCGGTCCCGTACCGGCGAGCGCCCGCCCAGCGGCCGCGGCCCGCGCCGCCCGCAGCCGTGGGCCAGGCCGCGCGGCTGCTGGCCGGCGCAGCGCGGCCCCTCCTGTACCTGGGCGGCGGCGTCCGGAGCAGCGGGGCGACCGCCTCCGTCCGCGAGCTGGCGGAGCGGTTCGAGCTCCCCTTCGTCACCAGCCTGAACGGGAAGGGCGCGATCCCGGAGGACCACCCGCTGTGGCTGGGCATGATCGGCATGCACGGCCACGCCCACGCCAACCGGGCGGTCCAGCGCGCCGACCTGGTCATGGCCCTGGGAGCGCGCCTCTCCGATCGCGGCATCGGCGACCAGGCCGGCTTCGCCCCGGCAGGGCGGATCGTCCAGGCCGACATCGACGCGCTGGAGCTCCGGCGCGGCCCCGCGGGCTCCCTGGCGCTGCACGGCGACCTGGGCGAGGTGGTCCGGGCGCTGCTGGCGGCACTGGGCGAGGCGCGGGCCGCGCCGTCTCGCCCGCCTGGCGTGCCGAGCTGGCCAGCCTGCGTCGTACCCCGCACCGCCCGCCGCCGCCCGGCGAGCCGCTCCACGCGCCGGACGTGGTCGATCGCATCCAGGCGCGCGTCCCCGGCGATGCGGTGGTCACCACCGGCGTGGGCCAGCACCAGATGTTCGCCGCCCAGCGCTGGCGCGCGCGCGGGCCGCGCGACTTCATCACCTCGGGCGGGTTCGGGACCATGGGGTTCTGCCTTCCCGCCGCCATCGGCGCGCAGCTCGGGCGCCCCGGGGCGCTGGTGGTGGGGATCGACGGCGACGGCAGCTTCCAGATGACGCTCCAGGACCTGGCCACCGCCGCCGACCTGGAGCTGGAGCTCAAGCTGTTCGTGCTCAACAACCGCGGCCTGGGCATGGTTCGCCAGGTGCAGCGGCTGTTCCACGCGCGCCGCTTCGCTGCCACCGACCTCTCGGGCCGCCCCGACCTGGCCCGGCTGGCCGGGGCCTACGGATGTCTGGGGTTGCGCGCGGCCAGCGCCGCGGAGCTGGACGGCGCCATCGCGCAGGCGCTGGCGCACCGGGGCTCGCCGGCGGTGGTGGACGTCCGCGTCTGCGCCGAGCTGGACGTCCTTCCCATGGTGCCGGCGGGTGCCACGCTCTCCCAGATGCTCGAGTCCAGTGGGGTGGCCTGCCACCCGGAGCGTCCGGATGCCGGCGCTTCGAGCTGACGGACGCGCTGGTGTACCGTGGGTGTACCGCCCGGGACACCAGCGTGGCGCCGCTGAGAATCGCGACACCGCCGGCGCCGGGCGAAGCGGCCAACCAAGGCACCCCGCGCACACCAGCCCACCCCGTCGAAGCGCAGCGCACTGTCGGGGCAACCTGGGACTACGAGTTACCGCTCACACGGGAGCGCCGGCTTGGGGCGCGCGCACAAGGGGCGTACAGTCGTGACGGAGGTTGGCCGCTTCCTTGCCGGCATGATAACGATTTCGCGGAGGCCCGCCTTGCCGAAGCGCTCGCACCTGCTTCTCACCCACCTCCTGGCCGCCCTGGCGCTGGTGGCGCTGCCGGCGATGTCGATCCTGGCGGGTCCGGGGGCGAGGATCGCGCTGGCGGCCGCCGCGGTGCTGGTGGCGGCCGGGGTGGTGGCGGCCGGCGCCGTCCTGGCCGGGCGTGCGGCGCGCGCGGCGCGAGAGGCGGAGAACCAGGAGCGCCAGGCCTGGCAGGCGGCGGAGGCGCTGCGTGCCGAGGCGGCCGGGCTGCGCCGCGAGCTGGGCGAGGCGCGCCAGGCGGCGGAGCGGCGCGAGCGGGAGCTGGCCGGGCAACGCGAGGCGGCCGCCCGCCGCGACGAGGAGGTCCGCCAGGCGCAGGAGCGCCTGCGCCAGGAGCAGGACGGGGCCTGGTCGCGGCTCGAGGCCGCGGCGCGGTCCGGGGCGCGGGTGGACGAGGCGGCGCTGGAAGGGGCGGCGCTGGCCGCGGCACGGGCGATCAACGCGGCCGGGGCGCAGGAGGCTGGCGCGCTGGAGCGCGTGGCGCAGGTGCTGGGCGCGTACGCGCAGGGGGAGTTCGACGCGGCGCCGCCGCAGCTGGCGGGGCGGTGGGGCGAGATGGCGGGGCGGCTGGCGGAGCTGCAGGCGAATCTACGGGCGATGGCGGGGGCGGTCGACGCGGTGGCGAAGACGGCGCGCGGCGGGGACCTCTCGGCGCGGGCCGACCCCGGCGCGATGCCGGGGCGGTGGGCGGCCATGGTGGCCGCGCTGAACGCCATCCTGGACTCGCTGGCGGCGCCGGTGGGGGAGGCGGCGGTGGTGCTGGAGGCCCTGGCGCAGCGGGATCTGCGGCCGCGGGTGAAGGGGAGCTTCCAGGGAGACCACGGGCGGATCACCTTGGCGGTGAACGCCACGGCGGACGCACTGCAGAGCGCGCTGGCCCCGGTGGCGGTGGCGGCGGAGCAGATGGGGGTGGCGGCACAGGAGATCGCGACCAGCAGCCAGTCGGTGGCGGGGAACGCCAACGAGCAGGCGGGGGCGCTGGAGGAGAGCACGCGTTCCCTGGAGATGACGACCAACATGGTCCGGGTGAATGCGGACTACGCGCAGCAGGCGGACGCGGCGGCGGGGGTGGCGCGCGCGGCGGCCGAGGAGGGGTCGGTGGCCATGGCGCAGATGGGCCGCGCCATGGACAAGATCCGTGGGGCGGCGGAGGGGACGCTGCAGATCATCAAGGAGGTGAACGACATCGCCTTCCAGACCAACCTGCTGGCCCTGAACGCGGCGGTGGAGGCGGCGCGGGCGGGCGAGGCGGGGCGAGGGTTCGCGGTGGTGGCCGAGGAGGTGAGGTCCCTGGCGCTGCGGAGCAAGGACGCGGCGACCAAGACCGAGGCCCTGATCCAGGGGTCGGTGAGAGAGGCGGGGGAGGGAGACCGGACGGCCAAGCAGGTCTCGGCCAAGCTGGGGGACATCGCCCGGCAGGTGGGGAAGGTGACGGAGATCGTGGGGGAGATCGCGGCCTCCGGGCAGGAGCAGGCGACGGGGCTTTCGCGGATCACCGAGGCGGTGGCGCAGCTCAGGAACCTGACGCAGGCGACGGCGTCGAGCTCTGAGGAATCGTCCTCGGCGGCGGCGGAGCTGTCGGGACAGGCGCGCGACCTGGCGGCCATGGTCGAGACCTTCCAGCTCGACGGCCAGCGGCCCGCGCTGCCGCGCAGTTCCGCGCGCGCCGCCGGCGACGCCCAGGAGCACTTCACGGCCGCCGCGCGGCCGGCCCTGCTCCCGGCCGGCCCCACCGCGCGGCCCGTTCCCGCTCCGGCGCTGCGCTCCACCCTCCCGCGCGCCGGCGTGGCCGCCCCGCGCACCGCCGCCCCGCCCACCCGGGGCCGCGTCCACCAGCCGGGGACGGCGCGGGTGCTGGGGCTCTCGATGTCGACCCAGCGCGACGAGCAGTGGGTCAAGGCCAAGATCACCATGCTCGCCGACGCCAAGCGCCGGGGGATCGAGCTCCTGGTGGAGCTCTCCGAGTGCGACGCCGCCAAGCAGGACGCGCAGTGCCGCAGCCTGGTCGACCGCGGCGTGGACGCCCTCATCATCGCGCCGCACGACGGCATGGCCGCTGCCTCGATCGTGGAGTACGCCACCCGCGCCGGGGTGCCGGTGGTGAGCTACGACCGGTTGGTGATGAACACCGACCACGACTTCCACTACGTCGCCTTCGACGCGCTCCGCGTCGGCGAGCTGCAGGGCGAGTTCCTGGCCCGCGCCGTCCCCCGCGGCCGCTACATCCTCCTGCACGGCCCGACCACCGACCACAACGCCGAGCTGTTCCGCGAGGGTGCCATGCGGCACCTGCAGCCGCTCATCGATCGCGGCGACGTCATCGTCGTGAAGGAGGCGCGCGTCCGCGACTACCTGGGCTCCGAGTCCGAGCGGATCTGCAACGAGGCGCTGCAGGGTGGGGGCGGGGTCGACGCCGTGCTCTCCGCCACCGACGCCATCGCCGCGGGCGTGGCCCGATCGCTGGCGGCCCATGGCGGCAAGGCGCCGGTGACCGGCCTCGACGCGGAGCTGGCCGCGGCCGTGCGCATCGTGCAGGGCACCCAGGCCATGACGGTGTTCAAGGACGTCCGCGAGCTGGCCAAGAAGACCATGGAGATGGCGGTGGGCCTGGCGCAGGGCAAGCCGGTCGACGGCAAAGGCCAGACCACGTTCAACGGCAAGCGGCACGTCCCCTCCTTGCTGCTGCAGGCGCAGGTCGTCACCCGCGAGAACCTGGATGCCGTGCTCATCGACTCCGGGTACATGAGCCGCAAGGCGGTGTATCAGGGTTCCTGACCCGCTTCGCCCCGGCGGCCGTTGCGGACGCCGGCGACGCTCGCGCCGCGCGGATGCGCGCAGCATGGGCGGGGCGGGGCCCCATCTCTCGCGTGCCGGTTGTCGCAGGTGGGGAATGACTCACCATCGCGCACCGGCTCCGACGTGGGCCGCGCATTTCGTTCGCGCCGGGATGGAGCCAGGGGCGTGCGGTTCGCCCCAGGCGCAAATGGCGCGCGTCGGCTGGTCGGGCGCGCCCCCTCGCCGCAGCGCCGGGAGAAGACGGGCGCGGCGCCGGATGGTATTCCGAGCGCGCGCGGAAGGGTCCCGCGAGCCCAAACTCCAGCGAAAGCAGCTGGAAGGAGACGCAATGGCCGGCAGGCGCATGGCGACGATGGACGGAAACGAGGCGGCGGCCTCGGTCGCTCACCGCGTGAGCGAGGTGATCGCCATCTACCCCATCACCCCCTCCTCGCCCATGGGCGAGTTCTCCGACGAGTGGTCGGCGAAGGGCCAGCCCAACATCTGGGGCACCATCCCCACCGTGGCCGAGATGCAGTCCGAGGGCGGCGCCGCGGGCGCGGTGCACGGCGCGCTGCAGGCCGGGTCGATGACCACGACCTTCACGGCCTCGCAGGGGCTGCTGCTCATGATCCCCAACATGTACAAGATCGCCGGCGAGCTCACCGCGATGGCGATGCACGTGTCGGCCCGCACCCTGGCCACCCACGCGCTCTCCATCTTCGGCGACCACTCGGACGTGATGGCGGTCCGGCAGACCGGCTACGCCCTGCTCTGCTCCAACTCGGTGCAGGAGGCGCACGACCTGGCGGCGGTGGCCCACCTGGCCACCCTGCGCACGCGCGTCCCCTTCCTCCACTTCTTCGATGGGTTCCGGACCTCGCACGAGGTGGCCAAGATCGAGCTCCTCTCCGACGACGACCTGCGCCAGCTCATCCCCGAGGCGCTGGTCCGCGAGCACCGCGCCCGCGCCCTGACGCCCGATCGGCCGGTGCTGCGCGGCAGCGCCCAGAACCCGGACGTCTTCTTCCAGGCGCGCGAGGCCATCAACGGCTTCTACGACGCCGCGCCCGCCAAGGTGCAGAAGGCGATGGACGAGTTCGCCGTCCTGACCGGCCGCGCCTACAAGCTCTTCGAGTACATGGGCCACCCCCAGGCCGAGCGCGTCATCGTCATGATGGGCTCCGGCGCCGAGGTGGCGCACGAGACCGTCGAGCACCTGCTGAAGAAGGGCGAGAAGATCGGGCTCCTCAAGGTCCGCCTCTACCGGCCCTTCTCGGTGCAGCACTTCACCGACGCGCTGCCGCAGACCGTGAAGTCGCTGGCCGTGCTGGATCGCACCAAGGAGCCGGGCGCGGTGGGGGAGCCGCTCTACCAGGACGTGGTGGCGGCGCTGCGCGAGTCGAAGGAGTGGTCGAGGCGCGAGGTCGCCGTGACCGGCGGCCGCTACGGCCTCTCCTCGAAGGAGTTCACGCCCACCATGGTCAAGGCGGTCTACGACGACCTGGCCCGGCCCGAGCCCAAGCGCCACTTCACGGTGGGCATCAACGACGACGTCACCCACCTCTCCCTCAAGTACGATCCCGCCTGGTCGATCGAGCCGGACGACGTGGTGCGGGCCCTCTTCTTCGGCCTGGGCGCGGACGGCACCGTCGGCGCCAACAAGAACTCCATCAAGATCATCGGCGAGGACACGCCCAACTACGCCCAGGGCTACTTCTTCTACGACTCGAAGAAGTCGGGCACGCTGACCACCTCGCACCTGCGCTTCGGGCCGCGTCCCATCCGCTCCTCGTACCTGGTCGACCAGGCCAGCTTCGTGGCCTGCCACCAGCTCATGTTCCTGGACAAGTACGAGATGCTGGAGCAGGCCGCGCCGGGCGCGACCTTCCTCCTCAACGCGCCCTACCCGCCGGACCAGGTCTGGGACAAGCTTCCGCGCGAGGTGCAGCAGCAGATCGTCGACAAGAAGCTCCGCTTCTTCGTGATCGACGCCTACCAGGTGGCCAAGGACAACGGCATGGGGGTGCGCATCAACACCATCATGCAGACCTGCTTCTTCGCCATCTCCGGCGTGCTGCCGCGCGATCAGGCCATCGCCCACATCAAGAAGGCCATCGAGAAGACTTACGGCCGCAAGGGGCCGGAGGTGGTGAGGAAGAACTTCGAGGCAGTCGACGCCACCCTGGCCCACCTCCACGAGGTGAAGGTGCCGGGGACGATCACCGGCAAGCCGCGCACGCCGGTGGTCCCGGACGACGCGCCCGACTTCGTGAAGCGCGTCACGGCCATGATGCTGGCCAACCAGGGCGATCTCCTGCCCGTGTCGGCCTTCCCGGTGGACGGCACCTGGCCGACCGGCACCACCAGGTGGGAGAAGCGGGCCATCGCGCTGGAGATCCCGGTCTGGGAGACCGGGCCCTGCATCCAGTGCAACAAGTGCGCGATCATCTGCCCCCACTCCGCCATCCGGACCAAGTACTACGGGGCCGAGAGGCTGACCGGGGCGCCCGCCACCTTCAAGTCGATGGACTTCAAGTCCGCCGAGGTGAAGGGCGCCAGGTACACGGTCCAGGTGGCCCCGGAGGACTGCACCGGCTGCGGCCTGTGCGTCCAGATCTGCCCGGGCGTCTCCAAGAAGGAGCCGGAGAAGCGGGCCCTGTTCATACAGCCGGTGGAGGCGCTGCGCGCCCCCGAGGCCAAGAACTGGGACTTCTTCCTCGGCCTCCCGCTGGCCGACCGGACCAAGCTCAAGCTGGATGTGAAGGGGACGCAGTTCCTGGAGCCGCTCTTCGAGTTCTCCGGCGCCTGCACCGGCTGCGGTGAGACGCCCTACTTGAAGTTGCTCACCCAGCTCGTGGGCGACCGGCTCATGATCGGCAACGCCACCGGCTGCACCTCGATCTTCGGCGGCAACCTGCCCACCACGCCGTACTGCAAGAACGCCGACGGGCGCGGGCCGGCCTGGTCCAACTCACTCTTCGAGGACAACGCCGAGTTCGGTTACGGCATGCGGCTGGCGGTCGACAAGCAGGCCGAGTTCGCCCGCGAGCTGCTGGCCAAGCTGGCGCCGAAGCTCGGCGAGGCGCTGGTCAAGGAGCTGCTCTCGGCCGACCAGTCGACCGAGGCGGGCATCGCCGCCCAGCGGGAGCGGGTCACTGCACTTCGCGCCAAGCTGGCCGGGCTTTCCCAGCCCGAGGCGGCGCGGCTGGCCGACCTGGCCGATCAGCTGGTGAAGAAGAGCATCTGGATCGTGGGCGGCGACGGCTGGGCCTACGACATCGGCTACGGCGGCCTCGACCACGTGCTGGCCATGGGCCGGGACGTGAACATCCTGGTGCTCGACACCGAGGTGTACTCCAACACCGGCGGTCAGGCCTCCAAGTCCACGCCCATGGGCGCCTCGGCCAAGTTCGCCGCGGCCGGCAAGCCCACGGCCAAGAAGGATCTGGCCATGCTGGCCATGACCTACGGCAACGTCTACGTGGCCAAGGTGGCGCTGGGGGCCAAGGACGCGCAGACGGTCCGGGCGCTCCAGGAGGCGGACTCGTACCCGGGCACCTCGATCGTCATCGCCTACGCGCACTGCCTGCAGCAGGGCATCGGGGCCGAGATCGGACTCGAGCAGCAGGAGCTGGCGGTCGACAGCGGCCACTGGCCGCTGTTCCGGTTCGACCCGCGCCGCGCCGCGGTCGGCGAGAGCCCGCTCAAGCTGGACAGCCCGGCGCCCAAGGTCGACCTCAAGACCTACGTCGAGCACGAGACGCGCTACCGCGCCGTGAAGGCCGCCAACGCCGAGCGCTACGAGAAGCTCATCGGCGAGGCCCAGAAGCAGGTGCGCGAGCGGTACGCGCTGTACGAGCTGTTCGCCAAGGGGACCACACCTCCCAAGGCGTAACCAGCCGTTAGGGCTCGCCTCGACCCCGGATTGACCCCCGTCGGTCCGGGGTCGTCCGTTTTCGGCGGAAGAGGCTCGCGCTGAACGTGGGCGTGGAGGTAGACGTAGACATGGACGTGGAGGGGGTCGTCCACGTCTACGTCCCAGGTCCACGACAACGTTGGTGCCTCCGCGAACCTCGAATGCGCCCCGCATGACCTCCCAGGCGGTGGTCCTCGTGATGACGTCCCTGGTGCTCACGGCCTGCCCTGGCGGAGGCCGCCACCCCACCACCCTGGCCCCGGCCTCCGCCACCCGCCAGACGGGGCGGGCCGGGGAGCCGGTGGGCAGCAGCCCGGCGGTCCGGGTGCTGGACGTGTCGGGGGCGCCCATGGGAGGGGTCGAGGTCGTGTTCACCGTCAGCGGAGGGGGAAGGGCCACCCCCACCCGCGCCGTCACGGCGGCGGACGGCATCGCCCGCACCGTCTGGCGGCTCGGCGCCCTTGGTCCCCAGTCCCTCCAGGCGACCGCGCCGGAGATCCCGCGAGCCTCGGTCGACTTCCTGGCCGAGGTGCTGCCGTCCGCCGGATACCGGATCGACCTGCGCCTCCTCACCACCGCCACGGACGCGCAGTGGGCGGCCCTGACCGGTGCCGCACGCCGGATCGGAGAGGTGATCGTGGGCGAGCTCGCCCCCGTCGAGCTGGCCGGCGATCCGGTCTGCCAGGGCACGGTGCTGGCGGGATTGATCGAGGACCTGCTCATCCTGGTCCGCATCCAGGGCATCGACGGCCCGGGAGGAATCCTGGGGCAGGCGGGGCCGTGCATCGTGCGCGCCACCGACCATCTCCCCGCGGTCGGGCTCATGGAGCTCGACTCCGCCGACCTGGAGCGGCTCGAGGCGCGGGGGACGCTGGGGAGCGTCCTCCTCCACGAGATGCTGCACGTGGTCGGGTTCGGCACGGCCTGGGACGCCTACTCGCGGAAGCCGCTGCCCCCGCTCATCTCCGGGGAGGGGACCACGGCCTCCTCCTTCACCGGTCCGCGGGCCCTGGCCGCCGCCATCGAATGGAACGGCGCGCCACAGATCTGGACCGACGTGCCGCTCGAGAACTGCGGCGCCGGGTCGCCGCAGCCCTGCGGCTCGGGGACGCGCGACTCGCACTGGCGCGAGCCCGACTTCGGGGACGAGCTCATGACCGGGTGGCTCTCCGGGACGTCCCAGCCGCTGAGTCGCACGACCGTCGGGTCGCTGGCCGATCTGGGCTACGTCGTGAACGCCGATGCCGCCGATGCCTTCGACCTTGCCAGCGCCGCGCTCCGGGGCGAAGCTGTGGCCTCCGGGGAGCCGGGGCTGTACCTGGGCGAGGACGTCCTCCGCATCCCGGTCACCTCGGTGCCCTGAGAGGAGGGCGCGTGCAGCGCTGGAATCGCACCTGGACCAAGGCGGCGGTGGCATGGGCAGCGCTGGCGGCGCTCTCCTGCGGGGGCGGGGGCGGCGGGAGCTCGGGGTTCATCCGGCTGAACTTCGAGACCAGCGTGACCGGCTCGCAGCGCAAGGCGTTCACCGACGCGGCGGCCCGCATCGGCAAGATCGTCACCTCCATCCTGGGCGACGTGAAGTTCCTGGGGGGCGAGACCTGCGGCGCCGGCACCGGCGTCGAGTACCCGGTCCCCTCCAGCGTCAAGGGCCTGCTCATCTTCGTCGAGGTGAAGGCCATCGACGGCCCGAACGGTGTCCTCGCCGCCTCGGGCCCCTGCTACGCGCGCAAGAGCAGCCGGCTCCCGGTGGTGGGGATCATGTCCTTCGACGTGGCCGATCTCGACACCATCGAGCAAAAAGGCCTGCTCGACGCGGTGGTGCTCCACGAGATGCTCCACGTGGTCGGGTTCGGGACCATCTGGCCGGACAAGGGCCTCCTCGACCGCGACACCTGCAGCGTGGATTCCTGTCCGCTCGTGAGCGATCCGAAGTTCCTCGGCGCCGGCGCCATCGACGCCTACAAGAACTTCAACGGGGGCACGACGGACACGGTCCCGGTCGAGAACCAGGGCGCGGCCGGGACCGTGCTCTCGCACTGGCGAGATCTGGTGTTCAGGAACGAGCTCATGACCGGGTACGTGAGCGGCACCACGCAGCCGCTGAGCCGCACCAGCATCGCCTCGCTGGCCGACCTGGGCTACCAGGTCGATCTCTCGCAGGCCGATCCCTTCGACCTGGCCACCGCCTCGAACGCGCGCGCGCTGGCCGGCGGCACGACCGAGGAGCCGTCCGTGTTCCTGGGGCAGGACACGCTCCCCGCGCCGCCGCGGACGGTGGACGACGCGCCATGACGGTCGACGGGCGGTGCCGGGCCTCGACCCGGCACCGCGGTCCGATCACTCCGCGGCGGCCCGACCGTCGGTCCCGGTGGGGAACCGCAGGCCCGGGGCCGCGGGGTGGGGGGCGGGTGCGCCGGGGAGGACCCATCCCGGCGCCGGGCCGACGATCGAGGGCAGCGGCACCCCCGAGCGCTGCGAGCGGCGCAGCTGGGCGCCGCGCCAGATGGTGTAGAGGACCGGCAGCACCTCCAGCGTGAGGAAGGCGCTGGTGGCCAGCCCTCCCACCATGGGCGCGGCCACGCGCTTCATGATCTCCGCGCCGGCGCCGTCGGCCCACAGGAGCGGCAGGAGCCCTGCCGCCATGGTGGTGACGGTCATGACCTTGGGGCGCAGCCGCCGGATGGTGCCCTCGGCGTGGGCCTCGACGATGTCCTGCCGGTTCCGGATGCGTCCTTCCCGGACCCGGCGGTAGAAGGCGTCGTCGATGTAGACCACCATCACCACCCCGGTCTGCATGGCCAGCCCCACGGTCGAGAGCAGGCCGACCCAGACCGGCGCGGAGAGCGGGTAGTGGAGCAGGAACAGCGTCCAGAAGCTGCCCACCAGCGCGAACGGGACCGAGATGAGCACGATGAGCGCCTCGGTCAGGCTCCGGAACTGCAGGAAGAGGAGGGTGACCATGGAGGCCACCACCAGCAGCGAGATCCAGGCCAGGCGCCGCTCGCCCGCCGCCAGCAGCTGGTACTGCCCGCTCCACTCGATCCGCTCCCCGGGCTGGACCCGGATCTCGCCGGACCCCTGCGCCTGCTCCAGCTGGAGCTGCCCGTCGCGGACGTAGGAGGCCACGTCGGTGCCGGGCGCGAGGTCGACGTAGACGTAGGCCACCAGCTCGCCGTTCTCGGTGCGGAGGGTGGCCGGCGCCGTCAGGTACGATGGGCGGCCCAGCAGGGCCAGCGGGACGGGCCGGCCGCTGGCCGAGTGCACCGTCACCTGGCCGAGCTGGTCCGCGTCCTGCCGCACCATCCGCATGTCCGGCACGACACGGACGCGCTCCGGCTGGTTGGCGCGGGACTCCGCGGCGTGGTGCATCTTCGAGAACGACAGGAGCTTGACGGGATCGACCGGGCCGGTGGGACCGCCCGCGGCACCACGTCCCCCACCAGTCCGCCGCTGATGACCAGGCCGGCCGTCGAGCGGGCCAGCTCCGGATCGACGGCGTGCCGCGCCAGGGCGGCCGGGTCGGGCGTGAACTGCAGCCACGGCTCCCCGCCGAGCGACTCGAACACGGCGCTCCGCGTACCGGGCAGGCGCCCCACCCACCTCTGCAGGGCGTTCCCGATGCGCGTCGAGCCGCGCGGGATCGGCGGCGACGATGCGGATGCCGATCGGGGTGCGAACCCCGCCGGTGGCCATCATGTCCATGCGGGCCCGCGCCGGCGCGGTCCAGGCGTTGACCCAGCCGGGGAAGCGCATCTCGTGATCGAGCTTGTCGACCAGCTCGGCGGTGGTCTCCGGCCGCTGCTCCGGCCAGACCAGGCCCAGCGGGTGCGCCAGCCACCGCGGCGCCCAGCCCGAGTACCAGCGAGCCTGCTTCACCGGCGGCCACTCGGTGTGCGGGCGCAGGCGGATGGTGGATTCGGCCATCGAGTAGGGCGCCGGGTCGGTGGCGGTGTAGGCGCGACCCACCTTGCCGAACACGGCCGCGACCTCCGGGAACCTGGCCAGGACCTCGTCCATCTGATGCAGCTGGACCGCGGCCTGGCCGGGCGGCACGCCCGGAAGCGTGCTGGGCATGAAGAGCAGGTCCCCCTCGTCGACGCGCGGCAGGAACTCGCCGCCCAGGTGGGTGAGGATGGGCAGGCAGGAGAGCACCGCGAACGCCGCCGTGGCCAGCGTCAACGCCGGCCGCGAGAGGGCGAAGTGGACGAAGGGGCGGTAGAGCCGGACCAGCCGGCTGGTGAGGGGGTTCTGGAACTCGGGCAGGATCCTGCCCCGCACCAGCCGCTCGCGCAGCGCCGGGGCCGCCGTCACCGCCACCAGGGCCGCCGAGGCGATCACCAGCGTCTTGGTCAGCGCCAGCGGCCGCAGCAGCCGTCCGGTCTCGCCGGTGAAGGCGAGCACCGGGAGGAAGCTCAGCGCCGTGATGAGCAGCGAGGTGAGGATGGCCGGCGCGAACGACCCGGCCGCCGCCACCAGCGCGGCCCGCCGCGGGGACCCCCTCAGCGCCACGGCCTCCAGGCGCCGGTGGCACGCCTCCAGCGAGACCACGTCGGCGTCGACCGCCATTCCGAGGGCGATCCCGATGCCGCCCAGGCTCATGATGGTGGCGGAGACGCCCAGCAGCCGCATGCCGACGAAGGTCAGGAACAGGACCAGCGGGAGCGTGGCCAGGGGCACCAGGGCGCTGCGCCCGTGCAGGAGGAAGAGGAGGATGACCAGCACCACCACCCCGACCTCCTCGGCCAGCGCCCGGAGCAGCGTGTGCTCGACGCGGTTGGCCAGGTCGAGCCGGTCGTAGACGGTGACGATCTTCAGATTCCGCGGCAGCTCGGGGCGAAGCTGGTCGAGCGTGCGGCGCACCTTCTCGATGACGACCCGCGGGTCGGCGTCCCGGCGCGCCACCACGATCCCCCCGACGGTGGAGGCGGCGCCGTCGAAGTCGGCGATGCCGAAGGGCATGTCGCCGGTGATGGTGGCGTGGGCGACGTCGCCGATTCGGAGCCGCGGCTTGCCCGTCTCGCCGGGGAGGGGCATGGGGAGGGTCTCGATGACGTCGACGGCCTCGGGATCGCCGGCGTGCGCGCGGACCGCCGCGGCCACGTCGCTGAAGGACACCCCCTGGGCGCGGAGCCGATCCGGCTCGGTCTCGACCAGCACCTGGCGCGGGATCTCGCCCACCGAGGCCACCTCGGCCACGCCGGGGATGGCCTGCAGCGCCGGGCGGAGCAAGCCCTCCTGCACGTCCCGCCCGGCCGGGAAGGCGGGGCTGCGCGACGGGTCGACCAGTGCGTACTGGTAGATCCAGCCGGTGCTCGAGGCCGACGGGCCGACCTGGATGCGGACCGCCGGCGGGAGGCGCGGGCGAAGCGCCTCGACCCGCGAGCGAATCTCCTCCCGCGACGGGTCCAGGTTCGAGGCCGAGCCGAAGACCACGTCGACGTAGGCCATTCCGGCCATGGATGCGCCCCGCACCGTGGTGGCGCCGGCCGTGTGGCGAAGGTCGTCCGTCAGGACCCGGGTGATGCGCGCCGCGACCTCGGCGGCCGGGTGGCCCATCCAGTCGACCACGATCCCGATCTGCGGATCGGAGAGATCGGGGACGGCGTCGCGCGGCAGGGCGCGGCGGGCCCACTCGCCACCCGCGGCCAGCGCCACCGCGATGGCGATGACGGACAGGCTGTGCCGGGTGCACCACTCGACGATTCGCGTGATCACCTGACCACCTCGGCTTCGTTTCCGCGGGCCGCCTGCAGGCGCCGCTCGGCATCCAGGAAGAACGTGTCCCCCACCACCACCCGCTCCCCCTCCTTGAGCCCGGCCAGCACGGTGATGCCGCCGGTGCGGTCGTCGACCAGCCCGGCCCCGTAGCCGGAGTCGAGGATCCGGCCGACCTGCACCGTGCGCCGCGTGAAGGTGTGCCCGTCCGGCCCGGCCGCCAGGACGTAGGCGCCGTCGCCGGAGTACAGCACGGCGCTCACCGGCACCACCAGCAGGCGCCGCGGGCGCGGCGAGAGCTGGACCCAGCCGGTCTCGCCCTGGTCCGGCGCCGTCCCTTCCACCCGGAACCGGGCCAGGATCGTGGAGGCGCCCCAGGCCTCGGGGCGATCGGGAGAGAGCCGGACCGGGATGCCGATCCCGGGCGCGCTGGAGGCGTAGAAGAGCGCCTGCTCGCCGGGTTCGACCCCGATCAGATCGTCCCGGTGGAGGGTGGCCGTGACCGTCCCGCCGTCGGCCCAGGCGGGCGCCCGGATCATCTGCGTCACGATGCGGTCGCGGGCCACGTCGATGGCGCTGGTCCTGGTCCTGACCATCTCAGGCTCGGCGCCGCCGGCGATCCGCTCCAGCTCCATGTGGCAGATGGGGCACTCGCCCGGGACCGGGGAGGTGACCTGCGGGTGCATGGGACAGACGTAGCGTGCGGAGGCGCTGGATCGAGCCTGGGCATCGCTCCGGTCGCGCTCGCGCACCATGGCCAGCGCGGCCACCAGCGCCAGGGCCGCGGCCGAGAGCAGCAGCAGCCTTCCCAGGATCACGGCCCGGCGACCAGCAGGCCCCGGGGGCGGAGAGATCGTCTCCGTCCCCGAGACCCCTGCACGCTCGGACGTGGGCGTGCTTCGTTCACTCATGTGGCCATCTCGGTCGGGGCCGCTACCAGGCGGCGAAGGCCGCGAAGGCGTTGGTGCCGGCGGAGATCTGGATGCAGTACCCGTCGTCGCGCATGGGCGGCATGGGGTACTTCCAGTTGCCGTTGACCGGCTGGGGCCGGCCGTTGATGGTCAGGGTGCGCGAGCTGTCGAAGCTGCTCGTCACACCCTGGAAGAGCCGCGAGCTGGTCTCGAAGCAGGTGGCTCCGGTGCCGAGGTTCCCCGACTGGAAGCTGCTGCCGTCCGCGACGCTGAAGCGGGTCGGGTTGTTGCAGATGCCGGAGCACGGGGTCGCCTGCTGCGGCTGGCAGAACGAGAGGCAGGGCTCGATCTCGCCCAGGCAGGTGCTCTCGACGCCGGCCTGCCCGTCGGCCAGGCACTGGGCCGCGGTCGGGTTGGGGTTGCCCTGGCAGAACTGGGCCAGCTGGCCGCAGGCGGTCAGGGGCAGAGGCCGCCACAGGGCCGGGTTGGCGGCCGGCGTCTGGCTGGGCTGGGCCTGGAACACCTGGGTGGCGTTGTAGAGCTGGCCGTTGAAGAGCACGCGGTCGTTGGCCGCGTAGCGGATCTGCGGCTGCCAGGTGCCGTCGTTGTTGTTGACCCGATCCCACAGGTCGAAGCGGGTGTTGGGCGTCTGGCCTGCGGCCGAGGTGTGCGTCACCCGGGCCCGGTAGTCGACGTTGTTGAAGGCGACGACGTTCCCGGCCAGGTAGGCGTGGCCGGCCCTCCAGGGATTCACGACCGCGAGGGTCCGCATCATGTCGTGGTCCTCGTGGCCGACGATGTGGCAGTGCCACACGTATCCGGGGCCGGTGACGTTGTCCGGGAACGAGGTCGGATCGATCGAGAACTGGTTCACGCCGGGCGTGGCGGTGGTGCTCTCCTGCGGCGCCCAGCGCACCAGGATGCGAGTGATCATCCCAGGCGGCGTGTGGACGGTGTCCTTCCAGCCGGTCTCATAGGGCTCGGGCGCCTGCGTGGACCCGGTGAAGAAGGGCGTCGGATCGAGGGTGATGGGCCGCGACACCGGCATGTGTCCGTTCAGGAGGTGCCACCGCCGGATGTACGAGAGGTCGTCGAACGGCTGCCGGTTCAGGACCTGGAACTCGAGCAGGTGGATGTGGATCTGGTGGAACTGCGTGATCGGGATCGTCCGAATCGCCGCCGGTCACGTTGATGAGGTCCCACTCCTCGGTCGAGCCGACCAGCGGGAACTCGGTGGTGGGCGTGGTGAACTCGAGGCCGTCGAGCGCGCGCTGGTTGCAGTTGACCGACTGGCCGCCGCAGGTGTCGTCGGCCGTGCGGAGATCGCTGAAGGTCCGCAGCAGCTTGAACCGGGTGGGCGCGTTGGGCGTGAGGGTGGCCCGCTTCGGGAAGAGCGAGGCGGAGAGGACGGGCGGGTGCACCGGGGTGCCGCCCTGGACCGTGAACTGCATCACGTGCCTAGCGGATCGCCATCCGGCACCGCGAGGTTGTGGAACTGGAGCTTGGTGCCCGGCCGGGAACTGCGAGAAGTCGACCAGGATGTCGGCGCGCTCGGTGATGCCGAGCTCCACGTCGTTGACGTTCTGCGGCGCCGGCAGGTAACCGCCGTCCGAGCCGATGATCGTGAACGGCACGATCGAGCCGTTGGCGGTGTTGACGAGCTGGAAGTCGAACAGCTGCGTGTTGCCTGCCATCAGCATCCGGAACCGGTACTGCCGCCGCTGAACGTTCAGGTTCGGCCACACCTTGCCGTTGACCGCCACCGTGTCCGAGCCCTCGTCGTACGTCCAGTACGGGATGTTGTCGGGCGCGTCGTCGCCGGCGGTCAGGCTGCCGCGGTCGGGCGGGAAGGACAGCTCGCCGTCGGTGAAGAACTGACGCGGGGTGACGGCCAGCACGATCTCGAACGGCCCCTTCGGCAGCGGCGAGCTCGGGCCGTCGAGCGGGCTGCTGGGATCGCGGATCATGTAGGCGGCCCCCACCTCGCCGGCGTACAGGCCCGAGGCGCGTCACGCCCATGACGTGGTCGTGGTAGAAGAGCTGCGTGGCGGGTTGATCGTTGGGCATCGTGTAGTCCTTCGGTCACGAAGCTCGGGCCGCGGTACTGCACGTTGGTGAACCACTCCTCGGCCGTCCCGTCCATCTGCGGCAGGACCATCAGGCCGTGCGTGTGCGTCACGTGCGCCACCGGGTACTGCGCGTTCGTGTAGCCGGGCGGGAACAGGTTGAACGGCGGCAGCGGCCGCTCGATGGCCTGCGGGTTCGCCCAGTGGAGCGTCGGATCGACCGGCATGAACGACGGCTGCCCGATGTTCGTGCTGCCAGTGCACGACCGTCGGGATGCCGCGCGTGTTCTCGAAGACCGGCGCCGGCGGCTCCCGCGTGGAAGGTCCCGCCGCCCACGACCGGGCCGCCCATGGCGATGCACCGTGGTCGTCGGGAACCCGGGCGGCAGCATCTGCACCTGCACCTGCGAGTCGGTGATCGTGTACTCGTTGCGGATCACCTTCCCGGACGAGTCGCTGATCACGGTGGGCGCGAACACCGGCAGAATGGGAAGCTGGTTCACCCACTTCTGGACGGTCGTGCCGTCGAGAGTCACCTGGTCCGGAGAAGGGGAACCGGCCTTTGCGCTCGGGGCGGCCGCTGAATTCGGGTGGTCGCCTCCTCCACATCCAACAATGAGCGCCGCAATGGCGCCTGCTGCAGGGAGAAACGGTCTCATCGGGGCCTTTCCTTATGAGCGGATCGGTTCCACTTGCTGGCTTTCGACTCCTGGTGCAGGACGAGTCCGTGAGACGAACGTTCCGTAACGTCGGCGACGGGCCAGGTTGGGTCAGGCCTCCAGCAGTGACGCCCGTGGGGAAGAGAGGGAGGTAAGCGGTGCACGAGGACCCAATTCTGAATCGGTTCATTCGCCTGCGCCCGCAGGTGGCGGCGTACGTCCGGTCGCTGATGGCGACCCATGAGGACGCGGCCGACCTGCTACAGGAGCTCAGCCTGGCGCTCCTCATCCGCGGCCACGCCCCCGCTGAACCGAAGGAGCTGCTGCGCTGGTGCCGCGGCGCGGCGCGCAACCTGGCGCTCCACCACTGGCGGTCCGCCCGCCGCCACAGCGAGATCTTCTCGAGCGGCCACGCCGAGCACGAGGGCCTTGGCGCGGCCGAGCCCGCCTCGCTGGAGCGCGCCGTGGTCGACCGCGATGCCATCGCGCGCTGCCTGCGGTGCCTGGACGGGCATTCCCGGAGGCTGCTGGTGCTGCGCTACGTGGCCGGAAAGACCTCGGCCGAGATCGCGCGCCGCTCGCACCAGTCGCCGGCGGCGGTGCGGATGAAGCTCATGCGCGTCCGCGATGACCTGCGCAGGTGCCTGTTGAAGTCGATGACGTGAGGTCGGGTGCGCCGGCCTCGACCGACCGCCGTGCGCTCGCCGGCGGAGCGCACGGGGATGTGCCCGTTCCGCCCCGCGAATATCATGCTGATCCCGTCGCTCCAAGCTCTGCCTCGCCCGTCGCCTTGACCATCCGAGCCAAGAAACAAGGAGGCCGACCCCGCGAACGGAGGCGGCCTGTTGACGGGTACAACCATATCAGGACGGCGCCGCTTCCCGTCCCGGCCGGGCCCGGGCCGTGGCGCGGTCCAGCCGGCCGACGCGCCAGCGCAGCAGCGGCGGCGTGAGGACGGTGGTGAGCAGCACCATGGCCACCACCGCGGCGTACTCGCTGGGGCCCAGGACCGGGGCGCCGTCGACGGCGAGGGTCAGCCCCATGCCTGCGAAGATCAGCCCCACCTCGCCGCGCGGGATCATGCCCAGCCCCACCGTGAGCCGATCGACGCCGCGGTTCACCACCGCCAGCGCGCAGGCCTGCTTCCCCAGGATGGCCGCGGCCGTGAGCGCCAGGGCCAGCCCCACCGAGCTGCCGGCCAGCTCGCGCAGGCTCACCTGCAGCCCCATGCGGACGAAGAAGATGGGGACCAGCACGGTCGAGAGCGGGAGGAGCAGGTCCTCGAGCCGGTCGCCCGCCGGCAGGAGCCGGTCGAAGGGCACGCCCTCCAGCACCAGCCCGGCCGCGAACGCGCCCACGATGGGCGCCATGCCCGCCAGGTCCGCCAGCCAGGCCAGGCCGAAGCAGACCAGGAGCGCCAGCGTGAACACCGCGCCGCGGACCTTGAGCCGGGCGCCCAGGCGGAAGAGCCAGGGTGCCAGCCACCGGCCCAGCACCAGCGCGCCGGCCAGGAAGCCCACCGCCTTGGCGCTGACCATGACCAGCGTGGTCATGGTGGCGCCGCCCTGCTCCGATGCCGCGGCGGCCGCGCGGCCCGCCAGGCCGGACATGACGGCCAGCACCACCAGGCCCATGACGTCGTCGATGACCGCCGCCCCCAGGATGATCTGCCCCTCGGCGGTCTGGAGCCTCCTCAGATCCCTGAGCACGCGGGCCGTGATGCCCACGCTGGTGGCGGTCAGGGTGGCGCCCAGGAAGAGCGGCACGTAGTGGTGGCGGCCGGGGAGGAGCCACAGCCCGATGCCGTACCCGAGGATCATCGGGGTGATGACACCGACGAGCGCCACCAGGAAGGCGGAGATCCCGACCTTCATGAGATCGGCCAGCCGGGTGGTCAGGCCCACCTCGAAGAGCAGCAGGATCACGCCCAGCTCGGCCAGGGATCGGACCACCTGATCGCCGGCCACCCAGGCCAGCCCCTGCACGTGGACGAGCGGCAGCGCCCCGAGCAGCACCCCGGCCAGGATCTCGCCCAGCACCGCCGGCTGACCGAGCCGCTCGGAGAGGGCCCCGCCCAGCTTGGCGGCGGCGAGGAGCGCGATGAGCGCGACCAGCAGTTCCGCGATCATGCAGAGCACCGAGCATACGGGAAACGAGGCGGCCCGTGGAGCGGAACGGAGGGCAGGCGATCGGGCACCGTCCCGGAGCGCCGGCGGGCGCCCGGTGACGGAGGGCCTGCGGGGCGCTCGCCGCGCGACTGCCTAGAGCGCCTCGTCACCCCTTTCGCCGGTGCGGATGCGGAGCGCCTCCTCCACCGGCAGCACGAACACCTTGCCGTCGCCGATCCGATCGGTCTTGGCGGTGCGGGCGATGGCGTCCACCACGCGGCTGACCAGGGCCTCCGCCACCACCAGCTCGATCTTCACCTTGGGCAGGAACTCGACCCGATACTCGGCGCCGCGGTAGAGCTCGGTGTGCCCCTTCTGCCGGCCGAAGCCCTTCACCTCGCTCACCGTGAGGCCGGTCGCCCCCACCTCGGTCAGGGCCTGCTTCACCTCGTCCAGCTTGAACGGCTTGATGATGGCCTCGATCTTCTTCACGTGTCACCTCGGGTGCTGGGGGGGTGAGACGGGGCCGCCCCGTCGCCGGAGCGGCCCCCGGTGTCTTCACGCGGTCCGATCAGAACGAGGGGGCCGTCTTCCGGATCGCGGAGGCGCCCTGGGGCGCGGTGTGGCCCGCTCCCGAGGGCGTGTGCCCGACGGGGAGGGGCCCGATGTCGGTGGAGTAGCCCTGGACGCCCATCTCGGGCATGTCGAGGCCGTTCACCTCGTCCTCGACCGAGACGCGGTTGCCACCCAGGACCTTGCCCACCACCCAGAAGCAAAGGGCGGCCATGCACCCAACGAACACGATGTTGGTGACGGTGCCGATGATCTCGGCCAGGAACTGGCCGGCATTGCCGTAGAAGAGGCCGGTGACCGCGCCCTTCACGCCGTTCAGGCCCTCGCCGTAGGTGCCGTTGGCGAAGAGGCCCAGCGAGAGCACGCCCCAGGCGCCGTTCACGCCGTGGACCGCCGATGCGCCCACCGGGTCGTCGATCTTGAGCTTGGTGTCGATGAACACGGCCGCCAACACCACCAGCACGCCGGCGATCAGGCCGATGAGGGCCGCCGCCCAGGAGGAGACGAAGGCGCACGGCGCGGTGATGGCCACCAGCCCCGCCAGCATGCCGTTGGCGAGCCAGGAGGGATCGGGCTTGCCGAACTTCAGCTTCACGTAGACGTAGGCGCCGAACGCGCCGGTGGCGCTGGCGATCATGGTGTTCACCGCGACGACCGCCAGGCGCGTGTCCATGCCGGACAGCGTCGAGCCGGCGTTGAAGCCGAACCAGCCGAACGCCAGGATGAACGTGCCCAGCATGACCTGGGGAATGGAATGCGGGGCGATGGGGTGAATGGAGCCGTCGGGCCGGTACTTGCCGGCCCGCGGGCCGATCATCTTGGCGAGCACGATGGCCGCCACGCCGCCGCACATGTGCACCACCGAGGAGCCGGCGAAGTCCACGTGGCCGTGGCCCAGGCCGAAGTTGGCGCCGAGCTGCGAGAGCCAGCCGCCGCCCCAGACCCAGTTGGCGAAGATGGGATAGATGATGGTCGAGATGAAGAAGCTGAAGAACACGAAGGAGCTGAACTTCCAGCGCTCGGCCGCGGCCCCGGTGGGGATGGTGGCGGTCGTGTCCATGAACACCATCTGGAACAGGAACGTCGCGGCCACGCCGGCCGTGAACATGGTGGTGGGGAGGGCGAACCCCGAGAGCCCGAACAGCCCGAACGGCTTGCCGAAGAGGTTGATGGTGAGCTCGTGCGCCAGCTGCGGCTGCTCGCCGAATACCGCGCCCACCCCGCCCATCTGCAGGCCGAATCCGATGAAGTAGAACCCGATGATGCCGATGGAGTAGACCATGAAGTTCATGGCCATGGTGTGGGCGGCGTTCTTCGCCCGCGTCAGGCCCGTCTCCACCAGGGCGAAGCCGGCCTGCATGAACATGACCAGGAAGCCCGCCACCATCGTCCAGACGATGTTCAGGGCGGTCTGGGTGTCGCTCAGGTTCTTCGCGAGTTCGCTGATGGTTGGATCGGCCATGTCTCTCCTCGACCAGGTAGGGATGTCGCACTGCCGCCGGCCGCATCGCGACCGCGTCGTTCGCCGCCGGCGAGCAATTCACGCTCGGAGCACGTGCAGTGCAGCCTGCATGCCAGCCATGGCGGGCTGCACGACCCGACGATCGGCGGCACGCCACCGGGGGATCGCGCGCGGCCGAGCGGGGCGGTGCCGTCGGCCGAAGCACGATCGCCAGGCAGCGCCCGTCCACGACTTCGAGCAGGTCGAAGCGCTCGGCGACGAGGAACGGACCCGGGAGGAGGTCTCGGGCGAGGTGCCGGGCCGGCGGCCGAGCCGGATGGGCGGGCAGCCGCAGCCCGTCCTGCGAGCAGCAGCCGCGGACCGTCTATACTTGGGCCCTCACGGCCGAGGGAGGCCCACCATGAAGAAGGTCGTCTGGGGCGTGCTCAGCACCGCCCGGATCGGAATGGAGAAGGTCATCCCGGCCATGCAGCGCGGCGCGCACGTCGAGGTGCGCGCCATCGCCTCGCGCTCGCTGGCCGACCGCCCAGGAGGCTGCCCGCAAGCTCTCCATCCCCAGGGCCTACGGGTCCGTACCAGGAGCTCCTGGCGGACCCGGAGATCGAGGCGATCTACATCCCGCTCCCCAACCACCTCCACGTGCCGCTCACGCTGGAGGCGGCCCGGGCCGGCAAGCACGTCCTCTGCGAGAAGCCCATCGCCCTCACCGCCGAGCAGGCGACAGAGCTGCGCGCCTGCCGGGTGCAGGTCATGGAAGCCTTCATGGTGCGCTTTCACCCGCAGTGGCTGCACGCCCGCGACCTGATCCGGGGCGGGCGGATCGGCCCGCTGCGGGCCGTCCAGGCGTTCTTCTCGTACTTCAACGACGACCCGCACAACATCCGCAACCAGGCCGACATCGGCGGCGGGGCGCTCTACGACATCGGCTGCTACGCCGTGGTGGCGGGCCGGTTCTTCCTCGGGGCCGACGCCCCGCCGGGCGGTGGCCCTGGTGGACCGCGACCCCGACCCTCCGCACCGACCGCACCACCAGCGGGCTGCTCGACTTCGGCGAGGGGCGAGTCCTCGACTTCACCGTCTCGACCCAGTGCGTGCCCTTCCAGCGCATCCAGCCTGTGCGGCACGCGCGGGCGGATCGAGATCCTCATCCCCTTCAACGCGCCGCCCAACGGCGCCACGCGCATCCTGGTCGACGACGGATCGGCGCTGGACGGGAGCGGCATCTGCGGTCGAGACGCTTCCTCCCTGCGATCAGTACACCATCGAGGCGGACGCCTTCTCGCGCGCGGTGCGCGGCGAGATCCCGCTTCCCTACGGCGTCGAGGACGCGGTGGAGAACATGCGTGTCATCGACGCGCTCTTTCGCTCCGAGCGGTCGGCGCGCTTCGAGGACGTATAGATCAAATCGGCCGGCGGCGGGCCGGCGGGCCGGGCCGCCTCCGGCGTCTCCGAAGGACGGCCCGGCCTCGGCCCAGATCGTCCGGCTACCCGCCCGAAGAGCCGGTGCTCCCGGCGCCCGAGCTGCCGCTGCTGCCGGCGCCGGAGCTGCCCGCGTCCGGCTTGGCGGCGCCGGAGCTGCCCGCGTCCGGCTTGGCGGTGTCCGAGCTGCCCGCGCCCGGCTTGGCAGTGTCCGAGCTGCCCGCGCCCGTCGCGCTGGAGCCGGTGCTCGAGCTCCCCGCGCCTCCGGCCGAGCTACCGGTATCCGCCGTCCCGCCGGCGCTCGTGCCCGTCCCGCTGGCCGAGCTCTGGCCGCTCGGCTGGCCGGACTTGTTGCTGGGACACGCCATCCCGCCGGCCGCGAGCAGCGCCGCCAGCGCGGCCTTCATCCACCAACTCCGCATGACCGTCATGTTTCCCTCCCCGTGATGCCCCCCGGAAGCTAAGTCTGCGGCCCGTGCCGATGGCACCCCCCCTTCCCTCGTCGGGGGACCCCCTGTGGACGGCCTGTCCCTGCGCTCGGGGAGCGACCGCCGCGCCGCCCGCACCGCCGGAGAACGCACGGGCCGGCGCTGGCCGGTCCGGCCGCGCCACCGCCGGTCGGACCGGCGTCACCGGTAGATGGGAGAGGCCGTGTCGCGCGGCCCGGCCAGGTCGCTGGCCCGGACCGGCCTGCTCACCGGCTCGGCGTGCTCCAGCGCCGCGCGGGCGGCCTCGAGCCAGCCGCCGTTGCGGGTGAGCAGATCCTCCCGCGTGGTGTCGTAGCGCTCGTCGGGCTGGACGGGCCGGTTCTCGAAGGCGAGCTGATCCCAGAACTGCTCGGCGGTCGCCTTGCCGACGCCCACCGCGGCGGTGGTCTGCACGCCCATGGCGGCGTTGGGGATCGACACGCCCACCAGGTCCGCGGCGTCGACCCAGCGCGCGCTCTGATCCTTGCTCTCCTGCTGGCTGGCGCCCGCGCCCTCGGTGGCCCCTCCCACCAGCACGGCGCGGTGACCCCGCTGGAGCATCGCCGCCAGCCGGTCGCACGCGCTCATGCAGCCCGGCGAGGTGAGCGCCACCACCCGGCCCTGGAATCCGAGGTCGGCTTCGGCCGAGAGCGGCGGCTCGAGAAAGGCGGGCGTGAACTCGGTCCTGGCCCGCCGCGCATCGCGGATGGCCATCAGGATCTGCTCGGGCTCGGAGCGCGCGCCGCCCTCGGTGTTCACGCCCGAGGTGCCGAGCATGGGCGACCGATCGCGGTAGACCCTCTCGTTCTGCGCCGTGGCGCGGAGCAGGAGGGCGCCGCCGGGAGAGATGGTCTCCCGCGGGGTGAGCATGGCCGCCAGGCTGGAGGAGTGCGACAGGTACCCGCCCTCGTTCTGGCGCAGGTCCAGGATCAGGTCCAGGTGGCGCTCCTGGCACCCGCGCAGGAAATCGCGCAGCACGTCGCAGAACGGCTGGGCGCGGCCTCCGCTGGACAGGTTCTCGGTGTGGAAGGAGAGGATCTGCGCGTAGCAGACCGGCGAACCATCGGCGCCGGCCACGCCCGTGCGCAGCGAGAGCTGGCCGCCGTCGCCGCGGTAGGTGGTGAGGCGGGCGGCGTCGTCGGCCGCCACCACCGGATCGCCGCGCAGCAGGCCCTCCGAGTCGCCGCGGTCGCGGAGCCAGGCGCCGCGCGGGTCGGCGCGCCAGTCGATCCGGTCCGAGCTGGCCAGCCCCGTTCGCTTCACGTACCCGGCCGCCAGCGGGTTGGAGGAGGCCGCCGGTCCGATCAACCACGGCAGGGTCACCGCCCGGAGTGCCCCCCCGGAGGCGACCGTGAAGGTGGCCTGCTTCCGGTCGGGGAAGGCGAAGTCGCGCCGCCCGAGCGCGTCCACCGCACGCTCCAGCCGCGCCGCGTCGGAGCTGGCCGGGATGAAGCGGGCCAGCGCGGCCAGCGCCTCCGCCACGGGCCGGCCATCCACCGCCACCACCTCGTCGCCCACGTCCAGCGCCCGGCCCGACTCCTCCAGCCAGCGCGCCACGCCGGGGTCGCGGTAGGCCACGTACACCTTCCCGTCGCCGGTCCGCCGCAGGCGGACGCCCAGCGACACGGACGGGAGCGGACGCGGCATCGACAGGAAGAGGTGGCCGTCCTCGAACCCGGCCAGGCAGGCGCGCAGCCGGTCCACGAAGCGGAGCGGGTCGCTCTCCCGCGCGATCTCCCGCTCCGCCTGCACGCAGGCGTCGAGGTGCCGGCGTGCGTCGAAGGAGGGATGGCCCTCGGCCGTGAGCAGCTTGGCCTTGCGGTTGAAGAACACGTAGCGCGACTGGAGCGCGTCGCGCAGGCCGCACGCCACCCGGACGCGCTGGGCGCGGCCGCACAGCGGGCCGTCGCTGCAGGCGGGCTCGCGATCGAGGGCGGGATCGCGGCAGCCGTCGTCGGCCAGGACCGGAGCGGCCTCGGCCGGGGTGACCTGTCCGGCCCCGGTCCCGGACGAGCCCGCCGGACGCGTGCTGCACGCGGCGGCGGCGACCAGGAGCGGGAGTACCAGCAGTGTCCTCATGCGGCGCCCTTCCTCGGCCGGACGAGAGGGCGTCCGGCACGCATCCCGACGAACGGCTCAGGAGGGGACGAGAATTCCAACCGGGTCGTGATTATGCACCGAGGCCGGCCGTCCGGGGAACGGGCGCTCGCCGGGCGAGCCAGGAACAGCGCCCGGTCGCCCGCCCGCCGGGCAGCCAGGGCGGCGGCGCCATGCGCGCGCGCCCGGCTGGACGCGGTGCCGGCCGGGAGGGCGGCGGGGGCCGCCCACCACCGGCCGCTGCCCGGGCGCAAGGTCAACTACCGTCTGCGGCGCTCGCAGGCCGTGCAGTCCGCTGCGCGTCGCGCAGGCACGGTTCGGCGGCGCGGTGCGCGCGCTCGCGCGAGAGGACGGCGCGGATGCCGAGATCGCAGCCCCACGCGATCCGGCCGAGCGCCTGGCACGGTTCTCGCTCCCGGCAGCGAGGTCACCCGAGACCTCACGAAAGGACCCAGATGCGCCCCCGACTGCTGAAGGCCCTCTCCCGCCTGGCGCTCCTCGCGCTGGCGCTGCCGCAGGCGACGCGCGCCGAGGACACGATCAAGGTCGGTATCCTCCACTCCCTCTCCGGCACCATGGCCATCTCGGAGACGGCGCTGAAGGAGACCGCGCTCATGACCATCGACGAGATCAACGCCTCCGGCGGCGTCATGGGCAAGAAGCTCGAGCCGGTGGTGGTCGACCCGGCCTCCAACTGGCCGCTCTTCGCCGAGAAGGCGCGCCAGCTCGTCTCGCAGGACAAGGTGGCGGTGGTGTTCGGCTGCTGGACCTCGGTGTCGCGCAAGTCGGTGCTGCCGGTCTTCAGTGAGCTGAACGGGTTGCTCTTCTATCCGGTGCAGTACGAGGGCGAGGAGCTGGAGAAGAACGTCTTCTACACCGGAGCGGCCCCCAACCAGCAAGCCATCCCGGCGGTCGAGTACCTCATGTCCCCGGACGGCGGCGGCGCCAAGCGCTTCTTCCTGCTGGGCACCGACTACGTCTACCCCCGCACCACCAACAAGATCCTGCGCGCCTTCCTGCACTCCAAGGGGATCCAGGACAGGGACATCGAGGAGGTCTACACGCCCTTCGGCCACAGCGACTACCAGACCATCGTGGCCAACATCAAGAAGTTCGCGGCCGGCGGCAAGACCGCGGTCATCTCCACCATCAACGGCGACTCCAACGTCCCCTTCTACAAGGAGCTGGGCAACGCCGGCCTGAAGGCCACCGACGTGCCGGTGGTCGCCTTCTCGGTCGGTGAAGAGGAGCTGCGCGGTGTCGACGCCAAGCCGCTGGTGGGCCACCTGGCCGCCTGGAACTACTTCATGTCGCTCAAGAACCCGGAGAACGACGGCCTTCATCGAGAAGTACCGGGCCTGGGCCAAGAAGCAGCACCTTCCCAGCGCCGACAAGGTCGTGACCAACGATCCCATGGAGGCCACCTACGTCGGGATCCACATGTGGAAGCAGGCGGTGGAGAAGGCCCACTCGACCGCCACCGACAAGGTGATCGCCGCCATGGCCGGCCAGACCTTCAAGGCCCCCTCCGGCTTCGTGCTCACCATGGACAAGACCAACCACCACCTCCACAAGCCGGTGTTCATCGGCGAGATCCGCGCCGACGGGCAGTTCAACGTGGTGTGGAGGACCAAGGAGCCGATCCGGGCGCAGCCCTGGAGCCCGTTCATCGCCGGGAACGAGAGCAAGCAGAAGCTGTGACCCCGGCCCCGTCCCTGCCCCGGCGCTTCCCGCACGGAGGGGCGCCGGGGAGGGGCGGCGCCGTTCGCGCCGAGCTGGAGCTGGACCCGGGAAAGGGCCACGGGCCCGGGAACGCGCCGCCACGAGGACGCCCATGACCTCCCGCATCCTGCTCCTCGCCCTGGGCCTCGCCGCCTGGCCCGCGCTGGCGACATCGCTGGACCCGACGCAGCTGAAGGGGCTGGCCGCCGACGACTCGGAGGAGAAGCTCGCCGCCATCGGGCGGCTCACCGCGGAGGCGGGGCCGGAGGCGGCCGCGGTCCTCTCCGCCCTGGCCGACGGCCGGCTGCAGATGGCGGGCGACCGGTTCCTCATCGCCGACGGCGACAAGCTCCGCGACGCGGCCACCGGGGAGGCGCTGCCCGCGGCGCCGGACGGCGCCGACGCCATCATCATCAACAACCGGGTCCGCCGCGCCCTCCAGGGCTCGCTGGCAGTGCTGCGGGTCTTCGATGCGGACCGGAAGGTGCGGCTCGAGGCGGCGCAGGCGCTGGGCGAGGCGGTCACGACGGACCTGCTCCCCGTCCTCGACCGGGCGCTCTCCCGGGAGAAGGACGGCGGCGTCCGGGAGCTGCTGGTGCTGGCGCGAGCGCGGGCCAGCCTGAGGAGCCCGGACCCGGCCGTGCGGCTGGCGGCGGTGACGGCGCTGGGCTCCGGGGCGACGCTGGCGGTGAAGGCGCAGCTGGCCACCGTCACCCAGGCGGGCAACGAGCCGGACGCCGCGGTTCGCGAGGCGGCCCGGTCCTCGCTGGCGGCGGTCGAGCGCCGGCTGCTCCTGGCCGACGCCGTGGACCGCGTCTTCTCGGGCCTCTCGCTGGGCAGCATCCTGCTCCTGGCCGCCCTGGGCCTGGCCATCACCTACGGGATCATGGGCGTCATCAACATGGCCCATGGCGAGCTGCTCATGATCGGCGCCTACGCCGGTTACGCCGTCCAGGTGTTCTTCGCGAAGCACCTCCCCGGCGGGCAGGACTGGTACGTGGTCGCGGCCGTGCCGGTGGCCTTCGCGGCCGCGTTCCTGGCGGGCGTGATCGATGGAGCGGATCGTCATCCGCCACCTGTATCACCGGCCGCTGGAATCGCTGCTCGCCACCTGGGGGCTGTCGCTCTTGCTCATCCAGTCGGCCCGGGTGACCTTCGGCGCGCAGAACGTCCAGGTGGCGAACCCGTCGTGGATGTCGGGAGCGGTGTCGATCCTGCCCAGCGCCGTCCTCCCCTGGAACCGCATCGTCATCGTGGCCTTCTCGGTGGCGGTGCTGACCGTCACCTGGCTGCTCCTGGGCCGCACCCGGCTCGGAATGTTCATGCGGGCGGTCACCCAGAACCGGGCCATGGCCGGCTGCGTCGGCGTTCCCACCGGGCGGGTCGACACGCTGGCCTTCGGGCTGGGCGCCGGCATCGCCGGGCTGGGCGGGCTGGCGCTCTCCCAGATCAGCAACGTGGGCCCGGACATGGGGCAGCTCTACATCGTCGACTCGTTCATGGTGGTGGTGCTGGGCGGCGTGGGACAGCTGGCCGGCGCGGTGCTGGCCGCCCTGGGGCTGGGGGTGGCCTCGAAGTTCCTGGAGGGCGTGTCCGGGGCGGTCCTCGCCAAGATCGCCGTGCTCGCCTTCGTCATCATCTTCATCCAGAAGCGCCCGCAGGGGTTGTTCGCCCTCAAGGGCCGGCTGAGCGAGGGCTGACCGTGGACCCCTCGGCGCGTCGTTCGCTGCTGGCGGCGTTTCTCCGCGCCACCCCCCGCGCCGGCTGGTGGGGGCTGGGGATGGCGGCCGGGCTGGCGTTCGCGGTGGTGCCGGCGCTCCACCTGTGGGTGCCGGCCTCCAGCGCGCTGCACGTCTCCGACTACACGGTGGCCGTGGCGGGCAAGATCGCCTGCTACGCCACCGTGGCGGTGGCGCTGGACCTGGTGTGGGGATACGCCGGCATCCTGTCGCTCGGCCACGGGCTGTTCTTCGCGCTGGGCGGCTACGCCTTCGGCATGTACCTGATGCGCGCCATCGGCCGGGACGGCGTGTACCACGCGGACCTCCCCGACTTCATGGTCTTCCTCGACTGGAAGGCCTACCCCTGGACCTGGGCCGGCACGCAGCACGCCGCCTGGGCGCTGGCGCTGGTGGTGCTGGTGCCCGGGGTGGTGGCGCTGGTCTTCGGCTGGTTCGCCTTCCGCTCGCGCATCCGGGGCGTCTACTTCTCCATCATCACCCAGGCGCTGACCTACGCCGCCATGCTGCTCTTCTTCCGGAACGCGACCGGGTTCGGGGGCAACAACGGCTTCACCGACTTCAAGCGCATCTTCGGCTTTCCCATCTCCGCCCCGGGCACGCGGGTGGCCCTCTTCGCGGCCAGCGTGCTGATGCTGCTCGCGACGCTGGTGCTGTGCCGCTGGCTGGTGGAGTCGCCCTTCGGCCGCGTGCTCCGCGCCGTCCGCGACGGCGAGTCGCGCCTGCGCTGCCTGGGGTACGATCCGCTCCGGTTCAAGCTGCTGGTGTGGACGCTCTCGGCGGTGCTGTGCGGGATCGCCGGCGCGCTCTACGTCCCGCAGGTGGGGATCATCAACCCCTCCGAGATGTCGCCCGCCAACTCCATCGAGATCGCCATCTGGGTGGCGGTGGGCGGCCGGGGCACCCTGCTCGGCGCGGCGCTGGGGGCGGTGCTCGTCAACCTGGCCAAGAGCTGGTTCACCCAGGCCGTCCCGGAGCTGTGGCTCTTCTTCCTGGGCGCCCTCTTCGTGGCGGTGACGCTGTTCCTGCCCGACGGCGTGGTGGGGCTCCTCCGCAAGCTGCGCCCGGCGCGGCGCGCCCGCGCCGCCCGCCCGGCCGGCGCCAAGGGGTCCATCGAGGAGGTGGTGGCATGACCGCGACCCTGGCGGCGCCGCTCCAGGTCGACACCTCGCACGGGGTGGTGCTCTACCTCGAGGAGATCACCGTCTCCTTCGACGGCTTCAAGGCGCTCGATCGCCTGACGCTGTACGTGAACGTCGGGGAGCTGCGCTGCGTCATCGGCCCGAACGGCGCCGGCAAGACCACCATGATGGACGTGATCACCGGCCGGACCCGGCCCGACCAGGGCCGGGCCTTCTTCGGCCAGACGCTGGACCTGACCCGGCTGTCCGAGGTGGAGATCGCGCGGGCCGGCATCGGGCGGAAGTTCCAGAAGCCGACCGTGTTCGAGAACCACACCGTGCTCGAGAACCTCGAGCTGGCGGGCGCCCGGGACCGGCGGGCGCGGCGGGCCCTCACGGCGGAGCCGGGTCCGCGAGGACCGGCGGCGCATGGAGGAGATGCTGGAGCTGGTCCGCCTGGAGGGCGAGGCCCACCGTCCAGCCGGCCTGCTCTCCCACGGGCAGAAGCAGTGGCTGGAGATCGGGATGCTGCTCATGCAGGACCCGAAGCTGCTCCTGCTGGACGAGCCGGTGGCCGGCCTGACCGACGAGGAGACCGAGCGCAGCGCCGAGCTCATCCGCTCGCTGGCCGGGAAGCGCTCGGTGGTGGTGGTGGAGCACGACATGGACTTCGTGGGACGGCTGGGCGGCACGGTCACGGTGCTGCACGAGGGCGCGGTCCTGGCCGAGGGGCCGCTGGAAAAGGTGCAGGCCGATCCGCGGGTCATCGAGGTCTACCTGGGGCGCTGACCATGCTCGTGCTCGACCACGTCGACCAGTACTACGGCGGCAGCCACATCCTGCGCGACGTCTCGTTGCAGGTCGCGCCGGGGAAGGTGACGGCGCTGCTGGGGCGCAACGGGGTGGGCAAGACCACGCTCCTGCGCAGCATCATGGGGCTCGTGCCGGTGGCGGGAGGGAAGCTGTCGTTCGAGGGCGCGGACCTCACCCGCGCGCCCTCGCACCACGCGCGTCCGGGCCGGCATCGGCTACGTGCCGCAGGGGCGCGAGATCTTCCCGCGCCTCACGGTGAAGGAGAACCTGCTCATGGGGCTGGCGGCCCGGCCTCGCCGCGCGCCGCTGCCGCCGCTGGCCCTGAACCTGTTCCCGGTGCTCGGGTCCATGCTCTCGCGGCGCGGCGGCGATCTCTCCGGCGGCCAGCAGCAGCAGCTGGCCATCGCCCGGGCGCTGGCCGCCGGGCCCAGGCTCCTCATCCTCGACGAGCCCACCGAGGGCATCCAGCCGTCGATCATCAAGGAGATCGAGCGGGCCATCCGCGCCCTGGCCCGCTCCGGCGAGATGGCCATCCTCCTGGTCGAGCAGTACTACGACTTCGCGCGGACGCTGGCGGATCACTACCTGGTGATGGAGCGCGGGGAGATCATCCGGCGCGGCGAGGGGAGCGCCATGGAGCGGGACGGGGTGAGAAAGCTGTTGTGGGCGTGAGGGGCATCAGTCCTTCGCCCGCCTGCCCACGGCGTACACGGCCATCACCACCGTCTGGCCGGCCGCGACGATCCCGAGCGACATGTCCAGCTCCCGGACCACCACCACCAGCGTCTGGGCCATGGTCACGAGGATCAGGGCCGTGACCTGCAGCGGGAGGTTGTTGAGGCCGCGCGCGCCGACTTCACGCTGTCCGATTCCTGAACACGACGCCATCGTCCTGGCCGTGGCCGGCTCGGCGCCGGTCGGGCCGGTCAACCCGGGGGTGGCGTTTCGGCCGCCCCCACCACCTCGGGCTCGCGCTCCACCCCCCGCCGCAGATCCGCCCTCGCCAGCAGCAGCACGCCGCCCAGGATGAGCGCGCCTCCGCAGGCGCGGAGCAGCGTCAACTGCTCCCCGAGCACCAGCCACGCCAGCAGGATGGTGAAGGCGGGCTCGACGGTGGAGTAGATGGTCGCGCGCACCGGGCCGAGGCGCTCCAGGCCGGCCAGGAACAGCGCCACCGCGGCCACGGTGCAGACCAGCGCGATGGCGAGCACCGCCGCCCAGCCGCCGGCGGTGGCGGGGAGCCGGACGCCGGCCACCGCGGCGCGGGCCGCGAACACGCCGGCCGCGGCGGTGACCACGACCGTGGTCGAGGCGATGGGGGTGGTGGCGCTCGAGAGGCGACTGCCGGTGAGGATGTAGACGGCGTAGATGGTCGCGGCCGCCAGGCCGAAGAGGACGCCCAGCGCGCTCCCGTCGGCGGTGTCCCCGACCGTCAACGCCGAGCCGGCCACGGCCAGGGCGATGGCGGCGAGCTGGGCCGGCCGGAGCGCCTGCCCGAGCACGATGCGCGCCAGCACCGCCACGATCACCGGGTGCAGGTACAGGAGCAGCGCCACCAGCCCTGCCGAGGCGTGCTCCAGGGCGGAGAAGTACGAGAAGGCCTGGCCGGCGTAGCCCACCGCGCCCATGCCCACCAGGATGGCCAGGTCCCTGCCGGCGGGGAGGCGCTCGCGGCGGACGGCGAGCAGGCCCCACAGCACCGCGCCCGCGATGGTGAAGCGGAGCAGGAGCAGCGTGGAGGTATCCACGCCCGAGGCGGCGGCGAACCGGCCCAGGATGGCCATGGCCCCGAAGCAGAGGGCGGAGGCGATGCAGAGGAGCTGGCCCATGAAAGCTCACGAGGCTACGCCATGCCGGCGGTCCGCACCAACCCTCATTCCCGGCGAGCCGTTCCGGGGGGGCGGCAAATGCTCCAACGCGCTCCGGGGTCGCGCTACGATGAGGCATGGCGAACTCGGGACGCGTGGCGGTTTTCCTCTGCCTCGCCGCTTGCCTCGCCGGCTGTGCCGGGTCGGGCGGCGGCGACGAGTGCAGCGGCGGCAAGATCCGTTGCAGCGGCGTCTGCGTAGACACGAACGCCGACCCCGGCCACTGCGGCAGCTGCAGCGGCTCGGGCCACCTGTGCCCCACCGGCGCCACCTGCGACGCCGGCGCGTGCGCCTGCCCCGCCGACGCGCCGGACGTGTGCAACGGCGCGTGCGTCAATCTCCGGAGCAGCTCCGAGAACTGCGGCACCTGCGGCCACGCCTGCGGCCTGGGGACGTGCACCGCGGGGTCGTGCGACTGCGACCCGGGCACCACGTCCTGCGATCCGCCGCTCTCCCCGCGGTGCGTCGACACGTCGGTGGACCCGCTCAACTGCGGGAGCTGCGGCCACCTCTGCGCGACCGAGAAGCCGGGGTCCCAGTGCGGCGCCGGCTCGTGCCAGTGCCTGGCGCCGAGGCCCGACGCCTGCGGAACGCTCTGCACGAACCTCCAGACCGACGTCCACCACTGTGGCGACTGCAACGCGCCGGCGTGTCCGCAGACCAACGACGTCTGCGTGAACGGCCAGTGCGCGTGCCCTTCCAGCCTGCCCGACGAGTGTGATACGCTGTGCGTGAACACCGCCACGGACGCGTCAAACTGCGAAACCTGCGGCAAAGTGTGCGCGACGGGCGCGAGCTGCATCTCGAAGGTGTGCACCTGCCCGGCGACGAGCCCCATCGTGTGCGGGTCGAGGTGCACCGACCCGAGCGGCGACGGCTCGAACTGCGGGACCTGCGGCAACGCCTGCCCGGCGGGCGGATCGTGCAGCGCGGGGCAGTGCCTCTGCCCGAGCGGCTCGGTCCCCTGCGGCCGGTCCGAGGCCGCGGCGGGCCAGTGCTGCCAGGGGAACGGCTGCTGCACGAGCGGCAGCTGTCAGACGACCCACGATAACGGCCTCGGCCAGGGGTTCTTTGATTGCGACCCGCTCGACGCGCATACTGCGGCGCAGGCGCTCCTCGCCGCGACCGCGTGGTCGCCCTCCGGCGTCGTCGAGAGCGCGGTCAACTGCCCTTCTTGCGTATGCACCACGAACGGCGGTACCTCCGCGGTGTGGTGCTACGGATCCAGCGAGCATGCTGGCCAGGTGGCGCGGTGGGACGCTGCGGCGTGCGTGCAGGCACTGTGCCCGGTGACCGGATCGTCCAACACGTTCCTCTGGCACTAGCGGGCGCGCGGCGTCATGCAGTGTCCAGCCTCGGCAGCGCGAATGACAGCCCGCGCCCACCGGCCAGGGCGCCCGCTCACGGTCGCGCCGGCCGCGCCCGCTGCTCCAGCCAGCGCACCAGCCGCCGCAGCGGCTCCGGGAGCGCCTCCTCGCTGGCGCGGATCTCCCGCCGGCGCCCGCCCTCCTCGGCGTTGATCCGGTAGCGGAAGCGGTCGGGCCGGGGCGACGGCGCCACCAGGTCCTGGGGCACCGACCACAGGTCTACGCCCTCCAGCAGCTGGCGCAGTTCCTCCCGCTCCTCCGGCCCGAGCGAGGCCTCGTCGACCGAGGCCGCGTGGCCGGGGCCTCCGAAGCCGCCGGTCCGGGTGAGTTGAATGCGCATCAGGCCACCCGCTTTCCGCGCCGCGCAGCGCTGGCGGCCGCGCCCGCGTCCACCCCGACCTCGCCCCAGGCATCGCGGACCGCTCGCGCCGTGGCGGGGCCGAAGAGGCGCTCCGCGCCGGTGACCGTGGCCAGCGCGGCGTCGGCGAACTGGGCGCGCCGCGAGAGCAGGTCGGTGAGGGCCAGGTACCAGATGCGGCCGGCCTTCTCCCAGGCGTATCCGCCCAGCTTCATGGCGGCGAGGTAGAAGGCGTGGTTCGGGATCCCGGAGAAGACGTGCACCCCGCCGTTGTCGTCGGGGTAGTCGCTGGGGCGGTACTCGCGGAAGTGGGCCGGCTGCGGGTCCGTGCCGAGCACGTCGTTGTCGTAGGCGGTCCCCGGGGCCTTCAGCGACCGGATCGCCTGCCGGGGGAACTTCACCAGCAGCCCCCGGCCGATGAGCCAGCTGGCCTGCTTGGCGGTCTGCTTCTTCGCGTACTGCAGCACCAGCGACCCGAACACGTCCGCGAACGACTCGCTGAGCGCGCCCGGCTGGTTCTCGTAGTCGAAGGCCGCCTCGTAGGAGATCACGCCGTGGGTCAGCTCGTGCCCGATGACGTCGACGTGGCTGGTGAAGGCGCCGAAGACCTCGCCGTCCCCGTCGCCGAAGACCATCTGGTGCCCGTCCCAGAACGCGTTCATGTACTTGCGCCCGTAGTGGACGCTGGCGTCCAGCCCCAGCCCGTGGTCGTCGATGGAGTTGCGCTCGAGCACGTCCATGTAGAAGCGGAAGGTCGCCCCCAGGCCATCGTAGGCATCGTTGACGTGCGCATCCCCGGACCGCTTCCCGCCCTCCTGGCGGGCCAGCCTGCCGGGGAGCCGCTCGGTGTGCTGCGCGTCGTAGACGTTCCGGCGCAGGTCGCCGGGGGGGACCGCGCGCAGGAAGTCGGCCATGGTCAGGCGCGCGCCGCGCAGCCGTTCGCTGAGCCGGACCGTGTCGAAGGCCGCCCCCCGGATCTCCACCGATCCCGAGTGGGCCAGCCGCTTCATCATGTACGGCGGAAGGATGGAGCAGAACGGCGGATGGATGGCGTGGCGCATGGCAGGTTCCCTCCTGGAAAGGCCGGAGGATCCCGGGTCGGCGGGCAAAGCGCAACAGGCAACGTGCGCGCGGCGGGGATCCGGCGCGTTCGGCCCCGTCCAGAATCCCTGCAGGTGAACGCGTGGCGGCCCGGGGCCGACCCCGTGAACGGGCCCGGGCCGGGCTCGTTCACGGGGTGCGAGGCCGCGCTCACCTCCACAGCGGCAGGTAGATGAGCTGCGCCTGGTCGAAGGCGCTCCAGTTCTCCTGCTTCACCACCATCAGGCCCTTGGGGTCGGAGACGCTCACCTCGGGCACGTTGACGGTGTAGGGCAGCGCCACCTTGGCGCCCGGATCCAGCACCTGGAGGTCCGGCTGGCTCAGCACCGGGGCGAAGGCGTTGAAGATGGCGAAGTCCTCGAACGCGTCGCTGGCGCCGGTGAACCCGTCGAACGACTGGACGCTGTAGTGGAACCGGGGCGCGCTCGAGGTGAGGCCCAGGTCGGAGGCCAGCGCCGGCAGGAGCATGGTGCTGGCGTCGGTGGGCGCCACCGCCAGGAACGCGTCGATCACGTCGCCGGTGGCGGCGTCCACCACCAGCGAGATCACCTGGCCTTCCAGGGTGCTGGAGAGCACCCCGCCATCCACGCCGACCACCACCGTCTCCGGCGTCCCATCGCCGTTGGCGTCGATGAGCACGTCGAACTCGTGCACGGCGGCGTTGGACCACCGGGCGTGGGTGGCCAGGGCGAACACCAGCAGCCGGTCACCGCCGCCCGCGTCCCACGACTGCACGCCGGCCGCCTTGAGGTCGATGGCGCCCAGCCCGTCGTCGGGCGACCAGAGCCCCCACTCGTAGAAGTCGGCGGTGCCGACCACGCTCTTGCTGGGGTTGGAGACGGAGAGCGTACCCTGGGGATGCTTGGAGGTGAGCGGCCGCGCGAACGCCGCCCGGACCTGGGCGCGCGCCGCCGCGACCGCGTAGTACGGGACGCGCAGCGCGACGCCCCCGTTGGACCGGGCCGAGGTGGGGGTGAGGGTCACGAACCCGGAGGCATCGCGGAGCGCGGTCGAGTCGCCGGCGGTCGCAGCCGGGATGCGCAGGGACACGGTCACCACCTGCTTCTCACCGGGCCCCAGGCGCACGATGTGCCGGCTCACCGCGGTGGTGTGCGGGACCCCGCCCGCGGGCGCGGTGGCGACCTCGAAGGACGCCGGGGAGGAGCCGAGGTTCTTCACCACCAGGGCCCGGGCGGCCCTGAAGTCGCGCAGGAACTCGACGAACCCGAAGTCGAGCGCGGCGCGGTGCTGGCCGTCGTCGCCGTCCAGGGCGTAGGCGACCACCTGCGTCCTGGTGGAGAGCGCCGGCTGGACCAGGCCCGCCCCCACCAGCCGCGGATCGGTGGTGGCCAGCTTTGCCGGGTCGGCGGTGTTCTCGATGGCGGCGCGGAGCGCGTCGGTGTCCCATCCGGCGTGCGCCTGGACGGTCAGGGCCGCCACGCCGGCCACGTGGGGCGAGGCCATGGAGGTCCCGCTCAGGAAGGCGCCGTCGTTGCCGGTCCCGACGGCGGTGGAGAAGATGGACACCCCGGGCGCGGCCAGAATCCGGCTTCAGGGCCGAGTCGAAGTAGCGCGGCCCGCCCGAGCTGAAGTCGGCCGCGGCGCGCGCGGTGGGGTTGGGGAGCGTGACCGCGGCCAGCGTCACGCTGGTGGCGGCGGCCATGGCCGCGCCGTCGGTGCTGCTCACGCCCAGGAACGGGATGTTGACGTTGGGGATGGGGCCCTCGAAGGGCGGCAGCGCCGTGGCGTTGTTGATCATCACCACCGCGGCGGCGCCGTGGCGGGCGCCGAAGGTGGCGCGGTCGACGCGCGCGCAGGTGCCGCGCAGCGTGACCACCAGCTTGCCGGTGATGACCGAGTCCACGTACTCGGCCTCGTCACAGCCCAGCGACACGCCGCCGGTGGTGGTGCGCAGCACCACCACGTCGAGCGGCCCGGGGGGCAGCGGCAGCCCGTTGGCGTCGATGGCGGTGAGCGTCGCCCCGCCGTTGAGCGTCAGGAGCGCGCCCGGGAACTGCTCGTAGGAGTCCACGGCGGCGATGGCCAGGGCACCGTTGGCCGCGCCCGGCGAGCCGGAGAGGTACGGCGCGGGGCCGGAGTTCCCGGCGGAGGCGACCACCACCACGCCCGCGCGGGCGGCCGCGTCGGAGGCCTGGGCGTCGGAGCTCTGCTCGTCGCCGAAGGGCGACCCGAGGGACATGTTGATGACGTCCATGTCGTTCTGGACGGCCCAGTCGATGGCCTCGGTCACGACGTCGGTCGAGCCCTCGCAGCCGAAGACCCGGACCGCGTACAGGTCGGCCCTGGGCGCCACCCCGGGGCCGATGCGGAAGTCGGTGGAGTAGGTGGTGGCGTCGTACGGGCCGGCGTAGGTGGTCCCGTCGGCCTTCACGCCGAGGCCGGCGATGGTGCCGGACACGTGGCTGCCGTGCCCGTTGCAGTCGAGCGGGTTCGGGTCGGGGTGCGGCACCGGCTGGTAGGTCGGGCTGGTGGGATCGGCATCGTAATCGTCGCCCACCAGGTCCGTGCCCCCCTTCACCTTGGGGGCATCGGGGCCGAAGAGCGCCGGGTCGGCGGGCGAGGTGCTGGCCGCCGAGGCGGCCTGGAACGCGGCCGGGGTGCCCGGGCCGTCGAAGTTGGCGTGGGTGTAGTCGATGCCTGTGTCGATGACCGCGACCTTGACGGCCTCGCCGGTGAGGGAGGGAACGCCGGACCAGACTGCCGGCGCCCCGATGAAGGGCACGCTGCGCACGTTCTCGAGCTTGTGAATGCGGACCGGCAGCACCTGGGCCACGCCCGGCAGGCGGGCCAGGGCGGCCACGCGATCGGGCGCGATGGAGACGCGCACTCCGTTCCACGCGTGGTACATGTGCCGGAGGACCCGGCCCCCCGCCGAATCGATCCGCGCCTCGGCCCGGGCGTGATCGGACTCGAGCGCGCTCTCCGCCTCGAGCCGCGCCCGGCGGTCGAGCCGGTGCCCGGGCGCCAGGGCCCGCCGCTCGGCCACGGATTGCCCGGCCAGGCGGACCATCACCTCGACGCGCGGACCGCGCTCCACCACCAGCGGCTTCACCTTCGGTGTCAGCTTGCCGGCGTCGGGGAGTCTCTGGAACCGGGACAGCGCGGAGGCCGCATCGGCAGCCCTGCCCGGCCCGGCCAGGAGCGCCGCCGCCAGGACCAGGATCACCATCGGTGGAGACCACCGCACACCACGACGAGACGCGGACATGGGCACCTTTCCGCGGGGGGCGACCGGGGAGAGAGGCGTTTGCGCGCCCCGCAGGAACGAAGGCCCTCGGTTATCCCTCCCCTGTCCGGCAGAGCAACGCCCTGCCGGGGTTCGTGTCGCAGCTCCGTTTGGGCTCAGGGAAACCAGATGCCGGCAGGCCACCCCGAACGAGGGGAGACTCGACATGCCTGCCCGGGCGGCAGCCAGCCTCACGCCGGTCCGGCGATCGCGTCCTCGACGGTGGCGACGTCCACGATCCCCCGGGCTCCGTACAGCGCGGGGACGAGCCGGGCCGGCGGGTGCCGGACCAGGAGCTCCGCGACCGTCTCCGTGCCGGCGCGGTAGGCGGGGAGGTACATGCGGCCGAGCAGCGGGTGGCGGCCCCAGGCGCCCGACAGCTTGTCGGCGCGCTCGGGCGAGCAGAGGTAGTCGCGCCGGAGGACCTCCGAGACCTGCTCCCTCGGCGCGCCCTCGCGCCAGGTCAGCCAGGACGACTGGTTCTTGCCGTCGTCCTGCAGCAGGGCCAGGGTGAGCGCCAGCCGCAGGTCCGGGTCGGGGATCTCGGAGACCTGCCGCGCGCCCAGCGCCAGGAGCAGGGCGTTGTTGGCGATGCCCTCGGAGAGCGCCGCAGCGCGCGTGTTCATGGTGAGCACGGTGGCCTCGAACCCGAGCTCGCGCCGGACGTGGAGCGCCTGCAGGAGCGCGAAGGTGGTGACGTGCCCGGGCACCACCTCGTGCGCCACCAGCTGGGCGAACTCGGGGACCGAGATCTCCAGCCGGGCGTTGAGCTCGTAGGTGGCCTCGTACTCGGGGTCCCCCGCGGGCGTGCGGCCCCGCCCCAGGTAGTTCATCGAGCCGGAGAACCAGGCATCGGCGATGGGCAGGAAGCGGACGTTGGCGCGCGGGACGGCGCGGAGCTCCGGCGGCAGGTGCGGGGCCACGTGGCGCTCGGTCCCGGCCTCCAGGCGAGCGATGAACGCTTCGGCCAGCAGAGGGATGGAGCGGGCCGGCACCATCCGGTCGCGCCGCCAGGCGTCGACGGCCGCCACCAGCTCGTCGCGCGTGCCGGCGGGATAGCCGGCGTGCTCGAGCAGCGCGGCGGCGGTGGCGCGGCGCTCCTCGGGCGTCGAGGGGGACGGCTCGCGGCCGGTCGAGGCCAGCACGCAGCGCTGGTACGGGACGGCGGGCCCGCGCCCGAGGCGCTCCAGCGCCAGCTCCCACATGACCTGCAGCGACTCGGCCAGCCCCGCCAGGTACCGCCCGCGCAGGTCGCCGCCCAGGGCGGCGGCCTGCCGTCCGACCTCGGTGATGGCGGCGGGGACGTCCACCGCGCGCAGGTAGCGATCGATCGCCGCCGCGTCGATCTGGCTCGCGGCCACGCCGCCGCCGGCCCGCAGCGGCGCCGCCTCGGCGCAGGTGTAGGCGGCCGGGAGCGGCTCGTCCGCGAACCACGAGTCGGCGATGAACCGGCCGGTTCCGGAGGCCGACATGACGTCGCCTCCCCAGAGCGTGTCGACGCCCAGGATGGCGGTGGCGAGGGCGCGGACCAGGCCGGCCTCGCCGGCGCTCTTCTGCGGGGCCGGGGTGGGCATGCAGCGATCCTGCGCCGGCTCCGGCTGGCGGGCAACCGGGTTCGCCATCGCGCCGGTCTCGGCCAGCGCCGCGCAGCCTCCGTGGGAGGCGGCAGGCTGGGCGCCTTCCCCGTCCTCGATCCCCCGCCGTTCCTGGCGTCCTGGGGCCCGGTACTTCTCCCTGGGCAGGCCCCCGTGCCCGCCGAGCCGGGCGCCGGTGCCATGGCGCGCTGCAGCCTCGCAGCCCGGGATCGGCCTCGATCCCCCGCCCTCGCGACGCTTGGTGAAGTCGGATCCCCATCGTAGAATGCCTCATGCCCATTGCCGGCCCGTTTCTCGCGGTCGCGCTGGCGGCCTGCTCCTCCACGGGCGAGGCCGATGCGGCCCTGGCGCGCCTCGACTCGCTCGCGCCGGATGGAGATCTGGCCGCCGCCGAGCGCCTCCTGACCGAGTGCGGCCCGAGCGCATCGCCGCAGCGGTTGGCGGCGGCGGCGGCCGACCTGGCGGCGGCGCGGCGGGTGGCCGAGGTGGAGCGGCGGGCGGTGCTCATCTACCCGGCCGGCGGGAAGCTCCGGGCCCAGGCGGAGCTCGAGGCCGCGGCCGGCGAGGTGGCGCACCGCGCCGACCTGGTGGCGCGGCTGGCGGCCGACGGCCGCGCCATGGACCGCATCGATGCCGCCCTGGCGGAAGCGGCGGGCGGCCGGTGGACCGCCGCCGCGCCCCTGCTCGACGCGGCGCTGGCCAATCCGGCGGCGCGCCGGCTGGCCGGGGGCGACGGCCTCGGGGCGCTGGAGCGGGCGGCCCGGCGGGCAGGGTGGGAGCTGAGCCCGTGGCCCGGCGTCCTGGGCGCGGCGCGCTCGCTGGCCTGGCTGGTGGGCCTGTTCGCGGCCGCCGCGGCCGTCCTGGGCCTGGCGCGCCTCTTCACCCGCGGGCGCAAGGCGCCGCCCCGCTACGACATCGCGCTGCACGAGGGCGATGGCGCCAGCAGCGCGCTGGCGCTGCAGCTCCTGGGCGAGCTGCGGGGGTTGCGGACCGGCCCCAGCGTCACCGCCGAGCCGGTCGGCGAGCTGGGCAGCGTGGCCGTGGTGCGGGGCCCGGCCCTCGAGGAGCAGCTCCAGGCGCTGGCCACCCGCCTCGGCGAGAGCGCCGCCATCTCCATCGGGTTCGTGAAGGTGCCGCTGCGCGAGGTGTGGCTCGGGCTCACCCGGCTGCTCTTCCCGCCGCGCTACGTCTGGCGCGGCGCCCTGACCCGCCACCTCGACGAGACGCGCTTCGCGCTGCAGCAGCGCGACCGCCGCACCGGCCCGCCGCGCGAGTGGAGCGTTCGCGTCCCCGGGACCGACGATCGCGCCCGGGCCGAGGCCGCCCGCAGGATGGCCTGCCAGATCGCGCTCTCGGCGCAGCCCGGGACGCCGCCCACCCGGAGCGTCGAGGCCTTCGTGTCCTACGAGGCCGCGCGGGACGTGCTCGACGATCTCCCGGAGATGGCGCCGACGCAGAAGCTGGAGGAGGGGCGGGCGCTCCTGGAGCGCGCCGTTCGCGAGGATCCGGCCTGGGAGGCGCCGCAGCGCCGGCTGGCGGGGCTGGTGGCGCGGCTGGGCGAGGTCGATCTGGCGCTGGAGATCGTCTCCGGCCTGGCCCGGGCCGCCCCGGTGCCGCGCCCGGAGCTCATGTACGAGGAGGCGCGCATCTGCGCCCAGGCGGGCGATCCACGCCGCGTGCGGCGGGCGCTCTCGCTGGCCGAGAAGGTCCTGGCCGCGCCCGGGCTCACGCCGGAGCTGGGGCTCTCCTCGCGCAGCCTCCGCGCCGCGGCGGCGGCGCGGCTCCTGGCCCTGGCCGAGCGCGACGACGAGGTGGTCCTCTCCGAGAGCGAGCGCGGCCGGCTGCAGGGGGCGCTCGGCGACGAGCTGACCTTCTTCGCGGAGGCCGCGCCGGACGGGATCGACCCCCGCGCCTACTCGCTGGCCCGCGGCCTGGCGCTGGCGGCCCGCGGCGTGTGGCTCATCGAGGCGGGCCGCGCCCGCGAGGCGCTCAGCACCTTCCGCGAGGTGCTGGTGCTGCAGCCCGACCTCCTGGCGGCGCAGCTCGGCGTGGCGCGCGCCTATCGCAAGGCCCAGCCGCGCGGCTGGTTCGAGCAGGCCATCCCGTGGCTGGAGCGGGCCGAGCGGCTCTCCCCGGAGAACGCCGTCGCCCATTACGAGCACGGCTCGGCGCTGCTGGTGCACCGCCCGCCCGACGTGGACGGCGCCGAGGCGCACCTGCGCAAGGCCGCCGCCCGGCACCTGGCTGCGCTCTTCAAGCTGGGCGTGCTCCTGGCCGAGGAGCGGGGACAGGTGGTCGAGGGGCTGCGCTGCCTGGACCGGGCCCTGGAGGGCCGGGGCGCGCGGGCCATGCCGTACTGGGCGGTGAAGCAGGTGAGCGTGGCGGCCTCGGCGCGCCCCATGCCACCCCTGGCCATCGACCTGGCCGAGAAGGCGCTGGCGGCGCTGGCGGACGCCTACCAGGAGCACGCCCAGGCCGAGGCGGACGAGGACCAGGACGATCGCAACGCGCGGCTGGCTGAGCGCCGCCGCGTCCGCCGCTACCTGGCGCGCGCCGCCTGCATCCTCGGCGAGGTGATGTCGGAGCTCTCCGACGCGGAGGCCGGACAGGCGAGCCGCGAGGTGGACCGCGCTGCCGAGACGCTGACGCGGATCCTGTCCGGGTTCCAGGCGGAGCTGGAGAGCCCGGGCCTGGAGGAGCGCGATCGGGCGCTGCTGGAGCGCGCCATCGCGGAGCTGTCGTCGCCGGGCGCCGAGGCGGCGGCCCCGCGCCGCCCTCTCGAGCCGGCGGGCGGAACGGGCCGGTGAACGGCCCGGCACCGTCCGCGCGGTCGCGCCGGGGGGCGGGACGCCGCGCCCCCGGTTTCCGCCGTGCGGGCGCGCTGCGGGTTCGCCTATCCTGACCCGATGCGGTTCGACGAGCTGACGACCTACCTGTACGAGCACATCCCCCTCACCCGGGCGCTGGGCCTGGTCGCACAGGGCTGGGACGGCCGCACCTTGAGCCTGCGGGCTCCGCTCGAGCCCAACCGGAACCACCGCGGGACGGCGTTCGGCGGAAGCCTCTCCGCGCTGGCCATCGTCACCGGCTGGGCCGCCCTCCACCTCGCCCTGGGCGAGCGGGCGAGCCATCTCCGGGTCGTGATCCAGCGGAGCACGCTCGACTTCGAGGCCCCGGTGGTGGGGGAGTTCTCCGCGGTGGCATCGGTGCCGGAGGGCGACGCCTGGGGCCGGTTCCTGCGCGGGTTGACGCGCCGGAGGCGCGCCCGCATCGCCATCCCCTGCGCCATCCGGAGCGGCGGCCAGAATCGCCGGACGGCACGAGGGCGTCTACGCCGCGCTGCCCCTGGCCGGGTGACGACGCCCCGCGAGTGGCGCCGAACGTCCTTTCCGAGCAGAACACCTCCATGCGAGCGCCGCGCACGGAGATCTACAAGGGGCAGGGTTACGACATCCGCGTCATCGGCGGGAGGCGCGGCGGCTGGCGCGACCTCTATCACTGGTTCCTGAGCATCCCGTGGTGGGGGGCGCTGACCACCATCGCCGCGCTGTACCTCTCGCTCAACGCGCTCTTCGCGGTGCCGTACATGGTGGTGGGCGGCATCAAGAACGCGGCCCCGGGCTCGTTCCTGGATGCCTTCTTCTTCAGCGTCCAGACCATGGGAACCATCGGCTACGGGACCATGGAGCCGGAGACCCGCGCCGCCAATGCGCTGGTGGTCGCCGAGTCGGTGATGGGGCTCATCGTCATCGCCATCGCCACCGGCCTGGTCTTCGCGCGCTTCTCCCAGACGCGGGCCCGGGTGGCGTTCTCCTCGCGCGTCGCGGTCACCCCCATCGAGGGCGTCCCGCACCTCATGATCCGCGTGGGCAACGAGCGCCGCCGCAACCACATCGTGGACGCCGTCTTCCGGCTCACGGTGATGCGGACCGTGCGCACCGCCGAGGGGGTGACCATCTACCGCACCGTGGACCTGCCGCTGGTGCGCGAGCGGGCGCCGGCGCTGCAGCGCTCCTGGATGGTCCTCCACCGCATCGAGCCGGGCAGCGCGCTGGCCGGGGAGACGCCGGAGTCGCTGGTGGCCTCCGACGCGGAGCTGACCCTGGCCGTGGCCGGCATCGACGACACGTCGCTCCAGCCCGTCCACGCCCGGCACACCTGGCTGGCGCAGTCGCTCGTCTTCGGCGCCCGCCTGGCGGACGTGATCTCGGAGACGCAGGCAGGGCTGACCCTGGATCTGCGGCGCTTCCACGACCTGGTTCCCACCGCGCCCACGGCCGGGTTCCCCTACCAGGCGGCGCTCGAGCCGGAGGAGGTCCGGGCCGAGCCGCAGCCCCGGCACCGGCAGGTCGAGACGGGCTGAACGCGGCGCTGGCGCGCGGCCGGCCGCTCAGCCCGGGTGGTCGGGAGCGGAGCCGGTCCCCTCGGTCCGCAGCTGATCGAAGCAGTAGTAGACGGCGATGGCGCCGTGGACCGCGAGCGTGGCGACGGGGTTCAGGAACGAAAGCCCGACGGTGGCGAGGTACACGAGGTTCCCGAACCCGAAGCGCCGGAGGGCGGCGCGCTCGGCGGCGCGGTCGAGGTGGACGTGGAGGATGCCGGCGTCGCGGGTGATCACGAGCCACAGCGTCCCGTAGCACACCGCGCAGGCGGTCATGACGGCGCTGTAGACCGCCATGGCCACGCGGGCGTCCCCGGCCGCGGTCAGGTACTCGGCCACCAGGCGCGTGGGGAAGGGGATCACCGAGGTGAAGAGCAAGAGCGCCAGGTTGGCGAAGAGCACGGCGCGGTCGACCCGGCGCACCTTCTCGAACACGGTGTGATGGTTCACCCACATGATTCCGATCACCAGGAAGCTGACCAGGTAGGCGAAGTACGACGGCCACTCCCGGCCCAGCGCCGCCCACAGGCCGCCATCGGGCTGCCCCTTCGGGACCGTCAGGTCGAGCACGAGCAGGGTGATGGCGATGGCGAACACACCGTCGCTGAACGCCTCCAGCCGTCCCTTGGACATCGATCCTCCGTGAACGCGCCCGAGCCCGAGCCCGGAGAACCCGGTAATCGGGATGGGCGCCGCTTGCCAGCCCACCCGTGCGGCATGGCCTTCGGCCGGCGTCCGTGCGACAACGGTGCCCGTGAACGCCTCGCCCCCCTCGGCCGACTTCGAGCGCTCCGTCGAGCGCCGGGTGGCTATGCTCCGGGAGAGGAGCCTGCGGGCCATCGAGGCCGAGACCGTGGCGCGGAGGCTGGAGTGGCTCGAGGCCAGGCCCGGGCTCCGCACCACGCCGGCCTCCCCGCGCCGGCTGTTCGAGATCCTGCTCCTCGAGTACATGGGGCTGCGGGCCCAGGACCTGCCGGTGCTGTCCGAGTCGGCGGGCGAGATCACCTGGTCCTCGCGCAATCCCTGCCCGACGCTGGAGGCCTGCGCCCGCGCCGGCCTGTCGACGGCCGTCGTGTGCAAGGGCGCCTACGAGCGATCCACCCAGGCCTTTCTCTCCTGGTTCGATCCCCGCTTCCGGTTCCTGCGCGACTACGGCGAGATCCGCCCCCGCGCGGCCGGCTGCCGGGAGCGGATCGTCCGCCTCGACGTGGAGGCCGTGATGCGGACGGCCCTGGAGCAGGCCCGCCTCTCGCGGCGCAGCGGCGACAAGGGCTACGGGGCGGCGGTGGTGCTGGGCGAGCGGGTGCTCTCCTGCCGCCACGACACCGCCTCCTCGGAGCGCGATCCCTCGCTCCACGCGGAGGTGAACGCGATCCGGGAGGCGGCGCGCGCGCTGGGGACCGCCGACCTGTCCGGCTGCGTGCTGGTGTCCACCTGCGAGCCCTGCCCGATGTGCTCATCCCTGGCGGTATGGGCCAACCTGGCGGCCGTCTTCCACGGCGCGTCCATCGAGGCCACCGCCGCGCTGGGCAAGGCGCGCATCCGGGTCCCGGCCCGCGAGATCGCCGAGCGATCGCCGGTGCGGCTGGAGGTGGTGGGCGGGATCCTGGAGGAGGAGTGCCTGGCGCTCTATCGCTGAGCGCCGCCGCTCTCACCCGACGCCTCCGCCACCGCGTGCTCGATGAGCTTCCGCGCCACCGAGAGCCGGTGCGGCAGCAGCGGCAGCCGATCGATCGGGAACCAGCGGGCGTCCACGATCTCGGACGGGTCGCAGACGATCTCGCCGCCGGCGTGCTCGGCCAGGAAGGCCACCATGAGCGAGTGCGGGAAGGGCCAGCACTGGCTGCCGAAGTAGCGTAGCGCGCGGACCTCGATCCCCACCTCCTCGCGGACCTCGCGGTGGACGCTCTCCTCCAGCGTCTCCGAGGGCTCCACGAAGCCGGCCAGGGCGCTGTAGATGGGCGCCTGGAAGCGGCGGCCGCGCGCCAGGAGCAGCTCCCTGCCCGCCGGCCCCGGGCGCGTGACCAGCGCCATCATGGCGGGGGCGAGCCGCGGGTAGGAGACCGCGTCGCAGCGGGGGCAACGGCGCGCCCGCCCGCCGTCGTCGAGCCGGGTGGGCGTCGCGCACGCGCCGCAGTAGCGGTGGGTGCGGTCGAAGTCGAGCACCTGGCCGGCCCGGCCGGCGACGGCGAGCAGCCCGTCGTCCAGGCGATCGAAGAGCTTCCGCACCGGCTCGCGCCATGCACCGGCGGGGAGCGCCTCGGTGCTCGCCTGCGCCGCCCAGCACGGCGCCCCGTCCAGCATGCCGATGCAGCGCGGGGTCTCCACCGGGACGGGCGGGCCTCCATCGGGAGCGCCGGAGAGGATCTCCCGGGCCGGCCGCTCCGTTGCGGACCACGAGCTCCGGCCCGTGGAACACGAACCAGAGCCCGGCGGGGAGGTCGCCGGAGGGCGGAGCCCAGAGCGGGGTGAAGGATCGGGGCAGCAGCATGCCCCGAAGCTAGCCCAGGAGCGCCTCCGGCGCCCTGCCCAAGCGCATCCCCCCCGGCCGCTCAGGCGCGCGCCTGCGGCGTTCCCCCGGGCGGCGTGGTCGACTCGCGGGGGAAGAGCGTCGGGGGCAGCTTCACCCGGCGCGGCGGCGCGTCCGGGTGGGCGATGCGCTCGAAGAGCGCCTCGGCGGTGGCCTCGCCCACCTCGCGCAGCGCCATCCCCACGCTGGTGAGCGCCGGGAAGAGGTAGCGGGCCAGCTCGATGTCGTCGAAGCCCATCACCGAGAAGTGGCGCGGCACGGTCACGCCCCGCTCGGCCGCGGCCCGCAGCACGCCCACCGCCATGAGGTCGCTCTGCGCGAACAGCGCCGTGAACTCCTGGCCGGAGTCGATCAGCCGGAGCGCGGCCTCGTGGGCGCTGGGGGTGGTGAAGTCGGCCGCCTGGACCACCGCGTCCGAGAGCTCGCAGCCGGCCTTCTCCAGGGTGCGCCGGAAGCCGCGCAGGCGGTCCCGGCTCACGTCCAGCCCCGGGGTGCCGGTGATGCAGGCGAAGCTCCGGTGGCCGAGCTGGAGCAGGTGCTCCGCAGCCAGCGCGCCGCCCTGCTCGTTGTCCATCTCCACCAGGTCCGCGCCCAGGTTGGGGACCTCGTGGCCCATCACCAGCAGCGGGCAGGTGGCGGCCTGCAGCGCCTCCACCCAGGCCGGATCGACCGGCGGCGACGCCAGGATGATGCCGTCGACGCGCTTCTCCTGGAGCAGCTCCATGTATGCGGCCCGCCGCTCGGCGTGGTCGTCGGAGCTGCACACCACCGGGCTCCACCCGTTGCGGAAGCAGGCGTCCTCGATGCCGCGCATCAGCTCCGCGAAGTATGGCGTGAAGGCGTTGGGCAGCATCACGCCGATGGTGCGGGTGATGCCACCCTTGAGCGAGCGAGCCACCGCGCTCGGCACGTAGTTGAGATCATGGGCGGCCGCCAGCACGCGCTCGCGCGTGCTCTGCCGCACCCGCCTGGTCTGATTGATGACGTGGGAGACGGTCGTGAACGAGACCCCTGCCCGCGCAGCAACGTCCTTGATGGTAGGCATCCGCAGTCACACGCCGCGGCACGCAGACGCCCCCTCCGCGCCGGGTCGGCCGCTGATGAACCGGCGTCGGGGGCGCATTGTAACTCCGTCGCGCGACATTCGGGCCCACGTCACGAAGCGTGGAGGCGGGTATCACACCCGCCGACACGGTCCGCCCGCGGCCTGGCACTCCTCTTGCCTGGTCCGGACCGGGCGGGCGAGGCATGTGAGCGTGCACACGAGCACCGAAAACGGATGCTGACGGTCGCTGGACCGGGCCGACCCTCCAGCGCCATCACCGCCGATCCGGGACGCCCGACCGTTTGCGCCATGCGCCCGTGATAACGATTTCGACATGGGGATCAGGTTCGTGCGCCGCGCCCGGGCCGCCGGCCCCGGCCCGCCGCGGCGGATCGGCGTCGCGTTCGCTCGAGGCGGCGCCTGCCGGCCGAGGTCGAACGCCGGAAACCAGCGCGACTAGGATTCCCAGCCGCCGCCGTCGACGGTCCGGCCGTCCCCGGCGACCCCGCGCCCCAGCTCGTCCCCACCCCGCTCGGCCTCGAGCGGGTCGGTCATGATCTCGTCTCGCCGGTGGGTCGAATCGCGCGCGCTCCCGGCGGGTACGAGCGGGTGCCGCGAGAACGCTGACCCCTCGCGCCGGCCCGGTTCCTCTTGCCCGGCCGCGCAGCGCCATGCCAGTGTCGGCGAGCGCCGCGCGGCGCCGGGGGAGGTCGGCGTGGACATCCGCGGAATCCTGTCGCAGCTCACGCTGGAGGAGAAGGCGTCGCTCTGCTCCGGCCGGGACTTCTGGAGCACCAAGGCCGTCGGGCGGCTGGGGATCGAGTCCTACGTGCTCACCGACGGACCGCACGGGCTGCGCAAGCAGTCCACCGCCGGCGACAGCGTGGCGCTGCACGACGCCGTGCCGGCGACCTGCTTCCCCACCGGGGTCGGGCTGGCCGCCAGCTGGAACCGGGCGCTGGCGGAGGCGGTGGGGGAGGCGCTGGGGCGGGAGTGCCAGGCCGAGGGGGTCGGGGTCATACTGGGACCAGGGGTGAACATCAAGCGCAGCCCGCTCTGCGGCCGGAACTTCGAGTACCTGTCCGAGGACCCGTTCCTGGCCGGCGAGCTGGCCCGGCACCAGGTGAAGGGCATCCAGTCCCAGGGGGTGGGCGCCTCGCTCAAGCACTTCGCGGCCAACAACCAGGAGACGGCCCGCATGCTGGTCGACGCGGTGGTCGACGAGCGCACGCTGCGGGAGATCTACCTCCCCGCCTTCGAGAACGCCGTCACCGGCGCCCAGCCCTGGACGGTGATGTGCTCCTACAACCGGATCAACGGTACGTACGCGTCACAGAACCGCTGGCTGCTCACCGAGCTCCTCAAGGAGGAGTGGGGGCACACCGGGCTGGTGGTCTCGGACTGGGGCGCGGTCGACGATCGGGCCGAGGGCCTGGCGGCCGGGATGGAGCTGGAGATGCCCGGGAGCGGCGGCGTCACCGACGCCGACATCGTCGAGGCGGTCCGCGCCGGACGACTCGATCCGGCCCTGCTCGATGGGGCGGTGGAGCGCATCCTGACGCTGTACGCGCGGGTGGTGGAGGGGCGCCGCCCGGGCGCCTCCTTCGATCCCGCCGCCCACCACGCCCTGGCGCGCCGGGTGGCCGGCGAGTCCGCCGTCCTGCTCAAGAACCAGGGGAACCTCCTCCCGCTGCCGCGCAGCGGCCGCATCGCCTTCCTGGGCGCCTTCGCCCGCCAGCCCCGCTACCAGGGCGGGGGCAGCTCGCACATCCGGCCCACCCGGCTGGACACGGCCCACGAGGCCGCGGTGCAACTCCTGGCCGGCCGCGGCCAGATCGCCTACGCGCCGGGCTACGACCCGGCCACCGAGGATCCCGATCCCCGGCTCCTGGCCGAGGCGCGCCAGGCCGCGGTGCGGTCGGACGCGGCGGTGGTGTTCATCGGCCTCACCGAGCGGTTCGAGTCCGAGGGGTTCGACCGGAAGCACCTGCGCATCCCGCGGAACCACGTGGCGCTGCTCGAGGCGGCGGCCGAGGTCCAGCCGCGGCTGGTGGTGGTGCTCTCCAACGGGTCGCCGGTGGAGATGCCGTGGCTGGCGCGCGCGCCGGCGGTGCTGGAGGCGTACCTGGGCGGGCAGGCCGGGGGCGCGGCGGTGGTGGACGTCCTCTTCGGCGAGGTGAACCCGTCCGGCAAGCTCCCCGAGACCTTCCCGGCCCGCATCGAGGACAACCCGGCCCACCTGAACTTCCCGGGCGACCGCGACCGGGTCGAGTACCGCGAGGGCATCTTCGTCGGCTACCGGTACCACGACGCGGCCCGCGTCGAGCCGCTGTTCCCCTTCGGCTTCGGGCTCTCCTACACGACCTTCGAGTACTCGGGGTTGACCCTGGATCGCGCCACCATGGACGAGGGCGAGACGCTGACCGTGTCGCTCGCGGTCAAGAACGTCGGTCCGGTGGCCGGGCAGGAGGTGGTCCAGCTCTACGTCCGCGACGAGCTGGCCGGGGTGGTCCGCCCTGACAAGGAGCTGAAGGGGTTCGAGAAGGTGGCGCTGGCGCCGGGCGAGGAGAAGCAGGTCCGGTTCGCGCTCGGGCGGCGCGCCTTCGCGTTCTGGGACGTCCGCTCCCACGCCTGGAAGGTGGAGCCGGGGGATTTCACCATCCTGGTCGGCGCCTCCAGCCGCGACCTCCGGCTCTCGGGCCGGGTCGCGGTCCTGGTCCGCGCGCCCGCGCCGCGGACCTTCGACCGGAACGCGTCCTTCGCCGAGGTGCTCGACCATCCGGCCACGGCGGCGTGGGCGCTTGGCGTCCGGGAGCGCGTCTTCGATCGTGTGGGGAGGTACGCGCCGGGCACACCCGAGGCCGCCATGATGGAGGCGTTGGTGCGAGAGCTGCCGTTGCGGGCGCTGGTGCGGCTGGCGCGGGCGTTGACCCCGGGGCAGCTGGCGGTGCTGCTGGACGTCCTGAACGGCCGGGCGCCGGCCTCGGCGCTGCCCGACCTCGAAACCCACGCCTGAAACGGTTCTTGGGCCGGTCGCGAGCGGGCCCCATTCCGGCGTCCCAGGATCAGGGCACGGCCTCCGTTTCACGGAGCGACGATCAGGTGTGCTACGAGTTCCTATCGCCCCTCCTGGGGAGGTGAATGCTGAACCCGGCCTCGGTTGCGGCGCTCTTCAGCGCCGTCGTGAGCCTGTTCGCGGTGGCTTGCGTGTTCCCGCTCGGCCGCGTGCCGGACTGGGACGACCTGCGCCCGCTGAGCTGGGTGGCGCTGACCGCGGCCCTCATCTCCGCCTCCAACATGCCCGCCTCGCTGGAGCTGTCGCCGGCCGTCCACATCTGGACCAGCCGCCTCGAGGTGATGTTCATCGGCTTCCACATCCTGGCCTGGCTGGTCTACCTGCCGGGCTGGGCCAAGCAGCCGGTGCGCCTCCTGCCGCCCGCGCTGTGGCCGCTGCCCGCGCTGGCCCTCCTGTCGCTGGTCCCCGGCGTGGTGATCGGATCGAACGCGCAGATCGTGCCCCGGCCCGTTCCCTGGCTCGGCGTCACCTACTGGGACCCGGTGGTGGCCGCGACCGGCCTCGCCGTCTGGGGCGGCATGGCCGGGTACGCGGTACTTGGCATCCTGCGGGTGGTGCGCTGGGGGCGCTCCGGCGCGCCCCATCCGCGCGCCCACCTCGCCTGCCTGGGGGCGCTGTTCCTGATGGGCGCGCACGACGGGATGGTGATGGGTGGCGGCCTGCCGTTCCCGACGCCCTACCTGCTCGACTTCGGGTTCTACCTGCCGGTGACCATCTTCGGCGTGGTCACGCTCAAGCGGATCGCCGAGCACGCCACCGACTACTCCCGGCTCCGCTCCGGCCTGGAGGCCGCGGTGGCGGATCGGTCGCGGATGCTGGAGGAGAGCCGGGCGGCGCTGGTCCAGTCCGAGCGCCTGGCCATGGGACGGCTCTCGATCGGCGTGGCGCAGGAGGTGAAGCAGCCCGCCTCGGCCGCGGCCGCCAGCCTGGAGCTCCTCTCCCGGGACCTGGCCGGCGTGCCGGACGAGGTGCTGCGCAAGCTGGAGGAGGCGCGCGCCGGGGTGATCCAGATCATCGGCCTGGCGCGACAGCTGCTGCTGGCCGGCCGGAGCGCCGGCGCGGCCGCGCCCACGCTCTTGCCGGTGCGGCTGTCCTGGATCCTGGAGCCGGCGCTGGCCGCGGCCCGGGCGCGGGCCGAGAACCGGGCGGTGCTGAGCGTCACCGTGCCCGACGATCTGTGGGTGCGTGCCCATGACGAGGCGCTGATCGAGGCGATCACCAACCTGGTCGTCAACGCGGTGCAGGCCATCCCGGCGTTCCGGACCGGCACCGTCACCGTCCAGGCGCAGGGGCTGGGGGAGCGGGTCCGGCTGGTGGTGGAGGACGACGGGGTGGGGATGTCGGACGAGGAGCTGCGCCACGTGTTCCAGCCCTTCCACGGGACCAAGCCGCCGGGCATGGGGAGCGGGCTGGGGCTGGCGGTGGCGCGCAACCTGCTGGAGAGCATGCAGGGCACGCTGCGCTTCGAGAGCGCGGTGGGGCGCGGGAGCAGGGCCATCCTGGAGCTGGCCCGGGCCGCGCCGGCCACTGCCCTGGCGGCCGAGCCGCCGCCGCCCGAGCCCGGTCCGGGGCCGGGGCCGGGGCCGCGGGCCACCCTGCTGGTCGTCGACGACGATGTCCAGGTGCTCCGGTCGATGGCGCGGCTCCTGGGCCGCCAGCACACCGTCCGGATCGCCGCGGGCGTCCAGGAAGGGCTGGCGGCGGTGGCCGAGCAGGACTTCGACCTGGTCATCTGCGACGTCATGATGCCGCGCGGCGGCGGGGAGCGGTTCTGGGCCGAGCTGCTCCTCAACCGGCCGGTGCTGATGGACCGGGTGGTGTTCATGACCGGCGGGGCCGCCACGCGCGAGGCGCGCGAGTTCCTGCGGCGCACCCCGCGGCCGGTCCTGATCAAGCCCTTCGACGTGATGGCCGTGAACGAGGTCCTGAGCCACGTCGGCGGTCCGCGGGGCCAGAACACCGACTCGAAGACGCCCGCCGAGGCGACGCACTCGGGGTCGATGAAGCTGGGGCGGATCCTGAAGAAGTGAGCGGGGCAGGTGCTCCGGCTCACTTGCCGGCACCGGCGTCGGCGCCGGCGCCAGGATGGGCCGCCGCACCGGCGGCCCGCCCGATCCGGCCCGCCGCCTCCACCTCGGTGAGCCGTCCGGTGGCGACGTCGTACAGGAACCCGTGGATGTTCACGCCGGGCGCGACCAGCGGGTGGAAGCGAAGCCGGCGCACGTCGGTCACCACCGCCTCCTCGGGGTCCCGGATGGTGAGCCAGTCGATGAACTCCGCCTCGTGCAATCCCGGACCCTCGCCCACGTCGCGCCAGCGGCCGTGCTCGTAGACCGCCGGCGCCAGGCTACGGGCGCACAGGTCGCGCATGGTCTCGTCGGTGATGGTCTCCATCCCGCACCCGAGGTGGTGGATGACCAGCCACTGGTCGGTCCCGAGCAGCTTGTGCGACATCACCAGGGAGCGGATGGCGTCGTCGCTGGCGCGTCCACCGGCGTTGCGGACCACGTGGGCATCCCCCTCCCGCAGGCCGGCGAAGGCGACCGGGTCCATGCGCGCGTCCATGCAGGTCAGGATGGCCAGGCGTCGCACCGGACGCATGGGAAGGTGCCGGGGCTCGAAGGTCCTGGCGTAGGCGGCATTGGCGGCCAGCACCTCGTCACGGATCGAGCTCATGCAGCCGTGACTAAGGAACGGACGGACCCGGCCGCATGGCCCAGCCGGGGAACCGGCGGCGATGCCGCAGCGGCCGTTCACTCCCGGACCAGCACCAGGAGGCCCCGGGCCGGGAGCACCGGCTGCAGCGCGCCGCCGCTCGAGCGAAGGGCGGCGCCGCAGTTCCCGACGTTGGCGCCCCCGTACGCCGCCGCGTCGCTGTTCAGCACCTCCCGCCACAGGCCGTCGGGGACGGCGAGCGCGTCCCGGGCGATCCGGTACCCCTGGAGATGGGGATGGTTGGCCAGGTTGGCGACGACCATCACCTGCTCGTCGCCGCTCCAGCGCTTGAAGGCGATGACCCGGGTCGCGTCGCAGGCGTGGAGCACCTCCAGCGAGCGGGTGCGGATGGAGCGGAGGCGCAGGCGCAGGCGGATGAGGTCCTGGTAGAAGCGAAACATGGGCGCGCCGGCGCCGGCGCGCTCGGCGGCGATGTCCTCCCGGTTCTGCAGGAAGTCGGCGTGGCCGTAACGCTTCCGGGCGGCGACCTCCTCGCCCATGAAGAACATGGGCGTTCCGGCCGAGAGCAGGGACAGCCCGAACGCGATCCGGGCCCGCGCCTCGGCCACGTCCCGGGTCGGGCCGCACAGCGGCGCGGAATCGACCGCGGTGACCATGGTGCGCCCGGTCCCGCCCGAGTTGCCCGCCTCGTCGTGCGACTCGTGGTAGACGACGTGCGCCAGCCGGGTGGCCTGGAGCGCGCCGGCGAAGTCGCCCATGGGCAGCGGCTCGTCGCCGCCCTTGCCGGAGCGCCACAGCAGGCGCGCCTTCCCCTTCGCCGCGTCGGCGTCGCCGATCAGGTGGTGGTAGAAGTCCGCGTTCCAGGTGGCGTCGAAGCCCAGCCCTCCCTCGCCGACGGGCCGGGTCACCTCGGGCCAGCCGGTGTGATCCTCGGCGACGAGGAAGGCCGAGGGTCGGATCATGCGCAGGGTCCGGCTCCATTCGCGCAGCAGCTTCTGTCCGCACAGGTTGGCCTCCGGGACCGGCCGGCCGTCCGCGTGCAGGACGTTGTCCCGGTGCATGGCCTGGGTCAGGTCCACGCGCAGGCCGTCGACGTGCATCTCCTCCACCAGGAAGGCGGCGCTGCTCACGAAGAGCTGCCGGACCGCCTCCTCGCGGGTGCGGGGGGCCCAGCCGCTGGACCCGTTGTCCAGGTAGCCGCCGTCCGGCGACCGATAGCTGCCCGAGCGTCCCTCGTACCAGTAGTACGCGTTGGACTCGGGGGCGCTCGAGTCCAGCTGCCACTCGGCCCGGAGCACGTCGGGGTCGAAGTGGTTGTAGACCACGTCCTGGATGACGGCGATCCCGCGGCGGTGGCACTCGCGGACGAAGTGGCGGTAGTGATCGGGGCCTCCGGCGCTGGACTCGATGCAGAAGGGATGGGAGTCGCCGTAACCCCAGCCCACGTTGCCGGTGAACTCGGCCATGGGGAGCAGCTCGACCGCGTTCACCCCCAGCGCGCTCAGGTGGTCGAGGAACGCGATGGCGTCGTCCAGGTCGCCCGGTCCGGGCTTGCCGGAGCCGAGCGACCCGACGTGCAGCTCGTAGATGACCAGGTCCTCCACCCGGGAGGGAAGGCGGGAACGGGCCTCGACCTCGGAGGCCCAGAACTCGTCGGCGGACCGGCGGGGCGAGGCGCCGTCGTGCCCGGAGGCGACCAGGTCGGGATCGACGATCAGGCTGCAGCTCTTGGTGCCGTCGAGCGTCTCGGGGCTCCCGTCCCATGGCTGGTAGGCCGGGTTGGTGCAGCCGCGGCCGATCTGCTCGCGCGACCAGACGTCGGTGCGGTACACGGTGGCGCCCTGCGCATTCACGACCCGGTACATGTACGGGAGCCGGTGGTGGGAGGCGAAGTCGGGGAGCACCGCGGTCTCCCAGACGCCGTCCTGGCCGCGCGCCATCGGGATCGGTGGACGCGAGGGGTCCAGGCCGCGCCCGTCGTCGTGGATGTAGCCGCTGGCCGTCGAGCCGAACACGACCTCGACCCTCTCCGCCGAAGGTGCCCAGACGCGGAATCGCAGGCCGGGCGGGTCGCCGGCGCCGGCCACCACCTTCTGCGCACCCAGCCGGCGGCACCAGGTGAGGTGATAGCGCTCCACCTGGGGGCAGCCGGGCGGGAGCAGGCGGAACGACCGGGTGCGCTCGGTCGAGGCCGGGTCCGCGATCTCGGTGGCGATCCCCCAGACGTTCGCGGCCGGGGGCGCATCCACCACCACGCCCCAGTGGAAGGTGCGGGCCGCGTCGGCGACGTCGAGGTCCAGGCTGGCCGTGAACGCCGGGCAGCCGTCCTCGCCCACAATCTCCTGCATGGGCCGGTCGGTCCACCGGTCCGAGTACCGCCCCGCCGCGTCCCAGCTTCCGCGCAGGCGCGCGTTTCCGAGGAACCTGCGCCGGATGCCGGTCAGATACTGAAACTCGATGGTGCGCGCGGTCACGTCGCCTCCCGGGGGTGCAGCAAAGCAGACCCCGGCCGGGGCGGTCAGGTGGCCACTTGGGTTCCCTGGCCGTGAAGCCCGGCCCGCCGCCGCCGCGACACGGCTGGTGATTCGCCGCCGGCCGCGATCCCGCGGGCGTTTCTCGCCCGGTGCGGTACCATCCGATCGTGTCCAAGGCCTTCACCAGCGAGGAGACGCCCGACCCCGTGGCCCCGGAGCGGGAACCACCCCGCGTCCGGCCCGGTGAGATCCGCTACGTGACGCCCGAGGGGCAGGCGAGCCTGCGCGCGGAGCTGGAGCGACTCCGCGCGGCGGGCGCCCCGCCGACGAGGAGCGCGCCCGGCGGGCGCTCTTCCTGGAGCGCACCCTGGCGACCCTGACCGTGCTCGGCCCCGAGCGCGTTCCGGAGGGCGAGGTCGGGTTCGCCACCTGGGTCATCCTCGAGGACGGGCAGGGGCAGCGCGCCACCTGGCGCATCGTCGGGCCCGACGAGGCCGACGCGCGCCGCGGTTCGGTGAGCGCGCTCTCGCCGCTGGGTCAGGCCCTCATGGGCCGGAGCGTGGGCGAGACCGTGGAGGTGCAGCGGCCCGGGGGCGCCCGCGAGTACACCATCCGCGAGGTCCACCGGCGGCCGCCCGCCGACCCTTGAACGAGCTCGAGCGGCGCCCGAGCCCGACGGGGCGCTCGCCGAAACCCCTCGTGCACGGGCTCGGGCCCGTCCACGTGTGCGGGCATCGACCCGGAGGTCCCTGACGCATGCGATCCGATATCCAGCCAGGAGCTCGCTTCCCCGACTACGAGTTGCCCGACCAGGCCGGCCGGAGGCGAAGGCTCTCCGAGCTGCAGGGCGAACTGGGGCCGGCCGTCGAACGAGGACCTGCGGCGCGATCTGCGCGAGGTCACCCGCCGCCTCCAGCCGGACTGGGATCTCTCCGACCCCGCCCTGCGCGAGGCCTGGGCCCGGAAGGACCGGACCCGGTTCTTCCCCTACGGAAAGTCCTTTTCCGAGGTGATCGGACGCGGTGACTGAGGGAGCGCCCGGCTGCTCGGAATGGCAGTCTCCCCGGGGGTGTTGTCCCGGAGATCCGGCGACATGCGAACCCTGATCAGGAAGCCCCCGCTGCTCTACGCCCTGGCCGCCGCGGCGCTGGCCCTCATCACCTGGGTCGACTACGCCAGCGGCTACGAGTTCGGGTTCTTCGTCTTCTACTTCCTGCCCGTGGCGACGGTGGCCTGGTGGGGCTCGCGCCGGGCCGGCGCGATCTTCGCACTCGCGTCGGGCGCCTGCTGGTACCTGTCCGACCGCCTCTCGGGCACGCCTTACTCGCGCACCCTGTACGTCTACTGGGAGACCCTCATGCGGACGGTCTCCTACCTGCTGGTGGGGCTGGCGCTGTCGCAGGTCCGTAGCGCGCTCCGGCGGCAGCAGGACCTGCTTCGCATCGTCTCGCACGATCTGCGGACGCCGCTGGCGGTACTGACCGGCCAGGCGGAGCTGCTGGCCAGGCGGGCGGAGCCGGGGTCCTGGGTGGCCTCGCGGGCCGAGAGCATCCTGCGGGTCACGCACCGCATGGCCACGATGATCGACGATCTCGTGGACGCGGCCCGTTACCAGTCGCGGCGCCTCCCCCTCGATCTCCGGCCCGTCGAGCTGGAGCCGTTCCTGAGCGAGCTGCTGCACCGCATGTCGGCAGCCCTGCCCTGCGAGCGGGTCGACCTGCAGGTCCGGGGCGAGGGGCTGGCGGTGCAGGCCGATCCCGGCCGGCTGGAGCGCATCATCGTGAACCTGCTCTCCAATGCGCTCCGGTACTCGCCGGCGCCGTCGAGGGTACAGGTCGAGGTCTCACCCTCCGGCGGGCGGGTGATCGTGGCGGTCGTCGATCACGGCCCCGGCATCGCGGAGGAGGACCGACCACACCTGTTCGAGCAGTACTACCGCGGCCGCGCCTCCGCCGGGAGCGAGGGACTCGGGCTGGGGCTCCACAGCGCGGAGCTCCTGGTGCGGGCGCACGGTGGAAGTATCCGGGCCGAGGCGACCCGCGGAGGCGGGGCGACCTTCCTGATCGAGCTGCCCGCGGCCGAACCGCCCCGGCGGGCGCCGGGCGAGTCCGGGGTCCGGTCCCGGGTCGCCGACCAGCGGCGCTGATCCCCTCCCGGGTCGGGTCGGTGGGTCGGTCCAGCATCCCTCGCCCCCGCCTTGGAGCCGAACCACGGTGGCGGTCCTGGCGTCCCGGGCTCACCGTGGACGCTGCACCCCGGCCGTGCTCTCCTGCGGGGGCGGACGAACCCGCGCCGACGATGCACCCTCAAGCGCCACCACCCCCGCGGACCGCCGCGGATGGGGACCCCACCCCGGACAGGATGCTGGCGGTGCGCGTGGACGAGCAGTACCGGCGGCTGCCGGTGAGCCAGGCCACCGTGGTGGTGAACGCGTCGCTGGTGGTGGCGGTGCTGGGCCTCACGGCCCCGATCCGGATCTGGCTGGCCGCGATGGTGGCGTCGGCGGGCCTCCGGCTCGTCGCCTGGGCACTCCACCGCCGCCGCGCCGGCGCCGCACCGCCGCGCCTCTGGAACCTTCTGCAGGTGGCCGGGGCGGCCGCCAACGGCCTGCTGTGGGGGGCGCTGCCGGGGGTCTTCTTCGGGCCGCTGAGCGTGGCCGAGCGCATGTTCGTGTCCGCCGTCATCGTGGGCATGGTGGCGGGTTCGGCTGCCTCCACCCTCGGTCACTCCCTCGCCTTCGCCGCCTTCGCCGTGCCGACGCTCCTGCCCCTGGGCTTGCGCCTGGCCGGGGAGAGCGCCCTGGAGCGAACCGCCGCCATCCTGGTCTGCATCTTCGCGGTCGCCATGTGGATCCTGGCGCGGACTTCCGCGCGAAACCTGACCGCTTCGCTCCTCCACCAGTTCCGCAACGACGCCCTGGTCGAGCAGCTCTCGGCGGCGGGGCGCCAGCTCGCCGCCGTGAATGCCGGCCTGGAGGCGACCATCCACCAGCGCACCGGCGAGCTGGTGGACCTGGAGCGCCGGCTGGCCGGGTCCGCCCTGCTCGCCAGCGTGGGCAGCCTGGCGGCGGCGGTGGCCCACGACATCAACAACCCGCTGGCCAGCCTGCTCTCCAGCGTGCGGCTGCTGGAGGAGGAGGCGCGCTCCTCGCCGGTGCCCCTCTCGGCGACGGCGCGCGAGGAGCTGGAGGACGTGCGCGCCTGCGCCGAGCGAGTCCGCGCCATCGTGCGGAGCCTCGGCGACGTGGCCCGCGTCGACGGCCGGTCGAGCTCGCTCGACGTCCGGGAGATCCTGGAATCGTGCCTGGAGGTCGCCGCGCCGGAGCTGCGCGGCAGGGTGCGCGTGGTGCGCGACCTCGCCGCCCCGTGCCGGGTGATGGGCGAGCGGGGCAGCCTCTCGCAGGTCTTCCTGGGGCTGATCCTGCACCTGGCGCGCGAGGTGCCTCCCGGCGATCCGCCCGCCCACGAGCTGCGCATCGTCGTGATCCCGCCCGGGGGCCAGACGGCGGCGGTGGAGATCGCCTGCCTGCCGCCGCCGCTGGAGGCGCCGGGCCGCGGGCGCGAGGGCCAGGACGCGTTCCTCTCGCCGTTCCACGCCACGGTGGCGCGGATGGCGGCAGCATCGTCGATCGCGCCGACCGCTCCGGGTTCGTGGTGCTCCTGCCGGTCGAGGCCGGCGCCGCGCCCGACGGCCTCGACGGCTAGGGCCAATGCCGATCACTCAAGCGCCTGGTGCGCAGGTCGACGTCGGAATGGCCGACGCGACCGAGGCGGGGCAGCGTGTTTGACGGCCGGCGTGGTGGGCATCGAGGTGTGCGGCGCAACGGGACGGTGCTTTGGGGAGGGATGCCGTGGCCTGGGTGCTCCGCAACGCGAGTCCGTTGGCTGGGAAGTCCTCGTTTGCGAAGCCGACGATCCGGCGAAGTGAGCGGCATTGCCGCTAGGGCAGGAACCGCTCGGCCGAGCTGGCGCCGCGGATCAGCTCGCCCGTGGTGAAGAGGAGCGGGACGGTGTCGTTGGTGAGCCAGAGCGGCAGGAGATTCACGTACCCGGGCGTGCCCGGGACCGCGCTCACCCCGCCCGGCCAGACGGACTCGGCGCGCTTGCGGTGGCCGCGCGAGAGCTCGACCACCAGCCGGTTGGAGGGTCCGCTCGAGAACATGAACGCGTCGACCGAGGCGGCGCGCGGGTCGTGAGACGACGCGTCCACCACGCTGAAGCCGCCGTCGGTGGGGATCCCGGCCAGCCCGGCCAGCGGCGCCGGGAACTCGCCGAACGCGGGGGGGACATCGAAGGGGCCGTCCAGCGGGTGCGAGAAGACGATCCGATGGAGCTTCCCCCACCGGTAGTCCTCCTGGCGCGTCGAGCCGTGGAAGGCGGGCTCGAAGGCGGGCCCCGCCAGCAGGTCGAGCGCGCCCGCCACGCTCTGCAGGACGATCAGGTCGCGGCGATCATCGGGGCTGGCCTCCAACCCCGGGACGGCGAAGAAGTCGATGCCCGACGCGCCCACGCCCTGCCGCTCCGGGAAGCGATCGAAGAGGTTGCGGAGCGCGGTCATGGCCTGCTGTCCGGGCGGCACCGGCAGGCCGCCCAGGTGCGCGTCGATGACGTTGCGGATGAGCTGGCCCCGCCAGACCGCATACAGGGTCGCGGCCACGCTGGCCTCGATCTCGGCCGGCGATGGGCGAGAGCCGCCCGTCCACGTCCGAGGCGTCGTGGCCCTCCGGAATGCCGGTGGGCGTGCTGGTGTCCCAGGCCGCCATCCGCCCGATCGCCTCCACCACGCGGGGATCGGCGCCCAGGGCCGCCAGGGCCCGGGGCGCACCGGGGCGGCCGGCGTGCTCCAGCGCCCCTCGCAGCCAGGGCACGAAGTAGGCTGCGTCGAGCAGCTTCACGTCGGCCTGGATCGACTGCATGTCCGCGAAGCTCATCCGGCCATGGGCCAGCACCTGGCGCACCCGCCGCGTGATCCGTCCGGCCCTGAAGCCCGCGTCGTAGCCCGGGGCCAGGTACAGGATCCCGCCCCCGGGGCGCAGCCGGGAGAGCGGGTCGTTGCCCAGGGTGAAGCCGTCCGGGTCGTTGTTGGCGTTCACCGCGAAGCCGGCCGGGGGGTTCACGATGTGCGGCATCTCGGAAAGCGGGATCACCTCGAACGGGACCACCTGGAGCGGCTGCGGGTGCTGCACCGCCAGCCACTCGTTGCCGCCGGTGCCGTCCCGGATCAGCCAGGGCGGGGCGCCCACCACCTGGCCGCGCTGCAGGTCCTCGCGGACGGGCACCGCCGAGTGGGTGAAGTAGGCCACGTTGCCCGCGTCGTCGGCGTAGCAGAAGTTCTGGGACCCCTCGTCGAACTTCCGCAGCCCGGTCAGGAAGTCGCTCAGCCCGCGGGCGTGGTCGAAGTCGAGGAAGGTCTCCACCTCGCGGGTGCCGGAGAAGCCGGTGTACGCCACCGACAGCCCCACCCCCTGCGCCAGGTCCACCTTGATGAGCGGGCCGCCGTTGCGGCGGGGCACGATGAGCGTGGCGGCCGGCACGGCGCCGCCGGGCGGGACGGGGGCGAGGTCGTCCATGATGCCGTCGCCCGGCAGGTTGACGCGGTACGACTCCGGGATGGCCTCGACCGGCTCGAGCTGGCCCTGGAAGACGGTGGCCAGGCCGCTGGGCGAGGCGGGATCGGGCACCAGCTGCTCCTGGTACACGTCGGTGACGTCGAAGGGGTCGACGGTGGCCCCCCAGGCGATGTGGCGGTTGTGCCCCACGATCACCGCCGGGGCGCCCGGGAAGCTGTTGCCGATGGCGTCGAGCAGCGCGCCCGGCGCCCAGAAGGGCCCGGCCTGCAGGTGAATGGGATAGAACGTCGAGGGCGCGCCCAGCGCCAGGTGGGGATCGCTCGCCAGGAGCGGGCTGCCCGAGGTGGTGTGCGCCCCCGAGATCACCCACTGGTTGGAGCCGTCGCGGTCGTCGCGATCGACGAGCCGGCGCAGGAAGGGCTGCGCCCGGAGCTCGCGCAGCAGGTCGGCGGCCAGCTCGACGGCCCGGGGCGTGAGTCGGGCCGCGCCGGCGCTGGCCCGCGGATGCGGCGCCGGGGCCGCGGGGACGCTCGCGTCGGGCACGGTGGAGGCGGGGTCGAACGGCGCCGAGCGGAACAGGTCCTGGCTGAAGAGCGCCTCGCCCGCGGCCGGCCCCAGCGCCGCCGCGTAGCTCTGGAAGGCGACCGTGCGATCGAGGTCGCCCAGGTCGAACGAGAGGCCGAAGGCGATGAGCTTGCCGACGGCCACCGAGTCGAGCGCGGTCCAGGGCTCGAACCGGGTCAGCTCCAGGGCCGCGTACTCGGGCGGGAGCGGGTGCGAGCTGGCCCAGGCGTTGACGCCCTCGGCGTAGGCCTCCAGTCCCGCCACCGTTCCGGGCGAGAGGAGCGGAAGGCTCCGGGACGCCGCGCGCCGCAGGCCGAAGGTGCGGAGCTGGACGTCGCCGGGCAGCGCGGCGCTCCCCAGCAGCTCGGCCAGGGTGCCGCTGGCGCGGCGGCGGCTCACGTCCATCTGGAAGAGCCGATCTTGCGCGTGCACCCAGCCCTGCAGGAAGAAGGCGTCGTGCTCGTCGGCGGCGAGGACGTGCGCGATCTCGGCACCGTCGCGGATCACGGCCGCCGGCTGGTGCAGGCCAGGCAGGTGCTCAGGGCGCGCGGCGGCGGCCGGGAGCGGAAGGATGCTGCACAAGGCGACGAGGACCGAGAGGCCCAGCCGCTCGAACGAGGTCATGGCTTCTCCCAGCAGGTGGACACGTGCCGGGAGCCCCACTACCGGCCGGAAGCGCCGCCGGTCAAGGCCGGGCCAGGGTCGACCCCGCGCGAGCTTCACGGACGGAGAAGGCTCCCCGGGGATGCATCGCCTGGGACCCGCCCCGCCGCGGGGCGGGCGTCGCGCCTCAGGCCGGCAGCTGCCGCAGGCACCGCTCCAGGTCGCCGATCAGGTCCTCGGGATCCTCGATGCCGATGGAGAGGCGGATGACGCCGTCGGTGATGCCGGCCCGCCGGCGCGCCTCGGGGGTCATCGCGGCGTGGGTCATGGTGGCCGGGTGGGCCACCAGGCTCTCCACCCCGCCCAGGCTCTCGGCCAGCGTGAACCAGCGCAGCGTCCGGAGGACGTGGTCGACGCGCTCCCGGGTGCCGTCTGCGGAGCTCGAAGCTGACCATGGCGCCGAAGCCGCGCTGCTGCCGGCGCGCCAGCGCGTGCTGCGGGTGGCTCTCCAGGCCGGGGTAGTGGACCCTGGCCACCTGCGGGTGCGAGGCCAGGAAGGCGGCCACCGCCCGCGCCCCCGCCTCGTGGGCCCGCATCCGCAGGAGCAGGGTCTTGAGGCCGCGCAGCACCAGGAAGGCGTCGTGCGGGCTCTGGGACGTGCCCAGCAGGTTGTTGACGCTCTGGATGCGCTGGAGCAGCGCGGTCTGCCCCGGCGCCGCCACCACCGCGCCGCCGACCACGTCGCTGTGGCCGTTCAGGTACTTGGTGGTGGAGTGCACCACCAGGTCGGCCCCCTGCTCGAACGGGCGCTGCAGCACCGGCGAGAGGAAGGTGTTGTCCACGACCGTCAGCGCGCCTCGCCCGCGGGCCAGCTCGGCCACGGCCTGGATGTCGGTGAGCCGCAGGAGCGGGTTGGAGGGCGTCTCGATCCAGATCATGCGCGTGTCGTCGCGCAGTGCGGCCCGGACCGCGGCCAGGTCGCCCAGGTCGAGGTAGCTGACCTGCAGGCCGTACGCCTTGCGGGCGTGCTCGAACGCGCGGAAGGTCCCGCCGTAGCAGTCGACCGTGCAGAGGAGATGGCTGCCGTGGGGCAGGAGGTTGAGCGCCACCACCACCGCGCTCATGCCGGTGCTGGTGCAGGTGGCGCCGGCGCCACCCTCGAGCAGGGCGATGGCCTCCTCCAGCGCCGCGCGGGTGGGGTTGCCGCTGCGCGTGTAGTCGTAGCCGACGTTGGTGCAGACGTCGCGGAAGGCGAAGGTCGAGGTCTGGTAGACGGGCGGCATGACCGCGCCGTAGGCGGGATCGGGCTGCACGCCCGCGTGGACGCACTGGGTGGCGGGGCGCGCCCCGGGCACCAGCGCGGCGCGCTCGGTCCAGCCCACCCGGCCGGCCGAGCCAGGGGGGAGGATCGTGAAGTGATAGGCCGGGTTCCCGGGGATGTTGGGATCGAGGTGGGCGTCTTGAGACATGGGCGGCACCTGGGCGGGAGGGGCGAGCTGGGAAAGGCGTCTGTAATAGCGGACAGGTGAATCCGTCGCAAATGGGCTTTTGGGCGCGGATGCGCAGGTTGACAGACGGACGTCCGTTATACAAGATGCACGTCTACCGCAACCTCCCGGACCCATCCACGGGCCGGACCTCCGGAGGCCGCCGTGACGCCGTTCTCCCCACCGCCGGACGATGCCGAGCTGGCGCCGCTCTTCCTGAAGCTTTCCGGCCGGCGGGTGCTGGTGGTGGGCGGTGGCGCGGTGGCGGCCGGCAAGCTCGAGCCGCTGCTCCGGGCCCGGCGCCGACGTCCAGGTGGTGGCGCCGCAGATCCGGCCGGAGATCGCCGCCGCCGGCGTCCGCCTGGAGCTGCGCCCCTTCGCCCCGTCCGACCTCGACGGGGCCTGGCTGGCGGTGGCGGCGGCCACGCCCGAGGTCAACCGGGTGGTGGCGCGCGAGGCCGAGGCGCGGCGCGTCTTCGTGAACGCCGTCGACGACCCGGCGATCGGCCAGCGCCTACGCCGGCGGCGTGGTGCGGCGCGACGGCGTGACCGTGGCCATCTCGACCGCCGGCCGCGCCCCGGCCCTGGCCGGCCTCCTGCGCGAGGGGATCGAGGCGCTCCTCCCCGAGCGGCTGGCCGCGTGGGTCGAGCGGGCCGAGTCGCTGCGGCGCGCGCTGGAAGGCGGAGGGCGTGCCCATGGCCGACCGCCGCCCGCGCCTCCTCGCGGCGCTCAACGAGCTCTACGGCGGGCGCGGTCGCGCCCGGCGCCCCGGCGCCGCGCCGGCGCGACGACGCGCCGCCCGGCGGCTTCGTCTCGCTGGTGGGCGCCGGGCCGGGCGATCCGGAGCTGCTCACCGTCAAGGCGGTGCGCCGGCTGGAGGAGGCCGACCTGGTGCTCTACGACGCGCTGGTCTCCGGCGAGGCGCTGCGCCACGCGCGCCGGGCGCACTGCTTCTTCGTGGGCAAGCGGGCCGGCCGACCCAGCGTGAAGCAGGAGACCATCCACCGGATGATGGTGACCGCGGCGGCCCGCGCCGGGAAGCGGGTGGTCCGGCTCAAGGCGGGCGACCCGTTCGTCTTCGGGCGCGGCGGCGAGGAGGCCCTGGCGCTGGCGGAGGACGGCGTGCCCCACGAGGTCATCCCGGGCATCTCCTCGGCCCTGGCGGCGCCGGCGCTGGCCGGCATCCCGGTCACCCACCGCGGGCTGGCCGCCGGCTTCACGGTGGTGTCCGGCCACGCCGAGGAGGCCTACCGGCCGGTCGCTCTCGGCGCTGCGGCCCGGGCGCCTCCACCCTGGTGGTGCTGATGGGGCTGGGCACCCGGGCCCGGCTGGTGGAGCTGCTGCTGCGCGGCCGGCTGGGCGGCCGAGCACGCCGGCGGCGGCGGTCTCGGCGCCTCGACCCCGGACGCCTTCACCTGGATCGGGACGCTGGCCGAGCTGCCGGCCGCGGCGCTGCCGACGGTTCGCACGCGCCCGGCACGCTGGTCATCGGGCCGGTGGTGGCGCTGGCGCGCGCCGCCGGCGCCGCGCTCCCGCTCACCCAGGCCGCGGCGCCGAGGTTCACCTGAACCAGGAAGGAAGGAGCGGACATGAGCGATCATCGGCACCACACGCGCAGCGGCCGAGCTTCGCCGACCCGGCGCGACCTCGACGACTTCGTCCGGAGCAGCTGGGCCGCTTCGAGCGCGGCGAGATCACCGCCGACGAGTGGCGGGCCTTCCGGCTGCTCGAGGGCACCTACGGCCAGCGCCAGGTCGGCGACCTGCACATGGTCCGGACCAAGCTGCCCGCAGGGCGTGGTGACGGCGGAGCAGCTCGAGGCGCTGGCCGAGGTGACCGAGCGCTGGCTCGCGCGGCTTCGGCCACATCTCGCACCCGCCAGAACCTGCAGCTCCACTTCGTGCCCGGGCCGCGGCGCCGAGGCGGCGCTGCGCGCGGCTGGCCGAGGTGGGGATGACCTCGCGCGAGGCCTGCGGCAACTCGGTGCGCAACGTCACCGCCTGCCCGTACGGCGGGGTCGCGCGCCGACGAGATCTTCGACACCACGCCCTACGCCGAGGCGCTCACCCGCCACTTCCTGCGCCACCCGCTCTCGTCCACGCTGCCGCGCAAGTTCAAGATCGCCCTCGAGGGCTGCGCGCGAGGACCACGCCGCCGCGGCCATCCACGACCTCGGCTTCTTCGCCCGCGTCCGCGACGGGCGGCGCGGCTTCGAGGTGCGGCGTCGGCGGCGGCACCGCCACGCTGCCGGTCTCGGCCCGGCCGCTGGTCGAGTTCCTGCCGGCCGGCGAGCTGCTGGCCCTGGCCGAGGCGGTCGCTGCGCGTCTTCCACCGGCTGGGCGATCGCCAGAACCGGCCAGGCCAACCGGCTCAAGTACCTGGTGCGGAAGCTCGGCTTCGGAGGCCTTCCGGCGCGAGGTGCGAGGCGGAGCTGGGGCGGGTCCGGGCCGAGGGCGTCCCGGCGCTCCCCTTCGATCCCGAGCGCGCCGCCCGAGGAGGGACCGCCCGATCCGGCGCCGGCCCGCCGGCCGCCCGCGCCCGAGGCATCGCGGCGCGGGTGGCCGGGCCAGGTGGCGCGCGGCCCGGGCATCGTGCCGGAGGTCGCGACGCCGAGCCGTCGCCGTCGCCGGCGGCGCTGGCCGCCTTGCGCGCGGACCAACGTCCGGCCGCAGCGGCAGGCCGGGCTCGTGACCGTCCCGTGGCGACGGTCCCGCTCGGCGACCTCACCTCGGCGCAGCTCGCGCGTGCTGGCCGACCTGGCGCGGGCCTACGCCGACGGCACGGTCCGCTTCACCCGCGACGCAGGACGTGCTGCTGCGCTGGGTGCGCGCCGAGGACGTCCCCGAGCTCCACCTGCGCCTGGCTCGCCGCCGGGCCTCGGGCCTGGACGGCGCCGGTACGACCGGCCGACGTGGTGAGCTGCCCGGGAGCGGAGAGCTGCCGGCTGGCGGTGACCCACTCGCGCGGCCTGGGGCAGCGTGCTGGAGGCGCACGTGCGCAGCCACCCCGAGCTGGCCGAGCTGGCTGGCCGACCTCGACGCTCAAGCGTGAGCGGCTGCCCCAACGGCTGCAGCCAGCACCACCTGGCCACCATCGGCCTCCAGGGGAGCGCCCGCAAGGTGGGCGAGCAAGGTCGTGCCGCAGTACTTCGTGCTGCTGGGCGGCGGGCATCTCGGCGGACGGGGCCCGCTTCGGCCGGCTGGCCGCCAAGATCCCGGCCCGCCGGGTGACGCCAGGCGCTGGACCGGCTGGTGGCGCTCTACCGCGAGCAGCGGCGGCCCGGCGAGGGGGCGCCGCGCCTTCTTCGCGCGCGTGCCGCCGGACGAGGCCAAGCAGGCGCTGGCGGACTCTGGCCGAGCTCACGCCGGAGACGCTGACCCGCGAGGACCTCGTCGACCTCGGCGAGACGGCGGCGCCTACCGGACGCGAGACGCTGGAGGGCGAGTGCGCCGCCGTGACGCCGCTCCACCGCCGCGGCGTCCTCCCCGGCTTCGGCCTCTCCACCGGCTTCACCGTCTTCTACCTGGGGCTGGTGGTGCTGCTGCCGCTCTCGACGCGTGGTGCTCGAGGCCAGCACGCTCACGCTGGGCGCAGGCCTGGGCGCTGGTCGCCAGCCCGCGGGCGCTCGCCGCCTACCGGCTCTCCTTCGGCGCCTCGCTGCGCTGGCGGCGGCGCTCAACACCGTGTTCGGCGTGCTGGTGGCCTGGGTGCTGGCCCGCTACCGCTTCCCGGGCCGCTCGCTGGTCGACGCGCTGGTGGACCTGCCCTTCGCGCTCCCCACCGCCGTCTCCGGCATCGCCCTCCTGCCGGTCTACGCCCGCACCGGCTGGATCGGCCGGTGGCTGGAGCCGCTGGGCATCCGGACCGCCTTCTCGCCGCTGGGCGTGGTCCTCGCGCTCACCTTCATCGGCCTGCCCTTCGTGGTGCGGACCGTGCAGCCGGTGCTGGAGGAGGCCGAGCCGGAGGTGGAGGAGGCGGCGGCGGTGCTGGGCGCGTCGCGCGGCCAGATCTTCCGGCGGGTGCTCCTTCCCACGCATGGTGCCGGCGGCCCTGACCGGCTTCGCGCTGGCCTTCGCGCGGGCGCTGGGCGAGTACGGCTCGGTGGTCTTCATCTCGCGGGAACATGCCGCATGCGCGACCGAGATCGCCCCGCTGCTCATCATGACCCGGCTCGAGCAGTTCGACTACGCCGGGGGCGACCGCCATCGCCACGGTGCTGCTGGCTCGCCTCCTTCGCGCTGCTCCTCGGCCATCAACCGGCTGCAGGCCTGGACGCGGCGTCCGGGCGGGGCATGGCCTGAGCGTGCAGCCCGACGGCGGTCATCCGGGGCATGGCGGCGCCGCGGCCCGGCGGCGATGCCCGCGCCGGCTCGCCTCCCGGCGCCCCCACCAGGACCGCCCTGGGTGCGCCGGCTGCTGATCGCCGCCGCGCTCCTCTTCCTGGCCGCCTTCCTGCTGGTGCCCGCGGCGGCGGTGCTCTGGGAGGCGTTCCGGGGCGGCCTCGGGCGTCTGGCTGGCGGGCGGTGACCGAGCCCGACGCGCGCGCCGCCATCCGGCTCACGCTCCTGGTGGCCGCCATCGCCGTGCCGCTCAACACCCTCTTCGGCCTGGCGGCGGCCTGGTCGCTCACCCGCTTCCGCTACCGCGGCCAGAACGCTGCTCCTCGCGCTCATCGACCTTCCCTTCGGCGTCTCGCCGGTCATCGCCGGGATGTGCACGGTGCTGCTCTTCGGCGCCCATGGCCTCCTCGGCGCCGTGGCTGCAGGCGCACGGGCTCCAGATCGTCTTCGCGGTGCCGGGCATCGTGCTGGCCACCGTGTTCGTCACCTTCCCCTTCGTGGCCCGCGAGCTCATCCCCTTCATGCAGCAGCAGGGGACCGAGGAGGAGGAGGCCGCGCTGGTCATGGGCGCGAGCGGGTGGCAGATCCTGCGCCGGGTGACGCTCCCCAACATCCGCTGGAGCCTGCTCTACGGCGTCATCCTCTGCAACGCGCGGGCCATGGGCGAGTTCGGCGCGGTCTCGGTGGTCTCGGGCCACATCCGCGGCCTGACCAACACCATCCCGCTGCACGTCGAGATCCTCTACGACGAGTACGCCTTCCAGGCCGCCTTCGCGGTGGCCTCGCTCCTCTTCCTGCTGGCCGTGGTGACGCTGGTCGCCAAGAAGTGCGATGGAGTGGTCGCAGCGGCGCGAGCGGCAGCGGCTGGAGCCCTCCATGACCATCCACATCGTCGGGGTGCAGCAAGGCCTTCGGCGGCACGCCGGTGCTGCGCGACGTGAACCTGACCCTGCCCGGGCGGCGAGCTGACCGCGCTCCTCGGTCCCTCGGGCTGCGGCAAGACCACGCTCCTGCGCATCCTGGCCGGGCTGGAGGTGCCCGACGCCGGCCAGGTGCGGCACGGGGGCGAGGCCATCCTGGAGCGCAGCGCCCGGGAGCGGAACGTGGGGCTGGTCTTCCAGCACTACGCGCTCTTCCGGCACATGACGGTGGGTGAGAACGTCGCCTTCCCGCTCCGCGTCCGCCGGCGCCCGCGGGCCGAGGTGCGCGGCGCGGGTGGAGGAGCTCGCTCGAGCTGGTGCAGCTCGAGGGGCTGGCCGGGCGCTATCCGCACCAGCTCTCCGGTGGCCAGCGGCAGCGGGTGGCCCTGGCGCGCGCGCTGGCCACGCGGCCTCGGGTCTTGCTCCTCGACGAGCCGTTCGGCGCCCTCGATGCCCGCGTCCGGCAGGAGCTGCGCCGCTGGCTGCGCCGGCTCCACGACGAGCTGCACGTCACCAGCGTCTTCGTGACCCACGACCAGGAGGAGGCCTTCGAGGTGGCGGACCGGGTGGTGCTCATGAACGCCGGGCGGATCGAGCAGGAGGGGACGCCGGCCCAGGTCTTCGAGGAGCCGGCCAGCCCGTTCGTGATGCGCTTCCTCGGGGCGGTCAACGTCTTCCGCGGGCAGGTCGAGGGCGGCCGGGCCTGCGTCGGCGATCTCGAGTTCTCGGCCCCGGGCCCTCTCCGAGCGCGCCCCCGCCCACGTCTTCGTCCGGCCGCACGAGCTGGAGATCCACCCCGGCGCCCGTTCCGGGCAGCTTCGCGGCCCGGGTGGAGCGGGTCACGGTCGCTGGGGGCGTCGGTCCGGGTCGAGCTGCGCGCGCCGTCTCACGGTGAGCGGATCGAGGCGGAGCTGGACGCGCCGCGCAGCCAGGCGCTGGCGCTCCGCCCGGGCGACGGCGTCCACCTCTCGCCGCGGCGGGTGCGGGTCTTCCCGGGCCGGGAGGCGGAGGCCGACAGCCTCACCGCCAGCGGGTTGTGAGGACCCTGGGCATGCCCCGGCTCGCCCTCCCCGCGTTCCTGCTCGCCGCCGCCCTGGGGTGCGCACCCGCCCCGGGCGGCGCCGGCGCGCCGCCGGGGCCGGTGGAGCTGCTCAACGTCTCCTACGATCCGACCCGCGAGCTGTACCAGGAGATCGACGCCGCCTTCGCACGGAGCTGGAGGGAACGGACCGGCCAGGCGGTGGTGGTGCGGCAGAGCCACGGCGGCTCGGGGGCGCAGGCGCGCGCCGTCATCGACGGCCTGCGAGGCCGACGTGGTGACGCTGGCGCTGGCCCACGACGTCGATGCCATCGCCGCCCGCGGGCTCATCGACGCGGGCTGGCAGCGACGGCTCCCCGACAACGCCGCCCCCTACACGTCGACCATCGTCTTCCTGGTGCGCAAGGCGAACCCGAAGGGCGTTCGCGACTGGGGCGACCTGGTGAAGCCGGGCGTGGAGGTGATCACCTCCAATCCCAAGACGTCCGGCGGGGCCCGATGGAACTACCTGGCGGCCTGGGCCTGGGCGCTGGAGTGGAACCACGGGGACGAGGCGCAGGCACGCGCCTTCGTCCAGGACGCTCTACCGGCATCGTGCCGGTGCTCGACTCCGGCGCCCGCGGATCGACCACCACCTTCGTCGAGCGCGGCATCGGCGACGTCCTGCTGGCCTGGGAGAGCGAGGCCCTGCTGGCGGTGAAGAGGCTGGGGAAGGGCGAGCTCGAGATCGTGCGGCCCAGCCGGTCCATCCTGGCCGAGCCGCCGGTGGCGGTGGTCGACGGGGTGGTCGACCGCCGCGGGACCGCGGAGCGTGGCCGAGGCGTACCTCCGGTTCCTGTACACGCCGGAGGCGCAGGAGATCGCGGCCCGGAACCTCTACCGGCCGCGCGATCCGCTGGTGGTCGTCCGCCACGCCGCAGACTTCCCGCCCATGGCGCTCGTCACCGTGGACGGCGCCTTCGGCGGCTGGGGCAAGGCGCAGGCCCGGCCACTTCGCGCGACGGAGGCGTGTTCGACCAGATCTATCAGCCGGGAAGGTGAGCGCGCGGCCGGCCCACCGCGTCGAGGCGGATGGGGCATCGCGTCGACGGCGCGGGCGCGCTGGAGATACCCGCCGATAGGGCCTGCCGGATCCGGGGTGCGCCGACCCCGGGTGGGCTACCCTGGAACCCGAGGCGCCCGACCTGGAATAATCCGCCTGCATGGACTCCGGGCAGGCTCACGCAGGTGGGAAGGCGGGCGATCCGGGCGGCCCCGCGGCCCAGGGGACGGGCCGGTCTCGCGCCATCGCCCTGGCGGTGGTGGGGGTGATGCCGATCGCTTACGCGCTCCTCTTCCGCCCGCTGCACCGGGCGCTGGGCGAGATGGCCCCCATGGCCAGCGTGGCCATCCCGGTGGTGGGCGGTGCGCTCCTGGGCTGGCGCTGGGGCGCCGCCCTGGGTTTCCTCTGCATGCCGCTCAACGTGCTGCTGCTGGCCTGGGTAGGGAACCCGCCCTTTGCGCCCAGCGTCCACGCCACCGCGGCGCTGGTGTACCTCGGCATCGGCGCGGTGATCGGCCGCCTCCGGGAGGCGGCCACCCAGCTCCGGCGGACCCAGGCCGCCGAGATGCGCGGGGTGCTGGCCGGAGCGCGCCTGACGGAGCGGACGCTGCTGGAGCGCGACGTGCAGGTCGCCCAGGCCCAGGCCATCGCGCACATCGGCTACTGGGCGGTCGAGCTGGAGACCGCGGTGGTGACCTGGTCGACCGAGCTGTGCCGGATCCTGGGCGAGGACCCGGCCACCGTGAAACCCAGCGCGGAAGCGTGGTGGCGGCGCGTTCACCCCGAGGATCGCGGCCTGCTGGAGCGGATGGCGGCCCGGGCCACGGTCGAGGAGGTCACCGCCCAGGACGAGTTCCGGCTGGTCCGCCCCGACGGGAAGACGCGCTGGGTCTACGGCCGGGTGCAGGCGCTGCGGGACGAGTCTGGCAAGCCGGTCAAGCTGCTGGGGACGCTGCAGGACGTCACCGAGCACAAGGAGGTGCAGGCGCAGCTGGCGGCCGCCGAGCGCCTGGCCACGGTGGGCACGCTGGCGGCCGGGGGTGGCCCACGAGATCAACAACCCACTCTCCTCGGTGATCAGCAACCTCGAGTTCGTGCTGGAGGAGCTGCGGCGGCAATCCCCCCGGCAGCGGGAGCGCGGGGCGCTGGAGGCCGCGGCCGGCGAGGCGCTGCAGGGCGCCGATCGGGTCTCGCGCATCGTCCGCGACCTGATGGCCTTCTCGCGGCCGCGGGAGGAGGCGGGGCCGGTGGACGTCGAGCGCGTGCTCGACCTGTCGGTGAACATGGCCGCCACCCAGACCCGGTATCGTGCACGGTTGGTCAAGGAGTACGGCCGGGTCCCGCCCGCCAGCGGCGACCCCTCCCGCCTCGGCCAGGTCTTCCTCAACCTGCTGGTCAACGCCGCCCAGGCCATCCCCGCCGGCCACCCCGAGGACCACGAGATCCGCGTGACGTCGCGGCTGGAGGGCGACCGGATCGTGGTCTCCATCCACGACACCGGCGGCGGCATGACCCCCGAGGTGAGGAACCGGATCTTCGAGCCCTTCTTCACCACCAAGCCGGTCGGCTCGGGCATGGGGCTGGGCCTCTCCACCAGCCTGGCCGCGGTCCGGGCCATGGGGGGAGACATCGTCGCCGAGAGCGAGCCCGGCGGAGGAAGCACCTTCGTCGTGACCCTGCCGGTCATGACGGCCGGGCGCGCCGCCGAGCCACTCCTCACCCCGTTGCCGGTCGCGCCCCCGCGGGAGGCTCCAGCCCCGACCGCGAGCCGCCGCGGCCGGATCCTGATCATCGACCACGAGCTGCAGGCCGTGGCCGAGGTGGCGCGCGAGCTGGCCGCCGAGCACGAGGTGCGGCATGCCGCCGACGGAAGGGCCGGGCTCGGGGAGATCGCCACCGACGGGCCCTTCGATGCCGTCCTGTGCGATCTGGAGATGCCCGGCCTGAGCGGGATGGAGGTTCACGAGGCGCTGCAGCACCAGGATCCGGAGCTGGCGGCGCGCATGATCTTCCTCGTCGACGGCGAGTTCACGGCGGCCTCCCGGGCCTTCCTGGCCGCGAAGCGGAACCGGGTCATGGCCAAGCCCGTGGCCGCCGAGGCGCTCCGCAAGCTCATGCGCCACGAGCCGCGCCGGGGATAGCGGCGCGGGAGGGCCGCCGCTGCGGTCGAGCGCGGGAGTCGCCCGTGGAGCCCACCGGGTCCTTGCCCCTGCGGCGGGAACCGCGGTACGCAGGCGCGTGCGCAGGTCCGCCGGATTCCTGGTGGCGCTCTCCTTCCTGGCGTGAGCCACCGCGCTGGTGGCCCTGGGCCTGGTGGGCTACGCCGCCGCCCCGCGCTGGTCCCTCTTCTTTCCGGTCGCGGCGGTGATCGGGCCCGGCTCGGGGGCCATCGATGCCGGGCTGAACGGCGGTTGCACGAGGTCCTGCTGCGGAGCGCGTCGGGGCACCCGCCGCGGTGAGCGCCTTCAGGCGCCCCCATCGACGCCGGAGACATCGCGCCGAGCGGCGCCGCCGGCGAGCAGGATCACCACACCGACCGTGATGGCGAGGTCGGCGGCCGCGCTCCAGCCGAAGAGCGGTCCCACCGAGTGATAGTGGTCGTAGAGCCGCCCGGCCAGCTTGGAGCCGACGGCGTTGCCGAGCCCGAACACCACGGCGGAAGAGAGCGCCAGCCCGGTGGCCCGCAGCCGACCCGGGATCATCTGCGCCAGCACCATCATGAGCGTGGGCCAGAAGAGGCCGTAGGTCAGGCCGTGGAGGAGCTGGAGCGCCACCACCGCGGCCGGGTGCGTCGCCCGCGCCAGAAGCGCCCAGCGGACCGCGCTGCCCAGGAACGCCAGCGCCAGCAGGGCCCGCGCCGAGAAGCGGCGATCGAGCCAGGGGAACGCCAGCATGGCGCCGATCTCGGCCAGCACGCCGGCGGTGATGCCCGAGCCCGCCACGTCGGGGGCGAGGTGGAGGTCCTGGACGAAGACGCCGATCCAGAAGACGTAGGGCACGCAGGCGGCCCAGTGGACCGCGCAGGCGGCCAGCAGGAGCATGAGGCGCCGGTTGCCGAGCAGGACCACCAGGTCCCGCCAGGACGGGCGCTCGGGGTGGGCCGAGGGTGCCGGCGCCAGGCGCCGCGCCGCCAGCGCGTAGCACACCGCAACCCCGGCGATGGTGGCCGGGACCACCACGTCGCCCGGGCGGCCACCGCGGGCGGTGAGCACCCAGCCCAGCGCGAAGGCCAGCGCCACGAACCCGAGCGAGCCGAACATCCGGATCCGCGAGTAGGAGGTCCCTGGATGCTTGCGGCAGTGGTCCAGGCTGACGGTATCGAGCAGCGCCACCACCGACCCACCGCCCAGGGACTGCGCCAACACCACCGCCCCCACCGTCAGCGGCGTGGCCGCGAAGGGGAGGAAGAGCGCGGAGCAGGCGGCCCAGGCGGTGATCCAGCGGAGCACCGGCACCGGGTCGCGGCGGAGGTCCGCGACCAGCGCCCAGGCCGGGGGCAGGAGGACCCCGAGCAGCGAGGGGATGACCTGGATCGTGCCGATCTGATCGCCGGTGAATCCCCGGCCGCGCAGGTAGGCGGATAGGTAGGGCAGCGAGACACCCGAGGCCGCGAAGTAGAGGAAGTACACCAGCCGGAGCCGCCCGGCCGAGCCGTCGCCGGCGGCGCGGAGGCGCGAGACCTGGGTGCGGATCCGCGCGGCGAGGGACATCCCGGAAACGTGTACCATGAACGGAGCCTGCGGCGGCTCGTCCTGGCTAAAACGTCACTCCAGGCGGTATCCCCGGCCGGTGGCGGCGCGCGCGCGGGCCGCCGCGCACCCCGCCTCCGGCGTGACGCCCTGCCGCGCATCCGCGGCGCACGGTCGCCGGCCTGCGCGCGCCAGCGCAGCGCTGCCGCCCAACCGCCCGGATCTGGTAGTTGAATAACCGCAGGTTATCGTACTTCGTTCATCAATCGATTGGACGACAAGCGGCTCCGGCCGCATGTTCTTCCGCGAAAGGACCCCGGAAGCCACGGGGGCCTGGAAAGGAAGAGGTGGACCACATGCTGAAGAACGCACTGTCGCTGATCTGGACGTACAAGGCCCTCGCGGCCAACCGCGGGGAGGAGACCGAGGTACCCGAGCCGGAGTTCAAGCCGTTCCGGTTCCCGAGGAAGGAGGCGGCGGCGCAGGTCCGGTCCATCGCGCCCGCCCGCGTCGCGCGCCAGCCGAAGACGCTGGCGGAGCTGGGCGTTCCCGGCCCGCTGGCACGCGAGCTGGAGACGACCCTCCGGCTGATGGGGCTCACCCGGGGTGACCGGGTGGTCGGCTACACCTTCACCGCGCCGGACGGCAGCCGGCACGCGCTGCGCCTGGCCACCGTGCCCGGCCGCGACGCGTCCGGCCTGGCCGCGTAGCACGGGCCCAGGCGCGCCACCGCTTCGCGTGGGGAGCCTCCGCTTCCCCATTCCCCCTGCTCGCTCCGGGCCAGGCTCATCCGCCTGGCCCGGAGCTCGGCACCGCCTCCGATTCAGCTCTTGGAGGCGACCGGTCTCAGGTGCAGCCCGCACTCGGTCTTGGCGCGGCCGCGCCAGCGCCCGGCGCGCGGGTCCTCGCCCGGGCGCACCGGGGTGGTGCAGGGCGCGCAGCCGATGCTGGTGTACCCGCGCTGCGTGGAGCGGGTTGACGGGAATGGCCAGGCGGCGCAGATCGGCCCAGACCTGCTCCTGGGTCCAGGCGGCCAGCGGGTTCACCTTCTCCAGGCCGAAGCGGCGCGTCCCACTCGATGACCCGGGCGCCGGCGCGATCCGGGGTCTGGTCGCGGCGGATGCCGGTCACCCAGGCCGAGAGGCGCGCCAGGGCGGCGCGCAGCGGCAGCACCTTGCGCGCCTCGCAGCAGGCGTCGGGGTCGACCTCCCAGGGCGGCGCGGCGGCGGGAACGGGCGCCGGCAGGCGCGGAGCGCTCGGCGCGGATGGAGATGCGGTAGCGGGACTCCAGCTCGCGCCACAGCGCGTAGGTCTCGGGGAACAGGTAGCCCGTGTCGAGGGTGAAGACCTCCACGGCCAGCCCGGCCCGCGCCGATGGCGTCGACCAGCAGACAGTCCTCGGCGCCGAACGAGCAGGCCAGGGCGATGCGGCCGGGGTGGCGCGCCGCCGCCGCGGCCAGGATCTCGGCCGGGGGGCGCCCCTCCAGCTCCTGCGCCAGGAGGGCCAGCTCGTCGTCGGCGCTCACAGGATCATCCCCGCCGCCACCGTGTCGTGGGTGGCGTCGTCGATCACGATGAAGGAGCCGGTGGCTCCGGTTGTCGGCGTACCGGTCGGCGGCGATGGGCTGCGCCAGCCGGAGCCGGACGCGCCCGATGTCGTTCATGGCCAGCCCGTCGGCCGGGACGCGTTCGAGCGCGGCCAGGTCGACGCGCCAGGCGATGCCCGAGACCTGGGCCAGCGCTCTCGCGGCTGGTGTGGCGCAACAGGTAGCGGCGCGCTCGCGACAGGGGCTGCTCGGAGAGCCAGCAGACCGCGCGTCGAGCGAGCGGGTCGGCTCGGGGCCTCGCCCCGGCGTGGACCACCAGGTCGCCGCGGCGAGACGTCCACCTCGTCCTCCAGCTCCAGCATGACCGACTGCTCGGAGCGGGCGCGCTGGAGGGCGACCTCGCCCAGCCGGATGGACCGCGACCCGCGTGCCCCGGCCGGAGGGCAGCACCTGCACCTCGTCCCCCACCGCGACCTCGCCCGACTCCACCCGACCGGCGAAGCCGCGGAAGTCGTGGTGCGCCTCCGAGTGGGGACGGCAGACCCACTGCACCGGGAAGCGGAGCCGCTCCGGCCCCTCGGTGTGGGCGGCCGGCGCCGCCTCCAGGATGCTCGAGCAGGGTCGGCCCGCGGTACCAGGGGAGCTCGGCGGCCACGCTCCACCACCATGTCGCCGGCGAGGGCCGACATGGGGAGGAAGCGCACGTCGGCGATGCCGAGCCGCCCGGCGAAGGCGCGGACGTCGCGCTCGATGCCGGCGAACACCTCCTCCGACAAGCCCACCAGGTCCATCTTGTTCACCGCGACGACCAGGTGCGGGATGCCGAGCTGGTGGGCGATGGCGGCGTGGCGCCGGGTCTGGGTGACGACGCCCTTGCGCGCGTCCACCAGGATGAGCGCCAGGTGGGCGGTCGAGCCGGCGGTCACCATGTTGCGGGTGTACTGCTCGTGCCCGGGCGCGTCGGCGATGATGTACTTGCGGGTGCCGGTGGAGAAGTAGCGGTAGGCGACGTCGATGGTGATCCCCTGCTCGCGCTCGGCCTGCAGGCCGTCGGTGAGCAGCGACAGGTCCACCGCCTCGAGCCCGCGGCGCGCGCGAGGTGCGCTCGATGGCGGAGAGGGCGTCGGCCAGGACCGAGCGAGTGTCGACCAGCAGCCGGCCGATGAGCGTGCTCTTGCCGTCGTCCACGCTGCCGCAGGTCAGGAACCGGAGCAGGCCGCGGTCGGCGGGCGGGGTCGGCTCCTGCATTGCGTTGCTCGCTCGCATCTCCGCTCTCGCCGGTCGTGGTTCGACAGGCTCACCACCACCGGCCTCCTCATGAACCGCTCGTCCCGAGCCTGTCGAGGGACGAGCGGGCTCGAATCCTCAGAAGTACCCCTCCTTCTTGCGCTGCTCCATCGAGGCCTCGGAGGTCTGGTCGTCGAGGCGGGTGGCGCCCCGCTCGGTGACGGTGGTGACCGCGGTCTCGGCCACGACCTCGACGACGGTGGCGGCGGTCGACTCCACCGGCGCCGTGCAGGGGATGTCCCCCACGGTGCGGAAGCGGACCGACACCTCCTCGACGCGCTCGCCCGGGCGAGGCGGGGTGAGCTGGGTGACGGGGACGAGCGCGCCGCCGCGGCGGACCACCCGGCGCCGGTGGGCGAAGTAGATGGAGGGCAGCTCCAGCCGCTCGCGGGCGATGTACTGCCAGACGTCGAGCTCGGTCCAGTTGGAGAGCGGGAAGGCGCGGATGTTCTCGCCCCGGTGGGTGCGGGCGTTGTAGAGGGCCCACAGCTCGGCGCGCTGGTGCTTGGGATCCCACTGCCCGAACTCGTCGCGGAAGGAGAAGATGCGCTCCTTGGCGCGGGCCTTCTCCTCGTCGCGCCGCGCGCCGCCGATGCAGGCGTCGAAGCCCAGCTCGGCGATGGCGTCGAGCAGGGTCACCGACTGGTGCCGGTTGCGCGACTCCTGCGGATGGGCGAGCACCACCCGCCCGCTGCCGATCGAGGCCTCCACCGTGCGGACCAGGAGCCGCTCACCCAGCTCCGCCGCGCGGCGATCGCGGAAGGCGATCACCTCGGGGTAGTTGTGGCCGGTGTCGATGTGCAGGAGCGGGAAGGGGAAGCGCGCCGGCCGGAAGGCCTTCTCGGCCAGGCGCAGCAGGCAGACCGAGTCCTTGCCGCCGGAGAAGAGCAGCACCGGGTTGGCGCACTGCCCGGCCACCTCGCGCAGCACGTGGATGGCCTCGGCCTCGAGCCAGTCGAGGTGGTCGAGCGGGGAGCGCGACGGCGCCGGGCCAGGCCCGCGGGCCACCCCGGGCGGGGAGGGGGCGTCGAGGTGGCCTGGCTGCGCGTCCAACATAACGGATACGGCATCCTAAGCAGCGGACGCATGTCTCGTCAAGCGGACGGGCGCAGGAACCGGCCGCGGCCGCCCCGAGCGGCCTCGCTGGGGGGCGAAGGGTGCGCACCGCCCGGCCCGGAAGTGCTTTCCTCTCCGAGGAGGCAGCCATGCGCGCCTTTTCCTGGAACCAGCGTCCGCCGGACGCCGTCTGCCGCGCCCGGACCGACGGCGGACGGCAGCTCCCGGTCCTGGACGTGACCCATCCGGCCTTCGCCCTGGAGGTCGATCGCTCCGAGCTCGAGGAGGCCGCGGAGTCCATGCGCGGCGAGTCGCGCTTCTTCCTGGGCGCGGTCGGCTCCGCGCGCCCGGCCGCCGGGACGGCGACGGCCGCGCCGCGGAAGGTCAGGACGACGTCGGGCATGGCCACCTACGTCGCCAAGCTCGGGAACCAGCGCGGGTGGTCGCGCTTCTTCCTCTGGATGCGGCCGGTCTCGGGGGCGCTGCTGGCCGAGAGCCTGCGGCTGCGGGCCCATGCGCTGCCGCGCCTGCTCGCCGCCGGGATGGTCCCGGCGCTCTCCGACCGGCCCGAGGCGCCGCTCGACCTCGTCAACATCGCCGGCGGCGCGGCCAGCGACAGTCTCAATGCGCTCATCCTTCTGGCGCGGGACCGTCCCTTCCTGCTGGCCGGGCGGACGGTCCGGATCCACGTCCTGGATCTCGACGCCGCCGGGCCACACTTCGCCGTGCGGTCGCTGGAGGCGCTGCGCGCCCCGGGCGCCCCGCTCCAGCGCGTCGAGGCGACGCTGGAGCACGTGTCGTACGACTGGAACCGCCCCGCCGAGCTGGCCCGCCACCTCGAGGCGTGGAGGGCGTGCGACCCGGTCATGGCCGGCTCCAGCGAGGGTGGGCTCCTGGACTACGGCAGCGACGAGGCGGTGGTCGAGAACCTCCGGGTGCTGCGGGCGGGGGTGCCGTCCCGCTTCGTGCTGGCTTGCTCGGCGTGGCGGGACGACGAGCTGACCCGGGCGATGAGCGCGGCCCGAGCCTGCGACCGCTCGCTCCGGCCGCACACCCACGACTCGCTGCGCGCGCTGGCGGACCGGGCGGAGTGGTCCGTGCAATGGGGTCCGGAGGAGAACCCGCTCCACCACCTCCTGCTGCTGCGGCCCAGGTAGGGGGCCGCCCGGCAGGAAGACGAAGGGGGCTGCCCGCTGCGGGCAGCCCCCTGGCACGGCTCCGCTCGATCCGGAGAGCTGCTACGGCGTCGGGTTCCAGCTGATGGCGCTGAAGACTTCCGCCCGGGTGGAGTAACCGGTGGCGCTGGTGAGCTGGGCGCTCACGGTGGAGCGCTGGCTCACGTCGAGCGGGGTGCCGTCGGCGAGCTTGGTCGAGCCGAACTCGCGCCAGCCCGCCGTCTGCGTGGCGGGGTTCGGGTTGGGGTAGACGGGGGTGCTGGCCGTGCCCGTGTACCAGCCCACCGGCATGATGTGGGTGTCCATGGCGCAGTTGACGTAGACGACCTGGTCGGACCAGGCGCCGTTCTGCGCGCGCGCCAGGTACACGTTGGTGGTCACGTCGCCGGTGACCGGTCCGGCCCCGTGCGTGATCTGGCTGTTCAGGAACACGAACCCCTTGTCGGTTGCCGACGCCACCCGCGCTTGCACGATGTACCAGCCCGAGGTCGAGTTGGCGGTGTCGCCGATGGTGCGGATCTCGGAGTTCTCGAACAGGGCCGCGTGGCTGAAGCCCCAGATGTAGTCGACGTTGCCGGCGATCAGGGACTGGTAGAACCAGTTGTAGCCCTTGAGCTGCAGCGTGTCCTGCTCGCTCATGAAGTTGGCCTGCTTCGCCACCAGGCGGCCGGTGTCGTTGTTGAAGTAGATCACCTCCGCCTGCGCACCCGAGGAGGACCGCGGGGTGGTGTTCTTGAGCGTCAGGTTCTGCAGCGTGAGCAGGTCGCAGGCCTCGACCAGGAACACCGAGCGGCCGCCGGTCGGGGTCAGGCCGCCCGGGGGCTGGCTGCCGCCCGAGCCGCTGTTCAGGGCCTCCGCGTTCCGGAACTGGATCACCGCGCCGGTGCGGCTCTGGCCGAGGATGGTGAGGTTGTTCTTGTTGCGCAGGAAGAGCGGCTCGTCGTAGGTCCCATCGTTCACGTTGACCGTCACGGCCGCGTCGGCGGTGGCGTTCTGCATGAAGTAGTCGAGCGCGCCCTGCACGGTCGAGAAGTCGCCCGCGCCGCCGGCGTCGACCGTCAGGCTGGCCAGCGAGGTGGCCGGGGCCGCCTTGGTGGTGAACGACCAGTTGCCCGTCTTGCCGATGCCCACCCAGGCCGTGCCGTTGAGGGCCAGCGAGGTGCCGGTCACGAGGCCGTTGGGGATCGCCACGTAGTAGGCGGTGCCGTAGGCAAGCTTGTTGTGGTGCGGGATGATGGTGAGCGTGTTCCCGCTCACCTTGAGGAGGCTCACGTTCAGCATGCGCACCGCGGACTGCCCGGGGCAGCCGTAGCTGTCGGTCTCGCCGGTCGGCTTGATGACGTCCACCAGTGAGTCGTCGCTCACCTTGTAGATGCGGACCGATCCCGTCCCCATGGTCGGGGCGGAGTCGAAGGTGATCGACAGACGCGTGTCGGCGTTGATGCCGGTCGCGGCCGCCACCGGGCTGACCCTGCCGGCGAGGCTGTACGTCGCCGTGGGCATCACGAACTGGGTGACGGTGGCCGTGATCTGGCGAGTGAGGGTCGGGTCCGAGCCGCTGGTGAAGGTGATGGTGGCGGTGCCGGCGCCCACCGGCGAGAGGCTGACGTTGCTCCCGCTGATGCTGACGGAGACCACCGTCGAATCGCTGGAGACGGCGGTGAAGGTATCGGCGTCGTAGGTCCCGCTGGTGTAGTTCGGCTTCTGGGCGGTGACGGTGATCACCCGCGCCGTCTCACCCACGTCGGCCGCGTAGCTGGTGTTGGGGCTGATGGCCAGCAGGACCGGCTTGTCGGCCGGATCGCCGACCTTGACCTCGTCGATCTCGAAGCTCTTGTTGTTGGTGAACAGGCCGATCTTGCCGGAGGCGAACAGGGGGGCGGTGGCGTCGGTGACCGTCCCCAGCTTCTCGCCGTCGAGGTACATGGTGAGCGTGGGGCCGGCGGGATCGCTGCTCGAGCTGGCGCCGACCACCTCGAGCCGGACGGTGTACCAGGTGCCCATGACCGGCTGCTTGTTGGTGAACCTCCAGCTGCTGGGCGCCGCCACCGTGCCGGCGGTGTCCTTGGCCATCTCCACCCGGCTCGGCGAGGAGGTCTGCATGTTGAGGCCCGCGGCGTACCAGTTGTTCGCGTCCTGGTAACGCGCCACCAGGTAGAGCTGCTTGTTGGCGGTGGTCGAGTTGGTGAGCGGCTTGATGCGCGCCTCGACGTAGTAGTCGCCGGTGATGGCGGCCGGCCAGGCCGCGTCCTGGAGGGTGGCCAGCACGCCGCCGGTTCCGCCGGCGGTGTACAGGAGCACGTTGCTGCCGTCCGAGGTGATGGAGAAGGCGCCGGCCGGGCCGGCGACCGGGAGCAGGTTCCACTTGCGGACCTGGGCGCCGGGCGGACCGACTGCCCCGGCCGGCAGATCCTCGAAGTTGTCGTAGAACCACAGCACGTGCACGTCGCAGGTCGCCGTGAATCCGCCCTCGTGAGTGGTGGCCGTGAGGGTGATGGGGGGATCGAACTGCTTGGTGGGCTTGTTGACGACGACGTGGCCGGAGTCGTCGAAGGTGGCGATGGAGGCGTCGGAGCTGCTCCAGGTCACGGCCGTGTCGGTCGCGTTGGCGGGGATCATGGTCGCGGCCAGGACATCGCCGTTGCCGATGTAGGGCGGGCACGCGAGCGAGACGCCGGTGACCGGGATCTTCGGAACCATGGTCACCGTCACCGTGTAGGTGCTGCTCTGGGACACGCCGTCCTCGGAGGCGACCACGAACTCGAAGACGTTGTCGCCCGCGACCAGGGTCGGGGCGAAGGGCCTGCCGCTCACGGCCGGATCGCCGTTGACGGTCAGCGAGGCGAGCGGGTCGCTGGTGGTGGGCGTGAGGGTGTACCCGTCCGCCTCGGCCTCCAGGACGTTGTAGGCATAGGTGGTCGTCGCGGGCGCGAAGGTCAGGCGCCCGAGGCTGTCCGTCAGCGACGCCATCGTCCCGTCGGTGCCGACCGCGGTGCGCCGGGACACCTGGAGCGTGTACCCGGCGCTGGCCTTGCCGTCCGGGGTGGTCGAGACGACGCGCAGGGTCGCGGTGCCGCCGACGTCGGGCACCGCGAAGGGAACGGCCGTTCCGCCGGGCACGGTGGCGGTGCCGACGCCGAGCTGGGCGACGGTCACGGACCTCACCCCCGCATCCGCCGGGGTCGCGGTCACGGAGGCGGTGGTGATGCTGGAGGAGAGGATCACGTTGTACAGGTGCCTGTCCTGGTCGTAGTACGGGACCATCGCCGACGGCGCGTCCCCGCTCACCAGCAGACCTCTGAGCCTGGGATCGGTGCCGCTGGGCGAGCCGCCGCCGCTGCTGGCCTTGCATCCGACCGCCGCCAGGGCGCCGAGCGCCAGGGCCAGCGACCATCTCTTGAACGTCATCGCGAACCTCGGATGTGGGCTGAGAGTTCCGCTCGCGCTGGTCACCATGTCGTCCCCCCGGGGCTGTACAGCGACGGGAAGTCCACGAAGGCCCTGCTGCAGTCCACGACCTGGGAGGTGTCGACCGCCTTGGTGGCGGCGCCGTGCACCACCACGCGGGTGTCGGTGGACGGCTCGATGGGAAGGTTGACGCCGTCGAGCGCGAGGATGGCGTCCGACGACTCCATGCTGATCTTGTCGGGCGAGTCGGCCACCACGTTGTTCATCGACATGGTCAGCGGGTAGGAGGGGATGGCCGGCGTGCCCAGGATGGTGTCCTCCGGGACCGCCTGCCACCCCACCAGCACCACGTTGCTCGTGCCCTGGATCCGCACGTTTCTCAGTTGGATGTCGTGGAAGTTCGGAACCAGGGTGGGGCTGCCGCCGGCGCGGGTGCTGTAGTACGCGGTGTAGAGGAGCGCGTTCTCCGCGTCGCGGATGCAGATGTTGTCGTAGTAGATGTTGCTGACCTCGCCCCCGCGGGCCCAGTCCGACTTGATGCGGAGCCCTTCCTCGGACTCGTTGAAGCTGTTGTCGTAGACGTGGACGTTGGTCACGCCGGCGTTGGTCTCGCTGCCGATCGAGATGCCGTGCCCCCAGTAGATGTGGTTGTGCACGATCATGATCCCGTACTTGCGGTCGCTGCGCACGTCGCGATCGCCGTCGATGCCGGGCGCGCGGGTGCCGTCCGTCTGGGCGGGGCTGGGGTTGTTGGAGCCCTTGAGGACGATGTCGTCGTCGCCGGTGCTCACGAAGTTGTAGGCGAAGACCACGTTCTTGAGGTAGCCGTCGAAGTTGACGACCTTGGTCCCCGAGGTGGTGGTGCTCCCGGTGTTGAGCGCCACGCCCGACCCGTCGTTGGCGGCGGGGTCGGTCCGGGAGGCCGAGGCCGGGTCGAACGCGTCGGTGTTCTTGACGTTGTCCTTGGTGAACTTCTCGCCGGTGTAGAGCGGGTTCCCGTTCCCGGCCGGGTTGGCGTAGGCCGCCTGGGTCGGCGTCTGCAGCTTCACGCCCCACACCGTGAGGCCGTCGACGCCGGCGGGCACGAAGTGGAAGTTGGCGCTGTTGTTCATCGTGATCTTGTACAGCGTCAGGTTCTTCGCGTAGTTGAACACCATCATGCGGAAGACCGACTGCGAGGCCGAGCCGGTCCGCCCGTTCTCCACCATGTTCCCCAGATAGGCGAGGTCCCACCAGGTCATGTTGCGCGAGGTCGAGTTGATGTTGACCACCGTCCCGCCGTCGTCACAGGGGGTCCCGTTCGCCGCCTGCGAGCCCGAGGCGTACGCGGCGTAGGTGTTGGAGCAGGTCAGGTCGACCTTCATGAGCGGGTAGAGGGCGGTCGAGCTGACGATCTCCGCGTACGCGCGGCTGTCGATGCTGCCCTCGCCCATGACCGCTGAGTTGACCAGGCGCGTGCCGTTGATGAGCGCCTGGCAGTTGCCCGAGCTGCCCGCGCGGGCGCCGCTGTAGGTGTTGGCGCAGTACCGGCCGCTCTGGCCGGTCAGGAACGGCATCACATCGCGGGTCGCGAACAGCGTCACGCCCTTGTCGATCCACAGCGTCACGCCCGAGGGGAGGATGAGCGGGCCGCTGATGAACGAGTCGCCCGGACCGGTCGTGCTCTTGACCAGCCGGACGGCGAACTTGGACGCGCGGTACATCGGCTTGGCCAGCTCCTCGCCCGAGGCGCCGGAGATGTTGAAGGCGGGCGCATCCGGGTGATCGGCACGGTACTGCAGCTGGGCCGCGGCCGCGGTCGCGTCGGCGGCCGCGATGAACTGCCCCACCTCGGCGTCGACCGCCGCGCCGCAGGCGTCCAGCGCGGCCTGGATGCGGGCCTGGTCCGGGTTGACGATCGCCGGATCGGCGGCCACGCTCGCACCGGAAGGCGAGGGATCGGCCTCCGGCGGCAGCGCGCCGTCGGGGCGCTTGACCAGGTTGTTGCTCGCCTCCAGCGTGGCGCACACCTGGTCGTCCCGGGGCAGCTGCGGCTCGGCCGGGAGGTTGGGGTCGAAGGTGGTGGTGCCGACCACGAACGGCTTGGGGCGGCCATCGCCCCCGGCACACGCGGCCAGCACCAGGAACATCGCGGCGCTGGAAACCCAGGCGGCGCGGTTCGACGTCCTCGAGATCTCTTGGGAAGCCATGATCGTCGTTCCTCCGATTCGAGTGCGGAGCGCCATCGCCTACCAGCGCGCGATGAGGCCGAGGCCGAACGCGTTCGGGCTGTCGCCCGGCGCCAGGTAGGCGTTCGAGGCCCCCAGGTTGTTGCTGTAGAGCGGGGCCTGGCCGAGGTTGGCGTCCTGCTGCTCCTTGTTCTTGATGGCCGTGTAGTAGACGTAGGTGGCGAAGTACTGGTTGAGCGCGTACTTGGCGCCGAGGGAGTACTGGAAGGCCTCGTACTGGCCATCCGTGCCGAACACGGCCGAGGCGCCCTTCAGCTTGAAGAGCTTGCCGACCGAGCCCATCAGGCTGATGTCGCCGAAGCTCTGCGCCACCGCGCCCATGACCGCGTCCTGGGTCAGGGTGTCGTCGCGGATGGAGGAGCTCGGGTTGTTGGGGTCCGCCGGGACGAACTGGCCGATCCCGTAGCTGGCGCGCTCCCAGCCGGCGCCGACGTACGTGCCGGTCGGGAACTGGAAGCCCGCCACCGCCTTGACGTACCAGGTCGACGCACCGTCGACCGCGTCGGTGTGCGCCCCGAGCCCCTGCTCCATGTCGTCGGTGTTGAGGCCCGTGTTGCGCTGGCGATCGTAGCCCACGCCGGCCTGGAGGCCCTCCCACTTCACGCGAGCCGCGAGGGAGAAGCGGTCGCGGCCCCGCTTGGTGGCGGTGTTCTCGTCGACGCTGTAGGAGGCGCCGGCCCGCACGAACCACTCCGGCGAGAGGTAGTGCACCGAGTTCTTGAAGCGCGCCTCGCCGCGGCTGAAGACGCTCCAGGTGTTCCCCGTCATCTGCGCCGAGGTGTTGTTCCAGAGGTCGAGACCGAAGGAGGTCAGCCCCAGGTTGCCCCCCAGCGCGCTGCCCGAGCCCACCAGGCTCCGGTAGACGGAGTCCACGTACCCCACCGTCAGGGTCCCGAAGCGCTCGTCGGACACGCCCACGTACGTGTTGCGCGAGCTGATGGCCGAGAGGAGGCCCTTGTCGCTGGTTCCGGCCTGCTCGAAGCTGTTGAGGCTGGCCTCGATCTGCCAGATGGCCCTGGTCTTCTCGGCGATGTCGATGCTGCCGGAGAAGCCCAGCCGCGAGTTTCCGTCGGTCACCCGGAAGCGGGCGTCGTAGGGGGTGGTCCCACCGCTGGCCCAGGCGCGCTCGACCTCGGCGTTGAGGAACCCGTAGAACCTCGCGTTGCCGGGGAAGTCCCCGCGGGCGGCGCGCGGCAGGGAGAAGGAGACCACGGCTGCGGCCAGGAGAATCGCCGTCCTACCAAGTCCACTCGTCATGTTCCGAGTCCTCGCGGTGCGACCTTCCGTGAACTCCGGGCCCGGTCGCGCGCGGCGATCCTCGGGGAGCGATCGCCTCGTGCCGTCCAGGCCGCGGCACGCGCCCGCGTGCCGCTCCTCGCTGCAAGACGTTCCGGCCTCCACATCACCAGAGGTGCCGCCGATGCGAAGCAGGCTAGAAAGTCAAAGGCCCGGCTGTCAAGTGGTAAGGCCACTGGTCAGGCCGGCTCCGTTGCCGGCCGCCTCCCGAGGAAGAAAGGGGAGTCGTTGTGTCCCTTTACCGTGGGGCAGCCGCTGCCCGCGCCAGCAGCCGGGATCCACCGCAACCATCATCGCAGACCGTGGGCGGTGACGCACGCCCCGGAGCATGGGAGGAGTCCCTAGTCCCGTGGTGTGGGTGGAAGGACGACAGGCCGGCGCGACGGCGCCGTCAGGCGGCTTCGGTTCCGCCCGCCCGGCCCCGCCGCCGCCCGAACCAATCCAGCGCCAGGTACACCACCGGCGTGGTGAAGAGGGTCAGGAGCTGCGAGAGCAGGAGCCCGCCCACCACCGCGATGCCCAGCGGTCGCCGCAGCTCGCCCCCCGAGCCGGCGCCCACGGCCAGCGGCAGGCCGGCCAGCATGGCGGCCAGCGTGGTCATGAGGATGGGGCGGAAGCGCAGCAGGCACGCCTGGTGAATGGCCTCCCGCGGGGGAAGGCCCTCCCGCCGCTCCGCCTCGAGGGCGAAGTCGATCATCATGATGGCGTTCTTCTTCACGATCCCGATGAGGAGGATGACGCCGATGAGGGCGATGATGGAGAGGTCCAGGTGGAAGAGCATCAGCGCCAGGAGCGCGCCCACTCCGGCCGAGGGCAGCGTGGAGAGGATGGTGATGGGGTGGATCAGGCTCTCGTAGAGCACCCCCAGGACGATGTAGACGGCCAGCAAGGCGGCCAGCACCAGCAGCGGCTCGCTGGAGAGCGAGCTCTGGAAGGCCTGGGCCGTTCCCTGGAAGCCGGCGTGGACGCTGGCGGGGAGGCCGATGCGGCGCTGGGTGCGCTGGACCGCCTGGAGCGCCTGGCCCAGCGAGACCCCAGGGGCCAGGTTGAAGGAGAGCGTGACGGCGGGGAACTGGCCCTGGTGGTTCACCGACAGCGAGGTGGGCCGGGGAACGGCGCGGGCCAAGGCGGTGAGCGGGACCTGCTGCCCACCCGCCGCCGAGACGTAGATGCGGCCCAGATCGCCGGGGGCGGTCTGGAAGCGCGGCTTCACCTCCATGACCACGTGGTACTGGTTCAGCGGTCCGTAGATGGTGGCCACCTGCCGCTGCCCGAAGGCGTCGTAGAGCGTGCCGTCGACCGCCGCGGCGTTGACGCCCAGCCTGGCGGCCGTGTCCCGGTCGATGTCCACCAGGAGCTCCAGCGCCGAGGTCTGCTGATCGCTGGCCACGTCGCGCAGCTCCGGGGTGCCGCGCAGCGCCTGCAGCAGCCGCGGCGCCCAGGCGTTCAGCTCGTTCAGGTTGGCGTCCTGGAGCGTGTACTGGTACTGCGTGCGAGAGATCCTCCCGCCCACCCGCAGGTCCTGCACCGACTGGAGGTAGAGCGCCGTCCCGGGCATGGCGCGCGCCAGGCTGGGCCGCAGCTCGCCGATGACCTGGTCGGGCGTCTCGCGGCTCCCGGGCTTGAGCTGCACGAACACGAAGCCGTTGTTGAGGGTGCCCCCACCCAGGAACGAGATGGTGTGCTCCACGGCGGGGTGGGAAAGCACCACCTGGTTCAGGCGTTCCTGCGCCGCCATCATGGCCGGGAAGGAGATGTCCTGGGGCGCGTCGGAGAACCCGGCCAGCTGGCCGGTGTCCTGCTGCGGGAAGAGCCCCTTGGGCACGATCCCGTAGAGCGCGATGCTGAGCACGGCGGTGGCGACCGTCAGCACCAGCACCGATCGCGAGTGGCCCAGCACCCAGTGCAGCGCGCCATCGTAGCCGTGGAGCAGGGCCGCGAAGCCGCGCTCGGAGAGCCGGTAGAGCCGGCCGTGGCGCTCCTCCTGGCGCGGCCGCAGCAGGCGCGAGGCCATCATGGGCGTCACCGTCAGCGAGACCAGCGCCGAGACGGCGATGGCCACGCTGAGGGTCACCGCGAACTCGCGGAAGAGCCGCCCCACGATCCCGCCCATGAGCAAGAGCGGGATGAACACGGCCAGGAGCGAGGCGGTGATGGAGACGATGGTGAAGCCGATCTGGCGGGCGCCCTCCAGCGCCGCCTCCATGGGCGGGCGGCCCATCTCCAGATACCGGGTCACGTTCTCGGTGACCACGATGGCGTCGTCCACCACGAAGCCGGTGGAGATGGTGAGCGCCATGAGCGAGAGGTTGTCGAGGCTGTAGCCCAGCAGCCACATGGCTGCGAAGGTGGCCACCAGCGCCAGCGGGACCGCCACGCTGGGGATGGCGGTGGCGCGGGCGCTGCGCAGGAAGGCGAACACCACCCCGATCACCAGCAGCACCGCGAACACCAGCGTCAGCTCCACGTCGTGGACGGAGTGCCGGATGCCCTCGCCCCGGTCGATGGCCACCCGGACGTCGATGGCCGGCGAGATGTCGCGGGTCAGCTGCGGCAGCAGCGCCTTGACGCTGTCGATGACCTCGAGGATGTTGGCCCCGGGCTGGCGCCGGATGATCATGACCACCGCCCGCTGTCCGTCGATCCAGCCGGCGGCGTGCTCGTTCTGCACGCCGTCCTGGACGTCGGCCACGTCGCCCAGCCGCACCGGCGCGCCGTTGGCGTAGGCCAGGATGAGCGGCCGGAAGGCGGCCGCGTCGGTGAGCTGATCGTTGGCGGCGATGGTCCGGGTCCGGTCGGCGTCCGAGAGCGCGCCCTTGGGCTGATCCAGCGTCGCCTGGGCCAGGGCGCTGCGCACGTTCTCCAGCCCCAGCCCCACGCCGGCCAGCGCCTCGGGATCGACCTGGACCCGGACCGCCGGCTGCTGCGCGCCGCCCACGAACACCTGCCCCACCCCCGGGACCTGCGAGACCTTCTGCGCCAGGACCGTGTCGGCGGTGTCGAACACCTGCGAGAGCGGGAGGGTGCGGGAGGTGAGCGAGAGGATGAGGATGGGCGCGTCGGCGGGATTCACCTTGCGGTAGGTGGGGTGGCTGGGCAGGTTGGCCGGCAGATCGCCGGCGGCGGCGTTGATGGCAGCCTGGACGTCGCGGGCGGCGGCGTCCACGTCGCGGTCCAGCGCGAACTGGAGCGTGATGTTGGTCGAGCCCAGGGTGCTCACCGAGGTCATCTCGGCCAGGCCGGCGATCCGCCCGAAGCGACGCTCCAGGGGCGTGGCCACCGCCGAGGCCATGGTCTCGGGGCTGGCGCCGGGGAGCCCCGCGTTGACGTTGATGGTGGGGAAGTCCACCCGCGGCAGGGGCGCCACCGGGAGCTGGGTGTAGGCGGCGGCACCGGCCAGCAGCAGCGCCGCGGAGAGCAGGGTGGTGGCCACCGGCCGCCGGATGAACGGTTCCGAGAGGCTCATGCCCCCGCGTCCGCCGGAACCCCCCGCGCCGCCCCGCGGCGCAGCCAGCCACCCAGCCGCGCCATGTACAGGTAGACGACCGGGGTGGTGTAGAGCGTCAGGAGCTGCGAGACCAGCAGCCCGCCCACGATGCTGATGCCGAGCGGCCGGCGCAGCTCGGAGCCGGTGCCGGACCCGAGCGCCAGGGGCAGCCCGCCCAGCAGGGCCGCCATGGTGGTCATCATGATGGGCCGGAAGCGGAGCAGGCAGGCCTGCTGGATGGCCTCCCGCGGCGAGCGGCCCTCGGTCCGCTCGGCCTCGAGCGCGAAGTCGATCATCATGATGGCGTTCTTCTTGACGATGCCGATGAGCAGGACGACGCCGATGAGCGCGATGATGGTGAACTCGGTCCCGGTGAGGAGCAGCGCCAAGAGCGCGCCCACGCCGGCCGAGGGCAGGGTGGAGAGGATCGTCACCGGGTGGATGGTGCTCTCGTAGAGCACGCCCAGCACGATGTAGACGGTCACCAGCGCCGCCAGGATGAGGAGGGGCTCGCTCCGGAGCGACTCGCCGAAGGCCTGGGCGGTGCCCACGAAGTCCCCGTGCAGCCCGGGCGGGAGCGCCGCGCCCGCCAGGTCCGACTGGACCGCCTGCACGGCCGCGCCCAGCGACACGCCCGGCGCGGTGTCGAAGGAGATGGTCACCGCCGGGAACTGCCCCTGGTGCGCGAGGGCCAGCGGCGCGGTCCGGGTCTCGAACCGGGCGAAGCTGGAGAGCGGGGCCACGTCCCCGCTCTGCGTTCGCACGTAGAGACGGGAGAGCGCGGCCGGGTCTTGCTGGTCGGCGGGCTGCACCTCCAGGATCACCCGGTACTGGTTGAGCTGCGTGAAGATGGTCGAGACCTGGCGCTGGCCGAAGGCGTCGTAGAGGACGTCGTCGATGGCCTGCGGCAGGATCCCCAGCCGCGAGGCGGTGTCGCGGTCGATGCTCACGTGCAGCTGCAGCCCGTTCGACTCCTGGTCGCTGGCGACGCTGCGCAGCTGCGGGAGCGCCTGCAGGTGCGCCAGCACGCGGGGGGCCCAGGTCTGCAGCTCCCCGGCGTCCGCGTCCTCCAGCGTGTACTGGTACGGGGTGCGGCTCACTCGCGTGTCGATCGTGAGGTCCTGCACCGCCTGGAGGTACACCGAGATCCCGGGGACCTGGGCCAGCCGCTGCCCCAGCCGATCGATGATCCGGGCGGCGCTGGCGGAGCGCTGGTCGCGCGGCTTGAGCGTGATGGAGAGGCGGCCGCTGTTGGGGGTCGCGTTGGTCCCGTCGGCCCCGATGAAGGAGGCCACCGAGGCCACGTCGGGATCGGCCAGCACCACCTCCGAGGCGGCCTGCTGCCGGTCCATCATGGCGCGGAAGGAGACGTCCGGCGGCGCCTGGGTGACGCCCTGGATCAGCCCGGTGTCCTGCTGCGGGAAGAAGCCCTTGGGCACCACCACCGCCAGCAGCACGGTCAGGAGCAGCGTGCCCACGGTGACGGCCAGCGTGAGTCGCTGGTGGGCCAGGACCCATCCCAGCGATCGCTCGTACCCCGCCAGCATACGCGCGAAGCCCGCCTCGGCCGCCCGCGCCACCAGGCCGGGCCGCTCCTGCCGCCCCAGCAGGAAGGCGCACATCATGGCGGTGAGCGTGAGCGAGAGCAGCGCCGAGACGACGATGGCCACCGCAGAGCGTCACCGCGAACTCGCGGAACAGCCGCCCGATCAGCCCGCCCATGAAGAGCAGCGGGATGAGGACCGCCACCAGCGACACCGTCAGCGACACGATGGTGAAGCCGATCTGGCGCGACGCCCTTCAGCGCGGCCTGGAGCGGGGGCTCGCCCTGCTCCACGTAGCGGGCGATGTTCTCGATCATGACGATGGCGTCGTCGACCACGAAGCCGGTCGAGATGGTGAGCGCCATCAAGCGACAGGTTGTTGAGGCTGTAGCCCAGCAGGTACATCACCCCGAAGGTGCCGATGAGCGAGAGCGGCACCGCCACGCCGGGGATGACGGTGGCGCGCCAGCTCCGCAGGAACAGGTAGATGACCGCCACCACCAGCACCACCGTCAGCACCAGGGTGAACTGGACGTCGTCCACCGAGGCGCGCACCGTCTCGGTGCGGTCGCTCAGGGTCCGGACGGTGAGCCCCTGCGGCAAGGAGGCGGTGAGCTGCGGCAAGAGCGCCTTGACCCGCTCGGCCACCGCGATGACGTTGGCGCCGGGCTGGCGCTGGACGTTCAGGATGATGGCGCGCTCGCGGCCGGCCCAGCCGGCCAGCTGCGCGTTCTCGACGCCGTCGACCACCTGGGCGACGTCGGCCAGGCGGACGGGCGCGCCGTTCCGGTAGGCCAGCACCAGCGTCCGGAACGCCGCCGCGCTCTGGAGCTGGTCGTTGGTGGCGAGCGTGTAGTCCTGCCGCGGGCCGTCGAGGTTGCCCTTGGGCTGATTGACGTTGGCGGCCACCAGCGCGCTGCGCACGTCGTCGAGGGTCAGCCCGGCCCCGGCCAGCGCCGCCGGGTCGACCTGCACGCGCACGGCCGGCTTCTGGCCGCCGTTGATGGTCACCAGGCCCACGCCGGAGACCTGCGAGATCCTCTGGGCCAGGATCGAGTCGGCGGCGTCGTCGACCTGGTCCAGCGGCAGGGTGGGCGAGGTGACCGCCAGGGTCAGGATGGGCGACGTCGGCGGGATTGCTCTTGGAGTAGGTGGGCGGCGCTGGGAAGCGTCCGCGGGAGCAGCGTCGCGGCGGCGTTGATGGCCGCCTGCACGTCCTGCTCGGCCGCGTCGATGCCCCGGTCGAGCGCGAACTGCAGCGTGATCTGCGAGGTGCCGAAGCTCGACACCGACGTCATCTGGGAGAGCGACGGCATCTGGCCGAATTGCCGCTCCAGCGGCGTGGTCACCGCCGAGGCCATGGTCTCGGCGCTGGCCCCGGGCAGGAGCGTGGAGACCACGATGGTGGGGTAGTCGACCTGCGGCAGGGCCGAGACCGGGAGCTGCCGGTACCCGATGAGCCCCGCCAGCAGGAGCCCCACCGTGAGCAGGGCCGTGCCCACCGGCCGCCGCACGAAGGGCTCGGAGATGCTCACGGGTTGCCGCCCCCGGTCCCGGTCCGGGCGCCGCCGTCCCGGGCCACCGGCTGCGGCGTCCCCGGCTGCCCCGCCTCGCGCGCCGCCACGCGGGCGCCGGGCCGGAGCTGGTTCTGCCCCTCCACCACCACCCGCTCGCCCTCGTGCACCCCGCTCGCCACCAGCGCCAGGTCGCCCTCGGTGCGCTCGAGCTGCACCGGCCGCTCGGCCACGCTCGCGTCCGCGGCCACCACCCATGCGAAGACGCCGTTCGGCCCGCGCTGCACCGCCGCCACCGGCATGACCAGCGCTCCCCGCCGGACCTCCAGCCGCAGGCGCGCGTTCACGAACTGGTTGGGCCAGAGCAGGTGGCGCGGGTTGGGCATGACCGCCTTGAGGCGCAGGGTGGAGGTGGCCTGGTTGATCTGGTTGTCGACCACCTCCAGCGTGCCCTGGCCCAGCAGCACGTTGCTGTCGCGGCTCAACGCCTCCACCTGCAACGGCCCCCGGGCCAGCTGCGTCGAGATCTCCACCAGGTCGTCCTGAGGGAGCGAGAAGATCACCCCCACCGGATCGAGCTGGGTGACGATGACGATCCCGCTCGTGTCGGTGACGTGCACCACGTTGCCGGGATCCACCGCCCGGATCCCGGTCACGCCATCCACCGGCGAGGTGATGCGCGCGTAGTCCAGGTTGAGCCGGGTCGCCTCGATGGCGGCCTGGTCGATGCGGAGCGTTCCCTCGAGCTGGCCCGCGGTGGCCGTGTCGGCGTCGAGCTGCTGCTGGGCGATCAGCTTCTGCGAGACCAGGCGCTGGTCGCGCTCCACGTTGAGGCGCGCCGCCTTGAGCTGGGCCTGGTCGCGCAGCAAGGCGCCCTCGGCCTGATCGAGCTGGGCCTGGAACGGGCGGGGATCGATCTGGGCTAGCACGTCGCCGCGGTGGACCAGCTGCCCCTCCTTGAACCGGATCTCCTGGAGGCGCCCGTCCACCTGGGTCCGGACGGTCACGGTCCGGTTGGCGATCACCGAGCCCAGCCCGTCGACGTAGATGGGGACGTCGCGCCGCGCGACCGGCGCCACCACGGCCGGCACCGGGTGGGCTGCCGGGCCCCCGGCCGCCTCGTTCACGGCCGGCCCGGTGGCCGTGCCGGGGCCCGCACCCGCCCGGCCGGGTCCTCCGGTTCGCGAACGGATGGCGAAGGCGAGGACCGCGAGCACCACCGCGGTCGCCACCAGCCACCAGACCCTGCCTCGCCGCATCGCACCTCCGCCCGCCGACGATCGAAATGCGTACCGATCCGACACCGCGCCCACCGTGACGTTGCGCGATGGACCCGGGGTGGGCCTGGCCCGCCCGCCCACCGCCTGATCGCCCGGTCCCGCTCCCGGAGTGATCCCGCCGTGGGTACTGCATCCTCCGCCGTCCCCGACGGGCCGCGACCGGGAGCAGTGCCAGGCCGGCGGGCGTGCCGTCCGCTCCCGTCCGGGCTTCCTTCACCATTCGTCTACGGATCCATCGCCTCGATCGCGGCGGCGGACGTCCGCTCCTGCGGGCGTTACACCCACCTGCCCCCATCTTCCGTCCGGGCAGGGCCGCGGTGTGCTGCCGCGCGGTGCGCCACGGCGCCGCGATTCCCGGTGCCGCGACACGTACTCCGCGTTCATTTGCCGCGGGTACGTGCCCATCGGGGACGGCCGAGATGCAAAGATAACCACCGGTTATGAAACGGGCCCGATCGTTCGATTGGACCGCAGATCGATCCGGCAGCAGGTTACTGGCCGGCGGACGCTGGCAACCGCGCCCGCCAGAAAGGCAGGACACCATGTCGGACGCATTCACGCTGATGCTGGGCCTCCAGTCCGTCGTCCGGGCCGTGCGGGACCATAACGCGGCGCCCGTGGTGCCGGAGCCCGAGTTCAGGCCGTTCCTGCTGTCCTCGCGGCGCGGCGCAGGCCCGGCCGCCGCCGCGCCGTCACGGGCCGACGAGGTCTCGCCCGCCAACACCACCCGCGCACCGCGCACGCTGGAGGAGATGGGCGTGCCGCGGTCGATGGCCGCCGAGATCGAGGCGGTCCTCCGGGTCATGGGTAAGGTCGAGGGCGATCGGATCGTCGGCTTCACCTACCGCACGCCGGATGGGGTGCTGCACCCGCTGCGCGCGGCCACGCCTGTGGCCACCGGCGCCTCGGATCGCGCTGCCTAGAGGAGACCGGTCGGAACACCAGCCCGTTCCAGGCGCCGAGCGCCAGGAGCAGCCACCGCGCAGGAGATGCGCGGTCGCGAAGGACCTGCGCTCCCGGTGAGGGGCGGTGGGCGAGAAGGACGCGGTGCGGCAGCGCGCGGATCGCTCGCGAAACGCTGGCGTATCGAGCGTTCACCGGCGGGCTGGGCAGGCGGATCGGATCTTGCGTACCACGCTCGCATGACCGCCGTCGTCTCCGCGCTCCTCCTGCTGGCCGTGTTCCTGGCCGCGTGGACCGCCCTGTCCGTCCTCTCGGTGCCCGTCCTGCTGCTCTGCGTTCGCTCGCAGGCGCGGGCCAACGCCCGCGTGACGCACCGCCTCCGGCGCACAACCTGGGAAGCGGCGCGCCGCCGCTGACGCCGCCCGGGCTCCGGCCCGGCGGCCAGCGGAGCGCTCCCGCCAGGGCGCGGGACCCCATCCTGGCGTCGCCGGGAGCAGCGGCACCGGATTACCGCCAGGCCTTCTCGAATCCGCGAGGAGGTCCCATGGCAGGAGTCAATCCGGTTCCGCAGGGCATGCACACCCTCACCCCCAACCTGGTCCTCCGCGATTGCGCCAGGGCCATCGAGTTCTACAAGCGCGCGCTGGGCGCGCAGGAGCGCGCCCGCATGCCATCGCCCGACGGGAAGAAGATCTGGCACGCCGAGCTCATCATCGGCGACTCGTTCTTCTTCCTGAACGACGAGATGCCGGGCATGGGGAGGCCCGCGCCCGTGGTCGACGAGCCGGTGCCGGTGACCATGTGGCTGTACGTCCCCGACTGCGATGCCGCGTTCCGGCGGGCCGTCGAGGCCGGCGCCAAGCCGACCTATCCACCGGCGGACATGTTCTGGGGCGACCGCTGTGCGGGCGTGGCCAATCCCTTCGGCTACGTCTGGTCCTTCGCCACGCACCAGAAGGACATGACCGAGGAGGAGATGCGGCGCGGCGGGGAGGAGTTCGCGAAGACGATGGGGTCGCCGCAGCAATCCGCCTGAGGGCGGGGCCTCCGTCGAGCATGCGGCCGAGCCCGGCCCGGCATTCCCCGGGCTCGGGCTCGGGCGCGGCTCCTTCACGGGCTCAGGATCGCTTCGCCCTGGGCTGGTGCGGCACCGGGCACGACAGGTAGCCGTGCTTCTCGTCCCACTGCTGGTGATAGTCCTCGGCCACCCAGAACTTGCCGGCCGGGGCGATCTCGGTGGTGATCCGGTCCGCCAGGTTCTTCTGGTATTCCTCGCGCGAGGCCATCGCCTCCTTCAGCTGCTCCGGACCGAAGGTGAAGATGGCCGACCGGTAGCTGTTGCCCACGTCCGGCCCTTGCCGGTCGCCGCTGGTGGGGTCGTGCGACTTCCAGAAGAAATCGAGCAGCTGCCGGTAGGTCACCACCTTGGGGTCGAACTCGACCAGCACCGCCTCGGTGTGACCGGTGGTGTGGGTGCACACCTCCTCGTAGGTCGGGTTCACCTTCTCGCCGCCGGTGTAGCCCACCGCGGTGGCCACCACCCCCGGCACCTTCCGGAACCGCTCCTCGACGCCCCAGAAGCAGCCCTGGGCGAAGACGGCCAGCTGGTGATCGCCGGTCGGCGTGAGCGGCGTCCCGTGGCCCACGTGACCGGGGTGGGTGCCGCAGGAAGGGTTGCCGATCTGCATGTTCTGGTCCCTCATCCGGGCCGGGCCCGCCAGCACGTTGAACCGCCAGGATCACCGCCGCGAAGGCACCCAGCAGGAGCGCCGGCCTCATGGCTGGGTCCCCCGCGCCTGTGCGGGCTCCTGGCCCGCCTTCTGGAACAGCGGCAGGTACTTGCCGTACCCCTCCGCCTCGAGCCGCTCCACCGGCACGAACCGCAGCGCCGCCGAGTTCATGCAGTAGCGCAGCCCGGTCGGGGGCGGGCCGTCGTCGAAGACGTGGCCCAGGTGCGAGTCGGCGTGGGCCGACCGGACCTCGGTGCGCGGCAGGAGGAGCTGGTGGTCGGTGCGCGTGCGTGACGTTGCCGGGCTCGAGCGGCTTGGTGAAGCTCGGCCAGCCGGTCCCGGAGTCGAACTTGTCGAGCGAGCTGAAGAGCGGCTCGCCCGAGACCACGTCGACGTAGATGCCGGGCCGGTGGTTGTCCCAGTACTCGTTGTGGAAGGGAGGCTCGGTCCCCTCGTGCTGGGTGACCTGGTACTGCTGCGGGGGTGAGCCGCTTGCGCAGCTCCTCGTCCGACGGCTTCTGGCTGCCCGCCATGGCGACATCCTCCTTGGGCGCGGGGGCGGCGTCGGCCTGCGAGCGGCAGCCGAACCCGAGGCCCATCAGGGCTGTCAGTGCAACGGCGCTCCTTGCCCCGAGTACTCTCACGATTCTCATGACGTAGCTCCGACCAGGCTCCCGGACCACGGAACCTGCACGCCTGGTGGTACGCGGGAACCGGGAAGGCGGTTACGCTTCCCGCCCGGCCGTAACCGGAGGATCGCGGCGCGCGTATGCATGGACAGGTGAGCGAGGAGGCCCTGATGCAGGCCTACGTCGCCGGCGATCCCGGCGCGTTCCAGCGTCTGTTCCGATCCCTGGCCCCCTCGCTCCATGCCTTCTTCGCCAGGACGGTGGGCGACGGGTCCGCCGCGGAGGATCTCCTGCAGACGACCTTCCTCAAGCTGCACGGCGCGCGCGCCACCTGGAGGCGCGGGGAGCCGCTCCGCCCCTGGGTCTTCACCATCGCGGCGCGGGTGCGCGTCGACTGGCTGCGGCGCAACGGGCGCCGGGCGGACGAGGAGGAGCTGGATGGCGAGACCCTGGCCGATCCCGACGGCGCGGGCGATCCCGGCCAGGCCGTCCTGGGAAAGCAGCGCGCCGAGCGGGTGCGCGCCGCCCTCGATCGCCTGGCCGAGCCGCAGCGGGTGGTCGTCCACCTCCACCGCTTCGAGGGGCTCGGGTTCGCGGAGATCGGCAAGGTGCTGGGCATCACCGAGGGCGCCGCCAAGCTGCGGGCCTTCCGCGCCTACGCCCAGCTGCGCACCTTGCTGGCCGACCTGGTGGCGGAGGAGCCTTCATGACCATGTGTGAACGCGTGAGGGCCGACGCCCCCGGCCTGGCCGCCCTTCCGGCCCGAGGATCCCGAGCGGCTCGCCGCCTCTTCGCACGCGGCCGCCTGCCAGGGCTGCGCCCGGGCGCTGCGCGAGGCGGAGCGGCTCCAGGCGGTGCTGGGCGACTGGCACCCGGCGCCGCTCTCGGCCGCGGTCCTGGATCGCGCGGCGCAAGCCATCGAGCTGGAGCTGCGGCGCGAGGCGCGCCGGCGGAGCCTGTGGTCGGCCGGGGCGGCCCTGGCGTTCATGGCCGCCCTGGTGGCGGTGTCGCGGCAGCGCGGCGGGTCGCCGCTGGACTGGGCCACCGCTGGCGTGCTGGCCGTCGTGGCCATGGGGCTGGCCGCCCTGGCCAGCCGGAGCCCGCTCTTCACCGTGGCGGGCGCGGCCGTCTCGGCGCTGGCGGCGGCGCTGGTGGTGGGCGGGCCAGGAGCGATCGACCTCCGCGCCGGCGTGGAGTGCGTGTTCTGGGAGCTGGCCGCGGCCGCGGTCGTGGTCGGCGCCGGGTGGCTGGCCCTGCGCGGCGGGACCAGCACCCTGACCCGCTCGACCCTGGCGGCGGCCGCAGCCGCCGGCGCGCTGGCCGGCGACGCGGCGCTCCAGATCTGCTGCGGCGCGCACGAGATCGGGCCGCACCTGCTCGCGTTCCACGCCGGGGGCGTGCTCCTGGCGGCGGCGGCCGCGAGCCTCCTGTGGCGGCCGGCGGGCCGGGAGCTCGCGACGTAGAGGAGCACGCCGCAGGCCCATATAGACGATGCGGGCCTCCTGTCCCCTGAGCGTGGTACAGCGGGCCCTTTCGTCCTACATCCTAAAGGGGGTATCGAAGGGTCTCTCCCCAGCCTGGAGGCCCTCCGATGCGCCGAGCCGTCCCCCTCTGCCTCGCCGCCTGGGCGGCCTTTCCACTGTTCGTGAACGCAGCCACCGTCTCCGCCGCCGGGGCCACGTTCAAGGTGCGCCGCGATCAGCCGCCGCTCGCCTCGCGCAGCGTCGGCATGTCCGCCGCGCGGAACGAGTTCGAGGCCTTTCAGATCCTGGTCACCGGTCCGGCCACCGGCGTGCGCGCCGCCGCCACGGCGCTCTCGGGCAACGGCACCTCCATCGGCCCGGTCCGGCTCCACCGCGAGGACCTGATCCGCATCGGCACCACCTCGGCCCCCGACGCCATCGTCGGGGCCGGCGCCTACCTGCCCGACGCGCTCGTCCCCGACGTGGACGAGATCGCCGGCGAGAGGCGCAACGCGTTCGTCGGCTTCAACGTCGCCTCGGGCGAGACCCGCGCCATCTGGGGCGAGGTGCGCGTGCCCGCCTCGGCGCCGGCCGGAACCTACACCGGCTCGGTCACGGTCCAGTTCGCCGAGGGCAGCGCCACCGTTCCGGTGAGGCTGACCGTCTACGACTTCACCCTGCCGGCAAGAGCCTCGCTCAAGAGCGCCTTCGGCCTCTCCTACGGCACGCTGCCGGCGGGACACGGCATCTCGAGCGCCGGCACCGCCTTCCCGGCGCTGCGGGCCCGCTACGACCAGCTCGCGCTCGACCACCGCGTCTCCCTCTCCACCCACGACGACGGCGACGCCTCCATGGCGCACTTCGACGCGACGTACGGACCGTACGTGGGCGGCACCGCGCCCACCCTCACCCCCGGCGCGGCGCTCACCAGCGTCCAGTACCTGGGCGGCCTCGTCGACACCGCCACCCTCGAGGCCTGGTACGACCACGCGGCCGGGCAGGGCTGGGCCGACCGGCTCCTGCAGTACACCTGCGACGAGCCCCCCCAGACCTGCGCCTGGACCGACATCCCCGGCCGGCTCCGCGCCGCCAAGGCGGCCAACCCCGCCTACCGGACGCTGCTCACCACCACCCTGGGCGAGGTCCGGGACGCGGAGGCCCGCTACGGCATCTCCATCCAGCGCGACCTGGAGCTGGTGGTCCCGGTCATCAACATGCTCGACGACAAGCCCGGCCAGCGCTACGCCGGGCCGCAGGCGCAGACCTATGCCGCCTTCGTCGCGAGCGGCCCGCGCAAGGAGCTGTGGAGCTACCAGAGCTGCATGAGCCACGGCTGCGGCGGGACCAGCTCGTACTTCACCGGCTGGCCCAGCTACATGATCGACGCCAGCGCGGTGCGGAACCGCGCCATGCAGTGGCTGGAGTTCCTCTACGGCGTCACCGGCGAGGTCTACTACGAGACCACCATGGCCTACTCGCACGACGCGTGGTCGAACCAGTGGGACTTCAGCGGCAACGGCGACGGCACGCTCTTCTATCCGGGCACGCCCGCGCGCATCGGCGGGACCACCCAGATCCCGGTCGCCTCCCTGCGGCTCAAGATGATCCGGGAGGGCATGGAGGACTACGAGTATCTGAAGATGCTCGCCGACCTGGGCGATCCGGGCATGGCCCGCGCCGAGGCCCAGGCGCTCTTCCCCGCCGCTTACCAGACCGAGCAGCGCCCCGAGGCGCTCATGGCGGCGCGCGACCGGATCGCCCGCCGCATCGTGGCCCTGCGCAAGGGCTCGCCCGGGCCGGCCACCGCAGCGCCCTTCACGCCGGCGGTGGCCTTGGCCGGCAGCGCCGATGAGCTGGGGGCCGCGCCCATCGCGCTCTCGGGCGCGGCGGCCGGCGTCGGATGGAAGCGCGCAGGTGCGGGTCTCGTGGGACGACGACTTCCTCTACGCCACCTGGGGCGTTCGCGACGCCGCCATCGTGGTGAACCAGGGCGGGCGCGACGGCGAGGTCTGGAACGGCGACTCGGTCGAGCTCCTGCTGGACACCTCGGCCGCGCGCCCGGCCAGCCTCGGCCCGAGTCACTATCACCTGCTGGTGAACGCGAACGGCGACCTCACCGACGAGCGCGGCAACGCCGGGGCCTGGGACCGGAGCTGGTCCTCGGGCGCCACCAGCGCCGTCACCCGGGCGTCGGCCGGATACACGGTCGAGCTGAAGCTTCCCTGGGCCAGCCTGGGCATGAGCCCGTGCGCCGGCCTCACCCTGGGGCTCGACCTGGCGGTGAACGACCTGGATACGGCGGGCGCGTCGCCCCGCCCCTTCGACTGGGCGCAGCTCTCGCGCTTCGCCCAGCCGAGCCGCTGGGGCACCCTCACCCTGACCGGCACCATCGGCGCGGACACGGTCCTCGTCCGCCGCGCGCCCGGGCGCGGTGGTCGTGGACGGGAACCTGTCCGAGTTCGCGGCGGCGCCGGTGGTGTCGCTCGCCGCCGCCGCGGCCGCGGCGGGCTCCGACGACCAGGCGACGGCCCAGCTCCTCTACGACGACGCCAACCTCTACCTCGGCTTCCGGGTGAGGGACGCCGTGCTCCGCGTGAACCAGGGCGGCCGCGACGGCGAGGTGTGGAACGGCGACGGCGTCGAGCTCCTGCTGGATCCCGGGCTGACCCGCACCGCCGCCGTCGACGCGGACGACCGGCACGTGCTGGTCAATGCCGCCGGCGATTTCACCGACGAGGCCGGTTCCTCGGGCGGCTGGAGCCGCGCCTGGACCTCGAACGCGAAGGTCGCGGTGGCCGGCATCCCGGGGGAGTACAGGATCGAGCTGGCCATCCCGTGGTCGGCCATCGGGATGGCCGCCCCGGCCTCGGGGGCCGTGATGGGGATCGACCTGGCGGCCAACGATCTCGACGCCGACGGAGTGCTCCACCAGTTCGACTGGGCTCGCCTGACACGCTTCGCCCAGCCGGCGCTGTGGAGGCGGGCCCGCTTCGACGCGCGGGCGCCCGCCTGCGCGGCGGCGAGGTGAGCGACCCGGACCGGTCCGTTGGACATCGGCCGGCTCCCCTGGCATGGTTCCGCCCCATGCCGCTCAAGCCGAGTGCCCAGCGCGTGCAGGAAGCGCTGGCCGCGCGCGGGCTCGACATCCAGGTCCAGGAGCTGACCGCCACCGCGCGGAGCGCCGCCGAGGCCGCGGCGGCGGTCGGTTGCCAGGTCGGTCAGATCGCCAAGTCGCTGGTGTTCCGCGGCAGGAGCAGCGGCCAGGCGATCCTGGTGATCGCCAGCGGCGCCAACCGGGTGGACCTCGCCAAGGTGGAGGCGCTCCTGGGCGAGCCGCTCGACAAGGCCGACGCAGACTTCGTCCGCCAGCAGACGGGGTTCGCGATCGGGGGCATCCCGCCGCTGGGCCACGACCGGCCGCTCACCACCGTCATCGACGAGGACCTGCTCCGCTTCGACCGGATCTGGGCCGCGGCGGGGCATCCGAACGCCGTCTTCCCGGCCACGCCGCCGCAGCTGGTGGCGCTGACGAACGGGCGCGTCGCCAGGACCGCCTGAGGGCCGCGCGGCCCCGACGGGCCATGCGCCACCCGCTCCTCGACGGTACGGCTCGGTCATGACCGGGACCGCCGCGCTCCTCGCCGATGCCGCCCGTCGCGCCTCGAGCTACCTGGATTCTCTGCGCGAGCGGGCCGTGGGTGCCTCGCCCGCGTCGGTGGCCGCGCTGGCGGCCCTCGACGTCCCGCTCCCGGCGCGGCCCTCCAATCCCGCCGAGATCCTCGCCGAGCTCGACCGGCTCGTGTCGCCGGCGACCATGGCCATGGCCGGTCCACGGTTCTTCGGGTTCGTGATCGGCGGCGCGCTCCCCGCCACCGTGGCGGCGGCCGTGCTCGCCACCGCCTGGGACCAGAACAGCGCCAAGTGGGCGGTCACGCCCGGCACCGCGGCGGTCGAGCGGGTGGCGCTGCGCTGGGTGCTGGAGGCGCTCGGCCTCCCGCGCGACGCGGCGGGCGGGTTCGTCACCGGCGCCACCACCGCCAACTTCACGGCCCTGGCCGCCGCCCGCCACGCGGTGCTGGCGCGCCGGGGCTGGGACGTGGAGGCGCGAGGGCTCGTCGGGTCGCCGGCCATCCGGTGGTGGTGGGCGACGAGGTCCACGTGAGCGTGCTCAAGGCCCTGGCCATGCTGGGCCTCGGTCGCGACCGGGTGACCCGCGTCCCGGTCGACGGCCAGGGGCGGATGCGGCCCGAGGCCCTCCCAGCGCTCGAGGACCCGTGCGATCGTCTGCCTGCAGGCCGGGAACGTGAACACCGGGGCGTTCGATCCGGCGGCGACCGTCATCGCCCAGGCGCACGCGCGCACGGCGCCTGGGTGCACGTCGACGGCGCCTTCGGGCTCTGGGCGGCGGCCGCCCCGGGCCGGGCCCACCTGGTTGCGGGGCTGGAGCAGGCCGACTCGTGGGCGACCGATGCCCACAAGTGGCTCAACGTCCCGTACGACAGCGGCCTGGTATTCGTGCGGGACGAGGTCCCGCTCCGGGCCGCCATGGCGAAACTTCGCCGCCTATCTGCCCGAGTCCGGCGATCCGTGACCCGGCCGACCTCACGCCCGAGCTCTCCCGCCGGGCGCGCGGCGTGGAGGTATGGGCCGCGCTGCGCACCCTGGGCCGGTCCGGGCTCGCCGATCTGGTCGAGCGCTGCTGCCGGCACGCGCGCCGCTTCGCCGAAGGGCTGGCGGCCGGCGGGCACCAGGTGCTGAACGAGGTGGTCCTGAACCAGGTGCTGGTCTCGTTCGGCGGCGAGGAGCGGACCCGGCGTGCCATCGCCGCGCTCCAGCAGGACGGCACCTGCTGGTGCGGCGGGACGGTCTGGCAGGGCCACACCGCCATGCGCATCAGCGTCTCGAGCTGGGCGACGTCCGAGGAGGACGTGGAACGGTCGCTGGACGCGATGCTGCGCGCGGCGCGGGCCTGAGCCGGAGGCGCTACGCCAGCAACGATGGCGTCGCGCCCGCGCTCGACGGAGAGGAAGCGGCCGTCGAGGTGGCGGAGATGGCGGCCGGCCTGGAGGCGGCCGCCGGCTGCTCGGCCCTGTCCATCTTGACCGCGCCCTGGAGGAAGGCGCCCTTCTCCAGCGCCAGCGAGGGCGTGTCGACGTCGCCCCGGACCCGGGCGGTGTGCCGCAGCTCGACCGCAGTCTTGGCGCGGATGTTTCCGTTCACCTCGCCCTGCACGATCACGGTCCCGCAGACGATGTTCGCGTCCATGCGCGCGTGCTCGCCCACGATCAGGACGTCATCGGTCTCGATCGAGCCGCGGAAGCGCGCGTCGATGCGGACCGTCCCCTGGAACGTGAGCTTCCCCTCGAACTCTGCCCCCGCGCCCAGCAGGAGGTCGGACGAGCCTCCCAGGCTCGTCGGGATCTCGTCTCGCTTCATCGGCAGGATGGCCACGTTCTGCTCCTGTTTCTGTTGGGAAGTCGGCGCAGGTGCGCCGGCATCCGTTCGCTGCTCGCTCGACGACTCGTTGCGGTCCGCCTTGTTCCAGAAGGGCATTCACGCTCCGCTCAAGCTCGAGGCCGGGCGGCCCAGGCCGCCCGCGTGAACTCGTAGGTAGTCCTCCCTGACCGGCCCGGCGACCTGCGCGATCGGGGCCCGCAGGGCGACGGCGCGCCAGGGCCGGCTCGGCCGGGCCTCCCCGATCCAGGTGCCGGCCCGAGCAGGTCGTTCGCGGGCCCGGGCCGGACGCCAGGAGAGGCGGATGCAGAACCTGAGCGAGGCGAACGTCACCGAGGCGGTGATCCGATCCCTGGCCGGCTGCCCGGACCACCGGCTCCGGGAGCTGATGGTCGGCCTGGTGCGCCACCTGCACGCCTTCGTGCGCGAGGTCGAGCCGACGCCCGAGGAGTGGTCGGCCGGGATCCGCTTCCTGACCGAGGCCGGGCAGAGGTGCGACGACCGGCGGCAGGAGCTGATCCTCTTCTCCGACGTCCTGGGCGCCACCATCCTGGTTGACGCCGTCAACAACCGGAAGCCCTCCGGCGCCACCGAGAGCAGCATCCTGGGCCCGTTCTACATGGAAGGGGCGCCGGAGCGCAGCCTGGGCGCCGATCTGGCCAGCCGTCCCGGCCCGCGCGTCACCGTCTCCGGGCGCGTCAGGGACACCGAGGGCCAGCCCATCGCGGGCGCGGTCCTGGACGCGGTCCTGGACATCTGGGAGACGGCGCCGACCGGCCTCTATCACATGCAGGATCCCTCGGCGCCGCGGTTCGAGCTGTGCGGGCGGCTCCGCGCCGACGGGGAAGGGCGCTTCACCTTCCGCACGCTCCTGCCGGTGAGCTACTCGATCCCCACCGACGGCCCGGTGGGCCGGCTGCTCGAGCTGCTGGGGCGCCACCCCTTCCGGCCGGCGCACGTCCACTTCATCGTCTCGGCGCCCGGCCACGCGCCGGTGGTGACCGAGCTGTACACGGAGGGCGACCCCTACCTCGACTCCGATGCCGTGTTCGGGGTGAAGAGCTCGCTGCTGGTCCGCTACCTCGAGGACGGCCGCGAGGAGGACGGCGCGCCCCGCTATCGGCTCGAGCACGACTTCGTGCTGGAGCGGGCACGCCAGGCGGCCGCCGCGGCGCCCATCGGGGTGGCCCCGCCCGCCGGCGGGTGAGACGGGCCCCATCGCGATCGGGGACCGGCCCGCGCTACACTGCACCCGGAGGGCCCGGGATGATCACCGCATGGCTGGCAGGCGCGAGCGGGCTGGTGGGGGGCACGCTCCTGCGCGGGCTGCTGGCCGACGCCGAGTTCGGGCGGGTGGTCTCGGTGGGGCGGCGGGTGCTGCCGCTGGCAGACCCCAAGCTCTCGCAGGTGATGATCGACTTCGCCGCCTCCGACGCCTTCGACGGCCTGCCCTCGCCCGACGTCGCCTTCTGCTGCCTGGGGACCACCATCGGCAAGGCCGGCTCGCAAGAGGCTTTCCGCGCCGTCGACCACACCGCGGTGCTGGCGTTCGCGCGCGCCGCCCACCGCGCCGGGGCGCGGACGTTCGTGTACGTCTCCTCGATGGGCGCCGATCCGCGCTCGCGCATCTTCTACAGCCGGGTCAAGGGCGAGGTCGAGGCGGCGGTGGCCGGGATCGGCTTCGCCAGCGCCTGCGCCCTCCGCCCCTCCATCCTCGACGGCCCGCGCCGGGAGAGCCGGCCCTTCGAGCGGGTGGGGCTGGCGATGATGCGCCCCCTGGGCCCGCTGCTGGGCAGGTACCGTCCCACCCCGGTGGGGCGCGTGGCGGCGGCGATGGTGGCGGCGGCCAAGGCGCCCAGGCCCGGCGCCCACGCCCTAGAGGCCGACGTCATCCTGCGGACGGAGCCGGCTCCGGCGTGAGCGGCGCGGCCGCGCGCGAGAGCCGCGCGGCCATGCCCAGGAACTCCCCGTAGCGCCTCACGGCCGCGGCCACGGCGCGGGGGAGCTCCGCCGCGAAGGGAGCGAGGGCGAGGGTCACCCCCCCGCGCGCCGCGCTGCGGGACCACAGGCCGACCACCCGACCGCCCGAGACGATGCACGGGGAGAAGATGCCGTTGCGGGTGACCAGCCGCCGGGTCGGTCCCTCCTCCAGCACGGCGCTCCGGTCGCGATAGCCGACCAGGTACTCGTCGAAGGCGGGGAGGAGGTGCACGGCCGGACCGCGCGCGGCGGCGCCGTCCGCGGCCCGCCACTGCACCTGGCCGGCGATGGTCTCGGAGAGGAGTGCCGGCCGCGCCGCCTCGAGCCCGGCCCGCGCCTCGGCGACGGTGATCCCGGCCCAGGCGACGAAGTCGGCCAGCGCGGCCGGGCCGCGCCCGCGCACGTAGCGGAGGGCGAGCTCGCGCAGCGCCTCGGCGCGCCGGGGCGGGGAGCGCGGCGCCGGGGCGCGCTCGTCGAGGAGCGCGTAGGTGGCGGAGCGGCCGCGCAGCGCGCCGCTGCAGACGAGCCCTTCCAGCTCGGCGCGCTGCAGCAGGTGCGAGAGCCGCGGGCCCGCCGCCGGGATGCCGCCCCCCTCCAGCGCCGCCCCCAGCTGGTCGCGGGTGAGGTGCCGGCCGGGCGCCAGCGCCCGCGCCAGGGCGGTCCGGCTCTTCCGGAAGGTGGCGGCATCGAGGCCGAGATCGCGCTCCCGGCTCGTCCTCCCGCCGCCCAGGAGCCTCGGGGCGACGAGAGCCAGCATCCACCTCACGTCGGCCGGGGTGACCAGCTGCCAGGTTCCGCGGAAGAGGTGCGTCCGCAGGATCGATCCCTGGGAGAGGGCGCGCTCGACCTCGGCCTCGGCGACGCCGGGGAGGCGCGCCCCCACCGCCCACCGCGAGGCGCCGAAGTCCTGTGCCTGCAGCGCTCCCATCCAGGCCACCACCTCGGCCGGCGATCGCAGCCGGTGGGGGGAGAGGCGCTGCGAGGCGAGCCGGAGCGCCAGGAGCCCCCGGTCGGTCGGGCGCGTGGAAGGCCGCTTCACGCGAGGAGCATTCCCGGGCAGGGGCAGGGGCGCAAGCGCCGACCTCGGTTCCGCATCCCGGGAGGGCCGTCTGCTGCGGAGCACCCTCCCCCCCGCCTAGGAACACAGGGTGGAGCACCAGCCAGGCCAGCCCGGCGGGAGCCGGTCCACCGTCGATGCGCGCGGGCGGGGCGCGGGCGAGCGGCGGCCGCCGGCGTCGCTGCGCTACGCCAGCGCGTCGGGCCGCTGGGTGCTGGTCGCCACCGTGCTCGGCTCGGCGCTGGCCTTCATCGACGCCACCGTGGTGAACATCGCCCTGCCGCACATCGGGCGCAGCTTCGGCGCGAGCGCGGCCTCGCTGCAGTGGACCGTCAACGCCTACACCCTGACGCTCACCGCCCTCATCCTGCTGGGCGGATCCCTGGGCGATCGCTTCGGCCGCCGGCGCGTGTTCGCGATTGGCGTGGCCTGGTTCGCCGGCGCCTCGCTGCTGTGCGGGCTCGCGCCCGGGATCGGAGCGCTCATCGCCGCGCGGGCGCTGCAGGGGGTGGGCGGGGCGCTGCTCACGCCGGGCTCGCTCGCCATCCTGGAGGCCAGCTTCCGGCCGGAGGACCGCGGACGCGCCATCGGAGCCTGGTCGGGCCTGGGCGGCATCGCCGGCGCGCTCGGGCCGTTCCTGGGCGGCTGGCTGGTGCAGGTCTCCACCTGGCGGCTGGTGTTCCTCATCAACGTCCCGCTGGCGGTGCTGGTCATGGCGGTGGCGCGGCGCCACGTGCCGGAGTCCAGGAACCCGGACGCGGCCGGCCGCCTCGATGCGGCCGGCGTGATCACCGCCGCGGCCGGACTGGCCGGCCTCACCTACGGGTTCACCGCCTGGACGGCCCACGGCGCGAGGGCGCCGGGGGTGCTGGGCGGGCTGGGCATGGGGGTGGCGGGCCTGGTCGGGTTCGTCCTGGTCGAGCGGCGATCGAAGAGCCCCATGCTCCCGCTGGAGGTGTTCGCCTCCCGCACCTTCACCGCCGCCAACCTGGCCACCTTCGCCATCTACGCCTCCCTGGGCGGCGTGCTCTTCCTGGTCGTGCTCCAGCTCCAGGTGGTGGCCGGGTTCGCGCCGCTGGCCGCCGGCACGGCCCTGCTCCCCATCACCGGGCTGATGCTGCTCTTCTCGGCCCGCGCCGGAGCCCTCTCCCAGCGGATCGGCCCGCGCCTGCCCATGACCCTGGGCCCGGTGGTCTGCGCCGCCGCGCTCCTGCTCCTGGCGCGCATCGGCTCGCACGCCTCGTACCCGCGCACGGTGCTGCCGGCGGTGCTGCTCCTGGGGGCGGGCCTCTCGCTGACGGTCGCCCCGCTGACGGCCACCGTGCTCGGCGCGCTCGACGACCGCCACGCCGGCATCGCCAGCGGCGTGAACAACGCGGTGGCGCGGGCCGCCGGACTCCTGGCGGTGGCGGTGCTCCCGCTGGCCGCCGGGCTGGGCGGCGGCAGCCTCACCGACCCGCGCGCGCTGGAGCCGACCTACCGCGGCGCCATGCGGATCTGTGCGGCGCTGCTGCTGGCGGCCGCGGCCGTCGCCGCCGCCTTCATCCCGGGCCGGAGGTCGCGCCAGCCCGCCCGGCCCCTGGCCGGGCCGCCGCCGCGGCGGGAGCCCTTCCACTGCGGCATCTCGGGGCCGCCTCTCCATCCGAAGCGGGTGGACTCGGAGTCGTAGGGAGCGGATGATCGAGGGCCCACGACCCGCGGAGGCGCCATGGAGCTCGAGGCCGTCCCCATCCACAAGCCCGACGAGCTGAACGTCATCATCGGGCAGTCCCATTTCATCAAGACCGTCGAGGACCTGCACGAGGCGCTGGCCGGCAGCTCGCCGCACCTGCACTTCGGCATCGCGTTCTGCGAGTCCTCCGGGCCGCGGCTGGTGCGCCACTCCGGCAACGACGAGGCCCTGGTGGAGCTGGCGGTCCGGGCCGCCTCGGCCATCGCCGCCGGCCACGCCTTCGTGATCTTCCTCCGCGACGGCTACCCGGTGAACGTGCTCAACGCGCTCAAGGGCGTCCCCGAGCTCTGCACCATCTTCTGCGCCACCGCCAACCCGGTGGAGGTGATCGTGGCCCGCACCGACGCCGGCCGCGGCGTCCTGGGCGTGGTGGACGGGCAGCCGCCGCTCGGGGTCGAGACCGCGCACGACGTGGAGGAGCGCAAGAAGCTGCTGCGCCGCTTCGGTTACAAGCTGTAGCGGCCCCGCCGTCCGGCGCGGCCGCGCTCGCGTCAGGCGGCCCGGGTCGCCTCGCGCACCCAGGAGAGGAGCTGCCGCTTCGAGAACGGCTTGAACAGGACCTGCTCCGACGCGAGCAGGGTCCGCACCGCGGGGCTGCTCAGGGCGGTGGTGAAGAGCACCGGCACCGAGCCCAGCTCGCGCTCGCGCGACAGTTCCCGGGCCACGCCCAGGCCGCCGGCGTCGGGCAGGAGGATGTCGATCACCATCGCGTCCGGCTTGACGGCACGCGCCGCCGCGACGGCATCGGCCCCGGTCGCCACCGAGGACACCGCGAACCCCGCCCGCGACAGGCAGCTCGCCATCACCCCGCGCAACCCGTCGTCGTCCTCCACCACCAGCACCCTGGGGCGCTCCCGGCCTGCCTGATCGATCATGTCTCCTCCGGACGGACGCGTGGACGATGCCCTCGCGCCGACCGACGGGCACCGCCGAGTGGATGGAGCTCCTCCTCGCAACCCACGAGCGCCGACGGCATTTCGGTCGCGATTGGGCCGTGCGCTCGGCGGACGGGACGCCCCACCGGGCGCAGCGCCCCCGCGGAGCCCCGGGAGCGTCCGCTCGCCTGCACGCGCGCGGCTCCACGCAGGCCGCGGCGCCGCGCCGCGCTCCTCGCGGCGCCCGGCGATCGCCACCTTCGACGCGGAGCGCTGTCCCGGAACGGGTTCGGTCCGGCTTCTCGAACACGAAAGGAAGAGGAATTGGTGAGCACGTCGCGTCTCGCCGTCGCGCTGGCGACCGCACTGTCGGCCGGTGTGGCCGCGGCGCAGGGTCCCGGGCCGCATCCGTTCAGCGAGGCCTGGCTGCAGGCGCGCGCCGAGGCGCTGGCGCGCGCGCCGTACGACGCGCACGACACCGTGCTCCCCAAGGAGCTGACCGATCTCGACTACGATCAGCTGCGCGACATCCGCTTTCGCCCCGACCACGCCATCTTCCGGGACGCCGCGACCGCCTTCCAGCTCCAGCTCTTCCACCTTGGCCACTTCTACAAGCAGCCGGTGGATCTCTACGTGGTCGAGCGCGGCCAGGCCCGCCGGATCGAGTACGATCCGGGGCTGTTCGACTTCGGAAAGAATCACCTCCCCGAGCCGCTCCCCAGGGATCTCGGCTTCGCCGGGTTCCGGATCCACTACCCCATCAACCGTCCGTTGATCCGGGACGAGGTGATCGCCTTCCTGGGTGCGAGCTACTTCCGCGCGGTGGGCCGGGGCAACGTCTACGGCCTGAGCGCCCGCGGGCTGGCCATCGACACCGGCCTCCCCAAGGGCGAGGAGTTTCCCTGGTTCCGCGAGTTCTACCTGGAGAAGCCCGCCAGGAAGGCGCGGGCCCTGGTGGTCCACGCCATCCTCGACAGCCCCACCACCGCCGGCGCCTACCGCTTCGACATCACCCCGGGGGAGAACACGGAGGTGCGGGTCACTGCCACGCTCTACCCGCGCAAGGGCGCCGAGCGGCTGGGGGTGGCGCCGCTCACCTCCATGTTCTTCTTCGGCGAGAACGGCGCCGCGCGCTTCGACGACTTCCGCCCGGAGGTGCACGACTCCGACGGGCTGCTGCTCTGGCTGGGAAACGGCGAGCGCGTGTGGCGGCCGCTGCAGAACCCGACCCGCCTCCAGATCAGCGCCTTCCAGGCCCCCGCGCTCAAGGGCTTCGGCCTCCTGCAGCGCGCTCGCGATCCGCACGACTACTCCGATCCCGAGTCGCAGTTCGAGCGGCGCCCCTCGGTCTGGGTGGAGCCGCTGGACGGCTTCTCGGCCGGGACGGTCTACCTGGTCGAGATCCCCTCGCAGGAGGAGATCAACGACAACGTGGTTGCCTTCTTCACGCCCGCCCAGCCGCTGACGCCGGGGACGCCCCTGCGCTTCGCCTACCGCCTGCTGTGGGGCAACGCACCAGAGCCGCCCGTTCCCACCGCGGCGGCCTTGACCACCCGCATCGGCAGCGCGCGCGTCATCGGCGTGGCCGACGACAAGCAACCGCTCCCGCGCTCGGCGCGCAAGTTCGTGATCGACTTCGTGCCGCCGGTGGCGCCCGTCAGCGCCGACGGGGTCGAGGCGGTGGTGACGGTCTCGAGCGGAACGGTGCACAACACGCGGGTGGAGGCCTACCCTGCCATCCGGGGCTACCGGGCCGTGTTCGACTACGCGCCCGAGCCCGGCAAGGCGGTCGAGATGCGGTGCTACCTCAGGCGCAGCGACGGGGCGGCGCTGAGCGAGACCTGGACCTACCGGCTGCCGCCCGCCCCCGAGGAGAAGCGGTCGTGAGGCCGGCCATCCGCGAGGGGGTCGCGCCGGCGGGCTGGCTGGCGCAGATCGGCCTTTCGCTGGCGCCCGAGGAGGCGATCCTGTTCCTGGACGCCGCGCGGGTGCTCCTGCCGGCCGAGCTGGACCTCGAGGCCGCCCTCCGGGCGGGCGCGCCGCCCAGCCCCGCGCAGCAGGACGCGCTCCGGGCGCTCTGGCTCCGCACCGGCGCGCCCCCGCCGGCGCCGTGTCCCATGCCGCTGCACCCGCTGGCGCCGGGGGTGGTGGGGGCCACCTGGCGCCGGCTGCGGGAGGCGTGGTCGCACGCGCCCCGCGCCGAGACGGAGTGAACCATGCGAAGGCACGTGCTCCGCATCACCGCGCTGGCCGGCGCGGCGCTGCTCACCCTCCACGCGGCGAGCCGCTTCGCGCGCGTGTTTCCGGTCGACGCCAGCGGGTTGCTCGGGACCGCGCTGGTGGTGCTGTTCACGATCTGCTTCGCCTGGGTGGCGCTGGGCGCCATGCTCTTCATCTTCGGTCTGGCCGTCGCCATCCGGCCGGGACGGAAGGGCGCGCCTCCTTCGGCGCGGCCCGACGCCCCACCGGACGGCCACGCCCGCACCGCGGTGCTCATCCCCATCCGCCACGAGGACCCCGGCGCGGTGACCGCGCAGGTCGAGGTGATGTACACCGCGCTCGGGCGCCAGCCGCTGGGCCGGCAGGTGGACTTCGTGCTCCTCAGCGATTCGAACCTGCCCGAGGTGTGCCTGGCCGAGGAGACCGCCTGGCGCGAGCTGTGCCGGCGGCTCGACGCCTTCGGGCGGATCTTCTACCGGAGGAGGGTGGGGGGCGCGGCCAAGAAGGCCGGCAACATCCGCGACTTCTGTCTGCGCCACGCCGACGCCTACCGCTACCTGGTCGTGCTCGACGCCGACAGCATGCTCTCGGCCGAGACCATCTGCGCGCTGGTGGAGCGGATGGAATCGAACCCGCGGGTGGGCCTCATCCAGACGCCGTCCATCCCGGTGCGGCGCCGGACCCTTTTCGCCCGCTGGCAGCAGTTCGCCGCCCGCGTCTACGGTCCGCTCTGGACCACCGCCGAGGCCGGGCTGGCCGGCCCCGACGGAACGTATTACGGCCACAACGCCATCCTCCGGCGCGAGGCCTTCTGCTGCCACGCCGGGCTGGGCGAGCTGCCCGGCCGCGGCGCCCTCTCCGGCCTGATCGCCAGCCACGACTTCGTCGAGGCGTCGCTGGTGCGGCGGGCCGGGTACGAGGTGTGGATCGCGTCCGACCTGGGCGGCAGCTACGAGCAGTGCCCCACCAACCTGGTCGACTACGCGGTCCGCGATCAGCGCTGGTGCCATGGCAACCTGCAGCACCTGCGGATCGCGCTCCTGCCGGGGCTTCGGGCCTGGAGCCGCCTCCACCTGCTGCGCGGGGCCATGTCCTACCTCGTCCCGCCGCTGACGCTGCTCTTCACCTGGGTGATGCTGCTGGTGGCAGCGCGCGACCAGCGCGCGCTCCCGAGCTACTTCCCGGGACGCCTGACGCTCTTCCCCAGCTGGCCGGTGCACGACTTCGAGGCCGGGCGAAACCTCCTGGCGCTGACCGCGGCGCTGCTGCTCGGCCCGAAGCTCCTCGCCACTGCCACTTCCCTGACGGCGATGGTGCGCGCCCGGATGCTGCCGGCCCGGCGCCTGCCGGCCATGGTGGCCGGCGTGCTGGCCGAGACCGCGCTCAGCACGCTGCTCGCCCCCACCCTGATGGTGTACCAGGCGGTGTTCGTGGTGCGCATCCTCCTGGGCGAGCGCGTCCCATGGGCCATGGCGCGGCGGGCGGACCGGACGGTCGGTCCGGGCGAGGCGCTGCGCCGGTGCGGGATGCACCTGGCCTGCGCAGCCGCGCTGGCCGGCGCTTCCTGGTGGGTCTCCCTGCAGGCGCTGCTCTGGAGCCTGCCGGTGGTGGTGCCGCTCCTGCTCTCGCCGGTGCTGGCCTGGATCACCTCGTCGGACAGGGTGGGGCGGCTCGGCGATGCGCTGGGCCTGTTCCAGGTCCCGGAAGACTGGTCGATCGAGCCGACCCTGGCCGTCTACGACCGGCCCGCCTCCCAGCCCGGCCCCGCCCAGCCGGCCGACGCACGGGCCCGCGCCTGGCACGCGCTGGTGCTGGTGGGGAGCGGGCTCCTGCGAGGGGCGCCCGCCACGGCGCGGCCAGAGATGCAGCGCACCGGATCGTGAGCGAGCTTCAGCCCGACGTCCCGTCGGGCTCGGGGGCGGGCTCGTTCACGTGGCGCGCGCGGATCCTCCGCTCGATGGCGGCGCGGACCGGCGGGAACAGCTCCAGCTCGAGGGCGCGCGCCGGCGGAAGGAAGCGCGCCTCCACCACCTCGCGGTGGTCGACCTCGAAGACGGGTCGCCGCGCCAGGTCCAGCTCGAAGATCTCGACCCGATCGTGCTTCCCCTCCCAGCGGGCCTGTACGTCGAGCACCGGCTCCAGCTCGGCCGGTTCGGCGCGGATGCCGACCTCCTCCTCCAGCTCGCGGCGGGCCGCGTCCCGCCCGGTCTCGCGCCACCTCACGTAGCCGCCCGGGAGCGAGAAGTAGGGGGTGTAGCTGTTGTGGACCAGCAAGATCTCGCCGTCGTGCCACAGCGCCACCAGCGCCCCGTGCGTGCGCGGGTGGAAGATGGCCCAGTAGACGCGCATGGCGCGGTACGCGAGGCGGTACAGGGTGCGGTAGAGGAGATCGATCATGTCGGCTGGCGGCTCGCGTCCGGTCAGGAAGCTACCAGAGGGCCGGGGCGCGCGCAGGGAAACGGCCACGGTCGCTCGCCCGCCATCCGGCGATCGGGCCACGTTCGGGAGCGATGATGGCGGCGTCCCCCGGGCGTCCCTTCCTTCGGATGCACCGCACGGAGGAACGCACATGTCGATCGGGAAGCTCAATCCGTATCTGGTCTTCAACGGGGACGCCGAGAAGGCCATCCGGCTCTACGAGCGTGCGCTCGGGGCCACCACCGAGGGCCTGATGCGCTTCGGGGAAGTGCCGGGCTCGACCATCCCCTCCGAGCACAGGAACCGGGTCACCCACGCGCAGCTCCACATCGGCGGCGGGGTGGTGATGGTGAGCGACTCGATGCCGGGGGAGCCGGCGCCGGCCGGGAGCAACGTCCAGGTGGCCCTGGACTTCGACGACGTCGAGGAAATGAAGCAGCGGTTCGATGCGCTGGCGGCGGATGGACAGGTCCAGATGCCACCCCAAACGTTCTGGGGGGCGACCTTCGGCATGCTCACCGACGCCTTCGGCGTGGGCTGGATGCTCAACTGCTACAAGAAGAAGGGCTGAGCGGCCGGCCGCCGGTGCCCACCGGCACCGCACTCCCCGTGCAGGCCTGCAGGGCGGCGTCCCCTTGCTCGCTGCGGAGGACCGCGCGGCGTTCCCTCTGGGCGACCTCGCCGGGCTGCGCCGAAGGGGGGGCGGAGCGGCCACGGATTGGTGTACCCTGCAATGCATGGATTGCCGACCAGAGCCCGATGCCCTCGCGCGCATCCCGATCGTCTTCCAGGCGGGGACGCACGAGCTGAAGGTCACGATGAGCAGCGACTGGAGCTGGTCCTGCGCGGTGGACGGCGCCGTCTTGCAGGGACGTTTCGAGAAGCAGGTCGAGGCGTGGGAGGCCGGCGTGCGCGAGGCCGACCGGCTCGACCGGGCCAAGACCGTTCCGTAGCCTCGCGGGCGCGACCACCAGGTGAAGTTCACCATGCACTTCTGGAAGACGGACTCCAGAAACAGCCGGTCCTTCCCGAAGCCGCCCTGCTCGGCCAGCTGGCAGACGCGCCACGCCGCCCAGGCGTGCACCGGAGGGTTGACCTCGCCGAAGCCGAACTCGTAGGGCGGGAGGCTCGCGCCGATCGTCCTCGTCGAGGCGGCGCCGCTCCGAGCCGCCGGGTGGATTGCTCACCCGGCCTCCGCGAGCATGGCCGCCGTCTGGACCGCGATCCGCACCGTGCACCTCCCTGCCGGACGGCCCGGAGGCTGCGGTCCTGGCGAAGCGCCGCGGGCGCTTCAACGCCGCGGCGGGACGGCGGCGTCCCCTCCGCGCAGCGGCGCCGCCCCGCGACCGACCCCACCCGGACCTGTGAAGCCGCTTCACGTTGTGCCATTCTTCAGGTCGGGCGTTCCATGGAATGCGTTGATCTTCCGCGCCTTTCCCGCGGCACGCACCATGCTAGGGGCTGTTGTGGAGGTGTAGCATGAAGCCCATGCTCCGGGCCCTCGCCGCTTTCACGTTCGCGTCTCTCCCCGTCGCCGCGCTGGCCCAGGAGTACGCGCCCGCGGCGCCCGATGCGCAGCCGGGCGCTCCATCGGCGCAGGCTCCCGAGGCCGCACCCTCGGAGCCGCCGCCGGGCTGGGACGAGCAGTATCCGCCGGATTCCACCGACCAGGGTGGACCGACCGTTCAGGCGGAACCGGGCTACCCGGCGGAGCCCAGCCCGCCCGCCGTGGCCCCGGGCGAGGAGGCGCCCGCGGTGGCGCAGGACGATGTTCCACCCGGCGAGTGGGTGTGGACGGAGCAGTACGGCTGGGTCTGGATGCCGTACGCGGACGCGTACACCGCGGTCCCGCCCGACGGCTACGGCGAGCCGTACATGTACGTCTACGGCCCGACGTTCGGCTGGTCCTGGCTGGTGGCGCCATGGGGTCTGGGGCTTCGGGCCCTGGCCGCACTTCGTCGGGTTCCACGGGCCCGCGCACTTCGGGTGGTACTCGCATGGCTGGTGGCGCACGCCCAACCGCTGGCACTGGGTTCACGCCCCGCGTGACGGCGGGTTCCGGGGCGGTGGGTTCCGATCCTTCCAGGCGCCGCGAGGCGCGCCGTTCCGCGGCGCGGCTCCAGGTCGCCCCGCACCGTCCTTCCGCGGCGGTGGGCGGCCGGGGATGCCGGCGTCCCACGGCGGGATGCGCACGGGCGGATCCGGCCCCGGGTACCGGGGCGGGTCGGAGCGCGGAGGCTTCTCGGGCGGCTTCTCCGGCGGCCGGGGTTTCGCGTTCCGCGGCGATGGCTCGCGCTCGGGCGGTGGATCGCCCGGCGGCCACCCCGGCTGGACGGGCGGGTCCGGCGGCAGGAGCGGCGGCGGCCACCCCGGCTGGACGGGCGGGTCCGGCGGCAGGAGCGGCGGTGGCCAGCCCGGCTGGACGGGTGGGTCCGGCGGCAGGAGCGGCGGTGGCCACCCCGGCTGGACGGGTGGGTCCGGCGGCAGGAGCGGCGGCGGTCACCCCGGCTGGACGGGCGGGTCCGGAGGCAGGAGCGGCGGGAACCACTCCGGCTGGAGCGGCGGTGGGAGGGGTGGCGGCGGCCGCGGCTTCGGGCGGCGCTGAGGTGGTCAACGCCGCTCGCGCGCCAGCTCGAGCGGCTGCTGGAACCTCGCGGTGCGGCTACAGGTTCGCACGCAGGAACGCGAGCGCGGCCTCGCGCCCCTGGGGCGTCTCCTGGTGGCCGGCGTCGTGGCGGTCGAGCCTCCAGCGCTCCGGGTGGCCCGCCTCGGCATAGGCGCGATCGAGCTCCCGCTCGATGGCATCCAGGCCCGCCACCGGCGTGAGCGGGTCGCGCAGGCCGGCCACCCCGAGGTGCGCCCGCGGCGCGATGAGCGCGTTGAGCTGGGCGGCGGTGAAGTGCTTGAGCAGCCCGGGCACGAAGTAGTAGATGCCGTGGCCGGCCAGCCCCTTCTCCGCCAGCAGCGTGTGGTAGTCGGTCAGGCAGCAGAGGTCGACGGTGACCTTGACCCGTTCGTCGAGCGCCGCCACCCACTGCGCCATCGAGCTGCCCATCGACATGCCCAGGGTGCCGAGCCGCGCCGGGTCGACGTCGCCGCGCGAAGCCAGCCAGTCGAGGGCTCGGATCGAGTCCTGGACCATCATCCCCCACAGCACCCGGCCCTGCCACAGCATGGCCTTGAACGTCTCGAGCTCGGTGTCGTGGGCGCGCTCCCCGAAGCACCAGTGGTCGATGCACAGGGTCGCCCAGCCCTCGCGGGCCAGCGACTCCGCATACGGCGTCGGCTGCAGGTAGCTACGGCCCTCCACCAGCTCCTTCTTGCCGATCTGGTAGCCGCCGCCGTGGGAGTGGTTGAAGAGGATGGCCGGCGCCCGCCCCGGAGAGCTCCGCGGCCGCGCCACGAACGCGGGCACCGGCTCGAGCCCGTTCAGGTCCAGCACCCATTCCTCGAGCACGTACCCGTCCCGCTCGCGCTCGCCGCGCTGCACGGCGGTGATCGGCCGGCGGCGATCGGGGAGGTCGCCCAGGAGCGACAGCAGGAGTGCCCGGCGGCCGGCCTGCGTGTTCGCGCTCGCGTCCTGGTGCGAAGGAGCTTGCAGTTCGCCACCCCGGGCCGAAGTACACCACGTTTTCCCGGCGCGGTCACCCGCCGGCGTTCCCCGCGAGTGCAGTACGACGCCACCTGGCTCCGGACGCTCCCCAACCAGCCCGGCCCTCCCGAGGACACCTCCTGTCGATGTGAAGTAGGATCCGCCGCACCGCAAGCCACGCGAGGCAGCCATGCACCCCTTCCGCCACCACGTCTTCGTCTGCGAGCAGAAGAAGCCCGAGGGCGCGCCCTGCTGCAGCGCGCGCGGCTCGCCTGCCGTGATCGAGGCGCTGCGCCGCGAGGTCGCCGCCAGGAACCTGTCCGGCTCGGTGGCGGTCACGACCTGCGGCTCGCTGGGGCTGTGCGAGAACGGCCCGAACATGGTGGTCTACCCGGAGGGCGTCTGGTACTCGCACGTCTCCGCCGCCGACGTGCCCGAGCTCGTGACCGAGCACCTGGAGAAGGGGCGGCCGGTCGCCCGGCTGATGCGCACCGACGAGGGGGCGCTCCGGGCCGAGATGGCCGAGAACCGCGGCAAGATGCGGGCTGCGCTCGAGGCCCGCGAGGCCGCCGGGGTGGTGCCGGACGAGCTCTCCGAGCAGGTGCGCGGGTTCATGCCCAGCCGCGTCCTCCTCACCGCGCTGGAGCTCGACGTCTTCACGGCGGTGCAGCGCGCGCCATCGCCGCCCTCCGCCGAGGACCTGGCCGGAACCCTGCGCGCCGACCTGCGGGCCACCCGGGTCCTGCTGGATGCGCTGGTCGCGCTGGGCGTGCTCACCAAGCGCGGCGCGACCTATGCGAACGCACCCGCCGCGGCGCGCTACCTGGCGGCGGGATCGCCCGACGACGCCAGCACCGCTCTCCGGCACAACCTGTCGCTGTGGCGGACCTGGTCCGAGCTGACCGAGGTGGTGCGCCAGGGCCACCCCGTCCAGCACCGGGAGATGCAGGGAAGGGGTGACGACTGGACCGTCCCCTTCATCGCCGCCATGCACCGCAACGCGGCCCTGCGCGCGCCCACGATGGTGCGGGCGGTGGGTACGGGCGGCGTGCGGCGGCTCATCGACATCGGCGGCGGCTCGGCGGCTTACGCCATCGCCTTCGCGCGGGAGAAGCCGGACCTGGAGGCGGAGGTGTTCGACCTCGCCACCGTGACGCCCATCGCCCAGCGCCACATCGAGGCGGCCCGCCTGGGCGACCGGGTCCGCACCCGCACCGGCGATCTGCGGCGGGACGCCTTCGGCGAGGGCTACGACCTGGCGCTGCTCTCCGCCATCTGCCACATGCTGGGCCCGGACGGAAACCGTGACCTGTTCCGCCGGGTCCTGGCGGCGCTGGCGCCCGGCGGCCGGCTGGTGGTCCAGGACCACGTCATGGCCCCGGACCGGACCGCGCCCCGCGCCGGGGCGATGTTCGCCGTCAACATGCTGGCGGGAACGCCCGAGGGCGGCACCTACACCGAGGACGAGTTCCGCGGCTGGCTGGCGGAGGCGGGCTTCGCCGAGATCCGGCGCGTGCCGCTCCATGGCCCGTACGAGCTGATGATGGCGACGCGGCGCTGACGCTCGGGCATTTCACCCAACGTCAACGGCCGTCGTCCTGCTCCTGGTCCTGCAGGTGCGGGGAGGGGATGTGCACCCCGCAGTAGCGCAGCAGGCGCAGGTGATGCCGGCCCAGCCCGCGGATGGACAGGTCGGCGAGACCCGCCAGCCCCTTCACCACCGCGCACACGTCCACGTCGCGGAACGAGCTCAGCCGTGAGAAGTCCACCACCACTCGCTTCGACTTCGGGAGATCCTGGATGCAGCGCGCCAGCTGGGCCCCGGCGCTCTCGTCGAATCCTCCGGAGACGCTGATGACCACTTCGCGCGGGTTTCCCCGCAACACTTCGAACATGTCGTTGACCTCGAGGTGCGGGAGAGTGCACTGGCGGTGGCGTGACGTCAATGCGACCTGGTGCTCCGCCCCCTCTCGAAGTGAACTTTGATGGTGGGCCCACGCGCCGGGCAGGCGGTCGCCGGCGGGGAACATGTCCGCAGCTCGAGAACGCACGGACTGCAAGGTCGGACCGAGGGTCGATGTGCGCGATCGGGCACTGGGTCACCGCGGGGGCGCTCGTGCGATGGCGCACGGTCCACCCGCGAGGGCAACGCCGCGCCGACGTCCGAAGCCTCGATCGGGGGCGGCATGCTGGCCCGGCGAGGGCCCGCGTCGCACGGGTCGCGGCCGACCCGCGAGCGCACGCCGCCGGGTCACCGCCTCGGGTTCGAACCGGGAGCTGTTCGGGTGGCGCTCTTCGCCCTCGCCGGCGCACAGGGAGGCCGCGCGGCACGCCGGAGTGCTCCCGCCGGATCGCCCCCATGGCGATCGATCGAGCTTTCGCACGCGCGCAGGCCGCCCTGGTGAGCGTCCGCCGGGCCGGCGCGCCCGGGACCGCCGGATGGAAGCGCAGCGCCCCGATGGCAGCCGGCAGCCCGAAGGACGCGCGCGCGTCCCGGCCCGCCAGGCCGGCCGAATCACCGGCTCGCGGGGGACCCCGCCGGGCACGGATGAACCCGCACACGGGAGCGTCTAGGTTCAACCCAACGCCGGAGCAGCAACGGCCGGATCGCAAGATGGGAGCCGGGGAATGTCCAGCGATGAGCGCTCCGAGTACACAGCCCGCGACCGGATCCTCCAGCTGCTGTCGGACGAGGAAGTCGCCAGGGTGAGCACCGCGGAGGCGCAGCTGCGGCTCCCCGATGGCGAGGAGTACGTGGATCTCGAGAAGCTGGACGAGGGCGTCCGGCAGGCGCACGGCGAGACCACGGCCATGGGGCGGCTCCTCCCCAGGAGCGCCGTCCGCGAGGCGACCTGGAGCAAGATCATCTCGCAGCTCGGCGGGGCGGGCGGCCAGCACTGAGCGTGCCCAGGCGCGCGCCTTCCGCGCCCCATGCGTGCTCGCGTCGCTGCGCGGCGTTCGGGCCCCCGACCCGAGCAGGGCGGGGCGGCGGTCGAAACGTTCCCCCGGCCGCGGCGTACTCCAGCGCTGTGGCTGGTGAAGGCGCGGGATTCACCCGCGCCCCTGTCCACTCGCGAGGATACGACCCATGAAGAAGCTCCTTCTCGGCGCGGTCTGCTGCCTCTCGCTCTTGTCGGTCGCCAGGGCCGACGACGGCAAGATGCAGCCATCCGACGGCGCGCAGCAGGGCGACAAGATGCAGCCGTCCGACGGCATGCATCACGACCAGATGCAGCCGGACGACCACATGCAGTCGGGGCAGATGATGAAGTCGGACGGAAAGATGAAGTCGCACATGAAGGGCAAGGCGTCGAAGGGCGCCAAGATGGACAAGGACGGGATGGGGAAGGGCAGCATGGGCAAGGACAGCATGGGCAAGGACGCCACGGCGAACGGCGGGGGCATGTAGCGACCGCCTCCGACGTGCTCCGGCCGCGGGGGCGTCCCGATCCGGGCGGCTCGGACATCCCCGCGACGCTTTTCGGCGCGTTCCGCACATCCCGGCGAGATCCGGATCGCCGCGCCGCCGCCGGCGGGACACCTCTCCCCCGCGAGCCGCACCGTTCACCCGCGGCCGCGGAGGAGGAACCCCATGGGCTGGCAAGTTCAGGGAAACTACATGGAGAGCTGCAACTGCGAGGCGATCTGCCCATGCATCGTGCTGGGGCCGCCCACGCACGGCGATTGCCGCGTGCTGGTCGCCTGGCAGATCGAGAACGGGCGCGACGGCGAGGTGGCGCTCGACGGCCTCAACGTGGCGCTGCTGATCCACGCGCCGGGCAAGATGCACGAGACCAAGTGGAAGGCCGCTGCCTACGTCGACAGCCGGGCCTCCCCGGCGCAGCGGGCAGCGCTGCTCAAGATCTTCGGGGGCCAGGCGGGCGGCCATCCGGCGGCGCTGGCGGCGCACATCGGAGAGCTGGTCGGGGTCAAGGACGCGGCCATCACCTTCCGCAAACAGGGCAAGAACACCGTGGTCCAGATCCCGGCGGCGGCCGAGGCCGAGATGCAGCCGCTGGTCGGGCCCGATGGAGGCCAGGTGGTCGTCTCCAACCACCTGCTGGCCATCGGCCCCGGGTTCCCGGCGGTGGTGGGGCGCTCGACGCGGTCGCGCGTCGCCGACCACGGCTGGAGCTGGACCCTCGACGGAGGCCAGTGCATGACCTCGCCCTTCCGGTACGAGGGCTAGCCCGTGGTCGGCCCGGGAACCGCGGCGCCAGCGCCGCCGCTCACGCCGCTCCTCCTGCGCCAGCGCGTGCTGCTCCTGGGCGCGCTGGGGCTGCTCGTGGCGGTCTCGTGGGCGTACCTGGTGCGGATGGCCTCCGGCATGGCGGCCGGGCACGCGGCCATGCTGGCGCCCTGCGCGGACATGCCCGGCATGGCGTCGCCGGGCGGGGCCGGGCCGATGGCGGCGCTGCCCATGTGGGCGGCCATGGCCGTGGCCATGATGCTGCCGACCGCGCTCCCGCTGGTCCTGCTCTTCGGCAGGTTCTGGCGCGGGCGGTACCCGGCCCGCAGCCCGGCGCTGCCCATGGCGCAGCTCGTGCTCGGGTACCTGGCCGTGTGGGTCGCCTTCGGGGCGCTGGGCAGCATCCTGCAGCACGGCCTCGAGCGCGCTGGCCTGGCCAGCCCGATGATGGGCAAGCTGGGCGGCGCACTCGGCGGCTGGACGCTCCTGGGCGTGGGCCTGTTCCAGCTCACGCCGCTCAAGACCGCCTGCCTGACCCGCTGCCGCAGCCCGCTCATGTTCCTCATGACCCGCTGGCGCGCCGGCCGGCTCGGGTCGCTCGCCATGGGGCTGGAACACGGGGTCTTCTGCCTGGGCTGCTGCTGGGCGCTCATGCTGGTCATGTTCGTCGCGGGCGTGATGAACCTGCTGTGGATGGCCGCGCTGACCGTGGTCATGACGCTCGAGAAGGTGCTGCGGCGAGGCGACTGGCTGGCGCGCGGGGCCGGGGTGGCGGCGCTGGCGGCCGGGCTCTGGCTCCTGGTCGGCCGAGGCTAGGCGCGCCGCTCGCCGCTTCCCTGGGGCCGGAGCGCCTCGCCGAAGAAGCGCCGCCAGTTGCCCCAGGCCACCTTCTCCACCACGCGCCCCGGCAGGCTGCGCGCCAGCGCGTCGACCAGCCTGGGGAGGTCGGTCACGTCGCGCATCCCGCGGGGAAGCGCGACCAGGCCGTCGTAGTCCGAGCCGAAGGCGACCGCCTCCTCGCCGGCCACCCGGACCGCGTGCAGCACGTGGCGCACCAGGTGATCGAGCGTGCGCCCGCCGAGGTAGATGCGGGCGAAGATGATCCCGGTCACCCCGCCGCGATCGGCGATGGCGCGAAGCTCCGCATCCTCGAGGTTGCGCCGCCCGGGCGTCACCCCTGCGGCCCCGGCGTGCGAGCAGAGCACCGGCGCCCGGGTAGCCGCCAGCGCCTCGCGGAACGTGCGGTGCGAGGCGTGGGCCAGGTCCAGCGCCATCCCCGACAGCTCCATCGCCTCCAGCACGGCACGGCCGAGGGGGGTGAGCGGCCGGTCGCCCATGAGCAAGGTGGACGAGCCGCCCAGCGCGTTGTTGGCGAGGTGGACCAGGCTCATGAAGGCGACGCCGCGAGCCCGCAGCTCCCGCACTCGTTCCAGGCGCCCCTCGAGCGCGTGCGCCCCCTCCACCCCCAGCACCGCCGCGATGGCGCCCGAGGAGAGCGCCCCGTCCAGCTCGGCGGAGGTGCCCGCGGCGCGGACCGCGCCGCCCGAGCGCGCGCACAGATCGTGCAGGCTCTCGATCTGGAACAGGCACCGGGCCCACGGGCCCCGGCGGGCGGCCCGAGGCCATCGACGCCACCAGGCGATGGCGCCCACCCCGCCCACCACCGGATAGCCGCGCGTCACCACGGTGAAGCACTGCAGGCGCACCCCGGCCTGCGCGAGGCGGGGAAAATCGAGCCGGCCGTGGCGCTGGCGCAGGGTGAGATCGCGGTTCCACAGCAGCGAGTCGGAATGGCCGTCGGCGAGCGCGGGTCGGCGGGCGGGGCGCGCCGAGGGATCGCCGGCGTCCGGCTCCGATGGCTGTCCTGGGCGGCGCACGCGCCCCTCACCCGGTGATGGTCCGGTCCTGGGCCATTGTTCAGACGTTGCGGTGCTCATCGCGATGCGCCTGTGGCGGCGGGCCCCGCCGGTTCCCGGCCCTCGCCCGCCGCCCACGCCCCCACCGCATGCGCCGCCCGCAGCGCGAGAATCCGCAGGTGGCCGTCGAGCAGGGTGGCCCGCCCCGCCACCAGCTCGTGCAGCGGCACCCAGTGCAGCCGCCGCGGCGCGCTGCGGACCCGGTCGATCTCCACCGCCCACGGGTGCACCACCTCCGGCGTGGCCCCGGGGGTGGGGTGATACCGGCCGCCCAGCTCGTGGAATCCCGCCACGCAGGCGCCGTACTCGGCCAGGAGCCGCTCCGTCACGAACGCCCGCCCCGCAGCGAGCGAGCAGGCCGGGTGCGGCAGGCGCCAGGCCGGCGCCACCAGGAGCGAGCTGTGGCCGGTGAAGCGCTGCGCGGCGGGCAGGTCGTCGTCGTCGAGGCCGAGATACGTCCCGTGGCGATCGCGCCGGAGGAGCGCGGTTGCGACCGTCACGGTGGAAAGGCGGCGAGGCGCCACCGCCTCGAGCGTCCGCCGCGCGACGGGGACTCCCCTCGCGTCGAGCTCCGCGATGTCGTACGCGTCGAGCGAGAGGAACCCGGCGCTCCGCCCCGGCTCGGCCGTCTCGAAGGCGCACCGCGGGGCGGGCGAGGCGAGCTCGTCGAGCGGGCACGAGGGCACCAACTCGCCCAGGGCGAGCGGGATCTCCTCGCCGATCCACGGCCCCGGGTCGCGCCCCAGCGCCAGCAGCAGCTCGTACACGTTCAGCTCCAGGCGCGCGTCGGCGAGGCCCCCGACCTGCGCGGCGCGCAGCACCTGGAGCGCCTCGATGGCCCGGACGCGCCCGGCGCTCGAGAAGCCGGTGCGGTTCTCGACGCGCTCCTCCACCAGCGTGGGCTCGATCTCGACCAGCACCGAGCGGACCTCCTCCTCGATCCCGCCCGGGGAGGGATAGTAGGTGCCGCCGGCGCGGACCCGCCGGATGCGCGAGGGCGGCAGGCCGTACCGCGACAGCACCGCCTCGACCGCCTCGCCGACGGGCCGGCGCTCCAGGATGGCGTTGAGCGGCTCGGTCACGTACGTCGCCGGCGTGCTGCCGTCGAGCGGCCGGGTGCCGGGGAGGGCCAGGAGCGGGCGGGGGTAGCTCATCTTGGCGAGGACGAAGGCGTCGCGTCCCACGTCGAAGTGGGGCACGACATCGAGGGTGAGGTTCGGCCTGCGCACCAGGTCGCGGACCGTCCCGCCGCTGCGATGTGCGAGGTGCGTCATCTCCAGGAAGCGCGGCGGGGACCCGGAGGGCGTCGCCTCGAAGCGCACCCCGTCCCCCGGCCCGACCCGCTCGCCGGCGATGAGGTAGTTGGTGGGGGGGAGCTGGAGCGGACGGCCTGCCTCGTCGCGGAGCGCGAGCTTGCCCTCCCAGCGATGGGACACGATCCAGGGGTTGCGGATGGGCGTCGACGCCAGCAGCCTCAACCCAAGCTCGGCGAAGAGCCGCTCGCACCCGCGCTGCGTCGACCAGGTGTACTCCTCCTTCACCTCCTGGGCCCAGTCGGTCCGGTAGTCCTTGCGCAGCAGGTACTCGACCGCGTGGCGGTGCGCCAGCCGGAAGCGGCGCCACCCGTCACCCGGCGGAGGGAGCTCCTCGACGGCGAACCCGGGCGCCGCCGACAGGCGCCGGAACTCCCGTGCGAAGCGGACCAGGAGCGCGGCGGACGAGCAGGTGGCGGGATCGTCGGATGCGTCGCCATCCGCCTCGGGAAGGTCGAGCAGCACGGGAACGTCCGGCTCGTCGGGCGCGATGAAGTCGCGCACCACCAGCACCCCGTGGATCTTGAGCGCGCGCGCCTGCGTCTCGATGGCCACGCCCGCGCTGGCGTGCCGGTACCCGCCGAAGCTGGTGACGTGGTGGAGCACGGACGAGTCGAGGATCCCGTCCAGGCTCCGCTCGTCGAAGACCGGCGCGGCGACGTCACCCTGCACGAAGCGGAGGTTGGGGAGGCGGTAGCGCTCCCGGGCCAGCGCCACCATGCGCTCGTCCACGTCCACCCCGACCACCTCCAGGTCGGGGTGGAGGGCGGCCAGGGCATGGGTTCCGGAGCCGGAGCCCATGCCCATGTCCGCCACGCGGCCCTGGCACAGGAAATGCGCCGCGGTGAGGGCCACCTTCTGCCGCATGGACGCATCCATGCTCGCCAGGTAGCGGGCGTAGGCGTCGCCCGATCCGCGCCGCTGCTCGCCCGAGCCGCCGTCCACCGGCGCAGCCTATCACTGGACGAATCCGGCGATGGCGGCCTGGCTGAACGACGCCGCCTGGCTGGCGCGGACGGCCGACTGCGAGAACACCTGGAACGCCCGCCGGATCTCGCCCGGGTCGTTGCCCGGCGTCAGGATCCAGCGATCCTCGATGCCCATCTCCCGGAAGACCTCGCGAAACGGCGTCGAGCCGTCTTGGATGCCCATGGCCGCGACGATGTGGGCCTCGGCGCGGGAGCAGGTCCCGCACCAGGGCGGCCACGTCGCGGGCCCTGCAACGGGTCGAGTGCTGATCGGCGCCGTCGGTGATGAGGAGCGTCACCGACCGGGCCACCACGCCGTTGCGGGCGAAGTCCTGGGCCTTGGCCAGCACCGAGCCGAGGAGCACCACGCTCTGGTCGTAGAGCGGGGTCCCGTGGATGGCCTGGTAGTTCCCGGCCGACATGCGGATGGCCTGGTCGATGGGCCGGTACGGGAACAGCACGCTCCCGTTGAGATAGCGCGTGTGGGCCAGGATCGCGTCGCGCTGGTGCGACGCCGTCAGCGCCTCCAGGACCAGGTTGTGCCCGTCGCACACCGCCTTCTCGTTGCCCGCCTCGCGGATGGAGCCGGAGTCGTCGGGCATCATGGTGAGCAGCACCACCTGGCTGGCCTGGACGTCGTCGACCGCGATGCCCAGGCCCGCCTGGATCTGCGCGCCCAGGTCGACCACGGTCAGGGTCTGGAGAGACGCGGGGGAGAGCACGCCCTCCGCGTGCGCCTCCCCGAGCAGCTCGTTCACCTCGTTCCTCTTCTTGCCGTCGCTGGAGCTCATGGCTTCTCCTTTCTCGGTCACGCGAGGTCGATGTCGGGCCAGGACTCGATGGGATCCGTGGAGCGGACCACGTGCATGCCGGCGTCGGCGAAGCGCCGGAGCGCGTCCTCCGCCTGCGGGGTGAAATCCGCGGCGAAGCCGCCCTTGCCGTCGGGCACCGTCACCGCCGACATGCAGTCGGACAGGACGTAGACCTTGCGGGCCAGGGCCGGGTCCTGCGCGACGATCTCGCCCAGCAGGTCGTCGATCGAGCTCCTCACGCAGTGGCTGGCGGCCTGCCCGGCGATGATCACCGCGTCGGCCGTGAGCAGGGTCTTGAGGAAGGTGGTGTTTCGCTGCGCCAGCGGCTGCCCGTCGTGCCGGAGCAGCACCTCGGGGCGCAGCACCGAGTAGTTCTCGGTCAGGGCGTTGCCGCCCTTCACCTCCACCCAGGACTGGGTGCCGCGCACGAAGGCGTGGAACATGCGCGCCTCCTGCAGCACGCCCACCAGCGCGTGGCCGTCGCTGCCCAGGATGCAGTGCGGCGGCCAGAGGTAGAGCGTGTACTTGCCGGCCTTCTCCAGCTCCGCGCAGTAGAAGCGGCACCTGCCTGAGCAGCCAGCGCGTAATTGCCGTCGCAGAGCCACCCCGCCACCGCCGGGTTGGGCCGCACCTCGCCGCGGTCGATCTGGTCGGTGGTGATCTCTCGGTACGGCGCCAGCGGCCGATCGTCCTGGTCGACCCAGAACGAGGGGAAGAAGATCTGGTAGGCAAAGTGCGTGTCCATGGTGGTCGTCAGGTGGGTCAGGACGCCCAGGTTCCGGTAGACGAACTCCGCCAGGCGGCGGCTGTCGTCGAGGGCGCCGCGGCCGCTCCGGCCCGCGACGTAGAGCGAGCCGCCCGGGAAGCAGAAGTCCTTCTGCACGTCGATGAGCAGCAGGTGGACGTTGCGCCGGTCGATCGCAGCGGCGGCGATCCCGTGGGCGCGGCGCCAGTCGGCGGCCGCGCCGAAGAGCCGGAGCTGATCGGGCGCGTACTCCATCCGCTCCGCGTTCCCGGGATCGAAGAAGCGGGGGTGTCGGCAACACGTTTCGCTTGGCCATGGTGCGCTCCTTTCTCTCGTTCAGTTCAGCCGCAGCACTGCAGCCTCCTGCTTCCCCACCACCAGGAGCCCGTCCTTGCCGGCCAGGAGCCAGCTCCCCGCGTCGACGAACGGCTCGGTGTCCGGGTACTCGCGCGTGAGTCGAAGGCGCCCCCCCTCGACCCCGAGGCGAGCGATCCCGGCGTCGGTCGGTGCCAGCAGCACGCCGTGCGCGGCGCACTTGCCGCGCAGGGTCCCGAGCCAGGAGCCATCGCCCGCCCGGGCCTCGGCCGTGCCCTCCAGGGCGCCTCCCCTGGCGTAGGCCAGGCAGAGGTGGGTGGTCCTGCCGCCGGCGTGGAGCGCGAGCAGCAGCCAGGCGCGCCCCTCGTCGAGGGCGCAGCTCGCGTCCACCAGCTGGCCGCGCAGCGGCGGCAGCGAGAGCGTGTCGTTCACGCCGCGGCGCTCGGCGTCGAAGGTGAACAGCGACCGACAGGTTCGAGGCGCGGTACAGCCCCATCCCGAACGTCGGCCCGGCCCAGAGGCGCGTCTGCCCCTGCAGCACGTCCCCGATCGGCTCCGGCTGGTCGATTCCCCAGGGGGACGTCCCGTCGCGGAAGAGGCGTCCGGCGCTGGCCCAGTAGCGGTGGCGCCCGTTGGTGTCGAAGGCGGGCCCGGTCCCGTCGGAATCCACCGAGAGCCGTTCCGGGGCGCGCTCCGGCGAGAGCAGCGCCACCTCCTCGCCGCGGCCCAACAGCGTCGTCGCCCCGAGCACGCGGAAGCGGAGGGCGGGATCGAGCGGTCCGTGCAGGACCACCGTCCCGCCCTCGCGGCGGTAGGCGCCGCCCTGGTGGTAGACGAGCCGGAGGACGCCGCGCTCGGCGGCCGCGTGGACGATGACCCCGCTCGTCTCGAAGATGCGGGTGCACCGCACCTGGCCGCGGACGCGAATGGTCTCGGTCGCGACGGCCGCGGCATGAGGGGAGCAGAAGGGGCAGGCGGCGCGGGCGTGCTCGACCCCGCAGCGCGGGCAGGGCGTGAAGCGTAGCTCCTCGAGGAGCGCAGGCGGGAAGGGGGCCGCGCTGGTCGCGCTCGAAGACGCCGTGGAGGTGGTGCAGCAGGTCGTCGGGCAGCACGCGCCAGCTGGTGGCCGGCCTGGGGTAGTGCACCTCGGGGTGGAAGACGGTGATGCGCCGGAGGGGCCGGACGCCGTGCAGCACCCGGCGCGAGGACCGGACCGGCCGGTAGATGCCGCCGTACGGCCCCACGAAGAGCAGCGACTGCATGAGCAGGGCCGCGAAGGCGTACCAGTCCGAGCCGGGCCCGCAGGGGCGGACCAGGCGCAAGGACGAGGCGCTGCCGTCGCAGAGGAGCGGATCCACGAAGCGCTCGGTGAAGACCCCGCACCGGTAGGCGCCGAACTGGAAGCTGTCCGCGTCGATGAAGCGCGCCTGCCCCGCCCCCACGAGGACGTTCAGGTCGTTGAAGTCGCCGATCACCACCCCCGCCGCGTGAAGGCGGGAGACGGTGGCGTGCATGTCGCGGAACAGCGCCACCACCGCGCCGTTCGGGACGCCCGCCCGCCGGAAGGCGGGCTCGGCCCAGCGGACCAGCGGCTCGGCGGGGTGGACGAGCTCCATGGCATAGCCGACCACCAGCCGGCCGGAGCGGTCGGTGGCGAGCTCCTCGGGCGCGACCACCCGCCGGGGAAGGCCGGCCGGGAACTCCCTCAGCTTGCGCTGGTGCTGGCGGATGCGTTCCTCGGCCGCGCGCTGCTCCTCGGGGAGGCCCTGGTAGTCCGGGTGGTCGGGTGGCTTGAAGATCTTGAGCGCGCGCCCCGTCCCCAGCCGGAACACCTCGGCCTCGCCTCCCTGGCCCAGCGACCGCGCCGGGTCGAGCGGGATGCGCTTGCCCTGGAGGTAGACGTTCACGGCCGGCCCTCCCGCCCCCTCCGCCGCAGGACCACGATGGTGGTGTCGTCGGGCAGCAGGCCGCCCCGGGCGCCGCGGCTCACCACCGCCAGGCGGCGCCGCACCATGTCCGCGTTCCGGAAGAAGCGATCGTCGGTCCAGAACTGACCGAGGGGGCCGACCCGCTCCTCCCTGCCGTGGACGGCGCGGTCGGCCAGGGCCTCCAGGTCGACCGCGCCGTCGGTGGCGAGGAGCAGCCAGCGAGCGCCCTCCACCGGAACCGGCCGGTGGAGCTCGAAGGGGCGCTCGCGACCGCCCGCGTCGAGGAGCGCGTAGCCCAGGTAGGGCGGCTCGTTTCCGGGGAACGGTCCGAGCCGGAGGCGCTCGCCGTCGAGCACCACCAGCCCGTCGCCGAGCGAGAAGGTGGTCACCCAGCGGCGGGTGGCCAGCGCGCCCACCACCGTGAACAGGAAGTGATCGACCACGGTGCGGGCGAAGGAAGAGGCGTCCGCGCTCATGCCCGTGGCCAGCAGCCGCAGGCGCCAGAGCACGTCCCGCCGGACCCGTTCCAGGAGATCCGCGGGATCGAGGTCGAGGGCCAGGAGCCGCGCCGCGCTCCGGGCCACCAGCCGCGCTCCGAGCCTGGCCCCCACCTCGCTGTGCGGCGCCGTCCCGCAGCCGTCGCACACCACGGCCGCCATCCCGGCGGCGTTCGCCTCCCAGGCGAAGGCGTCCTGGTTGTTGCGTCCCGCCGCCACGTGCGCCTGCCCGGGGATGCTTCCCCCGGCGATCTGGAAGGGCAGGGCCGGGGCGCCGGGCTCGTCGGCCTCGATGCGCGGCGGATCTCCCCGGAGAGCGTTGGCGAGCATGTTCCCGTCCCTCCCGAGCGTCCCGGTGGGACCTCGGACCCCAGCGGCGCGCGCTGGCCGCGTCAGATCTCGAAGTTGAAGCCTTCCTTCTCCAGCTCCTGGTACCTCTTGCGATCGAAGCGGTAGAGGCGGGCGGCGCGGTGCGCGACGTCCTGCTCGACCTCGTCGAGCTCGACCAGGAAGTCCATGGCCAGGAGCTTCTTCCGGAAGTTCCGCTTGTCGAGCGGGCGCTCCAGGATCTTCTCGTAGACGCGCTGCAGCTGGGTCAGCGTGAACTTGGGGGGGAGGAGCTCGAACCCGAGCGGCTGGTACCGGACCTTCCCCTTGAGGCGCGCCAGCGCCGTCTGGAGGATGCGGTCGTGGTCGAAGGCCAGCCAGGGCGTGTCCCAGACCGGGAACCAGCTCGCCTCGCGCGCGTCGGTGGCGGCGCGGACCCGGTGGTCGCCCAGCTTCACCAGCGCGTAGTAGGCGACCGAGACGACGCGCCCGCGCGGATCACGGCCCACGTCGCCGAACGTGTAGAGCTGCTCGAGGAAGACGCGCTCCAGCCCGGTCTCCTCCTGCAGCTCGCGCCGGGCCGCCTCCTCCAGGCTCTCGTCCTCGCGAACGAAGCCGCCCGGGAGCGCCCAGCGCCCCTGATACGGCTCCAGGTCGCGCTGGATGAGGAGCACCTTCAGGTCCTCCTCGTCGAGGCCGAAGACCACGCCGTCGACCGTGAGCGCCGGGCGGGGGTACGGGTAGGTGACGCTCACCGGCTCCTCCTCTTCGTGTGTCATCTACACGAAGGATCTTAGTGTCCAATAGACACGATGTCAAGCGGGAGGAACCAGGGACCCCAGCCCGAACAGGAACCCCGTGGCCAGGTCGCAGCCCGAGCTGTGCCCGAGCTGGCATAGCTCGGCCAGGCCGGCCAGCGCTTCCGCCTCGCGCTCGCCGGCGAGCCCCTCCGCCAGGTCCACCAGGGCCGTGGGCCAGAAGCCCTCGACGGCCCAGCGAAGCAGGGAGGCGCCGATGCTGGTGGTGCGGCCCAGGCTGGCCTCCACCGCGTCGCCGAGGGCCGTGATCAGGGCCGGGTCGGCGGCCCGCGCCGCGGCCAGCAAGCCGCACAGGAAGTCGTCGCCGGCGGGGGTGAGCCCCGGGCCCAGGCCCACCAGCGCGGCCACGGCCCGGCGCAGCGGCATGAGGGGGCCGCGGGCCGCGGCGGCGAGGTCCAGCGCGGCGCCGCGCAACCGCTCGCCCAGCGCCGTGGCCGCCCCGCTCTCGCGCCGGAGCGCGTCGATCCGCAGCTCGCACCCCTCCTGCCGCGCGGCCAGGTCCTGGGTGCAGGCGCGGTGGGCGGCGCCGAGGTGAACGATGGGCGGCAGCGCCCGGCGCGGCAGCCGCGCCGCGCCCCGCAGATCCACGACCAGGATCCCCGATGGCGCGGGAAGCCGGATGGCGCCCTCGGTCACCTCGGCGCGTGCCCCCGCGGAGAGCTCCCAGCCCTCGAGCGCCTCGGCCCGGTCGAGGACCACCTCGTGCGGCAGCCCGCCCCCGCGGACCGCGCGCAGCGACACCAGCCGCCCGCTGCCCTCGAGCTCCAGATTGAGCACCGAAGGGAAGGCGCTGTGCACGCGCAGCGCCGCGGCACCGGAGAGGGCCAGCGACGCGGCCGGACCGATGGAGAGCGCGCTACAGGAGATCATCGAGAAGCGCCGCCACCTTCGCGTCCCCGCCCGCGGGAGGAGACCAGTCCACCTCGACCACCTCGTAGCCGGCCTGGCGGAGGCTCTCGCCGAAGTCGCGGACGCCCACGTTCACGAACACGGGCCGCTGCTGGAGCAGCTCCTCGAGCGGCAGCGCCTGGCCCGGCGCACGATCGGTCATCGGCCCACCTCCTTCCGCACCGCCAGCTGAAGCCTCACCTCACGGCAGAACTCCGCCGCCTGCGCGTTGCTCGGGTAGACCAGCGCCCCGGCCTCGACCAGCGCGCGCGCCTGGCCCTCCAGGCCTTGCGCGTCCTGGTCCGTCCCGCACACGGAGGTGACCACGCACAGGTGCCCGCCCCTCCTGGAAGCAGCCTGGCGGGCGCCCCGGATCGCGTCCAGCATGTCCCCCACCGGATCGGCGGAGGCGATGGCACCCAGGATGAAGTCGAGCAGGATGAGCGCGACGGTGGGGTCCCGGGCCTCGTGCTCGAGCCGATTCCGACGCAGGGTGGCGTCGATCATCGGGTGCGGCCGCCCCTGGACGAAGCGCTCGGCGCCCATGTCGACGAGGGTGTCCTCCCGGCTCGGGTCGTCGTCGGCGAGCTGCCGCATCCCGTGCAGCGGGCTGTTGGAGTGCACCAGCAGGCCCGACCGCCGGAAGATGGCCTGGGACTGGTAGCAGAGCGTCCCGCCGGCGAACAACCCGCGGACGTATCGCTGCTCGGGCCGCATCCGCGCCAGCTCGGTCCGGATCGTTTCGTTCCACGAGGGATCGCGCCCGAGGAATCCGGGCGGCTCGACCCCGGCGGCGGCGAGCGCGTGCCCGACCGCCTCGTCGATGGTGGTGGCGGGCCGCACGCGGCCGGGCTCGCCCAGGTCCGGCGCGGGGGTGGGCTCGTCGCCCAGCAGGCAGAGGATCACCGTCTTGGTGCAGCGCCGCAAGCGCTCCAGCAGCAGGGCCGCGGTGGCCGCCCCCGGCGGCTTGGCCAGGACGGCGATGACCTTCGTGCCGGGATCGGCCTCCAGGGCCTCGATGGCCGCCAGCGTCGAGATGCCGCCGATCCCGTCCCACAGGTCCCGGCTGCCGGTGCCGATCCCGTGGGAGATCCCCGCGCCGGCCCGGTGGACCAGGCAGGCGAACTCCTGCATCCCGGTGCCGGTCGAGCCGACCACGCCGATGGGCCCGCGCCGCACGGCGTTGGCGAAGCCGATGCCGGCGCCGGCCAGCCAGGCCGTCCCGCAGTCGGGGCCCATGAGGATGAGCCGGCGCTGCCGCGCCTCGAGCTTGAGCGAGCGCTCGTCCTCGACCGAGACGTTGCTCGAGAAGAGGAAGGCGTGCAGTCCCTGCCGCAGCGCGGCCCGCGCCTCGCGCGCCGCGTGGGCACCGGGCACGGAGATGACCGCCACCGAGGCATCCGGCCGGATCGCCACCGCGTCCGCGATCGAGTGCGGCGCGCCCGCCGCGCCCTCGCCGGCCGGGGCGCCGCTGCCATCGCGGGAGAGCCAGGAGTCCGCCTCGGCGGCGACGGCCTCCACCGCGGCGGGCTCACCCTCCAGCGCCAGCAGGAGGTCGTTGGGCCCGGCGGCGGCGACCTCGGCGTCCGCCTCACCGTATCCCATCCCGGCCAGGACGCCCCGGTTCGCCTCGGTGGCCATGAGCGCCGACGCGTCCCGGATCCCCGGCTGCGAGGCGATGCGCCGGGCCACCGCCATGAGGAAGACGGAGTCCAGGTAGCGATTCTTCCGGACGACGACCTTCCTGACCAAGCAGGCCTCCCGTCACTCCCTGTACTTCTCCCGGAAGCGGGTCAGGGCCCGGGTGAAGCACTCGAGCGGCGGCCGGACGATGCCGCCCCCGATGATGCCGTGGCCGGGCTCGCGGTGGGCGATGGCGGTGTCGATGACCGGCACCAGGTTGGTCTGCACCACCTTCCGGATGTCGATGCCCACGGCCGTGCCCTGGAAGTTCAGAGCCGGGATGAGGTAGTCGGGGCTCTTGCCCACCGAGATGGAGTGCATCTCGCGGCTGAACGCCAGCGCCTGCTCCGCCGTACCACCGGTGAAGGCGAGGATCCCCGGTGCGCCGCCGATCACGAAACCGCCCCACCCGAACGTCTCGGTGATGGCGGAGTCGCCCATGTCGAGCCCGGCGTCCTCCTCCTTCCAGCCCGGGAGGAGCAGCCCCTGCACCCGCGGCGCGGGGGCCGTGAACCACTCGCCCTCCAGCCCGCTCACCTGGATCCCGAACTCGGTGCCGTTGCGCGCCATGGCCGTGACCACCGTGCTCGCCTCGACGCCGCGCGCCGGGTCCATGGCCGACTTGGCCGCGGCCATGGAGAGCCCCAGGAACAGGAACGGGTGGTTTCCCGCGTAGTACAGCGTCGAGACCACCTGCTCGGCGGGGAGGCCGCAGCCCACCAGCACCGGCGCCACCGCATTGGCGAACAGGCTGGACGACGCCACCACGCGGTTGTGCATCTCGTCGCCCATCTGCAGCGCCCGAGCCACCAGCGGCTTGAGCGGGATCCCGCCCATCCTGCGGACCGCGGCCCGCAGCGCCGGCCCCCAGGTGTCGCGCCAGGACTCGAGCAGGCCCAGCGCCTTGGGCGAGTGATCGCCGAACTGCTGGAAGCTCTCCACCTGCCGGCAGTAGGCGCGGTTGCCGAAGCTCCGGTTCTCCACGACCCACACCCACATGTTGCGGGTGATGGTGCCGGCCATCGGGCCCACGGTGGCGTGATGGTGGTTGGGCTCGAGCCCGATCTCGCCGGCGGAGAGCATCCGCTCCGCCTCCTCCGGGCTCCTGGCCCAACCCTCGAACAGGCACATGCCGACGGCGGCGCCGCGCTGCGCGCCGCACATCCGGCTCCACTCCACGGGCGGGCCCGAGTGCAGGATGAGCCGGTCCCGCATGCCCGGGATCACCTCGGCGGCGGGGGCCACGTCCACCAGCACGGGGTCGGCCGCCACCATGCGGCGCAGGACCTCCTCGTTGGCCGCCTCGATCCGGTCCCTGAGGGCCACGGCTATTTCACCCTTCCGACCACGCCCTCGACGTACCAGCTGAAGTTGCCCATCTTGTCGCCGCCCCAGCTCTGGCCGGCCGGGATCTGGACCTTGCCCTCGTTGTCGGTGACGGGGCCGGTGAAGGGGTTGAAGCCGTCCTTGACCTTGTCCACCGCCGCGGTCACCTCCCGGCGCACGTCCTCGGGGACCGAGCTGCCGAAGGGGGCCACCGCCACCATCTTGCCCAGGCCGCGATAGGTGGCGCCCGGGGCGAACTGCCCGGCCATCACGTCCTTGGCGACGTCCTCGAAGAAGGGGGCCCAGGTGAAGCCCAGGCCGGTGATCCAGCCCTTGGGCGCGAGGACATTGGCCTCGACCGACTGGAACCCGATGGACATCCCGCCCCGGGCCTCGACGGTCTGGATGATGGTGGCCGGTGAGTCGACGTGCATCGCCACCACGTCGACGCCCTGGTCGAGGAGCGCGTTGGCGGCGGCGGCCTCCTTGGCCTTGTCCGACCAGCCGCCCGTCACGACCACGATGGTCGTGGCCTCGGGGTTGACGGATCGGGCCCCCATCTGGAAGGCGTTCACGTTCCCGAGCGCGAAGCCGATGGGCATGCCGATCACGAAGCCGAGCTTCTTGGTCCTGGTCATCTTGCCCGCCGCGACGCCCATGGGGTACCAGGCCGTCTGCGTGCTCCCGAAGTAGACGCCGAAGTTGGGCCCGCGCATCCAGCCGCCGGCGTGCTCGAAGAAGACCTTGGGGTGCCGCTTGGCCACGTTGAAGGCCGGCTCCTGGTGCCCGAAGCTGGTGGGGAAGAGGAGCGTGGCGCCCTGCCGGATCATGCCCTCCATGACCCGCTCCGCCTCGGCGCTCTCCGGGACGTTCTCCGCCTCCAGGACCTTGACGCCGGGGAGGTCCCTGGCGACCTGGGCCAGCGCATCGTGGAACGAGCGGTTGTAGCCGTAGTCGTTCACGCTCCCCACGTAGACGGCGCCGATGACGAGGCGCGGCTTCTCCGCGGCGACGGCGCGGCCGCCCAGGCCCAGAACCACGGTGAGCGCGGCGGCGACGAACCCGAGCGTCTTCCTCATGAGAGCACCTCCCATGGACGGGGATCCGACTCCCACCCGGGCGGAGATGAAGCACGTTCATTGCACGCCCTGGAACGTCCTGCCCAGGCTGGCGGGCGCTGCCAGCCTGCGCGAACCGCCCCAGGCCAGCAGCACGACCAGCGTCAGCACGTAGGGGGACATCTCCAGCAGGAAGGGGGAGATCTCCACGCCCCTGGCCTGGAGCTGCAGCTGGAGGGCCTCGGCCCCACCGAAGAGGAGCGCGCCCGCGACGGCGCGCAGCGGGTCCCATTTCGAGAAGATGACCAGTGCGATGGCGATGAAGCCGCGCCCCGCCGTCATGTACTCCGCCCAGGTGAGGGTCAAGGACAGCGACAGGTGGGCGCCGGCCACGCCGCCGAGCGCTCCGCCCGCCGCCAGTGCCTGGTACTGGAGAACGGAAGGATTGATGCCGGCGGCATAGGTTGCGGTCGGGCTCTCGCCCACCGCCCGGACCCGCAGCCCCCAGCGCGTCCGGAACAGCACCCACCACAACAGCAGGGCCACCGGCAGCGCCAGCCAGGTGAGGACGTCGTAGTGAAAGAGGGTCGAGCTCTTCACCCATGGCAAAGTGCCCAGCAGCGGCGGCCGCCACTTGGGCAGGCCCACGATGACCGCCCCCACCCAGCGCGCCCCGACCAGCGCGCTCACCCCGAACCCGAGGAACATCATGGCCAGGCCGCTGGCCAGCTGGTTGGCCCTGCGCGCGACCACCAGCCAGCCGAAGAGCAGGTTCGAGGCCGCCCCCGCCGCCGCGGCCGCCGGCAGCCCCCACCACGCGCTCCCGGTGGCGGCGGTGACCGCGAACCCGACCGACGCGCCGATGAGCAGGATCCCCTCCAGCCCCAGGTTCACGATCCCGGCGCGCTCGCCGATGATCTCGCCCAGGGCGGCGTAGAGCAGGGACGTGCCCGAGAGGATCGCGCCTGCCAGGATGCCGACCAGGAGGGGGGTGGTCATCGCGCCCTCCCCCTTCGCCTGGCCAGCACGATGAAGAGGATCACCGCCAGGAGGATGTTCACCACCGCGTAGGGAACGCCCTGCGTGATCTGGAGGATATCGCCGGCGGAGGTGATCATGGCGAAGAGGAAGGCCATGAGGAGGATGCCCATGGCCCTCCCGCCGGCCAGCCAGGCGATGAGGAAGCCGGTGAACCCGTAGCCCGGCGAGAGGCCCTGGCGCAGCCGGCCGTGGATCGCCGATCACCTCGCCCATCCCCGCCAGCCCGGCCATGCCGCCGCCCATGGCCAGCGCCACCACGATCCAGACGGCCACCGGGATCCCCAGCCGCTGCGCCGCCTCCGGATTGCCCCCGATGGCCCGCATCTGGACGCCCCAGCGCGTCTTCTCCAGGAGCAGCCAGTAGAAGAGGAGCGCGGCCAGGGAGACCAGCAGGCCGACGTGGATCCGGGTGTCGAGGAAGGACGGCAGGCGGGCCGCGTCGGCGAAGGCGGGGGATTGCGGATAGGCGGAGCTCTCCGCGCTCCGCCAGGGGCCGAAGATGGAGTAGCTCACCACCAGCGGGGCGACGTAGTTGAGGAGCAGCGTGGCGATGGTCTCGTTGACGAGCCGGAGCCCCCGCAGCACCCCGGGGATGGCGGCCCAGAGCGCGCCTCCCGCGAAGCCGAGCATGGCGACCAGCGGCAGGAGGAGCCAGGCCGGCCAGCGCGGGAAGGCCAGCGCCCCGGCCGAGGCCAGCCAGGCGCCCATGTACAGCTGGCCTTCGCCGCCGACGTTGATGAGCCCGAGCCGCGCCGGGAGGGCCACCGCCACCGCCGTCAGCAGGAGCGGGGTCATGCGCACCAGCAGCTCCGAGAAGCCGTAGGCGTCGGCGAGCGTGTCCCGGAACGTGTCGGCGTAGGCCCGGAGCGGATCCTTGCCGGCCAGGAGCAGGACGGCCGCGAAGACCGCCAGCGCGGCCAGCACCACCGCCAGGTACCGGGCCGAGGCCCGCAGGGCCGGCGAGCGGCGGACCGCCGCCGCCAGGGCAGGCTCAGGCAAGGGCGGCTCCTTTCGATCCCGTCATGAGGTGACCGACCTCCTCCGCCTTCCAGCCGCCGCGCGCGAACTCGCCCGTCACCGCGCCCCCGTACAGCACCAGCAGGCGGTCGGACAGCTCGGCCAGCTCGTCGAGGTCCTCCGAGATGAGCAGCACGCCGGTGCCGGTGTCCCGGGCCCGCTGGAGCAGCTCGCGCACCGAGACGGCGCTGCGGACGTCGAGCCCGCGGGTCGGGTAGAGCGCGACCACCAGCCGGGGAGCGTGGGCCAGCTCGCGCGCGATCACCATGCGCTGGAGGTTGCCGCCCGAGAGCGCGAAGGCGGGCCGATCGAGCGGCGGGACCGGGAAGGCCAGGGCGCCGAAGGACGCGGTCATGGCCGACTCGAGGCGCGGCCAGTCGACGGTCGGCGCCCTTCCAGTAGCGCCGCCGCGTGCCCAGCACCAGGTTCTCGCGCACGGACATCCCGGGAACCGCTGCCATGGCCAGCGGATCCTCGGGGACGAATGCCACCCCGTGCTCGCGCAGCCGCGCGATGCTCCAGGAGGAGGCGTCCTCTCCGTCGAACCACCGGGTCCCGGCGGAGAGCGGGCGCAGGCCCAGGATCAGATCGCCCAGCTCCTTCTGCCCGTTCCCCGAGACGCCGGCCACGCCCACGATCTCGCCCGCCCGGATGGTCAGGTCGAGCCCGCGCAGCGGCGTCTCGCTGCCCGAGGCCCGCGACCAGGCGCCGCGCAGCTCGAAGATGGGCCCCGCGCCGGGGGGCCGGGAGGGAGCGGCCTCCGCGGCCACGCTCGGGCCCGGCTCGCGATCCCCGAACATGAGCTTCACCAGGGTGGCGGCGTCCGCCTGGTCCGGCCTGGGCCGGCCCGCCACGCGCCCCTGGCGCAGCACGGTGATGCGGTCGGCGCAGGCCAGCGCCTCGCGCAGCTTGTGGGTGATGAAGAGGATGGCGTAGCCCTCCGCCTTGAGCGCGCCGAAGACCCGGACCAGCGCCCGCACCTCGTGCGGCGCCAGGACCTTGGTCGGCTCGTCGAAGACCAGGACGCGCGCTTCGGCCAGGAGCAGCTTGAGGATCTCCACCTTCTGCTGATCGCCCACCGAGAGCTGGCGGACCGGCGCCGAGGGGTCGACGTGCAGGCCGAAGCGATCGCCCAGGGCGCGGATCCGCCGGGCCACCGCCTCCCCCCGGACGATGGCCGGCAGGTCGCCGAGGAAGAGCGCGATGTTCTCGAGCACGCTCAGGGCGGGGATGAGCATGAAGCTCTGGAACACCATGCCGATCCCCAGCCGCCGGGCGTCCCGGGGCGAGCCGAGCTCCACCCGCTCGCCGTTCCAGAGGAGCTCGCCGGCGTCGGGGCGGATGAAGCCGTAGAGGATCTTGGAGAGCGTGCTCTTGCCGGCGCCGTTCTCGCCCAGGAGCGCGTGCACCTCGCCGCGGCAGAGGGTCAGGTCCACCCCGTCGTTGGCCAGCACGGGCCCGTAGCGCTTGCGGATGGAGCGAGCCTCGAGGAGGGGAGGTGCGCCCGGGGAGGTGCCGGCGTCTCGAGGACCCACGGCTGCATCTTGGCAGAATCCGCGGGCCGATGCCGAACGGTACTGCGCGCAGCTCACCGCGGACGGGCGGGCGGCGCCGGCCGGATGTTCTGGTTCATGCGGAAGACGTTCTCCGGATCGTAGCGCGCCTTCAGCTCCGAGAGCCGGGTCCAGCTGGCCCCGTATGCCGCGCGCACGCGCGCGGCGCCCTCCTCGCCGAGAAAGTTCACGTACACGCCTCCGCTGGAGTGCGGCTCCATTGCGGTCCAGAAGGCGCGCGTCCACTCCACGTCCCGCGGCCCTGCCGCGAGGTCGGTCCAGACCGCGTTGATGTTGACGGCGAAGTCGGCCTGCCGGCCTGCGAACGCGGTCTCGGCGTCCGGCACGCGCCGGATGGCTCCGCCCATCTGCGCGATGAGGGTGTAGCTCTGGCGCATCTCCTTCCGCCACGCGTTCCGGACCAGCGTGTCGATGGCCGCGTCGCTCCAGGCCGGCGTGTAGCAGGACCTCCAGTGGTAGCCCCAGCCCGGGGGCGCGGTCGCATCCATGAACCGTTGGTGAATGGCGAACGGCTGGGTGGCGAAGCAGTCCGCCAGCGGTCGGCCGAACCGGCGGAGCGGCTCGAGGTGGCGCTCGCCGTCGTCCAGCTCGCCGGCCCAGCAGGCCGCCACCACCACCACCTCGCGCCCGTGGTGCGCCGCCGGGATCCAGGGCGCCGGCGGCGCCGAGCGCAAGGCCAGGACGGTGGTCAGCTCGTCCGGCGCCGCAGCTGCGAAGCCGCGGTACCAGCGCAGGAGCTCGCCCGCGTCCTCCGCCGCGTGCATCACGGCCCCGGCCAGCACGCGCGGGCCGATGGGGACGGCCGCGAACTCGAACGCGGTGACGATCCCGAAGTTGCCGCCCCCGCCACGGATGGCCCAGAACAGATCGCGGTCTCCCTCGGCGCTCGCGACGGTGCGGGTGCCGTCGGCGAGCACCACCCGGGCGGAGAGCAACCTGTCGCAGGTGAGCCCGTGGCGGCGCATCAGCCACCCGAGCCCGCCGCCCAGCGTCAGGCCCGCCACCCCGGTCAGGCTGTTGATCCCGGCCGGTACCGCCAGGCCGTGGGGCTGCGTCGCGGAGTCCAGCTCGCCCAGCAGCACGCCCGGCTGCACGCGTACCCGGCGCCGGGGCGCGTCGACGGAGATGGCCTTCATGAGCCGCAGGTCGATGAGCAGGCCCCCCTGGCACAGGGCGGTGCCGGCGACGTTGTGGCCGCCGCCGCGGACCGAGAGCGGCAGATCCCGCGCGCGGGCGTACGCCAGCGCGTCGGCGACGTCGTCCTCGTCGAGGCAGCGGGCGATGACCGCCGGCCGCCGGTCGATGGCGCCGTTCCAGATGGCGCGCACGGCCTCGTAGTCGCGGTGCTCGGGCAGCAGCACGGGCCCCTTGATGCGTGGTGTCGGCGACATGGCCACCTCCGGCGATGCGGGCGAGAGGCTCGCTACCGTCGCGCCAGGGGCTGGAGCTGCCTGGCCACCGCCCATTGGCCGATGCGGCGGCCCATGGCGGTCCCCACCTCGGTCGAGTTCCGGTAGTGGATCCCGCCCCAGATGCGCGCGTTCGAGACCTCCTCCTGCCAGGCGCGGACCGTCGTCCAGCGGTGCGTCACCCCCGGCGCCGTCGCGCTGACCATCTCGATGGCCGGTGAGAGCTCGCCGGCACCGAACTCGGCCTCCAGCACGGCGGCGGCCGCGGCGGCGGTGATGCAGTGCGGCGCAGGGATACTCCGGATGCATGGGCGTCTCGACCAGGGGCTCCCAGGCGGCCTCGTCGGGCAGCGGCGCCCGCGTCCCGCCGCCGTTGCGGACGGCGGTGATGGGCCGCCAGAAGAGGTACGCGTACTTCGCGTCGAACACGGCCAGGTAGGCATCGGCCACCGCCATGGCCATGAGCGCCAGCAGGTGGGAATTCTGCGCGATCGTCCGGCCCGGCGCCGCCGTCAGCGCACGCGCCACCGGCCACTGCGCGGCGGGGCCGGTCATGGTCCAGAAGCGTGCTGCCTCGGTCTGGGCGGCCGTGCGGGACGTGCTCGACCTTGCCCCCAGCGCGCGGATCTCGTCGTAGTCCCTCCTCCACCGGGCACTTCCGATGGCGGGCGGCGGCGGCGGGCGGAACTGGTCGCAGGAGCCGAGGACCCAGGGCCGCACCTTCATCCACGCCGAGCCGATGGGCAGCGCCGTCGGCACGTACCGGCCGGGCTCCGTCGTGGGTCGGTACGTGCCGGGCAGCTCGGCCCCGTCGCCGGTGCGGAGCGCCAGCACGGCGGCCCCGGCGCGCTTGCCGATCTCGATTCCCCGCTCGCGCGCCGCCGGGTCGGCGACCCGCTCCAGCGAGGCCGCCAGGAGCGCGTCCCACGCCCCGAGCCGATCGGGGAAGACGATGGTCAGGACCGAGTGAGCCGCGGCGGCCGCTGCGGCCTCGGACGAGGCCGCCGGCAGCGGAGGCTCGTGCAGCGCGTACGGCGCGTATCGGCGCTCGACGGCGTTGGCGGCGTCGAAAATGGCCACGTCGAGGATGGCCATGACGCGGGTCGCGACGAAGGGCGGCTGCCTGGCCGCGACCGTCGCCGCCAGGGCGGCGTCGTTCCACTCCCACAAGGTGTCGGCGCTCGCCCATCGCGGCAGGGTGAGCAGCAGGCCCAGCGCCGCCAGGAGCGCACTGCTCGTGCGCCGCGCGCCGGGGAGCCGTGGCTCCAGCAGGTTCACGTTCATCGGGGTCCTCCTTGGCCGTCCCACCGCCCGTGACCGCCGCACGGCTGCCGCGGCGGGCATCGCGTCCGGGGGATGGTCTCGAGGTAATCAGGCTCGATCGCGACCGGGAGGTTCGAAGACTGAACCCGTGGGCCCGGACGGGTCGCGGCCCGGGAGATGCCAGGTCCGGCGCGGTGCAGGATTCGAACCGGCGCCGCCGCCGCGCGACCCTTAGGCTCTCCCCTCGACAGGAGCAATGGGGGATCACGCATGCACCCCTACGACCAGTACTGCCCCATCGCGCGCGCCGCCGAGGTACTGGGCGACCGCTGGACGCTGCTCATCGTCCGCGAGCTGACGCTGGGACCCGAGGGGTTCAACGAGAATCGGACGAGGGCTCCCGCGCATGTCGCGCGGGCTCCTCTCCCAGCGCCTCCGTCACCTCGAGGAGCTCGGCGTGGTCGAGCGGTCTCCACGCGGCGACGGGAAAGCGAGCGCCTACGTCCTGACGCCCGCGGGGGAGGAGCTGCGGGGGCTGATCCAGGGGCTGGGAGAGTGGGGTGCGCGCTGGGCCTTCGGCGAGCCGCGGGAAGCGGAGCTGGACGCGCCGCTCCTCCTCTGGAAGATCTGCCGCCGGATCGACGACGGACCGCGCGCGGAGCGCACCGTCGTGCGGATCGACTTCCGCGACGATCGATCGTGGTACTGGGTGGTCCTCGACGCGAACGGCGCGTCCCTGTGCCTCAAGAACCCGGGGTTCGAGGTCGACGTGGAGCTCCGGACCGACCTGCGGACGCTCTTCGAGGTGTGGCACGGGCGCCGGGACCTCGCCGACGCGCTGGGCGACCGGACGCTGCGGCTCGAGGGCCAGCGCGGGCGCGTGCAGCTGTTTCGCAACCTCCTGGCCCGGCTCAGCCCGATGGCCCACGCGGTGCGGGCGGCGCAGGAGGGGGCAGGAGCCCGCGCGCGGGAGCTGCCCGCCGATGGCGCGACGCGATGAGGTCCAGGGATCAGCGGGCGGTCCGGGCCGGGGCGACCGCGGGCGTCGGCGCCAGCCACCCTCCGGCGAAGCCGGCCCGGCGGAGCCCGGCGGTCAGGTAGGGACTCTTCTTGAGCAGGTCCCAGACGAAGCCGCTGCGGTAGTTCTCGATCATGAGCAGGATCGGCCCCTGGTCGATGGCCAGGTACTGCTCGGCGAACCAGCCGGAAGCCCCGGGCTGCCCTGGTAGGACAGGTTGAACGCGTCCTTGAACCCGTACTTTCCGTAGAGCGGTCGCCGAAGCGGTCGCGGAAGCTGCAGCAGGGTGGGGATGGCCAGCTCAGGCGCGAAGGGCACCGAGCCACCGGCGGCGGTGGGCGCGATGGTGCCGTCGTCCGCCGAGCCGTCGGTAACGGCGCCGCGCGCCCAGTAGGGTGGTACGGCCCAGGGCCGGGGCCTGCTCCGCCGGGTCGGGGGGGCCGTCGGACGCCGTCAGGCCCCACGTCAGCTCGTCGTACCCGCTCCAGCCCCGCGGGTTGGCGATGCAGTAGGCGCGGTTGGCGTAGGTCGCGCGGACCGAGTTGATGAAGTAGTCGCTGTTCTTCGACTGCATGTAGCGATCCTGGATCCCGCGGAAGTCGATCCAGACGTGCGAGTACTGGTGGCCGAAGAGCGGGCCGAAGATGACCTGGGGCAGGCCGTGGGATCTCTCCCAGCGGTACGAGCGCGTCCACTCGTCCCAGGCCCGCGGCTCGATGGCGTGCGTGGGCGACCCGAGCGCAAGGAGGTACAGGATCATGCCCTCGTTGTAGCCGCGCCAGTCGTACTCGAGGAACCCTGTCTCCGGGGACCACCCCATGCTCAGCAAGGGCGGGTTGCGCGGGGAGTACGCCCAGGCCCAGTCGACCCTGCGGTAGAGCCCGTCGGCGACCTCGCGGATGGAGCGTTCCACGTCCCCCGGGCCGTCGAAGTAGGCCTGGACGGCGAGGACGCCGGCCATGAGCAGCGCGGTGTCGATGGTGGAGAGCTCGGAGTCCCCGGCGCGCAGGGCGTCGCGGCCGTCGAGGAAGTGGTAGAAGAGCCCGTTGTACCCTGCCACGCCGCGCGACGCGGAACCCTGGGGCGCGCGCCACAGCGTCTGGAGCGTGGCCAGCGTGCGCGCCGCCGCCTCGGCCCGGGACACGTACCCTCGCTCGACGCCGACCGGATAGGCGGTGAGCGCGAACCCGACGCCGGCCACGCTGGAGACGTCCGACCCGGGCGAGCGGTCGGGCGTCAGTCCGTTGATGGCGGGCGTGGCGGACCAGAAGAACTGGAAGGTGTCGCGCTCGAGCCGGTCCAGGAACGCCTGCTCGTTCGGCGTGCAGCGGTACTGGGGCTGGGCCGCCGGGCTGGCCGCCCCGGTCTCGAGCGACGTCGCGTGCCCGACTGCCAGCGCCACCAAGGCAGCTGCGGCCGCGGCACGGAGCAGTGTGCGAGCACGTGCCACCGGGTCGTCCCTCCTCTCCACTGCTCCCTCGCCTCCAGGAACGGGACGCCCCCCCCGAGAATTCCCTCATCGGGACGTCGTCCGCCCTTGCGAGCCGCGACCGCGTCGGCGGGCGCGACCGCGCGCAGCCGGTCGAGGCAGGAGCGCGACCTGCCTGGCCCAGGCGGGGGCGACACCCTCGCGGATCGGGCTGCTGGCGATGGCAGCTGTGTCCACGTCGGCTACCGGTACCACGACGAGCTCGGCATCCCGGTGCGCTTCCCGTCCGGGCACGGGCTGACCTGCACGACCTCCCGCTACGACGGGCTCCGCCTCGCCCGCGAAGGCGGCGAGGTGAGGGTGAGGTTCACCATCCGGAATACCGGCAAGGTGGCCGGGACGGCGCACGGCGAGCGCCGCATCCGGGTGGGCCAGGGGCTGGGGGATCTCCGGCTGTCGGGCACGGTCGGCGTGGAGCCGTGACGCGCGGCCGGGCGGTCCTCCCGGGCGGCGGCCGGCGTCCCGCGCGATGAATTCACGATTCATTCAGGGTTCCTTCAAGCGAGCCACCGGCGGCGAGCCGAAGAACCCAGGCGGATCCCAGCACGAGGGAGATGCCCATGGTGCAACGAGGTTACGGCCTGCTGCAGGGGAACCCGAAGGTGAGCTGGCTCGACTGGTCGAGACCGCGCGCGCTTCTCCTTGCGCTGGCGGCGGCCCTGTCGCCCGCCGCTGCAGGGGCAGCTCCGCTGCAGGTGACGGTCATCGGGGTCGACCAGGCGGGAACCCAGACGCCGGTCACCAATTTCCGCTGGACCCTCGAGGAGGACGCTACCAAGCCGTCCGTCCCGGGGCGGCTCGCAGACCGGAGCAACTACTCCTACGGCTTCCACACCAGCTACATGCCGGTGGTCGCCGCCGGCAAGGTCGCCGGAGGCGTCGAGGTGGTCGGGCCGGTGCCCGGTGACCCGGACCCGGACCGCGTCTACCAGGCGCTTCCCGATCTCGACCCGGCGAGGCGTTACTACATCTCCGTCCTGCCGGACCAGGACGGTCCGGCCAACGGGTACCAGATGGGCGCCGCTCCGGTGGCGCCGGGCCAGATCTCGGTCACCGTCTACGTCAACAAGTACCCGGTCCCGACCGGACAGCTCTCGGTCCACGTCTTCCAGGACGACCACCCCCTCAACGGCGCCCCCGATCTCCCCGAGGAGCTGGGGCTCCAGGGCTTCTTCGTCGAGCTGATCGAGGCCGGCGGCACCTACGGCATGTCGGGAGGCCAGGTGACGCAGGACGCCTACGGCAACCCGCTCGGCACCACCTACGACGACGCCGGGAACGTGCTCACCCTCGGCGACGGCCTCATCTACACCGACTCGCAGGGCACGGCCCTCATCCAGAACCTCTTCCCGGCCAAGTACACCATCGTCATCCGCCCGCCGGCGGGCTCCGACTGGACCCAGACCTCCACCATCGAGGGCACCAAGGGAATCGACGCCTGGATCAAGAACTTCGAGCCCCCCTTCTTCCAGGAGTTCGGCCCGCCCGGGCACCACGTCTTCGTCGGGTTCACCCACAGCGGCGTGCTCCAGCCGACGGTCCTCAACGGCAGCAAGACCATCACCGGACGGGTGGTCAACATCCACAACTCCCGCCCACCCGACTACGCCTTCTACAGCGGCGCGCCGGTGCCCAAGTGCTGGGTGGCGCTCAACGAGCCGAACGGCGGCCGGACCCTCTACGCCGGGGCCTGCGACGCCGACAGCCGCTTCGTCATCCCCTCCGTGCCGGCCGGCACCTGGGAGCTGGTGGTCTTCGACGAGCCGCTCGACGTCATCATCGCCGCCACCAACGTCACCGTCGCGCCGAGCGACGGCGTGGTCGACCTGATCGAGGTCCCGGTCTTCAACTGGTTCGCCCGCTACGAGGGGCGGATCTTCTACGACGAGGACGAGAACGGATATCCGCTCGATGCCTCCGGCAACCTGAAGCCTCCCATGGCCGAGGTGCCCGTCGACATTCGCTTCCGCGACGGCAGCATCTACCAGGCGAGCGCCACCTCCGACGACGGCACCTTCGAGTTCCCCGAGCTCTTCCCGTTCTTCAACTGGATGGTGGGCGAGGTGGACTACGCGCGCTTCAAGGCGACCGGCGCCACGGTGGTGGTGGACGCGGGCGGGCCCGTCCCACCCGACTCGGGTTACGGTGGCGTTCCCTCCTTCGGCCGCCTCAACCCGCAGGCGCAGTTCCAGATCGACCCGGCCACCGGCCTCGCCAACGGGCCGGCCGACGTCAACCCCAACTCCGGCAACAACCTCTCGCGCACCGAGACCGGCACCGTGCTGCTGGAGGGGATCCAGGCCTTCCTGGGCCAGACGGTCCACGTGGCCTTCGGCAAGAAGGCCTACGCCTTCGGCGAGAACGGCGGCATCGCCGGCATCGTCCACTACGCCATCACCCGTGCCGAGGTCGACCCGCGCTATGCCGCCGCCGAGCCGTGGGAGCCGGGCGTGCCGCGCGTCCAGGTCGACCTGTACGTGGATTGCGACCGGGACGGGAAGCCCGACCAGCCGAACCACGCCACCCCGGGCACCTGCTCGAGCCTGAGCTCGACCGGCTACGTCGCCAGCCTCGCCGACGTCGACAACTCCCCCTTCTGCTGGCGCGACCCGGCCTCGTGCGGCCTGGCCGGCCCGCAGCGCGGGCCCGAGGACGTCGTCCGCAGCGGCGACGGTACGACCTTCAGCACCGGCGACGTCTTCACCTGGGGCTCGGACCCGGAGGCGGGCGGGGCGCCCTTCGTCGGCCTCTCGGCCACCGATTCCTGGGACGACAACCCGCCCTCCGGCTGCCAGCCGGACCCGCAGGGCAACCTCTACGCCATTCCGTACGGACCCGACGCCGGGCAGATCCTCGATTGCTACGACGGGCTCCGCAACTTCAACCAGGCACGCCCGGCGGTCTTCGACGGCGGCTACGCCTTCGGCCGGGTCGCCTTCCAGGACGAGCTCCCCAACGTCAACTACGTGGTCGAGGCGGTGGCGCCTCCGGGGTATCGCCACCAGGGCTCCGGCGACATGAACGTGGTCTTCGGCGACGTGGTCTCGCCGACGCCCCAGGCGCTGCCGCTCCCCTGCGTCGGGCCCGAGCTGCCGGTCCCGCAGTTCCTCACCCTCTTCCCCGGCGCCCAGGAGCCGAACCCGGCCTACACCGCCGGCGCGACCTGGCGGCGATGCGACATGAAGTCGGTGCCGCTTCGCTCGGGCCAGAACCCGGCGCCCGATTTCCACCTCTTCACCGAGGCGCCCATCGCGGGCCACGGCGTCGGCTTCATCCTCGACGACCTCTCCAGCGAGTTCGACCCGAACGCCCCGACCTTCGGCGAGAAGCACTCGCCCCCGTGGCTGCCGGTCTCGGTCCAGGACTGGACCGGCCGCGAGCTCTCCCGCGTCTACTCGGATCAGTGGGGCAGCTACAACTTCCTCACCCCCTCGACCTTCACCATCAACCCGCCCTTCCCCTCGGGCGTCTCGCCCAACATGGTCGTCTCCTGCATGAACTCGCCGGGGCCGATCCTCGACACGAGGGCGGGGTCGCCGACCCTCGGCCAGATGATCATCGACCCGTACTTCAACCGCCAGTACAGCCAGTTCTGCTACACGCTCCAGTACCTGCCGGGGAAGACGACCTACCTCGACACCCCGGTCGTGCCGGTGGCCGCCTTCGCGGGGCCGGGCCAGTTCCCGGTCGACTGCGAGCTCGAGGACGGCACGCCGGTCGTCTACAGCGTCGATGGTCGGACCGCCGGCGACTCGTCCTTCAACGGCCCCTACGTGGTCCGGACGGGCACGGCGGCCAACCCCGCCGGCTGGGCGCGCCTGGTGATCGTCTCCGAGGGGACCGCCCAGGTCCCGAACCCGCGCTACGACCCGAGCGTCCCCGGCTCCACCCCCACCATCCCGCGCAACTACGGCTTCGGGCCGTCGGGGACGGGGGCGGCCGTCACGCTCGGCGGCAACAGCTTGCCGGTCGTCTCCTGGAGCAACGACCTCATCGTGGCCCGGGTCCCGAGCAACGCCCCGCTCGGCCAGGCGCAGCTGATGGTCCGGCGCAGCAATGCGCAGGGGGCGCGGACCAGCAAGGTCGGCGTCACCGTGACCGTGGTCACCCCGGCCCAGCACGCCGCGCGGCCGCCGGTGACGGTCGGCCCGGGCCAGTCGATCCAGGCGGCCATCGACGCCGCCACCACGACCGACGACGCGCTCATCCTGATCGCTCCCGGCACCTACAACGAGTACCTCATCCTGGACAAGCGGGTCCGCCTCCAGGGCTGGGGCGCTCCCTCCACCATCATCAACGCCGCCAAGAACAGCTCCAACGGCCTCAGGGCCTGGCGGGCGCTGCTGGCCCGCAAGATCGACGCACAGCAGCCGGCCACCTGCCCGGCGCCCGATCCCGACACGGGAACCTGCCCCGTGACCTCCGGGCCGCTCCGCACCTTCGACCTCCTGCCCGGCCAGACCCTGGGCAGGAACATCTCCGACAACGAGCCGCTGCTCTTCGGCGGCGAGGAGGGACCGGGTATCCTGGTGGTGGGTGGCAACCCGGATCTGCCGGCCAGCTTCTCCCCCCGCGCCCACCGCTTCGACCAGGGCCAGGCCGCCCGCATCGACGGGCTGACCATCACCGGCGCCGACGCCGGCGGCGGCATCCTGGCCAGCGGCTACGTCAGCCGGCTGCGGGTCACCAACAACCGCATCCTCGGCAACTACGGCACCTACGGCGGCGGCATCCGCATCGGCCACACCGCCCTGCTCGACCAGGCCAACGCCCTTTACGGCGGCTACACCGACTCGGCCAACCCCGGCGTCCTCATCCAGTACAACTGGGTCAACGAGAACGGCAGCACCGAGGCGGGCGCGGGCGGCGGCATCACGCTCGGCAACGGCTCCACCGGCTACGCCGTCCAGCAGAACCAGATCTGCGGCAACTTCTCCATGGCCGACGGCGGCGGGATCGGCCACCTCGGCCTCTCCAACGGCGGCACCATCGCCAGCAACACCATCCTCTTCAACCAGACCTTCAACCAGAGCGCCAACGTGACCGGCGGCGGCGTCTTCGTCGGCGGCGAGCCGGCGCTGGGCGGCGCTGCGGCCCTGTCGCCCGGCAGCGGCTCGGTGACCATCTCCGCCAACCTCATCCAGGGGAACAACTCCGGCGCCGGCGAGGGCGGCGGCCTGCGACTCGCCCAGGTGAACGGGCTGGACGTGAGCCGGTCGCCCAACCAGCCGGGCCAGTGGTACCTGGCGACGCTGGAGAACAACGTCATCGTCGACAACGTGGCGGGGTACGCCGCCGGCGGGGTGTCGCTCAAGGACGTCGTCAACTCGCGGATCGTCAACAACACCATCGCCAACAACGACAGCACCGCCACCAACCAGCAGTCGTTCTCCATGCCGGGGATCTCCGACCCGCAGCCGGCCGGCCTGGTCTCGCACGCCCACAGCGCGCCGCTGCGGGCGGCCATCGGCACCGGGTTCCTGGTCCTGCCGCGCTACCGCCAGCCGTTCTCCAACCCGCAGCTGCTCGACAACGTCATCTGGCACAACCGGTCCTTCTACTGGAAGGTCGATCCCGACAGCCTCGACCCGGTCACCGGTCAGCCCGTCTTCGGCCTCTTCGACCCGGGCCTCGACACGCCCGGGGGCACCAACCCCGTCTACCGGGACCTGGCGGTGCTGGACACGGCCAACCAGGGAACCTTCGCCGGGCAGTACCTGGGCGCGGGGGTCGACCGGCTGAGCCCCACGCACTGCGTGCTCTCGAGCGGGGTCGACGTGTCGACCGCGGCCGGGTACGGGCCGTTCACGCCCACGCTCGCGGACGCGGCCGCGTTCCTGCTGGGCGACAGCCGTCGCTTCGGCAACCTCGCCCTGGGGGACGCGCGCCTGGTCAGGGGATACGTGAACGGCAACCGGCAGCAGTCGCTCATCGTGCCGGGCATCACCACCACCATCCAGACCGCGGCCACGGTGGACGAGGGCGGCAACTTCATCGACATCCGCTACGGGCCGCTCACCCAGTGGAACTGCGCCGCGGGCCAGCCGCAGACCTTCCCCAACTGCCCTGCCTTCGGCGACTACCACATCACCGGCGCCGGGACCCCGACCAGCTTCAACATCCTCGGGTTCCCCCTCACCCCCGGCACCACCCCCAGGAACAGCGGCGCCAACCCCTACGCCGCGGCCACCGACCTCGACGGCGGGAATCGCCCGAACAGCGCCGGCAACCGCAACGACATCGGCGCCGACGAGTTCGGCATCCCGTGAAGAACGACTGCCACCAGCTCCCCGCCGGGCCGGCGCCCGGCGGGAGCCGCAGGGACGGAGGAACCATGAAGGCCATGACTGCTCGCAGGCTCATGCTGGTGACGGCGCTGGGCGGCGCCATGGGGGCGGCGACGCCCGCCCGGGCGGCGGTGTTCGTGCAGTGCCCCGGGGATGCCAACCAGGACGCGGTCCCCGACTCGCCCTCGCCGGGCACGCATTGCCTGCACCTCACCGCCGGCGACGGCTTCGTCCGGATGGCCGACGGCCGGGTCCTCTACACCTTCGGCTTCGCCGACGTGACCGGGAGGCCCGCCGGCCAGGTGGTGATGGACTCGACCGCGGCCAACTTCCCGGCCCCGACCATCGAGCTCTCGGAGCGGGAGGACGTCTACCTCACGCTCACCAACGTGGGCATGACGCTGCGCCCCGACCTCTTCGACCCGCACACGGTCCACTTCCACGGACAGGCCAACGCGGCGCCGGTCTTCGACGGCATGCCGGAGGGTTCATTCGGGGTGAACATGGGCTCGTCGTTCACGTACTTCTACCATCACCCCAAGCCCGGTACGTACATGTACCACTGCCACCAGGAAGCCACCGAGCACATGCAGATGGGCATGCTCGGGAACTTCTACGTGCGGCCGTTGCAGGACGGCACCGCCATCGCCTACGGCGGGAGGACCTTCACCCGGTTCGTCTACAACGACGGCGACGGCTCGACCGGCTACGACACCTCGGCCGCGCTGCAGCTCGGCTCGATGGACCACGTCTTCCACGAGCTGCACCTCGGCATCCAGCCGCTGCCCTTCGCCAACATGCGCGACACCTACACGGTCATCAACGGCCGCGGCTATCCGGACACCGTCAACCCGGCCGCCCTCGACGCCCCGGAGGAGAACGGCTTCCAGCAGTCGCAGCCGGTCACCTCCCTGGTGACGGCGGTGAGGGGCCAGCGGCTGCTCCTGCGCCTCTCCAACCTCAACGTCACCAACCACTACACGGTCACGGCGCTGGGGTTGCCCATGAAGGTGGTCGGCCGCGGCGCGCGCCAGCTCAAGGGGCCGGACGGCAAGGCGGTCTACGTCGACACCAGCTCGGTGACCCTGGGGGGCGGGGAGTCGACCGAGGTGATGATCGACACCTCCGCCGTCGAGCCCGGGACCTACTTCCTCTACACGACCAACCTCAACTTCCTCAGCAACTTCGACCAGGACTACGGCGGGATGATGACCGAGATCGTCGTCACCGCCGCCCCCTAGGCACCGCCGGCGAGCGCCAGCGAGCGCAAGGAGAGGCCACATGGCAACCCTCACGAAGACCCCGGCGCGGCACCTCCAGGCCGGGCTGGCGCTGCTCCTCGCCGCTGGAGGCGGCACGGCCCGGGCCGCCATCCCGGGCCTGACCGGGAGCACCTTCACGCTCACCGCCAAGCAGGACATCATCAGCACGGCCGACGGCAACAGTCACTACGCCTGGGGCTACGCCGGCGGCAACGGGCGCATGCAGTACCCCGGGCCGACGCTGATCGTCGCCCAGGGCGCCACCGTCACCGTGGTCCTCCAGAACCAGCTGCCGGTGCCGGTGTCGATCGTCTTTCCCGGCCAGTCGGGGGTGAACGCCACCGGCGGTGTCGAGGGAACGCTGACGCGCGAGGCGCCTCCCGCCGGCACGCCCGGAGGCTCGGTCACGTACACGTTCGTGGCCAGCCAGCCCGGCACCTACCTCTATCACTCGGGCACCAACCCCGCGCTGCAGGTGGACATGGGGCTGGTGGGGGCGCTCATCGTCCGGCCGGCCGCCGCCGGCCAGGCGTACGCGCAGCCCGGCACCCAGTACGCCCGCGAGCACCTCTTCCTCCTGAGCGAGATGGACCCGGCCATCCACGCGCAGGTCTACGACCAGGTGGCGGCCGGGCTGCCGGTCTCGGTGGACACCACCGGCTTCCGCCCGACCATCTGGTTCATCAACGGCCGGAACGCCGTCGACACCATGCAGCCGGCCGGCGTGCCGTGGCTGCCGACGCAGCCGTACAACTGCCTGCCGCGCATGCACCCCGGCGAGCGGCTGCTCATGCGCGTCGTCGGCGCGGGGCGCGACCCGCACCCGTTCCACCACCACGGCAACCACGCCCTGGCCATCGCCCGGGACGGCCGCGTCCTCTCCACCAACCCGGCCGACACCGCGCTGGCCCCCGACCTGGGCACCCTCGACTTCACCGTCAACTCCGTGCCGGGCGAGACCATGGATCTGATCTTCGAGTGGACCGGCGAGGGGCTGGGCTGGGACGTCTACGGTCACAAACCCGGGGATCCGCTCCAGCCCGGCGAGTCGGCCGCCGATCACGGCAAGCCCATCCCGGTGATCGTCCCCGGCGCGCTCGACCTCAGCTTCGGGCCCTACTACTCCGGGACGCCGTACCTGGGCGCCTTCGGGACCCTGCCGCCGGGGACGCCCGAGCTCAACACCAGCGGCGGCCACTTCCACATGTGGCACTCCCACAACGAGAAGGAAGTGACCACCGACGACATCTTCCCCGGCGGCATGATGACGATGCTGGTCATCGAGGCGCCCTGGGTTCCCATTCCCTGACCGCGGAGGGCACCACCATGACGAGCAAGACACACGTTCCGCTGCGCGCGGGCAGGGCGCCCTGGGCGGTCGCGGCCCTCCTGCTGGCCGCCCCCCAGGCCCGGGCCGCCGAGGTCTGGCTCCGGGCCGGCCCGACGAGCTACACGCCCCCGGGCGGCGCGTCCGTCGCCATGTGGGGTTACGCCGAGTGCGGGCCCGCGTTCACCGGCTGCGGGGCCGTGACGGTGCCCGGGCCGGCGCTGGCGGTGCCGGCGGCCGACGCGGGCCTCACGGTCCACCTGCAGAACGGCCTCTCCGAGCCCACCTCGATCGTCATCCCGGGCCAGACCACCGTCATGACGCCGGTCTGGTTCGAGCCCTCGGCGCCGGGGACCACCTACCTGGGCTCGAGGCCGGCCGGGAACGTGACCGCGCGGGTCCGCTCCTTCACGCACGAGGCGCCCGCGGGCGGCACGGCCGACTACGTCTGGCCCGGCCTCCGCCCCGGGACCTACCTCTACCAGAGCGGCACGCACCCGCAGGTCCAGGTGCAGATGGGCCTCTACGGCGCGCTCACCCGGAACGCGGCCGACGCCGCCGGCGCCCTGCGCGCCCAGGCGTACTCGGGCGTCGAATACGACCAGTCGGTGACGGTCCTCTACTCGGAGATCGACCCGGCGCTCCACGCGGCCGTCGGCAGCGGCAGCTACGGCACGGCCACCGGCCCCACCAGCACCTTCGACTATCAGCCCCGGTACTTCCTGGTGAACGGGGCGCCCTACCAGGCCGGCGCCGCGCCCATCGCCACCGTGGGCGGCGGCCAGCGGATCCTGCTGCGGTTCCTCAACGCCGGCCTCCGGACCCACGTCCCGATGCTCCTCGGCCAGCACCTCGACCTCATCGCCGAGGATGGCAATCCGTACCCGTGGCCGGACCACCCGCGCCAGCAGTACACGGTGCAGCTGCCGGCCGCGAAGACCGTCGACGCGGTGATGGCGGCCGACAACCCGGGCACCACCACCATCCGGCTGGCCATCCTCGATCGGCGGCTGGACGTCACCAACGCGGGCGCGCCCGACGGCGGGCTGATCTCGTTCCTGGCCGTGACGGCCGGGACCGCCGCCGCCGCGCCGGTCATCACCTCGTCCCCGCCCACCACCGCGCTGGTCGGCGCCGCCTACGCCTACCAGGTGGTGGCGAGCGACGCCAACCCGGGCGACACCCTCACCTACTCCCTCGACGCCTTCCCGGCGGGCATGACCATCTCGGCCACCGGGCTGGTGACCTGGACGCCCGACACGGCCGGCACCTTCCCGGTCGCCGTGCGCGTCACCGACCCGGGCGGCCTCTTCGCCACCCAGGCCTTCTCGGTGGTGGTGAGCGCCGTCGTGAACCACGCGCCGGTGGCGGTCGCCGACGGTCCCTACACCATGGTCGAGCTCGGCACGCTCTCGGTCGCGGCGCCCGGGGTCCTGGCCAACGACACCGACCCGGACGGCGACGCGCTGACGGCCGTCAACTTCTCCGCCGCGACCGGGCTCTCGGGCAGCGCCAGCGGCGCGTTCACCTGGACCCTGCCGCCGGGCGCGGGCGCGAGGACCTTCACCTACCAGGCGCAGGACGCCTCCCTGACCAGCGCTCCGGCCACGGTGACCGTCAACGTGCTGGCCAACCGGGCCCCGGTGACGGTAGCCGACAGCGCCACCGCCCCGCGCCGGACCCGGGCCAACTCCGCCACCTACGCGCCGGTGCAGGTGACGATCCTGGCGAACGACTCCGATCCCGACACCGCCCTCGACCCGGCCAATGCCATCGCCCCGGCCACGGTGGTGATCTCCGCGGCGCCCAACCAGGGCGGGACGGCGACGGTCAACCCCACCACCGGCGTCGTCTCCTACGTCCCGCCCCTCAACTTCCGGGGCACCGACACCTTCAGCTACCGGGTCCGGGACAGCCGGGGGGCGCTCTCCAGCGCGGCCAACGTCCGGGTCAACGTCCGGTGAGGGGACACGTGCGCACCCAGAGAACCTCGCCGGTCCCTGGCGGACGGTGCAGCTCGGGGTGGGCGCTCGCCGCCGCCGGGCTCCTGGCCCTGGCCGGCTGCGCCGGCCACCGGTCCTCTTCCGCCGCGGCGGCGGAGGGCCGCGGCCGGGTCGAGGAGGCCGCCGGCATCCGGGTCGAGGCGCTGCGCCTCTCTGCGGCCGGGACCATGCTCGACTTCCGCTACCGCGTGATCGACCAGGCCAGGGCCGCGGCGCTGCTCGACGGCAGGCAGCGTCCATACCTCCTCGACGGGCGGGGCGCCAAGCTGGGCGTCCCGGAGACGCCCATCCTCGGCTCGCTCCGGCAGACCGCGCGCAACGGCAAGGTCTCGCCGCAGCACACTTACTTCATGCTCTTCGCCAACCCCGGCCGCTACCTGCGCCCGGGCGACCAGGTGACCCTGGTGGTGGGCGACGCGCGCCTGACCGACCTCACGGTCGAGTGAACGGAAGGTGACGGGATGGGCACCAGCACCGTGAGGGCAGGGGCGGCGGCGCTCCTGGCGCTCCTCCTGGCCCAGCCGCGGGGTGCCGGCGCGGGGACCGTCTCGCCCGAGCTGGCCCGCGAGCTCGAGGCCGGCGCCCCAGGCGACCGGGTGGCGGTCATCGTCGAGCTGGCCGGGAGGGTCGACCCGGCGCCCCACGCTACGCGCGACCGCCGCCGCCGCGACGGCCGGCTCCTCCGGGCGCTCCGGGCGAACGCGGCCGAGAAGCTGCCTGCGCTGCGGCGCCAGCTCGAGGCGCACTCGGCGCTCGGGCTCCGGGACCTCTGGCTCCTGAACGGCGTGGCGGCCACGGTCCCGGCCGCGGCGATCCCCAGGCTCGCTTCCCTGCCCGGCGTCCGCCAGGTCCGGCTCGACCAGGTGGTGCAGGCGCCTGCCACGGCCGCGGCGACGGCGGCCCCGGTCGAGTGGAACATCGACGCCATCGGCGCGCCGGTCCTCTGGTCGGCGGGCCTGACCGGCGCGGGAGCCGTCGTGGCCGGGCTGGACACCGGCGTCGACGTGGCCCACCCGGATCTCTCGGCGCGCTGGCGCGGCGGGACCAACAGCTGGTTCGACGCCTACGGGCAGCACGCCACGCCGGCCGACGCCAGCGGCCACGGCACCCAGTCCATGGGCATCCTGGTGGGCGGCGCGGCCGGCGGCTCGTCCATCGGGGTCGCGCCCGGGGCGCGCTGGATCGCTGCCAGGGCCTTCGACGACGCGGGCAACGGCTCGCTCAGCGCCATCCACCTCGCCTTCCAGTGGCTCCTCGATCCGGACGGCGATCCGGACACCCTGGACGCGCCCGACGTGGTGAGCGCCTCCTGGTCACTGGGCGCGCCCGGCACCTGCAACCTGGAGTTCCAGCCCGACCTCCAGGCGCTCGAGGCGGCCGGCATCGCGGTGGTCTTCGCGGCGGGAAACGACGGGCCCGCGGCGGGCACCAGCGCCAGCCCGGGCAACGGCCCGGGCGGCTTCACGGCCGGGGCGGTGGACGCCACCTCCACGGTGGCCCCGTTCAGCAGCCGCGGCCCCTCGGCGTGCGACGGCGCGATCTTCCCGACGCTGGTGGCGCCGGGCGCCGACCTCTGGACCTCGGACCTCTCCTTCGGCGGCTTTCCCTCGTACACCTTCGTCTCCGGGACCTCCTTCGCGGCGCCGCACCTGGCCGGTGCCATGGCGCTCCTGGCCGCGGCCGCCCCCGCCGCCTCGGTGGCGGAGCTGCGGTCGGCCCTGGTCCAGGGAGCCCTCGACCTGGGGCCGGCGGGCGGGGACAACGCCTACGGCCACGGCCTGATCGACCTGCCGGCCGCCCTGTCCCTGCTCGGCGGGGCGGGTGGCGTTCCCCCCACCATCATCTCGGCGCCGGTCGTCACCGCCAGCGAAGGGGCGCTCTACCTCTACCAGGCGCAGGCCACCGATCCCGACGGCACCGCCGTCGCCTACTCGCTCGACGTCGCGCCGTCCGGCATGACCATCGGCACCGCGAGCGGGTTCATCACCTGGACGCCCGGGGCAGGGCAGGCCGGAGCGCACCCGGTCACGGTGCGCGCCGCCGACGCGTCCGGCCTCTCGACCACCCAGTCGTTCACGATCCAGGTGGCGGCGGCCAACCGGCCGCCTCTGGCCTCGAACGACGCCTACGCCGCCGTGGCGGGGACGGCGCTCTCGGTGGCCGCCCCCGGCGTGCTGGCGAACGACGTCGACCCGGACGGCGATCCCGTGACCGCCGTCCTCTCCATTTCCCCCGCCCACGGCACGCTCGCGCTGCAGGCCAGCGGCGCCTTCCGCTACACCGCCGCGCAGGGCTTCTCCGGGATCGACTCCTTCGCCTACGCGCCGTCCGACGGCCAGCTCCAGGGCGCCGTGGCCACCGTCACCCTCACGGTCACCGCGCCCAACCAGCCGCCGGTGGCGCTGAACGACGCGTTCACCGCGCCGTACCGGCGCAGGGCCAGCTACGCGCCGCAGGTCCTGGCGGTGCTCGCCAACGACCGGGATCCCGACGGGACGCTGGTGCCGAGCAGCGTCCGCATCCTGACCGCGCCGACGAAGGGGGGGACCGCGGCCGTGGACGCCGGCGGGACCATCTCCTACGCGCCCCGGATCGGCTTCCGGGGCACCGAGACCTTCACCTACGACGTCCGCGACGACCGGGGCGCGGCCTCCAGCGCCGCCACCGTGAGCATCAAGGTCAACTGAGCCCGCGGGAGCGGGAGAGGAGACGGACCATGATTCACCGGATCAGGGCAGGCAGCTCCCTCTGGACCTCGATCGTCCTGGGTGGGCTCCTGGCCGCGCCCGGCATGGCCCTCGGCGGCGAGGAGGAGGCGGCCGGGCACGACCACTGCCACCCGGCCTCGTCGGCCTCTGCCCGGGCGGAGGCGGCCCCGGCCCCGGACGCCGCCCCGGCCCGGTACGTGCGCTCGGAGCGGAGCTACGCGGTCCCGGACGTCACGCTGGTGGACGAACACGAGGGAAAGGTCCGCCTCGCGGAGCTCCTCTCCGGCGACGCTCCGGTGATGGTCAACTTCGTCTTCACCACCTGCCGCGCCATCTGCCCGGTGATGAGCCGGATCTTCGCCTCGGTGCAGAAGGAGCTGGGGCGAGAGGCGGGGACGGTGAAGCTGGTCTCGATCTCGATCGACCCGGAGCAGGACACGCCCGAGCGGCTCCGCGCCTACGCGGCGCGCTTCGGGGCGCAGCCCGGCTGGCGGTTCCTGACCGGGAGCGTCCGGGACGTCGAGGCGGTGGAGCGGGCCTTCGACGCCTACCGCGGCGACAAGATGAACCACCAGCCCTTGACGCTCCTGCGCCGGAGCCGCGCCGGCCCGTGGATCCGGATCGAGGGCTTCGCCAGCCCCGCCGACCTGGCGCGGGAATACCAGAAGGTTGCGATGCGATGAGCGCCGCACCGGTTCATGGCTGGCTCGAGCCGCGGAAGCTGGTTCCGCTGCTGGTGGCCCTGGCCGCCCCGGCCCTGGTGCGGGCCGGGCCGGCGGCCAAGCAGAGGAGGGGGGACGCGGCAACGGAGGCCGGCCTGCGCATCTACCGCGACGGGACCCTGCCCGGCGGCAGGTCGCTCCGCGCCTCGGCCCAGTCCGGGACCGCCCGCACGGGCGCGGATGCCGCCTGCGCCGGCTGCCACCGCCGGAGCGGCCTCGGCACCAGCGAGGGGCCCATCGCCATCCCCTCGATCACGGCGTCGGCGCTCTTCGGCTGGAGCGAGGCGGTGGCGCCGCGCCCGGCGCCGGTCGCCGCGCGGGGGATGGCCCCGGCCAACCCGGCCGTGGCCGAGCAGGCGGGCCTCCTGGCCGCTCGCCGCGCCCGCATCGCTGCCGCCCAGGGCGCGCGCCGGCGGCCGCCCTACGACGACGCCTCCCTGGCGCGGGCCATCCGCGACGGCGTGGACGTGACCGGCCGCCCGCTGGGGGCCGGCATGCCACGCTACGCGCTCGGCGACCGCGAGATGAAGGCGCTCCTCGCCTACCTGCGGACGCTCTCGACCTCGCCCGCGCCCGGCGTCACCGGCGAGGAGCTTCACCTCGCCACGGTCATCGAGCCGGGTATGGACCCGGCCAGGCGCCGCGCCGTGCTCGAGGTACTGCAGGCCTTCGTGCACGACAAGAACGCCGGGACCCGGTCGGAGGAGCAACGCCGCGCCGCCGGCATCGAGCGCGAATACCGCGCCTATCGAACCTGGGTCCTCCACGTCTGGGACGTGAGCGGCCCCGCCGAGACCTGGGAGCGGCAGCTCGAAGCGCTCTACCGGCGACAGCCCGTGTTCGCGCTGGTCGGCGGGCTGGGGAGCTCGAGCTGGAGCCCGGTGCACCGGTTCAGCGAGCGAAACGGCATCCCCTGCCTCTTCCCGCAGGCGGACCTGCCGGCCACCGAGGCCGGCTTCTACACCGTGTACCTGTCCCGCGGGCTGCCGCTCGAGGCCGAGGCGCTCGCCAAGCACCTCCGCGGGCGGAAGTCGCGGGCCGGCATCACGCAGGTCTTCCGCCGGGACGAGGCCGGCGCGGCCGCGGCGGCCGCCTTCCGGCGGGCGATGCCCCCGGGCACCGACCTGGAGGATCGCGTGCTGGAGGGGACGGCCTCGAGGGGGTTCTGGGACCGGCTCGCCCGGGAGCGGCCGGGCTCGATCCTGGTCCTGTGGGTCCGGGCCGGCGACCTGGCCGAGGCCGGGGCGCTGGCCGAGCCCGGCCCGGAAGGCGAGTCCATCTACCTCTCCTCGACGCTGCTGGGCGCGAGCCGGCCGGACCTCGTCTACGACGCCCGGGCCCGGCTCGTCCACCCGCTCGACCTGCCGCGGATGCGCGAGGCCAGGCTCCTGCGGGTGAAGCGCTGGCTCCGCGAGCGGGGCATCGCGGTCGTCGACGAGCAGGCCCAGATGAACGCCTACTTCGCCGTGGCCGTCACCGCGGACGCGGTGACGCACATGTCCGACCTCTTCTCCCGCGAGTACCTGGTCGAGCGCATCGAGCACATGGTCGGGAACACGGTCACCCCGTCGATCTACCCGCGGGTGAGCCTCGGCCCCGACCAGCGCTTCGCCTCGAAGGGGAGCTTCATCGTGAAGCTGGCCGGCCGGGGCACCGACGCCCTGGAGCCGGTCTCGGAGTGGGTGACGCCGTGAGGCGACCAAAGGGCGACGCGCCTGCGACGGCCGGAAGGCGCCGGCCAGGAGTCGACGCGAAACGCCTCCTGTGGATGCTGGCGGCCGTTCTGGCATTCCCTGCCTGCTTCCTCGCGATCCTCCAGCTCCTCTACTCTCGCGAGGGGGCGGCGCCCGGAGCGGGCTCCCCCGCCCTGGCGGAGGCGCGCGCCTCGACCGCGCCGGAGGGTGCGCAGAGGTCGCAGCCGTCTCCCGGGCCGGCTGCTGCCGGGCCCGCCGGCGTCCAGGCTCCCCCCGCCGCGAGCGTTCCAGCGCCGCCGCCCGACCGGACGCGCGAGCTGGCCTTGAGCGACTGCGTCGAGCGCAAAGCGCGCACCGGGGGCGTGGACGAGATCCCGCAGACGCTTCCGGGGCGCTGGCCGGCCCTGAAGCGTGCCCGGGAGGTCCAGCGGCTCCGCCGACTGGAGCTGCGGGCCGCCTGCGACCGGGAGCTCTCCGGCCAGGCATTCTAGACGGCAGTTCGCGCAGTTCGCGATTCGCGAATCACGATCCTCCGTCTAGCGGAGGGCTTTCGCCGTCGCGGGCAACACGCCGTCCAGCTCGCGGTCCGCGTCGTGCGCTGGGGCATCATGGGCGGGGCCGGCGTCCTGCCGGGAGCTCCCGGCCCGCTCCGCCTCGGTGCGCACGCGAACGACCAGCCGCTCCAGGCGACCGCCGGCGTCCAGCTCCGGGAGCCGCAGCCCGGCCAGGTGGACCGCCAGCCAGGGCTCGCGGTTCTCGGCGGCCAGGTCGAGGATCCGGTGGGCGCGTTCCGGCTCGCCCAGCGCCGCGACCACCCGGGCGAGGTCGACGGGCGAGACCTTCCACCCCGGGGTGGCCTGCTCGAGCTCCCGCAGCACCCTGCGCGATCCAGCGAGGTCTCCCTGGTCGGCGAGCGCCCGGGCCAGCCTGGACAGGTAGCGAGGGTTCCTGCCCGAGAGGCGGATCGCTTCCTCGTATGCGAGGGTCGCCTCCGCGTGCCGCCCCTCGGCCTGGTGAGCGCGGCCGAGCAGCTCGTGCACCTCCGGGAGCGAATCATCGAGCCTGAGCGCGGAGGTGGCCTGGGCGATGGCGTTCCCGGGCTGGCCGGCCGCGAGGAAGGCGGAGGCCAGCGCCAGGCGGGCGCCCGGGCCGCCGGGATCCAGCTCCTGCGCCCGCCTCGCCGCCGCGACGGCCTCGTCGTGCTGTCCCAGCGCGCTCAGCACTCGCCCGAGCCGCTCGTGGCCGTAGGCCAGCGATTGAATCGAACCCGAGGGCGCGCTCGTACAGCTCGACGGCGCGGGGCAGGTCGGAGCGCGCCTCGGCGACGGCGGCGCTGACCAGGATGGCCTCGGCCAGCGAGGGTTGTAGCTCGATGGCGCGGAGGGCCGCCTCCTCGGCCAACCGCAGCGCCTGGTCCGGGTCGATGGCGCGGTGCTCGGCGGCCAGCAGGTACGCCTGCGCCAGCCCTGCGTGGGCGGGCGCCAGGTCCGGGTCGAGCTCGACCGCGGCACTGAAGTGCTCGACGGACTCGTCCAGGACCTGCGGGGTGCGCCGGCTCAGGTAGTAGCGCGCCAGCGCGTGCTCGCGGCGGGCGGCAACCTTGCCGGACATGGGGCGCATCCGGTCGGCGCGGTTGAGCCGCAATCGCGACAGGACGGCCTGTGCCATCTGGTTCTCGAGCCCCCGGAGCCCGGCGCCATCGGCCTCCAGGACGTCGGCCCAGATGAGCGCGTCGCTGCTCGCCTCGATCAGCTCCACCACGATCTGGACCCGATCGCCCGCGGCGATCAGAGCGCTCTCGATGATCGCGTCCACCCCGCCGGGGTGGGGTGCGCCGGCCTCGGGGACCGGTGCGGGCAGGCCCTCGCGTTTCGCGGGGCGGTGCTCGATCCGGAGCCCGGCCACGTGATCGAGCTCCTGGTGCAGCGCGTCGCCCAGCAGCGTGGCCAGGTGGAGGTTGCGCGGATCGCCGGTGAGGTTGGCGACCGGGAGCAGGGCCACGCTCCGCGTCGTTTCCCGGGACGCCGCGGCGACCATCGAGGCCGCGACCAGCGCCGCCCCGAAGGCGAGCGCCAGGGTCGCGGCCCGGGCCCTCCCGGACCTCCGCCGGACCGGGCCGGGCGGCGGGTCGCGCGGCGGCGGGATCGCCGCAGCCGCCTCCGGCGGGAAAGGCGGGGGCGGGTCCGCAGGGGCGGGGGAAGCATGCGGCGCGGCCGCAGGAGCGGGGCCGCCGGCCGGCGCCTCCCTGACCGTGACGCCCGCCACGAACCGATACCCGCGCCGCGAGACCGTCTCGATGTAGCTCGGCCCCCTGGCGTCGTCGCCGAGCAGGCGGCGGAGCGAGGCCACGTGCTGCGCGAGGTTGCACTCCTCGACCGTCACTCCCGGCCAGACCAGGTCGAAGATCCGGGTCTTGTCGACCAGCTCGCCGTGGTGCTCCACCAGGACCAGCAGCACGCCCACGCTCTTGGGGGCCAGGTGAACGGGCTGCCCGTCGCGCCGGAGGACGCCCTGGCCCGCATCGAGCTCGAACGGACCGAATGCGTACCGCCTCGTCCCCGGCATGTGCTCCCCTGGAGTGGACCTGGTCACAGCTGCTTACTCGGCCAGCGAGGGCTCCTCCAGCCGCTTGAACCCGGGACACTCCTGGGATGCACTCGCAGGAGAGAACCCTCCCGGCCAGGGGGCCTCCGTCGAACGCCCGGCGGGCGTGCCGGGTGAAATTCATCGCCACTTCATCGTTCGTTCAAGCGCGTCGTCCGCTCGCTCCGCACTCTCCAGGCCGGAGATCGCCGGGGGCGCCGGGGCGCTCCGCGGAATCGCGTGTCCGGCCGCTCGAAGCGAACGTTTGCTCCCCCGGGGGGGGCGGCGCCCGACCCGGGAGCAGGAGGCTGCAGTGACCCTCAGTGAATCAAGCCCCGTCCGTGCACCCGGCAGGGTTCGCGAGGACATCCCGGGTACGACTTCCGAGGTGGGACCGTTCTCCTTCCGGCCCCGCCCCGACCTCCGGCCCACCTGCACCGGCCTGGCGGCGGGGAACGCGCCCGAGCATGACGTCCTCCTGGTCCGGAGCGGCGGGTGGATCTCCCTGCCCGACTGGCCGCCCCTGGCGCAGTTCCACCCCGACTGGCTCGGCCCCCCGCCGCTCACGACCTTCATCTCCGGCTTTCGCAACGTCACCGGGCTTCCCCCCGAGCAGCGGTCGGCGCGGCCAGGCAAGGCGCAGTACCCCGCCCCCGTCCTCTGGGCCGACCAGTACGACGGCGGAAACGAGCTCGAGGTCGCCGTCGGCGGCCTCGAGCCGGACGCGCACCCGGCGGCGTCCTCACGGATCCTGGTCTACACGTTCCGTCCCTCGGCCCCCGGGACGTACCTCTACCGGCTCCGGCAGGAGGACGCCGAACGCGTCCACCCGGGCACCACCGGGGTCGTGCTCGTCCGGCCGAGGCAGAACGGGAACCGCGCCCTCTACCCCAGCGGCAAGTACGTCCACAACGACGGGGACGGCTCGAGCGGCTACGACCGGGAGTTCGTCATGCTCCTCTCCGAGGTCTGGGCCGAGGCGCAATGGTCGGAGGCCCACGGCCGCTCCGTGAACTGGGCGAGCTACCGCGCCGACTTCGCGCTCCTGAACGGCCGCACCTGGCCCGACACGCTGGTTCCCGGCGGCTCCGTGGATCCGTTCCATCCGACGGTGGACCCCGGTGGCGACCCGATCGCGCCCGCCGGAAATCACCGCCTCCGGTATCAGCCCTGCTCGTCGCTGGTGACGTGCAACGCCGGCGAGCGGGTGCTGCTCCGGTTCGCCAACCTCGGCCTGCGGGACGTGACCATGCGGCTCGAGGGTCCGCGCCTGCGGGTGGTGGGCAAGGACGCGATCCCCGCTCTCCGGGACCGGGGAAGCGACGCCCGCCGCGGGGCGCACACCGTCTCGATCGGGCCCGGTGAGCTGGTCGACGGCATCTTCACGGCCCCGCCGCACAGCGGCCGGGCGGGCCCCGACCGCTACGCCCTCCGGAACCCGTTCCCACCCGTCGTCGATCCCGGCGGCCGTGCCAGCGGCCAGCGGACGGAGGTCCGCGTCTACCCGGCCGCCGGCCCCGGCGCGCTGCCGCCACAGCGGGTGCCCAACACCTGAGGTCCGGTGGAACGGGCGCGAGCATCGTCCGCGCGCCTGCCGCCATGCCCGGGTGTGCGATGGGATACGCTCCCGGCGTGCGCGCCCGGCTCAAGAGCCTCCGCAGCGACGAGATCCCCGACCTGGCGGCCTGGACCCCGCCCGATCCCGACTGCTTCGCGGTCCCGCTGGTGCTGGAGGTGGGTGCCCTTGGGCAGCGGGGGCGCGAGCGGTTCGAGGTGCTGGCGGTGACGCCGCGCTGGCTGCTCGAGCGGCACGGCGCCGAGGGGGCGGTCCTGGGGCGCGGGCTCTTGCTCGTGTTCGGCTGGGACCACGGGCGCATCCGCCGCTTCCTGGCCCGGCTGGTGGAGAACTGCTCCGGCCGGACCTGGCCGGAGGTGGCGCGGAAGGTGTCGCGGATCGCCGAATGGGAAGGGGAGGGCGGCGACGTGGTGGGGCTCGAGTAGGCGGGGACGCGGCTCACCGCCCCGCCGCGCCCAGGATCTCCCGCACGCTGTCCATGTTGGCGGGCTTGGGGAGGTGGTGATCGAATCCCGCCTCGGCCGCGCGCCGGATGTCCTCGGGGGTGGTGCAGCCGGTCACGGCCACCAGGACGGCGGTGCTGGCGCCGTCCCGCCGGATGGCCCGGGCCACGTCGTAGCCGCTCCGCCCGGGCAGCCCGATGTCGCAGAGCACGACCTCGGGCGCGAAGGCCTCCGCCATGGCCACGCCCTCGTCGCCGTCCCTGGCGACCTCGACGAGGTGCCCGTCCAGCTCGAGGGAGAGCCGGAGCGTGTCGGCCGCATCCGAATTGTCCTCCACCACCAGGACGCGCAGGCGCCGGGCGGGGTGGGCATGCTCGGGTCCGGCCGGCAGGTGCTCCACCTCGTCCGCCCGGATGGGAAGCTCCACCACCACCTCGGTGCCCTCGCCCAGGCCCTCGCTCCGGAGCTCCACCGTCCCGCCGTGGAGCGCGACCAGCCCCTTCACCAGCGACAGCCCCAGCCCCAGGCCGCCGGTGGTGCGGGCCAGGGTTCGATCGGCCTGCTCGAAGGGCTGAAAGAGCCGCTCGCGCAGGTACGGCCGCCAGGGGGAAGTGCCAGGTTGGTCCCGGAGCAGCGTCCCGACGCCCGGGTTCAGCGTTTGCCCGGGGCCGGCGCCAGCCGCGGCCCGATGCTCAGCAGGAACAGGCCCGCCACGCCGGCAGCGACCCCCGCCCCCACCAGGAGTGCAGGAGCGCTGGCGCCCAGATGGAGCGGCGGGAGCACCAGCAGGAACCGTTCGGCCCACAGGCCGCCCAGGACGGCCGCGGCACCGAAGGCGAGCGTGCCGCGCCGCCTCTTCAGCCTCTCCGAGAACAGCAGCCAGAACGGCCAGAAGAAGACCGCCACCAGGACCGCCACCGTGACCGGTCGGTAGGCGCCTTGCCATCGCAGCAGGAGCGGCGCGGACTCCTCGGGCACGTTGGCGTACCAGGTGGCGAGGAAGAGCGACCAGAGCAGGTACGTCCAGACGATGATGAAGCCGAAGAGCAGCTTGCCGACGTCGTGGCGCAGATCGGGCCCGGAGACGTCCCGGATGGCTGCGACCAGGGCCACGGCGGCGAACCCCGACAGGAAGGCACCCAGGAAGTAGTAGGCGGGGACGACGGTGGCAGGGGGCGCGTCGGAGAGGTTCAGGACCAGGTCGTACGCCCAGAACGACAGGGCGATCGCGAAGACGACGCAGTAGGCGACGGCGGCAACCCCTCCCGGGCGATCGACGCCGGGTCCGCTTGCCTCGGAGACGAAGCGCCTTCCCACCGCGAACAGCACCAGCGTGGGAACGAGCAGCCTGGCCGCGACCCTGACCATCCCCGCTGCGCCGGCCTGGGCCGTCCAGGGGATGAAGAGGCGCGCACACACGACCAGGACGATCAGCAGCACCAGCGCCGGGCCGAAGAAGCCCACGCCGGCGTCGGCGATGGGCAGGATGGGCCGGGCCCAGCGCCCCTGGGCGATCCGGACCGCGGCCGCCAGCGCGACGCTCCCGGCGGAGAGGCCCGCGAAGAAGAGGAAGCTCGCGTCGAGCGCGGCCAGCGCGGCGCGCGCCTGTCCCAGGACGAGGCCGAGCACCAGCGCGGCGGCCCCGACCGCGGCCGCCGCCGCGGACAGGCGTGAGAGCGGGCGGCTCAACCCGGCGGCGGAGCGCTCCATCCACCCTGCGGTCATGGCGTGGGAACCCTCCCCTGGATGGCGCGGACGTGGTTGACCAGGTCCCACCGGTCGCGATCGGTCAGCCCCTCTTGCGCCGGCGGCATGGCCTTGCCGCCGTAGCTGATGGTGCCCCAGATGAAGCCATCGCTCCGCCGCTTCACGGTGGCGTAGGCCAGGTCTGGCGCCGGCGGAAAGAACTTGGAGACCGGGCCGCCGCCGTGCCCCTCGGGCCCGTGGCACTGGGAGCAGCGGTCCAGGAAGAGCGCCTTGCCTCGCGCCAGCGACTCCTTCGTGATGGGCTCCGGGTTCTTCAGGTCCTCGGTGTCGTCGCGACCATCGTAGTGGGGTCCCGCGCCGAGCGGGACGGAGCGATCGGGCTCGGGCCGTGGCGCATCCTCGGGGCGGACCGATGGCTGGTACCACATGTCCGTGCGCCAGTCGTTCGAGCAGGCGCAGGCGAGCAGCGCCGCCGCCAGGAGCGATCCTCTACCCGACACGGCGCACCTCCACGGCCCCCGCCTCCCGGACCACGCGCTCCGCCTCGTCTCCCCCTCCTGCAGCGAACACGCCGATCCGGTCGCCGTTGAAGCTCAGGCCTCGCGGGAACCCCCTCAGCCCGCCCAGGAAGGAACGGACCGAGACCGCCACCAGGTTGGCGAGCGCGCCGATGAGCACGGTCATCTCGAAGAAGATCACCAGGAACTGCGGGACGGCGGCGATGGGCTTCCCGCCGGTGGTGAGCGGCCAGGAGCGCGAGGTGAGCCAGGGGAGCAGCACGCCGCACACCAGGCCGAGCAGCGCGCCCGGGAGGGTCACGTAGTCGATGGTGCTGCGCGGTTTCTGGAGCGCCGCCACCACCTCCGGGAACGGCGCCGGCATGGCCGCGTGCAGGTCGCGGATGCCGCGCACCCTTAGCTCGCGGATGGCCCGGGCCGCGTCGGCGGGATCGGCGAACGTCGCCAGGACGCCCTGCTCAGCGCGCATGGCCGCCCCCCACGGCGAGCAGGTGGGCCTGGTGAGCCGCATCCTCCTTCAGCTCGGAGATGGACACCGAGGGGAAGATCTTGAGGCCGATGAGGAACAGCATGAAGAACCAGCCGAACGCGCCGAAGGTGATCGCCCACTCCACCCAGGTCGGCGACGTACACGCGCCAGTCGAACGGGAGGCGATCGTGGGACAGCGAGGTCACCACGATGTTGAAGCGCTCCAGCCACATGCCCACGTTGACGGCCACGCAGACGGCGAGCAGCGCGGCCGGATGCTCCCGGATCGCGCCTCCGAAGTAGAGCAGCACCGGCCCGATGCAGTTGCAGGTCACCATCAGCCAGAAGAGCGGCGCGTAGTCGCCGGTCATGCGGTAGACGAAGACGTGCTGCGCTCCGGATCGCTGGCGGGCCGGGGCAGCGTCAGCAGGATCTCGGTGGCGTAGGAGTAGGTGACGATGCGCCGAGGTGAGCATGCACCAGCCGCACCAGCATGTCGACGTGCCGCTGGGTGACCAGGTCCTCCAGGTGGAAGGCCTTGCGGCAGCGGCACCAGGATGGTGATCACCATGGCCACGCCGGAGAGGATGGCGCCGGCCACGAAGTAGGGCGGGAAGAGCGTCGAGTGCCAGCCCGGGAGGATGGAGACGGCGAAGTCCCAGGACACGACGCTGTGCACCGAGACCACCAGCGGCGTGGCGAACGCGGCGAAGAACAGGTAGGCGCGGGTGTAGTGGCGCCACTGCTCGTCGGTGCCGCGCCAGCCGAAGGAGAGCACGCGCGTAGAGCCGCCGCCGCCACCCGGTGGCTCGATCGCGGAGCGCGGCGGCGTCGGGCGCCATGCCCACCACCAGGAAGATGGCCGAGACGGTCAGGTAGGTCGAGACACGGCGAAGACGTCCCAGATCAGCGGCGACCGGAAGTTCACCCACAGGTGACGCTGGTTGGGATAGGGGAAGAGCCAGTAGGCGAACCAGGGGCGGCCCAGGTGGAGGACGGGGTACAGCCCGGCGGTGAGGACCGCGAAGACCGTCATCATCTCGGCCACCCGGTAGACGGCGGTCCGGAAGCGCGCGCGGAAGAGGAAGAGGATGGCGCTGATGAGGGTCCCGGAGTGGGCGATGCCGACCCAGAAGACGAAGTCGGTGATGAGGTTGCCCCACATCACCGGGCGGCGCAGCCCGGTCCAGTAGCAGCCCTCCCCGGACGATCAGCGAGTAGGCCCAGGCCCCGAAGAGGAACACCGCCGCCGAGACGGCCAGCCCCGCCCAGTACCCGACCCCCGGCTTGCCGTGGGTGGCCCGGACCGTGTCCTCGATGGCGCGGAAGCGCGCGGCGAGGCTCATGGCTCCTCCGCCTTCGACGCGCGCCAGGTAGGTGATGGCGGGCTGGGTGTTGGTCTCCTCCAGCGCGCGGAAGCCGCGCGGCTCGCGGGTCAGGCGCGCTCACCCGCGAGTGCGGATCCTTGGCGTCCCCGAAGACGATGGCCTGGGCCGGGCAGGTCTGGGCGCAGGCGGGAACGATCTCGCCGTCGGCCACGGGCCGCCCCTCGTCCCGGGCCTGGTTCTCCGCGAAGCGGATCCGCTGAACGCAGAAGGTGCACTTCTCCATGACGCCCCGTGAACGCACGGTGACGTCCGGGTTGAGCTGCATCTGCAGCGGCGACGGGAAGCGCGGGTCGCGCCAGTTGAAGGTGCGGACCTTGTACGGGACAGTTGTTGGAGCAGTAGCGCGTCCCGACGCAGCGGTTGTAGACCTGCGCGTTCAGCCCCTCGGCGGTGTGGTAGGTGGCGTAGACCGGGCAGACGGTCTCGCAGGGCGCGTTGGTGCACTGCTGGCAGAGCATGGGGAGGAGCTGCACGTCGAGCTCGCCACCGAGTCACCGCGATATGCGCGCTCTCGATCGCGAGCGCGAGCGCGGTGCGCATCTGATAGCTGTAGAGCGAGCGATGGCAGGGGCCGCTCTCCCAGCGCGCGCTCTGCTGCGCCCAGGCGTTTGCGTCGGAGTTGCTGTTGGACTCGTCCGCGCAGGAGCGATTGCCGCGATAGCCGTCGCGGCCGGGCCGGTAATATTCGCTGAAGCTGCCGCCGAGAAAGCGGCGGAAACAGAAGCCTTCGTCGGACAGCCGCACCGCGCGGTCGGGATTGCCTTCGCCGGCGGCGATCGAGTTGCCCATGCCGGCGATGAGCACGTCGCGCACCGCGATGTCGGCGACGACGCGTTGCGCGGTGCCGTCCGGCAGCGCGATGTCGACGGCCGCGGCGGTGGTCTTGCCGTAAGGCACGCGCAGCCGCACCTCGTCGTCGCAGGGCGCCTCCATGGTGCGCGCCTCGCCGGAGCCGTCGTTGAAGGTCCACACGCAGCGCAGGTTGGGCGTCAGCAGGCCGGCCACCACAAGGCCGATCGGATGGTCGCTCGGCACCAGATAATTCTCGCGCGTGCCGTCGCGGTCGCAGGTGTCCAACAGATGCCCGGCGCGATCGAGGCACAGCCGCTCCACCACGTCGCCCGCCCAGCCGCGGCCGTCGCTCTCGAGCGCGAGCCTGTGCTCGGCGCCGAGCACGCCATCATTGCGGGTGGCGGCGACGTGGCGCTGGAAATCGGCCTCGCTGCGGAACAGCCGGAAGCGATGCTTGACCTCCCACTCGATGTGCGGGCTGCCCGCGGCCGGGGCTCCGGGGCCGCCGGGGTCTTGCGCGCGCGCGCCCGGTCCGGCGGGGAGCGCGAGCAGCAAGGCGGCCAATCCGATAAAACACGCGTGGCGCATGATTTTTCCGCAATGATTGATGGTGTCCCAATAGCATAGGAGGTGCGGCGGAAATGTGGGGGGCGGTGTGGCAGGGCGCGCGGATCGCCCGGGAACCGTTGACGCCCCATTCGGCCGTTCTGGCCAGAAATGGGGCATCTCCAAAGGCAGCCGTAGCCCGGGTGGAGCGAAAGCGACACCCGGGGACCGACGATCAAGACGTATGAGACGGACCCGAGCCAGGCGAAGCTCGCGCCTTGGAAATGGGCCATGCGTCGCCGCAATTCCATATTGCCCAGCGGGTGCTTCGACAAAGGTAAGAAAGAAGCACGTCGAGTTGTCGCAGTCGCGTCAATTTTGCCTCATAGGCAGAGGAGTGGCCCGCTCGCCGGTTCGCAAACTCAAATCTCATGGGGGTCGTGACGTGAAGCGCTCGCTCCTGTGTGCCGCCCTTCTTGTAGGCGCATTCATTGCCGTCGATGACGCAGCCGCTATCGAGATGGCAATTGACGATACCAGAATCGATCTCATTGCGCCGACGGGCTATTGTCCGCTCGACAGGGAGGACTGGCCGCAATCTCAGCTCGTCGATTTCACTGCGGACGGGATCAAGAAACAGGGCGAGCGGCTTGCCTATTTTGCCGATTGCGAGCGGGTCCGGTCTTGGCACGAGGGCGGCAGCAGCAAAGACGTGGGAGACATTGTCGACTATCAAGCGTCGCCAGACTTCAGAAACCAAAGCGTCACGAGAGCAACGCTGAAAGAGCTGTGCGCCGAGCTTCACAAGCACGACGACAACAGCAAAGGCTGGGTCGAGATAATTCTGCAGGCGGTAAAGAGCGCCGTGATGGAAAGGTTCGGAGCAGAGGATCGCACGGTGACATATGGTGTCCTCGGCTATGAGGACAGCGGTTGCTACGTTCTTCGATTCTCGCTGAAGAATTGCGAAAAAGTGTACACGGTCAGTGTCCTGACGATCATCAGGAGCAAGCTCGTCACCGCTCATCGCTCCAGAAAAATCCGAGACATGGACCTGCTCAAGGGGAACGCCGAGGACGTGATCAACCAATTGCTGGCGACGTCGCGGGAGACCGCAACGGCGCTCATTGCCGCCAATCGATAGCGGGCTGTGCGGCGATCGTGGTCGGTGAGGACGCTGCTGCGTGCCGTGGAGCCATGAACCTGCGCGTTGCTGGCGATTACGGCCCCGGGGCTGCGATGGCGTATTCAATGCGTTCCCGAAGGACACCGCTGGCGTCAGGGTGGGCAGCGCGTGGGCAATGATCGGTCATAACGCCGCAGCGGCCAAACCGCCGCCTTCGAAATTGACGGTTGCGCCCGCTCCGTTAACATCGCGGACAATAAAGAGGCCAAAGGCATTCACCCGGAGGAAATCACCATGAGGACGACACGGCGGACCTTCGTTACCGGCGCGGCGGCGGCGACCGCGGCAGCCGGGCTTTCACCGGCGCTGGCGGCCGAGGAGCTCAAGCTGCACAGCTTCGTGCCGCCCAATCACGTCATCTGGACCGACGTGATCGCGCCCTGGGGCAAGGAGGTGGCGCAGGCGAGCAAGAACGAGCTCACCGTGCGGCTGTTTCCGGCGATGCAGCTCGGCGGCCGGCCGCCGGACCTCTATCGCCAGATGGTGAAGGGCATCACGGATGCGACCTTCACGCTGCCGGGCTACACGTCCGCCGATTTTCCGATGATGGCGCTCACCGAGCTGCCGGGCACCGCCAACAGCGCCGAGGACGGCACCCGGAAATTGTGGGCGCACTTCGAGCGATTTCTCGCCCACGATTTCAAGGACAGCAAGGTGCTGATGCTGTGGAACTCGGATGCGGCCTGCCTGATGACCAAGAGCAAGCCGATCCGCAGCCTCGAAGACATGCACGGCATGAAGATCCGCACGCCCTCCGCCGCGCAGTCGGCGCAGCTGCAAGCGCTCGGCGCCGTCCCGATCGACATGCCGGCGAACCAGATCTACAACAATCTCGATCGCGGCGTGATCGACGGCAGCATGATCCCGCCCTCCGCCGCGCTCGATTTCAAGCTCATCGAGGTGGTGAAGTATTTCGCGGTCGGCGTGCCGCTCGGCCGCTCGCCGTTCCTGGTCGCGATGAACCGCGATCGTTATGAGAAGCTGTCGCCGGCCCTCAAGAAGGTGATCGACGACACCACCGGGCTCAAGCTCAGCCTCAAGGGCGCCGATACCTACGACAAGAAGAACGACGAGGCGATGGCGGCGGCGAAGAAGACGCGCGAGGTGATCACGATATCGTCGGAGGAGGCCAAGCGCTGGACCGCCGCCTTCAAGCCGATGATCCAGAAGCAGGTCGAGGACGGCGAGAAGGCGGGCCTGCCCGCGCGCGGCCTCGTCGCGGCTTACGGGCTGTTGAGCTGAGGCGACGCCAGATCAGGACATACCGGGCGGGGGGCCGACGTGGAGGAACAACCCGAAGCGCCGCAAGGCCCGCTCGCGCGCGTGCTGCGGCTGATGTCGCTGGCGGCTGGCCTCGTGCTCGTCGCCCTCATGGGTTACACGGTCCTCGACGTGGTCCTGCGCTACGGTTTCGGGCGGCCGTTTTCCGGCTCGCTCGAACTCACCGAGTTCGCGATGTCGGTGATCGTCTTTCTCGGCATCGCCTATTGCGGATGGACCGGCGGGCACGTGTCGGTCGACATTCTCGAGCGCTCGCTCGACCATCCGCGGCTGCGCTTCGTGCCGGCCATTCTCGCGCTGGTGGGTGCGCTCTTGTTTGCGGCGATCGCCTGGCTCACGGCGGTCGAGGCGCTCGGCTCGATGCAGCGCGTGAGCAACATGATGCGCTGGCCGCATTGGCCGTTCCAGCTCACGGTCGCGTTCGGGTCCGCGATGTATGCGCTGGTGCTGCTCATTCAGGCGGTGCGCATAGTCGCACCCAAGGTGTCAGGATCGGACCATGTCGCGCGGTGACCTGATCGGCATTGCCGGGATCGCAGTGCTGTTGCTGCTGATGGCGTTGCGCATGCCGATCGGCATCGCGATGCTGCTGGTCGGCATCGTCGGCTTTGCGATTCTCAACGGGCTCAACGCCGCGCTCGCGGCGCTCGGCAGCTACCCTTATCAATACGCGGCGGTCTACGACTTCGCGGTGATCCCGCTGTTCGTGCTGATGGGCAATCTCGGCTCCGTCTCCGGCATGGCGCGCGACCTCTTCGCCGCCGCCTATTCCTGGATCGGCCATTTCCGCGGCGGGCTCGCGCACGCGAGCGTGCTCGCCTGCGGCGGCTTCGCGGCGGTGTCGGGATCGAGCGTCGCCTCCGCGGTCACCATGGGCAAGGTCTGCCTGCCCGAGATGGAGCGCTACGGCTACAGCCACAGGCTCGCGACCGGCGTGATCGCGGCCGGCGGCACGCTCGGCATCCTGATCCCGCCCAGCACCGCCTTCGTCATCTACGGCCTCATCACCGAGCAGTCGATCGGCCGCCTGCTGCTCGCCGGTATCCTGCCGGGTATTCTGCTGATGGCGCTCTTCATGGTCACGATCGCGATCTGGATGCGCGTCAGGCCGCAATACGGCCCGCCGGGGCCGCGCGTCTCCTGGGGCGAGCGCGGCTGGAGCCTCCTGCGCGCCGGCCCGATGATGATCATCGTGCTCATCAGCATCGGCGGCATCTATCTCGGCGCCTTCACGCCATCGGAGGCGGCCGCGGTCGGCGCGCTGCTCGCGTTCGGTTATGCGCTGGCGCGGCGCTCGCTCGGTGGCGGCAAGCTGTCGGCACTGCTGATCGAGACCATCAACACCACGGCGCTCGTCTTTCTCATCCTGATCGGCGCGCTGGTGTTCGGTCCGTTCCTGGCGCTCTCCGGCCTGCCGGCGACGGTCGCCCAGACGCTCGCCGGCCTCGAGCTGCCGCGCGCCGTGATCCTGATCATGATTCTGGGCATCTACATCCTGCTCGGCACCTTTCTCGAAGGCTTCTCGATGCTGGTGCTGACGCTGCCGATCGTCATTCCGATCATGCAGGCGCTCAACTACGACCTGATCTGGTTCGGCGTGATCATGGTGATCGTGCTGGAAATGGGGCTGATCGATCCGCCGGTCGGGATCAACGTGTTCATCGTCAAGGGCTTGGTTCCCGACGTGCCGATGAAGGACATCTTCGCGGGCGTGCTGCCGTTCTGGTTTGCGATGATGCTCTGCATCGCGATCCTGATCCTGTTCCCGGAGATCGCGCTCGTCATTCCCAATACCATGATAAAATGACGCCTTCCCGAAGGAAGAAATTCGTGCACACTGAACTTATCTAACCCTATCCAAGAAGACGCCAAATCCAAGAAGAAGTCGTGTCGTCCGGTGACATGGGCTTCGGCCCTGCGCCGCAAACTCAACCAGCACGCAGACAGGGAGAGGAACGATGATCAAACGATTGGCGATAGCCTCAGCGATACTCGCCATCAGTCTTGTCACTGCGTTCGCGCAGCCGCCGGGCCTCAGTCCGCTCGACCGCTCCAATCCGGGCGCGAGCGGTCAGGACGGCAAGCTCGCGCCGCATCCGACGCCGCCGATCGCGACGTCGGTCGACAAGCTCCCGCTCGACAAGATCAAGCTGCCGGCCGGCTTCAAGGCCGAGGTCTGGTCGAGCGGCCATCCCGGCGGCCGCACCATGGTGATGGGCGACAAGGGCACCATGTTCATGGGCACCCGCGTGATCGGCCGCGTCTATGCCATCACCGACAAGGGCGGCAAGCGCGAGGCCAAGGTCCTGCTGCAGGGACTGACCCAGCCGAACGGGCTCGCCTTCAAGGACGGCTCGCTCTACGTGTTCGCGATCAACAAGGTCTATCCGCTACGACAAGATCGAGGACAATCTCGACAATCCGCCGCGAGCCGGTCGAGCTGACCGACAAGCTACAATCTGCCGGACACCATCCACCACAATTGGAAATACGTGGCGTTCGGGCCGGACGGAAAGATGTACGTGCAGGTCGGCTCGAACTGCAACATCTGCGAGATCAACCCCGGCATCCACGGCCAGATCCGCCGCTACAACGCCGACGGCACCGGCATGGAGATCGTGGCGCGCGGCATCCGCAACACGGTCGGCTTCGACTGGCATCCGGTGACCAAGGAATTGTGGTTCACCGACAACGGCCGCGACTGGGCCGGCAACGACGGACCGGAAGACGAGCTCAACCGCATTCCGAAGGACATGGAAGGCGCGAGCTTCGGCTTCCCGTATTGCCACGCCAACGGCATTCCCGATCCGGACGTCAAGCGGCCGAATCCGTGCGCCGGCGTGATCATGCCGGCGGCGCTGACCGGACCGCATGCCGCCGGCCTCGGCATCAAGTTCTACACCGGCGACATGTTCCCGAAGCAGTACCAGAACGTCGCGTTCATCGCGCGGCACGGCTCCTGGAACCGCGAGCAGAAGTTCGGCTATGACGTCGTGATCGCGAAGGTCGACCGGCGGCAAGGCGACGATCGAGCCGTTCATGACCGGGCTGCTCGACAACGAGAAGAACGAGTTCTACGGCCGTCCGTCCTACGTCTTCCAGATGAAGGACGGCTCGCTGCTCGTCTCCGACGAGACCAACGGTGCGATCTATCGCATCACCTACGGCGACGCAGAAGACGCAGCAATGACGTGCGATCGTGACGCGTTTCAGACTGGTGGCGGCCGCTGGCCTTCGGGCTGGCGGCCGCCGCCTTCGCGCCGGCGCCGGCTCGCCCAGAGCGGGCCGCTCGCCGAGCGAGATCAAGCTTTGCGGCGCCTGCCACGGCGAGGACGGCAACTCGCAGCATGCGAGAAAATTCCATCGCTCGCCGGCCAGCCCGCGTTCTTCATCCTCAACCAGCTCTTCCTGATGCGCGAGGGCGTGCGCAAGGTCGAGGCGATGGCGCCGATCGTCAAGGACCTGAAGGACGACGACCTGGACGGCGCTGGCGAAGCACTTCGCCGCGCTCACGCCGAAGCGCGAGCGACGAGACGATCGATCCGGCGCTGGTCAAGCGCGGCGCCGAGATCGCGAGCAGCGACGGCGCTGCGGCTCCTGTCATCTGCCGACCCTCGCCGGGCAGGATCAGATGCCGCGGCTCGCCAAGCAGCGCGTCGACTACCTGATCGCGTCGCTGAAGGAGCTATCGCGACGGCCGCGCCCCGGCGCCGACACCGCTGATGAGCGCCGCGATCGCCGGCGCGAGCGACGCCGACCTCGCCGCGCTCGCGCACTACGCGGCGTGGCGATAGAGCGAGATCGATGCGGTCACGTCCTGATAGTTTTCCGACGTAGGGGGGGCAAAGGCGCTGGCACTGATTTTCAATGCCGAGAAGCCTATCGTGCGCCGTGCCCACCAAGGACCTGCACGGCTCGCACCGATACCCGCGGTGGGCACGGCGCACGATAGGCTTTGGTGCATGGCACTGCGGTGCCAGCGCCTTTGCCCACCCTACGCGTTGGCGTCTCAGCCCGCTGCGGTAATCACCGCGTCTTCGTACTTGCCGGCGCCCATGCCGCTGTCGGCGAAGATGCCGTGGTCGGCGATCCACTTGAAGGTCTCCTCGAACACCTCCTTGGTGTAGGGCTCGAACACGATGCGCTCGCCCGGGCCCCAGCGGCGCGTGTCCATCTGGCGTGGAAGCGCGCCGGGAACTCCTTCTTGTAGTAGTGCGTGTAGAGCTCGGGCCGCAGATCGATGTCGCGCTGCGCGCGCTTGCAGCGCGCGGAAGAACTTGCGCACGTCCTCCGGATCGGGATCGCCGGTGATCATGGTCGCGATCATGAAGGTGGTGTCGATGACCTTGCGGAAGCCGAGCTGCTCGGCGAAATAGTACGGGCCGCTGAACAGCGTCGCAGGCCGGCACCTTGCCGTCGATCAGCTGCTCCATGCGGCTGAACAGCATGCCGTCGGCGAACGACAGGTTGATCTTGTCGGCCGGCATGTACTGCTCGAGCGCCTGGATGGTCGAGTAGTGGCTGCCCGACTGGTAGCCGACCGAGATCGGCACGCCGGCGAGATCCTCGGGCTTCTTGACCGGCGAATTCGCCGGCACGAACACGCCCGCCGGCGACACCGAGTAGACGTCGGCGTAGAGCTTGCCGTGGCCCTTCGAGGCGGCGACGTTGACGGTCCAGTGGCAGGCGCAGCTGACGTCGGAGGTGCGGCCCTTCTCGAAGGTCTGGTAGCGCGCCGACCTTGTCGCCCTTGTCGTGGATGCTTGCCGTCGGTCGACTGGATCAGCTCCTGGAAGTCGTAGTCGAGCCCTTCGTCCTTGAAGTAGCCCTTCTCCTCGGCGACCCATTCCTGCAGCCGGAAGTGCGGCTCGATGATGAACTTGTCCTTGGCCATGGCGTGTCCTCCTTGGCTGTTGTTGCTGGTGACGTTCAGCAGCAGCTCGGTCGGCGCTTGGCGCGCGGTGCTCGGCGACGCGGCGGGCCCGGATCATCTTGACGTGGTCGTCCATCAGCCGGCGCGCGCCGGCGGCGTCGCGCATCTCGATCAGTGCGGCGAGCTCCTTGTGCACGTCGAGAACGCGCCGCGCCACGCTTCGGGCGTCAGCGTCGGATTGCGCGACGGCCACGACACGTGCTGCAGCGAGATGAACTGCACCACCAGCACGCGGTTGTGCGAGGCCTCGGCGACGGCGAGATGGAACTCGCGGCTCGAGCCGCGTGAAGGCCTCGATGTCGTCGAGCACGCGCTCGGCCTCGGCGATCGAGCGCGCGCAGCCGCGCGTGATCGGCCGGCGTGGCGTTGAGCGGCGGCGAGCTCGGCCGCGAGGCATTCGATCGCGCGCTGCGCGTCGAGGATCTCGGCCGCGGTGACGCCGGTGAGGTCGAGCTGCACGGCGAGCGCCTCGGCGAACAGCCGCGGATTGCCGGGCGCGATGCGCGCGCCGCCGCCCTTGCCCATCTTGATCTCGACGATGCCGAGCGCCTCGAGCGTGCGCAGCGCGTCGCGCGCCACGATCCGGCTGACGCCGTAGCGCGCCGCGAGGTCCTTCTCGGTGCCGAGGAAATCGCCGGGCTTGCAGCCGCTTGGCGAACAGCGCGTCGCGCACCTGCGCCACGATCTGCGCCGACAGCGTCGGGCCGCGAAAGGCCAGGACTTCACCGCGCTTGATCGCCGGATGCAGCCGCATGCGCGCACCTTGGGAGGGGGCGAGGATAACATGATAAAGATACTATCTTTAGCTTGAGCCCGTCAAATGGCGCTCTGTCGCAGGTTTTTGCCGGGTCTTGCCCGGGTGGGACGGGGGACCGGCGTGGAAATGGGGGAACGGCTCTCGGCCTCGTGGCGGTGCACCCGCGCGCGGCCGGCCGACGAAGAGGGGCGTCAAGACTCCGGAATTAAATTTGGGACGAGAAGGAAGATGGGGGCCCAAAATGAAGGAAAGCCCCGAGCCGTGCCCGGAGCTTTCCTCTCCAACCCCCCGATTTAATCGGTGACACAAGCTAAGCCGGGACACATGCTGATTTGCAATTTTCAAATGCGCGTCTGGCGCCGAATTTGGGTCGGTGTGACATTCATGTCACGCTTGAAACTATGCTTCGCGATGCGCCACGGCGCACGCCAGGCAAGCAGCACCAACACCGCCAGCCAGACCATGCGCGCGCCATAGCGATCGTGCGGGTTCGACAGCGCGCCGCACACGAACGCATTGGCCAGGAGCGCCAGCACGACCGTGGTGGCGAGCGTGCCGAGGTCGCCGTAGCGCTCGTGCCGCGCGCCCGAGCACAATCACGCCGAGCAGGAGCAGCATGGCGAGATCAGGCGACCGGCACATGCAGGCGATTGATCGCCGTGAAGTCGAGCTCGCCCTGCTGCTGGTGCGCGGCCTTCATGGCCGGCAGCATCTGCGGCGCGAAGTGTCTCGATCATGCCGTAGGTGTGCCAGATCTCGGTATTGATGCCGTAACCGGTCGCGACGCTGCACGAGCTGCTCGGCGGTTGCGGCGACCGCGGCCTTGAGCTGCATGCCAGGGATAGGCGATCGAGGCTTTCGACGCACGATGGTGCGCATCTCCGTCGTCCATGCCCTCGAAGCGGCCGAGCCGGTCGAACACGCTCTCGCCCCAGAAGAACACGTCGGCGTCGGTCGGCAGCTCGCGCGATGGTCGCACAGCTTGAAGCCGCGGGTCGGGGCAATGCTCGGCGAGATAGCGCGTGACGATGCCGTCGTTGCAGCATGCGGCCGAAGCGGGATGCGCGATGCCGCCCGGCGTCCAGGCGAGCCGGCCCGCGACCACGTAAGTTGGCCGCGACCAGCAGCGCGGCGCCGAGCGCGAGCGCGCCGAAGCCGCGCGCGACGCCGCGCGAACGGCACGCGGCGGCGATCGAACAGCGCGACCAGCAGGCCGCGGCGACCAGCAGGCAGCAGCACCGCGAGCGTCGCGCTGTGGGTCGCGGCCGCAAACGCGATCAGGGCGATCAGCGCGACGCGCTCCCAGCGTGCGAGCGCGTCGGCGCGCAGCGACACGAGATAGAGCGCGAGCACCGCCAGTCCCGACGAAGATGTCGGTGAGCAGCAGGCTGGCGAGCCAGGGCAGCGTGGTGGCGACCGACAGCGCGGCCGACGGTGACGAGCAGCACAAGCGGCGCCGCCAAGGCCGTGGGCGCGCAGCACCAGCGCCAGCACCCACACCGTCAGCAGCGCCTGCACCATCACCGCCGGCCAGAAATCCGGCCACGCGAGCACGTTGAGGAACAGGCCGTAGACGGTCGAGCGGCTCACCTCCAGCGTGCCCTCGTACCAGCGCGCGAGATAGCCGCCGGTGTCGTATTGCAGCAGCGGAAAGCCGTTCCACAGCGCCGGCGCGAGCGAGCAGAGCGTCGCCGCCAGGGCGGCGGCGAAGCGGATCGCATTCGAGAGTGAGCGGCGGTTGCTGATTCACGCGATCAATTCACCACGTTCCGTCACCGGCGCGCGACAGTCCGCAGCCTATCTCCGTCATCCTGAGGTGACCCGCTCAAGGCGTGGGCCTCGCAGGACGACGGCCCGAGCTGTGCATCCTTCGGCGGCAGTCGGGCACTCCGCTCGCTGCAGCCTCAGGCATGACGGCAGAGCGCTTGATGCGCGTGCGCACGGAGGATCCAAGTCCATGTTCGTCACCTTCTTCCATGAGCTGAAATCCGCCGGCGTGCCGGTGACGCTGCGCGAATATCTCACGCTGATGGAGGCGATGGAGCGGGACCTCGCCTCGCGGCGGGTCGAGGATTTCTACTATCTGGCGCGCGCGGCGCTGATCAAGGACGAGCGCAATCTCGACAAGTTCGACCGCGTGTTCGGCCACGTGTTCAAGGGCCTCGAGCTGCTCAGTCCGACGCGATCGACGGTCGAGATTCCGGCCGAATGGCTCAAGAAGCTCGCGGAGAAGTATCTCACCGACGACGAGAAGAAGAGATCGAGGCCATGGGCGGTCTCGACAAGCTGCTCGAGACGCTGCGCAAGCGGCTCGCCGAGCAGAAGGGCCGCCACCAGGGCGGCAACAAATGGATCGGCACCGCCGGCACCTCGCCGTTCGGCGCCTACGGCTACAATCCCGGAAGGCGTGCGCATCGGCCAGGACGAGAGCCGCCACAAGCGCGCCGTCAAGGTCTGGGACCGGCGCGACTTCAAGGACCTCGACGACCAGGTCGAGCTCGGCACCCGCAACATCAAGGTGGCGCTGCGGCGGCTGCGCAAGTTCGCGCGCACCGGCGCGCCCGAGGAGCTCGACCTCGACGGCACCATCAAGGGCACCGCGCACAAGGGCTATCTCGACATCCTGATGCGGCCCGAGCGCCACAACGCCGTGAAGGTGCTCCTGTTCTTCGACATCGGCGGCTCGATGGACTGGCACATCAAGGCGACCGAGGAATTGTTCTCGGCCGCGCGCAGCGAGTTCAAGCACATGGAGCATTTCTACTTCCACAACTGCCTCTACGAGCGGGTGTGGAAGGAGAACCGACGGCGCTGGAACGACACGACGCCGACCTGGGACGTGCTGCACACCTATCCGCACGACTACAAGGCGATCTTCGTCGGCGACGCCGCGATGTCGCCGTACGAGATCGTGGCGCCGGGCGGCTCGGTCGAGCACTTCAACGAGGAGGCGGGGCAGGTGTGGATGGAGCGCGTGGCGCGCACCTATCCGGCCTGCGTGTGGCTCAACCCGACGCCGGAAGCGGAATGGGACTACACCGCAGTCGATCCCGATGATGCGCCAGATCATGGGCGGGCGGATGTATCCGCTGACGCTTGAAGGGCTCGACAAGGCGATGCGGGAATTGGTGCGATAAGGCGGCGCTGCAACGAGTGCGCTTTCTTCAATCGTTAATGCAATCGTCCCTTAGCCGCTGTGACGACGCGGGATTGCCGCGCGCGCGGCCGCGATAACCATCCGGCAACACGGAAGTTTTCCGCCGATTGGGCGATGGTATGATGGGAACTGTGGCGTCGGCGGCCGGGGACGCGACAGGAGAACCGTGATGAAAACACATGGTTTGCTGGTGTCCGCTGCGATGTTCGCTGCATTGGTGTCGGGCGTTGCGGCAGCCGGGCCCCTGCGCGCCCCGGCTCTGCAAGGGCTTTCGGCGGACATCGGTTTGATCGAGCCGGTGCACGGCTGCCATCGCGAGGTGCTGCCTGACCGCTTCAGCTTTCACTACCACTCGGTCGACTGCAAGCGGGTGGAGGTCGGTCCGCTCGATGATGACCCCTACGGTCCCTATGAGCCCTATGGCCTCTACGGACCCTATCGCTATGGGCCCTATGGACCGCGTGGGCCCTACGGACCCGGTTGCTTCTGGGTCGGACGGATGCAGGTTTGCCCATAATTTGCGTGTAATGTTGTGAACGCCTGAACGCCGCGCGGGCGGATTTATTTTTGTTTTTGAAATCAGCGTCCTGCCGCAAGATTGGCGGCAAATGATGTGATGAGTGCGGCCGCCACAATATCGGCTGCGCTATTGCCATGCGATACGATCAACTCACCGAGAGCCTCCTTCACATGCTATGGATCGCGTCAGCCTTTGCTCGATCAGACTTGGTCCACGCGGCCTGACAAGACCGCGAGCGGCTCTGCCGTGAAAGCGGCATCGATCACTTCAGGTATTTACCTCTTGGAGAGGATGCATGGCTCAACCACCTCGCGCTCCTACCGATCAAGCCGACGATCGCCCGCGTCTTGGTATCGTCGTGCGGTTCGCGCCCGCGGCAGCCGGTACCGGCGTTCGCGAGCTCGAGGGCGGTGGGCTGCGCGTGGCGTCATCGAGCGACTTTCGCCTGGCGGCGGCCGTGCCGAATGATTTCGGCGGCGCCGACGTTCAGTATTTCGAGCGCTTCGGGATCGCGGTCGTCCGGCGCGAGCGTGAGCGGCTCAGTCCCCTGGTGGAAAGGGCGATCGAGCAGAACGTTGTCAGCGCCGTGCGGGCGGAGCGCAGCTACCGGGCGCTGGCTGAGGTGAAGCCGGGCGAAGACATGGTGCGAGCGTCCGTTGATGAGACCAGCGTCACCTGGGGGCTTGCGGCCATCAAGGCGCCGCTCAGTTCCCTTTCCGGCGCCGGCATCAAGGTGGCGGTGCTCGACACCGGGTTCGACTCGAACCACCAGGATTTCCGCGGCCGCAAGATCATCAAGAAGCTATTTGCCAGCAAGAGCTCGGAAGACGACACGCAAGGCCACGGCACCCATTGCATCGGAACGGCCTGCGGCCCGCTGCGTCCCGCGAACGGGCCGCGCTATGGCATCGCATATGAAGCGGAGATCTATGCCGGCAAGGTCTTGGGCGACGACGGGATGGGCACCGACCGCTCCGTCATTGCGGGCATGGACTGGGCGCTCGATCAGGGCTGTCAGGTCATTTCGATGTCGCTCGGCGCCGCGATCAAGGTGGGCGATCAGCCCAATGCCGACTATGAGCAGATCGGGCAGGCGTGCCTCGCCGCCGGCACGCTCGTGATCGCGGCTGCCGGCAATGAGAGCGCGCGACCCGAACACATCGCGCCGGTCGGCTCGCCCGCCAACGCGCTGACGATCATGGCGGTCGCCGCGCTCGACCATGCGCTCGCGCCTGCGCCCTTCTCCTGCGGCGGCATCAATCCCGGCCAGGACGTCGACATCGCGGCGCCCGGCGTGGACGTGCTGTCATCCCTGCCGGGCAGCCGCTACGGCCGCCTGAGCGGCACCAGCATGGCGACGCCGCATGCCTCCGGGGTTGCCGCCTTGATCGCGCAATCCGATATCAAGTTTCGCGGGCGCGCCTTGTGGGTACGCCTCGAGGAGCTTGCGGGCGGGCTCCCGCATCCGGCGCGCGACGTCGGCACGGGGCTCTTGCAGGCGCCCGCTCAGGCGGTGGCTCGCCGGTGGTGGCAGGTGCTTGGCTTTGGACGTTCGTAGGTGGCGGGCAATACGCCTAATGGCGAGGCAGCAACATGGCAGACAAAACGTCGGACATGACTGATGTCACCATCCGGATCGACAAGGCGCAGGCCGGCCGGATGGACGAGATCGTGCGCGCGCTCATCGCATGCGGCCTCGACCGGGTCGAAAGCCACGCGCGCTTCATGATCGTCAACGGCTGCATCAGCGCCGATGCGCTCGATGCGCTGCGGCAGGTCGAGGGCGTCGCGTCGGTGCGGAAAGATCAGACCTATAAGACGCAGCGCTGAGCTTTCATCGACGGACGCTCGAAAGCTCGACAAGGCGATGTGAAAATTGGTGCGGTGTCGCAACGGCAGCGCTCAGGGTTCCTCCGGTGCTATAGTAGCGAATCGCGGCCCTGTGCCGCGGGGGCGAAGGAGGAGGAGCTTGATGAGAACGTTGGGTTTGCTCGCCTGTGGCGCCGCTGTTGCGGCGCTTGCTACGACTGCGACGGCCGGACCGCTCGGTGCGCCCACAGCGCAAGGGTTGACGGCTGACAGCGGCTTGATCGAGCCGGTGCACGGCTGTCATCGCCGGGTGCTGCCCGACCGCTGGGGCTGGCACTACCATCGCCGTAACTGCCGGCGCGTGGATGTGCCACCGCCCGACGGCGGCCCCTATGGGCCGGGGCCCTATGGTCCTGGTCCGTGCTATTACGTCGGTCCGGTCCGGATCTGCCCGTAACGAACACGCCCATTGCGCCGCGCGGAAAACACGCGCGGCGTTTTTTTTCTTTCCTTGCGCTCAGTGCCTGGTCGCGAAATAGGCGCCGAACAGCGCCACCAGCGTGGCGGCAGCGAGCACCGCCAACGTCATGGCGCTGTGGACACCGCCGCCGTGCCCGCCGGTAACGCCTGCGATGTGCCCGACCTCGGCGAGCGCGAACACGAGCACCACGCTCAGAAGCCAGCGCAGCGGGCGCAGCCGATGCCAGGGCAATGGCAGCCGGCTCAGTGCCGCCGCCACGATCGCGCTGATCAGGAACGACGCGCCCAGCATGAGCCAGTACGCGCTGACGGAGCGCGTCTGCAGCGTCTGTCCGGAGGCGAGGCTGCGCCATGCGTCGCCGAGCTCGATACCGTTGCGACGGAGCAGGACCTGCGCCGTGATGGCGGCGAAGACACCGCAAATCATGGCGGTCACGTAGATCAGGACGCGAGGCAGGTCGGTGCGCGGTAATTCACTGATCGGTGTCGTCATTGCGAGCTGGGCCCCGGCAGGGGCGCCATCTGTAGTGCATTTTCAGGCGAAGTGGAATTGAGTTGTGCACAGTGCCCGACACGCTTGTCCCGGCAACAGGATAGCGACAATCCTCCACGCGCTTGCGTGCGCCGCGCCAAGCATTCGACCTCGCCCGGCGCGCGGGAGAGGTCGAACCAAAATCCAAAGAAGTCAATCGAGCGAAGTGAGAGCTGGCGCGAACCTCCGTTCGGCTCGCCTCGCGCGGGTCGCGTCAGGCGCCGCGGCGCTCCGCTTCCCAGGTGCCGGAGCACTCGCCGCCCTGCCATGAGCCGGTGCCGACGGTGCCGGAGAGGCGGCCCGAGCCGGTCGCGCTCTTGCTGCCGGCGCTCACCGTGACGGTCACGCGCCCGTTGCTGGCGACCTTGCCGTTGATGGTGGCTGGGCTCGACCCTTCGGCGATCATGGAGCCGTTGCGGATACGGATCGGATAACGGTAGGCGCGATCGCAGGCGCCCTTCTCGGTGACGATCACGACGCTCCAGACGCCGTCGAAATTGGGCGAAGAGCCGGCCGGCGTGGTTGTGCCAAGAATAGCCGCAACTCCCAAGATGCCCGCGCCGAGCGCGAAATTACGAAGATTCTTCTGGATCTTAGTCATCTGCCTCGTCCTGTGTCACGCCGGCTTCGCCGGTCTGCAAGGGAACGCCCGATGTCGGGTTTGGTTTCCCGCCTCTGCCGTTTGTCGCTTTATGGCAGCAATAGGTTCAAGGACCGTTGCCGCGCCGTCTTGGCTAAGGGATCGTTTCGACGTCCGCTTCTCTTAACGTCCTGGTAACGTCACCGGTCGCTTGCCAGCCAGCGCAGGAGGGGAGAGATGCCCGCCGAACGGTTTGATTTCGTCAACGCCCAGGGGGAGCGGCTTGCCGCGCTGATCGACACGCCGGCCGGGGAGCCGCGTGCCTACGCGCTGTTCGCGCATTGCTTCACCTGCGGCAAGGACGTGCATGCCGCGCGCCGCATTGCGCAAGCGCTGACCGCGCTCGGCATCGGCGTGCTGCGCTTCGACTTCACCGGGCCTCGGCGCGAGCGAAGGCGAATTCGCCAACACCACGTTCTCATCCAACGTCGCCGACCTGGTGGCGGCGGCCAATGCTCTGCGCGAAGGCAGGCGCGCGCCCGCGATCCTCGATCGGGCACAGCCTGGGCGGCGCAGCGGTGCTCGCGGCCGCCGCCGAGGTGCCGGAGGCGCGCGCGGTGGTCACGATCGCGGCGCCGTGCGATCCCAGCCACGTCACCGGGCCTGTTCAAGGACAAGCTCGACGACATCGCGCAACACGGCGAGATCGAGGTCGCGCTGGCGGGCCGGCCGTTCCGCATCCGCCGCAGCTTCATCGACGACGTCGCCGAGCAGAATCTCAAAACGAAGATCGCAGGGCTGCGCAAGGCGCTGCTGATCTTTCATTCGCCGACCGACGAAGTCGTCGGGATCGAGAACGCGAGCCACATCTTCGAGGCGGCGAAACATCCCAAGAGCTTTGTCTCGCTCGCCGGCGCCGATCACCTCCTCAGCCGCCGCAGCGACGCCGCCTATGTGGCGAACGTCATTGCGGCGTGGGCGGAACGCTATCTCGAAATGCCCGAGCCGCGCGCGCAGACGGCGGAGAACGAAGTCGTGGTCAGCGAGACGGGACGGGGACGTTTCCAGCAGGAGGTCACTGTCGGCCGGCACCGGTTCCTGGCGGACGAGCCCGAGCGCGTCGGCGGTCTCGACAGCGGCCCCGGGCCTTACGACCTGCTGCTCGCCGGGCTCGGCGCCTGCACGTCGATGACGCTGCGCCTCTATGCCGAGCGCAAGAAATTGCCGCTCGACCGGGTCACGGTGCGGTTGTCGCATAACAAGGTGCACGCCGCCGATTGCGAAACCTGCGAGACCAAGGAAGGCATGATCGACCGGATCGACCGCACGATCACGATCGAGGGCGCGCTCGACCAGGCTGAGCATGCGCGACTCCTTGAAATTGCCGACAAGTGCCCGGTGCACCGCACGCTCACCTCCGAGATCGAGATCAGAACCAGCGAAGCGCCCCCCACGCCCTGATCGGCCTGGTCTGCGCCTGCGACATCCGGGCGCAGCGCGAGCGCGCGACCGATCGTCTCGGCCCGATTGAGCTTGTCCCCATTCCCGCCGACCCTGCGCGTCGGACCAACTGGGGAGCCGCGTATGAATTTGCTGATCGCTTATATCGTCTGCTGTCGTCGTTGGGCAGTGCCGTCACCATCGGGGTCGGGCTGGTCGATCGACCGGCTCTATTCGCCACATGTCAGTCTTGGTCGTATCGATCACGATGTACTTCCTGGTGTTCTGGATCGCCTGGAAGGTCGCGGTGCGATTACCGAGCCGAAGACAGAGGTCGTCCGCTCTGCCGCCGCGCTAGAGCGCTGCCTGAATGAACTCGTCTGCTAGCGCTTGCTCTCCGAGCGGCGCTCGCCGGCGCCGGCCGATTTGCTGGTGAAGCCCTCGCCCTTCGCGGACTGCTCGACGCCGTACTTGAACAATGCATCCATATAGCCGTGGTCGAACAGGCCGCGGTTGGGATGGTTGAACGTCTCGGGCACGTAGGCGACGTTGACATTGACGCCGAGCCGCGGCGCGCTCGAGGTCACCAGCAGCAGCTCCGCCTTCAGCGCCGCGGTCAGCGCCACGCCGATGGTGCGGCCCAGGATCAGGCTGATCCTGCGCTCAGGCATCGAGAACTCGGATTGAGCTTCGAATTGATGATCACATAGACCTGATTGGTCGGCAGCCGCGCCGCCGCCCGCCGCCAGCATCGACTCCGGGACGACGAAGAACGGCGCCGTGATCGTGCCGTCGAGATGCATCTCCTGGAATTTCTTGCCGTTCGCCTCGACGTCGATCATGACCGGCTGAAAGAAACCGGGGATGCTCGATGAGGCGAGCAGCACGTCGCGGAACAGCTTGAGCGCCTTGTCGTCGCCGCGCGCGGCGATCGCGCCCATGTTCCAGATCACGCGGCGGCCGGCATCCTGATTGGTGGTGGCCACCAGGAAGCGGCGCCCTTTGCGGTGCTCGGCCGCGACATCGGCGAGCATCTTGGGGGTGACCCGCTTCTCGATCAGCTCCTTGAGCGGCCAGCTGTCGAACAGGCTCTCGGGAGTCTGCTTGTCCTCGAACACGTCCGCGGCGGTGATCTCGGCAAAATTCTTTTGCAGATCCTCGTCGTAGCTCGGGCCGAGGAAGGCGTAGGGGCCGATCAGGGCTCCGATGCTGGAGCCGCTCACCAGCGCGAAGTCGGGCCGCTTGCCCGATTGCGTCCAGCCCTTCAGCAGGCCGGCGCCATAGGCGCCGTCCGCGCCGCCACCGGAGAGCGCAAGCCACGGGCCGCTCGCGCTCGGCAGCACGCGCCGGAAATCGGCATCCGAATCACCCCACACCCGGGCGTCCGGAATGCCGGGGATCACGGCGGCGTTCTGCTCCTCGAGCGTGAACGGCGTGCGCGGCTGATCCTTCGGGACCTGCTTGGGGACCTGCTTGGCCTTGCGCGGAGCCTTGCGGCTCTGCGCATAGGCCGTGTCGGTGCCGAGCAGCGAACCTTCCAGGGCCGGCGACACCAAGGCGCCTACGATCGTGATGCCGGCGGCCAGGCTCAAAAATGTACGGAAAGGATGCACGGGGCTCTCCGATCGATTCAAAAACAGCCGACTGTCAGAACGCTACCACATCCGAACAGTCAACCTCGATGGCACACTGCGTTGCCCGTGTCGCAGGCAACGCCCCCCGGTTGTCGGGCGGACCATCGGGCGGAACTGCGCCGCAATTAGGGCTGCGCCGGAGCAGTACACCGCTTCCGGCGCTCGTGCTCCTGACGCGAGCAACTCTATGATTTTAGTGCCGCTTTTCGAGCCGAAGTTCCCAGCCGAGATTGCCGCAAGTGCTGCAGGGACTTCAGATCGGCGGAACTCGTTCTCCTCGCTTGCCAGTAGCCCGAGCAATGGCTTGGGCCGGACATGCCGCTCCAGGCGCCCTTGCCGGCCACCCGGTTGAGGCGTCCGGTGCCGTTCGCGCGCGCGTTGCCGGATGTCACCGTGACGCGAACATGGCCGCTGCGGTTGACACGGCCATACAAATTGACGACGCCGCCGTCATAAATCATAGCGCCATTGGTGATCGTGATGCCGTAACGATAGGCACGGTCGCAATCGCCTCTGGTCGTCACAATGAGCACGCTCCAGGCGCCGTCGAAGGGAGTGCGCGCGGGTGATTCGGTCGCGAGCGCGGCAATGCCGATGAGGGCCGCAGCACCGGCCCGGACAAGGTAGCTGATCATGAGAGGCCTCGTATTTGATTCCTGACGCCTTCGCCCAGGGACGTCGCCTGGTTGTTATCGATCCGCCTTTTGTCCATCATAGGGCGCAGTTTCAAGGGCAATCTCGCCTGCGATGCCGGCCCGTCAGGTGAACTCAAGCAATCCTGAAACTCAGCGCGGACCAGCGCAGGAACCTTGAGGCCGCCCGGCATGTCCGGCTGAGCTGGGCGGGAATCTGCCCTGGTCTGGAACTTCGCCATCTTGCTTGAACACAGCGGCTCTGTCGAATGACATAGCGGTGACGATCAACAGGTTTCACGACGGCAGCAGAGGCCGGCGCCCGAGCGTCGCCCCGGCTCTTCGCCGCCAATAAAATAAGCAGTGTTTCCCGGGAGGAAAGGCGATGAAGTCGATTTCAGTCTTGTTGGCGGCCGCGGTCAGCTTGGCGCTGGGCGCGGATCTCGCCCTGGCGCAGACCGAGACGGGCATCCGGCGCCTCTACATCATTGATTGCGGCACCTCGGTTGGTCCCGACAAGTCGCGTTGGACGCCTGGCGTCGATGTGGGCAAACCGCTTGATATGGTGGGCAATTGCTATCTGATCCGCCATGCGCGCGGCGACATGGTCTGGGACACCGGTGTTTCCGACGCCGTCGCCGGCATGCCGAATGGACGGCCCGGCACCAATGGCTCGCCCCACTGGCGCCGCTCCAAGACGCTCGCCGGTGAGCTTGACAAGCTCGGGTTGAAACCTGCCGACATTAAATACTTGGCTGTGTCACATACCCATCCCGACCACGTCGGCAATGTCGAGTTGTTTCCGCAGACGATGCTCCTGGTGCAGAAGGCGGAATACGACTGGCCGTCGCCGTCCGGCCCGCGCTTCAAGCCGACGCATCCGGTGACCAAGCTCGAGGGCGATCACGACGTGTTCGGCGACGGCAGCGTCACCATCATCTCGACGCCGGGCCACACGCCCGGCCACCAGGCGCTGCTGGTCAAGCTGCCGAAGTTCGGCGCCGTGCTGCTCACCGGCGATGCGGTGCACATCCAGGCGAGCTTCGAGAAGCGTTACGTGCCGGCGAACAACGTCGATCGAGAGAAAACGATGGCATCCTACCAGCGCATCGCCGATCTTCTCGCGCAGCACAAGGCGCAGCTCTGGATCAATCACGATGCGCCGCAGCGCGCGACGCTCAAGCTCGCGCCTGACTACTACGAATAGGGGATACGACCAGAGATACGACAGAGATACGAACAGAGAGCACCATGAAAAGAAGACAAACAGGGAGGAGTGACCATGAAAGCGATTGCAAGCCTTGCTGCAGCGGTCCTCGCGGTCGTTGCGTCGATTGCGCCCGCGCTGCCGCAGGCGGCCAAGCCGGGGCTCGAGCGGATGTATGTGTTCTATTGCGGTGACATCGCGCTCAACGACATGGGCCGGTTCTCGCCCGGCTATTCCGGTCCCGGCGCGCTGTCGAGCACCTGCTATCTGTTCAAGCACGCGCAAGGCTGGCTACTCTGGGACACCGGCCTTGGCGATGCGGTCGCCTCGAAGCCGGAAGGCCAGAAGAGCAGCGCCGGCGTCTGGCACGTCAAGAAGACGCTCGCCTCGCAGTTTGCGGAGATCGGCGTGAAGCCGTCGGACGTGCGCTATCTCGCGCTGTCGCATTCGCACGGCGATCACGTCGGCAACGTGAGCCTGTTTCCGCAGGCAACGCTGGTGGTGCAGAAGGCCGAGTATGAATGGCCCGATCCATCCGGCAAGCCGCGCTTCAACCCGGCCATGAAAGCGATCAAGGCCGACGGCGACCACGACGTGTTCGGCGACGGCAGCGTGATGCTGATCTCGACGCCGGGCCATTCGCCCGGCCACCAGTGCCTCTTGGTCAAGCTGCCCAAGACCGGGGCGCTGCTCCTCTCCGGCGACGCCGTCCACACCAAGGCCAACTGGGACAACAAGCGGGCGCCGACCCAGAACTTCAACCACGCCCAGTCGCTTGCGACGCTCGACCGCATGGCCGCCGTCCTCAAGGAGCACAATGCTCAACTGTGGATCGGCCATGAGCCGAGCGAGGTTGCGCTGCGCAAGTATGCACCTGCTTATTATGAGTGAGGATCCGACATGACATGCCGTCGCGAGACTTTTGCGCTGATCGCCGTCCTCCTGGCTTGCGCGGCGGCATCGCCCGCGCACGCGCAGGCGGCCTATCCGTCGCGCCAGATCACCATGGTGGTGCCGTTGCCGGCCGGCGGCACCGCCGATCTCCTTTGCCGTCTTGCCGCCGACAAGGCCGGCGGCATCCTCGGCCAGCAGATCGTGATCGAGAACCGCGCCGGCGGCGCCGGCGGACGGATCGGCACCGAGCAGGTGATGCGCTCGCCGCCCGATGGCTACACGCTCCTGTGCGCGCCGCAGCTTGCCTTCAGCATCACCCACCTGCTGTTCACGAAATCGGGCTTCGATACGCGCACCATGGAGCCGGTGAGCGTGCTCGCCGCCTATCCGCTGACCCTGCTCGCGCGCGGCAACTTTCCCGCCAACGATCTGCCCGGCTTCATCGCCTACGCCAAGGCCAATCCCGACAAGGTCAATTACGGCCACCAGGGCAAGGGCAATACCGGGCATCTCCTGGGCGAGCTGTTGAAGCTCAAAGGCGCGTTCAAGATGACCGAGGTGCCTTATCGGGGCAGCGCGCCCGCCATTAACGATCTGGTGGCCGGCAATATCGACCTGGTGCCGGATTATCTCCTGGCCAACAAGCAGAACATCGACATCGGGCGGCTGAAGTTTCTCGCGGTCGGCAGCCACGAGCGGCTCAAGGACTACCCGAAGGTCGCCACCATTGCGGAGACGCTGCCGGGCGTTTATGCCGACACCTGGATGGCGGTCGGAGCGCCGCCCAAGACGCCGAAGGAGATTACCCGCAAGGTGTCGGACGCCATCGGACAGGCCTTCAAGCTGCCCGACGTGCGCAAGCGCATTCTGTCGCTGGAGGCCGAGCCGCTCGGCAACACGCCTGACCAGATGCGCGACATGATCCGGCGCAGCGAGCAGCAGTGGGGCCCGATCATCGGCGCGGCCAAGATTTCCATCGATTGATCGAACAAAGAACGGAGACGACACAGATGGCTTACGATTGCCATGCAAAGGGCAGGGCCCGCTCGCCGGGTCTGATCGCGATTGCGGCGCTCATTGCCGCTATCGCGGCGGCGCCATCGGCGGGCGCGCAGGACTATCCGACGCGCGCGGTGAAGATCATCGTGCCGTTCCCGGCCGGCGGCTCCGCCGACGTGGTGCCGCGCATCGTCGGCGAGTGGCTCTCGCGCAAGTGGGGCCAGCCGGTGGTGATCGAGAATCGTCCCGGCGCCGCCGGCAACATCGGGGCCGAGCTTGCCTACAAGGCGGAGCCGGACGGCTATACGCTGCTGTCGGCGCCGCCGCCGCCGCTCGTCATCAACCAGAACCTCTACCCGAAGCTCAACTTCGATCCCACTCAGTTCGAGAAGATCGCGGTGCTGGCGCGGATACCGAACGCGCTGGTGGTCAATCCGAAATTTGCTCCCAAGTCGTTCGCCGAGGTGATTGCCTACGCCAAGGCCAATCCGGGCAAGATCAATGTGGCCACCCAGGGCAACGGCTCGACCTCGCATCTCACCACCGAGATGTTCCAGATGATGGCGGGCGTGAAGGTTCAGCTCGTGCCCTACACCGGCACGGCGCCGGCGCTCAACGATCTCGTCGGCGGCACGGTCGACATGATGTTCGACAATCTCGGTGTCTCGCTCGCGCTGGTGAAGGGCGACAAGCTGCGGCTGCTCGCGGTCGCGAGCCCCAAGCGCATGGCGTCGCTGCCCAATGTGCCGACGATGGCCGAGACCTTGCCGGGGTTCGAGTCGGAGGCGTTCTATGCGGTGGTCGCGCCGCCCAAGACGCCGGCGGCGATCGTCAACAAGATCAACGCCGACATCAACGAGGCGCTCAAGCAGCCTGCGCTCGCGCCCCGCTTCGCCAGCCTGTCGGCGGAAGTCGGTCGGCGGCACTCCGAAGGAGACCGCCGACTACATGCGCGCCGAAGTCGAGCGCTGGGCCAAGGTGATCAAGGCCGCCAACGTGAAGCTGAAATAAGCCGTGGTCCGGCTCGTCGACAGCGACATCAGGACCCGTGAAGTGCTCGACTGGAAGGGCGTGCACGTCCTGCACTTCATGGGCTCCTCGTGCTCGCAGAAGCTCCGCATCTTCCTTAATCTCAAGGCCATCCCCTGGGAATCGCACCCCATCGACCTGCCCAGCAATGAGAACTTCCGGCCGTGGTTTCTCGGCATCAATCCGCGCGGGCTTGTCCCGGTGCTGGTGCACGACGGCACCGTGCACATCGAAAGCAACGACATCATCACCTATCTCGAGAAGACATTTCCGACGCCAAAGCTCATCCCGGCCGGACACGAGAACGAGGTCTCCGCGCTGCTCAAGCACGAGGACGAGCTGCATCTCGATCTGCGCACGCTGAGCTTCCGCTTCGTGTTCGCGCCACCCGGGCCGCCGAAACCCGCGGAGGCGCTGGCGAGCTACGCCGCCAATGGTTCGGGCACCGTGCAGGGGCTCGCCGACCGCGACAAGGAGATCCAGATCGAATACTGGCAGCGCGCCGCGCGGGAAGGCTTCACCGACGCGCATGCGCGGGCGTCGGCGCAGAAATTCCGCGCCGAGTTCGACGCGCTCGACAAGCAGCTGGCGCGGCAGCCTTATCTGATGGGCGAGGCGCTGAGCGTGCTCGACATCGCCTGGCTCATCTATGCGCATCGGCTGTCGCTCGCCGGCTATCCGTTCGAGCGGCTGCACCCCAATGTCTTTGCCTGGAAGGAGCGGCTCTCGGCGTCGCCCGAATTCGCCAAGGAGATCGCGCTGGTGCGCGGCTCGCAGGAGCAGCTCGAGGCCACGCGACGGGCGCAGGAAGCAGCCGGCAAGACGCTCGAAGCCGTCGTCGGATTTTAGCCCACTCCGTGCCGCCGAAACGGGCGCGGCGACGCGCGCGGCGTGCAATCAAACCGTTCTCATTGTCGTTGCGGGCACGGCAGCGGGCAAACGAGTCACACCCATTTGAAGAGAGTTTCACTCGATTTCACGATGTTGCCGACGTGAAGGCGCAGGACGCGCGCGACGAGCGGCTGCTCCTTCTCGATGCCTGGCGCGAGTCGGCGATTTACACCGAGCGGGAGCGGGCCGCATTGGCGTGGACCGATGCCCTGACCGAGATTGCCAAGACGCACGCCCCGGACGCGACCCTTGCCGAGGTCCGCCGCTCGTCCGTTCGCCATCTGAAGAAATCGGTGGTCGCCGGCCTGCGGCCAATCGACACGCGTATAGCGATGCCGCTATAACGCGCTCTCCGATGTCCACATCCGACCATGTGCCGAGTCTCCTGCGGCACCCCTCATTCGTCATGTTCTGGTGCGCGCGCACCTCGACCAACGGCGCATTTCAGATGCTGGCGGTCGCGGTCGGCTGGCAGCTCTATGGCCTCACCAACAACCCGCTCGACCTCGGGATCGTCGGCCTCGTTCAATTCGTGCCGCTGGTCGTGCTGTCGGTCTTCGTCGGGCAGGTGGCCGACCGCTGCGACCGCCGCGTGGTGATCGCAGTCATGCAGGCCATCAAGACGGTGGGCGCCATTGCGCTGGCGGCCGGCTCGCTCGGGGGCTGGCTCACGCGCGACATCATTTTCGTGATCATGTTCCTGGTCGGCATTGCGCGCGCCTTCGAGATGCCGACCATCCACGCGATGCTGCCCGACATCGTGCCGCAGTCGGTGCTGCCGCGCGCGATCGCGGCCGCCGCGAGCGCACAACAGACCGCGATCATCACCGGCCCCGCGATCGGGGGCCTGCTCTATCTGCTCGGGCCGGCCACGGTCTATGGATTTTGCGTGGCGATCTTCGTGGCGGCGGCGGTGCTGGTGAGCCTCGTTCAGACCGTGCACGCCCGGCGCGAAAGAGCGCCGATGACGCTCGCTTCGCTGTTTGCGGGTTTCAGCTACATCCGCGGCCGCCAGGTGCTGTTCGGCGTCATCTCGCTCGACCTGTTCGCGGTCATGCTGGGCGGCGTCACCGCGCTGCTGCCGGTCTTTGCGCGCGACGTGCTGGGCACCGGCCCGTGGGGGCTCGGCCTCCTGCGCTCGGCGCCGGCGATCGGCGCGCTCACGATATCGATCGTGCTCGCGCATCACACCATCACGCGGCGCGCCGGCACCTACCTGTTCGCCTCGGTGGCGGCCTATGGGCTCGCCATCGCGCTGTTCGGCCTGTCGCAATGGCTCGTCGTCTCGATGATGGCGCTCGCGGCCTATGGGGCCGCCGATTCGATCAGCGTCGTGATCCGGCACTCGCTGGTGATGTCGCGCACGCCCAACGAGATGCTGGGGCGCGTCACCTCGGTGAATACGATGTTCACCGGCACCTCCGGCATGCTGGGCGATTTCCGCGCCGGCCTCATGGCGACCTGGTTCGGCGCGGTGCCGGCCGTGCTGATCGGCGGGCTCGGCGCCATCGCGGTCACGCTGTTGTGGATGCGCCTCTTTCCCGAGCTGCCGAAGATCGACAAGCTCACCGGCGATCACTGATCGCCGCGCGGCGTTTCGGACGACGTCGCTCAGCCCCGCTGGTCGCGCACCACCAGAACCGAGCATTTCGCGTAGCGCACCACGTGGCCCGCGTTCGAGCCCAGGAAGTAGGTGCGCAGGCCAGGCTTTTGCGGCCGGTGCGAGCTCATCACGATCAGATCGGTCTTGGTGATGGCGGCTTCGTCCAGGATCTCCTGGTGGACGCCGCCCTGGCGCACGGTCGATGACACGCGCGACGCGTCGAGACCGGACTCCCTGGTGATGATGGCGAGCGCGTCCTCGGCGGCCTTGCGCTGCTGCATCTCGAAGTCGGGTGGCACGTATTCCGCGAGCATCACGGGCGTCAGCGGCAGCACGTTGACCAGGCGTATCGCGCCGCCCGACTGCTGCGCCATCGACACCGCGGTCGCGATCGCAGGCTTGGCGAGCTCGAGATCGGACAGATCGATCGGAACAAGAATCTGCTTGAACATGGCGGCGTCCCTTTCCCCGGCAGGACTCGAACCATGACCCCATACTGCCACGACTTCTTAAGAGGCGGGAACCACGTTCTCGGCGCTCGTCCGCGGCGAAATGCGCCAGCCTTCTGGCGCGAAGATCACTTCAAGTTGAATAGCGATTTCGCTCCAAGCTTTTGTTTGGTCGCATGATCTTATCCGAAAAGTCTGCAACTTTTCGGGATCATGCTCAATCCGCCGCGGAGCGCAGCGAGCGCGGCGTAATGAAGCGCTCGAGCCGTCCGCTGCGGGCGTGCAACGCCTGCCAGTCGCCGCCCGCGAAGTCGATCACCAGCAGCCCGGAGGTGGGCAGCCCCTCGTTCAGGCGCTCGCGCGCCTCGACGTCGCCGGCGGCGATCAGCAAGCGGGCGGCGTCATGGAGCCCGGGATTGTGGCCGACGACCAGCACCGCGGCGGCTTCGCCGGCGCCCTTCCGGATCACGTCGAGGATCGACTCGCGTCCCGCATTGTACAGGGCGGCCTCGTAGCTCACGGGCGGCGGCGCCGGCCAGGCCTTGCTCAAGCCTTCCCAGGTTTCGCGCGTGCGCCGCGCGTCGGAGACCAGCGCCCGGTCCGGCCGCAGCGCGTGGTGCGCCATGTAGGCGCCAAGCTTCGGCGCATCGCTGTAGCCACGCGCATTCAGCGTGCGGTCGCGGTCGGCCGTGCCGGGCTCGGCCTTCTCGGCCTTGGCGTGTCGAAGCAGAATCAAGCGCATGGCAACCAGGTCGGGCAATGGATCGATTTTTGATGCGCAACAGTCTAGCATGGCTGCGGCGGCGGGACCGTGGCAATTTCAGGAAGGCACCGTGAGCGCGTCCGAGGGGCCGGCCTACGCGCCGAGCTGGTACACCGAAACGATGCTGTCGGCGCCCGAGCGGGCGGCGCTTGCGACCGGTGTCGATGTCGAGGTCTGCGTCATCGGCGCGGGCCTCGCCGGGCTGACGACGGCGCGCGAGCTTGCGCTGCGCGGCTGGTCGGTGGCGGTGCTGGAGGCGCGGCGGATCGCCTGGAACGCCTCCGGGTGCAATACCGGTTTCGTCCTGCCGGGCTTTGCGCAGGACATGGACGCGGTGGTGCGGCGGGTCGGGCTCGACCAGGCCAAGCGGCTGTGGGAGCTCTCGGACGCGGGCGCCGAATATGTGCGTGCGACGATCCGCGAGACCGGGATGCCCGGCGTCCGCATGGTCGAGGGAGGCTGGCTCAAGGTCTCCAAGAGCGACGACGCCGACGAGGATCTGGCGCTGGTCCGGTTGCTCGGTCAGGACTTCGGCGCCCTCGTCGAGGGCTGGCCGATCGAGCGCGTCCGCGACGCGCTGCGGACGGATCATTATTTCCACGGCATCCACTTCCCGACCGCGTTTTGCATTCATCCGCTCAACTACGCGCTCGGGCTTGCCAGCGTCGCCGAGGCGGCCGGCGTGCGCATCTTCGAGAACACGCCTGCGCTCTCGACCGACGCGGCCGGCGTGCGCAAGCTGATCAACACGCCGTCCGGGCGGATGCGTGCCGCCCATGTCGTGCTCGCCGGCAATGTGCATCTCGGCTCGCTGTTGCCGCGCGTATCGGGCACGCTGCTGCCGGTGTGGACCTATGTGGCGACCACCAGGCCGCTTGGCGACAAGCTCGCCGAAGCAATCGGCTATGGCGGGGCGATCAGCGACACCGATCTGGCCGACAGCCACTATCGGATCATCGAGGGCGGCCGCCTGATGTGGTCGGGCGGGATCACCACCTGGGAAGGCAGCCCGCGCCGGTTCGCGAGCAAGCTCAAGGGCGAGATCGAGCGCATCTATCCGCAGCTCAAGCCGGTCGAGATCGAGCACGTCTGGACCGGCGTGCTCGGCAATACGCTCCACCGCATGCCGCAGATCGGCGAGCTTGCGCCCGGCGTGTGGCTCGCGAGCGGCTTCGGCGGACACGGCCTGAACACCACCGCGATGGCCGGCAACATCATCGCGCGCGCCATCGACGAAAGCGACGATACCTGGCGGCTGTTCCTGCCGTTCGAGCTGGTGTGGGCGGGCGGACCGGTGGGCCGCGTGGCGGCGCAGGCCTATTACGCGTGGTCGCGTTCGCGCGAGGAGCTGCGCGCGCGGCAGTCGCGCCGACGCGAGGAAGAATATCGCCTGAGCGTGGTGCGCCAGACCGGCGGCGCGCCGCCGGGGCCATCGGCCTATGCGGCCGCGCGCGACGCCAAGCGCAAGGCGGCGTCGCAGCCCGAGCCCGCCGCGCCGGGGACGGCGGATGAGCCGACGGACAAGCCTGCGGGCGCCGCGCCCCGCTTCGACTGGCGCGATCTCCTGGCGCCGCGCCGGGTGCGATAGCAGGACTAGGTATTGCCGGGGCGACGGCCTGCCGGTCGCTGACCCAGCACCCTAATATGCGTCTCAAACATGATAAATTTTTAAGTAAAACTGTGCGCGATCCATTGAAGGGTTTCCAAGGCTCGTCCGCTATGAGGGAAGCGGTTTGGTGTGACCGCTCCACTGGCGATTCTGGAGGCGAAAGCATGGATACCCCGAGGCAACGAGGCGCCGCTGCCGCGAGCGTCGTGTCTTTTCGCGGCAGTGCGCGGGCCGAGCGTGGGGCGGCCGCCGAGGGGCGGGAGCTCCTCGACATGGTCCTCAACAACATGTCTCAGGGCGTGCTGATGTTCGACCAGGAGATGCGGCTGGTCTTCTGCAATCGCGGCTACATCGAGATGTATGGGCTGTCGTCCGACATCGCCAAGCCCGGCTGCACGCTGCGCGATCTGCTCAAGCATCGGATCGCAACCGGAACGTTCTCGGACGATCCCGAGGAATACATCGAGAAGGTCCGCAGCGACCTCGCCGGCGGCGAGACCTCCAACATGATCGTCAGGAGCGGCGTCGAGGGCCGGGTCTTCTCGATCGTGAACAAGCCGCTCGCCGGCGGCGGCTGGCTGGCGACGCACGAGGACGTCACCGAGCGCCAGCGCGCCGAGGAGCGGATCGTGCACATGGCGCGCCACGACGCGCTGACCGATCTGCCCAATCGCGTGCTGCTGCGCGAGCGGCTCGAGCACGAGCTCAAGCGCGTGAAGCGCGGCGAGATCCTCGCCGTGCTCTGTCTCGATCTCGACCGCTTCAAGAGCGTCAACGACACGCTCGGACATCCGGTCGGCGACGAGCTCCTGAAGGTGGTGGCGGACCGGCTGCGCGGCTGCACCCGCGAGCCCGATACGATCGCGCGCCTGGGCGGCGACGAGTTCGCGATCATCATGACGTCGATGCAGCAGCCGACCGATGCGGCGGGCCTCGCGCGGCGCATCCGCGACTCGATCGTGAAGCCGTTCCATCTCGATGGCCACCAGATCGTGGTGGACATCAGCATCGGCATCTCGATCGCGCCGCATCGACGCCAGCGACGCCCGACCAGCTGCTCAAGAACGCCGACATGGCGCTGTACGGCGCCAAGGGCGACGGACGCGGCACCTACCGCTTCTTCGAGCCGGAGATGGATGCGCGCATGAAGGCGCGGCGCGACCTCGAAATGGATCTGCGCAGCGCCATCGCCAACGAGGAGTTCGAGCTCCACTATCAGCCGCTGGTCAATCTCGAGACCAACGAGATCTCGGGCTTCGAAGCGCTCCTGCGCTGGCATCATCCCGACCGCGGACTGATCTCGCCGGCCGACTTCATCCCGATCGCCGAGGAGACCGGCCTGATCGTCCCGATCGGCGAATGGGTGCTGCAGGACCGGCCTGCCTGGAAGCGGCGAATGGCCGAGCGACATCAAGGTCGCGGTCAACCTCTCGCCGGTCCAGCTCAAGAGCCGCAACCTGTTGGACGGTCGTGATGAGCGCGCTCGCGGAGTCGGGCATGGCGGCCCAACCGGCTGCAGCTCGAGATCACGGAATCCGTGCTCATGCACAACACCTTCGGCACGCTCGCCATGCTGCACAAGCTGCGCGAGCTCGGCGTGCAGATCGCCATGGACGACTTCGGCACCGGCTATTCCTCGCTGAGCTACCTGCGCAGCTTTCCGTTCGACAAGATCAAGATCGACCGTTCCTTCATCCAGGACATCTCGAGCGCGGCCGAGCCGCTCGCCATCGTGCACGCGGTCGCGGGGCTCGCAAAGTGCCTCAACATGGTGTCGACCGCGGAAGGCGTCGAGACCAAGCAGCAGATGGAGACGCTGCAGACGCGTCGGCTGCACCGAGATGCAGGGCTATTTCTTCAGCAGCGCCAAGCCCGCCGCGGAGATCGTGCAGAGGTTCCTGCAGCAGGGCGCGGAGGAAGGTGGCCAGATGGCGTTGCAGGCGAGCAAGTAACCGGGCGGCAAACAGGCCGCGTCAGCGGCCCTCGCGCCGCGCCATGAAGGCGAGCCGCTCGAACAGGTGCACGTCCTGCTCGTTCTTGAGCAGCGCGCCGTGCAGCGGCGGGATCAGCTTCTTCGGGTCGCGCTCGCGCAGCGTCTCGAGGCCGATGTCCTCGACCATCAGGAGCTTGAGCCAGTCGAGCAGCTCGGAGGTCGACGGCTTCTTCTTCATGCCCGGCACCTCGCGGATCTCGTAGAACAGCTTGCAGCGCCTCGCCGACCAGGCGCTGCTTGATGCCGGGGAAATGCACCTCGATGATCGCCCGCATGGTGTCGGGATCGGGAAAGCGGATGTAGTGGAAGAAGCAGCGGCGCAGGAAGGCGTCCGGCAGCTCCTTCTCGTTGTTCGAGGTGATGACCACGATCGGCCGCCGCCGCGCCTTCACGGTCTCGCCGGTCTCGTAGACGAAGAACTCCATGCGGTCGAGCTCCTGCAGCAGGTCGTTGGGGAACTCGATGTCGGCCTTGTCGATCTCGTCGATCAGCAGCACCGGCCGCTCGTCGGCGATGAACGCCTCCCACAGCTTGCCGCGCTTGATGTAGTTGCGGATGTCGTGCACGCGCGCGTCGCCGAGCTGGCTGTCGCGCAGCCGCGACACCGCGTCGTACTCGTAGAGGCCCTGCAGCGCCTTGGTGGTCGACTTGACGTGCCACTCGATCAGCGGCGCGCCGAGCGCCTTGGCGATCTCGATCGCCAGCACGGTCTTGCCGGTGCCGGGCTCGCCCTTGACCAGGAGCGGGCGCTCGAGGGTGATGGCGGCGTTGACCGCGACCTTGAGGTCGTCGGTCGCCACGTAGCCGCTGGTGCCTTCAAAACGCATGTCTTTCCGTCTTACTTGCGGGGGTGCCATGCGGACTAAACACGGCAACCTTGCCGCTCACAAGCCGTCAACGTACCATTTCGGCCATCCCTGCCGGAAAGCCGGGTAGCCCGCATGAAGCGAAGCGAAATGCGGGGCAGCCTCGCAACTGACGAGTTCGACCCCGGATTGCGCTTCGCTCCATCCGGGCTACACCACCCTAGGCGAAGAGAGATGGAGCCTAACAGTGCAGAATAAGACCTGGATCAACGTTGTCGCGGTGGCTGGCCTGATCCTGCCGCTCGCGGGCGCGGCGTCGGCCGACGAGCGCAAGGACCTCGCCTTCGAGGTGATCGACCGCAACGCCCAGCAGATGACCGACATCAGCGACTCGATCTACTACTTCGGCGAGCTCGGCATGCAGGAATTCGAGGGCTCGAAGCTCCTGAAGGAGACGCTGGAGGCCGCCGGCTTCAAGGTCGAGCTCGGCGGCGCCGGCATGCCGACCAACGTCTGGGCGGAGTACGGCTCGCGGCCAGCCCAAGATCGCCATCGTCACCGAGATCGACGCGCTCCCGGGCGGCTCGCAGACGCCGGGTGAGTTCGCGCGCAAGCCGCTGGTCAACGGACGCGCCCGGCCACATGGAGGGCCACAACACGCACGGCGGCGTCGCCACCATGGCGGCCTTCGCGGTCAAGCAGGTGATGGCAGCGCCACAACATCCCCGGCACGGTCGCGATCTCGTTCGGTCCCGCCGAGGAGCAGATTGGCGAGCCGGCCCTTCATCGTGCGCGCCGGCTATTTCAAGGATGTGGACGCGGTCATCTATCTGCACATCCGCGACACGCTCGACACGGCGTTCGGGATCGGCAACTACGCGGCGATCAGCTCGATGTTCACGTTCCATGGCAAGACCGCGCACGGCGCGGTCAATCCCTGGGACGGCAAGGATGCGGTCGACGCGGTCGTGCTGATGGACATCGGCTTCGACAAGCTGCGCGAGCATCTGCGGCCGACCTACCGCGCGCACCGCACCATCACAATCGGCGGCATCCAGCCCAACATCATCGCGGACAACGGGCCAGATCTGGTGGTTCGTGCGCGACGCCTCGATGCCGGCCGCCAAGGCGACCTACGACAAGCTCGTCAAGATCGCCGAGGGCGCGGCGCTGATGACCGGCACCACCGTCGACGTCGAAGTATGCGCGCCTCGGCCTGGCCGCAGCTCGTCAACAAGACCATCGCCGAAGCGATCCAGAAGAACATCGACGCGGTCGGCATGCCGAAATGGACCGAGGAGGAGGACAGCGTTCGCCCACGACTTCCAGAAGACGCCATGAGCTGCCGGTCGTCGGCCTCGCACAACGCGGTGACGCCGCTCGGCGAGCGGCCGCAGGCCGTCTTCCTCGAACGACAACGGCGACGTGTCCTGGGTGGTGCCGGCCGGCAGCCTCAATTTCCCGTCGGCGATCCCGGGCGTCGAGTACCACGAATGGAAGGCCGCGGTGACTCCGACGAGCTCGATCTCGCACAAGGGGCAGGTGGCGGGTGCCAAGGTGCTCGCCGCCTCGATCATCGACCTCATGACGTCGCCGGAACTGCTCCAGAAGGCGCGCGCCGAATTCGAGGTCGAATCGAAGAAGACGCCCTACTTCTCGCTGGTGCCGCCCGACGCCAAGCCGGACGTCGATCTCAACCGGGTCGAGATGGAGAAATACCGCGCCGACATGAGCAAGTTCTACCTGAACAAGACCCCGCGCTTTAACTGAGCGCGGCCGACTCACGCCGCCATCGCGGGAACGTGAAGCCGAAAAGGGCTGCGCCACTAGGGCCATGTAACAATCTATTGGCCGGATCGAACTAGCCTATGGGGCAGAAAGGATCCGATCATGGCGATGGCGATGCTCAACCGGCGAACCCTTCTCGGCTGCGTGGGTGCGGTCGGCTTGGCCGCGGGCTTGCGCTGGCTCACCGAGAGCGACGATGCGGGCGGCCGGGCACGGTTCGAGATCGAGAAGACCGACAGCGAATGGCGGCGCATCCTCACCAAGGCGCAATACGACGTGCTGCGGCTGCACCGCACCGAGATCCCGGGCTCGAGCCCGCTCAACCACGAGAAGCGCAAGGGCGTGTTCGCCTGCGCGGGCTGTGACCTGCCGCTGTTCTCCTCCGACACCAAGTACGACAGCGGCACCGGCTGGCCGAGCTTCTGGCAGCCGCTCGACAAGGCGGTCGGCACCTCGACCGACTACGTCCTCCTCCTGCCGCGCACCGAAGTGCATTGCCGCCCGCTGCGGCGGCCATCTGGGCCATCGCTTCGAGGATGGTCCGCCGCCGACGGGGCTGCGCTATTGCATGAACGGCGTCGCGCTCGCTTTCAAGCCGGACGCGCCGAAGGCGGCCTGACGTTCAGCGCTCACCCGTGCTAGTGCCGCCGATTTGAAGTTCCCACAACGGTCTAGGCAAAATTCGGTTAGGAACTTCAAATCGAAAAGCGGCACTAAAATCATAGAGTTGCTAATGCCCTTTGCTTCCGAAGTTCGTGTCAGAGGGTGCTGCGGCGACTCACGAGCTTCGGAAGCGGGGCATTAGCCGTGGAAACAGCCGCAACGCATTCTCGCGCGCGATCGCCTTGAGGCGCGCGTCGTCGAAGCCGAGGCGCGCCATCGGCTCGGTCGTGATCGGCGGCTGCAGGTAGGGATAGTCGGTGCCGAACAGAACCTGCGTATCCGGCACGAGGCTCAGCAACGCGCCAAGGTTTTCCGGATCGGCCGACTGCGCGGTGTCGTAGAAGAGCCTCCTGATCTCGGCCATGGCGCCCGCCGGCACGCGCTGCCTGAGCTTCGGATTGCCGTCGACCGCGCGGGTGAGCCTCCGCATCTGCGGCGTCAGGCCGCCGCCGGCGTGGCAGAAGATGCAGGTGAGGTCGGGGAGGCGGCTCAAGGTCCCGCTCACGATCAGGCTCGCGATCGCGCGCGCGGTGTTAAACAGATATTCCAGGATCGGCGACGTGAGATCCGGAATGAGGTTGAGGCAGCAGGCCGGCGTGTTCGGGTGGAAGAAAGCGACCGCCTTGCGCCGGTTGAGCTCCTCGAACACCGGATCGAAATCCGGGTGGCCCGGCCAGCGGTTGCCGTAGCTCGTCAGCAGCCCGACGCCGTCGGCCTTGAGCGTATCGAAGGCGTATTCGATCTCGCGCAGGCTGCCGTCGATATCGGTGAGCGGCAAAGTGGCGAACAGGCCGAACTTGCCGGGGTGGTCGCGCACAAGCTCCGCCCCGTATTCGTTGCAGTAACGGATCATGTCGCGGGTCGCCGCGATATCGTCGAAGCGCAGTCCCGGCTGCGTGAGCGAGAGCACGGCCTTGTCGATGCCGTTGCGCGTCCATGGTCTCGAGCGTGCGCTCGGGCGTCCAGCGCAACACCTCCGCGAACGCGGGCGCATTGCCGAGGAGGCGCTCGCGCCCGTACGCGACGTAGCGCGGCGGCAGCATGTGGTGATGCACGTCGATGCAGGCGGTGAGGCCGCAGCCGCAACTGATCCGCTGGCCGGCTTCGCCCGGTGCAGCCGTGAACTCTGTAGCACTCATCGCGTCTCCTTGCGGGCGCATGCTCCCACACGATGCGCGAGCGCGGAAGCGCGAGGCAGCAGCTTTGCGCCGGCAGAAATTGCCGGCGGCGGCTGCTGTTGCCGGGCGCGCGTCACCCCGCAAACGCATAACATATTGATTTATATATAGAATTACATTGGCGCGGGGCTTGCAGAGCATCCGCGCGATGGGTCGGGCAGGGCTGCCCGGCGTGCAGTTGGAGATCATGTCATGGGTATCTTTGGGGCTCTTAACACCGCGGTGACGGGAATGCGGGCGCAGTCATTCGCGCTCGAGAACGTGTCGGGCAACATCGCCAATTCGCAGACCACCGCGTTC
>CAVTOU010000017.1:0-170460 GCA_963736345.1 uncultured Pseudomonadota bacterium | reverse complement strand
CTAACGTCGTGCCCGTGAAAGAAAGTGTAAAGATTACATCAGAAGCAGTGGAAAATTATTTGCGGGAAAATATCGTAAAGCTTTCACCCGTGAAGGCTTCTTTGGGTGGACATGGTACGTCGTTTCTCTAGGAATTGATTTAGAAAAAAATTCCGGTGTTGTTGTCTACGAAGATGGGCACACACAAGAAAAAAGAGATTTTACTTACACGGTGAATGAAAATGGAGAAGTAAAAAGTTTAATAATCAAATAAAAAATGCTACAATATTTTTATGCTTAAAGAATTTAAACAATTTTTGCTTCGGGGTAATGTGGTAGATTTGGCTGTCGGTGTCGTAATCGGTGCCGCTTTTGGTAGCGTGGTGACGGCATTAGTGTCTGACTTGCTCACCCCTCTTATTTCAGCTATCGCTCGAGTGCCGGACTTCAGTGGTTTGGTTTTTACAGTCAATGGGAAGTAAATTCATGCTCGGTCATTTTCTGAATACTTTAATTTCATTTATTTTAGTTGCCGGAGCAATTTTCTTTTTTGTTATCAAGCCAATAAATATGCTCGTTGCTCGTAATAAAAAGGGTCCTCCGATAGATCCCACGACACGAGAATGTCCAGAATGTTTGAGTGAAATTCCAATTAAAGCAAAACGTTGCGCGCACTGTGCTCAAATTGTTAGTTAATAAACAAAAAAAAATATGAAAATAAAAAGAATTGAGATATTATCGTTTGTATTAGTTCTGGCGACTTTTGTTGTAGCGTTTTTGATTTATCCATATATGCCGGATAGGATAGCCTCGCACTGGGGATTTAACAATGAAGTTAATGGTTATATGGGTAAATTCTGGGGGAGTATTTTTATTTCCCACAATCATGCTTGGATGTTATGTATTATTCATAATCATTGTCGTGTTGATCCTAAAAAACAAAACATCCAAAAATTTGAAAATTATTTTAATTTGTTTATTTTAGCATTTCTGCTTTTCTTTACATATGTCTACGCGCTCATGGTTTTTTGGAATTTAGGGGATCGTTTCAGTTGGATTGAGTTTATGTCGCCAGGTTTTGCGTTATTGTTTTACATTGTTGGAATGATGGTGGGGCATGCTGAGCCGAATTGGACTATCGGGATCAGGACTCCTTGGACACTTTCAAGCGATGACGTCTGGTATAAGACGCATTGGCTTGGTGGCAAATTGTTTAAGACTGTCGCAATAATTTCTCTGCTTGGGATTGTCATGTCGCAATATTCTGTTTATTTTATTTTAATTCCAACGATCACTGTGGCCATTTATCTTGTTCTATATTCATATCTAGAATATCGCAAGCAAAAGATGTATAATAAGGAAGGTTGATTTATTAATTAGTAACGTAGTAGAAAAATCCGATGGTAGATAAAAAAGTTTCCGCATTTATGAAGCCGATGAATCTAAGTGCAGAGTTAGACGAGGTAGTCGGCAAGGGGCCGATGCCTCGTTCCGAAGTGGTGAAAGCATTATGGGTATACATTAAAAAGAACAATCTTAGGACCCAAAAAATAAGCGAAACATCAACGCTGATTGCGAATTTAAAGAAAGTGTTTGGCGGCAAAGCTGTCGTCAATATGTTCGAAATGACCAAACTTGTCTCGAAACACCTTTCCTAATATTTGATTGATCCAACGAAAGTAGATTTAAATCAATTACCAAAAAAATTTATTGACGGCGCAATCGGTGGACATGGAAAAGATATCTTTTCTTTTGCTCTAACTTCCGGAAACAATCTTGATTCTTTTGCCACCACACCACAAGTGATGAAAAGTATTTCAATGTGGATAGGGAAGCAAATAGAGAATTACGAAAAACAATTCGGTATTATTGACATGACTCCTCCGCAGATAGTGAGCCCACTTCAGGTATCAGATCTAGACAAGCCGGGTGATGGAAGAATATAGTTATACACAGCATTGTTTGTGGCGACTACCGCTGAATGATAATATTGTAGTATATGGAAACACTAATAATGTTTGGCGTGCTTGTTTATTTAATATTTTCTACAGATCTCGCCGGTCGTCTAAACGATCTTGAAACAAAAATTAATAATGCACTAGGAAAAGGCAAGTCAAATACGGGTCCAGTCTCAGTGTCAACACCTTCTCAACCCGAGCAGGTATATCAGGCAACGATGCCAACAACTCCAGAGAATAATTTTGTTCCACAATCAATTGCACCGGAAGAACCAAACAGATTTACAAATTGGCTCAAAGAAGACTGGTTGATGAAACTCGGAGCGACGCTATTTATTGTAGGTTTCGGATGGTTCGTTTCGTATGCGTTCATCAATAGTTCGGATTGGTCCAGTAGGGAGAATTTCTATCGGCATTGTGGCAGGAGTAATTATCATGGCGCTCGGTTTCAAACGAATGATGAAATATCCAGCTCAGGGTGCGGTCTTTATGGCTTTAGGTGCTGGTATGGCAATGCTCACGATATTCGCGGGGAGATCGATCTATGGTTTTTTTACCCTCACGACTGCCGTATTATTTGATTTTATTATTGCGGCGTTTGTTTCATACGCTAGCTATAAATTTAATGTGCAGTCACTCGCTTTCGTAGCACAAATCTTAGCATTTCTTACTCCACTTCTCGTGGCAGGAGAAACAAACTCAATCTTTCTCTTCTCATACTTATTTTTTATCTCGCTTGCAACGCTTCTACTCGCAGGCGTCACTGGCTGGCGTGGACTCATCAGCACAAGCTTGCTGTTTGTAGGTTTTTACATATTTGGATATTTTCGGTGGTGGTTTTCTTTTTGGTGGCAGAAATATGTATGCCAACGATGCTCCAGTTATTCTCAACTTTGCTTATTTGTTCTCGATGCTTGATTTGTTCTCCGGCCTGTTCGCAGTTATCAAAAAAGGAGTAGAAGATATTCAGAATGAAATTTTCTTGGCGGTTCTAAATGGATTGTTTCTTTTTTTGTGGATTTATAATGTTGCTCCGAAAGAATGGAGTGTGATGGTTTTTGCTGCGTGGGCAGTAGTTTTCGCAGTAAGTTCCTTTATGGCATTTAGGTTTAGTTCAAAGTTGCGAACCTTTATGCTTATGGTTCTGTCTCTGTCGCATTTATCGCAGCGGCAACTGCAGCACAATTAAACGGAGCCTCACTCACGATTGCCTTTACCGCTGAGGTCATGTTGCTTGTCATAATTGTTTTTGCGCTTACCAAAAATATAAAAGCAATGATAACGACTGCCTGGCTGTATATAGTGCCGACGATTTTGTCTTAGTCAGTTTTGCGAATTACGCAAATGCAAAAGAATTGTACACGAAAGATTTCTTTGTTCTTCTCTTTTTGGCTTTTGCTTTTATTTTTACCGGACGTATTGTGACAGCCTCGACTCCGTCAGAAGAGGAGGAAAATAAAAAATCCGGCTCTGTTTTAGTAATAATCGGAACGTTGTATGTGTGGTACCTACTCTGGCAGTTTATCGATATATTTATGAGTCCGGAGCGAGTATATGGCAACGATGATAACTCTCGTTATTGATACGATTTTCGGATTGTTGGCATACTTCTTGGGTCTTTATGGAAATGATATGGCTCGACGAGTATATGGCATAGCACTGCTAGCTTTTGTGGTGATACGATTGGTCTTTGTAGATGTTTGGAATATGGAGCTTTTCGGTAAAGTGATAACATTCCTTGCAATCGGAGTTCTGTTTATGAGCACTGCCTTTGTGACGAAAAATAAAAAGAAAGAATTAGAAGCAGCTAATGCTTTAGAAGTAAAATAAATAATTATATGCAACGATATAAAAAAATTCTCTTGCTTCTTTTGTTAGTTTTACCCTTGATTGGATCTGCTCAAGGGGCGAGTTCGCTCAATTCTTCCGCTTTCTTAAACTTGAATATAACGCCAAAGTCTGAATATAGTAAAAGCGTTCAAATATTATAAAAATATTATGCCGAACGCGGTTATCCCTCTTGTCACAGAGGTTTCTTTAACAAAAGATTTTTTTTCCATGCCGATTTTTGCCGTTTATGATTCGAATACTAAAACTTTTGAGCCGTATTTATTTCTCGAAAAAAAATCAACTCTTGAAACCAGCGCTCGTTTGTTAACAAATTTGTCCGAAGGAAGTTCAACGTTGATGAACGATGGGGGTTCAGGAACTTATATCCCACCAATTTCCTTTACCTCCCAATTACTCAGGTAGCAACGCGCAAATTATTTTCCTTTATGATAAACCGATACGTTCTTCTTCTCTTTTGGTTAATTTTAGTCAAAACGTTGCGTTTCCGAAAATGATATCTATCTATGCAAAAGTTAACGGACAACAAAAAACGGCTTGCGCCTACACCTTATGTTGGAAATAGTAAAGCTTTCCCTGAAACTATTTCAGATAATTGGGGTCGTAGTCTTTGAGCACACCCAACCGCTTCGAATTTCCGAAATTAAATTTACCGACCTGGACGCAACTCAACTGACTACAAAAAATTTGCGCTTTCTCGCCGAACCAGGACATGAATATCAATTATATTTTGATACCGATAGGCAAGTCATGTCGACAACAAAGGAAGCTGCGATTTAGCCAATGCCGAGAAAATACTTTATCCATCTTTCTCGGAACCAATAAGAAATCCGGAATATCAACAGTCCGACTCGGATACAGATGGGATTTCCGATTCTTCTGATAATTGTATTAACGTTTACAATCCAGACCAAAAAGACATTGATCACAATGGCATTGGGGATGTTTGCGAGGATTATGACAGGGACGGAATAATAAATAGCAAAGATAATTGTCCGGAAATTCCCAATCAAGCACAAATAGATACAGACAAAGATGGGATAGGGGGACGCATGTGATAATTTTGATAATAGGATAACCGAAAGAATGCCGTGGCTCCCATGGGTTGGTCGAGGACCGGGAGGACGACCCCGCCGGGCGAGGGCGCGGCGGCCGGCGCGGCCGCCTGGGAGGGAGCGCAGACCGCCGCCAGCGCGAGGGCGAGCAGGATTCTCATGCCGGGAACCTGCTGGGCGGCCCACCCGGGCGCACTCACCGTGATGGGCCGTTCAGCCCGCCAGCGCGGCCGGCCGGGCGGAGAGAACCCGTCCGAAGCACGCCCGCTCGTATGCCGGCAGGTCCGGATAGCGCGCGAACGGGCGGCCCTGAACGCCGGCCGCGTCGGGCCAGGGCGCACCCCCGCCCTCGATGAGGATCGCCTCGACCAGCTCCGCGAAGGCCCGCGCCGGCGCGATCTCGGGGCGCAGGCTGGAGAGCCCCATCTCGTGACCGGCCATCCGCACCAGCACCTGGGGCTCCGCCCCCCGGGCGTGGAGGAGGAGATCGAGGATCACGCCGTTGGGCCGCTCCTGGCCGCCATGGCGGAGCCGCCCGATCAGCGCCGCCGACACGAGCGCGACCCTCCCCGGCTCGAGCCGCGCCTTCCGTCCCTGCGCGGTCACCAGGTCCAGGGTCGCACCGTGGACGCCCGCGATCCGGCACCACAGCTCGCGCATGGGCGCCGCCGCGGCATCCGCGGGAGCGCCGGCGGTGGCCTGGGGCGGCCGGATGGCGGCCCGGAGCTTCTCGATGCGGGCGCGCGCATCGGGATCGGGGGCGGTGAGCTCGGCCTGCTCCAGCAGATCCCAGGCGCGAGCGGGCTCGCTCTGCGCCAGCCGCTGCGCCGCCTTGATCAGCGCCTTGACGCCGAGGCCGCCCCCCGCCGCGCCGACCGCCAGGTAGAGCGCGAGGGCGAAGGCCGGATCGTCCTGCTCGGCCAGCTCCGCCACCCGGTAGGCGGTGGCCGGCCGGAGCTGGTCCGCCCGGAGCTTGCCGCGGAACTCGGAGAGGAGGGCGCGGGCACCGGCCACGTCGCCGGAGCCCAGGCGCCTGGCCAGCACCGGCTCGAGCGCCTCGGTGGCCGCACCCGGATCGAAGGCGCCCGCCTCCAGGCGGGCCAGCTCCAGCCGCGCCGCGGCGTCGTCCGGCCGCTTGCGAAGGAGGTCGCCGAGGCGCGCGCGAGCGCTGGACACGTCACCCTCGGCCAGCGACTCGGCGGCCCGGTCCAGCTCCAGCCCGCCGCGCCAGTGCACCGCCCCGTCGGGCGCGAGGCGCTCCTCGAGGTGGGTGGCCCGCACCACCACCGCGACGGCGGCGCCGAACAGGAACCCGCCCACGTGGCAGGCGTAGGCGACGCCGCCGCCCTCGCCCGAGAGGCGCAGGCCGAGCAGGTCCATGCCGAACCCGAACAGCGCGTAAAGCCAGGCCGGGACGAAGAACGAGCCGCGCAGGATGAGGAACCACCAGTAGAACATCCGCACCCGGCGGTGGGCGAAGCGCAGCGCGAACGCGCCCAGGCAGGCCGAGATCGCCCCCGAGGCGCCCAGGAGCGGGACGTCCGGGCCCAGCCAGGGGAGCTGGCTGATCGCGGCCACCACCCCGCCGGCGAGGTAGAAGCCCGCGAAGAAGAGCGAGCCCCAGGCGTCCTCCAGGAACGGCCCCACCAGCAGCACGAAGATGAGGAGGTTGCCGAGCAGGTGCCCCAGGCCGCCGTGCATGAACTGGTAGGTGACCCATCCCGGCTGCAGGAGTCCCTGCGAGCGAACCACCGAGAACCGGAACAGCGGGGTCGCGTCCTGCGCCGCCGCGAAGGCGTCGCCGAGGGCGTCGAGGTGCTGCTGCTCGAGCGCGACCTCGGCGGCGGTGATCCCCTCCGGCACGGGCTCGCGCTGCACCTGGGCCGGATCGACGTGGAGGCGGCGCAGCAGGATCTCCGGCGCCTCGAGGTACGGCCGCTCGAGCAGGTAGCGCACCGCCTCGTCGCGCACGTCCCGGGCCTCCCGGTACGCGCTCGAGAAGAGCGTGCCGAAGAAGGTCAGCACGCACAGCACGACGATGGCCGTCGAGACGCGCGGCCAGCGGCTCAGCCGTGTGTTGTCGAGCCCGATCGGAACCAGCACGGAGCCCCCGGACGCCGCGGGCGAGGGTCGGCCCGACCCCTCCGGTCGGGCGCGGATACCTCACCGGGTGCAGTATCGCAGGCGGGCGCGCGGCCGCCAGGCCGATCCAGCGTCACCCGGACCGGGTAGGCGTGGTGCTAGGATGGCCTTCGTGTCACCGCGGGGACGCCTCTTTCGACGGGGAGTCTGGCACAACCTGCCGATTTCACTGATGTAGGTTTACGTCGCCGGCTCCGGATGAGGCGAGGCAGATTGCTTCAGTCCTCGGCCGCGGTGCTAGATTCCGCGTTCGCGGGTGCACGTAACGATTTAGCGAGGTCGAGATGATCGAGGGTTCCGCTCAGGGTGGAGGCGCGGTGCTTCGCTACGGGATGGTCGGTGGTGGGCAAGGCGCCTTCATCGGCGACGTCCACCGCAAGGCCATCTCGCTCGACGGCAGCGCGACGCTGGTGGCGGGCTGCTTCTCGCGCTCGCACGACAACACGCTCGCCACCGGGCGCGGGATGGGCCTGGCCGACGATCGGCTCTATCGCTCCTTCGAGGCCATGGCCGAGGCCGAGGCGAAACGGAAGGATGGGATCGATTTCGCGGTCATCGTCACCCCCAACGCCGCGCACTACGCGGCCGCCAAGGCGTTCCTCTCCCGCGGCATCCCGGTGGTCTGCGACAAGCCGCTGGTCTTCGAGGTGAAGGAGGCCGAGGAGCTGGCCGCCCTGGCCGAGCAGAAGGACGTCCTCTTCTGCGTCACCTACACGTACACGGGCTACCCGGCCGTGAAGCACGCCCGCGAGATGATCGCCCGCGGAGACATCGGCGAGCTCCGCTTCGTCAACGCCGAGTACCCGCAGGAGTGGCTCTCGACGCTCCTCGAGAAGGAGGGGCAGAAGCAGGCCGCCTGGCGCAACGACCCGGCGCAGACGGGGAAGTCGAACTGCGTGGGCGACATCGGCAGCCACGTCGAGAACATGGTCCGCTACCTGACCGGCCTGGAGATCACCCGGCTCTGCGCCCGGCTCGACACCTTCGTGAAGGGGCGGATCCTCGACGACAACGCCTCGATCCTGGTCGAGTACCAGGGCGGCGCCAAGGGGCTCTACTGGTCCTCGCAGATCGCGGTCGGCTACGACAACGCCCTCCGCGTCCGCATCTTCGGCTCCCAGGGCTCCATCCAGTGGAGCCAGGAGAGCCCGAACTACCTGACCGTGTCGCGGCTCGGGCAGCCGACCGTGGTGCTCTCGCGCGGGCGCGATGGGTTCTATCCCCACGCCCAGGCGTACTCGCGCATCCCCTCCGGCCACCCGGAGGGCTACTTCGAGGCCTTCGCCAACATCTACAAGACCTTCACTGCCGCGCTGGCGAAGAAGAAGGCGGGCGGGAAGCTCGAGGAGAAGGAGCTCGACTTCCCCGGCGCCGCCGACGGGATATCCGGCGTCCGCTTCATCGGGAAATGCGTGGAGAGCTCGCGCAAGGGCGCGGTCTGGGTGAGCTTCTAGCCGCGCGGAATGGACTTCGCGCCGTCCAGCATCGCCTTCGACGACGCCATGAAGAACAAGTGATGAGCCCAGCCCTCGTCCAGACCGTCGACATCGCGAAGGAGTTCTCCTCGGTGCGCGTCCTCCACGGGATCTCCGTGGAGGTCCGCACCGGCGAGATCCTGGGGATCATCGGCGAGAACGGGGCCGGCAAGAGCACGCTCATCAAGATCCTCTCCGGCATCTACACGCCCACCGAGGGGCGGGTGCTGGTGGACGGGCGCGAGGTCGACATCCGCACGCCCGAGGACGCCAAGCGGCTGGGCATCCGGCTCATCCCCCAGGAGTTCAACCTGGTGGCGGACCTCAACGTCTACGAGAACGTCTTCCTGGGGAACGAGCTGCGCGGCCGGGCCGGCCTGCTCGACCGCAAGCAGATGATCCGGCGCACCGCCGAGGTGCTGGCCTCGCTGGAGGTGCAGGTCGATCCGCTGGCGCGCATCGACTCGCTCAACGTGGCCCAGAAGCAGATGGTCGAGATCGCCAAGGCGCTGGCCTTCGACGCGCGCCTGCTCATCATGGACGAGCCGACCACCGTCCTGACCCGGCGCGAGATCGACCTTCTCTTCCAGCGCATGCGGGGGCTGCAGGCGCGGGGCGTGACCCTCATCTACATCTCGCACAAGCTCCGGGAGGTGCGGGAGATCTGCGATCGGGTGCTGGTGCTGCGCGACGGGGCCTTCATCTGCCTGGAGGAGGCCGAGGCCCTCCCGGTCGACGAGATGGCCCGGCGCATGGTGGGCCGGGAGCTCTCGCAGGTGTTCCCGCCCAAGCGCACCGCCGACGGCGAGGTGGCGCTGCGGGTCGAGGGGCTGACCGTGCCGGGCGTGATCGAGGACGTCTCCTTCGAGCTTCGGCGCGGGGAGATCCTGGGGTTCGCCGGGCTGGGGGGATCGGGCCGCACCGAGGTGGCCGAGACCATCCTGGGCGTCCGCCGCGCCACGCGCGGCCGCATCCTGGTGGACGGCGAGCCGGTCGCCCTCCGCGGCCCGCCCGACGCGGTCCGGGCCGGGATCGGCTATCTCTCCGAGGACCGGCAGGGCTCGGGCATCCTCACCCAGCACGAGCTGGTGAAGAACGTGACGCTGGTCTCCCTGGGCAAGTACCTGCGCGGCCTCATCGACCGGCGCCGCGAGCGGGCCGCCGCCGAGGCCTACGTCCACCGGTTCTCGATCCGCGCCTCGGGCATCGACACCCGGCTGGAGTTCCTCTCCGGCGGCAACCAGCAGAAGGTCTCGCTGGCCAAGAGCCTGGACGCCGAGCCGCGCATCCTCATCGTCGACGAGCCCACCCGCGGCATCGACGTCGCGGCCAAGCGCGACATCTACCGCTTCGTCCACGAGCTGGCCGCCAGGGGCATCTCCTGCATCTTCATCTCCTCCGAGCTGGAGGAGGTGATCGGGATGTGCTCCCGGGTGCTGGTCATGCGCGGGGGACGGCTGGTCGGGCAGGTCGAGGGCGAGCACATCACCGAGGAGGAGATCATGTTCTTCGCCACCGGCGTGAAGGGGGAGGCCTAGCGCCATGGCGGTCGCCCTCCCCCCGGCGCGGAAGTTCCTGCTCGACCGGCAGCGGCTCCAGGGCCTCATGCCCCTGGTGGCGCTGGTGGTGCTGTTCGTCGTCTCGGCCATGATCTCGAGGAGCGTCGGCTACGGGCGCGAGTTCCTGCAGCCCGGCAACCTGCTCAACATCCTGCGCCAGTCGTCCTACTCGGGAATCGTGGCCCTGGGGATGACGTTCGTGATCATCGGGGGCGGCATCGATCTCTCGGTCGGATCGATGATGGCGTTCGTCGGCGTGCTGGCGGTGGCGACGCTCAACGCCGGCGGGGGCGGCTACGGGGCGGTGGCGCTGGCGGCGGCCACGGCCATCGCGCTGGGCGCGGCCCTGGGCACGGCCAACGGCGTCATCATCGCCAAGGGACGCATCGCGCCCTTCATCGTCACCCTGGGCTCGATGTCGATCTTTCGATCGCTGGCCCTGTGGCAACGCCAGGGCGGCATGATCCAGTCGCAGAGCGACGTGTACGAGCCCATCGGCTCGAGCAGCATGCTGGGCATCCCCACCCCGGTCTGGATCTGGATCCTGCTGGCGGTGGCGGCCAGCGTGCTGCTCAACCGGACGCGCTACGGGCGCCACATCTGCGCGGTCGGCTCGAACGAGAAGGTGGCGCAGTATTCGGCCATCCACGTGGACCGGGCCCGCATCATCAGCTACGCCATCGTGGGAGCGATGGTGGGGGTCTCGGCGGTGCTGTGGACGGCGCGCCTCAACTCGATGAGCTCCACCAACTTCGGCAAGGACGTCGAGCTCGACACCATCGCCGCGGCGGTGATCGGCGGAACGCCCTTGACCGGCGGTCGAGGGTCGATCTGGGGAACGGTCATCGGCGCCATCATCCTGGGAATGATCAACAACATGCTCAACATGGCCGGTGTCGACGTGTACCTGCAGGGTACCGTCAAGGGGCTCGTCATCATCGCCGCGGTCTTGATCCAGAGAAAGCTGTAGAGTCGTACCCGCACCGGCAGTGCCGGTGCGGTGCTGGGAAGGCAACAATTCCGAGGGACGCATGAAGAAGACACTGCTCGTGGTGCTCGCATCTTTGCTCATGCCCGCCTTCGCAGTCGCGCAAGGTAAGGTCAAGGTGGGCGTCTCCATCCCCACCGCCGATCACGGCTGGACCGGCGGCATCAACTGGTGGGCCCAGAAGGCCATCAAGGACTGGAAGGCGAAGGATCCCAACGTCGAGTTCCTGCTGGTGACGGCCGACAACCCGCAGAAGCAGGTGAGCGACGTCGAGGACCTCATGTCCAAGGGCATCAACGCCCTGGTCATCCTGGCCCACGACTCGGCCCCCCTCACCCCCGTGGTGAAGAAGGCCTTCGACAAGGGCATCTACGTGGTCTCGGTCGACCGCGGGCTCACCGAGAAGGCCGAGAACGTCTACATCGCCGGCGACAACCCGGGCCTGGGCGCCCAGTCGGCCGAGTGGATGGGCAAGACGCTGGGCGGCAAGGGCGACATCGTGGTGCTGGAGGGCATCCCCTGCGTCATCAACACCGAGCGCGTCGAGGCCTTCAAGGCGGTCATGTCCAAGAAGTACCCCGGCATCAAGATCCTCGACTCGCAGCCGGCGTACTGGGACACGCAGAAGGGCCTCCAGATCATGGAGAACTACCTGCAGAAGTACAAGAAGATCGACGCCGTCTGGGCGCAGGACGACGACGTCCTCATCGGCGTGCTCCAGGCCTACAAGGAGTCGAAGCGCAACGACGTCAAGATCATGCTCGGCGGCGCCGGCTCCAAGATCATGATCAAGAAGGTGATGGAGGGCGATCCGCTGGTGAAGGCGGACGTGACCTATCCGCCCAACATGATCGCCACCGGCATCACCCTGGGCGTGTACGGCGCCCAGAACAAGGGCGTCCCGGGCTTCTACCAGGGCCCCGCCAAGATCGTGGTGGCGGCGGACCTGATCACCAAGGAGAACGCCAAGAAGTACTACGTTCCCGAGTCGGTGTTCTAGGACGCGACGTCCGCACCGCATGGCCACGGCCGCCCCGGCATCCGGGGCGGCCGTTTCCTTCCGAGCCCGGGCCCGAGCCCGAGAAGCCGCGCATCGTGCCGCCAGCCGGAACGAGACCTAGCGCCTCTCCACGGAGAACCGCAGGATGGTGCTGGTGGCGTACTTCTGCCCCGGCCGCAGCACCGTGCTCGGGAACTCGGGGTGGTTGGGCGTGTCGGGGAAGTGCTGCGTCTCCAGGCACAGCGCCCCGCGGCGCGGGTAGAGCTTGCCGCCCTTGCCGCGCAGGGTCCCGTCGAGGAAGTTGCCCGAGTAGAACTGCACGCCCGGCTCGGTGGTGAGGACCTCGAGGATCCGTCCCGAACGCGCCCCGACCAGGCGCGCGCAGAACCAGGGCGACGGCCCGGTGCGGTCCAGCACCCAGTTGTGATCGTAGCCGCCCGCGAACCCGAGCTGCGGATCGTCCGGCGTCGATCCGGTCGCCGATGCGGGTGGCGGTGCGGAAGTCGAGCGGCGTTCCCTCGACCGAGCGGATCTCGCCGGTGGGGATGAGCCCGGGCCCGACCGGCGTGAAGCGCGCCGCACGGATCATCAGCCGATGATCGAGGATGGTGCCGCTGCCCTCGCCGTCCAGGTTGAAGTAGGCGTGGTTGGTGAGGTTGCAGTGGGTCGGGCCGTCGGTGGTGGCCGCGTAGTCGATGCGCAGCGCACCCGCCTCGAGCGTGTAGGTCACGCTGACGGAGAGCTTGCCCGGGTACCCCTCCTCGCCGTCCGCGGAGGTGTGGGAGAGCTGGAGCGCCGGGCCCGCCGCGGCGGTCAGGGGGCGCGCCGCCCAGACCACCTTGTCGAAGGAGCGGAGGCCGCCGTGCAGGTGGTTCCCGCCGTCGTTGGCGGCCAGGACGTGCTCCCGTCCATCGAGCGTGAACCGCCCGCGGGCGATCCGGTTCCCGTACCGGCCGATGATGGCGCCGAAGTACGGGTTGCCCTTGCCCAGGTAGCCTTCCAGCCCGTCGAAGCCCAGGACCACGTCGGCCGGGTTCCCGGCGGCGTCGGGCACCCGGAGGGAGACGATCGTGCCGCCGTAGGTGGCGATGGCGGCGGTGAGGCCGGCGCCTCCCCGCAGCGTGTACAGGTCGACCGAGGTCCCGTCCGGCAGCCGGCCGAAGGGACTCTTCTCGATCTGCGGCTCGCTCATGTCCGTCGCTCCCCGGGAAAGGGCGCCAGGTTAGCAGAAACCGGCGCGCCGGATGGCTACTCCGGCACCGCCAGCGTGACCTGGACCATCAGGTCCCCGGCCAGCTGCTCGAGTCGCTCCCGCAACCGATCGGGATCGGTGCGCGGCGGCACCGAGACGCGGGCCCGCGACCGGAAGAGCAGCTCGCCCGACATGGGCGCCGTCGTCCGATCGGTGGTCAGCTCCTCGATGTTCACGCCGCGCTCCGCCAGCGCGTGCGAGATCTCGCGCACGATGCCGGGCCGATCCAGCCCCATCAGGTCGAGCAGGAACGTCTTCGACCCGGCCTCGGGCGCACCAGCCGGACCCGCCTCGATGGTCAGCTTGAGCCCGCTCGTCTCCAGGGCGCGCAGCGCCGCGGTGACGGCGGCCTCGGCGCCGGGGGGCACCTCGATGCGCAGGATGCCGGCGAACTTGCCGGCCAGGTGGGCCATCCGGCTCTCCAGCCAGTTGCCTCCGTGGCGGGCGATGGGCTCGGCGATGGCCTCGACGATCCCGGGGCGGTCCGGACCGATGAGCGTGAGGACGAGGTCGGGCATGGCGAGGCCTCCCGGAAAGGAACGCAGTGTAGACGGGCAGGCGCAACTCGTGAACTGCGTCGATGCCGCGGAAGGGGTGGGCCCCCTGTGAAGCAGGGAGGGTGAGCCCCCGCGGAGCTGGCCACCCGGGGTGGCGGGGCCCACCCCCTGCGCGGCCCCGCCGCTTGACCTGCGCCGCCGCGGCGGGTGACATGGATCGCCCACCTTGGAGAGCGCATGACGTCCCCCACCTTCCGCCCCGCCACGGTCGCCGATCTCGGCCCGGTGCGCGATCACCTCCGCGCCGCCGGGCTCCCCTCCTCCGACGTGGTCGCGGGCCGGCAGGAGTTCCTGGTCGCCTGGCAGGGCGAGCGGCTGGTCGGCACGGTGGGGATCGAGCTGCACGGCCGCGACGGCCTGCTCCGGTCGCTGGCGGTGGTGGACGATCTGCGCCGGCAGGGTCTGGGCGGAGCTCTCCACCGGCGCGCCCTGGCCCTGGCCGCGGCGCGCGGGGTCCGCACGCTCTACCTCCTCACCACCACCGCGGAGCGGTTCTTCGCCGCCCGGGGGTTCGACCGCATCTCGCGCGAGGCCGTGCCGGACGCGCTGCGCGCCACGCCGGAGCTCGCGTCGCTCTGTCCGGCCGGCGCCGTCTGCATGCGCCGCGAGCTGGCCGGCGAGGTCCGGCACTACCCGGCCGATCTGCTTCCGCTGCGCCCCGACGTGCCCGGCGCTGCCATGTGGGCGGTGGCTCTGGACCGGACCATGCTGACGTACTTCGAGATCGCCCCGGGGGGCCGCTTCCCCGGCCACCGCCACGAGGCGGAGCAGATCACGCTGGTGCTCGAGGGCGAGCTCTGGTTCGAGCTGTCGGAGGGCGAGGTCCGGCTGGGCCCGGGAGAGGTGCTGGCCATCCCCTCGAACGCGTGGCACGCCACCCGCGCCGGACCCGCGCCAGTCCGCGCGGTCGACGCCTGGTCGCCGCCCCGGGCCCAGTACCTGTCTCCGGCGAACGCGCCGACGCTCCGACCGACCGAGTGATCGGACCCGAGCCGGAGCAAGCGGTCACTCCTGGGTCACGGGCGGCCGCCCCGCGCGGGGCGAGCGGCCCACATCCGGGTCCCAGCGGGAGCTTGGCCTGGGCGGCGTCGGCTCCTAATCGTGTGTTGCTTGGACCATCTGCCCCCCGGCCGCACGCCACGGGAGCCCGCGACGCGTCCGCTTCGCGTCCACTTCCTGGCGCTCTCGCTCGGCACGTTGCTGCCGGTGGTGGTCTTCAGCGCCGCGCTGGTGTTCCAGCTGGCGCGCCAGGCGCGCTCCAGCGCACAGGACCGGCTGCTGCAGGGCGCGCGCACGACCTCGGTGAGCCTGGACCGGATGTTCGAGGCCAACATCCACGCGCTCGAGGCGCTGGCGCAATCCGAGCACCTCGACGAGCAGCACCTGGACCGGTTCTGGCGGGAGGCGTTCCGGATGGAGCAAGCCCAGCCGACCTGGATCGCCGTCACCCTGCAGCGATCCGACGGGACGGTGCTGCTCGACGCCCGGCCCAGCTCGGAGCCGAGCTTCCCGCGCCCCGACGACCCCGCCAGCCTGCAGGCGGTGCTGCGCACCGCCAGCCCGGCCGTCGGCGATCTGGTGGTCGCCCCGGGGATGGATCCGGCCTTCCAGGTGCGGGTCCCGGTGACGCGCAGCGATCGCGTCGTCCGCTACGTGCTCTCCGCCACGGTCCGCACCGAGGCGGTGGCGGAGATCCAGCGGGCCGAATCGCGGCCGATCTCCGACTGGACGAGGGCCGTGGTGGACGGGCACGGCATGGTGGTGGCGCGCACCCGCGACCCGGAAACGTCGGTGGGCAGGCCCAGCGCGCCGATGTTCCTCGCGTCCATCCACGCCGTCCCCGAGGGCGTGTTCAGCTCCGTGACCCTGGAGGGCCTCCCGTCCTACGTGGCCTTCCGGCGCTCGGCGCTCTCCGGGTGGGTGGCGGCGGTGGTGGTCGAGCGCAACCGGCTCGACGCCCCGGTGCGCGAGATGGCCCTGGGGGTCACCGCCCTGGGCCTCTCGGCCCTCCTCTTCGCCGGGCTGGGCGCGTTCCTGGTGTCGCGCCGGCTGTCGCGCAGCATCGTGGCTGCGTCCCGCGCCGCCGACGAGCTGGCCGAGGGGCGGCGGCCCGCCCTGGCCTCCTCCGGCGTCGAGGAGGTGGACCGGCTGGCCGGGGCGCTGGCCCGCTCGGCGGAGCTGCTGGCCCAGCGCGAACGGGAGCGCGACCAGAACCTGGCGCGGGCGGAGGCCTCCCGGGCCGAGGCGGAGCGCGAGAGCCGGGCCAAGGACGAGTTCCTGGCCATGCTCGGGCACGAGCTCCGCAACCCGCTCTCTCCCATCGTCAGCGCCGTCGAGCTGCTCCGCCGCCGCGGGCAGGAGGGGGCGCGCGAGCTGGCCGTCATCGACCGCCAGGCGCAGCACCTCGTCCACCTGGTCGACGACCTCCTCGACGTGGCCCGGATCACGCGCGGCCGGATCGCCCTCCGCATCGAGCCGGTCCGGCTGGCCTCGGCCGTGGCCCGGGCCGCCGAGACCACCGGGCCCATCCTGGAAGGGCGGCAGCATCGTCTGACAGTGAACATGCCGTCCGACCTGGTGGTGCGCGGGGATGCGGTCCGTCTGGCGCAGGTGGTGGGCAACCTCCTCTCCAACGCGGCCCGCTACACCCCCCCCGGCGGTCACATCGAGGTGCGGGCCCGGCGCGAGGGGGGTCGCGCGGTGCTGGAGGTGGAGGACGACGGCCAGGGGATGCCGGCCGAGCTGGTGCCGCGCGTCTTCGACCTGTTCGTCCAGGGCCCGCGGGCCCTGGACCGCCCCGAGGGCGGCCTGGGGCTGGGGCTCACGCTGGTGCGCAGGCTGGTGGAGCTGCACGGCGGCTCGGTGGCGGCCCGCAGCGCCGGGCCGGGGCGGGGGAGCACCTTCACGGTGACCTTGCCGGCGGGCATGGAGGCCCCGGCAGCCGCGCCCTCCCCGGCCGCGCCGCGCCGGGGCCTTGGCCACCGCATCCTGGTGGTCGACGACAACGCCGACTCCGCCGAGCTCATGACGGAGCTGTTCCGCGAGGCGGGGCACGAGGTCGTGTCCGCGCACGACGGGCTGGCGGCCCTGCGCGCCATCGAGGGGTTCGTCCCCGAGATCGCCGTCCTGGACGTGGGGCTTCCGGCCATGGACGGTTACGAGCTGGCCGGGCGGATCGCGCAGCGGCTCGGGCGCCGGGCGCCGGCCTTCGTGAGCCTGACGGGCTACGGCCAGCCTTCCGACCGCGAACGCAGCCGGGTGGCCGGGTTCGTGCGCCACGTGGTGAAGCCGGCCGACCCCCAGGCGCTGCTCGACCTCATCGAGGAGGTGGCGCTGGAGCGCGAGCGGACGCACAGCCCGCAGGCGGACGCGGCGCGGTGAACGGGTCCGCGGCGCCGGCGTCGGCGGGCGCCTCGGCATCGGCAACGCCGCCGGCCTCGCGGCACACCCGCTGCAGCACCGACAGGGCGTCCTCGATGGTGAAGGGCTTGTCGAGGTGGGCGGCGGACCCGCGCGGCGCCTGATGCGTGCAGGCCGACATCGTCACCACCGGTGGACGGAACGGCGCCTGGTCCAGCGCCCGGAGCAGGCCCTCGCCCGAGAGCCTGGGCATGCGCAGATCGAGGAGGATCACCGAGGGCATGAGGCCGTCGGCCAGCAGCTCCAGCGCCTCCTGGCCGTCGGCCGCGCCCTCCACCTCCGCGTCCTGCGCCAGGCAGGCGACGAGCATCTCGCGGATGTCGGGCTCGTCCTCCACCACCAGGATGCGGAGCGGATGCGGCGTGGGGTGCATGGACGGCGCCTCCTCGAGAACCCCGCCCTGCCATCGGGGATTGCGGCGCCGAAGTATGCCGGGCGCGCCGGGGAAGGCAAGGCGGGAAGCGGTCCAGATTGGAGGTCGGCTCCGCCTTTCCCGCCATCCACCGCGCATTCACCGGCCCTCCACCCACTTCCCCACCGCGCGCCGCGCCACGGGACCGTCGCGCGCCTCCGGCGGGGTCGCGCGCCATCGGACGCCGGCTCGGGCGGAGGTCGGTCCCGCCTCGACGGCGGCGGCCGGCCCGGGGTGGTGCCGGCACCCCCCGTCGGGCGCTTCGCCCGCGCGCGGCGCCGGAACTTCGGCTAACATCCCCGCGTGCCGACCTCCCAGCGTTCCAAGCCCGGTGCGCCGGATCCGATCCCCAGCGCCACCGCGCCCGCCTCCCGGGCCATCCCGGCCGCTCTGCTCGTGCTCGCGCTGGCGGGGCTGGCGGTGGCGATCGATCTCTGGATCATCCACTACCGCGCCCACTCGGGCGGTGCGTCCGCGTTCTGCGACATCAGCGAGCGCGTGAGCTGCACCAACGTGGCCCGCTCCGCGTGGTCCGTCTTCCTGGGCGTCCCCCAGGCCGCCTGGGGCGCGCTCTCCTATCTGGTGGTGGCGGGGCTGGCCCTCTCGGCGCTGATGCGCCACCGGGCGCGATCGACCTGGCCGGCCGGGCTCCTCCTCATCGTCACCGGCTTCATGTCGGCGTGGGCGGTGTTCCTGGCCGGGGTCTCCGAGCTGGTGATCCACACGTTCTGCTACATGTGCTCGGTGTCGTGGGGCATCTCGTTCGCCTTGCTCGCGCTCTCGGCGGTCCTGGCGCGCCGCGCAGGAGGCCCCGGGGAGGCGCTGCGCGCCGACCTGCAGGTGGTTCGCGAGCGGCCGGTGGCCGGCGCGAGCGGGGGCGCCATGGTCGCCGCGCTGGGGCTGGCGCTCCTCTTCACGCACGGGTTCTCGCCGACGCCGGCCCGCCCCGCGCCGCTCCCCCCCGGGAAAGTGATCCCGGTGGGCGCTCCCGGTTCGCTGGTGGTGTACGAGTACAGCGACTACCTGTGCCCGCATTGCGCCACCATGCACACCAAGGAAGAGGCCATCACCGCCCGGCGCCCCGACGTGCGGCTGGTGCGGCGCTTCTTCCCGCTGGACGCGACCTGCAATCAGGCGGTCCGGACGACCGTCCACGAGGGCGCCTGCGACCTGGCCCGCGGCGGCATCTGCGCCGAGAAGCAGGGTCGCTTCGAGGCCTACGACGACGCGGCCTTCGCCAGCCAGGCGACGCGGCCCGGACCGGAGGAGCTGGCCGCGCAGATCGGGCTGGACGTGGAGGCCTTCCGCGCCTGCCTGAGCGCACCCGACACCCAGCAGCGGCTGGCCGGGGACGCGCAGAGCGGGAAGCAGCTCGGCGTCAACTACACGCCGGCCTTCGTGGTGCAGGGAAGGATCGCCTCGGGCCCCGAGCTCATGAAGCTGCTCGGGATCCCCGCCGAGGTGGCCCAGCCGTAGCACCGCTCCCCCGGAGAGCTGGTGCGGCCCGCGCTCGGACGCGGACGCGGGTGGACGCCGCTCACGACCGGACGTGATCGGCCAGGCGGTGATCCGCCCCGGCGATGTGCCCGGCCAGGCCGGCGCGCAGGTCGAGCGCGAAGGCCAGCGCCAGCTCCCGCTCGTCCCGCTCCAGTGCGCCCTCCACCTCCTGCATCGCCTGGGTGAGCATGCGGTGCTCGTCCCCGTGGCGCCGCCGATCGGGATAGGCGCTGGCGCTCATGAGGAGCTCCTCGCTCCCGAAGTGCATCCCGCTGTAGGCGACGAGCTGGGCGGCCAGCCGGCGCGCCTCGGCGGGGCGCCCCTGCTCGATGGCGTCCGCCACCGCCGACACGAGCGCGATCTGCAGGTGGTGCTCCTGGTCCATCGCCTCGTTCCCGAGGTCCAGGTGCTGGTTCCAGACGTGGGCGCTGATCATCCCGCTTCCTCCGTGACCGTTTCTAGCGGGCGCGCCTCTGTCGTTCCCCGCCGTACCCCGCCCGGCAACGCCCGAAGGGGGCCTCGTCGAGACCGGTTCGCAGCGCCCGTACCCCGAAGACGCGTCGGGGGGGCGCGGGACCTCGTCCCGTGATCACGGCGGGTTTCGCGTGACAAACACCGTCCAGGGCCTTCCTTACTTGTCCGTTTCACACACACCATGTCGCCCAGGGGGGGATATCGGTGACCCTGCAATCCGCGGCATGCGCCCTCTGCGGCGCGGGCTGGATCGTCGCCCTGGCGTGGCGGACGCCGGAGGGAGCGCTCCGATCGGCTGCCCGGACGATGCTGGGGGGCCTCGCCGCCTTCGCGGCGGCATGGGGCGGGTATTCCCTCCTCGAGCGCGGCGGGATGCGCGTGTGCTGGGAGGAGGTCGCGGCCGGAGGGGGAAGCGGCCTCGCCACGGCGGCTGCCATCGGGCTGGTCGAGGAGAGCGCGAAGCTCTTCGGGATGGCGCTGGCGGCGGTCGGGACGCGGGATGCCGGACGGACCTCGGTGGTGCGGACGGTGCTGAGCGTCGCCGCCGTCTTCGCCACGCTGGAGTGCATGTTCGTCCTGGCAGGAGCCGACCGGGGCGTGGTCCTGATCCGGGCGCTGTTCGCTCCGGTGGCCCATGCCGCCCTGGCGGCGCCGCTCGGGCTGGTGCTGGTGGGCGGCCGGCGCGGGATCCGCTGGGCGGTCCCCGCCTTGCTCCTCTCGGCCACACTTCACGCAACGTCTGACCTGTCGCTGGCCGTCCCCACCTTCGGGCGGCTGGGATTCGCGGCCGTGCTGGCCGCGCCGGCCGTGTTCCTCCACCTCCACGCCCGCCTGAGCTGGTCGCGGGAGAGGTCCCCGGGTCGCGGAGCGAGGGACGCATCCACGCCCTGAGCGGAGGGGCTGCGCCCCCGCCCCCAGCTTGGCCGGGGCCCCCCTCCCACGGGCTCTTCGCGAATCATGATCTTCCGCTCAGCGGGCGCGCAGGTACTGCCGCGGCCACGGACCTTCCACGCCCAGGGCGCGCGCGGCCCGGAGCGTGAAGTACGGGTCGCGCAGCAGCTCCCGCGCCAGGAGCACCAGATCGGCCTGGCCGGTGCGGACGACGTGATCCGCCTGCTCCGGCGAGGTGATGAGGCCCACCGCGCCGGTCCGGATCCCGGCCTCGCGGCGGATGCGCTCGGCGAAGGCGCACTGGTACCCCGGCCCGGCGGGCACCTTCGCGGCCGGGGAGGTCCCGCCCGAGGAGACGTCGATCAGATCGACGCCGCGTCCGGCCAGATCGCGGCAGAGCTGGACGGACTCCTCGAGGTCCCAGCCGCCCGGGACCCAGTCGGTCGCCGAGATGCGCACCAGCAGCGGCAGCTCCTCCGGCCAGACCCGGCGCAGCGCCTCCACCACCTCGCGCAGCAGCCGGCTGCGGTTCTCCAGCGAGCCGCCGTAGGCGTCGGCGCGCTGGTTGGAGAGCGGCGAGAGGAACTGGTGCAGCAGGTAGCCGTGCGCGGCGTGCACCTCGATCACCTGGAACCCCGCCGCGCGCGCCCGGACCGCAGCAGCGACGAAGCTCTGCACCACCGCGCGCAGCCCGTCTCCATCCAGCGCCTCGGGGGTGGGCGAGGCCGGCGAGAACGCGATCGGGCTCGGCCCGACCACCGGCCAGCCGCCCTCGTCCGGCCGCAGCGCGCCCCCGCCCTCCCAGGGCGGGCGGGTGGAGGCCTTGCGACCGGCGTGCGCCAGCTGCACGCCCGCCACCGCCCCCTGCGCCCCCACGAAGCGGACCACCCGCGCCAGCGGCTCGACCTGCCCGTCCTCCCACAGGCCCAGGTCCACCGGCGAGATGCGGCCCCGCGCCTCGACGGCCGTCGCCTCGGCCATGATCAGGGCGGCGCCGCCCACCGCGCGCGATCCCAGGTGGACCAGGTGCCAGTCCGAGGCCCGGCCCTCCGCCGCCGAGTACTGGCACATGGGCGACATGACGACGCGGTTGCGGAGGGTGACGCCGCGCAGGGTGAGGGGGGAGAGGAGGCTCATGCCCGGATCCAGAGCGCGGGGCCGGCGCCGACGCAAGGACATGGGGTCGCACCGCCCCCGACATCGTCCCGGCGGCCCCCGGCGGCCTGGCGCACGGATCCGCTCGACAATCGACCCGGCCGAGCCCGAGCGGGCGCTTCGACGCCGTGCTCGACTTCGACGCCGCCGTGCGCGACCCCGCCAACCCGGTGGCGCTGCGGCCGGACATCCTCTTCCAGAACGACGGCCTGCACATGAGCCCCGCCGGCTACAAGCTCGTCGCCGAGGCGGTGCCGGCGCCGCTGTTCCGGGAGCGGTGAGCCGACCGCCCTGCCGTCCCGACGGCCGCCCCGGGGTTGCGGGGCGGCCGTTCCGTCTGGAGGGGCAGGCTCGGGGAGTGGATGGGGGCGGTTCCGCGTGGGCGGGTCCGGCCCTCGGGGCGGAACCTTGAGGACGGAGGGTGGATTTTGCAGCACGATCGCCCTGGTCGTTCTCGCGCCGCTGTCTTCGACCGAGCCCGCTAGAGGTCGACCTGCACCTCTTCCCGTCCCGCCGGGATCTCCAGCCTGACGCCTCGTTCCGTCGAGCGCACCTCGATCCCCGCCGACGACCCGGAGAGCGCGCCCACGCCGTGCAGGAGCAGCCGGCAGCCCCGAGCGTTGCCGCGGAGCGAGACGAGGAGGCGCCGGCCCCGCCGCGTCACGGAAGCGCGGAGGGCCGGTGCCCCGCGGAGGTCGCGGACCGTGGCGCGCGCCTCCTTGCCAACGCCCAGGGCATGGAGCTGGAGCTCGACGCCGTCGGTGTGATCCCCGTCGGGCCGCTCGTCGTGGCCGCCCATGGCGAGCAGCGTGCCCTCGCGGACGTACAGCGGCAACGAGAGGAACCCGTGGCGCTCGCGCTGCCACCCGCCGCCCGCGACCTCCTCGCCGGTGAGCAGGTGGGTCCAGCGCCCCGCCGGCAGGTAGTACTCCACCTCGCCGTCCTCCCGGAAGACCGGCGCGACCAGCAGCGCGTCGCCGAGCATGTACTGGCGGTCGAGCGTGGCGCAGGCCGGGTCGTCGGGGAACTCGAGCAGCATCGCCCGCATCATCGGCACGCCGTCGCGCGTGCGCCTCGCCGGCCGCGTCCGCACAGGTAGGGCATGAGCCGGCAGCTTCAGCCGGGTGAAGAAGCGCAGCACGTCGACCGCCTCGCTCGTCGAAGGCCCAGGGCACCCGGTAGCGAGCTGGTTGCCGTGCAGGCGGCTGTGCGACGAGAGCAGGCCGAAGGCGCACCAGCGCTTGTAGACGTCGCGGCGGCGCGGTGCCGCTCGAAGCCGCCGATGTCGTGGCTCCAGAAGCCGAAGCCGCGACAGCCCGAGCGACAGGCCGCCGCGCAGGCTCTCGGCCATCGACTCGAAGGTCGCAGTCGCAGTCGCCGCCCCAGTGCACCGGGAACTGCTGGCCGCCGGCGGTGGCCGAGCGGGCGAACACCACCGCCTCGCCCGGGCCGCGGACCTCGCGTCGAGCAGGTCGAAGACCGTCTCGTTGTAGAGGTAGGTGTAGTAGTTGTGCATCGCGCTCCGGATCGGAGCCGTCGTGCCAGACCACGTCGGTCGGGATGCGCTCGCCGAAGTCGGTCTTGAAGCAGTCGACGCCCATGTCGAGCAGCGCGCCGCAGCTGGCCGGCGTACCAGCGCGCGGCCGCCGGGTTGGTGAAGTCGACGATGCGCCATGCCGGGCTGCCAGTGGTCCCACTGCCACACGCCGCCGTCGGGCCGCTTGCAGCAGATAGCCCGTCGCCGCGCCCTCGGCGAACAGCGGCGAGCGCTGCGCGATGTACGGGTTGATCCAGACGCAGATCTTGCAGGCCGCGCGCGTGCAGGCGCGTCAGCATGCCGGCCGGGTCGGGGAAGGTGCGCGGGTCCCACTCGAAGTCGCACCAGTGGAACTCGCGCATCCAGAAGCAGTCGAAGTGGAAGACGCGACAGCGGCAGGTCGCGCTCGCGCATGCCGTCGACGAAGCTCGGTCACGGTCGTCTCGTCGTAGTCGGTGGTGAACGAGGTCGACAGCCACAGGCCGAACGACCAGGCCGGCGGCAGCGCGGGCCGGCCGGTGAGCGCGGTGTACCGGTCGCAGCACCTCCTTGGGCGTGGGGCCGTAGATGACGTAGTACTCGAGCCGCTCGCCCGCGACGCTGAACTGCACCGCGTCGACCCGCTCGGAGGCGACCTCGAACGAGACGCGGCCCGGGTGGTCGACGAAGCACGCCGTAGCCGCGGTTGGTGAGGTAGAACGGGACGTTCTTGTAGGCCTGCTCGCTGGCGGTGCCGCCGTCCGCGTTCCAGATCTCGACCGCCTGGCCGTTCTTGACGAAGGCGGTGAAGCGCTCGCCCAGGCCGTAGACGTTCTCCCCCACCGCCAGGCCCAGCCGGGCGAAGACGTGCGCCCTGCCGGTGGCCCGCTCCACCGCGTAGCCCTGCCCCCTCGGCTCCACGCCGGTGAGCGGGGTGTCGCCGCGGAGGATCTCGAGGCCGCCGCCCGGGCCGCGCCTCACCCGGGCGGTGAGCTCGCCGCTGCGGAGCGTGCCCTCGCCCTCGTCCACCCGCGCCTCCACCTCGGGCCGCTCCTCCTCGGCCAGCGCGAAGGCCGGCCGCGCCGGGGGAGCCCCCTGGAAGTGCTCGAGCCGCACCCCGATGACGCCGGTGCGGGGGGAGTAGATTCGCAGGGTGAGGAGCGGGCAATCCAGCTGCCCCGCGCGGTCGCTCACGTCGCGGGGCGCCAGGAGCACGTGCAGCTCCCGCCCGCGCACCTGGACGTCGTGCACGTGGGCGGAGGAGGCCACCTCCAGCCCCTCGCGGATGAGCCACTGTCCGTCGCTGATCTTCATCGGCACCTACTTGACGCTGCCCGCGGTCACGCCGCGGGTCAGGGTCCGCTGGAAGAGGAGGAAGAAGACGATGCAGGGCAGGAAGCCGAGCAGCGCCGAGGCGCTGGTCATGGTGGCGTCCACGTTGTGCTGCCCCTGGGCCACCGACACGGCGATGGGCACGGTCTGGCGGGCGTCGGAGACCAGCAGGATCAGCGGCAGGAAGAACTCGTTCCAGGTCCAGATGAAGAAGAAGATGAAGAGCACCGCCAGGGTGGGCAGGCTCACCGGCGTCACGATCCGGACCAGGAGCTGGAGCTTGGAGCAGCCGTCGACCAGCGCCGCCTCGACCAGCTCGCGCGGGAAGGCGGAGAGGACCGAGCTGAGCAGGTAGGTGCCGAAGGCGCCCTGGATGACCGTGAAGACGATGACCACCGAGAGGCGGGTGTCATAGAGGCCCAGCGCCTTGGCGAAGGTGTAGATGGGGTAGACGAGCGCCTCGTGGGGCAGCGTGTTGGCCACGATGAAGACGACCAAGTAGGCGGCCCGGCCCCGGAGCCGCCCGATGCCGAGCGCGAAGGCGCTGGGGAGCGCGAAGAGGGTGGCCAGCACCGCCACCGAGCCGCTGATGACGAAGCTGTTCCAGAGCTTGCCGGAGAAGTCGACCCGCTCCCAGAAGCGCTGGATCACCTCCAGCGTCAGGTGGCGGGGCAGCGCCAGCGGCCCCAGGTTCGAGTACTCGGTGGCGCTCTTCACCGCGTTCATGGCCACGACCAGGAAGGGCGAGAGCACCAGGCCCATGAAGAGGAACAGGACCAGCAGCACCGTCCAGGCGGTCAGATTGCGCCGGCCGCGGCGGCGCGAGCGAGCGCTGCCCCGAGCGCGGAGGGCGCCGATTCCGGGCTCGGGCGCGGGCTGGGGCTCGTTCACGGGGATGGCCTTGCGTGCCTTCACCGGCCCTCCATCGCCCGCTCCTGGTGGTGCTGCGCGCGGATGAAGAACGCGGTCAGGGCCAGGATGATGACGGTCATGAGGGTGGTGATGGCCGCGCCGTACCCGACCTGAGCCCGCTCGAAGAAGGCCTGGTAGGCGAAGTAGGACGGCACGATGGTGGCCGTGCCCGGCCCGCCGCGGGTCAGGACGTAGATGGGCCCGAACAGCTTCAGCGCGTAGATGGTGGTGGTGAGCACCACCACCAGGATCTCCGGCCGGATGAGGTGGGTGACGAGGTGGAGCCGGTGCCGCCAGCGGGCGCCGTCGAGCTCCGCCGCCTCCAGGAGCTGCGGATCGATGCGCTGCACCGCCGCCATGAAGACGACCAGCGGGTAGCCCAGCTGGAACCAGACCATGATGCCCATGACCGAGGGCAGGGCGGTGGCCGGATCGCCCAGCCAGCTCCGGGCCAGCCCGGAGAGCCCCGCGGCGCGGAGGAGCGCGTTGAGCGCTCCGCCCCCGGGATCGAGGATCCACCCCCAGACGATGCCGGCCACCACCACCGGCAGCACCTGGGGGACGTAGAGCCCGGCCTTCAGCACCGAGACCGCGCCGGCCCCGAAGCGCCGGGCCACGGTGTCGTACAGCACCATCGCCACCACCAGCCCGAGCAGGGTGGGGATGACGGTGACCGCCAGGATCAGGATCAGGTTGTTCTGGAACGAGGCCCAGAAGGTCGAGTCGGCCAGGGCCCGGCGGTAGTTGGCCAGGCCGGCGAAGCGCGGCCAGCCCACGCCCGTCCAGCGCGTGAAGCTCACCACCACGTTGGTGAGGAAGGGGACCCCGACCACCAGCCCCACCAGGAGCAGGCCCGGGAGGAGGAACGGGCCGTACCCCTGGTGGAGCACCTTGCTGACACGTCTCTTCTGCATCCCGCGGGTCAGGCTACTGCGGCTTGTTCTCGTTGTAGGCCTTGTCGAGCGCCTTCAGCACCTGCGGCGCCGGCTTTCCGAGGATGAGGTCCTGGCAGGCGCCGACCAGCGTGTCGTAGAAGCCGGCCGCCGGCCAGTCGGGGTAGAAGGCCAGGCCGTCGGTCTTGTTGAGCGTGGCGAAGGTCTCGATCAGCTCCTTGGCCTTGGCGTTGGTCACCTTGCTGGCGTCGGCGTTGACCGGAACGCCGCCCGAGTTGCCGAGCAGGTCCTGGACGTCCTTCCCGAGGGTGATGTCGATGAAGTCGTAGGCCAGGTCCTTGTTCTTGGCCTTGGACGGCACCACCCAGAGGTTGCCGCCCGAGCCCGGGTGTAGCTTGTCGCCCGGGAAGATGAAGATGCCCCACTCGAACCCCTTCACCTCGTTCACCAGCCGGCCGTACCACCAGCTGCCGGAGATCATGATGGGCGCCTTGCCGCCGATGAACTCGAGCCCCATGGCCTCGGCCTTCTCCCCGCTCGAGTCCTTGGAGATGAACCCCTTCTTCACCCAGTCCTGCAGCTTCTGGGCGGCGAAGCTGAACTCCGGGCCGGTGAAGCTCGAACTTTCCCTGGTACAGCTCGAAGGCGTTCACGAAGGCGCGGTCGGCCTTGGTGAGCGCCAGCTCGTAGAACACGTGCTGGGCCGGGTACTCGGCCGCGCCCAGCGCCAGCGGCGAGAGGCCCGCCTTCTTGAAGGCCGCCATGACCGCCTCGAACTCGGGCAGCGTGGTCGGCACCTTCTGGCCGTGCTTCTTGAACAGGTCCTTGTTGTAGTAGACCATCACGAACTCGCCGTAGTTCGTGACCCCGAACCACTTGCCCGAGCCCATGATGCCCTTGTCGTCGTACCGGCAGGTGGTCTGGAGGCTCGGCCCCAGCACCTTGTCCCAGCCGCGCTGCTGCGCCACCGGCGTGAGGTCGGTGAGCAGGCCCTGGGTGGAGAGCAGCCCGGCGGTGGCGTTGCCCTTGTTGTACTCCATGACGTCCGGCACCTCTTCCGAGTTGAGCACCATGGGCGCCGTCTGGCGGATCTGCTCGAACCCCTTGATCTCGAGCTGCACCTTGACGTCGGGGTGCCTGGCCTCGAAGCGCTTGATTGCGTCGGCCCAGGCGATGCCCATGGCGCCGTCCGCCGACTCGTAGTGCCAGACCTTGAGGACCTTCTGCTGCGCCACCGCCGCGCGCGGAGCGGCCGCACCGAGCACCGCCAGCAGCGAGGACACGAATAGGAAGCCCGACCTGCGCATGGTTGACCCTCCGTCCGCGTGGGGTTCCGGAAACGTTTCCGGACGGTATGTCGCAGCGCGCCGGGCTGTCAAGCGAAGCCCGGCGAACCTTCCGGCCCTTCCTCCACCCACCGCCATTCCGTGACCTCGTCGAGAGCGTGACCGACCCCTGCGCTGCGAATCCCACGTCGCGAGGCGACTATGCCATCCCCCGCGACGCTTGGCTCGCGCGGCTCCGCCGTTGCCCTCCTGCGCTCCACCCGGACCTCGGGACCAGCGGGCGTTAGCATTCCGCCATGCCCGAGCTCCCCGGCGGGGCCCTGCAGCGAGCCACGCCCGCGGAGCGGGGCGGGACCGCCGGCGCGGCCGGGCGGAGCCGGGCCGTGGCGCGGCTGGAGCTGCTCCTCTCGGGCATCTGCTTCGGCCTGATGGCGGTCCTGGCCCGGCGCGCCTCGCGCGGGCCCGGGCTCTTCACCGCCGGTCACCTGTCGGTGGTACGGTTCGTGGTGGGCGCGGCGGCGACGCTGCTGGTCTTCCGCCTCCGGCCGGGCACCTACCGCCCCCGCAACCACCGGCTGCTGGTGACGCGCGGCATCTCCGGCGGGCTGGTGGTGGTGCTGTACTTCTGGGCCCTGGCGCGGATCCCGGCCGGCGAGGCCGGGCTGCTCTACAACCTGTTCCCGGTGATCGCCACCGTCATGTCCCTCTTCACGCTGGGCGAGCGGCCGCGGATCCACCTGCTGCTGGGCCTGGCGCTGGCCACGGCCGGGGTCGGCCTGGTGCTGGGGAACGACGTCCTCTCGGTGCACCTGAGCTGGGGGGTGCTCTCGGCGCTGGGCGCGGCCTTCTTCGCGGCCACCAGCGCCAACGTGATGCGGGCCATGCGCAACACCGAGAACGCCCCGACCATCTTCTTCTTCTTCTGCCTGGTCGGCCTCCCGGTGGTGGCGCCCTTCGCGCTCGATCCCTGGCCCTCCGCGCCGTCCGCCTGGGCGACCGCGGTGGCCATGGGGCTGGCCGCGCTCGCCGCACAGCTTCTCATGGCGGATGCCTACGGCGGCCTGGCGGTCTCGGAGGCCGCCGCCTGGCTCCAGCTCACGCCCATCGCCCAGGTGCTGCTGGCCTGGCCCTTGCTGGCCGAGCGCCCGACCGCCGCCGGCCTGGGCGGCATCGTGCTGGCGATGGCCGGCGTCGCCTACGCCACCGTGCTCGGCCGTCGGTCGCGCCCGCGCACGCGGTGATGCGGCGGAGCGGGCGGCGCCCGGCTCACCGCGCCGAGGTCTTCTCGTCGCTGGCCCGCGCCAGTAGCTCGATGGGCCAGCGCTCCTGGACGGGCGGCTCGCTCCGGGCGGCGGGCCGGCCGGCGAGCTGCCGCAGCAAGACCTCGGCCAGGCGCTTCCCCAGCGGGCGCAGGGCGATGCGGAACCCGGTCAGCTGCGGCGAGAGGTACTCGGCCAGCTCGCCGGTGAGGACGCCGCCCGAGACGGCCAGGTCGCGCCCCGGGCGCAGGCCCAGCTCGGCCAGCTTGCGGTAGGCGCCGATGGCCATGCAGTCGCTCTGGAAGAGGATCGCCGTCGGGCGGCGCGCCGGGGCGGCGGAGAGCAAGGCCTGGGTGATGCGGTAGCCGCCGCGCTCCGAGAGCTCCCCCCGGTAGGCCAGCTCGTCGGGCGCGGACAGGCCGTGTCCGCGCAGCGCCCGGCGCCAGGCCCTCAAGTACACGTGGCCCTGCATGGCGTCGTCATCGGGGATGCCGATGGCGATGCGCCGGTGCCCGAAACCGACCAGCCGCTCCACCGCCACCTCCGCGCCCGCCTCGAAGTCGAGGTCCACCCAGGCGTGAACGCCGCCCGACTCGCTCCGGCCGAAGGCGACGAAGGGGAAGCCCTGGTCGGCCACGTAGTCGATGCGCGGATCCTTGCGGCGCGTGCCGGCCAGGATCAACCCGTCGACCACCCGCCGCTCGACCATGCGCCGCACCTGCCCCAGCTCGCTCTGGTCGGAGCGCCCTTGCACCAGCACCAGGTCCAGCGCGTGCGGCGCCAGCACCGACTGGATCCCCTCGGCCAGCGGGAAGAAGAGCGAGAGCGTGTAGCTCTCCTCGGGCCCCTTGGCGGGCAGCATCAGCCCCACCGTGTCGGAGCGGCCCTGGCGCAGGCTCCGACCCGCCTGCGAGGGCGAGTACCCGAGCCGCGCCGCCGCCTCGATCACGCGGCGCCGCGTCTCCGCGCTCACCTCGTCGCTGTCGTTGAGCGCGCGAGAGACGGTGGCGATCGACAGGTTCAGGTGCTCGGCCAGCTCGCGGATGCCCACGTGTGCCCCGTCCTCCCGGCGCAGTCTACCGCGCCTCCCGCCACCGCGCGCCGCCGGACGCCCTGGGTCAGCGCAGGCCGGCCACCAGCACGGCCAGCGTCACCACCGAGGACCCGACCAGCGCCCACCCCAGCGGGCGGAGCCGGCGGGGCGAGACGCGGCCCAGGCAAACGGCCAGCGAGATCAGGAGCGTGGGGGCGGCCGCCACCGGGAGCGCCGGCGGAAAGCCGCCCGCCGCCAGGGCCACCGCCGCCGCCGCCAGGGCCGCCACGCCGGCGGCGTGGAGCAGCCCCGGATCCCGGGCGCCCTTGGAGCGAGCCCGGACCAGGATGACGTGCACGGCGAGCGTGGCGGCGGCGAACGAGATGACCCAGGCCAGCACCGCCGCCGCCGCGGCCGCCGCGCCGGCGCCGCCGGCCAGCGCCACCGCCGCCGCCGCCGAGGCCAGCGCGGCCGCGATGGTCACCTCGCCGAGGACCGTCTTCTCCCGCTTCCGCCACACCAGCCAGGCCACGGCCCCCGCCAGCGCCACCGGGACCAGCACCGCCATCCGCGCCGCCGCCGGCGCGAGCGCCAGCCCGGCCGCCCCGACCGCCGCGGCGGCGCCGAGGAGGGCACCCAGCCAGCGGCGCGCCCGCGCACCGTGCTCCGCCCGGGCGCGCGCCCCGCGCTGCCCCAGCATGACCAGCAGCGGCTCGTGCGCCAGGAAGAAGAGGATCACCGCCGCCGCCAGGAGCAGCGCCGCCGCCGTGAGCCGCCCCAGCGCCAGGCCGCACAGGAGCGGGAGCAGGAGCTGGCCCCACGCGCCGTGCTCGTGGGGGATGAGGGGGCGGGCGGTCGGGCGGGGCATCCGCAGCGAACCTAATCCGACGCCTCGGCCAAGTCCTCCCGAACCCGAACCCGAACCTGAACCCGGCTTTGCGTCACCCGTGATCCGCGTCCCCTGTCCCTCGACCCGAGGCCCGTGCTCCGCCGAGCCGGGCCAGGGGTCACGGGCCAGGGGACTCGGGTTCAGGTACGGGTTCGGGTTCGGGCGTCGCCGCTCACGCCCCCCTGTCAATCTTCTCCCTCACCCTCCTCAGCAGCTCCCCCGGCGTGAACGGCTTGGCGATCACCTCCAGCCCCACCCCACCGTGCCCCCGCTCCTCCAGCACGTCGGCCGCGTACCCGCTGGCGAGCAGGATGGGCACGCGCGGCCGGAGGGCTCGGATGGCCTCGGCCGCCTCGCGCCCGTTCTTGCGGGGCATCACCACGTCGAGCAGGCAGAGCGCGATGCGTTCGCGGTGGGCGGTGAACTGCGCCACCGCCTCCTCCCCGTCGCCCGCCTCGACCACCTCGTAGCCGGCTCCGCGGAGCGCGTTGCCGACGGCGCTGCGCACCAGCAGCTCGTCCTCGGCCAGCAGGACGGTCTCCTTCCCGCGCGGCGAGTCGCGGATGGGCGCCGCCGCCTCGTCCACGATCGCCCCCTCGTGCCACGGGAAGAGGAGCGTGACGACCGTCCCCCGGCCGGGCTCGCTCTCCAGCTCCACGTGCCCGCCGTGCTGGCGGACGATGCCGTAGACGATGGAGAGCCCCAGGCCGGTCCCCGAGGTCGAGGGCTTGGTGGTGTAGAACGGCTCGAAGAGATGGGCCATCACCGCGGGGCTCATCCCCCGGCCCGAGTCCTCCACCCGCACGCGCACGTACCGGCCCGGGCGCGCCAGCTCGCGCGAGCGGGCGGCGGCCTGATCGAGGATCAGCTCGTCGCCGGCGATGCTCAGGCGTCCGCCGCCCGGCATGGCGTCGCGCGAGTTGGTGCACAGGTTCACCAGCACCTGCTCGACGTGCCCCGGGTCCGCCACCACCGGCAGGCCGCGCGCGGGGAGATCGAGGACCAGCTCCACGTCCTCGCCGATGATGCGGCGCAGGAGCTTGTCCACGGTGCGGATGATCTCGCACAGGTCCACCGGCCGGGCCTGCATGATCTGCTTGCGGCTGTAGGCCAGCAGGCTGCGGGTCAGGTTGGCGGCGCGGTTGGCGGAGTGGAGGATCCCCAGCACGCCCTCGCAGCGCGGATCGTCGTCGCCCAGCTCCTCCTTGAGCATGCCCGCGAACCCGATGATGGCGGTGAGCAGGTTGTTGAAGTCGTGGGCCACCCCGCCCGCCAGCCGCCCCACCGCCTCGAGCTTCTGCGCGTGCAGGAGCTGATGCTCGAGCCGCTCCCGGTCCACCGCGGCGCGCTTGAGCTCGGAGATGTCCACCGCCACCGCGGTGAGCAGATCGCCCTCCCGCATCACGTTGAAGAGGAGCGACCGCTCCGCGTCGCCCCGGCCGCCCGCCTGGATCTCGAAGTTGGTGACCCGGCCGTGCTTCTCGACCTCCGCCAGCAGCAGCCCGTGCTGGGCCGGATCGCGGTACAGCTCGAGGCAGCTCGAGCCGACCACCTCGTCGGGCGAGCCGGCTCCGAAGAAGCGCGCCATGGCCTCGTTGCAGAACACCAGCGTCCCCTCGGGCGTGAACCGGCCCACCCCCACCAGCGAGTTGTCGATCAGCGTCCGGTAGCTCCGCTCGGAGCGGGCCAGCGCTTCCTCGCGGGAGCGAACCGCCGCCGCCATGGCCTCGAAGGCGCGGGCCAGCTCGTCCACCTCGCGGTACCCCCGGGCCACCCGCGGCAGCGCCTCGTGGTAGGCGCCCTCCTCGACCTGCCGGATCCCGCGCGACAGGGCCTCGATGGGCCGCACCACCCGGTGGGCGACGATGGCGCTGGCCGCCACCGCCAGCGCGGCCAAGGCGCCCAGGAGCAGCAGCAGCCACACCTGCAGGCGCCGCACCGCCCCGGTTGCCTCCCGGAGCGGCACGCTCACCAGGACCAGCCACCTCGAACCCTCGATGGGCCAGACGCTTCCCAGCCACTCGCGCCCCCGGAACCGGTAGGCGCCCGACCGCGCCGGAGCGGCGGGATTGGCCCCCGCCAGCAGCTCGGCCACCGTGGCGTGCTCGTCCGCGAGCCGCTGCTCGCTGGAGGCCACCACCGACCCGTCCCGCCCCACGATGGCCGCGCTCCACCCTCGCTCCAGGCGTCCCGGCGCGAGGACGGCGTCGAGCGTGTGCGGGTCGAGGAAGCTGACCACGAGCCAGCGCTCGCCGGGCACCACCAGCGCCACCACCGGCTTGCGGGAGCGGAGGGATTCCGCCATCGACCAGGTGGGCGATCCGCTCGCCAGCGCCTCCTGGACGTAGGGTTCGCGGGAGAGGTCGAGCCCGATCGCCTCGGGATCGGGGGGCATGGCGTCGGCGACCCGCCCGTCGCGCTCGAGCAGGAGGACACCCAGCGCCAGCGCGTTGGACCGGACGTGCGCCGACAGCGCCTCGCGGACCGCCTGCGGCCCGCGCCCCTGCGACGCCGATGCGTCCAGCGCCACGCCCTCGGTGAGCGACCGCTGCGCAACCAGGAACTGCCGCACCTCCCCGGCCAGCGCCCGCGCCAGGGTCTCGTTCCGCTCGGTGACCTGGTCGCTGGTGTAGCGGACCGCGTACACCAGCAGCGCAGCGCCCACCAGCAACGTGGGCAGGAGGACCAGCGCCAGGGTGGTGGCGAGGAGCCTGAACCGAAGATTGGCGGGGCGACCTGTCATTCGAAGCGGGTGGGCACGGCCCGCCCGCACCCGGTCACCAGGCAGCTGGCGAGGGTGAAGACCAGGATGCCGCGAAGCGTCAGCACCCGCCGCTCCCGAGACTCATGGGCTTGCGAGTCTAGCGCAGGGTCGCGGGCATCCCCAAGCCCGGCGCCCGGTGGTCTGGCGACCGCGGCCGCTCTCCGACACAATGGGCGCGCGATGCTGCACCCGCCGCGACAGCCGTGCGCGCTCCGCACCTTTACCGTCGCCGCCCTCCTGGCGGCGGCGCTGCCGGCGCAGGCCGCCCCCTCCCCGCCATGGGACGGCGCCCCCTTCGCCGCCGATCCGGCGGCCCTGCTCTCGGCGGCGGCCTCGCTCGCGGCGCCGAAGGGTGGCGCCCGCGACGTGCTCCTGCAGGACGTCCGCTTCCACCTCGACGAGCACGGGGCCCTCGTCTCCGTCCAGCGGCTCGTGTACCGGGTGCTCGCGACCGCGGCCGCCTCCGGCGCCGCCAGCGTCGAGGCATCCTGGGCGCCCGCCGCCCAGGAGCGGCCCCGGATCCGCGCCCGGGTGGTGGGGGCGGACGGCGCCGTCCACGCCCTCGACCCGGCCGCGCTGGCCGAGGACGGGGCGCCCTCCTCCGCCGGGCGGAGCATCCTGGCGGCCCCGCTCCCCGGGGCGGTGCCGGGGGCGGTGGTCGAGATCGAGATCACCATCCGCGACCGCGCCCCGGCGAGCGAGGCCGGGGGAGTGGTCCGGGTGCCGCTGGCCGGTGCCGATCCCATCCGCCGGCTCCGGGTCGAGCTCTCGGCCGCCGCCCGGCTTCCCCTGCGCTGGCGCGTGCGCGGGTCCGCGGCGCGGCCGCAGGTCGCGATGGCCGCCGGCCAGCGCCGCGTCCGGCTGGAGCGGCGCGGGGTCTCTCCCACCCCGCCCGCGGAGCCGGGCGCGCCGCGCGAGCTGTCCCCCGGGCCGGAGATCGCCTTCTCCTGGGGGCGGTCCTGGGGCGACGTGGCCGAGCGCGCCGGGGCGCCGTTCACGGCCGCGCTCGGCGCCGTCGATCTGCGCGGCCCCGCCCGGGCCGCGGCCGGCGAGGCGCGCACGCGCGACGAGATCGTCCGGCGGGTGGTCGCCTGGGTCCACCAGAACGTGCGCTGCACCGGGCTCCCGCTGGCCGAGGCGCGGCCGGCGCCGGCCGCGCCCTCCGAGACCCTGCAGCGGCGCGGCGGGGACGGGAAGGACCTGGCGCTCCTGCTCGTCGCCCTGCTCCGCGCGGACGGCGTGGACGCGCAGCCGGCCCTGGTGCGGAGCGCCTGGGACGAGATCGTCCCCGAGCTGCCCGGGACCGGTGGCTTCGATCACGTCCTGGTCAGGGTGGAGGGCACCCCGCCCATCTGGATCGACCCGAGCGATCCCGGCACGCCGCCGGGCCGCCTCCCGGCCGCGCTGCAGGCGCGGCTGGCCCTGCCGCTCGGACCAGGGGTCCGCGGGCTGGTGCGGACGCCCTCCAGCACCGCCGACCAGAACGGGCTGCGGATCGAGCGCGAGCTCCTGCTGGCGCGGCTGGGGCGGGGGAGCGTGGTCGAGTCGCGCGAGCTCTCCGGCGCGCCGGCCGACGCCGAGCGCACCCTGCGGCAGGCGCTCCCGCCGGACGGCCGCGACGAGCTCGACCAGCGCCACGCCCGCGACGTCCTGCGCTCCGAGGACGTGGTCTACGCCTCGGTCGAGGGCGGCGACGACCCCGAGGCGCCGCTCCGCGTCCGGATGGAGGCCCGTGGCAGCCAGGCGGTGGTGACCGGCGAGGAGGGCGCGGAGCCGTCCGTCCCCGCCGACCAGGTCTTCGAGCTCCTCCCGGAGGCGCTCACCGCCGATCCCGCCGCCCCGCCCGTGCCGCACCGCACCGATCTGTTCCTGCCGTTGCCGTTCCGGGCGGAGCTGGCCTACCGGGTGGTCCCGCCCGACGGGTTCCGCGTGCGCGCGGTTCCGCCCGGCTCCGACGAGCGGTTCGGGCCGGTGCGGCTGCGCAGCGAGTTCGCGATCGGCCCCGATGGCGCAGCCACCGCCCGCTACCTCCTGGACTGTCAGGGCCGGCGGCTGGCGGCCCGGGAAGCGGACGCGCTGGCCCTCCGCATCCGCGCCCTCCGGCGCGGGCGCGGCCCCGCCATCCGCGTCGAGCGCATCGCCGCCGGCCTCTTCCAGGAGGGGCGGGCGGCGGCCGCACTGAGCGAGCTGCGGGCGCTCACCTCGCGACACCCCGACGACGTGGTCGCCGCCGGGCAGCACGCCCTGGGGCTCCTGCGCATGGGCTTCCGGGGCGCGGCCGAGGCCGAGATGCGCCGGGTCCTGCGCCTCCAGCCGGGCAGCGGGTGGGGCTACCGCGTGCTGGGCCTGGTGCTCGAGCACGACGAGCTGGGCCGCTACCGCGGTCCCGGGTTCCGGCGCATGGCGGCCCTGACCGCCTACCGGCAGGCCCAGCAGCTCGACCCGGGGAACGCCGCCACCCGCGCCCAGCTGGCCGATCTCCTGGCGCACGACGGCGCCGGGCGGGCCGCGGCGGAGCACCGGGAGGCGGCGCTGGCCGAGTACGAGGGCCTGAGCCGCGACCTGGGCGATCGGAGCCGCGACCCGGCCCGGCTCGAGCTGCTCCTCGAGATGGAGCGCTTCGACGATGCGGCGGCGCTGGCGCGCGAGCTGCCGCCGGGCGGGATTCGGGATGCGGTGTTCCTGGCGGCCACGGCGGAGCTGGCGGGAACGGCGGGCCCGGCCATCCGGGAGGCGGAGCGGCTCGGCGATGGGCGCGCCCGGGCGCTGCGCGAGGCGGCCCGGCTCGAGGTGCGCTCGCGCCGCTACCGCTCCGCGGCCGAGCTGGCCCGGGCGGCGGCGGAGGCGGCGCCGGGCGAGCCCGGGCTGCGGGAGGAGGCCGAGGCCCTGGCGCGCCTCGAGCCCTGGGAGGAGGTGCGCGAGCGCGGCGACCAGGGCGAGTGGACCGTCCGGCGCCTGCTGTACGTCGCGGCGACCTCGAGCGATCCGGCCCGCGAGGTCGCGCCCCTGCTGGCGCGCCGCCTGCCCGAGGCCTCGGCCGACATGGTGCACCGGAGCCTGACCACGCCGTTCTCGGCCCTGCGCCGGTCCAGCGCCGAGCAGGGCCTCTCGCGCGCCGTCCTGGCCGATCTGCTCCTCTCGGGCCTCGCCCTGGAGCGCGACGGCGACCCGGCCGCCGGCGAGCGCCTCCGGGTGCGGCTCGCGCCCGACCGCCGCGCGCCGGCGCTCACCCTGTTCCTGGTCCCGGAGGGAACGGAGAAGCGGATCCTGGCCACCGATGTCGCCTGGCCGGTGCTGGCCGGCGAGGCGGACCGCTGCGCGGCCGCGGGCGACGTGATCGGGGGCCGGCGCTGGCTCGCGTACGCCGCGGACGCGCTGGGCAAGCCCGCCGAGGAGGGCAGCCCGGCGGCGCTGCTGGCGGCGCTGGCGCCGGCCGCGGCCGACGCCGCGCCGGCCGACGTCCGGCTCGCGACCGCCGCCCTCCTCGCCTTCGGCGACGCCGAGGCGCGCACCGTCCCGGCCTTGCTGGCCGCGCGCCGGCACGCCCGGGACGCCGCCCGCCGCCGGGCGCTCGGGTTCGCGCTCGCCGCCGCCTACCGGGCCGCGGAGAGGTGGCCGGAGCTGCAGGGCGTGGCCGCCGACCTGCTCCAGCAGGATCCCGCCTCGCGGGCCGCCGCCGGGCTCCGCGCGCTGGCGCTGGCGCGGCTCGGGAGCGCGGAGGCGCTGCGGGCCATGGCCGGGGAGGCGCTGGGCAAGCTGTCCGAGGACCCCGAGGCGGCCGCCTCGGTGGCCGGCGCGCAGCTCGCGGCGGGCGATCTCGCCGGCAGCCTCGCCACCCACCGGCGCATCATCGCCGCCGGCAAGGCGGGGCCCGGCGTGTACAACGATGCGGCCTGGCTGGAGCTGTTCCTGGGTGCGCCCGGCCCGGACGCGCTGGCCTGGGCGCGGGCGGCGACGCGTTCGGCCAACCCCGGGCACGCGGCGCTCAACACGCTCGCGGCGGTGCACGCCCTGCTCGGCCAGCCCGCCGAGGCGCGGGACGCGCTGGTACGCTCGCTCGATGCAGCGGGCACCGACCCGCCCACGCCCGCCGACTGGCTGGCGCAGGGCCTGGTGGCGGAGGCCTGCGGGCTTCCGGCGCTGGCGCGAGAGTCCTACGCGCGGGTGACGCCCGAGCCCGGCGATGCGGCGGCGCCTTACCTGCTGGCCCGCATCAGGCTGGCCGCGCTCGACGCGCCGCCCCCGGCGTCGCCTCCTACCGCGCCCGAGGCCGCCCCCTCGCCGCCGGCCCCCCAGCCGCCGCTGCCGCCTCCGCAGCCCCCCAGGAAGCGCGAGCCGGACCGGCCCAGGGCGCCGGCGCGGCCGGGGCGGGCGGCGCAGGCGTAGGAACTCCGCGTCCTGGCCCGGGGCGGCGGCACCTTGCGACGACCGCCCCCGGAGAGCGAGAGTGGTGCTCGAGACCCCTCCCGCGAGGACGGGACCGTGACGCGCAACGAGTACATCGCTCGGCAGCGCACGCTGCACGGCCGCAAGGCGGTGGCCGTCCTCCCGGTCCACTATCCCAAGGAGCTCCTCACCGCGCTCGACCTGCTCTCGGTCGAGCTGTGGGGACCGCCCGGACCGCCCCGCGGCGATGGGGCGGGGCGGCTCCAGACCTACGTCTGCGCGCTCGCCCGCAAGGCCCTGGCGTTCCTGGCCTCCGGCGGAGCCGATGCCGCCGACGCGATCCTGTTCCCGCACACCTGCGACTCGATCCAGGGGCTGGCCACGCTGGCCACCGACCTGGGCGGCTGGGGCAAGAAGGCCTTCACCTTCCAGCACCCCCGGGGACCGGCGCGCCCCTCCTCCCGGCGCTACCTGGAATCCGAGCTCCGATCGCTGGCCGGGCAGCTGGAGGAGCTGGCCGGCGCGCCACTCGGGCCCGCCCGGCTCGCGGCCGCGCTCCGGCTTCACGCCGAGATCGACGCCGAGCGCGCCGCGCTGCTCGACCGGCGCGCCCACCTCCCGCTCACGGACCCGGAGCTGTACGCGCTGCTGCGCCGCGGCGAGTGGCTCTGGCCGGAGGACCACCTGGCCGAGCTCCGCGCCGCGCGCGCCCGGTGGGGCGAGCGCGCCTCGACGCCCGGCATCCCGGTGCTCGTCTCGGGCTACGTGCCCGAGCCCGCCGCCCTGCTCGAGGCGCTGAACCGCGCCGGCGCGTTCGTGGCCGCCGACGACTACGCCGCGGTGGGCCGGCGGGTGGTGCGGCCGCCGGCCGGCGCCCCGCTGGACGGGGATCCCTGGGCGGAGCTCTGCCAGCGGTACTGGGCCGCGCCACCCTGCCCGACGCGCTCCGCCGATGCGGGCGCACGGGCCCGCTACCTGGTCGGCCTGGCCGAGCGCTCCGGGGCGCGGGGCGTGCTCCTGCACCTGGTGAAGTTCTGCGAGCCCGAGCTGTTCGACGTCCCGGCCATCCGCGCGGCCTTCGCCGCGCGCGGGCTGCCGGTGCTGCTGGTGGAGGGCGAGCTCGAGGCCGAGCTTCCGGCGCAGGCGGTGACGCGCCTCGAGGCGTTCGTGGAGATGCTCTCGGCCAGGAGGGCGGCCTCGTGATCCGGCGCGCCCGCTATCACGCGGCCCGGCTGGTGGCCCCCTGGCTGGCCGCGCTCCAGGGCCGGCGCCGCCGCCGCCCGCCGAACCCGCACAGCCCCTTCGGCCCGCCGCTCGAGGCCACGCGCAAGCTGAAGGAGCTCATGACCGCCCACTACTGCGAGGGCCGCCACGCCCAGGGGGCGGTCCCGGTGGCCTGGGTGACGAGCGGCTTCCCCGTGGAGGTGCTGCGGCCGCTCGGGTTCTTCGCGCTCTACCCCGAGAACCACGCCGCCATCTGCGGCGCCCAGCGGCTGGTGGCGGGCCTCTCCGACGCCGCCGAGGCGGAGGGCTTCTCGCGCGACCTGTGCAGCTACGCGCGCACCGACCTGGGCTGCGCCCTGACCGGGCGGACGCCGGTGGGCCGGCTGCCGCGCCCCGATCTGCTTTGCGCCTGCACCAACATCTGCCAGACGGTGCTCTACTGGTACCGCTCGCTGGCGGAGCGCTTCCGGGTGCCGCTGGTGCTGGTCGATACACCGTACGTGTACGGGGAGGCGCCGGCCCACCATCTCCGGTACGTGCGCGATCAGCTCGACGAGCTGATGGAGGTGGCCGGGACGATCGCGCGCCGGCGGGTCGACCCGGAGGAGCTCGCCCGGGTGACGCGCCTGGCCGCCGAGGGGAGCCGGCTGTGGGGCGAGTGCCTGGACCAGAGCCGGAACCGCCCTGCGCCCTGGACCGGCATCGACGGCTTCTTCCACATGGCCCCCATCGTCTCCCTGCGCGGCACGGAAGCCTGCAACGCCTACTACCGGCTCCTGCGCGACGAGCTGGCCGACCGCGTCCGCCGCGGGGTGGGCGGGCTGCGCCAGGAGCGCCACCGGCTGCTCTGGGACAACCTGCCCATCTGGTTCTGGGTGCGGCCGCTCGCGACCCTGCTGGCCGAGCGAGGCTTCAACTTCGTGTGCACCAGCTACACCAGCGCCTGGGCCGAGGCGGGGCGGCGCGTCGACCCGGCCGATCCGCTGGGCTCGGCCGCCTTCGCCTACACCCACGTGATCCTGAACCAGGACCTGCGCAACCGGCTCGGCATCCTGCGCCGCCTGGCGCAGGAGTACCGGGTCGACGGGGCGGTGCTGCACAGCGACCGCTCGTGCAAGCCCTACTCCATCGGCCAGGTCGACCTCCGCGAGCGGCTGGCCGCGGAGCTGGGCATCCGCGTGCTCCTGCTCGAGGCCGACCACTCCGACCCGCGCGCCTTCGCGGCCGACCAGGGGGAGAACCGGCTCACCGCCTTCATGGAGGGGTTCGCATGATGGCGGCTGCCCTGGGCGTGGACGTCGGCTCGACCACCTGCAAGGCCGTCGCCATCGACGCCGCCGGGCGCATCCTGGCCCGCGCCGTCGAGCCGGTCGATCCCCGGATCGAGCCGCAGGTGGAGCGGCTGCTGGCGGAGGTCCGCGGCCCCGGGGGCGGCGCGCTCCCGGTGGGAGCCACCGGCTACGGGCGCAAGCGCGTCCCCGGCGGCCGCGCCATCACCGAGATCACCTGCCACGGCCGCGGCGCGTTCGCGTGCACCGGGCGCCCGGGGCTGCTCCTCGACCTGGGCGGGCAGGACAGCAAGGCCATCCGCCTGGGCCCGGGCGGCCAGGTGCTCGACTTCGCCATGAACGACAAGTGCGCCGCCGGGACGGGGCGGTTCCTGGAGGTGATCCTGGGCCGCCTGCGCGTCCCCCTGGCCGAGGTCGCGGCGCTGGCGGCGAGCGCGGAGGCGGCGGTGGCGGTCTCGTCCACCTGCACCGTCTTCGCCGAGAGCGAGGTCATCTCCCTGGTGGCCTCGGGCGCGCCGCTTCCGGGGATCGTGCGCGGGCTGCACCTCTCCCTGGCGTCGCGGATCGCGTCGCTGGCGCGCGGCCCGGGGGCGGCCGCCGCCGAGGTGTTCGCCTCCGGCGGCGTGGCGCTCAACGCCGCCATGATCGCCGCGCTCGGGGAGCAGCTGGGGAGGACGGTCCAGGTGCTGCCCGAGCCGCAGCTGGTCGGGGCGCTGGGGGCGGCGCTGGCGGTGTTGGGATAAGCAGGCTTCAGGCCTCTGGCCTCAGGCTTCAGAACTGCCCGCGCACGAAGGCGGATGCTCTTCCTGAGGCCCGACGCCTGAGGCCTGAAGCCTTCTGTCAATGCGTGAGGATCTTGGAGAGGAACTGCCGGGCGCGATCGGAGCGCGGCGCCGCGAAGAACTGGGCGGTGGGGGCGTCCTCGATCACCTGCCCCTCGTCCATGAACACCACCCGGTGGGCGACCTTGCGGGCGAAGCCCATCTCGTGCGTGACCACCACCATGGTCATGCCGTCGCGCGCCAGCCCGACCATCACGTCCAGCACCTCGTTGATCATCTCGGGATCGAGCGCCGAGGTGGGCTCGTCGAAGAGCATGCAGATGGGATCCATGGCCAGCGCCCGGGCGATGGCCACCCGCTGCTGCTGCCCGCCGGAGAGGCGGCCGGGGTGCTTGTCGGCCTGGCTGGCCAGGCCGACGCGCTCGAGCAGCGCCCGTCCCTTCTCCCACGCCTCCTCGGGGCTCCGGCGCAGCACCTTGATCTGGGGAACGGTCAGGTTCTGTCGGACCGTCATGTGCGGGAAGAGCTCGAAGTGCTGGAACACCATGCCCACGTGGGCGCGGAGGCTGGGCAGGTTGGTCCGGCGCGCGCCCACCGAGACGCCGTTCACCACGATCTCGCCGCCCTGGAACGGCTCCAGCCCGTTCACGCACTTGATGAGGGTGGACTTCCCGGAGCCCGACGGACCGCACACCACCACCACCTCGCCCCGGGCCACCTCCATGGAGCAGCCGCGCAGCGCCTGGAACGTGCCGTAGAACTTGCTCACGTCGCGGATGGTGATCATGTGGCCAGCCGATCCTGGAGGAGCTTCACCAGCCGCGAGGCGACGAAGCTGACGACGAAGTAGGCTGCGCCGGCGAAGAGGATGAGCTCGGCCTGACGGCCGTCGCGCCGGCCCACGTTGTCGGCCACGCCGAAGAAGTCGAGCAGGCCGATCACGAACACGAGCGAGGTGTCCTGGAACAGGATGATGCCCTGGGTGAGCAGGAGCGGGATCATGTTCCGGAAGGCCTGGGGAAGGATCACCAGCCACATCGCCTGCCCCCGGCGCATGCCCAGGGCCAGCGCGGCCGAGAGCTGGCCCTGCGACACGCTCTGGATGCCAGCCCGGATGATCTCGGCGAAATAGGCGGCCTCGAAGAGCACGAAGGCCACGATGGCCGTGGTGAAGCGCACGTCCGAGGACCGCGCCAGCGAGAAGGTCCGGACCAGGACGTCCGGCACGATCAGGAAGAACCAGAGCAGCACCATCACCAGCGGGATGGTGCGGAAGGCGTTCACGTACGCGGCCGAGACCCAGGCCAGCGGGCGGACCGGCGAGACGCGGAACACGGCCAGCAGCGTGCCGAGGGCCATCCCCCCGGCCAGGGCGGCGCCGGTGATCTCCAGCGTCACCCTGGCGCCTCGCCACAGGAGCGGCATGGCTGGGGGGATCGAGCTCCAGTCGAGATCGACCATGACGATCAGCGTCCGTGCAGGAAGCCCGGCACCCGGGCTCTGCGCTCGATGAGGTGCATGATGGCCACCAGCACCAGGTTGATGGCCACGTACAGGACCGTCACCGTGATGAAGGATTCGTACGGCTGGGCGGTGTACTCGGTCAGCTGGCGAGCCTGGGCGGCCAGCTCGAAGAGGTTGATGGTCGAGGCCACCGCCGAGTTCTTGAAGATGTTGAGCAGCTCGGAGGTGAGCGGCGGGATGATGATGCGGAACGCCATGGGAACGAGGACCGTGCCATAGGCTTGCGGAACCGTGAAGCCGAGGGCCAGCGCCGCCGCGCGCTGTCCGCGCGCCAGCGACTCGATCCCGGCCCGCACCTGCTCGCAGATGCGCGCGCCGGTGAAGAACCCGAGGCAGAGACAGGTGGCCAGGAAGGCCTGCGTGAAGGGGGCCAGCGTCTTCACCCGGACGCCGAGAGCCGCCGGGAGGAGATCCGGAACCACGAAGTACCAGATGAAGAACTGGACCAGGAGCGGGACGTTCCGGAAGACCTCCACGTAGACGGCGGCCGCGCCGCGCAGTGCCCGGCTCGGCACGGTGCGGAAGATGCCCATGAGCGTCCCGACCACCATGGCCAGGACCCACCCCGCCAGCGACGCCGCCACGGTGGTGGCGAGGCCGGAGAGGATCCAGTCGAGGTAGGTTCCGCCGCCCGACGAGACCGGCTCGAGGAGGACGCCCCAGCGCCAGTGATACATTCAGCGCAGTCTAATCAATCGAGTGCCTTGTCGTCGGGGTTCTTGTAGAGCGCCTTCATGTCGTCGGAGAGGGGCAGGTTCAGGTTCAGCCCCTTGGGCGGGATGGGCGACTGGAACCACTTCTTGTAGAGCTTCTCCGCCCCACCCGAGGTCATGGCCCTGGTCAGCGCCGCGTCCACCACCTTCTTGAAGGCGGCGTCGTCCTTGGGGAGCATGCAGCCGTAGGCCTCGCGCGACTGCGGCGTGCCCACGATTTGCCAGTCGTCGGGCTTGCGCGCCTTGGCCATCTCGCCGGCCAGCAGCGCATCATCCATCATGAAGGCCACCGCCCGGCCGCCCTCCAGCGTCAGGAACGACTCTCCGTGATCCTTGGCGCTGATGATGTTCATCCCCATGTTCTTCTCCTCGTTCATCTTGCGGAGGAGCCGCTCCGAGGTGGTCCCGGCGGTGGTGACCACGTTCTTGCCGGCCAGGTCCGGGAAGTCCTTGATGCCCGAGTCCTTCTTGGTCAGCAGGCGGGTGCCGATGATGAAGATGGTGGTGGAGAACGAGACCTGCTTCTGCCGCTCCAGGTTGTTGGTGGTCGACCCACACTCCAGGTCGATGGTGCCGTTCTGGACCAGCGGGATGCGGTTCTGCGAGGTGACCGGGGTGAGCTTCACCTTCAGGTCCTTGAGCCCGAGCTCCTTCTTCACGGCCTCGACCGCCATCATCTGTAGGTCGTACGAGTAGCCGACCACGTGCTGCTCGTTGTCGTAGTACGAGAAGGGGATCGACGACTCGCGGTGGCCGAGCGAGAATCACCCCGCTCTGCTTGATGCGCGCCAGCGTGCCGCCGGCGTCGGCGGCCAGGGCGGGGAGGGCGAGGAAGGCGGCGAGCGCGGCGGCGAGGGTACGGATCCGCATGGGGGAGGGCTCCTGAAAGGTGAGGTTGAGGGTTCCTGAGGGGATGCCGAACTCACTCCGGCAGGCAATGTTCCCTTTGGGTGACGTCGCGCGTGGTCGGGGTGCGACGGACTCCCCGTTCAGGTCCGACGGGAACGGCAGGGGCCTGGCGCCCGCCGATTCGCTACACACCTCCGATGCTCGCCTACCTGTTCTGGCACTGGCCGCGCCCCGAGGTCGACCCCGGCCAGTATGCGGACTTGCTGCTGGCCTTCCACCGCGCTCTCTCCGCCAGCCCGCCCCCGGGATACCGCGGGTCGCGGGTGCTGGAGATCGCCGGGGCCCCCTGGGTGCCGGTGCCGGCGGCGCTCGAGGACTGGTACTTCGTCGACGACTTCTCCGCCCTGGGAGCGCTCAACGAGGCGGCGGTCTCGGGGCAGCGCCGCGATCCCCACGACGGCGCCGCCCGCCTGGCGCTGGGCGGCGCGGGAGGCGTCTACCGGCGTCTTCGCGAGGGACCGGCGGCGGCGCCTTCGGTCGTGACCTGGTTCGGGAAGCCGGCGGCGATCGGGTACCCCGAGTTCCTGGCGCAGGTCGTCCCCGCGGAGCTGTGGCAGCGCCAGCTGGTGCTCGGCCCGGCCCCGGAGTTCTGCCTGCTGGGCGCGATCCCGCCCGAGAGCGCGGAGGGGCCCAGCTCGGTTCAGGTGCGGCTGCTCCATGACTCGCGGTGATGTGCCGCGACCTCCTTCCTCGGCCCACACGCGCGCGAAGGCGGCAGTGGACCCGCCCGCGCGGCGGCCGGCGCTGATCGCGATCAACGGCGCTGTGCGCCGATGAAGGCCCCGGGCCTTCACCATCGGCCAGCAAGCCAGCGATTACACTGGACGTGATTGGACCAACCCGAATGGTCCGCCGCGCCGCGTTCGGGGCCGTCCGCGGCCGTCCCATAATCGCGGTGCATGAACCGCCTGTACTTGTGGCCCGACAGTCCGGTGCTCTCTCTGGTCGTCCTCCTGCTCGTCGCCCAGATCGTCTGCTGGTCGGCCCGTGTGCCGGTACACCGCGGGCTGCGCAAGCTGGGCGCGGTGCTGGGCGGCGCGTTCCGCCTGGTGGCGCGCTGGCTGCGCAGCGCCTCCGAGGAGCTCGCCCGGCGGAACCGCGAGGTGCTGCTCGAGGCCGGTCGCGCCGAGATGGAGGCCCGCCTGGAGCGCGAGTTCACGCGCATCGCCACCAGCTTCACCGCCGAGCTCAAGGAGTACCCGGGGCTGCACAAGCGCCTCGACGAGAGCGTCAGGACGGTCGAGGAGGACCTGAAGGAGTCCGCGCTCACGCCGCCCGAGGCCCCCGGCTGGCCGGAGGCCGTCGAGGCCATGGCCAACATGCCCAAGGCCGGCGACCGGACCGTGCAGAAGGTCCTGGACGAGATCCACCGCTCCGCGGTGGCCTCCGAGAAGAAGGCGCTCTCCGAGTACCGCGAGGCGATGGCCAAGCGGCACCACATCCTGGCCCAGACCGCCCCGGTGTGGAAGGCCATCCGCGGGCTGCTCGAGCAGGTCCAGCGCGCCGTCACCGGCGCGCTCGGCGCGGGCAGCCGCATCGACGGGTACATGGAGCGCTACGAGAAGATCCGGCGTGGCGAGGACGCCGCCGAGCGCGGGCTGGCCGTCAGCACCCTCAACCTGTTCATCATCTCGCTGTTCGTGGTGGCGGTGGCCGGCGGCGGCGGCCTGGTCAACTTCCAGCTGGTGGCGCGGCCCATGTCCGAGCTGGTGCCAGGCGGCGGCTACGTCTTCGGCATGCCCATCTCCATGATCGCGGCGCTGGTCATCATCCTGATGGAGGTGGCGGCCGGCATCTTCGTGATGGAGACGCTGGGCATCACCCACCTCTTCCCGCGCCTGGGCGGACTGCCCGCCTCGCGCCGGCGCATCATCTTCCTGGTGGCCCTGACCGGCCTGTTCTTGCTGGCCGCCATCGAGGCCTCGCTGGCCATCCTGCGCGAGCAGCTCCTCGAGGCCGACAAGGCGCTGGCGATGTCCCTGGCCGGCGAGGCCGCGCGCGGCAAGGAGGAGGTGGCCGCGCCGCTCCTCTCCCGGATCCCCATGATCGGCCAGGCGGTGCTGGGGTTCATCCTGCCCTGGATCCTGGCCATGATCGCCGTGCCGCTGGAGATGCTGGTCGAGAGCGGCCGGCACGTCATCGGGCGCGGGCTGGCGCTCCTCATCCGCGGCCTGGGCGTGCTGTTCCGGGTGTGCGCGCACCTGGTGCGCTACCTGGTGGCCGTGCTGGGCCACGTCTTCGACATCTTCATCGTCATCCCCTTGCAGATCGAGCGGCTCGTCCGCCGACGCGACTCGGCCGTGCCCAGCCCGGTCGATCCTCGCGCGCTGCGCAACCCCACCGAGCGCACCGCTCCCTTCCGGGCCCCCCGATGACCGCCCCCCGCCTCCTGGCCCTGAGCGGCCTGGTCCTGGCCCTGGCCTGCAGCGACGGCCGGAGCCACGCCCGCGCCACCGTCGTGCTGGTGGACGTCTCCGGAACCTATGCCGACCAGCGCGACGAGATGGTGCGCATCATCCGCAGCGGCCTGCTCCCGCGGGTCCGGCCCGGCGACAGCTTCTTCCTGATCCGCATCGGCGAGCAGAGCTACGACCGGTCTGCGGTCGAGGCTGCGGTCACGCTCGACGCCCAGCCCAGCCGCGCCAACGCCCAGAAGCTGGCACTGGCCGGCGCCCTCGATCGTTTCGCCCGATCGCCCATGCGCGCCCGCCACACCGACATCAGCGGCGCCATCCTGCTCGCCTCCGAGTACCTGAAGGAGACGCGGGCGGGCAGGAAGGACATCATCATCTTCAGCGACCTGCGCGAGGAGCTGCCCAAGGGCGCCAAGCGGTCGCTGGACTCGGACGAGCTCAAGGGCACCGACGTGCTGGCCATGAACGTGAAGCGGCTGGCGGCCGACACCAACGACCCGGCCGGCTACCGCACCCGGCTGGCGGACTGGGGCAACCGCCTCACCCAGGCCGGCGCCGCCAGCTGGAAGGTGGTGCTCGAGCCCGAGGAGCTGGCCGAGGAGTACGCGGCCGAGCGGTAGTCGCCGCTCGTGCACCGAGCCCGGCTCGCTCTGCTCCCGGTGCAACCGGGCCCCTTCCACCGGAAGCGGCTGGTCGGGGCGAACGACCTGGAGAAGGACGACCACACGGCCTACCACCGCCAGGTGGGTGGGCCCTCCGGGGCCAGGCGTGTCCAGCGCGGGGCGGTGGACCCGCCTCGGAGGGCACCCATCTCACCATGAGTGACCGGTTCGCTCAGCGGACCGCTTCCCGCCAGGCCCGGCGCCGGTTCAGCTCGTGCCAGATGCGGTCGGCGCGCGCCTGCACCCGGAACAGGGCCGCCACCGGAACGGCCACGATCACCGAGGTGATCGACCAGAACCCCAGGATCAGGGTGGCGCAGCGCAGGACGTCGAACAGGTCGTCCACGCCATGAAGGTGCATCGGATCTCGCTCAGGATCGAGTTCCCGACAGGGATCGAGGATTCCCCGGGCCACGGCTTGCGGACGGCGGATTGTCCGTTATAACGGAAGGACGGACCACCAGCCTCCTTCGACACGCTCAGGACAGGCCATGCCCACCCATCGCACGCCTCGCACCGCCGACCCGTACCGTGATCTGGCCGTCATCGATGCACGGGCGCCGCGCTTCAACCAGGCGGCGGTCGGGATCCTCTCGCTGGCCGGCGTGCTCGCCGGCTGGTGGTGGCTGTTCGGGCTGGTGGCGTTCCAGCTCACGCTCGGCCTGTGGCTGGGGCGGAGGTTCTGCCTCCCCTGCCTGGTGTACTTCGAGCTGGTGCAGCCGCGGCTCGGCGAGGGACCGCTCGAGGACGCCCGCCCGCCGCGGTTCGCCAACCAGATCGGGCGGTGTGTACCGGGGCCGGGGCCCTCTTTGGCGCGCTCGGCTGGCCGGCCGCTGCGGCGGTGCTGGGCGGGGTGGTCGCCGCCCTGGCCCTCCTCTCCGCCGCCACCGGGTTCTGCACTGGGTGCGCGCTCTATCGGCTCGGCGCTCGACTGCGCGGACTCCGGCCCGGTGCCCCGCTGCACGTGAACCTGGCCGAGCTGGGCGTCGCGGCGGGTCGCGGTGCGGTGGTGCAGTTCACCCACCCGCTGTGCGCGGACTGCCACGTGGTGGAGCGCCGGCTGCGCGACTCCGGCGAGCTGCCGGTGCTGGTGGACGTCTCGCGCCGCCCCGACCTGGCGCGTCGGTACCGGGTCGGCTCGGTGCCGCTGGCGGTCCGCGTCGACGCCCTCGGGGTGGTGCGGGAGCGGCTGGCCGGGTAACGGTCCGGGCCCGGTCGGGACCGCGCCCATCCGTCCCGCCGCGCCGCCCCGCGCCCCTGGTAGAAGGCGGCATGCACCGCCCGCGAGCCCTCCTCGCCTGGAGCAGCGGGAAGGACAGCGCCTGGGCGCTCCACGAGCTGCGCCGCGGCGGCCAGGTCGAGGTGGCCGGCCTCCTCACCACCCTCACCGATCCGTTCGCGCGCGTGTCGATGCACGCCGTCCGGGAGGAGCTCCTCGATCGCCAGGCCGCCGCCCTGGGCCTCGCCTGCCGCAAGGTCCGGATCCCCTGGCCCTGCCCCAACGACCGCTACCAGCAGGAGATGGCCCGCGCGCTGGCCGAGGCGCGCGCGGAGGGGATTGCCCATGCGGTGTTCGGCGACCTCTTCCTCCAGGACGTCCGCGCCTACCGCGAGGCCCAGCTGGCCGGCACCGGCATCGCCCCCCTCTTCCCGCTGTGGGGCCGCGACACCGCGCGGCTGGCCCGCGAGATGATCGGCGGCGGGCTCCGCGCGGTGCTCACCTGCGTCGATCCGCGACGCGTGAGCCCCGCCCTGGCCGGCCGCGCCTTCGACGCCGCGCTGCTCGCCGACCTGCCGCCGGGCGTCGATCCGTGCGGGGAGAACGGCGAGTTCCATTCCTTCGCGTGGGGCGGGCCGATGTTCGCGTCGCCGCTGGCGATCGCCCCGGGCGAGATCGTCGAGCGCGAAGGGTTCGTGTTCGCGGACCTCCTGCCCGCCTGAGGCGGGCGTCGGCCGGCGGACCCACGTACATCTGCGCCGGAGGCCGCCCGGTGGCACACCCGTTCCTGGCAGCGCTCGGGGTCCGGCACCCCATCGTCCTCGCTCCCCTGGGCGGAGGTCCCTCCACGCCGGAGCTGGTCGCGGCCGTGTCCGGCGCCGGCGGCCTCGGCCTGCACGGCGCGTCGTACCAGACTCCGGAGCAGCTCCGCGCCACGATCGCGCGCATCCGCGCGCTCACCGATCGCCCCTTCGGCGTGAACCTGTTCGCGGGCGGCCACCCGGGCGCCGTGAGCGCGGATCCCGGCCCCATGCTGGATCTGCTCGGAGGCATCCACGCCCGGCTCGGGATCCCGCCTCCCGCCGCCCCGGTGCTGCCTCCCGACCCCTTCCCCGGCCAGCTCGAGATCATCCTCGAGGCGCGACCACCGGTGTTCTCGTTCACCTTCGGGATGCCGGCGCCCGAGGCCCTGGCCGCGCTCCGGGCCCGCGGCATCCGCACCCTCGGCACCGCCACCACCGCCGGCGAGGCCCGCATGCTGGCCGCGGCCGGCGTGGACGCGGTCATGGCGCAGGGCGCACAGGCCGGCGGCCACCGCGGCACCTTCGCCGTTCCCTTCCAGGCCGCCATGCTGCCGACGCTGGAGCTGGTGCGCGAGATCGCGGAGCTGGTCCGGGGCCTGCCCATCGTGGCGGCCGGGGGGCTGATGGACGGCCGCGACGTGCTGGCCGCGCTCAAGGCCGGCGCCGAGGCGGCGGCGCTCGGGACCGCCTTCCTGGCCTGCCCCGAGTCCGGCGCCTCCCAGGCCCACAAGCGGGCGCTCACCGCGGCCGGAGCCGACCGCACCGTGATCACGCGCGCGTTCTCGGGCCGGCCGGCCCGCGCGCTGGAGAACGCCTTCACCCGCGAGCTGGCGGCCCGCGAGGCGGCCATCCTCCCCTACCCTCTCCAGAACGCCCTCACCCGGCCCATGCGCACCGCCGCGGCCGGGCAGGGCGACGCCGATCACCTGTCGCTCTGGGCGGGGACGGGCGTGGCCCGGATCCGCGCCCTGCCCGCCGCCGCGCTGGTGCAGTGCCTGGTCGAGGAGCTGGCCGCCGCCCGCCGGGACAACGCGCGGCGCGCCGCTCAGTGGTGATGCGGCGACCGGATCAGCTCCAGCACCCGGGCCACCGCCTCCTCGATCCCGACCGCCACGTGCGAGACGGACGGGCCCACCATGTACGCCGGCGAGGAGACGAGGCGGGCCTCCTCGTCCACCACCGCTTCCTCGGCCGTGGCCGGCACCGCGCGCGCCCCCAGCCCCTCCATCACGGCCATCATGCCCGCGTCGCCGCCGATGGTGAGGCGCGGATGCTCGGCGCCGAACAGCTTGGCCGCGAGCACCGGGGTGATGCACAGGAACCCGAGCGGCTTCCTCTGCCGGTGCAGGTCGGTGAGGAGCTGGCCCAGCGCCGGGTCGTAGCTGAAGCTGGCCCCGTCCTTGCCGAAGGTGGTGACGCTCTTCACGAAGCCCAGGCCCCCGGGGATGACGAGCGCGTCGAGATCCTCGGGCTGGACCGAGTCGAGCGGGGCGACGCCCCCGTGGCTGAGCCGCGCCGCCTCGACCAGCATGTTGCGCTGCTCGGCGGCCACGGCCGCGCCGGTCTGATGGTTCACCACCTCCGCCTGATTGCCCGAGGGCGCGATGGGCACAATCTGCGCCCCGGCGCGATCCAGCGCCAGGAGCGTCAACACCGCCTCCTGCACCTCGGAGCCGTCCATCATCCCCGCCCCGTAGAGCAGCACGCCCACCCGCGGCGGACGCTGGGCCGCGTGCGGGTTGCCCCAGGCCTGGGCGCTCGCGGCCCAGAGGCACGCGCCGGCGCCCACCACCGTCCGAAGGACACGGATCCAGCTCGACATGGCTCTCCTCCCTGTTGGCGCTTCGGGACCGACCGTATCCGCCAGCCCGCACCCCGAGGAGAGCCGCGACGCAAAATGATCCTGCGGAAGCGCAAGCGACGCCGGTGCCGGGCCGCGCAGCGGGGGGGAGGAGCGCAGCCGCGATGAATGGCGTCGTCGTTGACAAGGCGCCGCAGGCCGTCGCACGCTGTCCGCGGGGCCCCACACATGCAGCTCACCACGGTCGGGATCGAGCACCACCAGGACAAGCGCGTTCCGGCATCGGTCGCGGACCTGGCCGGCGCCGCGCCGGACGTGGCCGAGCCGAGCCGGCTCAAGCTGCTCTTCCTGCGCGCCGGGAACGGCGTCCTGACCGAGGGCGATGCGGCCGAGGTCCTGGCCTCGCCGGCCGTCGCGCTCATCGGCAACCAGGCGAACGCGCGGCTGGCGGTGGACGCCAGCGCCCGGGGCCTCTTGCTGCTCTTCCACCCGCAGTACCTGAACGACGAGCTGACCTTCGAGGCGCTGGCCCACTTCGAGCAGCTCTCGCGCACCGGCCGGGAGGACCGCTTCCTCATCCGCCACTTCCTCGACGCCCGCGGCCCGCGCGAGCGGGTGGCCCAGCTCGAGGCGCTGGCGGCGCAGCGGGTGACCTCGCTCTTCGGCGACCTCCGCACGCAGCTCGAGCGCCAGCCCGACGTCTTCTGGCCGTGCCGCTCGCGATCGTACTTCCTGCAGATCCTGCTGATGCTCGACCAGCTCTTCACCGCGCGCCAGTCCGCCCCGGCGGAGGTCCCCCGCGCCCAGGTCATCCCCTGGGCCTCGGCCTCGACTTCCGACCACGCGCTCCGGCCCATCGTCGCCCACCTGGTGGCCCACTGCCACGAGGAGCTGTCGGTGGAGGGGCTGGCCCGGACCTTCGCCACCAACCGCACCACCCTGCAGGCCCGGTTCAAGAAGGGGACCGGGATGAGCGTGGGGCAGTACGTGATCCGGCTGCGCGTGCAGGTCGCCGCCCTGCTCCTGCGCGACACGTCGCTCACGGTCTCGGAGATCATGGAGCGCACCGGCTTCAACGACCCGAGCCACTTCGCGCGCATGTTCAAGCGCCACACCGGCCGCAGCCCGTCCGACTTCCGCGCCCTGTTCCGGGTGCCGGGCTACATCGTCGCCTGACGCGTCACCCCGCGGCTGCGCCTCGCCCGACCGTTTCGGCCTTCGGTCCTCGCCTCTTCTACTTCAGCGCCTCCTGCACCGCCGGCGGGAGCTTGTCCGCCCCGGCCAGGAGCAGGCTCACCTGCCACGTCTCATCCTGGGTGAGCGCGTCGTCGAAGCGCGGCATGCCGGTGAGCCGGATGCCGTTCCGCACCTTCCAGAAGGTCTCGCCGACGGGATCGTCGGTCACGCCCTTGTCCGGCTCCAGCAGCGCGGGCGGGGACGGATACATGCCCTTGGCGATGGCGGTGCGCGAGGCGGGGTCGCGGAGGCCGTGGCACACCGCGCAGTTGTTCTGGTAGACCTTGGCGCCCGCCAGCAGGTTGGCCTCGCTCGGGGGCAGCGGGGAGGGACGGTTCGCCTCATTGGCCATGGCCACGTGGAGCGCGCGGCTGGCCAGGAACCGCTCCAGCGGCAGCGGCCCCCCGCGCGTGGAGACCGGCATGCCCCCCTGGGTCATGAAGAGGAACCCCCCCACCAGCACCAGCACCACCCCGATCACCAGCCCCAGCAGGAACCTTTTCATGGGCCATCCCTTTAACGGTCGGTCGCGGTGGCGCTCGCCCTGCGCGGGACCAGGCCATCCCCCGCTCGATCGGCAGCCGTAGCTGGATGCGCCCACGCGGACTCGCCAGCGCCTGCGAGCCACCCGACGCCGGAAGAACGCCTCGGGCCCGATCCGGTTCGCGACCGCTCCTCAGGGGGCGGCGGCCCGGACGGGACGGTGCGCAGCGCGCCGGCGCGGCGTCGGCATCGGCGGTTGTGAAGATGGGGGGCGCCGCCCGCGCCCGTCAGCTCCGCCCGGCCAGCGATCGCGCCATCGCCGGCGCCAGCGCCTCGCGGAAGCGCGCCACCGCGGCCGGTTCGAAGCGCCGGCTGGGCCAGACCACGTGCACCGGGGAGCCGTGCAGCGCGTGCTGGGGCAGGACGCGCTCCAGGGACCCATCGCGCACCGGCGGCGTGAACATGGGCACCGGTCCGAGGGCGATCCCGAATCCGTTCAGGGCCATGCTGCGGACGAAGGCGAACTCGTCGCCCTCGGCGCGGCCCAGGACCTTCACGCGCTCCTCGCCCCGCGGGCCGGTCAGGCGCCAGGTGGCCGTGCCGCCCTCGGAGCGATACAGGATGCACTCGTGGCGGGCCAGGTCCGCCACCCGCCGCGGGCGCCCGGCCCGGGCCAGGTAGGCGGGGGCGGCGAACAGGCCGAAGTCGGTGTCCCCCAGCCGGCGGGACATGAGCGACGAGTCGGTGAGCGCGCCCGCCCGGACCGCCAGGTCGAAGCCCTCCTTCACCAGGTCCACGAACCGGGCGGTGAGCAGCACCTCGACCCGCACCCGCGGGTGCTCCCCGAGGAACGCGTGCGTGACGGCGGCCAGGTCGGCGGCCATGTCGACGGGGGCGGTGATCCGCACCGTGCCGCTGGGCTCCGCCCCGAGCGCCGCCGCCGCCTGGCTCGCCTCCTCCAGGCTCGCCAGCGCGTCGCGGGCGCGCGCGTAGTAGGCGCGCCCGGCGTCGGTGAGCCCGATGCGTCGGGTGGTGCGCTGCAGGAGCCGCACGCCGAGGTCGGCCTCCAGCGCCGCCACGCTCCGGCTCACCGACGACTTCTGCACGCCCAGGCTGGCCGCCGCCGCGGTGAAGCTGCCCGCCTCGGCCACCCGCGCGAAGGCCGCGATCCGGTTGAGGTCCATCGTTGCGATCTCCACACCAGTTTGTTTCCAACTACATACCTTGTGTGGTTTCGTGCAACAATTACCCTGGTGGCGTGAAAGTCGAGGCCACGTGAGCACGCCCCGGACGCAGCGCATCCCCGAGCACCCCATCCACCCGTTCTTCCACGAGCGCTGGTCCCCGCGCGCCTTCACCGACGAGGAGCTCCCCGCCGCCGAGCTGATGCGGCTCTTCGAGGCCGCGCGCTGGGCGCCCTCGGCCATGAACGCGCAGCCCTGGCGGTTCGTGTACGCGCGCCGCGGAACCCCGCACTTCGCGCGGATGCTCTCGGTGCTCGCTCCTGCCAACCAGGCGTGGGCGGCCCGCGCCGCGGCGCTGGTGGCGCTCGTCTCCGGGGAGCGGATGGCGCTGCCGGGGAAGGAGGAGAAGGTTCCGTCGGCAAGCCACTCGTTCGATGCGGGCGCGGCCTGGGCCCACCTGGCGCTGCAGGCGCACCTGCTCGGATGGGCTGCGCACGCCATGGGCGGCTTCGACCGCGAGCGGGCGCAGGCGGGGCTGGAGGTGCCAGCGGATCATCGCATCGAGGCGTTCATCGCCGTCGGGCGCCCCGGCGATCCCACCACCCTGCCGGAGTGGGCCCGGGCCCGCGAGAAGCCCAGCGACCGCAAGCCTATCTCGGAGCTGGTGCGCGAGGGGTGGTTCCGTTTCTGACGGCGGGTCTTGCCGCCCGCTCGCTCTTCGACACGCTCGGGGCGAGCGGACGGGTGAAAGTCCGCTCGTGGAGAGCCTCCTGAGCCTCTCGAAGGACGAACCAACGAGTCAGCGCGAGGCCGGGTCCTGGAGCACGCTCTCGAGGATGGCGATGGCCTCCCGCAGCTCCTCGCGCGAGACATTGAGCGCCGGCATGAACCGGAGCGTCTGCGGCCGCGGCGCGTTGACGAGCAATCCGCGCTCGCGCGCCAGCGCCACCACCTTCTCGGCGCGGGGGGCGTCCAGGTCCAGGGCCAGGAGCAGGCCCGCGCCGCGCACCTCGCCCAGCCCGAGCCGCCGGCTCAGCACCGCCAGCCCCTCGGCCAGGAAGGCGCCGTTCTCCCGCACCCGCTCCAGGAACCCGGGCGCGGTGACCTCCTCCAGCACGGCCAGCGCCGCCGCGCAGACCAGCGGGTTGCCGTTGTAGGTCCCGCCCTGGTCGCCGGGCGCGAAGACGGACACCTCGCGCCGCGCCACCAGCGCGCCGATGGCGGGAACGCCGCCGCCCAGCCCCTTGGCCAGGGTGACGATGTCCGGGCGCACCCCGGCGTGATCCACGCACAGGAACGTGCCGGTCCTCCCCACCCCGGTCTGCACCTCGTCCGCGATGAAGAGGATCCCGCGCTCCTCGGTGAGCGCCCGGATGGCGCGCAGGTTGTCGATGGAGATGGGGATGACGCCCACCTCGCCCTGGATCGGCTCGAGCATCACCGCCACCGTGTCGTCGTCGATGGCCGCGCGCAGCGCCTGGAGATCGTTGGCGGGCACCTTCTTGAACCCGGCGACCTTGGGCTCGAAGAGGCGGTCCCATCCCGGCTTGCCCGAGGCGCTCATGGTGGCGAGCGTCCGGCCGTGGAAGGCGTTCACGAAGGTGATGATCTGGTAGGCGCCCTGGCGGGCCATGCTGCCCCACTTCCGCGCCAGCTTGATGGCCCCCTCGTTGGCCTCGGCCCCGGTGCTGGTGAAGAAGACGTGGTCGAGCCCGGTGTGCCGCGCCACCGCGGCGGCGAGATCGAGATAGCGCGGGTTGTAGAAGGAGGGGCTGGGGTTGAGGAGCGTGCGAGCCTGCTCCGCCAGAGCCGCAGCCACCCGCGGCGGCGCGTGCCCCAGGCAGTTCACTGCCCAGCCCTGGACCAGGTCGAGGTAGCGCCGCCCCTCCGTGTCCCAGAGATAGGATCCGGCGCCGCGCGCCATCACGATCTCGGGCCGGATCGCGATGGGCATGACGTTCTCGAGATGGGGAATGGGCATGCGCAGTCATCGCGCAGGCGGGCGAGCGCGTCAACTGCGGCTCGACCTGCCGCCGAGAGCGGCCCCCGCGGCTCCGCGTGATGGTGGCGCAGGTAGCGCTCGAAGGGGACGTCCCGGGAGAGCGCCCCCTCGGTGGGATAGCCCTCGCGGACCCAGGCCTCGAGCCCGCCGATCATCACCTTCACCCGAAGTCCCAGCGCGGCGAGCTTCCGGGCGGCCTTGTCCGCGGCGTTGCAGCTCGCCGACCAGCAGTAGACGACCAGCAGTCCTTTGCCCCGCAGCGGCTCGACGGTGCCGGCGTCGATCCGGGCATGGGGGAGGCTCACGGCCGAGGGGACGTGCAGATCGACGAAGGCGTCGGTGGAGCGGGCGTCCAGCACCGCGAAGCCCGTTGCGCCGTGCGCCAGGTCGAAGGCCACGTCGGAGGGGTCGGTCTCCAGGGAGAGCTTCGCCGTGAAGTGGCGGAGCGCCTCGTCGGGGGAGGCGGCCTCGGTCTGGGTGACGAGCGAGCGGTGGACGATGGGCATCCCGACCTCCAGCGGTGGGTGCAGTGGTGGTCACCGGCCGAGCCCCGGGCCGCAAGCGCAGGAACGCGCACCCCCCTGCGCGAGATCGCCCGCTCCGGAGCGATGGCTCATCGTGCCGGCCAGGGGTGCCCGCCGTGGCGGCGAGGTCACGTTCGTGATTAGTGGAGAAGGGCGCGACGGCCATGGCGACCAGGTCACAGGCGCAAGACGCGATCCAGCGGGGCCTCCAGGCGGAGAGGGCGGCGGCCCTGGCGCGCGCCGTCGAGCAGCTCGAATCCGCGCTGGCGAAGCTGGCCGCCGCGGACGCCGCCTGCGCGGCGAAGCCCACCCCGTCCGCCCGCGAGCTGCGCAGGGAAGCCCTCGAGCACGCCGCCGAGCGGCTCTGGTTCCTGGTCATCCAGCGCGAGGCGGTCGGGCTGCGCCAGCACGAGGAGATGCACGAGATCCTGCGCGTCCCTGGCGAGGTCCGGGCCGCCATGGGCCCGCGGCGCAGGCGCCGGTGATCAGCCGAGCGGGATCCAGACCTGGCAGTGCATGGAGCCGGCGGGCAACGCCGGGTCCTCGCCGTACGCCTCGACGTCCCAGGCGCCGGGCCGGCGGCGGGCACCCGACCCCGCGAACCAGCGGCCGTAGGCGGCCAGCGTCAGCGCCTGGACCGTGCGGCTGGGCGGGCCATCCGCCGAGAACACCGCGTACGGGCCGCCCGTCACCTGCACCGCCCGGTAGCCGTGCGGAACCGACGCGCCATCCCCGACCTCCACGGCGATGAGGTACTCGACGTCGCCGCTGGCGTGCAGGCGGGAGATCCCGTAGGTCGCCGATCCTGGGGCGGCGTCGATCGGGCGCCAGCGCTGGTGGCCCAGCCAGTCGCCCCAGAACGACGGGATGTCCCGGAAGCTCTGGTACCGGCGCAGCGAGACCCGCATCCCCAGCCCCACCGCGCGGAACCCGGGCTTCTCGACCCTGGCCGGCGGCGGCGGGGTGCCCATCTCGAACGGCAGGCGCGGCTCGAAGGGACCGAGGTACTCCAGCGGCGGCTCGCCGCGCCGCGTCCGCCGCGCGTACGCGGCCGGGGTCACGCCGAAGGCCCGGGAGAAGGCGCGCGTGAACGCCGCCTGCGACTCGTACCCCCAGTCGAGGGCGGCCTCCAGCACCGGCCGGCCCGCCTCCAGCGCCGCCGCGGCGCGCGAGAGCCGGCGCAGCCGCACGTACTCGGCCACGGGCAGGCCGGAGGCCGCCTGGAACAGGCGCATGAAGTGCCAGCGCGAGAAGCCCGCCCGGCGGGCCGCCTGGTCCAGGTCCACCTGGGAGCCGAGCCGCGCCTCGAGGTAGTCGACGGCGGCCCCGAGGCGCTCGGGAAGGTCATTCCTGCCGGGGAGGCCCGATGAGGCCCGGCCCCCCCGGACCCTCCGCTCGCTCCGGGGCAGGCTCATCCGCCTACCCCTGCGCTCGCCAACGTCATGCGCCCAGTATAGGTCCGAGGTCCACCTGGACGGGCGCGCCCGTGTAGAAGCTCGTGATGCGCCGGGGCAGCCGGAACTGCGGACGGTCGGCCAGCTTCGCCGCCTCCGGGCCCGGCAGCGCCGTGCGCATGAGCGTGGCCCGCGCCGCCTCGTCGAGCCGGGAGAGCGCCTCGGCGTCGAGGTCCGCGTAGGGCTGCAGGGCGGCTCCCCAGCAGTCCCACGGCAAGAGCTCCTGGCCCGCCAGTGCGCACACGTCGCGGACCAGGTTTCCCTTCACGAAGTCCCAGCCCACGTACCGGAAGATGCCGTAACGCGCCGGGTCGTCGCCTCCCCGGCAGGCGAGCCAGGCGTCGCCGCCGGAGACGAACTCGCCGTCGGGGAGGTCCATCGGATCGAAGCGGTACCCGAGCGCCTCCTTCATGACGCCGTCGAGCTGCGCGTCGCCGATCACCCAGCCCCCACCATCCCAGCGCTCCACCACCCAGTGATCGATCCACTTGCCGGTCTCGAAGTAGCGGCCGAAGCCGCAGCGCGCCCTGGCGGGCACGCCGGCCAGGCGGAGCAGGGCCGCGAAGAGCAGCGAGTGATCGCGGCAGTTGCCGATGAGCTTCTGCGGGAACGGCAGCGGCGCGACGTCGTCCGGGCTCCTCCCCAGGGATGCCCGGAGCTCGCCCAGGCGGGCCAGCTTGGCATGGAGGTCGCGGAGGTTCACCTCGGCATCGGCGCGGGCGCGGTCGTCGGGGAGCTGGTACGCGCCGCGCCAGTGGACGTGGACCATGGCCGAGCGGACGACCTCGGCCAGGGCGGCCGGGTCGCCGCCGCCGCGAGCGGCCAGGGCTTGCAGGCGCGGCGCGAGGTCGCGCGGGTCGGTGAAGGGGCCCTGGGCCAGCCAGGCCCGGGGGTGGGCATCGGTCGGAACGGAGTGGGTTCGGATCATGTCCGGAGCGTAGGGCCGGGCCGGCGGGCGTGTTTGACCGTTCGTGCTCTGGCAGGGCGCCCGGATGGGCATCGGCCCTTCCCTTGACCTCGCGCGCGGTCGAGGTCTTAGTCTGCGCGGAACGCGATCCGGGAGGAGCCATGCGGTACAAAGTTCTCGGGAAGACGGGGCTGTTCGTGTCCGAGCTTTGCCTCGGGACGATGACGTTCGGCGGGAAGGGATTCTGGGAGGTGGTGGGGAAGCTCGGGCAACGAGAGGTCGACGCCATCGTGGGGACGTCGATCGACGGCGGCGTGAACTTCGTCGATACGGCCGACGTCTACTCCGAGGGCGAGTCCGAGCAGCTCCTGGGCAGGGCGCTCCAGGCGCTCGGCCGGCCGCGCGATCAGCTCGTCGTGGCGACCAAGGTCCGCGGCCGGACCGGCCCCGGGGCGAACCAGGTCGGCCTCTCGCGGGCGCACATCCTCGCCGGCATCGACGCGAGCCTGAGGCGCCTCGGGCTCGATCACGTGGACCTGTACCAGATCCACGGCGTCGACCCCGCCACCCCCATCGAGGAGACCGTGCGGGCGCTCGACGACGTGGTGCGATCGGGCAAGGTGCGCTACGTCGGGTTCAGCAACCTCCCCGCCTGGCTGGCGATGAAGGCGATCGCGTTCGCCGACGTGGGCGGCCTCGCGCGGTTCCAAAGCGCGCAGGTCTACTACTCGATCGCGGGGCGCGACATCGAGCGGGAGATCGTCCCGATGGCGCAGGCCGAGGGGCTCGCGATCCTCCCGTGGAGCCCGCTCGCCGGCGGGCTCCTCTCCGGCAAGTTCGATCCGGCCAGACCTGGCGGGCCGGAGGGCGCGCGCCGAAGCTCCTTCGACTTCCCCCCCGTCGATCGCGCCCGCCTCCCGGGGGTGCTCTCCGCGCTCCGGAAGGTCGCCGACGCCAGCGGCATCTCGGTCGCGCGGGTCGCGCTGGCGTGGCACCTGACGCGTCCGTTCGTGACCAGCGTGATCATCGGCGCGAAGACGCCGCGAGCAGCTTGCCGACAACCTCGCGGCCGCCGAGGTGCGGCTCTCCCCCGAGCAGGTGAAGCTGCTCGACGAAGCCAGCGCCCTGCCGCCCGAGTATCCGGGGTGGATGGTCGAGTTCGTGAACCAGGAGCCGCGAGGAACGGTCGCCGGGGGGCGCTGAGGTGCGCGGGGGAACCACGGCTTGCAGCGAACCGCACCCGGTCGGGGCACGGCGGTAGAGTCTTCGCATCAAAGGAGGCGAGGCCGTGTACTCCATCGAGATCGAGATCTTCGAGGGGAAGGGCGGCGAGCTCCGCAAGAAAGGGGACCAGATCATCTATCCGGATCTCTCGAAGGAAGGAATCTGCGCGTGGATGTACAGGGGAGATGGCAGGCGGAGCTATCGAGCCGGACAGAAGTTCTCCTACCCCGAGGACATCGGCAAGGTGTGCCCCTGGTTGCTGCAGAGCCTTCAGGGCGTCATCGACGTGCTCAGGTTCGGCGGCACCCTGGGCTGGAGATACACGGGTACACCCTACGAGAAGGAGATCGACCCGGACGGCATCACCACCGAATTCATCCGCTGCATCGATCCGACCGCTTCCGGGATCGTGGTGAAGGTGACGAGGAGGAAGATCCCCGACTATGCGTGACGGAGGGCCGCGCTCCGTTGCGAGGGGGATCTCCTGAGGCGTGAGGGTTTCTGGCGAATTCACTTTTGGCCCAGTTGGTCCCTCTCCTCGTACGCGCCGGGGAACGACCGCGTGACGGGGCAGACCGCGTCGCCGGGCGGCCCGCCGACGATCGCTTTCGGCTACGACGGCGAAGGCACGTCGAGAAGCGGCTGACCACCTGAGCGGGTACGCGATCAGTTCGGATGATGTGATCGTGAAGTGACGGGGCCTGATTTCTGCCCGCAGCGCGCGAGGTGGTCGAAGCGCTCTGTGGCTGCGATCGCAATCGCAGCGAAACCTAGGACATTCTCGATGAGAACGAGCGACGTCCGATCGGCGTTCCGGGGCGCCCGGATCACGACCCTGGTTGACCATCGGTGTCAGAGCGACGTGCGAGCATCGCCTCGATGGACGCGGATCTCGCCACCTTCGAGCGCGCCGCCGAGGCACAGCCGCCCTGGCCGGCGCCTTTGATGCTGCCGCCCTTGCCGCCGCCGGAGCGCGAGGATCTCGTGGAGCTGCAGCAGGGCGACGTCAGCGCCGATCGGACCGAGGCATTCGCGGCCACGGCCGCCGGCGCGAAGGGCGCCGTCGACGTCGCCATCGGCGACGGGCTCGCGGCGATGCAGCGAGGCGATCGCCTCATCCGCCTGGGCTTCTCCTGCCTGGGCGATTACGCGCGGGAGATCCTCGGGATCGCGGAGCGCACCGCCCAGAGCATGGCGCACCTCTCGCGCGAGCTGCGAAGCCGCCCGCTCCTTCGCGCTGCGGTCATGGAAGGAAAGGTGCGGGTCCGGAAGGCGCAGACGGTCCTGCCGGTGGCCGTGGGCAGCGGGGAGGCCGAATGGGTGGAGGCGGCGAAGAGCCTGAGCGTCGGCACGCTCGAGGTCCTGGTCCGCGCCGCCCGCGCCAGGTGCGGCGAGGACGACGAGGAGTGGACGCGCTTTCGCGCCAGGCTCCCCCCCGAGGACCGGGCCACACTCGACGAGGCCCTCGAGGTTGCGGGCAAGGTGCTGGGCTCCGGCGCCACGCGCGCCGAGGAGCTCGAGGCGATGGCCCAGGAGTACATCGCCGAGCACCCAGAGGAGGCCGGCCAGGACGACGGGCCGCTGAGCGCCACCTTCAGCCGCCAGGAGGAGGTCCGCCTCCGCCTCGAGGCGCAGCTCGAGGTCGAGACGCAGCAGTGGTTCATGCTGCCGGTGCCGCCCGACCTCTTCGTTCCCGAGGCGGCGTTCGACGACGCGGCCTCGCCCGAGGAGATCGACGCCCAGATCCGCCGGCTGGCGACGATGCGCGCGAGCTGGGACGACGCCCTCGGCCCCACCGCGCTGGCGGTGAAGGAGAGCGGGATTTACCGGTCGCTCGGCTTCGCGAGCTTCCGCCACTACTCCGCCGAACGGCTGGGGCTGGCCGAGCGGACCGTCGAGCAGCGCGTCGCGGTGGAGCGCCGGATGTGGGAGGTCCCGGAGCTGCGCGAGGCGCTGCACCGGCGGCTCCTCTCCTACGAGCAGGTCCGCTTGCTCTCGCACCTTCCGGCTGCGGACATCCCGGCCTGGATCCCCCGGGCAGAGGGGCTGACCTGCGTCGAGCTGCGCCGCCAGCTCAGCGTCCGCGAGGAGGCGCAGCTGCGTGCGGCGGGATCGTTTGCCGCCCCGGTCCCGAAGCGCATCGCGCTCACCCTTTCGGCGGCGTTCCGTGCTGTCCGCGCCGTCGAGAACCCCTGCTGGGCGGACGGGAAGTGCCTGGTGGCCATCGCGAAGCACTTCCTCGAGGTCTGGAAGCCGCTGGTGAAGAGGCGCAGGACCCGCTCGCAGCGTGTCCGCGAGCGCGATCTCGGACGGTGCCAGGTCCCGATGTGCAGCCGGCGGGCCGCGCACGCACACCACGTCAAGCTGAGGAGCCACCTGGGCCCGCACACGGAGGACAACCTCGTCGGCGTCTGTTCATGCCACCATCTGCGCGGCATACACGGTGGGCACGTCCGCGTGTCCGGGACCGCGCCCAGCGGGCTGGTCTGGGAGCTGGGCGGGAAGATTCTGGATGGGGCCGGAGCACTGGGCGAGGCCGGTATGGTGGGCGTGAACGTTGACCACAAGCCGTCCACCCGCGGTCGACTGGGGAGCCGAGGTGGCCGGCCTGGGCGCCCTCGCAGTGACACCGGCGCAGCTCCTCCGGACGCGGGCGTCCGGTGGGCGCGTGGTCGATTCGGGCCTACTTCTGGCGTTGATAAACTCGATAGTTCGCGGCCAGGGCCAGGTCGGTGACGTCGGGATTGATGTCGGTTGGAAAGCTGTTGGCGTTGAACTCATCCACCAGAACGAACACGAACTCCAGTGTCTTTCCAGAATTGCTCACCTTCTGGAGCACTTGCAGCTTGGCGCCGGTGGGAGGGCACACAAATCCATATTGTCGATTGTAGCTGGTGCAACTACCTGGGCTGGTGGCTGTGTCGAAGCTCTTGTACCACCGATTACCCTCATCGTCCGTCCAGTTGCTGACTATCTCACGAGCACCCGCCCACCAGTAAGCCACTGTGTCGTCAACCTTGGCGTAGTACTCGAATCGGCCGCCGAGGTTGACCGTCTTCTTTGGGAACCCCATCTCTTCGTTGGTCCATGTGCCATCAAGCCCGACGGCGGCTTCTGGGGCCGGCTGGTGGCCCTTGGGCACGGTTGAGGCACATGACAGCCCGAGCGCGCCGAGGAAGACGCCGAGTCCGATTCGGTTCATCTCCGTTCCTCCTTGAAGCTCTTGCTCTCGCGCTGGGTCGAGTGGTCCCGACTTCTCCGGGGCGCCGGCCGATGCGCACCGCGCGCCGGGGGCAACTCACACGGAGGGGAAGTGCTAGAGCATGCCTCGCGCATGCCGCCCCGATGGCGCTGGCGCATGCAGCATGCGCCGCTGAAAGTCACGCGGACGGCCGCCACGAGGGCTGTCAGGGACGCGCTACCCGGGCTAGACGTGAGGAATCAGGGTTCCGCCGATGGGACGGCGTCCCTTCGGTCGGTCACGTGCCCCTTGTCGCCTCGGCCAAGCCACGGCCCTGTAGTTTGGGTTGTCTTCGGCGTGGAGGCTCGGGTCGCGATGCAGGGTCGAGGTCCGTGGAACCTTCTCTGGGACGGGGTGCCAAGGGTGCCAAGTGGGAGGACGACCCCGGCGCTCCCGCCCCCTACCTCGCGATCGGCTTGTACCGGATCCGCCTGGGCTTCGCGCCCTCCTCGCCCAGCCGCCGCCGCTTGTCGGCCTCGTACTCCTGGTAGTTGCCGGTGAAGAAGCTCCAGCGCGAGTCGCCCTCGGCGGCCAGGATGTGGGTGGCGATGCGGTCCAGGAACCAGCGGTCGTGCGAGATGACCAGCACGCAGCCGGCGAACTCGGCCAGCGCGTCCTCCAGCGCCCGCAGCGTCTCCACGTCCAGGTCGTTGGACGGCTCGTCCAGGAGCAGGACGTTGGCGCCGGTCATGAGCGTCTTGGCCAGGTGGAGCCGGCCGCGCTCGCCGCCGGAGAGCGTCCCGACCAGCTTCTGCTGGTCGGCCCCCTTGAAGTTGAACCGGCCGATGTAGGCGCGGCTGGGCATCTCGAACTTGCCCACCGTGATGACGTCGTCGCCGCCGGAGATCTCCTCGAACACGGTCTTGTTCGCCGGAGAGGTTCTCGCGGCTCTGGTCCACGAAGGCCAGCTTCACCGACGGGCCGATCTCGACCTTGCCGGCGTCCGGCTTCTCCTTGCCGGTGATCATCTTGAAGAGCGTCGACTTGCCGGCGCCGTTCGGGCCGATGATGCCGACGATGCCGCCGGGCGGGACGATGAAGGACAGGTCGTCGACGAGCAGCTTCTCGCCGAATCCCTTGGACACGTTCCTGGAACTCGATCACCTTCTGCCCCAGCCGCTCCGCCACCGGGATGAAGATCTCCTGGGTCTCGTTCCGCTTCTGGACCTCGATCGCTCGACAGCTCCTCGAAGCGGGCCAGGCGCGCCTTGCTCTTGGCCTGCCGCGCCTTGGCGTTCTGGCGCACCCACTCCAGCTCCTGCTTCATGGCCTTGATGCGCGCGCTCTCCTGCTTGGTCTCCAGCTCGAGCCGCGCCTCCTTCTGCTCCAGCCAGCTCGAGTAGTTCCCCTTCCACGGGATGCCGTGGCCGCGGTCCAGCTCCAGGATCCACTCGGCCACGTTGTCGAGGAAGTAGCGGTCGTGCGTCACGGCCACCACCGTGCCCGGGAAGCGGCCCAGGAACTGCTCCAGCCACTCCACCGACTCGGCGTCGAGGTGGTTGGTGGGCTCGTCGAGCAGCAGCATGTCGGGCTTGGAGAGGAGCAGCTTGCAGAGCGCCACCCGGCGCTTCTCGCCGCCGGAGAGGTGCTCGACCTGCGCCTCCCAGGGCGGGAGCCGCAGGGCGTCGGCGGCGATCTCCAGGGCGGTGCCGGTGTCGGCGCCGGCGCCGGCGATGATCGCCTCCAGCCGCGCCTGCTCCTCGGCCAGCTTCTCCATGTCGGCGTCGGGCTCGCCGTAGGCGGCGTAGACCTCCTCCAGCCGCTTCTGCGCGGCGGCCACGTCGCCCTGCGCCGACTCGACCTCCTGGCGCACCGTCTTGGTCCGCGTCGAGCTGCGGCTCCTGGGGCAGGTGCCCGATCTTGATGCCGGACTGGCGCTGGATCTCCCCGTCGTACTCCTCGTCGACCCCGGCCATGAGCCGGAGCACGGTCGACTTGCCGGCGCCGTTGAGGCCCAGCAGGCCGATCTTCGCGCCGGCGAAGAAGGAGAGGGAGATGTCCTTGATGATCTGCCGCTTGGGCGGAACGATCTTGCTCACGCGGAGCATCGACATCACGTACTGGGGCATGGATCCTTGGGGGGCTGGGTGAGAGCGGAAGGGAGATAACACGAATGCGCGCCATGGTCCTGTCCAGACCCGGCCTGCCCCTCGAGGCCCGGGATCTCCCGCCGCGGGAGCCCGGACCGGGCGAGATCCGGCTTCGGGTGGCGGCCTGCGGCGTGTGCCGCACCGACCTCCACGTGGTCGACGGCGAGCTGCCGTTCCTGGGCCGGCCGGTCGTGCCCGGGCACGAGATCGTCGGGCGCGTCGAGGCGCTCGGGCCGGGTGTGGACCGGTTCCGACCGGGCGATCGGGTCGGCGTCCCCTGGCTGGGGTGGACCTGCGGCGCCTGCCGGTTCTGCACCTCGGGTCGCGAGAACCTCTGCATCCGGGCGCAGTTCACCGGGTACCAGCGCGACGGCGGCTACGCCGAGGCGGCCATCGCAGACGCCCGCTACGCCTTCCGCATCCCGGAGGGCCATGCCGACGACGACGCCGCGCCGCTGCTCTGCGCCGGGCTCATCGGGTACCGCGCCTGGGCGCCGGTGCGGGCAGCCCGGCGGCTGGGGCTGTACGGCTTCGGCGCCGCGGCCCACCTGGTGATCCAGCTCGCCCGCCACGCGGGCCAGCGCGTCTTCGCCTTCACCCGGCCTGGCGACACCGCGGGACAGGCCTTCGCCCGGTCGCTGGGGGCGGAGTGGGCCGGCGGCTCGGACGCGCCCGGGCCGGAGCCGCTCGAGGCGGCCATCCTCTTCGCCCCGGTGGGCGCGCTCGTCCCGGCCGCGCTCCGCGCCGTGGAGCCGGGCGGCACCGTGGTCTGCGCCGGGATCCACATGAGCGACATCCCCTCGTTCCCGTACGCGCTGCTCTGGGGGGAGCGGACCGTCCGCTCGGTGGCCAACCTGACGCGCTCGGACGGGGACGAGCTCCTGGCGCTGGCGCCGACCGTGCCGCTCCGCGCCGAGGTGGTGCGCTACCCGCTGGCGCGGGCCAACGAGGCGCTGGCCGACCTCCGCGCCGGGCGGCTCCGGGGCGCCGCCGTCCTGATCCCGTGATGCACGGCGGGTGCGCCGGTTTCCGGCGCCCGCGGGGGTCACCCACCGCGAGCGTGCCCCCGATGCGCCGTGCCCACCGCGGGCGCCGCCGCTAGCTTTGCCGGCCTGGAGGTGGTTCATGCGGTCTGCACTGGCTCTGGCGGGTTTCGCGCTCGCCCTTTCCTCTCTACCGGCGGCGGCGCAGGACAAACCCCCGCAGCACGTCCGCGGCGACATCGCCGCCGTGAACGGCGACACCCTGGACGTCCGCACCCGCGCCGGCCAGGTGGTGCACGTCAAGCTGGCGGACAACGTCGGGGTGGCGAAGGTCGAGGAGGCGGACCCGAGCGCGATCGCCGACGGCTCCTTCGTCGGCATCACCGCGGTGCCCCAGTCCGGCGGCAAGCTCGTCGCCAAGGAGGTCCACGTCTTCCCGGAGGCGATGCGTGGGACGGGCGAGGGTCACCGGCCCTGGGATCTGGGGGCAGGGAGCAGCATGACCAACGGCGCCGTCTCCGGCATGAGCGCCGGCAAGGCGGGCGCCGCCAAGCGAGGGACCGGGAGCAGCATGACCAACGCCACGGTCTCCGGCATGAAGAAGAGCGGCGGCGAGCGCACGCTGCAGCTCACGTACAAGGGGGGCGAGCAGACCGTGGTGGTGCCGTCCAACATCCCCATCGTGAAGCTCGGGCCGGGCGACAGATCCCTGCTCAAGCCCGGCGCCCATGTGTTCGTCATCGCCACGGAGGAGAACGGCACCCTGACCGCCCAGCGCATGATGGTGGGCGAGGGCGGGGTCGTTCCGCCGATGTAGCGCCTGCGCCGGTGAGTCGGATCTCCCGCCCCTCCGGTGGAAGGATCGGGAGCCCTGGTTCCACCCCTCTGCGCGTGGCGGGCGACGCCTCGCGAGCCCGTCCCCGGGGCCCCGCCGCCCCTCGCCCGAGGGTGTACGCTCTCGCGGAGGCTCCCAGGGGCGCGGGCCGGCTGGCGCGCGCGCGTTGCCCGGAGCGGAGGTGACGCATGGCCGCTGGCCCGGAACGCCTCGCCGCGCGGGAAGGACACCTGCCACCGTACCGACGCGCGGCGGCCGAGGTGCTGGCGCAGCTCGCGAGCGACGCCCACCGCGGCCTGACCGCCGGCGAGGTCCGGCTTCGCCTGGCGCGCCACGGCAGAAACGAGCTGCCCTCGGATGCCACCCGTCCCGGCCTGGCTCCGCTTCCTCGGTCAGTTCCGGGACGTGCTGACGCTGCTGCTGCTGGCGGCGACGCTGGTCTCCTTCGTCGCCTGGTGGTTCGAGCGCGAGGCGCCCATCCCCTACGAGGCGCTGACCATCCTGGCCATCGTGCTCCTGAACGGCGTCCTCGGCTTCCTCCAGGAGAGCAAGGCCGAGCGCGCGCTGGCGGCGCTGGTGGCCATGGCCGCGCCCAGCGCACGCGTGCTGCGCGACGGCGAGCCGGAGTTGGTCCCGACCGCCGAGGTCGTCCCCGGGGACATCCTCCTGCTCGAGGAGGGCGACACGATCGCGGCGGACGCCCGTGTGATCGAGTCCATCTCGCTCCGCACGTCGGAGTCGGCCCTGACCGGCGAGAGCACGCCGGTCGGGAAGGACCGCCTGGCGCTCGACGAGGAGGCCGAGGTGGCGGACCGGACCAACATGGTCTTCAGCGGGACGGCCGTCGCGGCCGGGCGCGGCCGGGCCGTCGTCGCCGTCACCGGGCCCGCCACGGAGATCGGCCGCATCGCGGGCTCGCTCCGGACCACCGAGGAGCCCCGGACCCCGCTCCAGAAGGAGCTGGACCGGGTCGGCAAGGCGCTGGGCGCGGGGGTGATCGGGATCGCGGTGATCATCGCGGTGGCCATCCTGGCGCTGGAGCGCATGCGCTCGCTGTCGGACCTGGTGGACGTGCTCCTGCTGGCGGTCTCGCTGGCGGTGGCGGCCGTGCCGGAGGGGCTCACCGCCATCACCACCATCGTCCTGTCGCTGGGCACGCGGCGCATGGCGGCCCGGAACGTGATCGTGCGCAGGCTGTCGTCGGTCGAGACGCTCGGGTCCACCACCACCATCTGCTCCGACAAGACCGGCACCCTGACCCGGAACGAGATGACGGTGCGCACCATCGTCACCGCGGGCGGCCGGGTGGACCTGACCGGCACCGGCTACGATCCGTCTGGCCGGGTGGAGCAAGAGGGCCGCCCCGTCGACGATCCCGCCCTCCTCGAGGAGGTCGAGCGGACGCTGGCCGCCGGAGAGCTGGCCAACAACGCGACGCTGGTCCAGCGCGACGGCCGCTGGACGATCCGCGGCGATCCCACCGAGGGCGCGCTGGTGGTCGCGGCGCGCAAGGTGGGACACGCGGCCGAGGCGCTCCAGCAGCGATATCCGCGCGTGGGCGAGGTGCCGTTCTCGTCGGAGCGCAAGCGGATGAGCACCGCCCACGCCGATGCCGAGGATCCGTCGCGGTCCGTGGTCTTCGTGAAGGGCGCCCCCGACGTCCTCCTGGTCCGCTCCACCGAGGAGCGGGTGGGCGGCGGGACGCGGCCGCTCACGCCGACGCGCCGGGAGGAGATCTCGCGCACCATCGACGCGCTGGGCGCGGCGGCGCTGCGGACGCTGGGGGTCGCCTACCGCACGCTGGAGCGCGACGCGGCCTCGGGCGAGCTGAGCGAGGAGGTGGAGGAGGGGCTGGTGTTCCTGGGGGCGGTCGGGATGATCGATCCGCCCCGCCCCGAGGCGCAGGCCGCCGTGGCCACGGCGCGGCGGGCCGGGGTCCGGACCATCATGATCACCGGCGACCACCCTGTGACCGCGGCGGCCATCTCCGCCGAGCTGGGCATCTCCGCGCCGGGCGCCAGGGCCGTCTCCGGCGCCGAGCTCCAGCGGATGGACGACCAGGAGCTGCGCCGGGCGGTGCGCGAGGTCTCGGTGTTCGCCCGGGTCGCGCCCGAGCACAAGCTGCGCATCGTGAAGGCGCTCTCCGCGGAAGGCGAGATCGCCGCCATGACCGGCGACGGCGTGAACGACGCGCCGGCCCTCAAGGCGGCCGACATCGGCGTGGCCATGGGGATCGCCGGCACGGACGTGGCCAAGGGCGCGTCCGACATGGTGCTGGTCGACGACAACTTCGCCTCCATCGTGGCCGCCGTCGAGGAGGGGCGCGCCATCTTCGCCAACATCCAGCGCTTCCTGTTCTTCCTGCTCTCCTCGAACATCGGCGAGGTGCTGACCATGTTCCTCGGGGTGGTGTTCGCCGGGGCCATCGGCCTGGTGGCACCCGAGGGGTCGGCGGTGGTGGCGCCGCTGCTCGCCACCCAGCTCCTGTGGGTGAACCTCCTGACCGACGCCGGCCCGGCGCTGGCGCTCGGCGTCGAGCCGGCCGATCGCGACGTGATGCTGCGCCCTCCCCGCGATCCGCGCAGCGCGGTCATCGCGCGCCGATCCTGGGTCGACATCCTCCTGGTGGGCGCGGTCGGCGCCGTCGGCACCCTGGCCGTCATGGACTGGGCGCTGCCGGGCGGGTTCCTGGGGGCCGAGGGCGCCGGACAGGGCCTGCACCGCGCCCAGACCATGGGGTTCACCACGCTGGTCTTCTTCCAGCTGTTCAACGTGTTCCACGCCCGGTTCCCGGACCGCAGCTCGTTTCACAGGCTCCTCGCCAACCGGTGGGTGTGGCTGGCGGTGCTGAGCTCGGCCGCGCTGCAGCTGGCGGTGGTCTACGCGCCCTTCCTGCAGCGCGCCTTCAGCACCGTCCCGCTGCGCCCGAGGGACTGGCTCGTCTGCATCGCGGTCGCGAGCGCGGTGCTCTGGGTCGAGGAGCTGAAGAAGCTCGGGCTGCGATTCCTTCGGCGCAAGCGGCCCGGGCGCGATGACGGGGCCGGCGCGGCGGAGCCGCACGGGCGGCCGGCTTCCCCGGGTGATATCTAGCCACCGTGACCCTCCTCCATGCCGCCGACCTCTCCCTCTCCTACGGGAGCCGGACCATCTTCGACGGCCTGACCCTCACCATCGAGGAGGGGGAGCGGATCGGCCTGGTGGGCGTCAACGGCTCCGGCAAGTCGACGCTGATGCGCATGCTGGCCCGGACCGCGGCGCCCGACCGCGGCGAGGTGCAGCTCCGCCGCGGCGCGCTCGTCACCTACCTGCCGCAGGAGCCAGCGTTCGCCGAGGGGGCCACCGTCGCCTCCGAGCTGGCGGTGGCGCGGGCGCCGCTCCGCGCCGCGCTGGAGGCGCACGCCCATCTCTCCGCCCGGCTGGCGGCGGCGCCGGATCCGGCCACCCACGAGCGGCTGCTGGCGGACCTGGCCGCAACGGCGGACCGGGTCGAGCACCTGGGCGGCTGGGACACGGCGCACGAGGCGCGCCGGTTGCTCGATCGCCTGGGAGTGAAAGACTGGGAGCGGCCGGTGGCCGACCTCTCGGGCGGCGCCCGGAAGCGGGTGGCCATCGCGCGGGCGCTGCTCACCCACCCGGACCTGCTCCTCCTGGACGAGCCCACCAACCACCTCGACGCCGACACCGTCGACTGGCTGGAGGAGGAGCTGGACCGGTTCACCGGCGCCCTCTTGCTGGTCACGCACGACCGCTACTTCCTCGACGACCTGGTCGATCGGATCGTGGAGCTCACGCCGGGCGACGGGGTGACCAGCTACCCCGGGAACTTCGAGGCCTACCTGGAGGCCAAGCTGACCGAGCAGGCCCTGGCCGAGCGGGCCCGGCACAAGCGAGATCGCTGGATCGCCGACGAGCTGGCCTGGCTGCGCCGCGGCGTCGAGGCGCGCCGCACCAAGTCCCGCTCCCGCATCGAGCGCGCGCGCAGGCTCATGGCGGAGCGCGGGCCGGCCCGACCGCAGGTGGCCGCCTTCCAGGTGGCGCCGCCGCCGCGCCTCTCGCACGTGGTGCTGGAGGCGCACGGCATCTCCAAGCGCTACGACGGGCCGCCGGTCTTCTCGGAGGTGGACTTCACCCTGGGGCGCGGGGAGCGGGTGGGGCTGGTCGGCCCGAACGGGGTCGGCAAGACCACCTTCCTGCGCGTGCTCCTGGGCGAGCTCCACCCCGAGGCAGGCCAGGTGGTGATGGGGAAGCGAACCCGCATCGCCTACCACGACCAGCACCGCAGCTCCCTCGACGCCGCGGCGACCGTGTACCAGGCCGCCGGCGGCTCGCCGCCGGGCCACGCCGGCGAGGACTTCATCGAGCTGTCGGGGCACAGGGTTGCGCTGCGCGACTACCTCGACGACCTGCTCTTCCCGCCCACCATGCAGCGCATGCAGGTGGGGGCGCTCTCCGGCGGCGAGCGGAACCGGCTCCTGCTGGCCAGGCTCTTCCTGGAGGGCGCCAACGTGCTGGCCCTGGACGAGCCCACCAACGACCTCGACCTGGTCACGCTGGGCGTCCTGGAGCGGCTGCTGCTCGGGTTCGACGGCTCGGTGCTGGTGGTCACCCACGATCGCTACTTCCTCGACAAGGTCGCGACGGCCATCCTGGCCTTCGAGGGGGACGGGCGGGTGGTGCGGTATCCGGGCAACTACGAAGACTTCAGCAGGCAGAGGGCGAACGGCCCGATCCCTCCTTCCACCTTGCCCGCTTCTGACGGAACCGGTTCCAGGGCGGATGGGCCGCGATCGCGAGGTGCCGGTTCGAGTACGGCCATCCCTCCAGGTGAGAGCGCTCCAGGCGATGTCGGCCGCGGCTCGGCCCCGCATCGCAAGGCCGGGAAGCTGACCTTCAAGGAGCAGCGGGAGCTGGAGGGGATGGAAACCGCGATCCTCGCTGCCGAGGAGCGGAAGGCCTCCCTCGAGGCGGCGCTCTCCAGCCCTGCCACCTATCAGCGGGACGGTGCCGCGATCGCGCGAATGCGTGCGGACCTCGAGGAGGTGACGGGCCAGGTGGAACGCCTGTACCAGCGCTGGCAAGAGCTCGAGGCCTTGCGCGGCGGAGCGTCCTGACGCGTCGGGGCGTACCAGCACGCGCGGTGATGGGTGAGCTGCGGGGCCGCGGGAACGGCGGCTCCCCGTCGATGAGGGCGCGAGGGAGTTGCCCAGCATCGGCGGGGGCGCCAGGGAGCGCCGGTGAGGGACGGCGCGCCACGACCGAGAAGGTACGGCCGGCCGCGGCTCGCCTTCCACTCGCATCGCCCCGTGCCCGGCGCCCGGGGCGGCGTCACAAAGAGCGGTCACCCCTCATCCTCACTCGGGAGGGCCGGCGTCCGCCCCGCACCGTCCGTGTGCGGTCGTGACCGATGGGACAACGCACATGCCGACCCAGCCAGAACCCGGTGCGACGGATGGCAGGACGGAGGCGACCCTCGACCGGCGGCGGCTGCCTCAGGCCGCGCTGCTGAAGATCCCGCGCCAGGCGCGGGCCATCGACACGGTCCACACCGTCCTCGACGCAGCGGTCCGCGTGCTCGCCCAGGACGGGGCCGGCGCCTTCACCACCAACCGCGTCGCCGCCGTGGCCGGGGTCAGCCCGGGCTCGCTGTACCAGTACTTCGCCAATCGCGAGATGATCCTGGCGGCGCTGGTCGAGCGCTGCGCGCTGCAGGCCGAGTCGGAGGTGCGCCGGATCCTCAGGACGCGGCGCGAGCTGGGCGCGCCGGGGGCGCTGCGAGCCGCCCTCGAGACGCTGGCGGGCCAGGCGGAGCGGCACGGGACCGTGGTGGCCGAGGTCCTGAGCCTGGCGCCCCTGCTGGCCCAGTACGACCTGACCGCGCTGCTGGAGTCGCGCCTGGTGGAGGCGCTCCGGGCGCACCTGGCGGGCGAGCCGGTTCACCTCGCCGCCCTCGACGGCCCGGCGGCCCTGTTCGTCGGCGTGAACGCGTGCATCTTCGTCCTCCTCCGGTGGTCCGCGGAGCGGCCGCCGCAGGTGTCGCGCGCCGCGCTGGTCGACGCCCTGGCGGCGGTGCTCGTCGAGGCCCTCGGTGCCGTTGCGCCCATGCGCCCGGAGCTGACGGCGGCGCTGCCGTAGCCCCGCGCCGCGCGCCCCCTGCAAAGCGAGCAGAACGCGAGCGCGCCACCGGCCTCGCCCGTGTCACGATCCGCCTGCCACGCGCGATCCACTCGTGGAGAGAGGGCCCGAGGCCGTGACCCGGGCCGGCAGGGGAAGCTCGTCCGCGGACTCGAGTCACGCGGACCGACGGTCGTGAAGACGCAGTCGCGGAACGTGCAGTGCAACGACGAGAGGGAGAGGACGATGAGACACTTCGTGAAGCTCGGACTGCTTGCCACCCTGGCGGCCTCCGCCACGGTGGCGAGCGCAGCGGACCTCGAGTTCCACGGGTACGCCCGCGCCGCCATCGGCGTGAGCTCCCAGAAGGGCAACGGGTCCTGCTTCCAGCTGAACACGGGCGACGCCAAGCTCCGGCTCGGAAACGAGTGCGACTGGGTGATCGAGCCGTCGTTCGAGATGGCGTTCACCAAGCTGGAGGACAAGTCGGCCTGGGGCGTCCACATGACGCCGGCCTTGTTCACCCGCTTCGACGACAACCGGTTCCAGACGGCCAACGGGGACAACCGGGCCGCCGAGGAGCTCCCGGTCTACTTCAAGGAGTTCTACTTCTTCGGCCGGGAGATCTCGCAGCTGGGCGGCGGCGAGCTCTGGCTGGGCCGCCGCTACTTCGACCGCCAGTACCTGGGCGCCATCAACGACCAGTTCCTGGAGGCCCAGGACGGCATCGGCGCCGGCCTCTACAACATCAAGCTCGGCGGGCCCAGGCTATCGTTCAGCTTGATCTACGATCCCTTCACCAACGGGGATGCGGCCGCCGTCAACGACCGCAACCTCGGCATCGGCGTTCACGTGGACGGCATCCAGACGCTGAACAAGGACTCGAGCCTCCAGTTCTGGGGCCACGTCTACGTTCCATCCAGGTCACCTCGGGGCCGGATCAGGTCGCCAGGAGGAAGACCGGCTTCTCCGCCAGCGCCACCCACATCGCCGGCCTCGGCTCGGCCGGCACGCTGACCCTGGCGGCCCGCTACGACACCAACGCCTACACGGATCAGCAGAACAGCGGCGGCGGCGGCCTGCAGCAGATCCGCGGCGTGGCGGTCTACGGCGTCAATTTCCCGTCCGCCCGGACCAGCCTCGACGTGGTGGGCGAGTACCGGCACCAGAAGCGCATCGCCTCCCTCTCCGACGCCGACGATCCGGATGCGTCGAGCGACTGGATCCAGGCCGGCTTCCGGACCGACACCCAGATCTCGGGCCCGTTCCGCTTCCTGCTCGAGGCCGGGGTGGACAGCAGCAAGGCCAAGGGGGCGGACGTCGGATCCGGCGCGGGCCAGTTCTACGGGAACGACAAGCGGCACACCATCTTCAAGGTCACCCCGTGCCTGGCCATCAACGGCGGCAACGATGCGGGCTCCCGGCCCACCTTCCGCCTGTACTACACCTACGCTTCCTGGAACAAGGACGCGACCAGCGACGTGTTCGCCGCCTTCAAGGACTCGGGTCTTGCCAGCCAGTTCGCGGACAAGACCTCGGGCGGCACCATCGGCCTGCAGGCCGAGGGCGGGTGGTAGGCTGAGGCGTTCGGCATCGTGGACGGCAGCGCAGCAGCGGGGGGCCGGGGCGATGAACCCCGGCCCCTTTTCCGCGCGCCCGGCGGCGCTACCGGGGCACTCCGCCTTGCCGCGCCGCCTGGATGCAGTCGGTCCGGCCGCTCACCTCGCAGGCAGCCACGCCGCGGGCGCCGCGCGCGCCCGGGAAATCCGGCGACAGCTGCAGGAGATGGTCGATGACGGCGAGCTCGCCCGCGTGGTCGCCGATGCGGTGGTGGGCCAGCGCCAGGTAGTACCAGGCGTCCGGCTGATACGGCGCCAGCGACGTGGCACGCTCCGCCTGCCCGAGCGCGCCGATGACGTCGCCGGTCCGGAGCAGCGCCCATGCGTACGCGCCGGCGATCCGGCCGGAGCGCGGATCCGAGCGCTGCGCGACCTCGAGCGCCCGGCGCGCCTCGCCCCACTCCCCGCGGCGCCCCGCCTCGATGGCGAGCTGCAGGTTGCCCTGGGCGTCCTCGGGGTTCACCTCCAGCGCCGCTGCGAAGACCGCGCCGTCGCCCCGCCACTCGGGCAGCCGCCGCTCGACCCTGACCAGACCCACCAGTGCGATCAGCCCGACCGCGACCGGGGCCACCAGCCGCACCACCGGCCGGCGCGCGGTCATGCAGGCCGCCAGCAGGTCCCCGACGAGCAGCGCCAGCCCGATCGACGGGAGGTAGATGTAGCGCTCCGGGACCTCCCCGAAGCGGGCCATGGCCACGGCGGCGGGGGCGAGCCCGGCCAGGAACACCGCGATGGGCATGGCCAGGCGGCGTCGCCACACCACCGCGGCCGCCAGGGCGAGGAGCACCACGGCCCCGAGCGCGATTCCGGCCGCGCCGCCCCGCGCGTAGGGGTGGTCGATGGTGAGCGGCGGCGGCACCAGCGCGCGCGTGGCGTAGATGCGGACGGCGACCAGGTAACACCTGGGGAGATCGAGCAGCACCTGCCCCGCCGGCTTGTCCAGGCCGGGCAGCCCCAGCGCGGCGCGCGCGCCCCACCAGAGCGCCAGCGCGGAACCGACCGCCACCCAGCGCGGCGCGGCGGCGGCCGGACCGCGGCGCTCGGCCCAGTCCAGGGCCAGCACCACCGCCACCATGGCGCCGAATCCGTCCTTGGAGAGCAACCCGGCCAGGAAGAGCAGGCCGTGGAGGGCGGCCCGCAGCGCGCCCGGGCGCCACGGAAGCGCCAGCAGACCCAGCAGCGCCGCGCCGCAGAGCAGGTCGTAGCGACAGGAGATCCAGGCGACGGTCTCGACGTTCTCCGGGTGGAAGGCCCACCAGGCGGCGGCCAGGGCGGGTGCGACCAGTCCGCCGGCGCCCTCCAGCCGGCGCAGCAGCACCAGCCCGAGCAGCGCGGTCGCAAGGGCGTGCAGGAGGACGTTGCCGACGTGCAACGCGCGCGGGGCGGGGCCCAGGCGTGTGTCCAGCCAGTACGAGGCCAGCGCCAGCGGCCGCCAGTAGGGGCTCGCCTCCAGGCGCGGCGCAGCCTGGCGGTAGAGATCGGTGGCGACGGCCCGACGGAGCCCGCCCAGATCCTGGAGAGCCGGGCTCGGCTGCACCAGGTTGACGTCGTCCCACACCCAGCCGGACCGGATGGCAGGCAGGTACGCCGCGGCGGTCCCCAGCGCCAGGGCCGCGACCAAAGTGGTTGCACGCTGCCAATGTTTCACGGAGGGAGACTACCAGAGGCTGGCGAGGGGGACCAAACCCGGCCGGTGGCGCTCACCGGGACGGGGCTCCGAGACGCCGGCACGCCTCGGAGCCCCGCTCCCCTGACGCTCACCGTGAGAGGGCTCGTCCCCGATCCACCTCAGGGATAGTCGGTCACGCGCGGCGTGTTGACGGCGATTCCGGGCGCCGTCGCGCCGCCGGTGCCGTTGATGACGTTCTGGATCCCGCCGTTGGCCGTCAGGTTCACCGTCACCATGTGGTGGAACTTCTGGCTGGCGTTGCCGGCGTTGGACTCGATGGCTCGCGAGAGATAGATGTTGGCGTTGGTGAACACCGCATAGATCCCCATGCCCCACGCCTCGTGGCTCGCCACCGAGTCGGCCACCTTGTAGGAGGCCCAGCCGTTGACGCCGGCGCCGCTCGTCCAGGAGGCCTGGTTGGGCGGGTCGTACGGGATCTCGGACTGGTAGAAGTAGGTCCGGCCCGCATTGCCGTTCCACAGCACCTGGTACTGCTGGAAGTGCTCCACGAACAGGCCGTAGGCGGTGACGTTGTTCCCGTTCACCACCAGGCCGTTGGCCGCCGGGTTGGTGGTCCAGCCGGCACCGGCGCCGTGGTCGGCGCGCCAGAGCCAGGTGTGGTCGATGATGACGTTGTTGCTGTTCACCTGCAGGCTGACGGTGGCGCTGCCGTTTCCGGCCCCGCCGATCCGGGCGAAGAGGTCCTGCAGGATGGTCGGGTTGGCGGCATGGCCGGCGGTGCTGCCGGGCGGGCCCACCTGGATCAGCACCGGCGAGTGGGTGGCGCCCGCGTCGACCAGCAGGTGCGAGATGCGGACGCCGTCCACGTCGGCCACGGTCAGGGCGGCGTTCCCCGCGGTCGGGTGCAGGGTGGCAAAGCCCATCCCCATCACCACGGTGCCGGCGCGCGTCACCTGGATGGGCTGGGCCAGGTCGTACACGCCGGGCGTGAGGATCAGGTTCTTGCCCTGGCCGAGCGCCGCGTTGATGGTGGCGGCGGTGTCCGTGCCGGCGCGGGCCAGGTAGAACTGATCGATGGGGACCGACGTCCCGGCCGACTGGGCCGTGCTGCTCCAGCTCACCCCGTCGACGTTGGTGCGCAGCGCCGGGACATAGACCTCGTAGCTCGCGCCGTTGAGCCACAGGAACGGCTTCTCGGCGATGACTGGGGTGGGGTTCACGAACGTATTGGCTGTGGTCGGCCAGGTACCGCCGGGAAGGATGCCGGTGGGGATGCCCACGAACACCATGTTCCAGAGGGCGCCGGTCCAGCTGCCCCACTGCGAGTTGCGGGCGATCCACTGCTGCTGCGAGCCGGTCCCGACGTCGTAGCGGATGACCGAGTCGGACATCCAGCCGCCGCTGGACCAGTTCTGCGAGCCGTTGTCGTACAGGACGATGTTGTTGTTGGGCACGTTCATGCGGCGGAAGGGGCACGCCTGGGAGACGGCCCACTTCATGCCGGCGCCGGGGGGCGCCGTCACGGAGAAGTTCTCCAGGCCGCGCCAGAAGTTCTGGGTGGCGTTCCCGTTGGCCAGGTACGCGTCGGAGTGCACGTTGGTGATGGAGACCTGGGTGGGCAGCGCACCGGTCCGAGGAATTCGCCGAGCGTGTACGGCTGCAATCGGCCCATGCGGTCCGTGAAATGGGCGGCCGAACGAAGTCGGACGATGTGCCTGACTCGGCGGGATCTCGGTGACGGGGCGCGTCACCCGATCAGCACGCTCCGCAACCCACCATCCCCGTCGATCGCCGCATACAGGTACGAGTCCCTCCACGCCCCGCGGGCGCGGACGTGACCGCGAAGGCGCCCCTCGCGCTGCATCCCGATCCTCTCCAGCACGCGCGCCGACCTGGCGTTGTCGACGTGGCAGGTGGCCCAGATCCGGTGAAGCCCGAGGGCCCGGATCCCGAACTCGACCAGCGCGGCCGCTCCCTCGGTGGCGTACCCGTTCCCCCAGGCGTCCCGGCGGAGCACGTAGCCGATGTCGCCCTCGAGGTGGACGGTGCTCCGGATCCGGCATCCCCCGGCGCCGATCAGCTCGCCCGACTCCTTGCGCGCGAAGCCCAGCTCGAAGGTGCGGCGCGGCTCCTCGCGGCGCGCCGCCAGCGCGGTGCGGAGGAACTCGGCGCTCTGCCCCATGGTGTTCGGTCCCCAGGGCATGTAGCGGTAGACCTCGGGATTGGTCGCCCAGCGCTGGACCGCGGGCACGTCCTCGAGCGCGAGCTCGCGCAGGACCAGGCGCGGGGTCTCGAGGCGGACGTCGGCGAGCGTCAAGGGCATCGGCGGATTGTCGAGGTTGCGCGATGCCGCGGCAAGCACCGGCCGCTCGCCGCCCTGGACCGAGCTCCGCTGGGCCTCCTGTTCGGGGCGTGCCTCGGCACCACCCGCCGGACATATGGGTGGAAACCGTCGCCGAGGTCGCGCATGCCCGAGATCGGGTCCGAGGTGGTGATCATCGGCGCCGGCCCGGGAGGGCTGGCGGCCGCGGCGGCGCTGCGGCAGGCCGGCATCCCGGCCGTGATCCTGGAGCGCGCCGAGGCCATCGGCGCGAGCTGGCGCGGCCACTACGACCGGCTCCACCTGCACACGGTCCGCTGGCTCTCCGCGCTTCCCGGCCTGCCCATCCCGCGGCGCGAGGGGCGGTGGGTCTCGCGGGACGCCTTCATCGCCTACCTGGAATCCTACGCCCGCCACCACCGGCTCGAGGTGCGGCTCGGGACCGAGGTTCGCGCGCTGGCCAGGGCGGGCGACGGGTGGCGGGTGATGACCTCGCGCGGCGAGCGGATGACGCCGGGAGTGGTGGTGGGGACGGGCTACAACCGCCTGCCCCATCTCCCGCCCTGGCCGGGCCGCGACGGCTTCCGCGGCCGCGTCCTCCACTCGAGCAGCTACCGGAGCGGCGCCGAGTTCCACGGGCGCGACGTCCTGGTGGTGGGGGCGGGGAACAGCGGCGCCGAGATCGCGGTGGACCTGGTCGAGCAGGGTGCCTCGCGCGTCCGCCTCTCGGTGCGCACCGCGCCCAACGTGGTGCTTCGGACCGTGGCCGGCGTGATCCCGTCCCAGCTCGTGTCGATCGCGCTGAGGCCGCTTCCGCTGCCCATCTCGGACGCGGTGGCGCGGACCACAGCCCGGCTCACCATCGGCGATCTGACGCGCTTCGGGCTCCCCGCCCCCGAGCGCGGCATCTACACGCAGATGATCCGGGACCGCCAGATCCCCATCCTGGACGCCGGGTTCATCGCCGCGCTCCGGGCCGGCCGGATCGAGGTGGTGCCGGCGGTGGAGGCGCTGGAGGGCGCGTCGGTGCTCCTGCGCGGCGGAGGCCGGATCGAGCCGGAGGTGGTGATCGCCGCCACCGGGTTCCGGCCCGGCCTGGAGGCGCTGCTGGGCGACCTGGACCTCCTCGACGCGAGCGGCCTCCCGCGCGTGCACGGCGCCGCCACCGCTCCCCAGGCCCCCGGGCTCCACTTCCTCGGCTTCACCAACCCGCCCACCGGGAACCTGCGCGAGATGGCGCGAGACGCGCGGCGCATCGCCCGCGCGCTGCGCGCGCGGATGGCTGCCGGTCAGCGCGCTGCGGGATACGGATCTTCCAGCACCAGCAGCTTCCCGGCCCCGGGATCGCAGACGTAGGGGAGCGGCCGACTCGTCGGACCCGATCCCTGCCCGGCCGCCCGGCCGACCCCCTCCCCGCCACCCCCTCAAAGGGCTATGTTGCGAGCGCTTCTCCTGGACACATTCGCGCCCGTGAGTGCCACACTCCCGCGCCACCGCGCCCGAGGGAGACCCGACATGGCCGAACCGCTTCACGCCCCCGCCGCCCCGCCGCAGGCAGCGCCCGCCGAGGAGGCCGAGCACGAGCCGTTCATCCCGGCCACCGAGTCGCCCGCGGAGTTCACGGTCCTGCCGGTCGTCGTCGGCGCGCTGCTCGGGATCCTCTTCGGCGCGAGCTCGATGTACCTGGTGCTCAAGGTCGGCATGACGGTCTCGCGCCTCGATCCCGGTGGCGGTGCTGTCGATCACGCTCTTCCGCGGCTTCTCGAGCGTCTTCGGCATCCGCCGGGCCACCATCCTCGAGAACAACATCGTCCAGACCACCGGCAGCGCCGGCGAGTGCATCGCCTTCGGCGTCGGCGTGACCATGCCGGCGCTGCTGATCCTGGGCTACGACCTCGACTACCTGCACACGTGATCCTGGTCGGCGGTGCTGGGCGGGATCCTCGGGACCTTCCTCATGATCCCGCTCCGCCGCGCGCTACATCGTCAAGGAGGCGAAGGCGCTCAAGTACCCGGAGGGCACCGCCTGCGCCGAGGTGCTCATCTCGGGCGAGAAGGGCGGCACCACCGCCAAGACGGTCTTCGCGGGTCTCGGCGTTCGGCGTCGCTCTTCGCGCTCGCCTACCAGGGCTTCGGGCTCTTCAAGGAGATCCCGGAGCGCGTGTTCGGCAAGTGGTACGACGGCGGGAACATCTCGGCCGAGGTCAACCCGGCGCTCCTCGGCGTCGGGTACGTCATCGGCACCCGGATCGCCTGATCATGGGCGCGGGCGGCATCCTGGCCTCCCTGGTCCTCATGCCGGCCATCAAGCTGCTTCGGCTCGAGCGCCGGCGCCCCCGATCTACCCGGCCACCAAGCTCATCAAGGACATGAGCCCCGGACGACGATCTGGCACGACTACGTCCTCTACATCGGCGCCGGGGCCGTGGCGGCGGGCGGGATCATCTCGCTGGTCCGCGCCATCCCGACCATCGTGGGCGGCGCGGTCCGCGGCCTGTCCGGCCTGAAGCGGCGGCGGCGCCGGCACGCAGGCCCGCACCGACCGCGACCTGCCGCTCTGGCTCTGGGGCGGCGGCGCGCTCGCTGGTCGTCGTCTGCCTGACGCTGGCCCCGTCGCTCAAGCTCAACATCCTCGGCGCGGTGCTGGTCGTGGTGTTCGGGTTCCTCTTCGTCACCGTCAGCTCGCGGCTCACCGGCGAGATCGGCAGCTCGTCCAACCCGATCTCGGGCATGACGGTGGCCACCCTGCTCCTGACCTGCCTCATCTTCCTGGCCCTGGGCTGGGTGAGCGCACCGTACAAGATCGCGGCGCTCTCCATCGCGGGCGTGGTCTGCATCGCCTCCTCCAACGGCGGCACCACCTCGCAGGACCTCAAGACCGGCTACCTGGTCGGCGCCACGCCCTCGCGCCAGCAGATCGCGATCCTGATCGGGACTGTCTCCTCGGCGCTCGTCATCGGCCTCATCCTCCTCAAGATGAACGACGCCGCGACCGTCTTCGCCAAGCGCGACTACCCGAGCTTCCGGGCCGATGTGGCGGCGCTCACCGAGAAGCAGCACCTGCGCGGCCCCGACGCCGCCGCCGAGGCCGCCGAGTACCACGTGCTCCGGCTGACCGAGCCCCGGGGCAACGTGCCCGCCGGCAAGTACCTGGTCGACGACGCCGGCCGGATCCGCTACCTGGAGGACCCGGGCATCAACGGCCAGGTCAAGACGCGGGACACGGGGGAGACGGTCGAGAAGTACAACGCGCCCAAGGCCATGCTCATGTCGTTCATCATCGACGGCATCATGTCGCGCAAGCTGCCCTGGAGCCTGGTGCTGATCGGCGTCTTCATCTCGATCCTGCTGGAGCTGCTGGGGCTCTCGTCGCTGGCGTTCGCGGTGGGGGTCTACCTGCCGATCTCGACCTCGATGCCGATCATGATCGGCGGCGTGGTGCGATGGGCGGCGGACAGGACCGCGAAGCGCAAGCTCACCGAGGCGGAGGCCGAGAGCGGCGCAGGCGTGCTCTTCAGCTCCGGGCTCATCGCCGGCGGGGCCGTCACCGGGATGATCCTGGCCTTGATCCAGCTCGGCGGGCCCGGCCGCGATTTCATGAAGTGGATCAACTCCTCCAAGACGTTCCCGCTCGCCGGCAGCGACCTGTTCTCGATCGTGCTCTTCCTGGGGCTGGCGGTGGTCCTGTGGCTGGTCGCCTCGGATCGCTTCCTGGCCGAGAAGAGGCCGGGCTGACGGGGCGATCTTTCGCCGCAGCCGTGGCCCTTCCCGCGCCGCCGAGAAGGGCGCCGCCTCGCTCGCGACGCTGCGACCCAAGGCCTACTTGCCGGTACATGCTGGGCATGCAAGGCTCGCGCACCGCTCCGGCCCTTCCCCCGGGCCGAGGCGAGACAGCCGCCTGCCAGGGCCTCTGACCTCAGGAGCAGCAAATGATCGGTTACAAGGATCTCGGGCTCGTGAACACCCGTGAGCTCTTCAAGAAGGCCGTCGCGGGCGGCTACGCGATCCCGGCGTACAACTTCAACAACATGGAGCAGCTGCAGGCCATCATCCAGGCCTGCGTCGAGACCAAGTCGCCGGTCATCCTCCAGGTCTCCTCCGGCGCCCGCAAGTACGCCAACAAGACGCTCCTTCGCTACATGGCGCAGGGCGCCGTGCAGTACGCCAAGGAGCTCGGGTACGCCATCCCCATCGTCCTGCACCTGGACCACGGCGACACCCTCGAGCTCTGCAAGGACTGCATCGACAACGGCTTCTCCTCGGTGATGATCGACGGCTCGCACCACCCCTACGAGAAGAACGTCGAGCTGACCAGGCAGGTGGTCGAGTACGCCCACCAGCACGACGTGACCGTCGAGGGCGAGCTGGGCGTGCTGGCCGGCGTCGAGGACGACGTCTCCGCCGAGAAGTCGCACTACACGCAGCCCGGCGAGGTCGAGGACTTCGTCAAGAAGACCGGCGTCGACTCGCTGGCCATCTCCATCGGCACCTCGCACGGCGCCAACAAGTTCAAGCCCGAGCAGTGCACCCGCACCCCCGAGGGCGTGCTGGTCCCGCCCGACCTCCGCTTCGACATCCTGCAGGAGGTCGAGAAGCGCATCCCCGGCTTCCCCATCGTGCTGCACGGCGCCTCCTCGGTGCCGGTCGAGAAGGTGAAGCAGATCAACGCCTACGGCGGCAAGCTCAAGGACGCCGTCGGCATCCCGGAGTCGCAGCTCCGCCGCGCCGCCGCCTCGGCGGTCTGCAAGATCAACATCGACTCCGACGGCCGGCTGGCCATGACCGGCGCCATCCGCAAGGTCTTCGCCAAGAACCCCGCCGAGTTCGATCCGCGCAAGTACCTGGGCCCGGCCCGCGACGCGCTCAAGGAGCTGTACAAGGCCAAGAACCAGACCGTGCTCGGCTCGGCCGGACGCGCGTAGCCGCCCTCGAGATCGGGTGCATCGGGAAGGGGCGCCCGCGGGCGCCCCTCTTCCGTTGGCGCGCGCTGCCTTGCCTCTTTCCCGAGCATGCAGATCATCCTGCCGCCGGGCGCACCACCATGGTGCAGTTCGGGCTCATGTGGAGCACCTCGCCCGCCGTCCGCTACCTGTTCGGCGAGGGGGAGATCCCCGGCGAGTAGCGCGCCGCCGCCGGCTCCGCCTCCGGCACGCCGGCGCTTGCCAGCAGCCCGGCCAGCGCCTCGGTGATGGGCTGGCCGGTCCGCTCCTCGACGAAGTCCCACTGGCCGGCGGGGTTGAGCTCGAGGAAGAACCAGGCGCCGTCGTCGCGGCGGCGGAAGTCGACCGCGGCGAACTGCAGGCCCAGGTCGCGCACCAGCATGCGGAGCGCGCGCTCCTCGGCGGCCGGCAGCGGGCAGGGCTCGATCCGGCACTCGGGCTCGTGGCCGCGATAGTCGTCGGGCGAGCTCGACGAGCGAGCATCGATCTCCGCGGCGAAGATGCTCTCGCCCACCACGGTGACGCGGACGTCGACGCCGGGGACGTGCTCCTGGAGGATCACGGTCGAGAAGCGCAGGGCGTCGAGGTGCTGAAGATCCTCCGGCGCGATCCGCCTGGTCCGGCGCCAGTCGGCGGGCGTGGCGTGGACCGCCTTGTGGATGGCGGCCGAGCCCCCGAGGGCGTCCAGGAAGGCGCGCGCCTCGCCGGGGTCGCTGGTGACGAGCGTCCGCGGGACGAGCAGCCCGCTTCGTTCCGCCGCGGCGAGCTGACCGGTCTTGTACGAGGCCCCCGCCTCGCGCCAGGGGTCGTTGACGAGCAGCGCCTGCTGCCCGAGCGAGGCGATGAGGCCCATGAGGGCGTCGTTCGCCTGGCGGACCGAGAAGTCGGCGCGGTCGATGGAGAGCCCCTCGGCCGCCACCATCCTCCGGGCGCGGCGCCACCAGACGGCCCCGATCCGGTCGGCGTCCACGGGCGGCCGGCCGTCGAGCTCGATCCGGCCAACGCGGCTCGCCCCGTACCCCAGCGCCAGCCGGCCGCGGCGGGGCAGCTCCGAGAGATCGAGCACCACCGCCTCGGCGCCAAGGCGCGCCAGGGCCTCGAGCACCGGTCGGGCGTGCTCGTCGGCGGGATGGGTGACGGCCAGGATCACCGCGTCTGTCGATCGATCTCGGCCCGCAGCCCGGCCTGCCAGCACTCCAGCCGCTCGACGAGCTCGACCTCGGAGGGCCCGAGCAGGCCGTCGTCCCGCATCGGCCGCAGCGCCTTCAGCGCCTCCTCCAGCCTGGTCGAGCCGGTGCCCACGCCGGCGGCGCGCTTCTTCTGCGACTCGGCCGGAAGCGACTCCGGCGCCCAGGAATCCTCACAGCCCTTGTTGCCGCTGCCGCCCGTGTCGCATGGAATCTCGATGTTGATGTTGATGTCCCTGCCTGCGTTGCTGCCCATGCTGACCCCTTTCACGCGAGAACGAGGAGCGGAGCTCGTCTCCGTTCCCCCGGTCTACTCCTGCTTCTGCAGCCTGGCGCGGATCGCCCGCGCCTCGGTCACGATGGGAAGGCCCGGATCGGCCCGGGTGAGGTCTCGCAGGATCCGGTCGACGTCGTGCCGGGCTGCCTCGCGGTCCCCCAGCCGCTCGTGCGCCACGGCCGCCAGGAGTCTGGCGCGCAGGTCGGCCCAGGCTCTCCAGGATCCGCGGGCGGGAAGCCGGTCGAAGCGCGCCAGCGCGGCCAGCGTGCCGACGTCGTCTCCGCTCGCGGCGCTCACCTCGGCGAGCAGGTACGAGGGCGCCAGGCCGACGGCCGGGAGCGGATCCCGCTCCTCCGCCGCCGCCAGCAGCGCCGCTGCAGCGGTCGCGTCCCCCGAGCGCCACGTCGTGAGCGCCAGGTACTGATCGCTGGCCTCCGTCCCGGGCTCGAGGCGCTGCGCCAGCTGCGCCGAGCGATCCACGTCACCGAGCAAGGCCAGGACGATCGACAGATCGGCGGCATAGACCGGGTCGAGGGCGAAGGCCCGGGAGGCATAGCGCCACACCCGCTGCCGATCGCCGGTCAAGGCGGCGCACATGGCCTGCCGGTACGGAGTTTCTCCGGTCTCGGCACGCGGAAGCCGGCTGCTCGCCTCGTCCCCCCAGCGGAGGGCTTCGGCCACGCGGCCCTGCCCCGTGAGCGAGACCTCGACGTGTCGTGAGACGTCCGCGGTCTGGCGCGTGGACCACTCGCGCCGCGCCACCGGTTCCATGGCCGCGAAGTCCCCCGCCGCATAGAGCGCTCGCCACAGCGTCTCCAGCTCGCCGTCACCCCGCCTCTCGACCGCGGAGCGAGCGACGGAGACGGCGCGGGCCGGCTCACCCAGCCAGAGCAGCGCCTCGACCGCAGGGCGAGCCCGCGCGGGATTGCGGTGCTCGATTCTCTCGAGCAACGAGCGCAGGTCGGCCGAGCGGTTGACCCTGCCCAGCGCCTCGATCAGGTCGAGGAGCGGATCCTCCCAGTCCGGCTCGACCGCGACGAGCTTCTCGAGATACCGGGCCGCAGAGGTCCAGTCCCCCCGGTCCGTGTACAGGGAGCTGGCGGCCGCCAGCACCTGCGCGTCCTCGGGCGCGGCCGCCAGCAGCTGGTCGTAGAGCCGGAGCGCCTCGTCGGCGTGCCCGTCGATCCTCGATTCCAGCGCGCGCACCAGCAAGGCCTCGCGATGCGGCAAGCGATCCACGGCCCGCAGGGCGGCCACCAGGTGCGGCCGCGCCAGTTCGCCCGAATCGCCGCGCAGCAGGGTGGCGGCGGCGATCTGCAGGTGCGCCAGGGGGAACGAGGGATCGATGGCCAGCGCGCGCTCGAAGGTCCCCACGCACCGGGCCTGGTCGGCGGCCTGCGCCAGGCAGTCCGTGCCCTCGTAGTACAGGCGGGCCGCCTCCGCGCTGGAGGTGACGGAGTCCGCGACCGGTCGGATCAACTCGCGATCCGCGGCGCGCTCGTTGAGCTCGCGCCGGATGCGGTCGGAGAGACGATCGACCGCGCTCGGAAGCCCGCCGCGGCGGCGCACCGCCGCCCGGGCCGTGAACAGCGCCCGCCCGCTCTCGGACTCGACCGCGCTCACCGACACCACCGGCTGGCCGTCCTCCTGCCATGCCTTGGGGACCAGCACCACCGCCGCCCCCGCCAGCCGCGCCAGTCTCCGCCCCTTCTCCGCATCGATCCTGCCCGGGTCGCCCAGCCCCGCCTGCCGCGAGGCGTAAGCCAGCCGCGAGGGCGGTACCAGTCTCACGCGCGGGGACGGCTCGAGCGCCGCGGCGAGGAGGCCGGGCACCGCGTCCAGCGTCGCCTCGCCGGCGCCGTTCTCCATGGCCGCCATGACCACCTTCACCTGCTCGCCCGGCGGCGGCTCCGGCCGGACGAAGAGCCAGGCCGCAAGAACCACCGCCGTGGCCGCCACCGCACCCAGCCCCCATACCGTCCGCTGGCGTCCGGCGCCGTCGCGCGCCCGCCGCAGGGCCAGGAGCTGGTCGCGGACGACCTTGGCGCTCACGGGGCGCCGCTCCGGCTCGCGCTCGAGGAGCGACCGCACCAGCCTGCGCAGGCGCCGGGGCGCGGTGCGGGGCGGGAGCCTCGGGGTCTGGCCCGGCTCGAGCGCCTCGCTCCAGCCCTTCTCGATCTTGTAGGGGTAGCGGCCCGAGAGCGCCTGGAACAGGATCACCCCCAGCGCGAACAGGTCGGTGCGCGCGTCGCCCCGGTCCCCCTCCCACTGCTCGGGCGCCATGTACGCCGGCGTCCCCCCGTCGTTGACGCCATCGCGGCCGAAGAGGTGCGCCAGGCCGAAGTCCAGCACCTTCACGGCGCCGTCCTCGCCCAGGTGGACGTTGCCGGCGGTGAGGTCGCGGTGCACCACGCCGGCGGCGTGCGCGTGGACCAGCGCGCGCGAGACGGCCAGGCCCACGTCGATGGCCTGGTCGAGGCCGATGGGGCCGGCCCTCAGGCTTTCCGCCAGGGATTGCCCGCGCAGGAGCTCGAACACCAGGTACGGTCCGCTCGGCCCCTGACCGAAGTCGTGCAGGGTGATGATGTTGGGGTGGTTGAGGCGGGCCACCGCCTCGGCCTCGCGCATCAGCCACTCGCTGCCGCGCGCGGCGATGCGGGTCCCGGGCTTCACCACCTTGAGGGCGACGGTGCGCGAGAGCTCCCCGTCGAACGCCTCGTAGACCACGCCGAAGCCGCCCCGGCCCAGCTCGCGGACCAGCTGGAAGCGGCCCAGGGTGCCGCCCGGCTTCACCTCCGGCGCCCACGAGCCGGCCACCTCCACCTCCTTGGCCTGGACCATCTCGGCCAGCAGAGCGGACAGCTCGGCCGAGAGCTGCTCGAGCTCGGGCGTGGAGACGACGGCGTCGTCGCCCTCGGGAGAGACGACTCGGAGCAAGGACCCTCCGGCGGTCTTCCTCTGTGTACCAGGACCGACCGTGGACGGATCTCCCGCGCCCCACCTGGTGGCGAAGCGCGCAAGCGAGGGGTACGAACGGGAGAACGCCGGGGGAGGTCGACGTGACGGATGGGGGGGAGCCCGGGGGGGCCTCACGTCACGCCGCGGGGTCAGCCTGCCATTTCCGCCCCACGAAACATCCGCCGTCGTGTCTCACGCTCGCGGGAACCCCAGGCAGGGCCCCTCACGCGGGGTGTAGGGCGGAACGAAAAGCGGCAGGCGACCGCATGGGCCGCCCGCCGCGAGTCGATGCGAAGCTCCGGCGTCAGGCCTTCTCGAGGAAGGCGACGCCGGGCAGCACCTTGCCCTCGAGGAACTCGAGGCTGGCGCCGCCGCCGGTGGAGCAGTGGGTGACCTTGTCGACCACCTTGAACTTCTTGGCCGCGGTGGCGGTGTCGCCGCCGCCGACCACCGTGGTGGCGCCGCGCGGCGGTCGCCTGGGCGATGGCGTCCGCCATCTGCTTGGTGCCGTCCGGCGAAGGCGTCGAACTCGAACACGCCGGAGGGGCCGTTCCAGACGATGGTCCGGGCGCGGCGCGATCACCTGGTCGTAGAGCGCGCGGGACTTCGGTCCGGCGTCGAGGCCCATCCAGCCGGCCGGGATGCCCTCCTTGTCGGTCCGGATCTGCGTCCTGGCGTTGGCGTCGAACTTGTCGCCGCAGACGAAGTCCACCGGCAGGGTGATGGTCACGCCCTTCGGCCTGGCCTTCTCGAAGAGCTCCTTGGCGATCTTGGCGCCCTCGGGGTCGAAGAGGCTGTCGCCGATCTCCATGCCCTCGAGCACCTTCTTGAACGTGAAGGCCATGCCGCCGCCGATGATGAGCTCGTTGGCCTTCTCGAGCAGGTTGTTGATGAGCGGGATCTTGTCGGCGATCTTGGCGCCGCCGAGGATGGCCAGCAGCGGCCGCTTCGGGTTCTCGATCACGGCGTTGAAGGCGTTGAGCTCGGCCTCCATCAGGAAGCCGGCCGCCTTGTCCGGCAGGCTGACGCCCGACCATGGAGGTGTGGGCGCGGTGCGCGGTGCCGAAGGCGTCGTTCACGTAGACGTCGCCGAGCTTGGTGAGGCCGGCGCGGAACGCCTTCACCGCCGCCGGGTCGGCCGCCTTCTTGGAGTGCCGTCCTCGAGCTTGACCTTGCCCTCCTCCTCGATGTGGAAGCGGAGGTTCTCGAGCAGCACGACGTCGCCGGGCTTCAGGGTCCCGGCGGCGCAGGCGGCCTCGACCGCCGGGCCGACGCAGTCGTCGAGGAACTCGACCGGCTTGCCCAGCAGCTTGGCGAGCTCGTCGGCCACGGGCTTCAGCGAGAACTTGGCGATCTTCTGCCCATCGGGCCGGCCGAGGTGCGACATGAGCACGACCGAGGCGCCCTTCTCGAGCGCGTACTTGATGGTGGGCAGCGCCGCCGACGATGCGCTGGTTGTTGGTGATGGCGCCGGTGGCCTTGTCCTGCGGGACGTTGAAGTCGACGCGCATGAGGACGCGTTTTCCGGCGAGCTGCAGGTCGCGGATGGTTTTGAACTTGGCCATGGCGGAGGGTGAAGCGGTTCGGGTGGAGAGGCGGTGCGTCCTGAGCCTGTCGAAGGACGAATGAAAGCGGCCGGGCGCGGCCTTGGCCACGCCCGGCCTCGAAACGGTACGGTCTCACAGCTTGGCGACGATCTTCTTGGTCAGGTCGACGACGCGGTTCGAGTAGCCCCACTCGTTGTCGTACCAGGTGACCAGCTTGAAGAAGTTCTTGTTGAGCTCGATGCGAGAGCCGGCGTCGAAGATCGACGAGAGCTTGCTCGTGGATGAAGTCGCTCGAGACGACCTCGTCGTCGGTGTAGCCGAGGATGCCCTTGAGGTAGGTCTCGCTGGCCTTCTTCATCGCGGCGCTGATCTCGTCGAGCGAGGTCTCCTTCACGGTCTTGAAGGTCAGGTCGACGACCGAGACGGTCGGCGTCGGGACGCGGAAGGACATGCCGGTGAGCTTGCCCTTGACCTCGGGGCATCACGAGGCCGACGGCCTTGGCGGCGCCGGTGGTGGAGGGGATGATGTTCTGCGCCGCGGTGCGGCCGCCCTTCCAGTCCTTCTTGGACGGGCCGTCGACCGTCTTCTGCGTCGCGGTGTAGGCGTGGATGGTGGTCATCAGGCCCTCGGCTCGAGGCCGAAGCCTTCCTTGAGGAGCACGTGCACGACCGGGGCGAGGCAGTTGGTGGTGCAGGACGCGTTGGAGACGATGTTGTGCTTGGCGGGGTCGTACTTGTCGTCGTTCACGCCCATGCACGACCGTGATGTCCTCGCCCTTGGCGGGCGCGGAGATGATCACCTTCTTGGCGCCGGCGGCGAGGTGGCCCTTGGCCTTCTCGGCGTCGGTGAAGAGGCCGGTCGACTCGATCACGAGCTGCACGCCCGAGCTTGGCCCAGGGCAGCTCGGCGGGCGTCTTGGCGCTCACCACCAGGATGTCCTTGCCGTTGACGACCAGGACGTCGTCCTCGGCCTTGTCGGGCGGCGGACTTCTTGGAGTCGACGGTGCCGTTGAAGCGGCCCTGCGTCGAGTCGTACTTGAGCAGGTAGGCCAGGTTGTCGGCCGGCACGATGTCGCCGACGGCGACGACGTCGAACGTCCTTGCCGAGCAGGCCCTGCTCGACGAGGGCGCGGAAGACGAGGCGGCCGATGCGGCCGAAACCGTTGATTGCGACTTTCACTGCCATGAGCGTTCCCCTGGTCCGGTGGTGGTTGGCTACGCGGCTCTGTCCGGTAGCTCTCGGCGCAGCCGGCGGGCCGAGCGGTGCTGACGAAACCGGCGCAACTGGTGTGCTCGTACCCCATTCTCGACGCGAGGATCAAGGCGCGAGTACGCGCACTTCCAGGCCTGGATAGCGACTTTCCGGGCCGCCGCATGCGGTGCCTCGGCGCAGGGGGAAACGGCTCCAGGGGCGGCAGGTTGGCGGCGCGCCGGTCCTCCGCAGCGCGTCGCCTGGAGCAACCGTCCCGCCCCCGGCGAGCGCTCCCGGCGGTGGCGAGTTGCCGCAGGCGAGGGAGGGCGCGATGGACCGGGCGGACCCTCGCTGCCAGCGAGGACTCCGCCACCTCGCTCGAGAGCCTCTGCTCCCCGGGGCTCGCGCCCTGGCTCCGCGGATCACGGGTTGAGCGTGATGGACCCGATCGAGAAGCTGGAGGGCTTCCCCTGCATGTTGATGTCGGCGATCTCGAACCCGATCAGCTCGGGGAGCGTCTTGGCGGCGGAGCGCCCCCGGCCGCTGCAGAACGCCTCGCTTTCGAACTCCGAGACCTTGAATGTGTACTCCTTCAGGTCCTTCGAGACACGCTGGAGCGTGACGGGGTAGCAGCCCGCGTTGGTGACGCTCTGGTCGGCGCCCAGGAGCCGCAGGCGCAGGCTGCGGGTGGTGGCCGAGGCGAGCCGGAAGGTCACGGTCTTGAAGCGGGTCCCATCGATGGCCTTCGCCCCGGGCAGGATGTTGACGGTGACCCCGAACCCTGCCCACCGCGAGCCCTTCCCGAACCCGACCTGCCCGGTCCAGGTGACCACCCCGTCCGCGAACTGCCGGTCGGTGATGGCGGCGTCCTCGGACTTCTCCGAGTAGGTCATGTCGTTGATCTCGCCGCCGGATCGGGTGGCCTTGATGCCGCCGAAGTGGACCACCAGCGGGCCGCCGCTGGAGGTGGCCGCGGCAGGGGTGGCGGGTGGAGCGGCCGCCGCGACCGTGGCGGCGGCCGGGGTGGCGGCCGCCGCGGGCGGAGGGACGGCGGCGCGAGCGGCGGGGATGGCGACCGGGGTGTCGACCCTGACCGACTCTCCCCGGAACGGCGGGAAGACCAGCGCGAGCGCGGCGGCCTTGAGGCACTGTCCCACCGGCGCCGCGGAGACGGCGGGGTCGTCGATGGACGGGCCGGTCGCGCTCCCATCCCGCTCGACGTCGAAGCGGAGCCTGACCTGGCGCGCCTCGAGCGGCTTCTCGAGGCCGCGCGACGGGTCCTGCAGGCAGACGTCGAAGGCCTTGTGGCCGGACGCCAGGACCTTCTGGATGGCGTCGGGGGAGAGCCCTTCGGCCGCGGCGGGCGCCGGGGCGGGCTTCTCGCGCGCGGGCTTCTCGCGCGGCTCCGGCTTCTCCACCTTGGCCGTCCTCTTCTCCTTCTCCGGCTTGGCCGGACGGGGCGGCTTGGCGGCCACGCGTTCCTCCGGGACCGGCCGCGACGGCTTCGCGGCCGGGGGTGGCTCGGCGGGCGCGGCCGGCGCCGGTTCGGCGGCGGGTGCGGCCTTCGCGGTCGGCGGGGGGGGGGTGGCCGCTGCGGCCTCGGCGCCTTCGTCCGGCGAGGGCTTGGCCGCGGGCGGCGCCGCCGGCTCGGCCGCGGGCGGGGGCGCGGGGGCGACGGCGATGGGCGGGGGCGGCGACACGGGCCGCGTCGGGGCGCTCGGAGCCGATCGCTGCGCCCAGGGGCGCCAGACGAGGCCGACCACCAGCGCGGCGCCGGCGATCCCGGCCACCAGGGCGATGGCGAGCAGCCCGCCCCAGCGAGACGGCGGCGGGCGGTGGCGCGCCGGCTCCCCCGCCTGCGGCGCCGGCCCATCCCCGATGTAGGTGGGAATGGGAACGCCGGGCCGCGAGGGCGGCGCGGCGCTGCCCACGGGAGTCGAGGACGCCGCCGCGGATGGCTTCGGCGCCGGAGCGGTGGTGGCCGTTCCATCGGCACCGCCCTTCAGCACCAGGACGCTCCCGCACGACTTGCACTTGGTCCGGTACATGCGGCCCGGCACCAGCTCGTCGTTCAGTACGTATCGACTTCCACAATGCTCGCAGGTGAACTGCATGGCCGTCGCTCCTCACGCCGCGCGCGCAGCTCCCGCCACGTGCGCGGATGTAGGGCAATCGCCTCCAGTTGAATCGATTTTGGATGATCAGAGGACAACCGGCGCGGATTGTCAAAACGGTTGCGGCCCGGCTGCGCTGCCGGGCGGAGCCGCCAGGACGGTCCCGGAGTCCGCTGGGCACGCGCGCCGCACCGTGAACCCGCCCGGGCACCTGCCGCCCGCGACCCGCTCTGGGGCGGCCGGGCGGCCCCGGGCCGGCTAGGCTCACATCCTTGCCCGCGCTCCGGATCGTGATCCTCACCTCGGCGACGCTCGCCTGCTTCGCCGCGAACTCGCTCCTGTGCCGCGCCGCGCTCGGCCCCCGGCGCATCGACCCGGCGACCTTCACGTGGGTGCGCCTGGCCTCCGGCGCCGTCACGCTGGCGCTGCTGCTGGCGCTCAGGCGGCGGCGCCCGGCCGGCGGGTCGATCGGCTCGGCGCTGGCGCTGTTCCTGTACGCCGGCGCCTTCTCGCTCGCCTACGTCCGGATCGGGGCCGGGGTGGGAGCACTGCTGCTCTTCGGCGCGGTGCAGGTCTCGATGGTGGGCTGGGCGGCGCTGCGCGGCGTCCGCCCGGACAGGATCCAGGCGCTCGGCATCGCCATGGCCCTGATCGGCCTGGTCTGGTTGACGCTGCCGGGCGCCAGCGCGCCGGAGCCGGCCGGGGCCGCGCTCATGCTCGGCGCGGGCGTCGCCTGGGGCGCCTACTCGCTGCGGGGCCGTGCGGTGCGTGACCCGCTGGCCGCCACCGGGCACAACTTCCTGCTGGCGCTTCCCCTCTCGGTGGCGCTGGGCCTGGCCTACGCGCGTCAGGCCACCGCCACGCCCGCAGGCGTCGCGCTGGCGGTCGCCTCCGGGGCGCTGGCCTCGGGCGGCGGCTACAGCCTGTGGTACGCGGTGGTCCCGGGCCTGGGCGCCACCCGGGCGGCGACCGTGCAGCTGGCGGTCCCGGTGCTGGCCGGCGCCGGCGCGACCGCCTTCCTCGGCGAACGGCTCACCCCTCGCATCGCGGCGGCCGGGACCCTGATCCTCGCCGGCATCGGCTTCGCTCTCCGCAGGCGCCGCTCGCCGGCCGGCCCGGGCGCCGGGAACGGCGCCCGGGCGGTGGCGGCCGAGCCGGCATCCGAGGCCCGCCAGGACGGATGATCCGACCGCCGCTCGCGACTTGCCGGTGATGTGGGCCGGCGTAGGAGCGCCGGGGGGCCGGATGCCGCGCGCGCTTCCTTGCCACGACCTGCCGGCGCGCGTAGCCTGAACGACAAATGGCCACGAAGGATCTGGTCGTTTCGGCGGTGGTGGCGGCCGCGGTGGCAGCGGGCACGACCTACGCGATCGGTCGCTTCAGCCTGCTCCGCCCGACCGAGAACGTCCCCCACGTGGTGGGCCTGAAGGTGGACGAGGCGCGGGTGGCCCTCGATCCCTACGGCCTCCTGCTCACGGTCTCGCAGCAGCGCGAGGACGGGAGCATGGAGCCGGGGCAGATCGTGGAGCAGCACCCGCTGGAGGGCTCCCGCGTCTACCGCGGCGAGGCCGTCACCGTGGTGATCGCCAGGGCCATGGAGAAGGTCGAGGTGCCGGCGCTGGTCGGTCAGCCCGCGGCCGAGGCGCGGCGGAAGCTCGAGGCGGTCCGGCTGGCGGTGGGCCGGATCACCGAGGAGACCAGCGACAAGGTTCCGGCCGGGAGCGTCTTGGCCCAGGGGCTGGCGCCGCGGGCGGCGGTGCCGGCCGGGGCGGCGGTGGACCTGGTGGTATCGAAGGGGCCGGAGAGCGCGTCCGTGCCCTCCGTGCTGGGCCGCTCGCTGAAGCGGGCCCGGGACCAGCTCGGCAAGGCCGGGTTCACGGTGGGGAACGTCCGCTACCAGATCAACGAGGAGCTGGACGAGGGCCTGATCCTGCAGCAGATCCCGGCCGCCGATGCTCTCGCCCCCAAGGGCGCGGCCGTCGAGCTGGTCGTGAATCGCTTCGAGTAGCGGCCCGCGCCGCCATCCGCGGCGAGCAGCTCAGGGGAGCCGCGGCCGATCCCCGGTGGCGGCGGTGAACGACAGCACCACGAAGCCCGCGACCCGATCCGCGAGCTCCAGCCGATCGGGCGTCGACGCCGGGTAGAGCAGCTCCCCCGCCAGCGCCAGGTGCGGCTGCAGCCGCCAGTACGCGACCGGCCCGAGGCGGATGAACGGGTCGCCGCTGCGCCCGGTGGCGAAGGCCCACTGGGCGCGCCCGCCCAGGAGCAGGGCGCCGCCGCGGAGCTGGGCGACCCAGCCGGCGCTGGCGGTGGCCAGCCAGGGCGGCCGGTACGCGATCCGCAACAGGTCGTCGAACACCTGGACGTGGCCGAGCGAGGAGAGCTGGCGCACCCCGAGCACCTCGAAGAGCGCGAACCCCGGGCCGAGCGGGAGCCCGCCCGACGCAGAGAGGTCGAGGAGGCGCGAGTCGAAGCCGTTGCCGTCGGGGATGCGGGTGTGCCGGGCGGCGTCCGGGAGCGGGAGCGACCGGAAGCTGCTGTCCAGCCGGAGACCGGCCTCGAGGGCGATGGCCTGGAGATTGATCTTGCCGCCCAGGCGGAGCGCGGCCGCGTCGGTGGTGAGGAAGCCCTGCACCAGCAGCCCGCCCCACATCGCGTGCGGCTTCCCCCACCCCGCGGCGAACGCGGCGTGCTCGGAGCTGCCCAGGTCCACCTGCGCCGAGAGGAACGGGCGCGCCTCGCCCTGCTGCCAGTGGTCCTGCGGCTCGTCGGCCCGCGCCGGGCTGGCGGCGGCCGCCGCCAGCAGGGTCCGGATCGCGAAGGCCGCGGCCGCGCGCACCTCAGTGCCTCCAGCCGAGCTGGACCACGCCCAGGTTGGCGCTGCCCTTCACCGTCCCCACCACCCGGTCCCCGGTCTGGCCGGTCTGGTCGATGCGGGACGTGCGCAGCATCTGCACGCGCTGGTAGACGGCGCCGAAGGTGATCCCGTGCCAGAGCCGCGCCTCCGCCCCCAGGCCGGCGATGAGCGAATCGGTCTCGGGCAGGCCGGGCTGGCGGTACCGGCCGGTGATGGGGCTCTGCTCGAACGCCACGCCGCCGAACAGCTCCAGGGCGGGCAGCACCTGCCAGGCGGCCGCCCCCGAGAGCCGGAAGGCGTTGCGGAAGCCCTGCTTGGAGGAGATGGCGAGGCCGTTGGCGCTGTCCGCGGGCACGAGGTCGACGGTGTCGAACCGGCTCCAGAACGTGTACTGGAACGCCGCCAGCAGCGTGACCGAGTCCCCGAGCCGCTGCGAGGCGCTCACGGTGAGGAAGTCGGGCAGGGGCAGGTCCATGCTGGCGCGGGGCTTGCCGGTGGTGGCGAAGATGGACGCCGACAATGGGTCGAAGGACTGGTGTCCGCGGACCTTGGAGGTCGACTCGTGTCGGTAACCCACGCCCAGCGACGTCCCCGGCCTCGGGTCCAGCGTCGCGCCGGCGGTGGCGGTCCAGCCCCAGCCCTGGCCCGTGAAGCGGCCGTACCCGTCGGCGCCCCCCGGCGGCATGCCGGCAGCGATGCAGGCGGTGGCGGGGTCAGGATCGGTGCCCGCCAGCGCGTTGCCGACGCAGATCGAGCCGATGTCGAAGGCCTGCCCGATCACGGCCGAGTCGCGGCGCGCCTCCAGGCCCAGGCCGATGGCCAGGCGCTCGAACGGCTTCCACGCCACCGCGGGGCCGAAGGCCAGCGACTCGATGTTCGACTCCACCCCCTGGTACCGACCGTAGAACCGGCTGCCGCGCCCGTAGTCGGTGGCGGTGCCGAAGGGTACGGTCAGCTGGAAGCCGATCGCCAGCGCGGGCGAGATGCGGTGGGAGGCGAAGAGCCAGGGCGAGAGGCCACCCTTGGCGCCGTCGGCGTTGGCGCCGGGGAGTGGCACGGCGCCGCCGAGCAGGGTCGAGCCGCGGTCCGAGTACGGCGCCCGCGCCGCGATCAGCATGCCGCCCGCCACCACCTGCGTGCCCTCCAGCGAGGCGAGGACGGCCGGGTTCGCGAACTGTCCCGCCGGGTCGTGCGTGGCGGCGGCGCCGGCGCCGGCGGTGCCGTTCGAGAACAGCCCCTGGATGTCGAGCGCGAAGCCATTGGCGCGCGCGCCGGCCGGCACCAGCGCCGCCGCACCCAACAGGAGGACGGCGAGCCGCTTCGAGGCGAGGTGATCCATGGGACCTCCTGCCGGCCACCGTTCCCGGGGGCAGGCGACGAGCTTCCCCCGGGATGGCGGGCCGGAACGGACCTGGCGCCTGCGGCAGATCGACGACGGCCGCCTACTTCTTCTTCTTGCCCTTCTCGGCCTTCGACTTCTTGCGCAGATCCGCGCCATGCGCGCGCTTGTAGGTCTGGATGTCCTTGAACCGCCCCTGCTTGTCGCGGACCGCGTACAGCTTGGCGCCCTTGGAGCTGCGGTGAGTGGTGCGCTTGCTGGCTGCCATCGCGAACCTCCCGCTCCGTATGACCGTCGAGGATGAACCCCGTGCCCAGGGATCCCTCGGCCACAGGCCTATCACATGGGGCGACGGTGGACAGCCCCGAAGCGGGTGGTTCACCAGGTGTGCGACCACCGCGCGACCGCCGATCCGCCCCGGCGGCGGCGTCCCTTTCTCCTTCGGCCACCCGGCCGGGTCGCCAGGGCCGACCGCTCGCCTCATCTCGACCGCGCGCTGCGCTCGCGACCCCGGTCGCCGTCTGACCCTCGCGGCCGTCGCGCGGCCGGCTTCGACCGGGATAGATCGCAAGGTGATCGGGGCAGCCATGGCCAGCGAGACTCCTTCTCCGGAGGCCATCCGCGCGGGGGCGCTGTCCGCGCTGCTGGAGGAGCTGGTGCGCGTCGAGGAGCGGCCGGCGGCGGAGCCGTGGGGCGAGGCGCTCCGGCCGGGCGCCAGCATCGGCCGCTTCGAGCTCGTCCGGGAGATTGGCCGCGGCGGCTTCGGGGTGGTGTGGGAAGCGCTCGATCGCGAGCTCGGGCGGGCAGTCGCCCTGAAGGCCGTGCGCCCGGGCGCGAGGCCGGACGTCCGCGAGGAGCGGCTCCTCCGCGAGGCGGAGGCGGCCGCCCGGCTCTCGCACCCGAACATCGTCACCCTGCACGACGCCGGTCGCACCGAGCACGGGCCCTATCTCGTCCTGGAGCTGCTCCGCGGCGAGCCGCTGGTGCGGAGGCTCGCCCGGGGCCGCCTGCCCTTGCACGAGGCGCTCGGGATCGCGCTCCAGGTCGCGGAGGGGCTCGCCCACGCCCACCGGGAGGGCGTCGTCCACCGCGACCTCACCCCGGGGAACGTCTTCCTGTGCCAGGGCGGTCAGGTGAAGCTGCTCGACCTCGGCATGGCGCATGCGTTCGGCAGGCGCAAGGTGGAGGGCGGAACGCCCGCGTACATGGCCCCCGAGCAGTGGAGGGATGCGCCCGAGGACGAGCGCACCGATGTTTTCGCGCTGGGCGTGATGCTCTTCCAGATGCTCACCGGAGAGCTGCCCTTCCCGGACGACGCGGGACGATCGGCCCGGGGCCGGGAGCCCGCTCCCCGGCTCGAGGTCCCCGCCTCCCCTGCCCTGGGCGCGCTGGTGGCGGCGATGCTGGCCAAGGACCCGGCCGCGCGGGTCCGCGATGGCGCAGCCGCGCTGGCCGGCCTGAAGCGGGTCGCGGCCGAGCTCCCGCGCGACCCTCCGATCGACGCCCTCCCGGCGGTCGTCCGGCGGGTCCGCTCGCGTGCTCCGGACCGGCGCGCGCGCGCCGCGTCCGTGGCCGTGCTGCCCTTCGCGGACATGAGCCCCGAGCGCGATCAGGGATACTTCGCCGACGGGATCGCGGAGGAGATCCTGAACGCGCTGACCCAGGTGGAGGGGGTGAGGGTCTCGGGCAGGACGTCGTCGTTCTCGTTCAAGAACGCGAACCGGACCATCGCCGACATCGGCCGCGAGCTGAACGTGGCGACCATCCTCGAGGGGAGCGTCCGGAAGGCCGGCGACCACATCCGCGTCGTGGCCCATCTGATCAAGACCGCCGACGGGTTCGAGCTCTGGTCGCAGAGCTTCGATCGCGATCTCTCGGACGTCTTCGCCGTGCAGGACGAGATCGCGGGCGCGGTGGTCGAGGCGCTGCGGATCAAGCTGCTCCCCAGCAGCCGGGTGCGTGGGCGCGTCACCGCGAGCCGGGAGGCGTACGAGCTCTTCCTGCTCGGGCGCGACCTGGCGCGGACGGGCGACGTGGCGCAGACGAGGCGCTCGCTGGCGGCGCTCGAGCGAGCGGTGTCCCTCGACCCGGGGTTCGCGCTTGCCTGGGCCGAGGTCGCCGGCGTGCTGCTGTTCCTCGAGGGGGTGGCCGGGGACGGCAACTCTCCCGAGCGGCGCCGGCGAGCGCTGGAGGCGGCGGAGCGGGCCATCCGGCTCGCCCCCGACCAGTCGGATGGCTATGTCCGGCGCGCCGCCATTCGCAGCCGCTTCCTCCTCGACTGGCAGGGCGCTCTCGCCGATGCCGAGCGAGCCCAGGCGCTCGGCCCGGGCAACCCTGCCGCGGTGCACTGCCACGGAAGCCTCCTCACCGATCTGGGGAGGCTTCCGGATGCCTGCCGGGCGCTGGAACGGGCCACGGAGCTGGACCCGTTCTCGGCACACGCCTGGACGCTGCTGGGCCGCGCCCTGGTCTCGAGCGGCCACCATGGGCGGGCCCGCAGCGCCCTGGCGCGTGCGCTGGAGATCTCTCCGCATGCAGATCTCGCCACGCACTACCTGTGCGCGGACCTGGTCGCCTGCGGTGAGCCCGAGCGGGCGCTGGCGGAGGCCGAGCGGGTTGCCGTGCGGTGGGTCTCCCTCACCTGCGCGGCCCTGGCGTACCACGACATGGGCCGCGCCGAGGCCTCCAGGGCTGCGCTCGAGGCGCTCGCCCACGAGGGCCACACCGACTCCGCCTACCAGCTCGCCGAGGTCCACGCCTGGCGCGGGGAGGCCGACCTGGCGCTGGGCTGGCTGGAACGGGCGCGCGCGCAGGTGGACACCGGCATCGGGTGGATCAAGACCGACCCGCTCCTGGAGAAGCTCCGCGGCGACCGCCGCTACCTCGCCCTGCTCCGGACGCTCAACCTTCCGCTGGACTGATGGCCAAGTTCCTGTCCCTTGCGGGTCACGCGGCGGCCACCCCGTACCCGCTGTTGCAGGAGGTCGCGGGCCGATTCACGCTAGTCTCCTCGCATGCGTCCGCTCGCCCTGGCCCTCCTGCTCGCCGCGGCACCCTCGCTGGCCGCCGCCCCTGCGGCAGCGCCGGAGCTGGTGGTGTGCGCCCCGGGATACCCGGGGACCACCGCCGAGGCACAGCCCAGCGTCGATGCGCTGGCCGCCGCGCTGGCGCATGCCGCCGGCCTTCCGGAAAGCGTCCTCTCCGCCGTCTACCTGAACGACGAGGCGGAGGGCGTGGCGCGGCTGCGAGACCGGCGCGCGGCGGTGGCCATGGTGCCCATGCCCTTCTACGTGAAGCACGCGCGCGCCCTCTCGCTCGGGGCGCGGCTGGTGGTGATCCGCCAGGGCGCCCAGGGTCCGCTCGAGACCTGGACGCTGGTCGCGAAGAAGGGGCGCGTCGCCTCGCCGGCGGCGCTGGCCGGCTTCGAGCTGGCCTCGATCGCGGGCTACTCGCCGGAGTTCGTCCGCGGCGCGCTGGCCGGGTGGGGCCGGCTCCCGCCCGACGTCCACGTCGTCGCCTCGAGCCAGGTGCTCTCGCTCTTGCGCAGGGCGGCGGCGGGCGAGAACGTGGCGGTCCTGCTCGACGGCGAGCAGTCGGCGGCGCTCCTGACGCTCCCCTTCGCCGACCAGCTCGAGGCGGTGGCGCGGTCGCGGCCGCTGCCCGGGGCGCTGGTCGCGACCGTCGGGGCTCGCGTCCCGGCGAGGCGCTGGAGCGCGCTGGAGAAGGGCCTGCTGGCGCTGCCCTCCGCGCCCGACGGCGCCTCGGCGCTGGAGGGGGTGCGCATGCAGGGGTTCGCGCCGCTTCCCCCCGGGATGCCGGCCCTGGTGAAGGAGCTGGGGGGGCCGTGAGGCGCACCGCCGCCGCGCTCGCCGCCCTCGGCCTGGCCTGCGCGCCCGCGCTGCGCAGCCGGGCGCCGGGGGCGCCGCCCGCCGCGTTCCCCGCCCCGGCGCCGCAGGCGGGGAGCGCCGATGAGCTGCTGGCGGAGGCCCGCCAGCACCTGGCGCGCCGAGCCGAGCCCGGCCAGGCCGGCCAGGCCGAGCAGCTCTTCCTCGCCGCCGCGCAGCAGGCCCCGGATGCCGTGGAGGGGCTGTACGGAGCCATCCAGGCCCGCATCTGGCGGATCGATCACGACGCCGGGGTGGATCGAGCGGCGCTCTCGTCCGCCGCGGTCGAGGTGGGCCAGGCCTGCCTGGAGCGGGCGCCCGAGAGCGCCGTCTGCCACTACGGCCTGGCGCTGGCGCTCGGGGTCCAGGCGCGCGAGCGGCGGAGCACCGCCCGCGATGGGCTCCGCAAGATGGTGGAGCACCTCCGCACCGCCGCGCAGCGCGACCCGGCGCTGGACCAGGCCGGCCCGGACCGCGTGCTGGCGCTGGTCCTGGCCCGCGCGCCGGCCTGGCCCGTCGGCCCGGGCAATCCCGACGGCGCCGTCGAGGCCGCGCGCCGCGCGGTCCAGCTCGCGCCAGACTACCCTCCCAACCCGCTGGCGCTGGCCGAGGCGCTCCTCGCCGCCGGCCACGCCGGCGAGGCGAGGGGCGCGGCCGAGCGAGGCCTGGCGCTGGCGCGCGCCCGGGCGGGCGACCCGGAGGCGCAGGGCTGGGTCAAGCAGGGCGAGGCGCTCCTCGCCAGGGCGGGCGCCGGGGCGAGGTCGTGAGCCGCTAGTCGCAGGACGGCATGCCCATGCAGGCGCCGCCGCTCGCGGCCAGAGGACAGACGTCGCTGATCGAGGCAGCGCAGACGGTGGCGGTGAAGTCGCCCTTGAGCTTGTCCGTGCCGGCGGTGAAGGTCGTCCCGTTCCAGTCCCCGAACGTGAGGTCCACGTTCCCGGTGATCGACGTCGCGGTCACCGAGTCCACCCGGAGCGTTCCCTGCGCCACCTGCGCCACGGCGTCCGTCGGGCATGACGCGCCGGTGACGGTCGAGACGGCGAAGGACGCAACCAGGGTCCCGGCGAGCGGCCCCGTCGTTTGCAGGACCGCGTTGGTCGGGTCGGGGCTGACCGCGAACGTCCCCGTCCCGAGCGTCGGCGTCGGGTTCACGGCACCCACGTCGGCGAAGACGACGGTGACGCTCCGCGCGCTCGCCTTGAGCTTGCAGAGCGGATCGGACTCGAGATCGGTGCACACGCCCGTGAAGTCCCCGAGCCGGATCGCGAACGCCTTCGCGGTGAAGTCGGTCGGCACCGTACAGGTCGACGGGCCCGCTATCACGGCGGACACCTCCGCCGGCTTGAACGCCTGTCCGCCGATCGTCCCCGACACCCCGGTGCTGCCGGAGGAGCCGCCACCGCCCCCGCATGCAGTCAGCGCGACCCAGGTGATTCCGAGCAGCCATCTACGCATGGTGAGCCTCCCAGTTGATGTTGCGCTTCACAACCTAGCCCGTGTCCCTGCGCGGCAGCTGTCTACGGCGGGGGTAACCCGAGACACTCAGCCACCGTGGGTGAAGGAGCCCCGACCGGGCTCACCTTGGTGGTCCCGCCGCCGGTCAGGGTCACGACGTAGTTCCCGCCGGTGGGGGAGCCGTTCGAGATCTGGATCGCGTCGCCCGGATCGGCGCTCGACCCGTACGAGATGGCGCCGTCGATCTCCGGCGCGGCCGTGCTCGGGTCGGGAACGAGCGCGAGCGTGACCGTCCCGGACATGGATCCGTCGCCGCCGAAGTTGACGTGGGTCGTCTGCGTCCCGTCGATGCGCACGCCCGCGAAGTCGGAGAAGTGCGAGTAGGTGATGTCGGTGGTGACGGACCCGTGGACCGCCACGTTGACGCTCCCGGCCATGGTGCCCAGGAAGGAGGCGGGGGTCCGGTACTGGGTCATCCCCGCGCTGCCGAACCCGATGATGCGCACCTCCGAGCTCAGCACCGCCAGGTTGGCGAGGTGGAACGCGCAGGCGGCGTCGTCGGGCGAGGAGGACCCGAGCCGCCCCAGCGCTTCCGGGAAGAGCACGTAGGTGCCGGCGATGGAGGCGTCGCCGGTGAGGACCAGCTGGCCCCCGGCGCGCGACTGGCCGAAGGTGAGGGTGCGATCGACGTCGCTGCGGGTGGCGCCGTGCCGGTTCAGGAGCGGGGTCCCGCGCTCGTCGTCCATCTGGTAGAGGAGCCGCTCCCGGAGCGCGAGGGACGTGCTGGCATCGGTGCCGGTCCAGGTCCCCTGCGTCGACCAGACGGCGGTCCCGGCGGCGATGGGGATGGTCATCGCGGTGAACGCGAACGGGACGGGCGCCCCGGCGGGATCGGGCGGCCCCAGCACCAGCACCCGGACCTGCGAGCCGGACGCGGAGATCCAGGTCTCGCCGCCGGCGATCGTGACGCCCACGTCGAGCTTCTGCGCCAGCTCGGCGTACGGGCCACAGCCGCCCAGGGCGGCGGCGAGGACGACGGCCGCGGCCCTCACCGTGGACCTCGGGGCGCGATCCCCATGGCCACCCCCGCGCGGAAGGTGAAGCCGTGGCGCAGGTCGTTGCCGTGGATGGGATCGTACAGGTCCAGCGCCGCGCTCCCGTAGAGCGCCACCGTCAGCGGCCAGCGGGAGAGCGCGCGCCCGGTCCGCCACCGCAGCGACGCCTCCCCGCCCAGGCCGAACGGCGAGGCGGAGAAGTCGCGGTAGCCGCTGATGCCCCTCAGCACCACGAAGGTCGCGTGGGGGCCGCCCCCCGCCTGCGCCTCGAGGGTGCGATGCGCCCGCCACCGCCACTGCCAGCCGGTGAGCAGGTCGCCGCCGTAGTGCGCGCTGTAGAAGCGGGTGATGGCATGAGCCTGGCCGTCCTCGCGACCCTGCAGCGGCAGCAATCCGGTCGCGTGGACGAAAAGCCCGCGCCGCCCCCACGAGGCCAGGTAGCCCAGGCCCAGCGAGTGGAACGTGTACTGGTGGTCGCTGTGGCTCCAGAAGGTGGTCGAGTGCAGCCCCAGGGCCAGATCCTGGCGCCAGCCCCGCAGGTCGGGCCCCGGGCGCGCGGGCGGCTCGGCCTCGGCCGGCTGCGTCGGCTCGGCGGCCGCCGGCTCGGACCCGGGCACACCGGCGCTCTCGGCCCCGGCCGCTGGCGTGGAGGCGCCCGCCTGCGCGGGGTCGGCGGGGACGGGCTCTCCCGAGGCGGCCATCGCCAGCGACAGGGTCACGGCCAGGACGACCATGCCCGCACTCTATGCGCAGTGGCCCGCGCGCAAAAGGATCGGCAGGGGCATGCCCCGGCGGCGGCGCGGCCAGCGCGGCGCAACCTGCGAAATTCCTTTCTGCGTCCGGCAGGTCGGGCGTCCGATCCCGTCAGGAGGGTGTGATCTCGCGGCGGGCTCGCATATGAAGCGGGCATGCGGCTGGTCATCCCGTTGTCGCGGCGTCCGCTGGACGTTGCGCTGGTGGTGTTCTTCGCCGTGAACCTGCTCTTCACCACCTACGTGGTGAGCCTGGAGCAGGTGGTCATCGCGGACCCATTCCACTTCGTGCAGCCCGTGTGGCCGCCCGCCCGCCTCCTGGCGCTGGTCCACTGGTGGGAGCGTTCCTTCGATCCCCTGCTCCTGGCGCGTCCCGCCTGGTACCGCGCCACCATCTGGCTCGACGTGCTCGCCTTCGGGCCGTTCTACGCGGTGGCCATCTACGCCTTCGTCCGCGGGCGCGAGTGGATCCGGATCCCGGCCGTGATCTGGGCTGCCTCGCTCTTCACCAACGTCTTCATCATCCTCTTCGACGAGCTGGCCGGGGTCCACGCCACCCCGCACCCGGGCCTGGTGGTCTCCGCCAACGCCGCCTGGCTGGTGGTGCCGATCCTGGTCGTCTGGCGCGTCGGGGTGCGCGAGCACCCGTTCACGATCGAGGCCTCGTCGGCGGCCGCCGGGTCCGGCGGGCGGGCCGCGTGACCGCCTTCGGCGAGCGCTACGGGCCCTGGGCCCTGGTGGCGGGCGCGTCGGCCGGGCTGGGCGAGGTCTTCGCCCGCCAGCTGGCCGCCCGCGGCCTGCGGCTCCTGCTCCTGGCGCGCCGTGGCGACGCGCTGGAGCGGCTGGCGGCAGAGCTGAAGACGGCGCACGGAGTGGAGGTGCGCACCGCGGCGCTGGACCTGGGCCGCGCCGACCTGCTCGAGGCCGTCGGTCCGCTCGTCGCCGGCCTGGAGATCGGGCTGCTCGTCTACAATGCGGCCCATTCGGTGATCGGCCCCTTCCTGGATCGGCCACTGGAGGAGCAGCTGCGCGTGATCGACGTCAACTGCCGCGGACCCTTGCTGCTCGCCCACGCACTGGGCGGCCCCATGGCGCGGCGCGGGCGCGGTGGGATCGTTCTCATGACCTCGCTCTCCGGATCGCAGGGCAACCCCTGGCTCGCCTCCTACGCCGCCTCCAAGGCCTTCAACCTGGTGCTGGCGGAGGGCCTCTGGGCCGAGCTGCGGGCGCGCGGCGTGGACGTGGTGGCCTGCCGAGCCGGCGCCACCCGGACCCCCGGGTTCGCCGCCTCGCGCCCGAAGCGGAGCGTGCCGCTGCAGTCGCCCGAGGAGGTGGCGGTTCGGGCGCTGGCCGCGCTGGGGCGCGGGCCGACGGTGGTCACGGGCGGCCTCAACCGGCTGGCGGCATTCGCGTTCGGGCGCCTCCTGCCGCGGCGGGTGTCGATCCGGATCATGGAGCGCGCCACGCGGAGGCTGTACGAGTGAGGTCGCCGGCGCGACCGCTGGCGGAGCCCGACCGGGCCCGGCGCCGGGGCCTGGCCGCGCTCTCCCTGGCCTACGCGGCCGCGCTGGCCGCGGCGCTGGCCATGGCCGGCGCGCTCCGCGGGCGCGACCCGCTCTGGATCGCCGCCTGGGCCGACGTGGCCGCCACCTGCACCGTGTTCCTGTTCAGCGCGGCCCACGACAACTCCAGCTTCTACGACCCGTACTGGAGCGTCGCGCCCATCCCCATCGTCCTCTACTGGGCGTCGGTGGGGGGCGGCAGCCTGCGGGCCGCCATGGTGGTCGCGCTGGTGTGCGCCTGGGGGGCGCGGCTCACCGGCAACCAGCTCGTGCGCTGGCAGGGCGCGGGCGACGAGGACTTCCGGTACGTCGAGCTGCGGCGCAGGACCGGACGCCGGTACTGGCCGGCCAGCCTCTTCACCATCCACCTCTTCCCCACCGCCTGGGTGTTCCTCGGCCTCCTGCCGCTGTACCCGGCGCTGGCGCTGCCGGCCCGGCCGCCGGGGCCGCTCGACGTCGCGGCGGCGCTGGTCGCCGGCGGCGGCCTGGCCCTGGAGGCGGTCGCCGACCTGCAGCTCCGGCGCTTCCTGCGGCGCCGGGCCGATCCGGCCGAGGTGCTGGCGAGCGGCGTCTGGGGGCGGAGCCGCCACCCCAACTACCTGGGCGAGATCCTCTTCTGGTGGGGGCTGTTCCTCTTCGGCCTGGCCGCGGCGCCGCGGTGGGCGTGGACGGCGGTGGGCCCGCTCGCCATCACCGCGCTCTTCCTCCTCGTGAGCGTGCCCTGGATGGACCGGCGGATGCTGGCGCGCCACCCGGCCTTCGCCGGGCGCCTGCGCTCCACCCCGGCCCTCGTCCCCTGGCCGCGCCGGCGGCGGGCATGAGCTCCCGGCTGCAGCGCATCTTCGGACGGATCGTGGCCCTGCGGGCGCCCATCCTGATCGCCTACGCGCTGGCGGTGCCCGTCGCCGCCTACCTCGCCGCAGGGATCCCGTCGGAGGCCGGCATCGATCGGCTCCTGGTCTCGTCCGATCCGGACACGGTGGCCACCCGCGCCTTCCAGCGCATCTTCCCCGAGCGGCCGCTGGTGCTGCTCCTGGTCGAGGCGGACGATCCCTGGTCGCCAGAGGTGCTGAGCCGCACCGTCGCGCTGGAGACCGCCCTGCGCGCCATGCCGGGCGTCACCCCCTACTCCGCCCTCGACGTCTTCCGGCGCACCCACCCGGCCTTCCGCCCCGACGCGGCCGGGGCCGCCGCCTACCGCGCCTTCGCCGCCGGGACCGACTTCTTCCGCCGCCAGGGGCTGGTCGGGGAGCGCTTCCAGGGGATGGCCGTGTCGCTGGCGGCCTCGAACGCGCGCGAGCGGGATTGGCTCCTCTCGGAGGTGGACCGGGCGGCGGCCCAGGCCGTCGGCGGCCCGGTGCTCCGGGTGCGCAGGGTCGGCGCGCCCTACCTCGAGTCCTGGATCGAGCAGGAGTCGAGCCAGGCCGCGGTCCGCTACTTCCCCCTCTTCGCGCTGTTCGTGGTGGTGATCGCGCTCTACCTGTACCGCTCGGCGCGATCCCTCCTCGCCATCCTGCTGGCGCTGGGGGCCGCGGTGGCGCTGGGGGTGGGCGTGGCGCGGCCGCTGGGCTTCTCGTTCACGGTGGTGGCGGCGCTGGTGCCGCTCACCATCCTGGTCACCTGCCTGGCCTCGCTGGTCTACATCCACTCGCGCTTCGTGGACCAGCCCGAGGGCGTGGAGGTGGATGCCCACCAGCGCTTCGCGCTCGCCAACAAGTTCCTGCCCGTGACCGCCTCGACGGTGGCGGCCGTGCTCGGCTTCGGGGCCCTGGCGGTCTCGCCCATCCGCCCCATCCGCGAGATGGGGATCTGGACGGCGGCCGGGCTCGCCCTCTCCTGGGTGGTCGTGTTCACGCTCTTCCCGGCGCTGCAGCGCGCGCTCCGGACCCCGACCGCGCGCACCGTGCCGCTCCGGAGCAGCCTCTACGACCGCGTCTCGGCCGCCATCCCGCGCTTCAGCTGGCGGCTGCGCTGGCCGCTGGTGGTGGGGTCGCTGGTCCTGGCGGCGGCGGGACTGGTGGCGCTGACCGGGATCCCGGGGCGCCTCGCGCCCATGAAGGTGGGGGTGGACGCGCTCGACTACGTCGACCCCAGGCTCGACATCGCCCGGGACATGCGCTTCTACCGCGACCAGGTGGGCGGGCTGAACGTGGCGCGGGTGTGGGTCCGTACCGCGCCCGGCGCGGTCACCGATCCCGCGCTGCTGGCGGCGCTGGAACGCTTCACCACCGCGGTCGAGCGCGAGCCGGGCGTGACCTCGGTGGTCGGGCCCACCACCTTCCTGCGCATCCGCAGCTACCTGGCGGGCAAGGGCGACCGGCTCCCCCTCGACCCGGCGGCGTTCGCCCGGGCGGCCGGCGACCTCGAGCAGCTCCTCCTCACCGAGCCGGAGCTGCGCGCCTTCATCGACGTGGGATCGCTGGCCGACGCCCAGCTCACGGTGGTCTTCGAGAGGACCGACGAGGCCGGTTACCGCGCGCTGGCGCGGGCGCTGCAGGCGGACTGGGATGGCACGGTGGCGAACGCCGGGCTGAAGGACGTGCGCATGCAGGTGGTGGGCGAGGGGCTGCTCCAGGCCAAGGTGGGGGCGAGCCTCATCCCCACGCTGGCCCAGAGCTTCGCCCTCACCGCCGCGCTCATCCTGGTCGTGTTCCTGGTGGTGTTCCGGAGCGGGACGGCGCGGCTCATGGCCATGATCCCCTCGGTCTTCGCCATCCTGGTGACGTTCCTGGGGATGCGGCTGCTGGGCGTGCCGCTGAACGTCGCGACCATCCTCATCGCCACCACCGTCCTGGGGACGACCGAGAACGACCAGATCCACTTCTTCCACCACCTGGGCGAGGGGACGGGCGGGTTCGCGGCCTCCCTGCGCCACACGCTCCACGTGGCCGGGCGGGCCATCGCCTTCGCCACCCTCATCAACTCGGCCGGGTTCCTGGCGCTGGCGCTCTCCGGGTTCCCGCCGCTCCGGCAGTTCGGGGTGGTGACCGCGGCGGCCTTCCTGCTGGCCATGCTGGCCGACTTCACCGCCCTGCCCGCTGCGCTCTGGATGGGGAAGCGGGCGCGCCTGGATTGGCCGCCGCCGTAGCGGGAGCGGCGCGCCCGGCCGGCGCCACCGCGCGGGCCACCAGCCTCGCGTAGAGCGCCTCCAGCCTGCGGACCGAGTCCTCCAGATCGAAGTGCGCGGCCAGCTCCAGCGCCAGGGGGCGCGCCTCGGCCAGCCGCGCCGGCTCGTCGAGCAGGTGGTCCAGGCGCCGGGCCAGGTCGTCCGGGTCCCCGGCCCGGAAGAGGAAGTCGGGCGAGAGCGCGAACTGCGGCGTGGCGCTCTCCGGAGCGTCGGCGATGAGCGCGGGCGTGCCCCGGCCCATGGCCTCCAGGACCGCCATCCCCTCCAGCTCCACCTCCGAGGCGTGCACCACCAGGTCGGCGGTGGCGAGCAGCGCCTGCAGCTCCCCGTCGCTCACGAACCCCACCTCGGCCGGCCGCGGCAGCGTCGCCGCCCGACGGCGCACCCGGGCCTCCTCCGGCCCGCGTCCGGTGATGACGAGCTGGATCCGGGCCGCGTGCCGCGAGCGGCGGATGCCCTCGATGATGACGTCGTGGCGCTTCTCGCGCGCCAGCCGACCCACCGCCAGCAGGAGGGGGCGGCCCCGGTGCCGCGCGGCGCGCTCGGCGGGCGCGGCCGGGCCGGCGCGGGGAACGCCGTTGGAGATCACCTCGGCGGGCGCGGTCAGGCCGCGGCGGCGCAGCGCCTGGAGCGCGAACGGGCTGGGGCAGACCACCGCGTCGGCCCGCTCGAAGAACCGGCGCAGGAAGAAGCGGTAGGTCCACTCGGTGAGCGTCCGCGACCGGACGCCGACGTTGGTGAACATGTTCTCCGGCTGGAGGTGGAACCCGGCCACCACCGGCTTCCCCAGCCTCCGCGCCAGCGCCACCGTCCGGATCCCCAGCCAGAACGGGAACTGGACGTGCACCACGTCCGCTGCGCGGAGCGCCTCCTCGAGGATGCGGCGCTTCGGGACCGCGAACAGGAAGCCCATCTCGCGCATCACCCGGCCGAAGGGCGGCGGCGTGAAGGCCGGCAGGGAGACCAGCCCCTCGGCTGGCGCCCCCGTCGCGATCACCGTCACCTGGTGGCGCTGCCGGAGCGCCTCCACGAAGCGGCGCGCGGAGAGGACGCCGCCGGTCTTGACGCCGTCGAAGACGTCGAGGACGTAAGCGATGCGGAGCCGGCCGGGCACGCCCATGCCCCTACCTTAACGCACCGACGCGGCGCGTCGAGGGCTCGCGTGTGGTTCGCGCTGCCGCACCCGGAGACCGCGGCGGTCGCCCTCCCGCGCATCCTCGTCATTCCGAGGTCGTCGGGGATCCAGGGCCCGCTGCCCGTGGCAGGGACTGGGACTGGGGGACTGGGGTCAGTGGGGGACTGGGGTCAGGGGACTGCGGTCAGACCCTTACCCTTTCCACTTTCTGCCCGTGGCGGTCGAGAGGCGGAATCCGGCCTCATCCGCGCCAGGAATGTGTAAAGTGCAAGGTCCTGACCCCAGCGTCCCACGCGTCCCAGCGTCGGCGTCCGTGCCTCACGCGCTCCCGCCCCGCTCGAAACCGGCCGCCCGCAGCGCGGCCGTGTCGTGGATCTGCCGGATCACGCGGATCTGGCCGTCTCGGACCGTGAAGTGCTCGGCCACGCGCAGCACGCCGATGGGCAGGGCCATGTCGTAGAGCAGCATCGCCTGATCGGCGTCGCCCAGCTCGGCGAGCAGGGTCACGCCCGCGGTCATCCCGGCCGTCCGCAGCACCGCCTCGAGGAAGTCGGACTTGCCCGCGTAGCGGTTGATGGGGACCTCGACCTGGAGGTCCTCGGACAGGTGCCGGCCCACCTCGTCGAGGTCCCGCGTGCTCCAGGCGCGGTGGTACGCGCGCGCCACGGCCAGCGCATCGGCCCGGACCATGGCTCCCTCACCCGGCCGCCCGGACGCCGCGCCGCGCCACCTCGTCGCCGGCCGGCTTGAAGGTGACGCGGTCGAAGTACAGGTTCACGGAACGGATCCGCCCGTCCTCCACGTGCAGCCACTCGACCGTTGGGACCGCACCGGCGGGCGTGTCGGTGACGAAGTCGTAGATGACGCAGACGTCGTTCCCGTCGGCGAACACCTTCCTCACGTCGCTGCGCACCCAGACCACGCCGATCCTGCGGAGCGCGGCCAGGTAGGGTCCCGCTCCCTCGATGATCCCGTTCGGTCCGGTGAAGTGGATGTCGGGTGCGAGCAGCGGCGCGACGGCGTCGTGGTCCTTCCGGGCGCAGCCGTCGATATAGGCGAGGGCGATGCTCTTCGGGTCTCTGGTCATGTCGATGAAGCCTCCTGCTCTTCATGACAACGAGGACCCGGCAAACCGTTCGGTGGTCCCGGGAAGGGCAAAGCCGAACAGGAACCGCGGACCGATGAAGACCGTCATCTCGGCCACGCGCCCGCCCGCGAAGCGCGTCACCCCCATGGAGTGCAGCCGGCCGCCGTACAGGGCGGAGTAGAAGCCCAGCGCCGGGAGGCCGTTGGCCCGCGTGACCGCGATCTCGACGCCGGCCGACCAGAACGCCTGGAACCGCGGCGTCCGGAGGAAAGCCACGACCGCCGGCACCCCGCGGAACCACACCGCGTGCGGCGGCATCGCCAGGATGACGTCCTCGCGGAGCAGCGCGGTGAGCCGGTCGAGATCGCGCTCCTCCCACGAGCGCACGTACTCGCGCAGCACCTCCGGGGGCGGCTCCTCGGCCGGCGCGGGCGGCTCGCCGGCCGCCTGGCGGGCGCGGTGGAGCGCGCTGCTCACGGAGGGCACCGAGAGCTCCAGCGCCGCCGCGATCTCCTCGGCGCTCATGCCCACCACGTCCTTGAGGAGGAGCACCGCGCGCTGCCGCGGCGGCAGCCGCTGGATCACGGCCAGGAACGCGAGCGCCACGCTCTCGCGCTGCTCGGCCGCCTGCTGCGGGTCCGGGAAGAGGCGGGCGTCCGGCGCCGGCGTGAGCCAGCGCGACGCCTCCAGCTCCTGCGGCGGCGTACCGGGCGCCGCCGGCGCGCGCTCCGTCTGCGGAAGCTCGAGCCGCCGGCGCTTCGCCAGCGCATTCAGGCAGGCGTTGGTGGCGATGGTGAGGAGCCAGTGGCGGAACGGCCCCTCGCCCTTCCAGGTCGCGCGCGCCTCCCACGCCTTCATGAGCGCGTCCTGGGCCAGGTCCTCCGCGTCGGCGAAGCAGCCCAGCATGCGGTAGCAGTGGCGCAGCACCTCGGGGCGCTGCTCGGCGAGGAGGGCGCGCAGGTCGGACATGCGGGAGGTGTAACCCGGGGGCGGCGGACGTGCTCCGCCCCCCGGCGGGCCCCGCGGGATGACCGTCCGGCCGGGTGGGGTGCCGGATCCCCGCATCGCGTCGGTCGCGCGGGTCAGGGGGGATCGACCGCCAGCACCGGTGACGACCACCAGGAACCGGCCGAGCCGATCCCGAGCTGGCCGTAGGTGTTGTCGCCCCAGCAGTAGATGTGGTTGTCGGTGCCGATCGCGCAGGTGTGATTGCGTCCGGCGGCGATGCCGCGGAAGGTCAGCCCACCCGAGACTGCCACGGCGGTGCTCGATCCGGCGGCCATGGCGTTGCCGAGCTGGCCGCTCAGGCCGTTCCCCCAGCAGAAGGCCGCGCCACCCGGCGAGAGCGCGCAGGCGTGATCGACGCCGGCGGAGACGCCCGCGAGCTGCGCCGGCTGGAAAGCGCTCGTGAGGACCGTTTGCGCCTGGTACGTCGACGCGCGACCGCCGTTGCCGAGCTGCCCGGAGGTGCCGTCCCCGAAGCACTGCACCGTCCCGTTCTGCTGGTCGGCGCAGGTGAGGTCGTACTCGGCCGAGACGCGGGACACGGCGCCGCCCAGGCTCGTCCCGCCGTCGAGGGGGACCCACGGCCAGGCGAGGGGGTCCGATCCGGCCTGCCCGTACTGGTTCAACCCGAAGCAGCCCACCTCCGACGCCACGCCCGGGATGATCACCATCCCGCAGGCATACTCGCGGCCGACCGTCATCGAGGTGTAGGCCGCCCCTGAGGCGATGAGCGTGGGGATGGAGCTCCCGGTGGGATACGGGAGCGGATTGCCCTGACCACCGATCCCTCCCCAGCAGTAGATGCCGCCGGACGTCGATCCGCAGGTCGAGTCGGCGCCCGCCGCGATGGAGCTGAACACGTGCCCGCCGGAGACGAGCTGCGGTCCGGTGGAGTTCCCGTAAATCCCCGCGCCCGGCTGACCTCCCCCGAGCTGCCCGTTCTGCCCGTTCCCCCAGCAATAGGCGGTGCCACCGGCCACCCGCGCGCAGGTGTGGAACGAGCCAGCCTCGACCTGGACGACCCAGTACAGGTTCGGGATCTGCGTCGGCTGCGGGACGCAGCCCGAGCAGCCGAGGCTGGGCGACGTGCCGGCCTGCCCGGAGGTGGCGAGCCCCCAGCAGTAGGTCCGGCCGTCGAACCGGCGCGCGCAGGTGTGGTAGTCACCAGCGGTGATCTCGACGAGGTCGCTGGGGCTCGGATACCGGTGCGGAGGGATGGGAATGGGGATGGGGACGACGGAGAGCTCGGCGTGCCCGGCGCCGGACGGGGCCGCCTCCATGGCGGGATCACCGCCCCAGGACGATCCGCATGCGACCAGCAGGGTCAGGGCGGCGACCGCCGGCCATCGCGGTCCCATCCCGACGGTGGAGGTGAGCATTCTTCGAATCGAGTACGCGAGGCGAGCTGCTCCGCGTGTCGTGTCCATGGATTCCCTCCGCGTGCGACGAAGTGGTGCGGAGAGGCTGCCGCGCAGGGCGGCCGCAGAAAAGGTGCGCTTCCAATAGACCGGCTGGGCCACCCGGAGGGGATGCGCCGGGCACGGCACCTTCGCGGCACCATGGTCCGGCCCTCCGGAACCCGGCGCGCCGGGGCAGCTCCTCGCGTCGCCCCGTCAGGCATCTTGCGGATGGATCGAGGGACCTCCATTCGATCCGCGCAATCCACTCAACCGAAAGGCAGGTCCCGGGCCATGACTCCGCGCATCATCGCCGGTCGTCCGCTCGCCGTTCACCGCCGCCCAGTGCCCACGGGTCGAGCCACCGGACGGCTGCCGCTCCTGCTCCTCGCGGCCTGCCTGGCGGCGGCCGCTTCTTCGCCGCGCCCGGCGCGGGCGGCGCCCGCCGGCGGATCCAGCCCACCGGACCTCGGCGCGAACGTGGTGATCTTCGACCCCGGCATGCCCACCGCCCAGATCCAGGCGACCGTGGACGCCATCGCGGCGCAGCAGGTGCCCAGCCAGTTCGGGGCGCAGCGCATCGCGCTGCTCTTCAAGCCCGGCACCTACGGCTCGGCCGCCGAGCCGCTCATCCTCCAGGTCGGCTACTACACCGAGGTGGCGGGGCTGGGCCGCTCGCCGGGCGACGTCGTCATCAACGGCCACGTCGACGTGTACAACCAGTGCGATGCGAACGGCTGCACCGCCCTGGTCAACTTCTGGCGCTCGGTCTCCAACCTGACCATCCAGGTCATGGGCCTGAGCGGCTGCCAGGCGTCGGCGAACTTCTGGGCGGTCTCGCAGGCGGCGCCCATGCGGCGGGTCGACGTCGCCGGCGGCAACCTCTCGCTGATGGACTACTGCAGCGCCGGCCCGCAGTTCGCGAGCGGCGGCTTCATCGCCGACTCCAGGACCGGGTTCGTCATCAACGGATCGCAGCAGCAGTTCCTGGTCCGCGACAGCGCCATCGGCGGCTGGTCGAACGCGGTGTGGAACCAGGTCTTCGCCGGGACGATCGGGGCGCCGGCGCAGTCGTTCCCGACCCCGCCGTACACCACCCTGGCGACGGATCCGGTGAGCCGCGAGCGGCCGTACCTGTACCTCGACGCCTCGAACGCCTTCCGCGTCTTCGTCCCCGCGCCCCGGGCGGACTCGTCGGGGACGACCTGGGCCGGCGGACCGACGGCCGGCGTCTCCATCCCGCTCGAGGACTTCTTCGTCGCGAAGCCGTCCGACTCGGTCCAGACCATCAACAGCCAGCTGGCCCGGGGCAAGCACCTTCTCCTCACGCCCGGCGTCTACCCGATCGATCGGACCATCCGCGTCCGGCGGCCCGGCACCGTGGTGCTCGGGCTGGGCTTCCCCACGCTCTCGGCCGTACACGGCGCCATCCCCATGGTCGTGAGCGACGTCGAGGGCGTCGACCTCGCCGGCCTGATGTTCGACGCAGGCGCGGTCGAGTCGCCCGCCCTGCTCCAGATCGGATCGCAGGGCGACCGGGGGGAGCGGCGCGGCCACGGCGGTCCGGCCACCCCCATCGGCGTCCAGGACGTCTTCTTCCGCATCGGCGGTCCCCAGGTCGGGAAGGCCCGCCTCAGCCTGCAGGTCGACGCCGACGGCGTCATCCTCGACGACGTCTGGTCCTGGCGAGCCGATCACGGCAACGGGGTGGGATGGACCCTCAACACGGCCGACACCGGCGTGGTCATCACCGGCGACGACGTGACCGCCACCGGCCTCTTCGTCGAGCACTACCAGAAGTACAACGTCATCTGGGCCGGCGAGCGGGGCACGACCATCATGTTCCAGAACGAGCTGCCCTACGACGCGCCCGATCAGGCCGCTTGGCAGCACGACGGCAGCCCGGGGTGGGCCGCGTACAAGGTGGCGGACTGGGTCCGGACCCACGCGCTCTGGGGCGGTGGCACCTACATCTTCACCAACGTCAACCCTTCGCTCCACGCCAGCCGGGGCTTCGAGGTGCCGGTGACCCCGGGCGTCCAGCTCCACGACGTGCTCACGGTCGAGCTGGGCGCCGGCACCATCGACCACGTCGTGAACGACACCGGTGATCCGGTCACGTCGGCGGCGGTCGGGGTCCCGAGCAACGTGGTCGCGTTCCCGTGATGCGCGCCCGGCCTCGCGCCGGGCGTCACAGCTGCTCCCGGGGCACCATCCTCACCTGGCAGCGCCGCGCCGCCGGGGCCCTCCCATGACCGGGAGCGCGCTCCGCCGGCGGGTGCGCGTGCTACGCTGGATCGCACGCGCGGTTGGCGGCGATCGGAGGAGGGCCCATGCGCATCGATTCCGGCCGGCGGATGGCCGCGGCCGTGGCAGCGTCGCTCCTGCTGGGCTGCGGCGGGGGATCGTCCAGCTCGGACGGCTCGTATCCGTTCCCGCCCCGGGGGACCATCACCCGCGAGACCGGCGTCGCCTGGGAGGCGCTCGAGGGGGACGGGGTCCCGACCGGCTGCCGTCTGGTCGACAACCGCTGGAACGAGGTCCACGCCGCACCGGGGGCGCACGCCCAGCGGATGTTCGTGGAGACGATCGGCGAGGCCCGTGCCTTCGGATGGCAGTGGCGGTGGCCGCCGAGCACCGACGTGGTCGCCTACCCGGAGCTGGTCTGCGGGATCAAGCCCTGGGACACCGCGGTCGCCTACACGCTGGGCGGCGCCTTCCCGTTCCAGGTGGGAACGGCCCGGCTGGACGTCGACTTCGATCTGGCGCTGCAGGCTTCCGGGGTCCACAACACGGCCTTCTCGCTCTGGGCGGTCTCCGACACCGAGCAGCCCAAGGCCACCATCACCAACGAGATCATGATCTGGGTGGACAACGCCGGGATGATGCCAGCCGGGACCCGGAAGAGCTCGATCGTGGCGAGCGACGTCACCTTCGACGTGTACGTCATGCCCAACCAGACCGATCACTCGGGGAGCACCGACGCCGTATGGACCTACGCGGCGTTCGTCGCCCGCCAGCCCATGTCGAGCGGGCACCTCGACGTGGAGGTGTTCCTCGACGAGCTCGAACGCCTCGGCGCGCTCCCGGCGGACGCCTGGATCGGCGATCTCGAGCTGGGGAACGAGATCGTCGGCGGTGGTGGGGTCATGGAGGTCACGGGCTTCGCCTGGACCGTGACGCCCCTCGGCTGATCACTCCGCGCGGATCTCCAGCACCGTGAACGAGTGGGGCGCGAAGGTGAAGTCGAACGTCCGCCCGAAGCCCCGCACCTCCTGCTCGACCGGCACCACCCTGGTCGGCTCGTCGAGGGTGTTGGTGTCCTGCGCGCCGGCCGAGGTGAGGACCACGGCCCTGCCCCGCGAGGAGACTTTCCGCAGGCCGTTCAGGCTGATGTGCACGGGCTGAGGATCGTCTGCGGCGTTGACCACCTTGACGTACAGCCGGTGTGCGAAGCGATCGCGGGTGACGCTCTGGTACACGCGCGACCCTCCGCTCTGGCTGAGGCTGGCGGGCACGACCACGTCGCCGGTGAAGCGGGCGAACATGGTCTCCAGGTAGTACGAGGGCGAGCCGTAGCTGCGGATCGCGTCGTAGCCGATCAGGTTGGTGGGCCACTGGCTGGCGCCCGGGTTGACGTTCACGAAGAGCGGCGCATAGGCCACCATGATCACGAGGTCCGAGTTCCGCTCCAGCCCGGTCAACCAGGCCGCGTCGCCGAGCGCGGCCGCGAGGTCCGGGGTCGGGCGGCCCTCGATCGAGGCGTACTCGCCCACGAAGATCCTGGGCCCGCTCCGGCTGAACGAGTCGTAGCGGGTGGCGATGCGCTGGAAGGCGCGCGGGGTGTTGTAGAAGTGCTCGTCGAGGACGTCGGGGGTCCGGCTCGCCACCTGTGCCGTGGCGATCAGGCCGAGGTCGGGGTGGGCCGCCTTGATGGCGTCGTAGAACTGGGCGAAGCGCCCCTCGTAGCTGCCCGAGCCATCGAAGAAGTCCTCGTTCCCGACCTCCACGTAGTGGAGCGGGAACGGCCGGGGGTGGCCGTCGGCGGCGCGCCGCGCGCCCCAGACCGTGCTCGGGGCGCCCGTGACGTACTCGATCTCGTCCAGCGCGTCCTGCACGAACGGCTCCAGGTCGGGGCCGGGGTTCACGTGCGTCCCGTTGAGCGAGTACCCGGCGTAGACCGCCAGCACCGGCTCCATCCCGAGGTCCTCGCACCACTCCAGGTACTCGAGCAGGCCCAGCCCGTCGCTGGAGCGATAGCCCCAGGGGCCCTGGTGGCCCGGCCGGACCGCCAGCGGGCCGATGGTGTCCTTCCACTCGAAGCGGTCCGCGATGGTGTTGCCCTCGAGGAAGTTGCCCCCCGGCAGGCGCAGGAACGCCGGGCGCAGCCCGGCCAGCATCTGCATGAGGTCGACCCGGTTGCCGTTGGGCCGCGCCCGGAACGTGCGCGGGAAGAGCGAGACCTGGGTGAGCCAGAACGTCCCGGCGTCGCGGGTGGAGATGACCAGGCGACCGTCGGCGGTGGTCGGAGCGCGGCCCGTCTCGAGGAAGACCGTGTACTGCCTCCAGTCCGTGGTGAGCCTCGGCCCGCGGGCGCGCGCGTACACCGTCGCGCCGTCGCCGCTCTCGAGGCTGACGGTCAGCGGCCCGCTGAAGCCGGCGTCGGCCCTGGCGAAGAACGAGGCCCGGTAGACCTCGTGTGGCCGGACCGGGATCCCCCAGAAGCCGTCACTGGCGACGCCGATGCGCGTGCCGGCGGGGCCGGCCGTCACGCGCAGGCTCGTGGTCAGGGCCGTGCCGGCGATGGGCTGGGTGGTGTCGAGGGCCATCGACCCGGCGCCGCCACTCCCCTGCACCAGCGCCCAGTGGACCGGCGCGCCGGGGTCGTCCTTGAAGACGCGGTTCTGCACCAGTTCGCCGTAGAGGCCGCCGTCGAGGCCGTGGTTGATCTCCTCGATCATCAATCCGCCCAGGATCGGGCTGACCTGCGGACCGGTGGCGGACGCGTCGACCTGCAGCGCGGCAGGCTCGACAGGCGGCGGACCGCTCAGCGTCGGATCGCCGATCCGGGCGATGTCGAGGACCTGCGAGGGCGTGAGGGCGGCCTGGTACAGCCGGACGTCGTCGATGGCGCCGTTCACGAAGTCCACCGGGTTGCCCGCGAACTTGCCGCGGCCGATGCCGGTCGGGCCGGTGGCGGGGAGGGAGACGACGTTGTAGACGGTGTCCGCCAGGATGCCATCCACGTACAGTGAAGCGGAGCGCGCCACCGCGTCATAGACGCCGGCCAGGTGGTACCACCGGCCCACCTCGGGCGTGAACCCGGACTGGGGCAGCACGAAGAAGTCGTACGGGACGGTGAAGGAGAACTGCCGGCTGTCGGCGCGCAGCTGCAGGAAGAAGCTGCTCAGGACGTCGCCGTCCTCGCTCACGAAGGTCTGGTAGCCGTTCAGGCTGGCCAGGTTGACCCAGGCCGCAACCGAGAAGCTCTGGGTGGTGTCGACCACCGCCACCGGGATCTGGGCGTAGCTCCCCGGCTGGCCGGGCACAGCCAGGGCGAAGGGGCCGGCCTTGCCCGCGGTCCAGCCGCTCGCGCCGAGGAGCGTGGCCGCGTGGCCGTTGCCCGAGGCGTCCGCCGCCACCGTCCCGGTCCCCTCGTCGAAGGTCAGGACCGCCGCCGGGCTCGGCGCCTGCGCCCCCGCGCCCGTCGAGAGAAGGAGAGACAGCAGGACGACCAGCGACCTGGCTGCGAGCAGGCGGTTCATGTTTCCTCCGGCCGTGCCACCTCGATGCGCGGACGACGAACGGACGGTCGAGAGCGGCGGCTTGCGGCGTGTGAGCGCTCACATGCTAGCAGTCCTGATGGGCGCACTCGCAGTCGAACTGGGTTCGAGCCCCCCTGGGTGCCGCATGACGCTTCGATCGCGTCGCCTGCAGCTTACCCAGTCGAGAGCCGGCACGACGCGAGCGCACCCGCGGCGGGGGATACCCCGGAGTGAAGGCACCCCGCTGCGCCGCTCAGGGCGCGCGCTGCGATGGATTGGCGCCCCGCAGCGCGAGCTGGCCGGCGGGGGCGCCAGGCGGGGACAGGCGCCGGACCGTGGCGGACGCCGGGACCCCGACCCCGAGGATGAGCCAGGCCCACAGGGCGGCCAGGACCGCGACCAGCCCTGCAGCCGCGGCCATCTCGCGGAGCCCATTGCTCCGCTTGCTGCCCAGCGCCGCCAGGATGGGGAACTTCGCAGGGACCGTTTCCATGTTCGCTCCTATAACCGTCTAACTGCGGTTTTGATGGTGAAGAGGTAGCGCTGGCGCCATAACCTGTCAAGTGCTATATAGACGGTTATGAGCGAGGAGACCCCACGGGGACACGAGTGGCAGTTCGAGCTCCAGGGAGGGCGGCTCTGCCTCGACTTCGCCAACACCGTGAGCGGCAAGCGGATCGTGGACGAGCGCGACCACCTGGACGGTTACCCGGCGCTGGTTTCCTGGGGTCGGCAGGCGGGGACCGTCTCCGAGGCCTACGCCAGGCGGCTCCTGGCCGAGGCCCGCCGCCGCCCGTCCGACGCGGAGAGCACCTTCCGCGCTGCCATCGCGCTCCGCGAGGCCATCTACCGCGCGTTCCTGGCCTTCGCGCAGGGCTCCTCGCCGCGGCAGGCGGACCTGGACGCCATCAGCTCCTGGCTGGGGCGGGCCCTCTCGCACCGCCGCCTGTGCCGGGGGGGCACCTGCTGCGAGTTCACCTGGGAGGAGCCGCCCGATGCGCTCGACGCGATGCTGTGGCCGGTGGCCGCCTCCGCGGCGGAGCTGCTCGTCGCGGGCTCGGACCTGGAACGCGTCCGGGTGTGCGGCATGTACGAGGCGGACGAGTGCGGCTGGCTATTCGTGGACGAGACCAAGAGCCACACGCGGCGCTGGTGCTCGATGAAGGACTGCGGCAACCGCGCCAAGGCGCGGCGCCACTACCAACGCGCGAGGGGGCGGGCTCGCGTGCCTGGGTAGCGCCGGCGGGCGGCGGCGGGGGCCCCCAGGGCACGCCGGGGGCTCCGACCCAGAGAAGTTTCCGGGGGGCTCCGACCCAGAGAAGTTTCCACGGACCATGGTCCGCGGCGCGGACCATCCCGGATCCTCCGCCGCTCCGTAACCCCGCGGCACCATTCGACCGAGGCATGGCACGGTCGGTGCCCATGCGCGCGGAAATGACTGCTCCGCGCCGCATCGTTCCGGACACCCAGCACCTTCTCACTCGCCGCTGCTCGGAGAGACGGTTCTTCCTTCGGCCCTCCAAGGCGGTGAACGACATCCTCCGCTACATCCTCGCCGTCGCGGTCGAGCGTTACGGCGTCGCTCTCCACGCCTACTGCGTGCTCTCCAACCATCTCCACCTTGTCGTCACCGACGTGAAGGGGAACCTGCCTGCTTTCGGGCGGTACCTCGACTCCCTCGTCGCTCGGTCCATCAACGCCCTCCACGGTCACTGGGAATCGTTCTGGGCCCCTGGCTCCTACAGCGCCGTCACCCTGATCTCGGCCGAGGACGTCCTCTCCAAGTGCGCGTACGTGCTCGCGAACCCCACGGCGGCTGGCCTGGTCAGGCACGGCAGCGAGTGGCCCGGGCTCTGGTCCGCCCCGGAACAGATTGGCGCAGGGCCAGTCCAGGTGAAGCGACCGAAGCACTTCTTCCGCGCCAACGGTCCCATGCCGGAGACCGCCACCCTCGAATTGGTCTGCCCACCTGGATTCGAGTCCGTGGAAGCCTTTAGAAGCCAGCTCGTGGCCGCCGTGACGGAGCTCGAGGACCAGGCGGCCAGGGAGCTCGCCGCCAGCGGCCTCTCCGTCCTCGGGGCCCGCCGAGTCCTTGCCCAGAAGCCGGACGGCCGGCCCGCCCCTGGTGAGCCCAGGCGTGAGCTCAACCCGCGCATCGCCGGCCAGGACAAGTGGAAGCGCATCGAGGCCATCTCCCGGCTCAAGTCCTTCCTCTCGGACTATCGTATCGCCTGGCTCGCCTTCACTCGCGGCCTCCGACGCACCGTGTTCCCGCATGGCACCTACTGGATGCGGGTCGCGTACGGGGTGCCTTGCGCTGCAGCGGGATGATGCCGGAGATCCCTCCTGTGGAATCCGCGCGCGTGATCGCGTCGCGAGGGCACCAGTGGGTCCACTCACCGCTGATCCGCATCCGTGAAGCGGATCTCCGCGTTGCGGACCGCCGCGGCCTCGCGTGAACACCCCGGCTCCCTGCCCCTGCTCACGTCCGCTTCCGTTGTGACGCCCTCGGGTAGAGCCATCTTCTGCATTACTCTGGGTCTGGGCCTCGGGCCTCGCATTACTCTGGGTCTGGGCCTCTCCCTCTGGGTCTGGGCCTCTCCCTCTTCTCCTCTTCTGCATTACTCTGGGTCTGGGCCTCGCCATTACTCTGGGTCTGAGCCTCCGGGTCTGGGCCTCCCAGGGCCTCGCATTACTCTGGGTCTGGGCCTCCGGGCCTCGCATTACTCTGGGTCTGGGCCTCCGGGTCTGGGCCTCCTTACTCTGGGTCTGGGCCTCCTGGGCCTCCAGGCCTCCAGGGCCTCCAGGCCTCCAGGGAGGGCGAGCTGGGGGCGAGCTGGTGGACGCGGGAACGGTACAGTCGGGAACCTTCTCCGCCCGCCTGGTCCGGTGCGAGCACAACGGGATTTGAGGCCGCGCTCGCCCAGGCGCGGCGCGCACGGGCGTGACAGACCCCCGCGCTATCCTGCGTGCATGGACGTGTGGGCGATCTTGCTCCTCGCCGTGGGCCTCGCGCTGGGCGCGCTGGCCGGGTATCTGTCCCGCGCCGGCGTGTCCCGGCTGGCGGACGAGCGCGCGGCGCGGGTCGCCGACCTCGAGGCCCGGCTGGCCGCACGGGAGGCCGAGGCCGGCCATGCGCGCGCGGCCGCCTCCCTGGCCGAGCGGCGCGCCGCCGAGGCGGAGGCGCGGCGGGAGGCGGAGCGGACCGCGGCCGAGGAGAAGCTGGCGCTGCTCGAGGACGCCCGATCGCGGCTCAGCGACGCCTTCAAGGCGCTCTCGGCCGAGGCGCTGCGCGAGTCGAGCGCTTCGTTCCTGGCGCTGGCCCGCACCAGCCTGGAGAAGTACCAGGAGGGCGCGCGCGGCGATCTGGAGAAGCGCGAGCAGAGCATCGCCGAGCTGCTCTCGCCCGTGAAGGAGAGCGCTGGGGAAGCTCGACGGGCAGCATCCGCGAGCTGGAGAAGGCGCGGGAGGGCGCGTACGGCGCGCTCACCGACGCAGCTGCGCGGCCATGGCCGAGGCGCAGGGGCAGCTGCGCACCGAGGCCGGCAACCTGGTCACGGCGCTGCGCGCCCCGCAGGTGCGCGGCCGCTGGGGCGAGCTGCAGCTCCGGCGCGTGGTGGAGCTGGCCGGCATGCTCGACCACTGCGACTTCCACGAGCAGCAGACCGCCGAGGGCGAGGCGGGCCGGCTGCGGCCGGACCTGGTGGTCCACCTGCCCGGCGGACACGACGTGGTGGTCGACGCCAAGGCGCCGCTCGCGGCCTACCTCGACGCGGTCGAGGCCAAGGACGACGACGACGCGCGCGCGCCCGGCTGGCCGACCACGCGCGCCAGCTGCGCGACCACGTCACCGCCCTTTCCCGCAAGGCCTACTGGGAGCAGTTCCAGCCCGCCCCGGAGTTCGCGGTCCTGTTCCTGCCCGGCGAGAGCTTCTACGCCGCGGCGCTGGAGGCCGATCCCACCCTGCTCGAGGCCGGCGTCGAGCGCCGCATCATCCTGGCCACGCCCACCACGCTCATCGCACTGCTGCAAGGCGGTCGCCTACGGCTGGCAGAAGGAGGCCGCCGCCGAGAACGCCGCAGCTGGTCGCGGCGCTCGGGCGCGAGCTGTACAAGCGGGTCGCCGACCTGGGCGGGCACTTCTCGCGGGTGGGAAAGAACCTCGGCCCAGACGGTGGACGCCTACAACCGGGCGGTCGGCTCGCTCGAGGCGCGGGTGCTGCCGCAGGCGCGCCGGTTCGAGGAGCTGGCCGCCGCGCCGGAGGGGCTGGAGCTGCCGGAGCTGGCGCCGGTCGAGTCGCTGCCGCGGCCGCTGGTCGCGCCGGAGCTGGCCTCGGTGGGCGGCCGGTCCGCGTCGGCCCGCGCCTCCCCGGAGGAAGAACGGACGGGAGAGCTGGCCCTGACCCGGCCGCGGTGAACCGTCGTTTACGGGGCGGCGTGCTACGCTTGCGCTCGCCCTTCGATCACGGCCCTGCTGGCGCAGGGCCTACGCTCGGGGCGAGCGGGATGGTGGATCCGTTCGCCTTGGGCGTAGCAGCCGCGAAGCGGCCGCGGAGTCGAAGGGCGAGACACGATGATGCGCGCCATCAGCTCTTCACCTCGCCAGGGGCGCCGCATCGCGCTCACCGGGACGGTGCAGGGCGTGGGGTTCCGCCCCTTCGTATACCGGCTGGCGCGGGAGCTCGGCCTCGGCGGCTGGGTGCGGAACGACGCAGCGGGCGTGACCGTCGAGGCCTTCGGGCCGGCCGCCGCCCTCGACGACCTCGAGCGGCGGCTGGTGTCGGATCGTCCCCCGGCGGCCCGGGTCGAGACGCTGCGGGCCGTGTCCATCCCGGACGAGCCGCTCGCCTCCTCCTTCGAGATCGTCGAGAGCGGCGGCACCTCCGAGCGCCGGGTCGCCATCCCGCCGGATCTGCGCCACCTGCCCCGAGTGCCTCCGCGAGCTGCGCGATCCCGCCGATCGGCGCCACCGCTACCCATTCACGAACTGTACGAGCTGCGGACCGCGCTTCACCATCGCGCTGGGCGTCCCGTACGACCGGCCCGCCACCACCATGGCGGGGTTCCGGATGTGCCCGGCCTGCGCCCGCGAGTACGCCGATCCGAGCGATCGGCGCTTCCACGCCCAGCCCAACGCCTGCCCGGCCTGCGGACCGCGGGTCGAGCTGCGCGACCGCTCCGGCGCGCCTGTGCCCGACCCCGATCCCGTCGCCCGCGCCGCGGCCGCGCTGCGGGAGGGCGCCATCGTGGCCGTGAAGGGCATCGGCGGGTACCACCTCGCCTGCGACGCGACCTCCTCCGAGGCGGTCCGGACGCTCCGCGCCCGGAAGCGCCGCGAGGAGAAGCCGCTGGCCGTGATGGTCGAGGACCTCGGCGCCGCCCGCGCGCTGGCCGAGATCTCCCCGGCCGAGGCCATGCTGCTCGAGTCGGTCGAGCGCCCCATCGTGCTGTGCACGCGCCGGCCCGAGGCTCCCCTCGCGCCCGAGGTGGCGCCGGAGACGCCGCGGGTCGGGCTCCTGCTGGCGTACGCGCCGCTGCACCACCTGCTCCTTTCCGACGCCGGCCGCCCGCTGGTCATGACCAGCGGCAACCTCTCCGAGGAGCCCATCGCCTTCCAGGACGCCGACGCGCTGGGGCGGCTCTCCGGGATCGCCGACCTGTTCCTGGTCCACGACCGGCCCATCGCCTCGCGCTGCGACGACTCGGTCGCCCGGATCGTGGCGGGGAGGCCGCTCGTCATGCGGCGGGCGCGCGGGTTCGTGCCCCACCCGGTGCGGGTGGCGCGGCGCTTCTCGCGGCCGCTGCTGGCGGTCGGGGCGCAGCTCAAGAACGCGTTCTGCCTGGCGCGCGGTGAGGAGGCCACCCTCGGGCCGCACGTGGGCGACCTCGACAACCTCGAGACCTATCAGGCCTTCGAGGCTGCGGTGGCGCGGCTCGAGGAGTTCCTGTCGATGCGGCCCGAGCTCCTGGCCTGCGATCTCCACCCGCTGTACCTATCCACCCGCTACGCCCGCGAGCGGGCGGCGTCGCTGGGGGTGCCGCTCATCGAGGTCCAGCACCACCACGCCCACGCCGCCGCGGCCATGGCCGAGCACGGGCTCGAGGGCCCGGCCCTGGCCCTGGCCTGGGACGGCACCGGGCTGGGCACGGACGGGACGGCGTGGGGCGGCGAGCTGCTGCTGGTGGAGCGCGGCCGGTTCGAGCGGCTCGCCACCTTCCGGCCGCTGCCGCTCGCCGGCGGCGATCGGGCCATCCTCGAACCGTGGCGGATCGCGCTGGCGGCAGTGCTCGACGCCCTCGGCGACGGCGCCCCCGTGGATCGCCTGCCGGTCTTCGCCGCCGTTCCCGCCCGTGAGCTGGAGGTGGTCCGCCGGATGCTCGCCACCGGCCTGAATAGCCCCCCGGCGCACGGCGCCGGGCGCGCCTTCGACGCCGCCGGTGCGCTGGCGCTGGGGCGGACGTCCTCGCGGTTCGAGGGGCAGGTGGCGCTGGCGCTTGACGGGGCGCTCGACCCCTCGGCCGCCGGCGCCTATCCGTTCGAGATCGCGACCCCGGACGGCGGCGGCCCGGAGGTCCTCGATCTCCGGCCGCTGTGGCGCGCCCTGGTGCGGGACGTCCTCGAAGATGCGCCGCCGGGAGCGATCTCGTCCCGCTTCCACGGGGCGCTGGTGGCCGCCGGGGCGGAGCTGATCCGCCGGGCGGTGCGGCGCACCGGCGCGCTTCCGGTCGTCCTCACGGGCGGCTGCTTCCAGAATGCCCGGCTGGCCGAGGGAATCGTCGGCGCGCTCTCGGGCGCTTTGAGGGTATACCTGCACGAGGCCATCCCGCCCGGCGACGGCGGGATCGCCCTGGGCCAGGCGGTGGTGGCCGAGGCCGTGGCGAACGGGTGAGCGGAGAGAGCGCATGTGTCTGGGCGTGCCGGGCAGGGTGATCGCGATCGACGGCCTCTCGGCCACGGTCGACTTCTTCGGCGTGCGCAAGGAGCTCCGCCTCGACATCGTCGACGAGCCGGTCCAGGTCGGGGATTACGTCCTGAACCACGTCGGTTTCGCCATCCGCCGCATCCCGCCGGAGGAGGTGCAGGAGACGCTGGCCCTCTTCGACGAGGTGCTGCGCGCTGCGGCCGGCCCCGGCGACCTCATGGCCGCGGACGTGCGCGCCGAGATCGCGGCCGGGAAGGACAAGGCCTAGGCGATGCCCGCGCTCGACCTCGCCGGCGAGCTCAAATTCCGGGACCCGGCGCGGGCGCGGGCCCTGGCCGACGCGCTCCGGCGCAACGTGGACGCCATCGGCCGCGAGGTGGCGGTCATGCACGTGTGCGGCAGCCACGAGCAGGCCATCGCCCGCTTCGGCCTGCGCGCCATCCTCCCGCCGGCGCTCCGCCTCATCATGGGCCCGGGCTGCCCGGTGTGCGTCACCGACGGCCCCGAGGTGGACGAAGCGGTGGCCCTGGCCCGCCAGGGCGTCCGTGTGTGCACGTACGGTGACATGCTGCGGCTTCCGGGCACCTCCCGCTCGCTGGCCGACGCCCAGGCCGAGGGCGGCCAGGTGGAGGTGGTGTACTCGGTCTCGCAAGCGGTGGAGATGGCCAGCAGGCACGTGGACGAGCAGGTGTGCTTCCTGGCCTCGGGGTTCGAGACCACGGCGGTCGCCACCGCCGCCACGGCGCTGGCCTCGCCGCCGCCCAACTTCTCGATCCTCTCGGTCCACAAGTACGTGCCGGCGGCGATGGAGGTGGTGGCCGCCGCCCGGGAGAAACGGATCGACGGGTACCTGGCGGCGGGGCACGCCGCCATCATCACCGGCTGGGGCATCTTCGAGCCCTTCGCCCGGCGCACCGGCGCGCCGGTGGCGGTGGCCGGCTTCGAGCCGCTCGACATCCTGGCGGCGCTGGTGCAGGTGACCGAGCTCATGCGCGAGGGTCGCCCCGAGGTGGCCAACGTCTACCCGCGCTGCGTCACGCGGGAGGGGAACCTGCCCGCGCAGCGCGCCCTGTGGCGAGTGTTCCAGGCGCGGGACGGCCGCTGGCGCGGCATCGCCGAGGTGCCGGGGGGCAACCTCGAGATCGCACCGGCCTTCGCGCACCTCGACGCGCGCCGGCGCTTCCGGATCGACACCTCGGCGGTGCGCGACGACCAGGCGGCGGCGGAGTCGCTGGGCTGCATCTGCGGATCGATCATGCTGGGCCTGGCCTCCCCCTCGGACTGCCCGCTCTTCGGGAGATCGTGCCTCCCCGAGTCGCCGGTGGGCGCGTGCATGGTCTCGTCGGAGGGCCAGTGCCGGATCTGGCACACGTACGGCGGGATGCCGGATCTGCGAGGGTCGCCATGACGACCAAGGGGCCTCGGCGCATCGCCCTCAGGCACGGCGCCGGCGGCCGCGCCATGCGCCAGCTCATCCAGGAGGTCTTCCTGTCCCTGGCCTCGCCGGTCGACGGGATCGGGCTCTCGGCCCTGGACGACGGCGCGGCGCTCCGCGTGGGAGACCGCTGGCTGGTGCTCACCACCGACTCGCACGTGGTCCAGCCGGTCTTCTTCCCCGGCGGCGACATCGGGCGCCTGGCGGTCTCGGGGACGGTCAACGACCTGGCCATGATGGGCGCCACCGAGCCGCTCGGGCTGACCTGCGCCGCCATCCTGGAGGAGGGCTTCCCGTGGGAGGACCTGGAGCGGATCGTGGCCTCGATGAAGGCAGCCGCCCGGGAGGCGGAGGCCCCCATCGTCACCGGCGACACCAAGGTGATGGGCAAGGGGCAGCTCGACGGGATCGTGCTCAACACCGCCGGGATCGGCTTCACCGATCGCGTGGTGAGCGACGCCGGGCTGCACGCCGGGGACGTGCTGATCGTCACCGGCACCATCGGCGATCACGGGATGGCGGTGATGGCCCGCCGGCACGACCTTCGGCTGGAGGGGGACCTGCGCAGCGACGTGGCCCCCGTGAACGGCCTGGTGCGCCGGGCCCTCCGCGCCGGCGGCGACGACGTGGTGGCCATGAAAGACCCGACCCGCGGCGGCTTGGCCGGCGTGCTCCACGAGCTGGCCGCCAAGGGCAAGGTGGGGATCGTGGTCGACGAGCCGGCCCTCCCGGTGCGCCCGGAGGTGCGGGCCGCCGCGGAGATGGTCGGCATCGATCCCCTGCTGGTCGCCAACGAAGGCAAGGCGGTGCTGGGGGTGCGCCCGCGCTCCGCCGAGGCGGTGCTGGCCGCGCTCCGCGCCCACCCGCAGGGCGCGCAGGCTGCCATCTTCGGGCGGGCGGTGGCGGAGCGGCCGGGTTCGGTGATCCTCGACACCGGGTTCGGGAGGAGGATGCTGGCGGAGCCCGAGGGCGAGCTCCTGCCCAGGATCTGCTGAGAACGGCATGCACGAGTACTCGCTCATCCAGTCGCTCCTCTCGCGCGTCGAGGAGGAGGCCCGCCGCCGCGGCGCCCTCAAGATCCACGCGCTGGCGATCCGGGTGGGCGACCTCTCCGGCGTCGACCCGGGGCTGCTGGCCGGCGCCTACGAGATCGCGCGGGAGGGGACGCTCTGCGCCGGGGCCGAGCTGCGGGTGGCCCGCGTCCCCGCGCTCTGGAGCTGCCCGCGCTGCCGGATCACCTTCGCGCCCGGCGCGGTGCTGCGCTGCGCCGCCTGCGACGCCGCGGCGGTGCTCTCCGACGGCGCCGACGCGCTCACGCTGGATTCGATCGAGATGGAGGTGCCCTGATGTGCCAGACCTGCGGCTGCGGCGACCCGGAGCTGGTCCCGGTGGAGCTGCACGAGAAGATCCTGGCCGGCAACGAGCGCGCAGCCCGGCACAACCGGGAGCACTTCGTCGAGGCGCGCGTGCTGGCGGTGAACGTGATGGGCAGCCCGGGCTCGGGCAAGACCGCCCTGCTCGAGGCCACCGCCCGCGCCGCGGCCGGCCGCGGCTGGCGCCTGGGGGCGGTCTCGGCCGATCTGGCCACCGACCGCGACGCCCGCCGGCTGGAGGCGGCCGGCATCCGCTCGCGCGCCATCACCACCGGGCAGGCCTGCCACCTCGACGCCGAGCTGGTGCACCGCTCGCTGCACGACTTCCCCTGGCGCGAGACTGACGTCTTCTTCATCGAGAACGTGGGCAACCTGGTCTGCCCGGCCATCTACGACCTGGGCCAGGCCGCCAGCGTGGTGGTGCTGTCGGTGACCGAGGGCGAGGACAAGCCGCTCAAGTACCCGGTCATGTTCCAGGCGGTGGACCTGGTCCTCATCGCCAAGTGCGACCTGATCCCGCACCTGGAGGTGGACCTGGCCACGATCCATGAGGCCCTCTCCCGCGTCATGCCCGCCCCGCGGGCCATCGAGATCTCGGCCCGCACTGGCCAGGGCATCGACGCCTGGATGGCCTGGCTCGAGGAGCAGCGCGCGCCGCTCCTTCCAGCTCGCCCCGCGCACGCGCCCGGGCACGTGCACCGCTGACCAGCGGACCAGCGGCGCGACGGAGGCTCGACTACGTCGTCTCGCCCCACTCGGCGATGGCCGGCGTGGATGAAGTGGCGAACGAGCGCCGTCCGGATCGACATCACCGACGGGGCCGCTCGAGGGCGCGAGGGGACGCTCGCCCGGGCCCAGCTTGACGGCGTGCGCCTTGTCGGAGGACAGGAGCGAGATCCGCGGAGCGTGTCGGCGAATCGCTCGCTATCCCCGCGCGCACGCCGGGCCGACGCCGCTCGCCGGGCGCGACACCGCATGCGGCGGAGGGGCTTTCCGTGCACAATGCGCAGATGCGTCCGGATGCGCTCCGCTGGCGGAACACCTTCGGCTACTACTCGCTCTTCGTCTGCATCGGGCTCGGCACGGCCATCCTGGGGCCCACCATTCCCGACCTGGCGCGCCAGACCGGCACGACGGTGGCGCGCATCGGCGCCATCATCTTCGTGGGCTCGATCGGCTACACCGGGGGAACGCTCCTGGGCGGCCGGCTCTTCGACCGGCTGCGAGGGCACGCGCTCCTGGGCGTGGCCGAGCTGATCTCCGCCGGCTGCCTCGTGTTCTTCCCGGTGACGCGCTGGTTGTGGCTGCTGCTGGCGCTTTCCTGCTGCCGCGGCGTCGCGGACGGGATGGTGAACACCGGGGGCAACACCCTCCTGGTGTGGACGCACGGCGAGAAGGCCAGCCCCTTCATGAACGGCCTCCACTTCTGCTTCGGCCTGGGCGCGGTGCTGTCGCCGCTGCTGGTGGGCTGGCTCATCACGCTTCCCGGCGGGTACCGCTGGGCCTACTGGGCGGTGGCGGCGTTCGACGCCCTGGCCGGGCTCTCGGTGCTGGCCATGGGCGGAAGCCCGGATCCGCGCGAGCACACCAGGCGCGCCAGGGAGGCCCACGGGCGCGCCGGCGGCATCGCCTACGTCCCCATCGCGCTATCGGCGCTGTACCTGTTCGCCTACGTGGGGGCGGAGATCTCGTTCGGGAGCTGGGTCTCGACCTACGCCCGGGAGCTCCAGCTCGCGACGGCGGCCGGGGCCGCCTTCCTCGCCTCGGCCTTCTGGCTCTCCTTCACCATCGGCCGCGGCATCTCGATCGCCGTGGCCATCCGCTTCACGCCCCGGCAGGTCATCCCGGCGGCCTTGACCGCATGCCTGGCGCTCTCGGCCGTGCTCATCCTCCTGCCACCGTCGAGCGCGCTCCTCTGGACCATCGCCGTCGCCCTGGGCTTCTTCATGGCACCGCTCTGGCCGAGCGGCTTCACCCTGGCCGGACAGGTGGTGGCGCTCTCGGCGTTCACGAGCGGACTGGTGCTCCTTGGCGACAGCTTCGGCGGGATGGTCCTCCCCGCGCTCACCGGCACGGTGATGGAGGCCTCCGGCGAACACTTGTCGTTGTCGCTCCCCTTGCTCGTCTTCGGCAGCCTGGCGGTGTGCCTGCTCGCGTACCTGGCGCTGGCGGCCCGTGGCCGATTGGCGGTGCGGGCGAGCACGGAGCTCTAGCCGCTCCGGGAGCGCTCGCCGATCAGCTCGGCGAGCCTCCCCAGCGCCTTCTCGACCTGCTCCATCGAGGGGCCGAAGGAGAAGCGCACGTAGGAGCGGAACCGGGAGGCGTGGCCCGGCCGCCGCTTGCCGGGGTTCACGTCGAAGAACTCCCCGGGGACGACGATCACCTTGCGCTCGAGCGCCTTGCGGAAGAAGCCCATGCCGTCATGGAGCGGCGGGGGCAGGTGGGCGACGTTGCCCCAGCAGTAGAAGGTCCCGTCGGGCGCACGATCGAACCGGATGCCCATGGCCTCGAGCCCCTGCAGCATGCGGCGGCGCTTCTCGCCGAAGACCCGGTGGATTGCCTCGGTCTCGGCCCGCACCGGGCCGTCGGCCAGCAGCGGGATGGCGGCTCGCTGCAGGGGTTTCCCGCCGCCGCCGTCCAGGAACGAGCCGGCGCTGGCGACCGCGTCGATCACCTTGCTCGGCGCCACGGTCCAGGTCATGCGCCAGCCCGGATAGCGCCAGTTCTTGGTGAACCCGTCGAAGAGGACGATGGGGTCCCGGTCCACGTCCTCGACGTAGCGGGCCGCGCTCTCCACCGGCAGCCGCCCCGGGATCCCGGTCCAGACGTAATGCGAGTAGAACTCGTCCAGGAGCAGAGCGCAGTCGAGGTCGCGCGCCAGCTCCACCCAGCGGGAGAGCTCGTCCCCCTGCACCAGCTTCCCGGTGGGGTTGCAGGGGTTGGAGAGCAAGAGCGCCGAGAGGCCGCGCCCCAGCACCTCGCGCCGGAGGTCCTCGACCGTGAAGGCGTAGCCGCGATCGCCCTCCAGCAGGATGGGAATGGGCAGGAAGGTGCGGAACAGGTCGAGCAGCTCCTCGTAGGCGGTGTAGTCGGGCAGGAAGTGCCCCATGTTCACGTGGCCCAGGCTGGCCACGGCCCGGGTGAGCGAGGTCCTGCCGCCGCCGCTGATCGAGACGTTCTCGGCGGAGTACTGCGACGGCATCCCCCGGCGGTAGAGCCGGTTGTAGAGCCCGGCCACCTCCTCGCGTAGCTCCCAGATGCCGGCGACCGGGGCGTACTCCTGGTCGTCGACGTGGATGGGAAGCGTGTGGACGCGCTCGGGCGCGCCGGGAAGCGGACCGGTCTCGGGCATGCCCTGGCCCAGGTTGCACCAGTCGAGATCCGTGGTGGAGAACCCGAGCCGGGTGGCCTCGGTGGTCGCGAAGATCACCCCGGTGCGGGGCACCGGGCGGAAGGCGGAGAGCTTGCTCGTCGGCTGAGAGGTGTCGTCGTTCACGCTGGTCCTGACCCTGTCCAGGGGGCCTGCCCCGAGGTCGCCGGAGTGCCGTCGAGCCTAGCACGCGAGCCGGCGCCGGGTGAAAGCGGAGGCGCGCCGGCTCCGGCCCCGCCCCGGGTGGACCAGGCCACCTGCGCAGCGTCAATCGACCGCTGCCGCCGCGGTCCATCATCAGTATGCACGTTGCAGTCGCGACGGATCGGAGGATGGCCGATGACGCGAACGATGTGGCGCGCTGGAACGCTCGTGGTGGGGGTGGCGGCAGGGATCGCGGCCGGGGCCGTCTATCGCAGCGCCCGCGCGCGCCGCCGGAGGTCCCGCGCGCTCCTCCAGGAGCCCCTCCCGCGCGTCGTCATCGTGGGCGCGGGCTTCGGCGGGCTGACGGCGGCCCGGGCGCTCCGCGGTGCGCCGGTGCGCCTCACCGTCGTCGACCGGCGCAACCACCACCTGTTCCAGCCGCTGCTCTACCAGGTGGCCACCGCCGCCCTGAACCCGGCCGACATCTCCGCGCCCATCCGCAGCGTGCTGCGCCACCAGCTCAACGCGCAGGTGGTGCTGGGCGAGGTAACCTCGATCGACCCGGCGCGGCGGCTCGTCCAGCTGGACGACGGGGTGGAGCTCCCCTACGACTTCCTCGTCGTCGGCACCGGCGCCACCCACTCGTACTTCGGCCGCGACGACTGGGCGCCGCTGGCCCCGGGCCTCAAGACGGTCGAGGACGCGCTGGAGATCCGCCGGCGTATCCTGCTGGCGTTCGAGCGTGCCGAGCGCGAGACCGATCCGGCGGCGCGGCAGGCGCTGCTCACCTTCGTGGTGGTGGGCGCCGGCCCCACCGGCGTGGAGCTGGCCGGGGCGCTGGCCGAGATCGCGCGCCACACGCTGCTCGCCGACTTCCGCCACATCGAGCCGGAGAGCGCCCGCATCATCCTGCTCGAGGCGCTGCCCAATGTGCTGCCCACCTATGCGCCGCCCTCCCAGGCCGCCGCGCGCCGGCAGCTGGAGCGGCTGGGGGTCGAGGTGCGGACCTCCGCCAGGGTGACGGCGGCCGACGACGAGGGCGTCACCGCCGGCGGCGAGCGCATCCGCTCCCGCACGGTGCTGTGGGGCGCCGGCGTGGCGGCCTCGCCGCTGGGGAGGTGGCTGGGCGCGGAGCGGGATCGCACCGGGCGCGTCGAGGTCCTGCCCGACCTGACCATCCCCGGCCACCCGGAGATCGCGGTGGTCGGCGATCTGGCGCTGGCGCGCAAGGCGGATGGCAGCCTGGTGCCGGGCGTCGCTCCCGCCGCCATCCAGGCCGGGAGGCACGCCGCCCGCAACGTGATGCGCATGGTGGCAGGCGAGCGGCCGGTCCCGTTTCACTACCGGGACAAGGGGCTGATCGCGACCATCGGGCGCGCCGCCGCGGTGGCCGACATCCGCATGCTGCACGTCTCGGGCCTGTTCGCCTGGCTCCTCTGGCTCTTCGTCCACATCTTCTTCCTGATCGGGTTCAGGAACCGCGTGGCGGTGATTCTGCAGTGGGCCTGGTCGTACCTGACCTTCAAGCGCGGCGCCCGCCTCATCACCGACACCGCCGAGCAGTGGCGGTTCATCGCGGATCGCCGCACCCGGGTCCCGCCGGAGGCTGCCTCGCGCACCGGTGCCGACGGCGGACCGGCCCCGGGACCGCAGCCCTCCGCCCCCTGATCCGGGCGGACCCGGCGGGGCCGGCGCCTGCCGCGCGCCCCTGGTGCACGATGGCGCCCGGAGGTCCCATGAGCCAGGTCGCGTTGCAGGGCATCATCCCCCCGGTTCCCACCATCTTCGACGAGGCCGGCCGCGTCGACGAGGCCGGGATGGCGCGCCTCATCGACCACCTCGCGGCCTCCGAGGTGGACGCGCTCTTCTTCGGGGGAAGCGCCGGCGAGTTCAGCCAGATGACGTCCGAGCAGCGGCGGCAGGTGGCGTCCTTCTCGGTGCGCCACCTGGCCGGACGGAAGAAGGCGCTGGTGGGGATCGGGTCGACCAGCACCGACGAGGCCATCCGGCTGGGCCTCCACGCCCAGGAGTGCGGGGCCGACGGGGTGGTGGCCGTGAACCCCTACTACGCCATCCTGAGCGAGCAGAACCTCCACGACCACTACCTGCGCCTGGCGCGCGCCCTGGAGATCCCGCTCGTCCTCTACAACTTCCCCGCCCTCACCGGCCAGGACCTCTCGCCCTCGCTGGTGCTGCGGCTCGCGACCGAGTGCGACCGCATCGTCGGGATCAAGGACACGGTCGACACCGTCCGCCACACCCGCGACCTCCTCCGGACCGTGAAGCCGGTCCGCCCCGGGTTCGCCGTGCTGGCCGGCTTCGACGAGTACCTGCTCGAGACGCTCATCATGGGCGGCGACGGCGGGTTCCCCTCCAGCGCCAACTTCGCGCCGCAGCTCGCCTGCGGGCTCCTGCGCGCCTTCCGGCAGCGGGACGGGAGGCGGATGGTCGAGCTCCAGGCCCTCCTCGCCCGCGTCCCGCCGGTCTTCGGGCTCGAGCAGCCGTTCCACGCCGTCCTCAAGGAGGCCATCCGGATGACCGGCGTGGACGTGTCGACCCACGTGCTGCCGCCGGCGGCTCCGGCCTCGGAGGAGACGCGCGGACGGGTACGGGAGCTGCTTGGCACGCTGGGCGCGCTCCCGGCCCCCGGGCGCGCGCCAGGCTGAGGCTCACCCCTCGCCGCGCAAGATCGGATCGAGCCGGCCCTGCCGGTCGAGGGCGTCGATGTCGCTGAAGCCGCCCAGGGAGCGCTCCCCGACGAAGATCTGCGGGACCGTCAGCTGCCCGGTCGTCTCGGCCAGCCAGGCCCGGAGGGCGTCGTCCGCCTCGGCGTCGATCTCCTGGTAGGCAGCCCCCTTCCGCTCCAGCAGGCGCTTGGCGCGGGCGCAGAACGGACAGTAGGCCGTGGTGTAGATGGTGACCTTGGGAGAAGGCACCAGGAGAATATACTCGGCGACCCCGGAGGATGCATGGACCTGGTCCCGGATGCGCGGTACCGGCACACCAACCTGATCGCGCGGGACTGGAGGAGGCTGGCCGGCTTCCACGAGCGCGTCCTCGGCTGCGTCCCGGCGCCGCGCATCATCGAGCTGCAGCGCCGGGGCTGGCTGCCGCCTCGGCGACCTGCGCCGCCTCGGCCAGGGCCATCGCGATGCGCCGGCGCACCTCGTCGCGCAGGAGCAGCGGCTCGTCCAGCCCGGGCCCGGCGGCCACCGGTTCCAGCACCCGGGCCGTCCCGCGGCAGGGTCGCACCCCCCGCATTCCCTTGGGCAGGCCCGCGGCGGTGCCGGAGACCGCCACCGGCAGGACCGGAACCCGCGCCTCCAGCGCCAGTCGGAACGCGCCCGACTTGAAGGGCTGCAGCGCGCCGGTCCGGCTGCGCGTGCCCTCGGGGAAGATCATCACGCTCATGCCGCGGTCGAGGTACACCCGGGCCCGGCGCAGCGCCCCCGAACCGCTTTCGGCGTCGCCGCGCCGGACGGGGATGTCGCCGGCCAGCGTGAACATCCAGCCCACCCAGGGAACCCGGAACAGCGATGCCTTGGCGATCCACTTCATCTCGCGGGGCAGCCGCGAGAGCAGCAGGATGTCGAGCATCGACTGGTGGTTCGCGACCACCACGTAGGGGCCGCCCTCCGGCCAGCGCCCCGCCACGCGCAGCCGCCACGGTGGGTACGTCATCGACACGGCCACCGCCACCAGCCGGATGAACCGGCCAGGCAGGGTCCGGTTCCGGTCGAAGGGCCAGGTCAGCGCCAGCAGCATCGCCTGGATGGGCAGGGCGGCGAGCAGGATCAGGAGCGAGACCAGGCCGCCCAGGATCAGGATGGGGAGCTGAAGTCGCACGGGGGCGGCATCATACACTGACCCGCGCGGGCCGCCTCCCGGCGGCGTTCGGGCTGGCCCCCGGACCGGGCTGCCGCCACAATCCATCCGTGCCCGAGCTGCCCGACATCGAGGTGTACACCGAGGCGCTGGCCGCGCGCGTCCTCCGGCAGCCGCTCCAGCGGGTACGGATCGCCACCCCCTTCCTGCTCCGTTCGGCCCATCCGCCATCGGGGAGGTGGAGGGCCGGACGGTCCTGGCGGTGCGCCGCCTCGGAAAGCGGATCGTGTTCGCGCTGGACGGCGAGCTGTTCCTCGTCCTGCACCTCATGATCGCGGGCCGGCTCCACTGGAAGGAGCCGGGCGCGCGGCCGCCGGGCCGCGTCGGCCTGGCGGCCTTCGACTTCCCGACCGGCACGCTCGTCCTGACGGAAGCCGGCACCAAGCGACGCGCGGCGCTGCACCTGGTGCGCGGCGAGGCGGCCCTGCGGGCGCTCGATCGCGGCGGCCTCGAGCCGCTCCAGGCCGACCTGGCCTCCTTCTCGGCCGCGCTCCGGCGCGAGAACCACACCCTGAAGCGCGTGCTCACCGATCCCGGGATCTTCTCCGGCATCGGGAACGCCTACTCCGACGAGATGCTGCACAGGGCGCGGCTCTCCCCGGTCAAGCTCTCGCAGCGGCTCGACGACGACGAGGTCTCGCGCCTGTTCGAGGCGACCCGCACCGTGCTGACGGACTGGACGGAGCGGCTGCGCCGCGAGGCCGGGGCGGGGTTCCCGGAGGGCGTGACCGCCTTCCGCGAGGGCATGGCCGTTCACGGAAGGTACAGGCAGCCGTGCCCGGTCTGCGGCACCGCCATCCAGCGCATCGTCCGGGCCGAGAACGAGGTCAACTACTGCCCCCGCTGCCAGACCGGCGGGCAGATCCTCTCCGATCGCTCCCTGGCCCGCCTCCTCAAGGAGGACTGGCCGCGAACCATCGAGGAGCTGGAGAAGAACCCGGCGCTGGGTGCGCGGGCGCAGGCGGTAGCGCGCCCGGCGAGGCGGGCCACTTCCCGGCGCTGAGGTCGGCGATCGGGCTGCCGGGCGGTCGGGTGACGTCGCACACCCTCCCACCGCCCGCGCCATTTCGGACCAATCTCTGATCGATCGCTCGCCCGCCCGGCGGTTGTCCGGCCGGCTCTGTCCATGAGATAGGGGACAGACCCGACCGAGGCGCCCGGGACGCAGAGCGGAAAAGCTGCAGGGGGAGGCGCCCCTCGACCCACGAGGAGCACGCCGCGCATGCGCTCGGATCCCCGCCCCCTCCGCAGGCGCCGCCTCCTGATCCCGATCCTGGGCCGGGCGGCTGCGCTGGCGGTGCTCTGGCCGGCGTGGGCGCTCGCCGCCCAGGTGTGGACCGCGACGTCGCTCGAGAAGATCCGCCCGTCGGCGACGGCGCGCGCCGCCGCCAGCGCGTCCATCTCCGCCGCCCGCAACGAGCACGAGGCCTTCCAGATCGTGGTGACCGGCCCGGCCGGCGGCGTCCGTGCCGTCGCGTCGGACCTCACCGGCGCTGGCAGCATCCGCGGGGTCCACCTGTACCGCGAGGCGCTCATCGACCTGGCGAACGCCTCCGCCCTCGACGGCGGCACCGGCCGCTATCCGGACGCGCTCGTGCCCGACGTCGACGAACTGCGTGGGGGAGCGGCGCAACGCGTTCCCGTTCGACGTGCCCTCCGGCGAGAGCCGGGCCATCTGGGTCGACGTGCGGGTGCCGGCCGGCGCCGCGCCCGGCGACTACCAGGGATCGGTGGCGGTGAACTGGAGCGGGGGCTCGGCGTGGTCGTGCCGGTCAGCCTCCACGTCTGGCCCTTCTCGCTGCCCTCGACCGCCTCGCTGAGGAGCGCCTTCGGGTTCTCCTGGGGCGCCATCCCGGCCGGCCACGGGATCACCGACGCCGCCGCGTTCTCGGCGCTGCGCGCCCGCTACGGGCAGCTCGCGCTCGACCACCGGATCACGCTCTCGCACGTGGACGACGGAGACGCCTCGCTCGACCACGTCATCCAGGTCTACGGCCCGGCCCTGGACGGGAGCGCGGCCACCGAGCTGGCCGGCGCGCGGATGACGGCCTTCGAGCTCATGGGGCCGGCCGCCTCGTGGGCCAGCTCCTTCTCCGCCCACGGCTGGTCGGATCGGCTCTTCCAGTACACCTGCGACGAGCCCCCGCTCACCTGCGCCTGGTCCGACATCCCGGCCCGTGCCGCCGCCGCCCACGCCGCCAGCCCGCCCGTCGCGCACGCTGGTGACCACCACCCTCCAGGAGGCCGAAGCGCAGGGCGTCACCTCGTCGATCGACATCCTGGTGCCGGTCATCAACTACCTCGACGACCGGACGGGCGAATCGCGCTGGGGCGGCGACCAGCGCGCCTCCTACGACGCCTTCCTGGCCGGCTCGGCCCGCCGCGAGCTCTGGACCTACCAGAGCTGCATGAGCCACGGCTGCGGCGGGACCGTGAACTTCGGCTCCACCTCCGCCTCGGACCTCTACTTCACCGGCTGGCCGAGCTACGTCATCGACGCCTCCGCCGTCCGCAACCGGGCCATGCAGTGGCTCGACTTCCTCTTCGGCGTGACCGGCGAGCTCTACTACGAGACGGCCATGGCCTACTCGCACGATCCGTGGAGCAACCAGTGGGACTTCACCGGCAACGGCGACGGGACCCTCTTCTACCCGGGCACCCCCGCCAGGATCGGCGGCTCGACCGACATCCCGGTGGCCTCGCTGCGGCTGGCGCAGATCCGGGCCGGGATGGAGGACTTCGAGTACTTGAAGCTGGTCGCCGATCTCGGCGATCCCGTCCTGGCGCGGAGCTTGGCCGCCGCGCTGTTCCCGCACCCGTACGCGACCGAGGTGGCCCCGGCGCAGTTGCTGGCCGCGCGGGCGCGGCTGGCCGCCCGGATCGTGGAGCTGTCGGGCGGGGTGGACCCGACGCCCGCACCGGACCCCGACCCGCCACCCGATCCCGCCCCGCCGGGCGGCGCACCCGGCCCGCTGCACGGCGGTTGCCACTCGGGCGGGAGCGCCGGATTCATCGCCCTGCTGGGGCTGGCGGCGCTCGCCCTGCGGCGTCGCAGGTGATCCGCATCCGCGGCCGGGTGCCGCCCGCGGCGCCGTGCCGGCCTCGGCGGGGTTGCGACCGCCGCCGTGTTGACAGCCCCCCGCCTGTGGGTGTCTTTCGTCATCGCCGGCGTCGTCCCGGCGGGCCGCGTCCGGCCCCTCCCGCCGGCAAAGGCACTCGACATGTCCACCGATTTCACCGCACCCCAGAATCCGTTCGACGCGCCCGTCCAGAAGAAGGGCGTGAAGCGGGAGGACGCGCTCGCCTACCACGAGTCCGGGCGCCCCGGGAAGATCGAGGTCGTCCCCACCAAGCCCTGCTCCACCGCGCGCGACCTCGCGCTGGCCTACACACCCGGGGTGGCGGAGCCCTGCCTGGCCATCGAGAAGGAGCCGGAGCTCTCCTACCGCTACACGGCCCGCGGCAACCTGGTGGCGGTCATCTCCAACGGCACGGCGGTGCTGGGCCTCGGGGACATCGGCCCCCTGGCCGGCAAGCCGGTGATGGAGGGGAAGGGCGTCCTCTTCAAGCGGTTCGCCGACATCGACGTCTTCGACATCGAGGTGGCCGAGAAGGACGTCGATCGCTTCTGCCAGGTCGTCAAGGCCCTGGAGCCGACCTTCGGCGCCATCAACCTGGAGGACATCAAGTCCCCCGAGTGCTTCCTGATCGAGAGCCGGCTCAAGAAGGAGATGCACATCCCGGTCTTCCACGACGACCAGCACGGCACCGCCATCATCTCGGGAGCCGCGCTGCTCAACGCGCTGGAGCTGGCCGGGAAGAAGGCCGGGGACGTGAAGGTGGTGGTCTCCGGCGCCGGCGCCTCGGCCATCTCTTGCACCCGCTTCTACGTCAGCCTGGGCGTGCGCCGCGAGAACGTGGTCATGGCCGACACCAAGGGCGTGATCTACCGCGGGCGCAAGGAGAACATGAACGAGTGGAAGGCCGAGTTCGCCTCCGACACCAAGGCGCGCACCCTGGCCGAGGCCATGGTGGGCGCGGACGTGTTCCTGGGCTGCTCGACCAAGGGCATGGTGACCCAGGACATGATCCGCTCCATGGCCCGCGATCCCATCGTCTTCGCGCTGGCCAACCCGGACCCGGAGATCAGCTACCCGGAGGCCGCCGAGGCCCGCCAGGACGTGATCATGGCCACGGGGCGGTCGGACTACCCGAACCAGGTGAACAACGTCCTCGGCTTCCCGTACATCTTCCGCGGCGCCCTGGACGTGCGCGCCACCGCCATCACCGAGGAGATGAAGCTGGCGGCCACCAAGGCCATCGCCGCCCTGGCCCGCGAGGACGTGCCCGAGACCGTCTCCCGCGCCTACGGCGGCGAGCGCTTCCAGTTCGGGCGCCAGTACATCATCCCCAAGCCCCTCGACCAGCGGGTGCTGCTGTGGGTGGCGCCGGCGGTGGCCAAGGCGGCCATGGACGGCGGCGTGGCGCGCACCCGCATCGACATGTCCGAGTACGTAGAGCAGCTCCGCAGCCGCCAGAGCCGTGCCCACCAGGTGCTCTGGTCGGTGGTGAGCCGGGCGCGCAAGAAGCTCACCCGCATCGCCTTTCCCGAGGGGCACCACCCCAACGTCCAGCAGGCCGCCGCCATCCTGCGCGAGGAGGCCATCTGCGAGCCGGTGCTGCTCGGCCCGGTCGAGCTCATCCGCCAGACCACCGCCGGCATCGAGGAGCTGAAGGGGGTCCAGGTCGTCGACCCGCTCCACAGCCCCGACGCCGAGCGGTACGCGCAGCGGCTGTGGACCCTGCGCCAGCGCCGCGGCGTCACCATGGACGACGCCCGCCGCCGCCTCCGCACCCGCAACTACTTCAGCGCGGTCATGCTGGAGCTGGGCGAGGTGGACGGCCTGGTCACCGGGATCAGCACCTCGTATGCCGAGGCCATCCGCCCATCCCTGGAGGTGATCCGGGCCAGCACCGGCCGGCGCGCCGCCGGCGTGCAGATCGTGGTCACCAAGAACGACTTCAAGTTCTTCGCCGACTGCACCCTGGCCATCGACCCGACCGCCAGCGAGGTGGCCGAGATCGCCATCCAGACGGCGGAGCTGGCGCGCTACTTCGGGGTGACGCCGCGGATCTCCCTGCTCAGCTACTCGAGCTACGGCTCGGCCGCCGGCCAGAGCCCCGCCAAGATGCGCGAGGCCGCCCAGGTGGTGCGCCAGCGCCGTCCCGACCTGGAGGTGGACGGCGAGCTGCAGGCCTCCACCTCGCTCAACGCCGACGTGCGCCGCACCGAGTTCCCATTCTGCTTGCTGCAGCAGGACGCGAACGTGTTCGTCTTCCCCGACCTGGACGCCGCCAACATCTCCTACCAGCTGCTGGAGCGGCTGGGGGGCGCGGAGACCATCGGTCCGGTGCTCCTGGGCATGAAGCAGCCGGTGAACATCCTCCCCACCGGCTGCTCGGTGCAGCAGATCGTGAACCTGGCCTCGCTGACCGCGCTGCGGGCGCAGGGGGAGGAGTTCGTGTTCTGAGGCGGGCGCGCCCGCCCGGGTAGGTCCCGCAGCGCCCCCGGGCGGTGACGGCCACGTTGGCTACGGCTCGCGGACTTCTCGGCAGACTTCTCGCAGCGCCTTCAGCAGCTTCACGGGGTCGACGGGCTTGAGGAACCCCCCCTCGATGAGGCCTTCGATTCTGCGCAAGGCGATGTAATCGCCTGACACGGCGATGATCGGCACCGCACTGTAGACCGGGTCAGCTCTCAGCTCGCCAGCGAACCATTCGCCGCGATCGCCATCCAGATTGAGGTCGAGCACGACGGCGGACGGCCGGAACCCACTCGCCAGAATGCGCTGCGCTTCCGCGGTCGTCTTGGCACCCTGAACCGCGGATACGCCTTCCATCACCAGCAGGTCACCCAGCGACTCGAGGGTGTCGAGGTCGTCTTCCAGGATGAGCACGCGCTCACATGGCGGAGCAGGGCTAGACACGAGACAGCGACCGCCGCCGACTACGATGGGTCGAATGCAACTGTACTCGCTGTGCGGCGCGCTTGCGAGCGCCGGTCCGAACCGATCCCAGCTCGACGCCGCTCTGCGAGGGGTACGAGACCGAGCAGCGGGTGTCCCAGGGCGTTCACCCTTGCGCGGATCGCGCGAGCCCACCAGGGGCCCCAACCCCCTCGCGCTACAGGCTCACCCGCAGCGCCACCCCCACGTCCACCATGGGCGCCCCGGCGGGGAACGACTGGCCGGTCAGCGCCTCGGCGGCGGCGGCGTTCTCGCGCCCGATGGCCAGGCGGAACTCGCCGCCCTTCTGGCCGAAGTGGCCGGCCACGAACGCCTCCACCGTCATGTACGTGAGCACCAGCACCGACGCGTCCAGGCGGGCCACGTAGCTCCGGTCGGAGAGGTTCCCGATCGCGGACAGGACGATGGTGGTGTCGTTCCACGATCCGGGCTGCGGCAGCGTCAGGCTCACGGCGGCGTAGTGCTTGCCCAGGTAGAAGGGCTTGAAGGCGCGCGTGTCCCGCTGCACCAGCGTGCCCGACACCAGGGCGGGCGCGCCCGCCAGCAGGAACGGGTAGATGCGCCGGTCGTCGTAGCCCGGGTCGTTGTAGAAGTACTCGGCCCCCAGGCTGAGCGAGTCCTGGTCCGAGTACCTGAAGGCCCAGGTCGCGCCCGCGACCACCTGCGGCGTGAGGTGGTCCGGGGCGGGCTCGGCCGTCCCCTGCAGCGTCCAGCGCGGGGTGTCGCCGCCGGTGCGGAGCGCCAGCTCGGAGTAGACGTCGAAGTCGCCGATGCCGGCGGACAGGTCGGCGCCGTAGCGCACCCGGTGCCCGTCCTGGAGCATCGCGTCCAGGCCCAGCTCGGCGCTGCCCAGCACCAGCTCGGCCCGGCCGCCGCCCCCGATGCGGCCCAGCCGGCTGTCGGTCCGGGTGGTGTCGCCGGCCAGGTCCTCGAGGATGGCGATGCCGTAGAGGTTCCAGCCGCGCTTCTCCCAGGGCACCTGGACCTTCACCAGCGTGGTCCCGGTGCGGGTGTCGAAGGTGGCCAGCGGATCGCGCCGGACCGGGTGCAGGTAGTCGGTCGGGTTCCAGAACTTGCCCACCCCCCACTTCACGTGCTGGCGCCCGGCGGTGATGAAGGCGCGGTGGTGGACGTCGAAGTTGAGCCACAGCTGATCGAGCACCGCGCCGGGGTTGGCGGTGGTGGGGCTGGCGCCGAAGCCGACCGTGCCCGTGCCACCCCCGCCGGCGGAGCCGGCCAGGCGCGACTGCGTCCCGCTCGAGCCCTGGACGGTGGGATCCCAGCTCAGCCGGCCCAGCACGAACCCGCGCACCCGATCGTTGGGTCGGGTGTCCAGGTAGACGTCGAGCAGGTTGGGCGAGCTGAAGGGCCAGTCGCGGGGGGCAGAATCCTGGTACGCCGAGGCCTGCGCCTGCAGCTGCAGCAGGCCGCCGATCCTGAGCCAGTCCTCCCGCTCGCGCGGGATGAGCGTCCCGGGCGGCGCCACCGGGGCGGGGGGGGCCGCCTGCGCGCCGAACAGCTCGGCCTCGGTCTGCCCGTGGTTCGACGCCCCGCCCGGCGGCGCGGGTGCCGGCTTCTTCTCCGGCGCGGGCGCCGCCGCCTTGGGCGGCGTCCCGAAGAGCTCGTCCTCCGACGGGCGATCCTGCGCCCGCACACCGGCCGCCAGCGCGGCGGTCAGGACCGCCGCCAGGAACCTTCCGTTCATGGCGCTCCCTCCGTGGCTTCCGCCGCCGGCTACCGGCTCTTCGACTCCAGCCAGGCCTTGGTGAAGATGTTGGGGTCCAGGGAGCGCAGGTCGATCTCCTGGATCAGGATGAGGGTCGAGTTCCCCTTCTCGATCTCGTCGAAGAAGCGCATCTCCTCCGGGTACCAGACCTCGTCCTTCTTCGACTCGGAGTAGATCTTCTTCCACCTCGGGTAGTAGCTGGTCCGCATCAGCTTCCCGGAGAGGGCGAAGTCCTGGCGCTTGAGGATGTTGAGCGAGGCCTTGTCCACCCACAGGTGGCGGACCGGGTAGGAGACGTCCACGCCCGGCTTCACCGTGAGCACGATGTGATAGACGTCGTAGACGCCCAGCTTCTCGTCCCCTTCCCACTTCGACTCGTAGTCCTCGGCCAGCTTGGGCTCCGACAGGTCGTCGCGCCGGGTGTCGGTCCCACCGATCCGCTCGCGCTCGGTGCGGCGTTCCCAGCGGCCGGTGGAGGGATCGTAGCTCCACAGGTTCTTCTCGATGCGCAGGTACCCCTTGCCCGCCTCCGACTTGGGCTTGGTGAAGAGGAAGAGCTGCTTGTCGTCCTGGTCGCGCCGGTACACCATCAGCTCGTAGACGGTGTCGGTCTTCCCCTTCTCCTTCGACTCCATGTAGCAGAGGGCGCGCCAGTCGCCGGAGTTGCGCTGGCGGTCGTCGACGGTCTGGACCACCTTGTGGAGCTCGTCGTCGGTGAGGGCGCGGGCCACCGGCGGGGCGGTCAGGGCGAGGGCGGGGAGCAGGGCCAGCAGGGTGCGAGGGGTCATGGTGGGTTTCATCCGATGTGGTGCATGGCGGTGACGGGGGCCAGGCGCGAGGCCTTCCAGGAGGGATAGACGGCGGCCACCGCCGTGACCGCGGTGACGAAGACCGCGCTCCACAGCACGATGCCCGGCGTGACCAGCAGGCGCAGGTGGTCCTGCATCAGGAACATGAGGAACGCCTCCGGGACCGGAACGTGCGCGGCGTTCAACGCCGCCGAGAGGGCCGCCGCCGAGAGCGCGCCGCCCACCGAGCCGAGCAGGCCCAGGAGCAGCATCTCGAGCAGGAACAGCTCCAGCACCTTCCTCCGCTGCATGCCGATGGCGCGCAGCGTGCCGATCTCGCGGGTCCGCTCGCGGATGGCGATGGCCAGGGTGTTGAGGATGCCCACGATGACGATCACGAGCAGCACGAAGAGCAGGATCGTCTGCAGCCCCCTGAGCGCCACCAGGATCCAGGTCAGGAAGCTGAGCTCGTCCTCCCAGGTGCTGACGTCCAGCTTCTGCCCGGTCCAGTCCTCGGCGTTGACCTTCATGTAGAGCTTCATCCAGTAGGGCTGCGCGTCCGGATCCATCACCCGGTAGCCGGCCTTCTTCAGCCCCTGGCGCAGGCGCTCCGCCACCGCCTTGGACTGGTTCTCGTCCTTGAGGAAGACGTGGATGGCGCCGGTGGCGGTGGGGGTCAGGTTGTAGAGCCGGCTGAGCGTGACCGACGGCACGAAGGCGCAGAAGCTCGACATGATCCCCACGTTGCGGGCGATGGCCACCACCTTGACGTCGGCGGTGTTGCTGGCGCCACGCTCGGTCGGGGCCGAGAAGGTGATCACGTCGTCGATCCCCACCTCCAGCCGCTTGGCCTGGTCCTCGAAGAGGAGCAGCGTGCCCGGCTCCTTCAGCGCATCCAGGCTGCCGGCCTCGAGCTGGACGACGTCCTTGAGGCGAGGCTCCTTCTCGATGTCGATGCCGGAAAGGACCAGGTCCATGGACGCGTTCTCGGAGACCGCCTTGGCGTACCCGCGCATGCGGACGGTGACGTAGTCGATCTCCGGGACGATCTTGCGCGTGTCGGCCAGGACCTTCTCGTAGTCCGTGACCAGCGGCGCGGAGGATCCGGAGGTGGGCTTGAAGAAGCCACCCACGTTCACGTGCCCGGTCTGGAGGGTCGTTCCCGACTCGAGCATGGCCGCCCGGATCCCGCCGGTGAGCCCGTTGAGCAGCACCAGCAGCCCCGCCACCACCGCCATGGCCGTTCCCAGGAACAGGTTGCGCTTGGTGTGCTGGGCCAGGTTGCGGGCGGCGATCTTCAGATCGGTGAGGAACACGGTCACTCCTCCGACGCCATCGCCTCGACCGGCGTGACCCGCATGGCCAGCAGCGCGGGGTACAGCCCGGAGAGGACCGAGACGAAGAAGACGATCACCAGGGCGACGGCCAGGCTGGTGCCGCCGATGCTCGGGATGAGGGCCGGCCCCGAGAAGAGGAAGAAGAGCTGGTCGTTCGGCGCGGGGATGCCGCCCACCAGTGCGACGGCCTTGACGGTGAGCGCCCCCAGCACGCCCCCGGCCAGGCCGAAGGCCAGGCCGATCACCACCGTCTCCAGCAGGAGCATCATGAGCACGAACCGCCGCTGGGCGCCGATGGCGCGCACCGTGCCGATCTCCTTCACTCGCTGGAGCGTGGCCATGACCATGGCATTGTTGATGATGATGAGCGCCACCCCGAAGATGATCCCCACCGCCGTGTAGAGCACGAACCGAAACAGGGTCACGAGCTGGCCCACCATCCCGGCCGCCTGCTGCCAGTCGACCACCTTGAGGGGAAGCCCGGCCTTCTCGACCGCGGCCTTCACGTCCCGGACCGCACGGCGGATGTCGGCGCCCGAGCTCTTCTTCAGGATGATGGCCGCGTTGAGCGCCACCCCGTTGTCGATCTCGTCCTGGCCGTAGGAGCGGGCGAACAGTTCCCTGGTGTCGACGCGGCTCTTCAGCACCGGGTCGGCGATCCGGGTGGCCTTGGTCTCCGCCACCGAGACGCCCCCGGGCGAGCCGAACAGCGCCGCCTCGGCGTCATCGCGGCTCAGGTCCCGTGCGCCGACCTCCTTCTTCAGCTCGGCGATCTCGGCGGCCTTCTCGCGGGTGAGGTGCCCGTAGAGATCCCGCCAGGTCATGAGGTCCATGATGGTCATGACGCTGGCCAGCCCGCTCTTCTCCATCCCGCGGAAGTTCACCAGGCCGTAGACCTTGACGCTCACCGAGTTGATGTAGCCGGTGCGGGTGGGGGCCTTGATGGTGATGGTGTCGCCCACCGTGAACATGTAGAGGTGCACGAGCGGGACGATCCGGTCGTAGAAGTACCGGTAGCGCTGGGCGAAGTTCCGGTCGTCGGTGTCCAGGAACCTCGAGAGCAGGGGCTGCAACTCGGTCTCGGAGGAGCCCAGGAACGCGCGGAGGTCGGCCGCCAGCGCGGCCGACTGCTGCGGATCGAGCTGCAGCAGGATGTCCCGGGTCATGGTGGTGTTCTCACGAACCCAGCGCTGCAGCTCCAGGTCCCTGGCGATCTTCTTTCCCCGGGCCAGCGCGTCCCGGATCCTGTCCAGGCGGTGCGCGGTCTTGAGCTTCAGGTACTCCTCGGCGTAGTAGGTCCCGACGAGCGCGCCGCGCTTGCCGGGCGGCACCCAGGAGCCGGCCACCAGCTCCATCCGGTCGAAGGCCCGCCGGAAGGCCTCGTGGTCGGTCCCCACGTAGTTGATGAACATGGTGCCGCCGTCGAGCGACAGCGGGGCGATGTGGTTCTCCAGGAACTCGAGCGTGTTCAAGGGATCCTTCTCGAAATCCTGCGACCAGAAGGTGGGGGGGGTGGCCCGTCTGAAGTCCGCGGCGTTGGTCTCGAACTCCTGGCGCTGGCTCGAGCTCATCGACTGCTCGTCGATGATGGCGCGGGCCTCGTGCAGCTCCTGCCGCAGCAGCCCGGTCATGTACTGCACGTGCTCCTTCTTGGCCCGGTAGGTGCGCTCCGCCGCCTCCGAGCGATCGCCGGCCAGCCGCGTGCGCACCGCCTGGCGTAGCTCCTCCAGCGCCCGGTCGAAGACGTTGCCGGTCGAGACCATGGCCTGGTCGATGCCCATGGGCACGACCTCGCGAACGTTGGGCACCTTCTCCAGCACCGCCTTGAGCCTGGCGAAGTCCTCGATGGGCCGGAGATCGGACGGGCCCATCATGCCGCCGTAGATGGCCAGGTCGTCCTTCGAGTCCTGGCGGTAGACCTGGACGTGCCCTCCCAGCGAGCCCTGGATGGAGTGGCGCATCCCCACGTCGATGGAGTCGAGCAAGGACGATCCCAGCACCACCAGGAACGCGCCGAAGAGCACGATCCCGCCGATGATGACGGTCTTCCAGCGGCTGGCGAACAGGTTGCGGAAAGCGATCTGAACCAGAATGCTCCCGACGCGGATCCTGCTCCGCATGGCTAGGCCCTCCCGCCCGCCGCCGCGCCGTTCAGCTCCTCGCGCTCCACCAGCCGGCCGTCGGCGATGCGGATCACCGCGCTGGCGTGCGACATGACCTTGGGGTCGTGCGTCGAGAAGATGAAGGTGGTGCCGTCCCGGTGGTTCATGTCCTTCATCAGGTCGATGATGGTGCCGCCGGTCTGCGAGTCCAGGTTGGCGGTGGGCTCGTCGGCCAGCACCAGCGCCGGCCGGGTCACCAGCGCCCGCGCCACCGCCACCCGCTGCCGCTGCCCGCCGGAGAGCTCGTTGGGGCGGTGGGTGCGGTACTCGGCGATGCCGACCGCGTCCAGCAGGCCCATCACCCGGGCCTCGCGCTCGCTGCGGGTCAGCTTGCCCTGCAGCAGGAGCGGGAACTCGACGTTCTGGAAGACCGAGAGCACCTGGACCAGGTTGAAGCTCTGGAAGATGAACCCGATGGTGTGGAGCCGGAGATCGGTGAGCTGCCGCTCCGAGAGCAGCCGGGTGTCCTTCCCGCCCACCAGCACCGTGCCGCCGGTGGCCGTGTCCACGCAGCCGATGACGTTGAGGAGGGTGGTCTTTCCGCTGCCGGACGGGCCGGCGATGGACAGGAACTCTCCGCGGTCGATGTCGAGCGTGACGCCGCGCAGGGCCGGGACCACGGTCTTGCCCAGCATGTAGTCCTTCGAGACGTTCTGCACCGAGACGATGGCCATGGTCTTCCTTTCCTACGGGGCGTGCCGCCCCGCCCCGCCGGCAGAGCCGTCGGGGCCCCACCCCCGCAGCGCGGTGCCCTGCGCCGTGCTCGCCGCTCCGCGGCTGCGCGCGGCTGCCCCGCGGCGGAGGGGCTGCGCCCCTCCCCCCAGCTTCGCTGGGGCCCCCCTCCTTGCAGACGGGCTTCCGCGCTCACGAATCATGATCGCCCGCCTACCAGATGTGCCGCGCCGTATTTCGATTCCGCCGCGCGCGTGCGGCGGACGGCCGCTGGATCCCCGCCCCGAGCCACTCCCGCTCCAGGCGGTCCAGGAGCTCGGGGAAGTGCAGGCTGAAGAACTGGTACTGTCGGTGGAGCTCCTCCAGGCGCGCCCGGGCCGCGGGAGGCTTCCCCGACAGCAGGTCCAGCCCCCGCCCGGTCAGGGTGGTGGCCTGGTGGATCAGCTCGATGCGGGAGCGCCAGAGCTTCTGCCACTGCCCGGGCTGCACCCGGAACTGGTCGCGGCGGGCGCCGGGGGTGCGGACCTTTTCCACCAGCCCCGACTGCACCAGCAAGCGCGTCATGGTGCTCATCGAGGCCTTCGACCCCTGCACCGCGGCGGCAAGGTCCTCCATGCTCTGCTCGGGCGGAATCGCACACCAGCAGCCAGCCGAAGATGCGTCCGGCCATCCGCGGGAGCCCGTCCCGCTCCAGCAGCATGGAGACCTGCTCCACCCAGCCACGCAGCTCGAGGTCGACCGGCTTCCGCATGCGGCCCGGTCTAGGCTGTTTCAAGAGTTCAGTCAAGACTGAACTTGCCGAACGCGAGAGGCCGACCCGCCGGGGGACGACGCGGGTCGCCCCGGCGGGCGCGATCCTCTGCCGCAGGCGCGATCCCCAGCGTGCGGCGCTCGCGCCGGTCGGGCCGGGGCCGCTCGCTTGGGGCGCCAGCCGTGGATTCCGGTACCGAAGAACTCGCTCGCGCATCGCTGTACCGCATGAGGCTGGCCCTGCTCCTCGCGTTCATCCCCTGCCTGGCCGCCGCCAGCCCGGTCACCTACTCGCTCGATCCGGCGGAGACCGAGCTGGTCGCGATCACCCGGCCCGCCGGCGTGCTGGGCGGGGTGGCCCACTCGCACGTGATCGCCGCCCGGAACCCGTCGGGTTCGGTCGTGTACGACGCGGACGCCCCGGAGAGCTCGCGGGTGGAGGTCCGGGTCTCGGCCGCCTCGCTCCAGAACGACGACCCGGCCCTCCGGAGGAAGTACGGCCTGGAGGACACGATCGGCGAGGACGATCGGCGCAAGATCGCCGACTCGATGCGATCCGGGTCGCAGCTCGATGTCGAGCAGCACCCGGACGTCACCTTCACCTCACGATCCGTCAAGCGGCTCGACAATGGGCACCTGGAGGTCTCCGGCCAGCTCGCTATCCACGGCGTGGAGGCCGCGATCAGGCTGCCGGTGCGGGTGACCGTGGAGGGCGGCGTCCTGCGGGGGGAGGGGACGACCCGCATCTACCACCACATGTTCGGGATGAAGCCCTACTCCGCGGGTATGGGGACCATCCGTAATGCGGACGGGATCGAGCTCCACCTCACCCTGGTCGGCCGGTCTCCGGCTCCAGGAAAGACGGCCGCCCAGCCCAGCCCCTGACGGGAGGTGGCGCATGCGAAGGGGCAGCCGTGTGAGAGGCATGATGACGTCCTGCGCCCGCGCCCTGCTCGTGCTCTCCTTGCTGGCCGCCTTCCCCGCTCCGGCGCAGGACGTGGCCGGGCGCGAACGGCGCCTGGTCGACATCCACGCGCTCCTCCTGGACCTTCCGGCCATCGAGGCGCCGGGCGCGCTCGCGCCGGGTCAGCTCGACCTCGGGCTGGAGTTGACCGGCATCCCGGTCATCAGCGGGGACGTGGGGGCCGCGGACAAGCGCGAGCTCACCGCCTCGGATCACGCGCGCCTCTTCCCGCGCCCCCGCCTGGCGCTGGGGCTGCCAGCGCCCCCGGGCTTTCGCGCCTTCGTGGGGGCGGCCTACATCCCGCCCATCGAGGTGAACCGGATCACCGTGAACTCGCTGGGTGCGGAGGCGGGCATCGCCTGGGCGAGGCGGCGGCTCAGCGTGGGATTGCGGGCGCACGGCGTCCTGGCCCATGCGCTGAGCCCGGTCAGCGCGTCCTACGTCCGCGACCGGCTGAACGTCGCCGAGGGCGGGTGGGACGTCCGCGCCGGATACGAGCTGCGGCTGGCGAAGCTCTCGTTGACGCCGTACGCCGGGGCGGGCCAGGTCTGGACCAAGGGCGACTTCCGGTCCTCGGTCGATGGCGGCACGGTCCACAGCAGGCACGGCGTGGCCGCCTTCTACGCCGGCGCGCGCATGCTCTTCCGCGATCACTGGGAGGGAGCGGTCGAGTACTCGATGTACCCTGGCCGCCTCTGGAACCCACGCGTGCGGGTGGGCTACGTGGTGAACCTGGGGTGGTAGAGCGCCGCCCGGGCTACTCGTCCTGCCGCGCCAGCCCCACCGCGAACCCGCCCGGCTCCTCCCGGACGGCGTGAACGACCCAGGGCCGGCAGCAGACCGGGCAATCCTCCACGTAGGTCTGCGACTCCCCGCCGCCCGGGTCGATGAAGATGGTCACCCACTCTCCGCAGTACGGGCACTCCACCCCGATGTCCACGGCACCCCCTTCCCTCGGCTCGCGCCGGGCTCCCTCGACAGCCCCGGGACACGGCTTATAGTCCCCTGGTGGGCAAGAAGCAGAGGCCGTTCAACGACGCCTTCGGAAAGCTGAAGGCGGTGAAGGAGGCGCGGGAGCGGGAGCAGGAGGCGGCGCGGAGGCGGAAGGCCGCGCCCCCGTCCGCGCCGGCCCCGGCCGCGGCGGCCGCCCCTCAGGTGCTCACCGAGGACGAGCTGTGGGCCCAGGCGACGCGGGACGTCCACCCCGTCGACCCCGGAGCCGGCTCCGCCCCCCCGCCGCCGCCGCCGGCGGCCGGGGGCGCCGTCTGGGATCCCGAGCTGGAGGCCGTGGACGCGCTGCGGGCCCTCATCTCGGGCGACGCGCCGTTCGACATCTCGGATTCGGACGAGTTCATCGAGGGCCGCGTGACCGGGATCGACCCGGCCATCGTGGCCAAGCTCCGCCGCGGCGAGTTCGCGGTCCAGGGCTACCTCGACCTCCACGGGATGACGCGCGAGGAGGCCAAGGCGGCGGTCGACGACTTCCTCCGCCGCGCGCGCCAGGGCGGGAAGCGCTGCGTGCTCCTGGTGCACGGCCGCGGCACCCACTCCAAGGATCAGCTCCCGGTGCTGAAGGACGCGCTGCGGACCTGGCTGGCCACCAACCGCTTCGGCCGGCACGTGCTCGCCTTCGCCACCGCCCGGCCGGTCGACGGCGGCGCGGGCGCGGTCTACGTGCTGCTGCGGCGGGCCGGGCGCTGATCCGCGTGGACGGGCCCGGGCCCGGGCCCGAGACTCCGCCCTACGCCTCTGCCTCGACCTCCTCCCGCCGCGGGATTCGACGTCTGCGCCCCGGGGCGCGTGACGCTGATGGCCGCCGCCGCCTGCGCGAAGGCGATGGCCCGATCCAGCGGGCGCCCCTCCACCAGCGCGGCGCACAGCCCGCCGATGAAGGTGTCGCCGGCGGCGGTCGAGTCCACCGCCTGCACCGGCCGGGCGGGGTGGTGCCGCACCTCGTCGGCGGTGGCCGACAGCACGCCCGCCGCGCCCAGGGTGATGATCACGTTGCGCGGCCCCTGCGCCCGGAGCCGCCGGGCCGCCTCGGCCGCCGCCGCGGGCGAGTCCACCCGGACGCCGGCGAGCGCGCCGGCCTCGAGCTCGTTGGGGACCAGGTAGTCGGCCGAGGCCAGGAGCTCCGGTGGCAAGGGCTGGGCCGGGGCGGGGTTCAGCACCACCAGCTTGCCCAGCGCCCGCGCCCGGACCGCGGTCCACACCACCGTCGGGAGCGGAACCTCCAGCTGGAGCACCACCGCCCGGGCGCTTGCCAGCAGCGCCTCGTGCGCCTGCACGTCGGCCGGCAGGAGCCGCCCGTTCCCGCCCGGAACCACCACGATGTGGTTGCGCCCGGCGTCGTCCACCTCGATGAGCGCCACGCCGGTGGGGACCCCGGCCGCCTCCCGCACCGCGCGGCAGTCGATCGCGTCGGCCGCCAGCACCCGGCGCAGCTCCTGCCCGAATGCATCGTCGCCCACGCAGCCCACCATGGCGGTGCGCGCGCCCAGCCGGGCGGCCGCCACCGCCTGGTTGGCGCCCTTCCCGCCGGGGATGGTGGCGAAGCTCTTCCCCGGCACGGTCTCGCCCGCCTCGGGGAGCCGCGCCGTCCGGACCACCAGATCCATGTTGATGCTGCCGACCACGACGATCTGGGATTCGGACATGAGTCACTCCCGGAGCGAACACCCAGGTCCAGGTTGGTTGCTCAGGGTGTCGCAATCTCCGCCGCGATGCGCTGCGCCGCCGCCACCGGATCGTCGGCCTGGCGCAGCGGCCGCCCGACCACGATCACGTCGGCGCCCTCCGCCACGGCCGCCGCCGGCGTGGCCACCCGGGCTTGATCCCCCCGGCTCGCCCCGGCCGGCCGCACCCCCGGCACCACCAAGAGCGGCCCGGGACCGACCGCGGCGCGCACCGCCCGCACCTCCTGGGGCGAGCACACCAGCCCGCCCGCCCCGGCCGCCACCGCCAGCCTGGCCAGCCGCACCACCGCCTCCTGCGGAGGCCCGTCCAGGCCGATCTCGTCGAGCGCGTCCGCGTCCAGGCTGGTCAGGATGGTGACCCCCAGGATGCGCACGGCCGGGCCGGCCCCCCGGACCGCTGCCCGGATCATCTCCGCGCCGCCGGAGGCGTGGACGGTCAGGAGCCTGGCGCCGGTGGCGGCGGCGCCGCGCGCCGCGCCCTCGACGGTGTTGGGGATGTCGTGGAGCTTGGCGTCCAGGAACACCGGTCGGCCCAGGGCCGCGATGGCGCGGACGGCGGCCGGGCCCTCGGCGTGGAACAGCTCCAGGCCCACCTTGAGCATGCCCACGTGCGGAGCGATCCGCCGCGCGAAGGGCTCCGCCTCGCGCAGCGAGCCGAAGTCCAGGGCGGCGCAGATCCGTTCGGACGCGTTCATGCCTTTCCCATCTGGATCCGGCCCACCTCGCGCAGCACCAGGTCCGCCTCGCCGCGCTCCAGGCAGTTCTTCACCTCGAAGAGCGCGAAGGAGAGGAGATCCTCGAGGGCCTCCAGCGCGCGGGCGCGGGCCGCGGCCCCCTTGTACTCGCCGCGCGCGTTGACGTTGTCGAGCACCCGCGACACCTCGATGTCGCCGTCGGACCCGAAGCGCACCCCGTCGAAGACGGCGCGGTTGCGGGCGGGGAGCCGCTGGAAGTAGCTGTTGAGCCGCCCGGACGCGTCCTGGCCGGCGCCGGCGATGGCCTCGTGCACGCGCACGAAGAGGCGCCGGTAGATGTCGAAGGGGCCGCCCATCCGCATGGTGGGCGTCTCCTCCAGCTCGGGCTCGGGGGCCGGCCCGGCCGGCTGCACCGGCCGGAGGAGGCCGTCGCGGACCAGGCTGGCGGCGGTCTGGAGCGCCAGCAGATGCCCCAGCCCGGTCTCCAGCCCCACCTCGATCAGGTCCTTCCGGCCGTCGACGGCCTGGAGGAGCAAGTCCTCCTCGTGCGTGAGCGGCCGCTCCGCCTCCGGGCCGCGGGCCAGGACGGCGCGGCGCCCGCCCAGCTCCTGCGCCAGCGCGTCGGCCTCCTCCAGGCGACGCATGCCCTCGAGCAGGAGGTCCCGGGTGCGCTGCGGCAGCTTGACCGCGTTCCGCTCGTCGGCCGGCCCCTCCAGGAAGGCAAAGGTGCCGTCGGTCTCGACGAAGGCGTTGAGCAGGATCTCCTTGACTTGTAGTGATACACCCTCGTAGAGCTGCCCGGCCGTGAGCACGCCCTCGTCGACCAGCACCTGCCCCAGCGGGCGCCCGCTTCGCACCATGCGGCTGCAGCGCTCCAGGTCGGCGGGCGAGACCATCCCTGCACGGCGCAGCACCTGGCCCAGCCGGTCGGCCAGGTCGGAGGACGAGGCGAAGGCGATCTGGCCGTCGCGGAAGTAGACGCTCTTGCGGCGCAGCCGCTCCGGCGCGGCGGGCGCTCCGCCCCGCCCCTCGCCGAACGCCAGGAGCAGCACGCCGGTCTTGAGAGAGGTGAAGATGAACTGCACCGCCTCCGGGACCGTCACCGCCGCCAGCGAGCCGGCGAACCAGGCCCTGGGGGCCTCGTCGCGGGCGGGGAGCACCAGCGTGAAGGCGCCGCGCGCCGAGAGCAGCTCCCCCTGGCCGCCGCCGGCCAGGCCCAGCGCCTCGGCCTCGCCGGGGGGCAGCACCACCTCGCCCTCGGCCCCCGTCCCGATCCGGATGCGCACGATAGCCTCCTGGTCAGTGCGCGGTCGTGGCCGCCCGCACCAGCTCGGCGGCCCGCCGCGGCACCTCGGAGAATGGCACCAGCTCCACCGCGCCGCCGCTGCGCAGCTTCCACTCCGCGTTGCCGCCCGCCAGCCCCTTCTTGCCGATGGAAAGCCGGAGCGGGATGCCGATCAGATCGGCGTCCTTGAACTTCACGCCCGCGCGCTCGTCGCGGTCGTCGAAGAGCACCTCCACCCCCGCCTGCGCCAGGGCGGTCACCAGCTCCTCGGCAGCGCTCTTGATCTCCGGCTCCGGCCCGAGGGTGAGGACGGTGGCGTGGAACGGGGCCACGGACATGGGCCAGGAGATGCCGTTGTCGTCGTGGTGGAGCTCGATGGCGGCCGCCAGGATGCGCTCCACCCCGATGCCGTAGCTCCCCATGACGATGGGCACCTGCTTGCCGTCGGCATCCAGCACGGCGGCCTGCATGGAGCTGGAGTACTTGGTGCCCAGCTTGAAGATGTGCCCCACCTCCAGCGCCCGGTAGACGTCGAGCACGCCGTCGCAGCGCGGGCAACCCTCGCCTGCGTTGACGGTGCGGAGATCGGCCAGGGCGGCCCCGTGGGCCAGCACGTCGCGCCGCACGTCCACGCCCCTGAGGTGGAAGCCGTCCTGGTTGGCCCCGGTGACCATGTCCTTGCGCTCGGCCAGCGACTGGTCCACCAGCACGCGGGCCTTGGTGAAGCCTACCGCGCCCAGCGAGCCGGCGTGAGCGCCCATGAGCGGCGGGATCTCCTCCGGGTGGGCGGGCCGCACCACCGCAGCGCCGGTGGCGGTGAGGAGCTTGGCCTCGTTCAGCTCCTGGTCCCCGCGCACCACCGCCACCACCGGCTGGTCGTCGGCCAGGTAGATCAGCGTCTTGAGCTGGCGCCGGGCCGGGACGCCGTGGGGCGGCTTCTCCAGCGCCTCGATGGTGACCACGCCGGGGGTGGGGAACTTCTCGGGCGTCGGCAACCCGGGGCCGTCCGCCTGGGGCGGGATGCGCGAGGTGGCGGTCTCGGTGTTGGCGGCGTACCGGCACTTGGGGCAGGCCGCCACCAGGTCCTCGCCGGCCTCGGTCCGCACCATGAACTCGGAGGACTCGCTCCCGCCCATGGAGCCGGAGTGGGCCTGCACCCTCACGAACTCGAGCCCACAGCGGGTGAAGATGCGCTCGTAGGCGCCGCGCTGGTCCTCGTAGCTCCGGTCCAGCCCGGCCCGGTCCACGTCCAGCGAGTAGGCGTCCTTCATGGTGAACTGGCGCACCCGCAGCAGGCCGGACTTGGGCCGGGGCTCGTCGCGGAACTTGGTCTGGATCTGGTACCAGACCTGGGGGAGCTGCCGGTAGCTGCGCAGCTCGGCCCGGGCGATGGCCGTGAAGATCTCCTCGTGCGTCATGCCCAGGCAGTACTCGCCGCCCTTGCGGTCCTTGAGCCGGAACATGTTGTCGCCCATCACCTCCCACCGGCCCGACTCCTTCCACAGCTCGGCCGGATGGAGGGCGGGCAGGTAGAACTCCTGGCCGCCGATGCCGTCCATCTCCTCGCGGATGACGGCCTCGATCTTGTTGAGCGAACGCTTGGCCAGGGGGAGGTAGTCGTAGATGCCCGCGCCGAGCTGGCGGATGTAGCCGCCGCGGACGAGCAGCTTGTGGCTCGCGACCTGGGCGTCGGCTGGCGCCTCCTTGAGGGTGGGGATGAAGGCCTGGCTGAAGCGGACGATTCGCATGGTTGACGGGTTATACCACCGGGGCCTCGGCCTGCATCGGGCAGGTCGTCCCGCCCACGGTTCCCTTCATGACGCTCGAGCTGACCCTGGAGCAGCTCCAGGAGCTCTCCGAGCGGGTGCCACGGCACCTCATGGGCACGCCCGGCGAGACGCGGCACCTGGTGGTGCGCAACGAGCAGGCGGTCATCTCGCCCAGCTGGTCGATCCACTCGGGCGTCGGCACCCGCGCCTACTCGTTCATCTGGGGCATGGCCGGCGAGAACCAGACCTTCGACGACATGGACGGCGTGGCCATGTCGGACCTGCGCTGACCCTTCGACACCGGCCCCGCTTCGCGGGGCCTGCGCTGGGGGCGAACGGACGAGGAGGCTGCCGTGAAGATCGAGCACGTGGCGCTGCTGGTGGAGGACCCGGTCGAGGTGGTGCGCTGGTACGAGCGCCACCTGGGGATGCGGATCGCGCGCGCCGGAGGAGCGCCCTCGTTCACGCACTTCCTGGCCGATTCGGACGGGACGGTGCTGCTGGAGGTCTACCGCAACGACCGCCTGAAGGTGCCCGACTACCGGGCCATGGATCCGCTGCTCCTGCACGTGGCCTTCGCGACCGATCGCGTCGACGAGGAGCGAGCCCGCCTGCTCCAGGCCGGCGCCACCGCCGCGGGCGAGGTCGAGGTCACGCCCCTGGGCGACCGGGTGGCGACGCTGCGCGATCCCTGGGGCCTCGCCATCCAGCTGGCCCAGCGCCGCCAGCCCATGCTCGCTCGGTGAACGAGCCGGCGCCGGAGCACGTCCCGGCCGGCTACTCCACCTGGTTCTCCCCGGGGCCGATCCCGTTCACCTGGACGTTGTACCTGGCCCACTCGCAGCACATGGTCTTGGTGAGCTGCGCCAGGGGTGCGCCGCCCGCGCCCGCCTCCGTCAGGGCATGACCAGGTTGGGCAACCACATCGAGAGCGACGGCACGTAGGTGATGAGGAGCAGCGCGATGATCATGGCCAGGAAGAACGGCATCATCGCCTTGGTGCCGGCGTTCACCGAGACCTTGCCGATGGCGCAGCCGATGAAGAGCACGGTCCCCACCGGCGGCGTGAGCAGCCCCATGCCGGAGTTGAAGATGAGCACGATGCCGAAGTGGACGGGATCCATCCCCAGCTTCATGCACACCGGCAGGAGGACCGGGGTGAGGATCAGGATCATGGGCGCCATGTCCATGGGGCCGCCCAGGACCAGGAGCAGGATGTTGATGAGCAGCAGGATCACCCAGGGCTGGTGGGAGATGGCCAGGAACCAGGTGGTGATGAGGTCCGGCAGGTGGAGGATGCTCATCGCGTAGCCGAAGGCGGTCGAGGTCCCGATGAGGAAGAAGACCATCAGCACGGTGCGGAAGGTCCGGATCAGCACCGGCCAGAGCTGGCGGAGCGTCAGGTCGCGATAGATGAGACCGGCCAGCACCAGCGAGTAGACGGTGGCGATGGCGCCGCCCTCGGTGGCGGTGGCCCATCCCGAGATGATGCTGCCCAGGATGATGACGGCCGGGGTGAGGGAGAGCAACCCGTGGAAGATGATGCTCGGGATCTCCTTGCGCTCCACCGGGTCGCCCTTCGGGTATCCGCGCGCCCAGGAGATGATCAGCCCGACGGTGATGAGGGTGAGGAGGAGCACGAACCCGGGGACGATGCCGGCCAGGAACAGGCGGGCCACCGACACGCCGCCGGCGACGCCGGCGGCCACGATCGAGTACAGCACCAGGTTGTGGCTGGGCGGCACGATCACGCCCTGGATGGCCGAGGAGATGGTGACGCCGACCGCGTACTCGGGCGAGTACCCCTTCCTGGCCATGACCGGGATCATCACCGAGCCGATGGCGGAGGTGTCCGCCGCGGCCGAGCCCGAGAGGTTGCCGAAGAACATGCAGGCGACGCTGTTCACCACCGACAGGCCGCCCGGCAGCCGGCCCACGAAGATGTTGGTGAACTTGATGATCCGCTCGGCCAGCCCGCCCTCGCCCAGGATCTGCCCGGTCAGGATGAAGAACGGGATGGCCAGCAGCGAGAACACGTTCACGCCCTGGATGGTCTGCTGGGCCACCACGATGATGGGGATCTTGAGGTAGGCCAGGGTGGCGATGGCCGAGGCCGCCAGCGACAGCGCCACCGGCATGCGGATGAGCAGGAAGACGAGGAAGCTGACGCAGAGGATCCAGATTCCGATGGTCGGGTCAGGCATCATCGCGCTTGATCTCCTCGTCGATGTGCAGGTAGCGGCGCGTCTCGACGCCGAAGAGCTGAAGCGCGGAATACAGGCAGGTCAGCACGCCGGTGATGGGCATGATGACGTACTGCACGCTGTTGGGGAGCCCGGTGGCGGGCAGCGTCGACTGGCCCATCCGCACCGTGAACTTCCAGCCGAAGATCACCAGGTAGAGGCCGAAGGCGAAGATGCTGAGGTCGATGAGCCGGTCCAGGGCCCAGCTCACCTTCCTGGGCAGCAGGCTCGTGACCACGTCCATGGCCAGGTGGACCTTCTCCCGGAAGCCGATGGCGATGCCCACGAACGAGAACCAGGTCAGGCAGAGGAGCGTGATCTCCTCCGACCAGACGAAGACGAAGCTGAACAGCTTGCGGGTGATGACCTGCGTGAAGACGATCACGATCATCGCCACCAGCAGGCTGATGGTGGCCACGTCCAGGACCCGGTCGACCATGGCCAGCACGCGCGCGGGCAAGCTCTCCTGGGTCCCCAGCGGCGTGCTCAGCGGTTCGACGCCCATGTGCAACCTCCCGCCCGCGCGCTCGCCGGGCCTCCCGCATCATGCCTCGCCCGAGACCGGCCGGCGAGCGGCGGCCGCCGTCCGCCGGCCCGGCGCGGCTCAGTCGTCAAGAGGACCGCGGCCGATCTTGGGACGCGCTGCGGCGATGGCGTCGAGCGCATCGCCGAACTGCGCCTTGGCCTCCGCGATGACGGGCTTCATCGCCTTCTGGAAGGGCGTCGGGTCCTTGACCTCGGTGACGGTGCACCCGGCGGTCTTCACCTTGGCGAGCGCCTCGCCCTCGAACTTGTCCCACAGCTCGCGCTGCTTGGCGACCGAGTCGGCCGCGGCCTTCTTCATGAGCGCCTGGTCGTCCTTGGAGAGCGTGTCGAAGACCGTCTTGCTCATCACCAGGAGCTCCGGGATGCGCTGGTGCCCGTCGAGCAGGTAGTTCTTGGCCACCTGGTAGTGGCTGGCGGTGAGGTACGAGGGCGCGTTGTTCTCCGCCCCCTCGATGACGCCGGTCTGGATGGCGCTGAACACCTGGCCGTAGGCCATGGGGGTGGCGTTGGCGCCCAGCGCGTTGACCATCTTCACCGACCACTCGTTCTGGATGACCCGGAACTTGAGGCCCTTCAGGTCCGCGGCCTTGGTGATGGGCTTGCTGGCGTAGAAGCTGCGGGCCCCGCCGTCGTAGTAGGCCAGGCCCACGAAGCCGGAGGAGGTCAGGCCGTCGAGCATCTTCCGGCCGCCCGGGCCGTTCAGGAAGGCCCACATGTGCTCCTTGCTGTCGAAGATGTACGGCAGCGAGAACACGCCCAGCTGCTTCGAGAACTGGGCCATGGGGGCGGAGCTGACGCGGGTGAAGGCCAGCGCGCCGATCTGCACCTGCTCGATGGCGGCCTTCTCGTCGCCCAGCTGCGCCCCGGGGTAGACCTCGACCTTGATGCGTCCGCCGCTCCGCTCCGCCACCAGCCGCCCGAACTCCTCGTCGGCCAGCTCCGTGGGGTAGCCCTGGGGGTGCACCTCGGCCAGCTTGAGGACGATCTGGGGTTCCGCCGCCCAGGCCCGCCCCGCCACGAGCGAGAGCACGGCCATCCACATCGCGCTGCGGACCAGGATGTTCTTCACGGTCATGATCCCTCCGGTTTCCCTGCGATGCCCGCGTCACAGGCCTGCCCGCATCGGCCGCTGCGGCCGCGCCGTCCGGGCGCGCTCCCACGCCGGAGCGCCGGCGCCAGCTTCGGATGAGGCGAGAGTAGAGAACCAAGGTCTGGCCGTCAAGTGGCCTGACCAAACGCCCACATGTCACCACTCATGCACGGTGCCGTCCAGCCGCCGGTTCGTGGGCAGGTAGGCGCGCCGGTAGGGGTACCGCGCCGCCTCGGCCTCGTCCAGCTCGACGCCCAGCCCCGGCTGCTCGCCGGGGTGCATCATCCCCCTCTCGAGCCGGTAAGCGTGCCGGAAGACGCGGTCGGTCTCCGGCGAGTGAGCCATGTATTCCTGTATGCCGAAGTTGTGGACCGACAGGTCCAGGTGGAGGGCGGCCGCCACGCACACCGGGCTCAGGTCGGTGGCGCCGTGCGGGCCCAGCCGGACCTGGTAGGGCTCCGCCATGGCGGCGATCTTGCGGAGGTGGGTGATCCCCCCCGCGTGGACGACCGAGGTCCGGAGGTAGTCCACCAGCTGCTCGCGGATGAGCTGCTCGCAGTCGTGGACGGTGTGGAAGGTCTCGCCGACGGCCAGCGGCGTGGTGGTGTGCTGGCGGATGAGCCGGAAGCTCTGCTGCAGCTCGGCCGGCGTCGGGTCCTCCATCCAGAAGAGCCGGTACGGCTCCAGGCTCCTGCCGACCCGGGCCGCCTCGATGGGCGTGAGCCGGTGGTGGCAGTCGTGCAGGAGGTGCAGGTGGGGCCCGAACTCCCGGCGCACGCGCTCGAAGAGCCGCGGCACGAACTCGATGTAGCGCTCGGAGCTCCAGGTGTTCTCGGGTGGCGCGCCCTGCTCGGCCGGCTCGTAGTGGTGGTTGCCGGGCTTGCCCACGCCGTAGGTCGAGGGCAGGCCCGGGATGCCGGCCTGGACCCGCACCGCCTGGAACCCGGCCTCGAGGAGCTTCGCCACGGACTGGACCGCCGCATCCTCGTCGACGCCGCTGGCGTGTCCGTAGACCAGCACCGCGTCGCGCGAGGCGCCGCCCAGGAGCTGGTACAGCGGCACGTTCAGGCTCTTGGCCTTGAGGTCCCACAGGGCGGTGTCCACCGCCGCGATGGCGGACATGGTCACCGGCCCGCCCCGCCAGTAGGCGCCCTTGTAGAGCAGCTGCCAGGTGTCCTCGATGCGGCGGGCGTCGCGGCCGACCAGCAGCGGGGCCACGTGCTCCTCGAGGTAGGCGGCCACCGCCAGCTCGCGCCCGTTGAGGGTGGCGTCGCCCAGGCCGGTGAGCCCGCCCTCGGTGGTGAGCTTGAGCGTCACGAAGTTCCGAGCCGGACAGCACACCACCACGCGCGCGTCCACGATCCGCATCCGGCCCATCCTCGCTCGCGCCCCCGCCCACCGGGTGACCGCGGCGGGCGCCCAGCCCCGGTCATGCCCTTCTTCCTACCACATCCCACTTTGGCCTGGCCATCGGGCCACTTGACATACCCGGCCAGCTTGCCTAGCGTGCACCCCTTTCACCCCCTGTCCCGGTCGGTGCAGGCCGTATCACTCCACCGCCTGCTACAACCTCTTCCAGACGGGAGGACGCGTGGACCTCGCCATCAGGCCCAGGGAAGGCTGTCGGCACGACCTCGTCTCGCTGGGCGAGGTGATGCTCCGGCTCGATCCGGGTGACCTGCGCATCTCCACCGCCCGGTCCTTCCGGGCCTGGGAGGGGGGCGGCGAGTACAACGTGGCGCGCGGGCTCCGGCGCTGCTTCGGGCTGTCCACGGCGGTGGTGACGGCCCTGGTCGACAACCCCATCGGTCGGCTGATCGAGGACCTGATGCTGCAGGGAGGGGTCGACCAGGGCTACCTGCGCTGGGTGCCCACCGACGGCGTGGGGCGCTCGGTGCGCAACGGGCTCAACTTCACCGAGCGCGGCTTCGGGCTGCGCGGCGCGGTGGGCTGCTCCGACCGCGGCCACACCGCCGCCAGCCAGCTCCGGCCCGGCCAGATCGACTGGGAGCGCATCTTCGGCGGCGAGGGCGCGCGCTGGTTCCACACCGGCGGGATCTTCGCGGCGCTCTCCGAGACCACCGCCCAGGTGGCCGAGGAGGCCATGCGCGCCGCCCGCAAGCACGGCACCATCGTCTCCTACGACCTCAACTACCGCGCGTCGCTGTGGAAGGGCATTGGCGGCAAGGCCTGGGCCCGCGAGGTGAACCGCGAGCTGGCCCGCCACGTCGACGTGATGCTGGGCAACGAGGAGGATTTCACGGCCGCGCTCGGGTTCCGAGATTCCCTCGCTCGACGAGGGCTTCACCCGGCTCGAGGTCGACTCGTACCGGAAGATGATCGAGACCGCCACCGCCCAGTATCCGGGCTGGAAGGCGGTGGCGACCACGCTGCGCCAGGCCCGCTCGGCGAGCCGGAACGACTGGAGCGCGCTGCGCCGGCAGGGTGGCCAGCTGACCGGGCCCCCGAGCGGAAGGACCTCGAGATCCTCGACCGCGTCGGCGGCGGCGACTCGTTCGCGTCCGGGCTGATCTACGGCTTCCTCTCCGGCCGTGGCCCGCAGTGGGCGGTCGAGCGCGGGGCAGCCCACGGGGCGCTGGCCATGACCACCCCTGGGGATACCTCCATGGCCACCCTGGCCGAGGTGGAGAAGGCGATGAAGGGGCTCGGAACGCGCGTGGAGCGCTGAGGAATCCGGGGGCGGGGGGCAGGCGCACCCCCTCCCCGGCTCGGGGGACACGTGGCAGGTGCGCCCTGCCCCGGGGGCGGGCGATGGACAGGCCACTTGATGGCCCGGCCCGGTCCCGTTACCGTCGACGGTGCAGGTACCCCGCCGCCCAGGGAAGAGCGCGAATGCCCATCCAGACCGTCGATACCGATCGCCTCTACCGCAAGATTGCCCGCCAGCTTTCCGAGCTCATCTCTTCCGGCGAGTTCGTCCCGGGGCAGCGTCTCCCCGCCGAGCGCGAGCTGGCACATCAGCTGGGCGTCTCCCGCCCCTCGGTCCGCGAGGCGCTCATCGCGCTGGAGATCGAGGGGAAGGTGGAGGTCCGGGTGGGCGCAGGCGTGTTCGTGGTCGCGCCCAGGCCGACCGCGGTGCCGCCGACCCAGGAGGAGGGCGAGGGCCCGTTCGAGCTGCTCGGTGCGCGCCGGGTGGTGGAGGGCGAGACCGCCGCCTGGGCGGCGCGCGAGGCCACACCCGAGGAGATCGCGGCCATTCGCGCCAGCGTGGAGGGCCTGGCGGCGTTGCCCCCCGGCGACCCGCGCAGCGACGGGATTGACCGCGACTTCCACCTGGCCATCGCGCGGGCCACCCACAACGACGCGCTGGTGTGGGTGGTCCAGATGCTCTGGGACCAGGGGCGGGGCGCCATGTGGCGCCAGATGGAGAAGCACTTCCAGACCCCCGCCCTGCGCAACGCGACCCTCCGCGACCACCGCGCCATCTGCAAGGCCATCGAGGCCCACGCCCCGGCCAAGGCCCGCGCCGGCATGCACCGGCACCTCCTGCGGGTGGCCCAGGAGTTCGAGAAGGGGATCGAGCACCGGCAGCGCCGGGACAAGAAGCCGGGCGGCGCAAGGCGGGCGTTGCCGTAGCCGGCGATACGCTGCCCCATGGGTGGCGCCCCGCAAGGGGTCCTCATCGATGGGTCTGCCGAGCGACGGGCACAGGTAAGGTGGCCTGACCGGTTGTCCGAAACGAACCACACCGCGCCCGCGGCCGGCGGGCCGGCCTCGCTCCGGCACCACCTGGAAGGGCCGCCGGAGCCCTGGCGTCATAGGGGGATACGCGAACCTGGGCCGCCGTCGAGAGCGGGCCGCGCGCGGCGGGGCCACGGCCCGGAGCAGGCCCGCGCCGGGTGCCGCCGCGGGCGCGTCCCGGCGGTCGCCACCGCATAGGCCAGGTGGTCAGTCCACTTTACAACTAGACCAAAATTCTGATAGCCGTGGTCGGGATGGCAATCCGTCACTGCCCCCGGGCGCCCGCCGCTGCGGCCGTGACGCCTTACACGACGGACGCGGAGCAACGAGCGTGACCTCGACCAGCGGAGCCCCCCTCCCCCGCCATCCCGCGCAGGGCCACCCGGCCCCGGCCGCCCCGCCCAGCCAGGCCCGCTCGGCGCTGGCGCTTCCGGTCCGGCTGGCGTCCCCGGCGCGCCGGCGCGCCTGCGAGATGGCTGGCGCGCCGCGGGACCGTCGCGCGCCGGCTGGGGCGCGGAAGCTACGCCGCCGAGGGCGCCGGGCTCGTGCCGCGCGCCGACCCCGACGCTCCGGCGGAGGTGCAGTCGGCGGCCCGGGTGTTCTCGGCCGGCCTGGCGCTGCTCCGCGATTTGTCCTGCGAGCCGGCGGGGCGGGACGCGCTCCGGGCGCTCGAGGGCGCCCAGGTGGAGTTCCTGGACGGCGCCGAGCACCTGCTCGAGGTCGACCCGGCGCGGCGCGCCGTCTCCATCGACGCCGGCCTCCCCCGGCAGCTCCGGCTGGAGGCGAAGGGGGCGCAGCTGGCGTGCGCGGGTCTCCGCGCCGAGCTGGGTTCCCGGGCGACCATCGCCTCCGATCAGGACGCCGCGGACGGGTTCCTGCTGCTCTCGGCGCTGGCCCAGACCTTCGCGGCCGCCGGCCTGCTGGGCCGCGATCGCCGGGACGCGCTGCATCGGGTCCTCGACGTCCAGGCGTCGATTGCCGGCCGGAAGCGGGCCCTCTCCGCCGCGCTGGGACGGCTGCTCCGGACCCCGGCCGTGGACCACCAGAACACCTTCGCGCTCTTCCTGGAATCGGCCTTCGACCCCCGGCTGGCGGAGGAGGTCGAGGGCGTGGCCGTGGGCGGGCTGCTGGGCGAGCCGCTCAAGGCGCTCCGCTCGAAGGGGCAGGAGCCGGGCCGGCCCGCCTCCGAGGTGGCCACCATCACCGCCGCCATCAAGTGGCGCGACAAGTGGGTCACCTGGCTCATGGGCCAGGAACGGGTGGACCTCCCCTACCATCAGGAGCGCGTCTTCCGCCTGCTCGAGGAGCGCGAGGGCGAGGACATCGACGCCAGGCGCCGCGCCATCCACCAGGAGATTGCCGGCACCTACGATCGCCGCATCGAGGGCGCCAACATCGAGCGGCTGAGCCGCGAGATCGAGGCCGAGGGCCGCATGATCGTGTGCGGCCGCATCTCGCGCGCTTTCGGCAACCAGACCCAGCTGCTCTCCAACGCCGCCTACGTCGATTGCAGCGCGCTCCGGCCGCTGGTGGCCGAGCTGGAGCAGAAGACCACCGCCTGGCCCGAGCTGGGTCCGCAGGTCTCGCGCATCGCCAAGCTGGTCCGGCAGCCCGGCAACACCTCCGGCGCGCAGCTCCGGGGCGGGCTGTGGCACCTGGAGGAGGCGCTGCGCGAGCTGCAGTCGGCGCGGACCAAGAAGATCAACGCGGCCAAGGAGGCCGACGCCGAGAAGCTGGTGGGCCGGCTCGGGTTCGCGCACCACCAGGAGCAGCTGGAGGCGCTGGCGCGGCGCACGGGCGAGCTCTTCGCCCTCTCCACCTCGCTGCGGGAGGCGCTGGATTCGAGCCCCCGCCGTCCGGCGGCGTTCCTGATCCTGCAGCAGCGCTTCTTCCCGGGCGAGACCCAGCTCCTGGCCCTGGCCAACGCCAACCGCGACACGCACCCGGGCAAGATCGAGGTCCTGCGCGATCTGACGCGCAAGGGCGGGCACAACCGCTACGCCTCCGAGGGCTTCGGCCTGGTGGATGGCCCGGACGGCAAGCCCAGCCAGGTGAGCTGGATCTCCAAGTGCCAGCACTGGATCGAAGCCATCCCGATGTTCATCAAGGAGCGCATCGTCAAGGTGCCGGTGAGCCAGGGCGGGGAGGAGTCCTTCGTCGAGCGCATCGAGACCGAGGTCGACCAGCGCGGGATGGAGGCCTTCTTCCGCTACGCCGCCGAGCACTGGGCCGAGAACTGCCGCGAGGTGACCGACTCGGAGCACGCGGCCATCGCCCGCGAGTGGCTGGTGCGCCAGTCCGGCTCGAGCGCGTGGGGCGAGCGGCTGGCGCGGGGCGAGGACGAGGACCAGGCCTTCCTGGCGGCGGCCCGCGAGCTGGGCCTGCTCCAGGAGGTGGGGGCGGCGGCGGCGCTGGCGGCCGCCTCGGCCGAGGCGCTCGCCGACCGGGTTGGCGTCGCGATGGAGAAGCGGTCGTGCACCCGGTTCGAGGCGCTGCGCGCCCTCCTGCTCGGCGCGGAGGCGGCCTCGCCGTCGGAGGGCAACGCCCTGGCGGCCGCCGCCGAACGCGCCGCCGCCGGGCGCACCGGCGCGGGTCAGGCCGCGGCCGGTCTCGCCCAGGAGCGCGGCCTGGGTGCCGAGGTGGCCCGGCTGGCGCTGCTGGCCGAGCGCCGGCGCCGTCCCCTCTCCACCCTGCACGTGCTCACCACCGAGTCGGCGGGCATGACCGAGGGATACGTGCAGACCTGGCTCGAGACCGAGATGGCGCTCCACAACGTCATCCGGGCCCACGGCTGGCAGGGCGAGGTGCAGAAGCGGCAGGAGTGCTACCGCACCCGCATCTCCGCGCTGGCCGACAAGGTGGTGGGCGAGCTGGGGATGGAGGCGGTGGTCCAGGAGGTCATGAACGAGAACGGCGTGCCGCGCGGGGCCGCGCTCTCGATGGTGCTGGCCACGCACCGCCCGGTGGCCGACGAGGTCTCGCGCCTGGGCGTGCTCATCGAGGACGAGGAGCGCCGCGGACGGAGGCCAGTCGACTGGGCCGGCGTCCAGGACCCGCCCGCCGTGGAGGCCCGCATGGCCGAGCACCGGCAGCGCCTGGAGGCGCTGGCGGTCCCCAAGGTGGTGGAGGGCAACGGCCGCGCCATCCAGCAGCAGATGGAGGCCCTGGCCGACGAGCTGCACCTCGGGCCGGCCGAGGCGGCCCGCACCGCCATCGACCGCGATCCGGACTTCGCGGCCGACCTCGCCTTTCACGTGCGGTCGCTGGCCCGCCAGGAGCTGCTGGAGGGCGTCGATCGCGAGCTGCCCGAGCTCAACATCTTCAAGACCCAGGCCGACCACCTCCGCAACCACACCCAGCTGGCCTTGACCACGGCCCGGCGTGCGGTGATCGCGGCCCACGGCGCCCAGGGCCACACCGAAGACCCGCGCTACAACTTCCGCGCCACCGGCGGCAAGAAGCGCTACAACCTCCTCTACACCCCGAGCCGCGTCGACCTCGGCGCCGAGGAGATGGACTCGATCGTCCGCTGGAACCAGTGGGTGGGCGGCGCCGACCAGGCCGCCTGCAACGCCGGCCGTGACTTCTACTCGCTCATCAACGAGGCCGGCGTCGAGGTGAGGCCGGCGCTGGCGTGGCAGGAGATCCAGAAGACCAGCGAGAACGCCAACATGACGGCGGGCAAGGCCTTCGCCAACGCCGTGGCCCTCCTCATCAACTCCGTCTCCGAGGGCGATCAGCAGGTCATGGCCGATCAGATGGCCCTGCGCCACGACGCGGATCGTGGGACCCCCGCGGCGTCGGAAGGCTACGGCGGCTACTGCGTCCCCAAGGACGGCCTCTTCCTCGCCTTCGTCCTCGAGCTTCGGAACGAGACCAAGCTGCGCCAGATGGGCATGCCGCCCAGCATGCACGCGGCGCGTCATGGCCCTCGCCCGTGAGGCGATCCTCCACCACGCCGACTTCGAGACCGACTTCGAGTGGCAGCGCTGGGTGGGCCAGAAGCTGCTCGCCCAGGAGCACCTGCGCCGCACCCTGGCCGACTTCGTCGGCGTCCGCCAGCAGCGCGACGAGGACCTGCTGGTGTTCAACCTCTCCAAGGTCGCCGAGTCGACATCCAGCATCTCGGCCAGCCGTGGCAGGACGTGAGCGGCGGCGAGCGCCTGGTGACGAACCTGGCCGCGCAGTGGGCCGTCGGCAAGATGATCGTCGGCGGCGAGCAGATCCAGCTCATCTGGAGCGAGGAAGAGGAGGACGGCGAACGAGAGAGCCGCTACGAACAGGTGGACCCCCGGTGGCTGCTCGCCCTCGTCCTCGCGCCACGGCGGCCGGAGCGCTGGGCCCGCCCACCCGACTTCCCCGTCTTCGGTCGGCTGCGCTGGTCCCGCACGGCGTGCCGGCACGGGGTCACGCGCCGCAGCATCCGTCTCGTCATCGCCCGCAGCGGGCTGCGCTTCACGCTTCCACCGCCGTCCGAGGCGGCGGGAGCCAGTGAGCGCCTGATCTTCCTCGGCCGGGATGATCGTGGCAGGACGCTCGAGGTCATGGCTGTGGAGACCGCGGGGGCCGACCTGCAGGTGATCCACGCGATGGAGATGACGGACGCCTACCGGGTCGAGTGGGAGTACGCGCGAAGGTGTCTGAGATGAGTAAGCGGCGATTCGCGAAGAGCGCCGCCGGCGACGAGCTGACACCCGAGGTCGTCGAGGCGCTCGCCGAGGAGGCGAAGGCGGGCTACGACCTGTCCGAGGCGAGGCCCGTGCTGGTCACCCACCCGTTGCTCGGCGACGCGGAGACGATGGGCCGGATCGTGGTGCGCGTCAGCGACGAGGAGCTCAACCGGCTGCGCGGGCGGGCCGAAGCCGAGGAACGGACGATTCCCAGCCTCGTCCATGAGGCGGCGATCCGGTACCTGAAGTCGAACGGGGCCTGATTCCCGGCCGCCTGCCGGCTCGATCGCTGTACCGTTTCTGCCATGGAGAGCGACGCGGCGCTGGACGCGGTCTTCCTGCCGGTGCAGCCCCCGACCACCTTCGAGGAGACGGTCGAGCGGCTGGGCACGGCGATCCGGCTCGGGCTGCTGGCGCCGGGCAGCAAACTGCCCTCCGAGCGGGAGCTGGCGCGGCGAC
>CAVTOU010000016.1:0-348469 GCA_963736345.1 uncultured Pseudomonadota bacterium | reverse complement strand
TCGCGGGGAGCTGCGGGTGGGCGGGATCCTCGGCGTGGCCACCTCCGGCCAGCGCGTCCGGCTCAACGATTCCATCGGCCGCTTCGGCCCGGCCTGGTCGCCGGACGTGCGCTTCACCGTCGACGAGGACAACCCGACGGTCCGGAGCACCACCGGGTACCCCATGTGCGTGGCCCGCGCGGCGCCGCCCATCGGCATCGACCCCGAGTGCCCCGACACCAACCGCCCCCGCGATCCGACCACCTCGGGATACCTGACCACCTTCACCATGCCCGCGCCCGGCCTCACCCTGGCGCCGGATCCGACCAAGCAGGCGCCCTTCGAGATCGGCGACTTCGTCACCTACGCCGGCATCCTGGTGAAGGACGGCGCGGAGCCCACCGCCGGCCCGGCCGGCGGCGCCGAGACGCTGGTGGCCGCCTACAGCGCCATCGCCAACCTCGGCATCTTCACCTTCCCCGGGACCGATCCCACCTACCTGGCCGTCGACGTGGCCATCCTGGGCGTGGGCGGAACCCCCATCGCCGGCGTCCCGCAGGAGGCCACGGCCCGCACCCGGTTCGAGGGGTTCTCCACCGATCCGACGCGGGTGGTGAGCCTGTGGGGCCTGGACCAGGAACCCTGCACCGGCGCGATCTCGGCCCGCGACTGGGGCCTCATCGCCGTCGATCCGGGACCTCCCGTCGGCGCCGTGCTGGGTCGCTGGCGCTTCCGGCCGCCCAGCAAGGTCCTGGCCATGCCGTCGGCAGGCGTCTTCCTGCCGGCCACGCGGACGGTGCGAGCGCTGGTGGCCGGCCAGGCCATGACGGTGGCCAACGGCCTCACCGCCGGCCGCTACGAGGCGCCCATCGGAGAGTACCTGTTCCCGGAGAACCTGGCCGTCGGGGGCCCGCCCGTCCCGCTCAACTTCCAGGAGTTCCCGTTCCTGGCCCGCGGATCGGGGCCGTGGCCCGGGGCCGGGCCGTCGCCCATGCCGGCCGGCGTGGTGGGACCGCTCTCGCCCTGGCCCGGGCAGCCGGCCCCGGTGCCGCCCACCTGCGCGCCGCCGGTGGCGCAACCTCCCACCGCCAACGCCGGCCCGGCCCAGTCGGTGGCCTCGGGCGCCACCGTGGCGCTGGACGGGAGCGCCAGCGGCGATCCGAACGGTCTGACGCTGACCTACGCCTGGTCGCAGATCGGTGGCCCGGCGGTGGCTCTCTCGGATCCGGCCGCCCCGCGCCCCACCTTCGCAGCACCCGCGGTCGCCAGCGGCCAGCCCGCCGTCGTGCTCACCTTCCGGCTGGTGGTGAGCAGCGCGGGGGGGACGTCGGGCCCTGCCCAGGTGACCGTGACGGTCCAGCCGGCGGCCGCCGCGCTCCTGCCGCCCATCGCCAGCGCCGGCCCGGCGCAAACGGTCGGGTCCGGCGTCGCCGTCCAGCTCGACGCGCGCGGCAGCAGCAATCCCAACGTGCCCCCGCTGGCCCTGACGTTCAGCTGGACCCAGATCGCCGGTCCCGCCGTCACCCTCGCCGGGGCGACCTCGCCCACGCCGACCTTCACGGCCCCGACCGTCGCGTCCGGTGCTCCTCCGGCCGTGCTCGGCTTCTGGCTGGTGGTGACGAACTCGGCCGGGCTGGGAGCCACCTCGCAGGTCGACGTCACCGTGAGCTCCGCCCGGGATGGGGTCACGATCCTGACCGCCGTCTACCGGACCAGCAGGCAACGGCTCCAGGTCACCGCCCGCTCCAACTCGTCCACCGCCCAGCTCACGCTCCAGGGCGTGAACGGCGGGCCAGACGTCCCGCTGACGCCTGTGAACGGGGTGCCCACGGCCACGCTCACGGGGGTTCCCAACCCGGGCACGGTGCGGGTGTTCTCGAACCAGGGCGGTTCCGCGACCGCCAGCACGACCGTCCGGCCGTGAGCCCCGTGCCGCCGAGGCGCGTGCTCGGCGGCGAGCCCGGCCCCTGCTCCTTCGGGATCGCACCCGGGTTGGCGGCCGGTGTCGGGGGCGACCTGGTGGCGCGGGACTCCTCGCAGCCCGGTGAGAGCGCCACCGCCAGCGCACCGGCGCTGCTACTCCTCGAGCGCGCGCTGGACGGCGTCCGCGGTGCCGGGGTGAACGACCTTCTCGAACTCCTCGCCCTCACGCCGCATCCGCTCCAGCTCCGCCTGGCAGCTCGCGCAGCGGTCGATGTGGCGCCGGCGCGGCGACGTGGCCGGATCGGCCAGGAACTCCTCCAGCTCGAGCTCGGATGGGCAGCGGCCGCTCACTCTCGGAAGAACACCAGGGCCCCACGCAACGGGGACGCCGCTTGGGTCATCGCCCGTTCAGGCCGGTCGGGCCCTTGTCGGTGTCGCTGCCGAAAGATGGCAGTTCCCCGCCGCGGCCCGTGTCACCCGCGAGAACAGTGGAGGAGCTCTGGCCACGAGACGCGCGGCGGGGAGCCGGGGGGGGACCCCGACGCTTCGATCGCGGTGGCCGGCGACGCGAAATGAGAACTCACGACCTCAGGAACCTTGCTGCCAGGCAGTTCCACCTTCCTCGTGGCCGGCTGGTGGCGGCCGCGGGCGCGGCCCTGCTGGCCGCCTCGCCGGCGCTGGCCCAGCTGCCCATTCCCGCCTCCTCGCAGTTCGACGTCACCGGGTTCATCGAGGTGGCCACGCTCGACCCGACCTGCGCCGCCAACGCCCACTGCGGCGGGACGATGATCGTGAACGGGCAGACGATCACGATTCCCAAGGAGACGATCGTCATCTTCCCGGCCAACGCGCTCACCTGGCAGGAGGTGTTCGCCCAGGCGCCCGCGCCCTACGGGCTGGCCGCGGCCACCCCCATGACCGGCATGGCGGCGACCGACGTCCCGGCCCCGCTGACCACGTACGAGGCGCACCTGATCGGAAATCGCGTGACCGGGGCGCCCGGCGGGGACCAGTACATCGCCGGCCTGGTCTTCATCGCCCAGCAAGGGCTCAACAGCGGGGCCGGGTTCATCAACTTCATCGACTACAGCGTCGGCGAGCTGTGGGTGGGCGGCGCGCTGGGGACGCCCACCGGAACGCGGGTGCGCATCAACGATCCCAACGGACGCTACGGCAGGCCCAACTCGCCCGATCCGCGCTTCACCGTCGACGCCGACAACCCGACCATCACGGCGGGGACCGGCTTCCCCATGTGCCTGCCGCGCGTGGATCCTCCCGCGCCGGGCGGCGCCGAGACCGACCCGCTCTGCCCCCAGTCGCAGCGGCCCATCATCGCGGCCGGCCCGCCCTTCGTCTACGCGGGCACCATCCAGACCAACGACCCGGTCACGCAGCCCGGCGTCCCCCCCGATGCCACCATCCAGATCCCCTTCGAGGTCGGCGACTACGTCACCTTCGCCGGGACGCTGGTGCAGGACGGCGCCACCCCCACGGCCGGGCCCATGCCGGCCAACGGCGTGGCCGGCACCTACATCTCCGCCCACACCATCGAGAACAACATCGCCGTCTTCACCTGGCCCAGCTCCAACCCCGCCTACGTGCGCACCGACGTGACGCTGCTGGGCACCGGTGGCCTCACCGTCCTGGGCGCGGGGGAGGCCACCATCCGCACGCGGTTCGAGGGCATGACCACCGATCCCGGCCGCAACATCCACCTCTACGGGATCGACGTCGCCGCCGACGGCACCATCACCGACCGCGACTGGGGGACCATCGGCGTCGATCCGGGCGCGGCCAACGGCGGCGCCGTCAAGGGGCGCTGGCGGTTCCGGCCGCCGTGCACCGCCGCGGTGGCATCCGACAAGTCCTGCACGCCGCCGCCGGGCGGGACCTTCCTGCCGCCCACGCGCGAGGTGAGGGCGGTGGTGGAGGGCGCCTGGGTCCCGGGCCAGACCACCACCTACGCCAACGGGATCATCGCCGGCCAGTACCACGCCCCCATCCTCGAGTACCTCTTCCCGGAGAACATCCCGGGCACCCCCATCGTCCCGAACAACTTCAACACCATCCCGTTCCTGGCCCAGGGCGGCTACGCCTCGTCGACCGGCGTCATCGCCGGCCAGCTCAACCCGTGGCCGGATGCGATCGTCCCGACGCCGGCCTGCACGCCGCCCACCGCCAACGCCGGCGGGCCCTACACCGTGGCCTCCACCGGGACGGTGACCCTGTCCGCCAGCGCCAGCGGAACCGCGCCGCTCACCTTCGCCTGGGCGGCGCCTGCCGCGGGCAACCTCTCCGACCTCACCATCGCCAACCCGGTCTACACCGCCCCGGCCACGGACCAGACGGTCCCGCTCACGCTGGTGGTGACCAACGCCTGCGGAACCTCGAACGCCAGCACCTCCATCACGGTGAACCCCGCCGCAGCCCCGACCACCGCTCCCGTGGCGCCCCTGAACGTCTTCTCGGGCGCCGCCGGAAGCTTCACGCTCAGCGCCACCGATCCGGGAGGGCTGGCGGTCACGTTCACGGTCACGCAGGCCGGCGCCCCCGCGCTGGTCAACCTCACCGTGGGCGCGGTCACCTGCAGCGCCGGCGCGCCCTCCACCTGCACCGCCCCCGTGACCTTCGCCGCGCCCATCCTCCCGCTGGGCCAGGTCACCTCCTCGGTGGTCACCCTCACCATCAGCGCCACCAACGCCGGCGGGACCTCCTCGGCCCCCGAGACCACCACGGTCACGGTCCGTCCGCTGCCCGACGCCATCCTCATCGCCGCCGGCGGCACCGAGTACCGGATCAGCAAGCAGCGCCTGACGATCAACGCCAGCTCCTCGGTGGTGAGCCCCAACGTCGTCCTGACGCTGCGGCCGTACCTGACCACCAACGGGACGATCTTCGACCCGAGCGTGCTGGGCAACGTCTTCGCCAGCAACGGGCTGGGGGCCTACATCCTCACGCTGGTGGGGGCGCCCGAGCCGGCGCTGCCGCCCGCCCTGCCGCTGGTGGTGCAGTCCAACCTGGGCGGGGTCAGCCAGCCGCACGGTCTGGACAGGATCCGTCAGTGACGCCCGCGCACGTCCGGTGACGAGGAGGATGGCGGGTCGGAGCGTGCTGCTCTCGACCTCCCTGCCCTCCCCGCCGCCGGACGTGCCCGGCCGGAGCCCCGGAGGTCCGAGACATGAGCCGCGCCCAGGCGTCGTTCGCGTTCCTTGCCGCCACCCTGGCCGCCGCAGCCGGCCTGGTGGTGGCCGCGGCTCGACCCTCGGCATATCGGGTGGAGGGCTCCCTGCGGCTCCCGGGCTCGCCGGAGAACGCCGCGCCCGTGCTCGCCGCATTGCAGCAGTGGGCGCCCTGGAATGCGCGGCCCGACGTGCACCACACCTACGGCGGGGCTGCGGGGAAACCGGGCTGGAGCTGCTACTGGTCCGGGGGCGCGGACGTGGGCGACGGGCGCCTGACGCTGCTCGCCTGGGGACCGAACCGGGTCGACCTGGAGGTCGAGGTGGGACAGCCCGGCCGCTACCAGGGCGACCTCGCCATCGTCCTGTCGCCCGATCCGGACGGCACCCGCCTGACCTGGGAGCTCACGGGTGAGCGCACCCGATGGCTGGGGTGGATGGACCGGATCCCGATCCCGGTCGAGCGGTTCCAGGCCGAGCTCGAGCCTGCGCTCGCGGCGGTGGAGGCCTCCGTCGAGGAAGCGAACCGGGCACACCATCGGGTGGAGCGCTCGGCGCGCGTGGCCGCCAGCCCGGCCGCCGTGCTCCACCAGCTCGCCGACCTGCGCCGCTGGAAGGACTGGCTCCCCGGGGAGCGGCTCGATCCGGCCCTGTCGAGGACCTACGGCGGCGCAGAAACGGGCAGGGGTCAGAGCTACTACTGGTCGGGAAATGGGGCGGTGGGACAGGGCCGGCTCACCATCCTGCAGGTGAGCGCGGATCGCATCGATGTGGAGCGCGAGGTCGGCCGGCCCCAGCCATCATCGAACGACCTCGAGCTGCGCGTGCTGCCCGACGGCGACGGTTCCCGGATCACCTGGGCGGTGACCGGCGCCCCGCCCGCACCGCAGGGCGCGCGGGGCGACGCGGACACCGCGCTCGGCAGGGACATCGAGGAGGCGCTCGCGCTCCTCAAGAGCGCCGTCGAGAGACCCGCCCTGGGTCGCACCTTCCGGTAGCAGGTAACCTGTCACCGGATCGCGCCTCCGGGTGTCAGCTGTCCGGCAAGCACTCCGGAGACCACGATGCCCGCCCCCCACCGATCCTTTGCCAGCCTCGTCCTCGCCTCGTTCCTCCTCGTCGCCTGCGGAGGAGGAGGAGGCTCGTCGTCGCCGGTCCAGACGCCCCCGGCCGGGCTCTCGGCCCAGGCGGGCTCCGACCAGGCCGTCACCTCCGGCGTCCTCGTGACGCTGGACGGCAGCGGTAGCTCCCCCGCCGGTGCAGCGCTGCGCTACGACTGGTCGCAGACCGCCGGCCCGAGCGTGGCCCTGTCCGACGCCACCGCGGTGCGGCCCACCTTCACCGCGCCCAGCGTGAATCCCGGCCCGGTGACCCTGGTCTTCTCGCTGGTGGTGAGCGACGGCACCGGCAGCTCGGCGCCCTCCTCGGTGACCGTCACGGTCAGCGCCGCCGGCGCGGCCAACCCGGCCCCGGTGGCCAATGCCGGTCCCGATCAGGCGGTGGCTTCCGGCGCCGCGGTCACCCTCGACGGCAGCGCCAGCAGCGATCCCGACGGCCAGCCCCTGACCTATGCCTGGACGCAGGTGGTCGGCCCGGCGGTCTCGCTCTCCGGGGCGGCGGCCGCCCGCCCCACCTTCCATGCGCCGGCCGTGGCATCCGGATCGCCCGCCGCGACGCTGGTGTTCTCGCTGGTGGTCAGCGACGCCAATGCCAGCTCGCCGCCGGCGCAGGTGACGGTGACCGTGAATCCCTCCGGATCGACCTTCCCGCCCCCGCCCGGCACGCCGCCGCCGGCTCCGCCCGATCCCGATCCTCCGCCGGTCGGCACCTCCGGCAGCAACCGCTTCCAGATGGGCGCGGCCAGCGGGCTGTACCTGGTCGATCCCGCGCAGGGGGAGCCGGCGGTGCAGGGGTTCGTGGTGGTGACGCTGGGCCCGGTCAGCTCGGGCAACTTCATCCCCCCTGACGACACGGTGGTGACCATGAACGGCGTGGCGCTCCTCCGCGATCCCAGGCTCAACGGTGCGTACTGGCGCGTCGATCCGGCCGGACCGCAGCCCCGGATCGGCAGCGGCGGCCGGATGGTGCTGGTCGCCACCGGGACCGTGGGCGGGAAGATGGTCCAGCGCAGCCTGGTGCTGCCCTGCCCGCCGGACGTGCCGGTCTCCACCACCCCGCCCATCGGCGGCGCGCCGGGCTCCGCCACCTCCATCCACGTGGCCTCCCCCTCGGACATCACGCTCAACGTCAACATTCCGGCGCTGACCGCCTTCCCGGAGGTCACGCTGTACGGCTATGACCCCGCCAGCCGCGCCCTTTCGGCGTCCGGCTCGCCCAGGCTCATCGGCCCCGGCGCGGTCAGCGTCGACGTGCCCGTGACGGCGACCAGCGCCTCCGAGTACCTCGCGGATCTCCGCTGGCCGGGACACTGGATCATCGACGGCGAGAGCGGCGGGTTCTGCGGGCTGGCCAAGCGGTGGATCTACACCAGGTGACGGCAGGCTCCCTGGCGCCGCCCGGGCCTGCCGGATCCAGCCCACCGCCCGCGACCTGGGGCTGACCACCAACACCGCCGCGGCGTCCCCCGGCGATCCGGGACGCCGCGGCGCCGTTCTCACCCACGGTCGTGCCGGCTGCCGTACGAGGAGAGCGCGTAGGTCGTGGCCTTGGCGGGGTCGTAGCCGGCTGCGGTCTGCGTCTCCTGCTTCTCGACCACGTCGCCCTTCGCGGCGGCGGAGTACGAGAGCAGCGGGTAGCTGTTGACGGTCCCGCTGTCGTCGCCGGCGGAGCGGGTGTCGTCGGCGTTCGCGATGGACTGCTGCGCGGAGAGCGGCAGGTACGAGTACGTCGAGTCCGGCGTCACGGCGGCGGCAGCCAGCGGCACTGCCAGGGTGGCAACCAGGGCGGCGAGGATCTGCTTGCGGACGTTCATGACGGCTCCTCTTTTAAGTGCAACGTTGTTGGTTACTGTTTCCTCTGCTCCTGGAGTACGCCGCACGCCCCGTTTCGTTTCCCCGATACCCATCAGGCGCACCGCGACCGGTAGTCACCTGCAGTGACACCCACTCGGGCGCGTCGCGAAGGCGTAGCGTCGAAACTACCGCAGCGTCGAAAGCGCGCAGCGGTCCGGAGCACGCACCTTCCAGCCGAGCGCCGTGACGACCTCCGGCTCACCCGACGGCGGACTGCGGGCCCGCCTCCGTCTCCGGAAACGTCCTGCCCCGCGGCCGGGTTTCACCCGGTACCCGTCGGGCCGCCGGCCTGCCCGGCGCGGACCACCTGCTCGCATGGATGCGGCGTTTCGCGCTCTCGTTACCGGCGGCCGCGCCTTGCCATGGGTGCGGCGGACGAGGACGAGCCCGCGGGCGGCGGATGCCGCTGCTGCATCCAACCAGAAGGGCTGCCACGGCGGCAGCCCCTCGAGACACGACGGCACCTGCGACCCGCCGTGGCCGGCCTGGTTGGTGGTCCAGTAGTAGGCGGTCTCCGCGATCCGCACCTTCTTGCTGGAGTAGCTCGATCGCATCTCGGAGAGCACCGACTGGAGGTTGCTGAAGCTCCCCTGCCACATCGGGTAGCAGGAGAAGCCCATCGCGTCCACGCTGCTCCAGGCGCCGCCGTTGGCGATGAACTTCGAGATCCAGTTGCTGGTGGTGGACCGCGATCCGCCCGGGTCGAGATGGATCATGATCTTGGTCGAGCTGCTCACGGCCTTCACGGCGCTGATGCCCTGGTTGATGAGCGCGGCCATGTTGGCCCACGAGCCGCCCGGTTCCTCCAGCGCGCCGGGCTCACTGCCCGCCTGGCCGCAGGCGGAGAGCACCAGCGCCAGCGCCGGTGCGACGAGCAGCGGGATTCCTCGTTTCCTGGACCTCCTTGGTCTCGACCCCCGGACGATTCCGCACGGCTGCGGGCCATTGATGGGAGGTTGCTATCGAGGGTGTAAGCGCGGGTTTCTTTCCTGGAGCCGCGAACTTCTCAGGGCCTCCTCGATGGGACGACCGTCCTCGACCAGCTTGCTCGGGAGCCCCTCGACCAGCCACTTCAACGCGCTGGCAACGGGCCCATGATCGACCTCGCGGGCCGCACGGCAGCTCGCCGCTCGACCGCCCGGGCCCCGCTCCGCAAGACGAAGTCGCACCGGTGGGTTCGCGGAGCGACTGCCGGTTCCAGGACGGAGAGAGTTTCCTTCTTCCGGCTGGCACGGGCGAGGTAGTCTTCCCGGGCGGGGCGTATGCTCCCGGAGGGAGCGTCCCCCGAGGGTCCGGGAGGTCCGCATGGCAGGAACGCCGCGCGTGCTCGTCTCGCTGTTCGACGCGAGCCAGGAGTACCAGAAGCTGCAGGGCGACGCGGCTCGCGCCGTGGCTGCCCGGTTCGGGGTCGAGGTGGAGGTGGTGTACGGGAACGGCGATCCCGCCACCCAGGCCGGTCAGATCGAGCACGTTCTCCAGGGGCCGGAGGACCAGCGTCCGGCGGCCGTCATCGTCCAGCCCATGTCGGTCGCCGTCCTCGAGCCCACCGCCCGCGGAGCGCTGCGAGCAGGCGTCGGCTGGGTGTCGCTGGATCCGGCCATCTACCTCGAGTCGCTGCAGCGCGCGAACCCCGGCAAGCTGGTGGCGGTCCTGACCGCCGACGGCCGGGCCATGGGCAGCCTGCAGGCCCGGATCTCCGGCGCGCTCCTTCCCCGCGGCGGGAGCGTGGTCTACGTGGAGGGTCCGCCGCTGGCGCCTGCGGTGATCGACCGGCGCGAGGGCATGATGGAGGGGATGCGCGGGTCCGGGATCCGCGTCACCAAGACGCTTCACGGCGACTGGAGCGAGGCGAGCGGCGCCAGGGCCGCGGAGCTGTGGCTCCGCCTCGGCCGCGTGCTGCGGCCCGACCTGATCGCTGCGCAGAACGACGCGATGGCGGCGGGCGTGCGCAGGGCCATCGAGACCTGGAAGACCGACTGGCTCGACGTGCCCATCACCGGCTGCGACGGCCTGCCGGAGGGCGGTCAGCGCATGGTGCGCGAGGGGGTGCTGGCCGCGACGGTGATCCAGCCCATCACCGCCGCCCCGGCGGTGGAGCTGGTGGCCCGGGCGTTGCGCGGCGAGAGCGTGGAGCTCTCGACGCGGCTCGCGCCTCGCGCCTTCCCGTCGGTGGAGGAGCTGAAGCTCCGGGCGCGCACCTGAACGGGCGAGCGTTGCGAGCAGCCGTTCAGCGGCCCGGGCCCGGATCGCGAGCACGCGACAGCTCGGCCCTGGCCTCGGCCGCCGTCATGAGCCGGGCCAGCTTCCGGCCGAAGATGTCGTAGACGGCCCTGAGGATGTCGGGCCAGACGGTGGTGATGCCGTCGGTGATGGCGGTGACGCGGTATTCACGCGTGGTGGCGGCGTAGACGGTGGCCGCCACGCACAGATCCGCCAGCATCCCGGTCACCATCAGGTAGCGGACGTCCAGCGAGCGCAGCACCAGGTCGAGCGGCGTGCCGTAGAACTTGTCCAGGCCGGGGGCGCGGATCACGACCTCTCCCGGCAGCGGCTGCAGCTCGTCGACCGTGTCGGGAGACTCCGGCCCGCACATGCCCACCAGCGAGTTCCCGGAGGGCATCCCCCACCCGGTCGGCTCTCCCGGCTGCGGGGCCAGGTGCTCGGGGCCGAAGGGATCCTTGCGAAGGTTGGGGATCTCCGGCATCGACGTGAACTCGGTGAAGATCACCGGCACCCGTGCGCCGCGGCAGAAGTGGACCAGGCCCTGGACGGCGGGAAGGATCTCCCAGGCCGTCGGCACGTACAGCGAGGACTTCGGATCCATGAAGCTCCGCTGCATGTCGATCACCAGGAGCGCGGTGCGCGCCGGGTCCATGCGATGGACCTCCTGGATGCGGGCGGCCTTGCGGCCGACGAGCTCGTCGTGGCTCGGCATGCGTGCACGATAGCACGGCGGGTTTGAAGTCCCGGACCGAGCGGGTAGACTCGCGCGGATGCAGGGGACGGCTGCCCCCGACCCGACCACGCTGGCCAGCCGGATCACGCGGATGTGGGAGATCTCCGCGCGCAAGATCCGCGCGATGGAACGCACCTACGACGAGTCGCGGGGGTCGCCGGTCTTCACCGCCGGCGGAGTCTGGACCTCGCGCGGCTGGACGGAGTGGACGCAGGGGTTCCAGTACGGCTCCTCGCTGCTGCAGTTCGACGCCACCGGGGACGAGGAGTTCCTGGCCACCGCCCGGCGAAGGACGCGGGAGCGCATGGCCCCACACCTCACGCACATGGGGGTGCACGACCATGGGTTCAACAACGTCAGCACCTACGGCGCCCTCCTGCGGCTCATGAACGAGGGACGCATCCCGGAGGAGGCAGGGGAGCGCGACCTGTGCGAGCTGGCGCTCAAGGTGAGCGGGGCCGTCCAGGCCCGGCGCTGGACGCGCATGGCGGAGGGCGGCGGGTTCATCCACTCCTTCAACGGCCCGCACTCCCTGTTCGTGGACACCATGCGATCGCTTCGCGCCCTGGGCCTCTCGCACGCCCTGGGCCACGTCTTGCTGGAGGAGAACGACCGACGCGTCTCGCTGCTGGAGCGGCTGGTGCAGCACGCCGCCGCCACCGCCCGCTTCTCCGTCTATTACGGGGAAGGCAGGGACCGGTACGACGTTCCGGGGAGGGTCGCCCATGAGTCGATCTTCGACGTGAACGACGGCAGCTACCGGTGCCCGGGCACGCAGCAGGGCTACTCGCCCTTCACCACCTGGACCCGCGGGCTGGCGTGGGCCATCCTGGGATTCGCCGAGGAGCTGGAGTTCCTGGACGGGATGCCGGATGCAAGCCTGGAGCCGCTGGGAGGCAAGCCGCGGATCCTCTTCCTGCTCCGGCGCGCGCTGCAGGTCACGGCCGACTTCTACCTCGCCAACACCGCCGCCGACGGGATCCCGTACTGGGACACCGGCGCCCCGGGGCTGGCGCAGCTCGGGGCCTGGCGCGAGCGGCCGGCCGACCCGTTCAACGATCACGAGCCGGTGGACAGCTCGGCCGCGGCCATCGCCTGCCAGGGGCTGGTGCGCTTCGGCGGCTGGCTCCGCGGCGCCGGGGAAGCGAACGGCCAGCGCTACCTCGACGCCGGGCTGGCGGTGCTCTCGCGCCTGCTCGAGGAGCCGTACCTCTGCGCCGACGACGCGCACCAGGGCTTGCTCCTGCACTCCGTGTACCACCGGCCCAAACGGCTGGGACCACGTGCCGGCCGGGCGCAGCGTCCCCTGCGGTGAATCCAGCATGTGGGGCGACTACCACCTCCGCGAGGCCGCGCTGCATGCGCAGCGGCTCATCGGCGGGGGCATGCCGCTCATGTTCTGGAGGGGAAAGGACGTGCCATGATCGTCGCGGATCTCTCGCGCCATCGAGGGCCGCACCTATCCGGCGGGGCGCCGGACGCAGAACCTGGTCGGCGGCGCTTCCCCCATCCAGGCGGCGGGCTTCTGCATGGGGTACGTCACGCTGCGAGCCCGACGGCGGCCAGGTGCCCTGGCACGACCACGAGCAGGAGGAGGTCTACTTCATCGTCCGGGGCACGGCCGAGGCGTGCCTGGGAGGGGAGCGGCGCAGTCGTGACCACGGGGCAGGCGCTGTACGTGCCGCCGCGGACCTTCCACCAGCTCACCAACCTGGGCGCCGAGCCGATGATCATGATCTACGCCTACTCGCCCGCCGGCGACGTGGCGCACTGGCGCCAGGAGCTGGACGGCACGCTGCCCGCGGGCGGGCGGCGAGGCGCCGCCGCTCCCGGCCGGCGCCCGTCCGCAGCGCGGGCTCCCGCCGGGCGGCCAGGGGTCGGCGCGATGAGCACCCGGACCATCGGCGTCATCATGAACGGCGTCACCGGCCGCATGGGCACCAACCAGCACCTGCTGCGCTCCATCGTGCCCATCATCCGGCAGGGCGGCGTGCCGGCGGGGAGCGGAGCGCGATCATGCCCGAGCCGCTCCTGGTCGGGCGCAACGCGGAGAAGCTGGAGGCCGTGGCCCGGGCGGCGGGCCTGTCCCGCTGGACCACCGACCTCGATGCGGCGCTGTCCGACCCGGCGGTCACCGTCTACTTCGACGCGCAGACCACCATCCAGCGGGCCGCCGGCCGTGAAGAGGGCCATCGCGGCGGGCAAGCACGTCTACTGCGAGAAGCCGACGGCCACCGGCACGGCGCGAGGCGCTGGAGCTGTACGCGGCTGGCGCCGCGCCCGCGGCGTGAAGCACGGCGTGGTGCAGGACAAGCTCTGGCTGCCCGGGCTCATGAAGCTGGCCGACCTGAAGGCGCGCGGCTTCTTCGGCACGATCCTCTCGGTGCGCGGCGAGTTCGGCTACTGGGTGTTCGAGGGGGACCTCGTTCCCGCCCAGCGGCCCTCCTGGAACTACCGCAAGGAGGAGGGCGGCGGCATCATCGTGGACATGCTCTGCCACTGGCGCTACGTGCTGGACAACCTCTTCGGCGCGGTGAAGTCCGTCTCCTGCCTGGCGGCCACCCACATCCCGACGCGGTGGGACGAGCGCCGGCCAGCCGTACCCGTGCACGGCCGACGACGCCGCCTACGCCACCTTCGAGCTGGAGGGCGGGATCGTCGCCCACATCAACTCGTCCTGGGACGTGCGCGTGCGGCGCGACGACCTGCTCACCCTGCAGGTGGACGGGACGCTGGGCTCCGCGGTGGCGGGCCTGCGCGACTGCTGGATCCAGCCCTACGGCGCCACGCCCGCGCCCGGTGTGGAACCCCGACATTCCCAGCCCCATCGACTTCTTCGGCTCGCTGGCAGAAGATGCCCGAGCAGCGGCAGTACGACAACGCGTTCAAGGCGCAGTGGGAGCTGTTCCTGCGGCACGTCGTCCTTGGACGAGCCGTTCCCCTGGACGCTGCTGGAGGGGGCCAAGGGCGTGCAGCTCGCCGAGAAGGGCCTGGAGTCCTCCCGCAGGCGCTGCTGGGTGGAGCTGCCGGATCTGGAGGCCTGATGGAGAGGCGGGTGGCGCTGGTGACGGGCGGCACCCGCGGCATCGGCCTCGGGTGCGCGGAGGCGCTGGCGCGCGAGGGGTGGGACCTCGCCGTGTGCGGCGTGCGCCCGCCGGCCGACGCCGAGCCGGCGCTGGAGGCGCTGCGCGGCGTCGGCGCCGAGGTCCTCTACGTCCAGGCCGACGTCGGCGACGACGACGCGCCCGCGCGGCTGGTCGACGCGGTGGCCGCGCGCTTCGGGCGCCTGGACCTGCTGGTGAACAACGCGGGCGTGGCGCCGAAGGAGCGGCAGGACCTCCTGGAGGCCTCGCCGGAGAGCTTCGACCGGGTCCTGCGCATCAACCTGCGCGGCCCGTACTTCCTCACGCAGGCGGCGGCCCGGTTCATGCTCGAGACCGGGACCGGGCTCGGCGGCCGCCGGAAGGTGCATCGTCTTCATCACCTCGATCTCCGCCGACGGTCGCCTCCATCAACCGCGGCGAGTACTGCATCTCCAAGGCCGGGCTCAGCATGGCCAGCCTGCTGTGGGCCGCGCGCCTGGCCGACGAGGGCATCTCGGTCTTCGAGGTCCGGCCCGGGATCATCCGGACCGACATGACCGCCGCGGTGGCCGAGAAGTACGACCGGCTCATCGAGCAGGGCGGTCACGCTCCAGAAGCGCTGGGGCACGCCCGAGGACGTGGGCCGCGCCGTGGCCATGCTGGCCCGGGGCGACCTCCCCTACTCCACCGGCCAGGTCATCGTGGTGGACGGGGGGCTCACGGTGCAGCGGCTCTAGCCCGGCGCCGGAGCGCCCCGGCCCCGTCGCGCGGGGTGCTCGGCGCCCTCGCCTCCGGCTGGTCCAGCTGGAACGTGCCCACCATGGCGGCCAGCTCCTCGGCCTGGCCGGAGAGCTCGCTCGCCGCCGAGGAGGACTCCTCGGCGCTGGCCGCGTTCTGCTGGGTGACCTTGTCCATCTCGCCCACGGCCTGGTTCACCTGGTCGATGCCGCTCGTCTGCTCCTTGGCCGCCGCGGCGATCTCCGAGACGATGTCCGAGACCTTGCCGATGCCGGTCACGATCTCGCCGAGCTTGCCGGCCACCTGCCGCGACGGTCACCTCGCCCTCGCCCGGCCTGCTTCACCGACTGCCGGATGAGCTCCTCGGTCTTGATGGCCGCCTCCTTGGAGCGGAGCGCCAGGGAGCGGACCTCCTCGGCCACCACCGCGAAGCCGCGCCCGGCCTCGCCGGCCCGGGCCGCCTCGACCGCCGCGTTGAGCGCCAGCAGGTTGGTCTGGAAGGCGATGTCGTTGATGTCCTTGATGATCTGCGAGGTGCCCTCGCGCCGAGGCCTTGATCTTCCCCATGGCCCCCTGCATCTGCTCCACCGCGGCGGCGCCGTCGGTGGCGGCGCCGTGCGGCGGTCTGCGCCAGCGTGTTGGCCTGCTGCGCGTTGTCGGACGGCCTGCCGGGTGATGGAGAGCGACCGACTCGAGCGACGAGCGTGGTCTCCTCCAGCGAGGCGGCCTGCTCCGAGGCGCCCGCGGCCACCGCCTGCGATCGAGGACGGCGATCTGCGTGCGAGGCGCTCGAGCACCTGGTCGACCGCCTCGGCCACCTGCGCGAGCGCGCTCGTGCAGCGCCTCGCCGGTGGCGTTGAGCGACTCCTTGATCCGGGCGTGGTCGCCCTGGTAGTCGCCCGTCATCCGGGCGCGCAGGTCCCGCTGCGCCAGCTGCTCCAGCACCCCGGCCGCCTCGTCGATGGGCGCCAGCACCGCGTCGAGCGTCTCGTTCACGCCCTCCACGATCTTCCGGAAGTCGCCCTGGTGGCGCTCCACGTCGGCGCGGGTGGTGAGCTGTCCCGCCACCGCGGCCTCCACCAGCCGGCCGGTGTCGGCGACCAGCCGGTTGACCGCGTCGATGCAGGTGTTGAGGTTGTCCTTGATGGCGTTGAAGTCGCCGGCGTAGGTCTCGGGGATGGCCTCGGGGATCTCCCCTTGGAGATCTGCCCGACGTACCTGGCCGTCACGTCGAGCGGGCCGATGACGGCGTCGAGCGTCTGGTTGAGCCCGTCCACGACCTTGCGGAAGTCGCCCTCGTGCCGGGCAGCGTCGGCCCGGACCGCCAGGCGCCCTTCGCTGGCCGCCCCGGCCAGCATGCCGGCGTCGACCACCAGCCGGTTCACCGCCTCGATGCAGCGGTTGAGGTTCTCCTTGAGCCGGTCGAAGTCGCCGGCGTACGGGGCCGTGATCTTCTCGGGGATCTGCCCCCGCGAGATCTGGTCCACGTAGCGCGATGCCATGCCCAGCGGGCCGATGACCGCGTCGAGCGTGTCGTTGACGCCCTGCACCACCCTGCGGTAGTCGCCCTGGTGACGGGAGGCGTCCGCGCGCGTCGAGAGCCGGCCCTCGACGCCGGCTCGCGCCAGCATCCCGGCGTCCGCCACCAGCGCGCCGATGGCCTCGATGCAATCGTTCAGGCTCGCCTGGATGCGCTGGAACTCGCCCTGGTACTCGCCGGCGATGCGGGCCGGGATGTCGCCCTTCCCGATGCGGCTCACGCACTCGACCGTCATGCGCAGCGGTTCCTCGAAGGCAGCCATGATCTCGTTCATGCCCGCCACGATGGGCTTGAACTCGCGATCCAGCGCCGCCAGGTCGCCCCGGACCTCCAGGCGGCCTGCCATCACCGCTTCGCGGAGCCGGGAGGCCTCGGACCCGAGCGCACCCACCGTGCCGGCGATGGCCCGGGCCAGCAGCAGCGCGAAGACGGTCATGAGCGCGGCGCCGAGCAGGAAGGTGGCGATCACCGTCACCGCTCCCTGCCGCGCCGATCCGCGGCCCGCCTCGGTGCTGGTCACCGCTTCCTCTCCCGTCCGGGCGATGAGCTTGCCCAGCACGGCCTCCACGGCCGCATCGGCCGCGCGGGTCTGTTCGGCCAGCGATGCCTTGGGCGAGCCTGGCTCGGCAAACCCGGCCCCTCCCTCGTTGACCGCGATGGTGGCCAGCTTCCGGGCCAGCGCGCGCCACGCCTCCAGCTTCTGGGTCGCGTCCTGCCAGAGCGCCAAGGACTCGGCGGAGTGCGGCAGCGAGGCGTAGGCGTAGGAGCTGTCGTCGATGCGCTGCTGCGCGTCGCGGAAGCCGCTGGACGCCCGCCTGCGGATCCCCTCCTCGGAGCCCGGGAGCAGGAGCACGTTCACCTGGCGCGCCGCGTCGGTGACGCCGTGCTGCACGGCCCAGAGCGCGTTGACGCCGGGTAGGCGCGTGTCGGTGAACTCCTGCAGATGCCCGGTGAGGTCCCGGGCCGTGACGAACCCGGCCCCGCCGATCACCAGCATCAGCCCGAGCGCCACCACCAGCGCGAGCCGGATCCTCGTGCCAATCCTCATCGAGCTCAGCATGGCGCCTCCCCGCGTCACGCCCCGTGCGATCAGGCGTTGGTGTCGTGCATGGGCCATACCGCATTCGCGGCCGGTGCATGCATCCTGTTTCCCTAGGTCACGGCCGCTTCAGGCCCTGGAGCCCGGCGCCCCCGGGTCCGCCCCATGGGGCACCGGCGACTCATACGCCATCCGTGAGGGGAGAGATATCCACCAACGGGCCTGCGGCTTCGGAGAGAGCGGGGGTGCGGCGCCCCCCCGGATCCGGCGCGAGGGCGTGGTAGCGTCCGGCCGGCGCGGGGCCGCGGGGGCCCCCGGCGGATCGTTCCCGGGCGATGGACATGGAACAGCGGATGCTGGGCGGACGAGGGCTGGCGGTCTCCGCCATCGGGCTGGGCTGCATGGCCATGAGCGAGTTCTACGGCGCCGCCGAGGAGGAGGAGTCCCTCGCCACCATCCAGTGCGCGCTCGAGCTGGGCATCACCCTGCTGGACACCGCCGACATGTACGGTCCGTTCACCAACGAGGAGCTGATCGGGCGCGCTCTCCGCGGCCGGCGCGACGCCGCCGTGCTCTCCACCAAGTTCGGCCAGATCCGCGGTCCGGGCGGGCAGCGGCTGGTGTGCGGCCGGCCCGAGTACGTGCGCCAGGCCTGCGACGCCTCGCTGCGACGGCTGGGCACGGATCGGATCGACCTCTACACCCTTCACCGGGTGGACGCCTCGGTGCCCATCGAGGAGACCGTCGGCGCCATGGGCGAGCTGGTCCGCGCCGGCAAGGTGCGCTGGCTGGGCCTCTCCGAGGCCGCCCCGACCACCCTCCGCCGCGCCCACGCGGTCCACCCCATCTCCACGCTCCAGACCGAGTACTCGCTCTGGAGCCGCGACCCCGAGGGCGAGCTGCTCCCGCTGCTGCGCTCGCTGCGGATCGGGCTCGTCGCCTACGCCCCGCTGGGCCGAGGATTCCTGGCCGGCCGCTTCCGGCGTCCCGAGGACCTCGCCCCCGGCGACTACCGCCGCAGCTCGCCCCGCTTCCAGGGCGAGAACTTCGCCCGGAACCTGTCGCTGGTCGACCGGATCCGGAAGCTGGCCGCCGGCCGGGGCGTCGAGGCCGGACAGCTGGCGCTGGCCTGGGTGCTGGCGCAGGGAACGGACATCGTCCCCATCCCCGGCACCACCACCCGGGGGCACCTCCGCCAGAACGTCGCCGCCGCCCGGCTCCGGCTCACGCCGGAGGAGCTGGCGCGCCTGGACGCGGTCGCGCCCCGCGGCGCGGCCGCGGGCGACCGCTACCCGCCGCAGGGCATGGCGCTGCTCGATCGCTAGCGGGAGAGGGACCGGTCGAAGGCCACCGCCGAGGGCGCGAGGTCCACCCGGCGGACGAAGGCCAGGGCCTCCTGGGCGCCGTACTCGCGCTCCATGCGGTTTCTCCGTGAAGGCCGGCGGCCGGACGCCTGCCCGGCATGTTCCGACCTCGATTCCCGCCAGGCTACACGCTCACCGGGCCCGCAGCGGCACGGACCCCGGCGCGCAGCCTCTCAGCGCGCGCAGGCGGGGGCGCAGACCGTGCGCGGCCGCCCGGGCCCGGGTCGGCACCACCCCCTTGACGTCCCTCGCCGGCCGGGTCTAGCGTTCGTGACGTCCAGACATCATGACGTCTCCATCTCCAGCCCTGCTGCGGCACCCCATCGCTCCCCCGGGGATGGCCAAGCGTCTCCCGCAGTACCTGCGCGTCTACGAGGTCCTCCGGCGCCGCATCGAGGATCACGAGTACCCCGTCGGTTCCTTCCTTCCCCCCGAGCCCGAGCTGGGGAGGCTCCTGGCGGTGAGCCGCACCACGGTGCGGAAGGCCGTCGAGATGCTCACCGACGACGGCTTCGTGACGGTGCGCCGGGGCCGCGGCACCGAGATCCTGGACTTCCGTGCCATCCAGAAGCTGCACTTCGTGACCTCGTTCTCCGAGACCCTGCGCGAGCAGGGGTTCCAGGTCTCCCATCGCGAGGTGCGGGTGAGCGCGGCCTTGGCCTCGGCCTCGCTCTCCAGGGACCTGGAGGTGCCGCAGGGGAGCCCGCTGGTGCTGGTGCACCGGCTGGCGCTGGCCAACGGGAAGCCCATCGCCTTGATGGACAACTATCTCATCCCCGAGCTGGCCCCGGGCATCGAGTCCAAGGCCGACCGGATCCAGTCGCTGTATGCGTTCCTCGAGTCCGAGTACGGCCTCGCCATCGAGGCGGCCACCGACTACATCTCGGCGCGGACCGCGACGCGCGGGGAGTGCCGGCTGCTCAGGATCCCGGCCGGCTCGTCGCTGCTGGTGGTGCGGCGCATCACCTACGCGCGCGGCCGCCCGGTGGAGCGGGCCGAGCTCCACATCGTCGCCAGCAGGTACGAGTACAGCGTCCGGACCGTGCAGCGGCCCGGCCGCCCGGGATGACTTCAGGAGGCACTATGCTGCTGACCCCCGAGAAGCTGGCCCGCCTCATCGACGTCAGCGCCGTGCGGGCGCAGCACGGCGAGCGGGAGATCCTGGAGATGGTCCGGCGCGCCAAGGAGCACCGCTTCGTGGCGGTGCACGTCCTCCCGGCCTGGGTGGGGTTCCTCCGGGCGCAGCTGGAGGGCGAGCGCGACATCCTGGTGGGCGCGCCGGTGGGTTTCCCGTCGGGCGGGCACACCACCGCCGTCAAGGCGGCCGAGGCCAGGGGCCTCATCGCCGACGGCGTGCAGGAGCTCGACATGGTCCTCAACATCGGCAAGCTCCGGTCCGGCCAGGACCGGTACGTCGAGCAGGACATCCGGGCCGTGGTCGAGGCCGCCGGGGAGCTGCCGGTGAAGGTGATCCTGGAGGTCCACCACCTCACCGCCGACGAGATCAAGCGCGCCTGCGAGCTCGCCATCGCCGCGCGGGCCGCCTTCGTGAAGACCTCGACCGGCTGGGCGCCCAGCGGGGCGACGCTGGAGACCGTCCGGCTCATCACCTCGTTCGTGGGCTCCGCCATCCAGGTGAAGGCCGCCGGCAGCATCCGCCGGCTGGAGACGGTGGTGGCCATGCTCAAGATGGGGGTGGCCCGGTTCGGAATCAACCTCGACTCCTCCATCGACATCCTGAGCGAGTGCCGGGCGCGGCCCGGCGGCGGCGTCGAGGTGTCGACCGAGGGGGAGCCCACCGCACGCGCCCGGCGACCCCGCCCGGTGGCCTGACCCGGAGCCTGGCCATGGCGCGTCGGATCATCGCGTACGATCTCGGCACCGGCGGCGCCAAGGCCTCGCTGCACGGAGAGGACGGCGCCTGCCTGCGCAGTGCCTTCCTCCCCTACGACACGCACTACCCGGCCGGCGGCTGGCACGAGCAGCGGCCCGAGGACTGGTGGAACGCGGTGGTGCAGTCTACCCGGCAGCTGCTGGCCGGCCAGGACGCGGCCGCGGTCGAGGGCCTGGCCATCTCGGGCCAGAGCCTGGGGGTGGTGCCGGTGGACGACTCCGGTGCCCTGCTCCGCGAGCACACGCCCATCTGGTCCGACACGCGCGCCGGCGCCCAGGCGCGCGAGTTCTTCGAGCGGGTGGACCCCGAGCGCTGGTACATGACCACCGGGAACGGGTTCCCGGCCGAGTGCTACGCGGTCTTCAAGGCGATGTGGTACCGCGATCGCGAGCCGGAGATGTTCCGCCGGGTGCGCTGGCTGCTCGGCTCCAAGGACTTCATCAACCTGCGGCTGACCGGGCGGGCGGCGACCGACTTCTCCTACGCCTCGGGCTCGGGGGTCTACGACCTGCGGCGCTGGGCGTACAGCGAGGACTTCATCGGCGCCAGCGGGCTCCCCCGCCGCATCTTCCCCGAGGTCCTGGCCTCCACCGCCGTCCTGGGCGGGCTCACCGCCGAGGCCGCCGGCCGGCTGGGCCTGCGCCAGGGGTTGCCGGTGGCCTGCGGCGGCGTGGACAACTCCTGCATGGCCCTGGGGGCGAAGAACCTGGCCGACGGCCGGGTGTACACCTCGCTGGGCTCGTCCTCCTGGATCGCGGTGTCGTCCCGCGAGCCGGTGCTCGACTACGCCCGCAAGCCGTACGTGTTCACGCACGTGGTGCCCGAGCTCTTCACCTCGGCGGTGAGCATCTTCGCCGGCGGCAGCTCCTTCCGCTGGGCCCGGGACGTGCTCCTCGGCCTCGAGGCGGACGGCCCGGACGGCCGCGATCCCTACCAGGTCATGAACGAGATGGCGGCGCGGTCGCCCATCGGCGCCCACCGGCTGCTCTTCAACCCCAGCCTGGCGGGCGGGAGCTCGCAGGAGCCGAGCCCCAGCATCCGGGGCGGCTTCTCCGGCATCGACCTGCGGCACACGCGCGACGACCTGGTCCGGGCGGTGATGGAGGGCGTGGCCCTCAACCTGGGGGCGGTGCTGGGCATCCTGCGCGGCTACGTGCGGCTGGACGACGAGATGCTGCTGGTGGGCGGCGGGTCCCGCAGCGCCCTGTGGCGGCAGATCTTCGCCGACGTCTACGGCATGCGCGTGGTGAAGACCAACGTCGATCAGGACGCCGCCTCGCTCGGTGCGGCAGCGGTCGCCGCGGTGGGGGTGGGCCTGTGGAAGGACTTCTCGCGCGTCGACGCGGTCCACGCCACCCAGGCGGTGGAGGAGCCGCGCCCGGAGGCGGTGCAGGCCTACGCGCGACTCATGCCGGTGTTCGAGCGGATGCGTGCCGACCAGGCGGTGATCAGCCAGATGCTCCTCGACTCCGGGCTCTAGAGCCGGGGCGCCAGGGAGAAGGAGGAAGACATGAAGATCGGATTGTTCGCGGCGACGTACCTCGACCAGAAGCTGGAGGACGTCTGCAAGCTGGCTGCGTCCCTCGGGTACCAGGCGGTCGAGCTGCCCGCCTTCTCCGACAATCCGCACCTCGACATCGAGCAGATCGTCAAGGGCGGGAACGCGGCCAAGCTGCTCAAGATGATCAAGGACGACGGCCTCATCATCTCGGCGCTCTCCAACCACACCGAGAGCCAGCTGGTGCTGGGCCCCTACGGCAAGGATACCGACGCCTTCTGCAAGGGCTCCAAGGAGGAGAAGATCCGCTTCGGCTCGGAGCGCATGATCAAGACGGCGCAGGCGGCCAACGCCCTGGGCGTGCCGGTGGTGTGCGGGTTCGTGGGCTGCGAGAACTTCGGCCGCTTCTTCCCCTTCCCCTACTCCAGGGGCTGGGCCGACATGGAGCAGGAGTTCGTGGAGCGCTGGGGCCGCATCCTGGACCGCTTCGCGGAGTACGGGGTGAAGTTTGCCCACGAGCCCCACCCCAACCAGCTCGTCTACGACATCGGGACCGCGGTGCGGGCGGTCGAGCTGATGGGGAACCGCAAGGAGTTCGGGTTCAACTTCGACCCGGCCAACCTGATCTACCTGGGTATCGACGTCGAGAACTTCATCGACACGCTGCGGGGCAAGATCTTCCACGTCCACGCCAAGGACGGGGAGCTGGTCAGCCACAACATCAAGCGCTCGGGGATGATCCCGCAGGGCGACTGGCAGAGGCTCGACCGCGGCTTCCGCTTCCGCATCCCGGGCTGGGGCTCGGTGCCGTGGAAGAAGGTCATCACCGAGCTGTCGATGATCGGTTACGACTACGTCATGAGCTACGAGCACGAGGACGTCACCATGAGCCGCCACGACGGCATCACCAAGACCATCCAGTTCCTCAAGCCGCTCATGATCGAGAAGCCCTACGAGGGACGGAAGGACGTCCTGTTCAATTGAGGAAAGGAAGACCGTCATGGCCAGGACGATGAAGGCAGCCGTCTTCGAGAAGCCCAACCTCATCACCGTGAAGAAGATGCCGGTCCCCGAGATCGGCGACGACGAGGTGCTCATCCGCGTCAAGCTGACCGGCATCTGCGGGACCGACTGGTCGATCTACACCGGCAAGTACTCGGCCGACCGGCTCCCCATGATCGCCGGCCACGAGTTCTGCGGCGAGATCGAGCAGCTGGGGCGCAACGCCAAGGGGCTCAAGGTGGGCGACCGCGTCACGGCCGACATCAACATGAGCTGCGGCCACTGCTTCTACTGCAAGCAGGGGCAGAAGCTCCTCTGCCCCGAGTTCCTGCAGCTCGGCATCCACATCGACGGCACCTACGCCGAGTACGTCAAGGCGCCCTGGGGCCAGGTCCACAAGATCCCGGCCAAGCTGAGCTTCATGGAGGCGGCCTTCATCGAGCCGGTCTCCTGCGTCATCCACTCGGCCAAGGCCATGAACGCGGCGCTGGGCAGCTCGGTGGCCATCATCGGCTCCGGGCTCGGGATCCTGCACGGCGCCCTGGCCCGGCTCCGCGGCTGCGCGCCCGTGATCGTCATCGGCCACAACACCAAGCGGAACGAGATCGCCAGGAAGATGGGCGCCGACCACGTCATCGACACCAAGCAGGTGTCCGACCCGGTGGCCGAGGTCAAGCGCCTCACCGGCGGGCGTGGCGCCGACTACGTGATCGAGTCGGTGGGGACGGTGGCCACCTACGAGCAGGCCTTCCGCATGGTCCGCGCCGGCGGCCCGGTCTCCGCCTTCGGCATCACCGGCGACAAGGAGACCATGGCGGTGGCGCCCTTCGATCTCGTGCTCCACGAGAAGAAGGTCACCTCCTCCTGCGCCGGCGTCGGCAACGACTGGAGCGACGCCATCACGCTCATCGAGCATGGGCGCATCGATCCCAAGCCCATGTTCTCGATGGTGGTCCCGCTCGAGGAGCTGGAGTCCGCGCTCAAGGAGCTCCGCAAGAACCCGGACCTGATCAAGGTGTTCGTGAGCCCCGACGCCACCAAGCGCGAGATCCTCTAGACCGCAAGGCGGAGCGGCACGGCCCGGCGCCGTGCCGCTCCGGGACGGCGCGACCGCACGCGCCCAGAGCCGACCGAATCGAGGAGCGACGCATGGCCACCGACCCCATCCTCTTCTCCAGCCTCAAGATCGGGACCAAGACGGCCCCCAACCGCATCGCCATCAACGCCATGGAGGGCTGCGACGCGGACACCGGCGGGAACCCCACCCCGACCGCCTACCGGCGCTACGAGCGGCTGGCCCGGGGCAACGCGGGCGTCATCGTGGTCGAGGCGCTGAGCGTGGTGGACGAGAACAAGGGGCGGCTCCACCAGCTCACCGCCCTGCCCCAGAACGCAGAAGGGGCTGGGCGACCTGGTCAAGCACGTGCGGCGGATCAACCCCAAGCCGCCTGCTGCTGTGGCAGCTGACGCACTCCGGCGAGCTCTCCAACCCCGAGTTCTCCGAGCGCGTCTGCGTGAAGCCGTTCCCCGGCTACGAGGGCAGGCTCCTCAGCGAGGAGGAGGTCGACCAGATCCTCGAGCGACTTCGTGCTGGCCACCAAGATGGCCCACGACTGCGGCGCCGACGGCGTCGACTTCAAGCTCTGCCACGGCTACTTCGGGTCCCAGCTGCTGCGGCCCTTCAACGACCGCAAGTGGAAGTACGGCGGCTCCTGGGGCAACCGGACCCGCTTCGCCTACGAGTACTACGAGCGGGTCGCCCGGGAGATCAAGCGATCCGGACTTCATCGTCGGCTCCAAGATCTCCGTCTGGGAGGGGCTGCCCGGCGGCCTGGGCACCGTGGCGCCGGACTCGCCCATCATCGACCTCACCGAGATCGTCGACCTGGTGAAGGGCCTCGAGGCGCGGGGCGCCAAGCTACATCATCGAGTCGGCGGGCAACCCATCGCTGACGCTGGCCCTGACCCAGCCCGACAAGCGGATCCCGGACTACGCCTACCTGCACTTCTGGTTCCAGAAGGAGCTCCGCAAGGTCGCTGAAGCCGGAGACCGTGGTCATCGGCTCGGCCTACTCGCTCTTCCGCGACGGGAAGAACCCCTTCCGCGGCGTGAAGCGCGAGGAGTCGTCCTTCACCTACTGGGCGCGCCAAGAACATCCGCTCCGGCGTCTGCGACATGGTGGCCCTGGGCCGCCAGTCCCTGGCCGATCCGCTCGTCCCCGCCAAGCTGGCAGCCGGGCAAGGAGGACGAGATCGACTGGTGCACCGGCTGCGACAACTGCATCGAGTTCCTGATCCGGCAGACGCCGGTCGGCTGCGCCACGCACGAGAAGGAGTACACGCTGGAGCTGAAGGAGATCCGGAAGCAGAAGGGGAAGCTGGCCGAGGCGGAGAAGCACACGTAGCATGGTGGAACCCATGACGTCGGCCGCCGCCACCACCACCGGTCCGCGCGAGGAGCAGGGTCCCATGACCACCCTGCGCATGCAGGGCATCTGCAAGAGCTTCTTCGGCGTGGAGGTGCTGCACGCGCGTCGACTTCGCCCTGGAGCGCGGCGAGGTCATGGGGCTGTGCGGCGAGAACGGCGCCGGCAAGTCCACCCTGATGAAGATCCTGGCCGGCATCCACGCCCAGGACGCCGGCGAGATGGTGCTCCACGGCAAGGTCGATCCAGCGGGGCGCCACCCCCAGGCAGATGCAGCTGCTGGGCGTGTCCATGATCCACCAGGAGCTGAACCTGCTGGACGAGCTGACCGTGGCGCAGAACATCTTCCTGTGCCGCGAGCCGCGCGCCAGGTCGGGGCTGATCGACTTCCGCAAGATGAACGATGACGCGGCGGCGCTCCTGGAGCGGCTGGGGGAGAAGATCCACCCGGGCCGGAAGGTGCGGGACCTCAAGATCGCGCAGAAGCAGATGGTCGAGATCGCCAAGGCCACCTCCTTCAACGTCGAGCTCCTCATCATGGACGAGCCGACCTCGGTCCTGACCGGCAAGGAGACCCGCATCCTCTTCGATCTCATCGCCAACCTGAGCGCGCGCGGGATGGCGGTGGTCTACATCTCCCACCGCCTCAAGGAGATCGGCGAGGTCTGCCACAAGGTGACCGTGCTCCGGGACGGATACCTGGTCGCCACCAAGAACGTGGCCGAGGTGACGCCGCACGACCTGGCCACCCTGATGGTGGGCCGGGAGGTGAAGGACACCCGGGCCCAGGACTTCCGGGGCGATCCCAGCGACGTGGCGCTGGAGGTCCGCGACGTCGTCGACGACCGGCTCAAGGGGATCAGCTTCCAGGCGCACCAGGGCGAGATCCTCGGGTTCGCCGGCCTGGTGGGCGCGGGCCGGACCGAGCTCATGGAGGTCCTCTTCGGAATCCGCAAGCCGCGGACCGGGACGCGTCCTGGTCCAGGGAAAGCCCATCGCCATCCGCAGCGCGATGGACGCCATCCGGGCCGACCTGGGCTTCGTCACCGAGGACCGCAAGCAGACCGGGCTGGTCCTGTGCCGCAACATCTCCGAGAACGCCAACTACGTGATCTGGCAGAAGACGGCCGGGCTCTTCCGGGGGAAGGCGCGGACCGCCGGCAACACCCGGCGCATGATCGAGCGGCTGGGGATCCGGTGCAGCGGCCCGGCCCAGGAGGTGAGCAGCCTCTCCGGCGGGAACCAGCAGAAGGTGGCGCTGGCCAAGTGGCTGCTCTCGGGGGCCAGGGTGCTGGTCCTGGACGAGCCGACGCGCGGCGTGGACGTGGGCGCCCGGCAGGAGATCTACCGCATCATCCGCGAGCTGGCGGCGGACGGGGTCACCATCGTCATGGTCTCCTCCGACCTGCCCGAGATCCTCAGCGTCTGCCAGCGGGTCATCGTCATGCACGAGGGCAAGGTGACGGGAGTGCTCTCGGCCTCCGAGATGACCGAGGCCAAGATCATGTACTGCGCCACCGACGTGGCCGCGGGAGGCGAGCATGGAGGCGCTTGAGGCTGGACAGGCGGGCACCCCGGTCGCCGACCTGCTGAAGACCGTCTGGCGCGACTACAGCATCCTGGTCGTCTTCTGCGCCATCTTGCTGCTGTGCGGGCTGGCCGCCCCCCGGTTCCTGAACCCCGGCAACCTGCTCATCATCCTGCTCAACGCGTCGATCGTGGGCACCATCGCGCTGGGGATGACGATCGTGATCATCGCCGGGGGCATCGACCTGTCCTCCGGTCCGGTCCTGGCCACCTCGGGAGCGGTCCTCATCCTCCTCCAGCGGATGGTGAATGCGGACGGCTCCCCGACCGTTCCGCTGGCCGCCGCCATCCTGGCCTGCCTGGCGGTGGGAGCTGCCTTCGGATGGCTGAACGGCGTCATCATCACCCGGGCGCGGCTTCCGCCCTTCATCGTCACCCTGGCGGTCGGCTACATCGCACGCGGCCTGACCATGTACTTCTGCCGGGGCGCGACCATCATGGGGAACGACTTCCCCGGGCTGATCGGGAACGGCCGGGTGTTCGGGATCCCCGTCCCGTTCGTGATCATGCTGGCGATGGCCATCGCCTTCCACGTCCTGCTGACGCGGACCAAGTTCGGCTCGTACGTCTTCGCCGTGGGCGGCAACGAGAACGCGGCCCGCTATTCGGGGATCAAGGTCGAGCGGGTCCGGATCATCACCTACATGCTGGTGGGCCTGTGCACGGCCACCGCGGCCGTCATCGAGATGTCGCGGATGGCGGCCGTGGCCGCAGCCACCTCGGGCAGCCTCTACGAGTTCGAGGCCATCACCGCGGTGGTGGTGGGGGGAACGTCGCTGGCCGGCGGGAAGGGCCGCGTCATCGGCACCGTGGTGGGAGCGATCATCCTCGGCATCGTCCTCAACATGATGATCATGCTCAACATCTCTCCCTACCTTTCGCTGACGGTCAAGGGAGCGGTCATCCTGCTGGCCGTGCTGCTGCAGAGCCGGGAGCGCCTGGGATGACGACCGAGTCCTGGCTCACCCGGGAAGTGCAAGAACGGTGGGGTCCAGGGGACTCAGCTGAAGCGGAGCGTGAATTGGTGGAAGCTCGGAGCCGTCCGACATGTAGCTGGTGCTCGAGGTGTGTTCGCCGCACCGGGGCCGGCGACCGGAGGTCGTTGCAGTGATGGAGGAAGGGGTTGGGCAGCGTTGACGAGCAGTACTCTCTCGAGGTGGAGGCTCGGATGAAAAGGATCCTGATTGCCCTGATCGCATCCCTGGTGCTGGTGCCGCAGGCCCAGGCCGCGGGGAAGAAGTTCCGCATCGCCGTCTCGCTGCCACCCGCCAACAACGCGTGGCAGGCGAAGATGCTCGACTCCGTCAACGAGGAGGTCGCGAAGGACACGACCAACTTCGAGATCACCGTCAAGAACGCGGTGGACGACGCCGACCAGCTCAACACCATGCAGACGTTCAAGGCGGGCGGCTACGACATGATCGCCATCCTGCCCGGGAACGGCACGCTCATGACCCCCATCGTGACGGACATCTACAAGTCCGGCACCAAGGTCATGGTCATCGACCGGCCCGTCGAGGGCGACCAGTTCACCGTGTTCTACGGCGGTGACAACGCACAGTGCGGCCGGAACGCGGCCAAGTACATCGGCGATCGGCTGAAGGGCAAGGGCCAGATCGCGATCCTGCGCAGCTACGTCGGCATCCCCATCGACCTGCAGCGCTACAACGGCTTCATGGAGGTCCTCAAGAAGGACTTCCCGAGCATCAAGGTGCTGGTGGAAGGCGACGGCGAGTTCAACCAGCAGGCGGGCCTGAAGGCCATGTCCAACATCCTCCCCGCCTATCCCAAGATCGACGCCATCTTCTCGCAGGACGATGAGTCGGCGGTCGGGGCGCTCACCGCCATCAAGAACTCCAACCGCAAGGACGTCCAGTTCGTCACCGGGATGGGCGGGTCCAAGTCCGCCTTCGCCCGGATGTCGGCCAAGGATCCGCTCTACGGCGCCTCCATGTCCTACCTTCCCACCATGGGCGGTCACGCGGTGGCGCTGGCCAAGAAGATCCTGATGGGCCAGAAGTTCGAGAAGAACAACATCGAGCCGACCATCGTGGTCACGTCGGCGAACGTCCACAAGTACATGGCGGACGCGTACTAGCGAGAGCCGGAAGCAGTGCCGGAGGGAAAGGGGGCGAGACGCCCCCTTTCCATTTCTCAGGTCACCTTCGGCTCCTGGCCCCTGGGCGCAAGCAGCAGCTCCACGCCCAGCTCCTCCAGCACGCGCGCCTGCTTGGCGTCGATGGCGTCGACGATCAGGCAGTCGATGGCGTCGGCCGGCGCGAACTGGGCGAAGGAGCTCTTGCCCACCTTGGAGGAGTCCACCAGCAGGAACACCTTGGTGGCGATGGCGATCATCTGCCGCTTGATCTCGGCGTGTTGCAGGTCGGGGGTGGTCGCGCCCGACTCGATCGAGAAGCTGTTGGCCGCCATGAACGCCTTGTCCACCTTGAGCCCGTGAAGGAACTGCTCGGCACGGCTCCCCACCGTGCAGTGGAAGCGCTTGCGGACCACGCCGCCGATGAGGTGGACGGTGGCGCTGGGGTGCTCCTCCAGCAGCTGGGCGATGATCAGGTCGTTGGTGACGACGGTGATGTCGCTCCGCGCCCCCAGCAGGGTGGCCAGCTGGAAGGTGGTGGAGCCGGTGTCGAGGACGATGGTGTCGCCGTCCTCGATGCGCTCCAGGGCCCGCTGCGCCACCGCCCGCTTCTCGGGGGAGTGCTGGACGCCCTTCTCCCGCGCCTCCAGCTCGAAGCGGGCCTTCTCCTTGACGGTGGCGCCGCCGTGGGTGCGGACCAGGAGACCCTCCTGCTCCAGGTCGCGCAGGTCGCTGCGCATGGTGGCGGGGGAGACCTCGAACCGGGCGCACAGCTCGGCCACGGTGGCCCGCTTGTGCTCCTGGACGAAGTCCAGCACCGCCCGCTTGCGCTCCTCGACGAAGATCTGCTCTCGCTTCATGGCGCGATGGTGCCACGCGCTTCGACCGGAGGTCGAGTCCCGGACCGCACATCGTAGCGGACGCCGGGCTCGGCGAGCAGGAAGGCGGGCAGCTCCGGCCGCGCCGCGATGCGTGCGCGGGCGGCTTCCGGGTCGATGGTGTTGAAGTCGAACATGCCGAAGTGGTGGCCGATGACCGCTCCGAAGCGGCAGCCGGCCGCGAGCTCCATGGCCTCCTCCAGGGTGAAGTTGCCCGGGACGCCGCCCGCTGCGCGCCGGGCGTCCCGGCCGTTCACGGGCAGCAGCGCCAGCTCCACGGGGTACCGGGCCAGGTGCGCGGCAAGGTCGGGATAGGGCACGCAGTCGCCGGAGTGGTAGACCACCGCCCCGGCCAGCTCCAGGACGTACCCGAGGAAGAGGTGCTGGCCGGACGCGTCCACCGCCAGGTCCTCGTGCGCCGAGGGCAGCGGATGGATGGGCACGCCCGCCACCTCCAGCTCGGCGAAGGCGCTGGCCGCCACCAGCCGGTCGGCGGGTACCCCCCGCGAGAGAGCCAGGGCGGCGTGCGCGGCCGGCACCACGAACCGGCAGCCCGGGCTGGCGGCCGCCAGCGGCGCCAGGGTGCCCGGGTCGAGGTGATCGGTGTGTCCGTGCGTGCACAGCACCAGATCCACATCGCGCGCCTCCGCCGGGTCGACCGGCGGCGGCATCATGCGGACGTGCGGGAACGGCTTGCCCCGGTACTTCACCGCCAGGGTATCGGAGAGGTACGCGTCCACCACCACCCGCAGGCCGCCTCCCTCGATCAGGAATCCCGCCTGCCCCAGCCACCAGGCCGAGAGCGCGGCCCCCTCCGCAGCACCCACGCGCCGGAGCGGAACCGGCGCCGTGGCGGTGGAGAGGCACGGCTCGCTCATGCGCGATTCCCGCGCAGGGACGCGAGCAGGTTGTCGACCGCGACGGCGGTGGCCCGGTCGATGCTCTCGTCGGTGAAGCCGCCCAGGTGCGGCGTGGCCAGCACGCCCCGCGTCCGGACCAGGCCCAGGTCGTCCGGCGGCTCCCGGTCGAACGCGTCCATGGTGTAGGCCGCCACCCGCCCCTCGCGCAGCGCCGCCGCCATGGCCGCCTCGTCCACCAGCCCCTGCCGCGCCGTGTTCACCACCACCGCACCGCGGCGCAGCCCGGCCAGCGCCGACGCGTCCAGGAGCGCACGGCCGTCGGCCGGGGGTGGGCAGTGCAGCGAGAGGACCTGCGCCTCGCGCAGGACCTCGGGCAGCGGCGCGTAGGCGAATGCCGGCGAGGGGGCGAAGGTGTCGTCCGGGTACGGGTCGTGGGCCAGCACCCGCATCTCGAATGCCAGCGCGAATCGCGCCACCTGCTTGCCGATCCTGCCGCACCCCACCAGCCCCAGGGTGCGGCCCTCCAGCTCGAACCCCTTCTGGCGCGTCCAGCGTCCGGCCTTGAGCTCGGCGTCCGCGAAGGCGATCCCGCGCGCCGCGGCCAGGATGTGGCCGAAGGCCAGCTCGGCCACGCCGCGCGCGTTGGCGCCCTCGGCGCGGCGGACGGCGATGCCGCGCGCCTCCGCGGCCGCCAGGTCGATGTGGTCCACACCGGTGCCGTTGCGGCTGATCACCTTGAGCCGCGTGGCCCGGGCCAGCAGGGCTGCGCTCACCCGCTCGACCCCGGCCAGGTACCCGACCGCATCGCCGATGACGGCCAGGAGCTGCTCCTCGGTGGGCTGCGCCCCCGGGCTGGGGAACACGAGCTGGTAGCCGGCGGCGGTGATGCGCTCCAGGAGCGGGTGTCCCCCCCGGGAGAGAGAGCGCGGCGTCACGATCACCTTGTCCATGAGACTCGACCTCCCGGCGCGGCGGACCGTACCGCGGTCGTCAGCGGATGACCGGCTGCCCGCCCACCCGCAGCACGCGCTTCACGAACCCCTCGGTCTCGATGTCGCCGTAATTGTGGCCGGCCTCGGCGTTGTAGACGCAGAACGAGACCAGCGGCTCGCCGCCGGTGTTCACCGAGCGGTGCGCCCAGAAGGGCGGCACGTAGACCATGCGCCCGCGCTCCATGCGCTCGGTGGCGAAGCGCCCGTCCTTGGTCTTCATGACCATGTACCCCTGCCCGCGCAGGCACAGGTAGATCTCGGCCGTCTGGATGACCGAGTGGTAGTGGCCCTTGGTCATGAAGTACTCGTCGCCCACCAGGCCGGGCTGCAGCCTGGAGATGCAGTACATGTCGTGCCCGTACTCCTCCGGCACCGGCTTCTCGAACACCTCGTAGTGGAGCGGATCGCCGGCGGCGACGAGGCGCTCCAGCGCCGCCGCGTCGGCGTAGTGCCCGCGCATGGAGGAGGCGCGGCGCTCGGTGCGCCGGGTGAAGTCGGGCATGGCCCCTTCCGCCAGGTCGATGACGGCGGCGAAGGGCTGCATCAGCTGGGCGGGGGTGGGCAGGGGGGCCGGCGCGGTCTTGCTGGTCATGTTCTCGATTCTCGCTTTCGGGTCACCGGGCGGCGGCGGCGATGCGGCACAGCTCGTCGAAGACCGGGCCGCTGGTGGGGATGTCGCGATGGAATACCTCGGCGATGACGCGGGTCCAGCCATGGATGAAGTAGACCCAGCCGTCCTCGATGACCAGGTTCCGCTCCCGCTGCTGGGCGTGCGCCTGGTCCAGGAAGACCAGCTCGCCGCGGTAGTTGTACTCCCAGATCAGCCCGTCCCTGGGGAAGCGGACGGCGGCGGTGAGGGGCGAACCGGGGGCGTCCTTGCCCAGCCCGGTGGCGTTCACCACCAGCGACCCGGGCTGGAGTGCGTTCACCACCTGGTCGTTCCTCTCCGCCGTCCCGGCCAGCACGTAGTCCATGCGGATGCCCGGGTTGATGCCCCGGTGCACCTCGCGCATGTGCTCGAGCCGCTTGGGGCTGCGGTTCGTGACCACGATCCGGGAGGGCCACTCGCTGCGCGGCTTCTGCCGCATCAGGTAGCAGGTGAGCGCCAGCGAGGACCCGCCCGCGCCCAGCAGGCACATCTCGGCCCCGGTGCGCTGCCAGTGGCCGGGCGGCACGAAGGCTTCCAGCGAGAGGCCGCTGGTGATGGGGTCCTTGGCGTGGCCGCACAGCTTGCCGTCCTTCTTGGAGATGGAGGAGATCTCGGCCAGCAGCTCGGCGTAGGGGTCCAGATAGTCGAACTGGGCCCGGGCGGCCTCGAGCAGGTCCATCTTGTGCGTGGTGACGAGCCCGCCCAGCGAGAGCGCGTCGGCCTTCAGGAACGCCACCACCTGCCGGTAGACGGCGGGGTCGTCGTGCCACTTGCAGTCGATGCCGCGGATCTCCACGTCGCCGAGCCGGAGGTACTCGGCCCAGCGCGGGAACACCCGCATGATGGAGGATTTTCCGGTGGTGACGCCCACGAAATAGAAGCTGGGCTTGCGGGCCGGGGTGAGTTCCTGGACGTTCACGGGTGCCTCTCCTCTGGGCTGGGATCGGGTGCGCGCGAGACGGCGGCGAGCGCGGCGAGCAAGGTTCCGTAGCGGCCCACCCGCGCCCGGTAGAGGGCGCGGTGCTGCCCGGTGGGCCGGACCGGCGGGCCGAGCTTCACCCAGGCCCGGGCCGAGGAGGCCAGGTCCGGGACCGCACCCACCGCCGCGGCCGCGACCAGGGCCGCCCCCATGGGCGCGCCGCCCCCGCGCTGCACGGCCAGGAGCGGCATGTCCAGGACCTCGGCCTTGAGCCCGTTCCAGGCGGCGTCCCGCGATCCGCCGCCGGTGGCCCTGAGCTCGGTCAGCTTCAGCCCCGGGTGGAGCGCCAGCACCGCGTCGCGGTAGAGCGCGTACTCCAGGGCCACGCCCTCGAGCAGGCTGCGGTACAGGCGCGGCAGCCCATGGGAGCGGGTCATGCCGAACCAGGCGCCGTGCATGTGGGGCGCGCTGGGCATCACCCGGCCCTCCATGTGCGGGATGAAGAACGGATCGTCGAGGCGCGGCTCCAGGCCGGCCAGCTCCGCGTCCAGCCGGGCCACCGCCTCGGCCAGGCTGCGCGTGCTTCCCCCGGCTCCGCCGCCGGCCGCGATCTGCTCGACGAACCAGTTCAGGTTGAGCCCGCCGCCGCTGACGTACGCGTACGGGTGCCACAGCCCGGGGACCGCCGATCGCCCGCAGCCGAGCACGCCCGAGGCGACGTCGGCCGCGAACCCGGGCACGGTGGCCGCGAACACGGAAGCGGTACCGGCCACGTCCACGCAGATGCCGGGCTCGACCGCGCCGCAGGACAGGAACGAGGCGGCGGTGTCGCCCAGGCCAGCCGCCACCGGCGTGCCGGTCAGGAGCCCGGAGGCCTGCGCCGACTCGGCGCACACCCGGCCGACCACCTCCAGCGGGGAGGCGATGCGCGGGAGCCTGGCCGGGTCCACCTCGAACTCGGCGCACAGCTCCGCGTCCCAGCGGCGCTCGGCGTTGCGCGCGAAGCCCGAGAAGTGGAGGTAGGTGTCGTCGACGAAGGCCTCGCGGCCGGAGAGCCCGCACAGGCGCATGGCGGCGTACCCGCCCGGCTGGACGAAGCTCGCCACCCGCGCGTAGACCTCGGGCCGCTCGCTCGACCACCAAAGGATCTTGGGCCCGTGGTTGATGCTGGGGACGTTGCCGGTGCGCTCCAGGATGGCCCTCCCGGCGCGCCGCTGCATGACCTCGATGCAGGGGGCACAGCGCGTGTCGAGCCAGGAGTCGTAGGGCGTGACCGCGCGCCCGTCGGCGCCGACACCGATGATCCCGGCCATCTGCCCGTCGATGGCCACCGCCGCCACCCGCGCCGGTGCGACGGCCGCCTTCTCCAGGCAGGCGCGGATGGTCCGGCAGGCCGAGCCGAGCTGCCGCTCGGGGTCCTCCTCGACCATGCCCGGCCCGGGCCGGATCAGGTTCGAGGCCTCGTCGGCCTCGGCCAGCAGCGCCCCGTCCAGCGCGTGGAGGGCGGCGCGCGTTCCCTGCGTGCCGATGTCGACCCCGACGACGACGTCGCGCTCTGCGGCCATGCCCGCCTCACGCCAGCTCGAAGCCGGACTTGAGCCCCTCGCCGCGGCCGGCGGCGGCGAAGGCCTCGGGTGCCTTTTCGATGGGATAGGTGGCGGTGACGACGCTGCCCACCGCCAGCCGGCCGCTGGCCAGCAGGGCCAGGCAGCGGCGGTACTGGGCCAGGCTCTGCCGGGTGGTGCCGGTGACCGTGATCTGCTTGTAGTGGATCACGTTGGTGTCGAGCGCCACGTTCTCCTGGCCGGGGGGCAAGCCTCCGAAGAAGATGACCCGGGCATCCAGGGCCGGGAGCGCGAAGGCCAGCTGCTGGGTGGCGGCGCTGGAGGCGGCGGTGACGATGACGTCGGCCCCTCGCCCGCCGGTGAGCTGGTAGACGCGCTCCTTGACGCTATCCGGGCCGAGCGTCACGAACGACGGATCCTGGCGCGCGCAGACGGCCAGCCGGGCCTCGTTCAGGTCGTGGATCATGACCAGGCCGGCGCCGGCCATGCGGTAGAGCTTGGCGTGCAGGAGGCCGATGGGCCCGGCGCCGATGACCAGCACCGCGTCCCCGGGGGCGAGCCGGGCGCGCTCGAACGAGGCGTACACGCAGGAGAACGGCTCGGCCAGGGCCGCCTCGGAGAAGGAGAGGCCGTCCGGGACGGGGCAGACGTTGCCCTGGGCCACCGCCGGCGCGGGGATGCGGACGTACTCCGCGAATCCGCCGTCCACGTGGATGCCGATGGCGTGGAGCTGGGCGCAGTGGTGGGTGCGGCCGGCGACGCACTGGTCGCAGACCCCGCAGCCGTAGTTGGGCGCCACCGCCACCCGCTGGCCGCGTTCGTACCCGCGCACGCCCGGCCCGATCTCCTCGATCACCCCGGCCAGCTCGTGACCGAGCGTCACCGGCAGGACCTTGGCGCCGTTCCGCAGCATCCGGACGTCGGTCCCGCAGATCATGGCGGCCCGCACCCGGACCAGGATCTCCCCCGGACCGGCGGACGGCTCGGGCACCGAGACGACCTGCAGGTCCCCCTTGCCGACCAGCCTGGCCGCCTTCATGGCACCACCTCCGCCAGCCGCACCGGAGCACCGCTGGCGATGGAGCGATTGCCGGCATTGACGGCCTTGACCGCCTCGAGCCCGTCGCGCCCCGAGGGGCTGGGCGGCCGGTCCTCGAGGATGCAGCGCACGAAGGCCCGGTCCTCCTCGCGGTACGCGTCCGCGAACAGATCGCGCCAGCTCTTGACCGCGGGGGTCACGATGCGGGAGTCGCTACCGCAGACGATCACGCTCGACCGCTCCAGGGCGCCGACCAGCAGCACCCCGCGCGTTCCCACCACCTCGGTGCGGGCGTCGTAGGCGTAGCCCACGCCCTGGGCGCCGTCGATCATGCCCTGCGCGCCGCGGGTGAATCGGATGGTCATGGCCACGTTGTCGTAGAACTCCGGGTGCTGGGCCCGCGCCTCGGGGGAGCGGTAGTTGCCGCCGATGGCGTACACCTCGGCGAAGTCGTCGCCGGCGAACCAGCGCAGCGTGTCGATGTCGTGACTGTTCACCTCGGCCAGCGGGCCGTTGCTCTTGGCGATGTCGTACATCCAGGGCTGGGGCACGCTGGGGCCGCGGGTGAGCGACTTCACCAGCACCGCCTCACCGATGGCTCCCGAGTCGAGCGCTTCCTTGCCGGCCACGAAGTCGCGGTGGTACCGCCGCATGAACCCGATCTGCAGCTTGACGCGGGCCCGCTCGCAGGCGGCGATCATGAGGGAGCACTCCTGCGCCGTCATGGCCATGGGCTTCTCGCAGAGGACGTGCTTGCCGGCCTCGGCGGCCGCGACCACGATCTCCTTGTGGTAGGCGGTCGGCGTGACCACCACCACCGCGTGCACGGCCGGATCGGCCAGCGCCTGCCGGTAGTCCGCGTAGCCCTTTTCGATGCCGAGCTCCTGCAGCGCCGCCTCGCGGGCGGCCGCCACCGGATCCACCATGGCCACCAGCCGCGCGCCCTCCACCCCGGCCGCGAAGCTCCGTGCGTGGATCATCCCGGCCCGCCCGGATCCGATGATGGCAATTCCCAGCTTTGCTTGCTTCATCATGGTCGATCTTATCGTGTTATTGTCGTTTGTCGAGCAGGAACCATCATTTAGTAGCGCTATATCGTCGCAACGACACCGACGGGGCGGGGCGCGCGGTCCCGGCTGCAGCGGGGCCGCAGGGGGAGCGGCTGCCCGCCCGCGTGCCGGGACCGGCGTCCCTTCCTCTCAGTGCTTCTGGAGCAGCGACTTGTACTCCTTCTCGTACTGCGTGCAGCCGACCCGCTGATTGGAGCCGAGGAGTGCGGTGCACTCCTGGCAGGTGGTGCACCAGTTCACGTCGGCGAGGCGTCCCTCGAGCACCTTGCGCGCGAAGTCCGGATCGGCGATCGACTGCCGGCCCACCCCGACCAGGTCGACGTGTCCCGTCGCGCACGTTCTTCTCCGCCCAGTACAGGAAGCTGGCCTGCTCCCGGTCGGCGACGTGGAGCGACTCGTCGCCGTTCTTGCAGGCGGCTGTACCCCGAGCCGATGACCGGGATGGAGACGGCGCTCTTGATGATCCGCGTCCAGCCGAAGTGGCGGAACACGCCCTCCGGGTAGGCGGACGGTGGGCATGAGCAGCTCGAGGTTTCCGGCCGCCGACCCCGCCGACACGTTGATGAAGTCGATCCCTGCCTTCTCCATCAGCTTGGCGAAGGCGATGGGCTCGCGACAGGTCCTCGATCACGTCCTCCGGCCCGGAGGTGCCGAAGGCGCCCGGCAGCCCCTCGTAGGGCGCTGATGCGCGAGCCGATGAGGAACGCCGGGTCGGGGATCTCCTCGCGCATGCGCGTCAGCGTCTCGCGGAAGAAGCGGGTGCGGTTCTCCCAGCTGCCGCCGTAGCGGTCGGCCCGGGTGTTGGCCGGGTGCAGGAAGTCGTCGCCGATGAAGCTGTGCGCCTGCTTGAAGTCGACGCCGTCGGCGCCCACCTTCCAGGCCCGCTTCGCCGCGGCCACGAACTCCTCGCGGGTCGCCTCGACCTCGGCGGTGCTCATGATGCGGCACCGTCGGTCGCCGTGCGGCGCGGTACACGTACATGGGCGGCTGGAAGCGCGGGTCGCTCAGCCGGCCGGCGTGGCTGAGCTGGAAGATGACGAGCGCCTCGCGGTTGACCTTCCGGATCTCCGCCACCAGGCTTCTCCAGCGCCCGGCAGGTTGTGGTCGAGGAGGAGCATGCGGTTGGACCGCGCCTGGGTCCGGTGGGTCACGTCGATGGACTCGACGTGGATGATCCCGGGCCGGCCGCGCGCCAGGGCCAGGTACTTGCGCGGCGTGTGCGCGGTCGGGCTGCCCTCCGCGTCGCAGTTGTTGCTCTCGGTGGGCTGGTACACGATGCGGTTGGGCGCCGTCTTGCGACCGATGCGCGATCGGCTTGGCCAGCCATTCGATCGTCATGCTCACACTCTCCTTTTCGCGTAGAAGGAAACGGCCAGGATCAGCACCAGCGCCCTTGAGCACGATCTGCAGGTAGGCGTTGACGCTCAGCAGATTCATGATGTTGTAGAACACCCCGATGATGAGCACCCCGGCGAAGGTGCCCAGCAGGCTGCCGGCCCCGCCCGCCAGGCTCACCCCGCCGATCACCACCGCGGTGATGGTGTCGAGCTCGTAGCCCACCCCGACCTTGGGGCCGCCGCCGCCCATGCGGGCGGTCATGAACACGGCCGCGATCCCGACCAGCACGCCGCAGATCAGGTAGGCCAGGAAGCGGACGCGCTGGACCGGGATCCCGGAGATCTGCGAGCCACGTAGGGGTCGGCGCCGACCGCGTAGAGGTGGCGGCCCAGCCGGTTCTTCCGGCAGCAGGTAGCTAGCAGGCCGCCAGGACGGCGACGAAGAGGATGATGCTGAAGGGGACGCCGGCGATGGTGCCATCGGAGATGAACCGGAACGAGCGCGGGGATCCCGCCGATGGTCCGGGGGCGTAGAACAGGACCGCCCCCTGGAACAGGGACATGGTGGCCAGCGTGGCCATGAAGGGGGGCACGCGCAGCGGACCACGACGAAGCCCGTTCAGCGCGCCGGCGGCGGCGCCCAGCGCCATCAGCAGCAGGGCCACCAGCACCGGGTGCAGGCCCGGCTGGACGCGGTAAAGCCCCGCGGCCAGCGAGGAGAGCAGGGACATGACGCGCGCCGACCGAGAGGTCGATGCCGCCGGCGATCACCACGAAGGCCTGGCCCAGCGTGGCCAGCCCCAGGCCGATCGGCTGGGTCAGGAACACGTTGCGCAGGTTCTCGCGGTCGCAGGAACAGGGGCGTGGCCAGGATGCAGGCCAGAACAGCAGGACGCCGCCAGGATCAGCCACACCAGCACCGCCGGGTCGGCTCAGCGGCGGTGCCAGGCCGGCCCGGCGGGCCGCGAGCGGCGCGCGCGGATTCTCCTGGCAGCGTTCCCCTCCCTGGCGGATGGAATAGGCGTGCCCGACCGCCAGGGACATGATCTGCTCCTCGGTGGCCCTGCCCTGCGTGCTGGTCGATCGTGCCCCTGGATCCGCCCGCGCGTGCATCACCAGGATCCGGTCGGACATGCCGATCACCTCGGGCAGCTCGGAGGAGATCATGAGGATGGCCTTGCCCGGCCGCGGTGAGCTCGCGCATGATGCGGTAGATCTCGGCCTTGGCGCCCGACGTCGATACCCCGGGTCGGCTCCGAGAAGACGAAGATCTCCGGCTCGCGCAGGAGCCAGCGGGCGATGAGCACCTTCTGCTGGTTGCCCGCCGCTCAGGGTCTCCACCGCCTGGGCGATGCCGGTGCTGCGGATGCTCAAGCCGCTCCACCTGGCCGCCGGGCGTCGGCGTTCTCGCGGCGCGCGGCGCAGGAAGCCCGCAGGAGAGGTAGGACGCGGAGGTTGGCGATGGTCACGTTCTCCTTGAGGGACAGCGGGCCCAGGATGCCCAGGGCCTTGCGGTCGTCGGTGATGTAGCCGAAGCCCGGCGTCCATGGCGTCGCGAAAGCTGCGCGGCGCGTACCGGCGGCCGTGCAGCAGGATCTCGCCCGCGCGTCGATACGGCTCCAGCCCCAGCAGGCAGCGGGCCAGCAGGTTGCGCCCGGAGCCCACCATCCCGGCCACGCCCAGGATCTCGCCGGCGTGCAGCTCGGAAGCTGATGTCCGACAGGCGGCCCCGCTTGCCGAGGCCCCGGACCTCCAGCAGCGGCCGGCCCCCGGCCGGTCGGCCAGCGGCGGGAAAGTAGTCCTCGATCTGGCGGCCCACCATCAGGCGGATGAGCTCGTCCTTGGTGAGCTCGCCGGCGGGCCGCGTCCCCATCACCTTCCCGTCCTTCAGGACGGTGACCCGGTCGGCGATCTGGAAGATCTCCTCGAGCATGTGCGAGATGTAGATGACCGTGACCCCGCGGGCCTTGAGGGTGCGGATGATCTCGAACAGCCTGGTCAGCTCCTTGTCGGTGAGCGCCGCGGAGGGCTCGTCCATGATCAGCACCGAGGCGGTGAACGACAGGGCCTTCACGATCTCCACGACCTGCTGCTCGACCACCGACAGCTCGCCCACCTTCCGGTCCACGTCGCAGCTCGATGCCGATCTCCGCCAGCAGGGCCCGGGTGCGCTCGCGCGCCGCCCGGCGGTCCAGGTGGCCCAGGAAGCCGCGCGGGCTCGCGGTTCAGGAACACGTTCTCGGCCACGTCGAAGCCGCGGATCAGGCTGAACTCCTGGAAGATGATGCTGATCCCGGCCACCTGGGCCTCGTGCGGGCTGCGGAAGACCGACCGGCGCGCCGTTCAGGAGGATGCGCCCGGCGTCGGCCTGGTAGACCCCGCAGAGGATCTTCATCAGCGTGGACTTGCCCGGCCCCGTTCTCGCCGACCAGGGCGTGCACCTCCCCGCCGGCGAAGTCCAGGCTGACCTCGTCCAGAGCCTTGACCCCGGGGAAGGACTTGGAGATCCCTTCCAGCCGCAGTACCGTGTCGCGCGATTGCCATGCCCTTGCTCCCGCTCGGAAGGCGCCCGGCGGCCACCGCGCCGCCGGGCGCCGACCGCCCTACAGCTGCGGCAGGAACTCGGCGGGCATCTGGTCGTCGCCGATCCACCACCAGTCGGACAGGTCCGGCTTGGTGAGCTGCTTGATCTGGTCCGGGCCGTAGCCGGTGATCTTGATGTACACGTTCTTCTCGACCTTCTCGCCCTTGACCGCCTTCAGCGGCCTGCTTGACCGCCTCGCCGGAGAGCTTGGTGGTCATGGGGTAGGCGTAGCCGCGGACCTTGTTGGCCACCAGGAACTTGGTGTAGCCGTTCAGCTGGTCGCCGGTGGAGGGGACCAGCGGGCCGCTTGGCCTCCTTCAGCGCCTGCAGGGCGGGCCAGGACATGAGGCCGGAGTCGGCCCAGATGCCGTCGATCTTCGGGAAGGCCTGGATCATGGCCTCCATGATGGACTTGGCCTTGGGCGGGCGACCAGTCGCAGTACTGGTGGTCCAGGATCTGGATGTTGGGGTACTTCTTGAACACCTCGCGGGCGCCCGGCCAGCCGGTCCTCGGCCGTGGTGTTGCCGGCGATGCCCGACATCATCACGATCTTGCCCTTGCCCTTCAGCTCCTCGGCCAGCCACTTGGCCTGGGCGCGGCCGAACTCGCACCAGGTCCTGCTGTGACCGAGCGAGGTCAGCTTGTCGGTGCCGATGTTGCCGCCGAACACGACGACCGGGATGCCCTGCGGCGTAGACCTTCTCGATGGCCGGGATGATGGCGTCGGCCACCGTCGGGTAGACGATCAGCGCGTCGACGCCCTTGACCAGCAGGTCGTCGATGTCCGCCAGCTGCTTCTCGGGCTTCTCGTCGGCGTTGGTGATGTAAGTACTCCTTGATCTCCGGGTGCTTGGCGCACCTCGGCCTTGAAGTTGGCCACCAGGAACTGGCGCCACGAGTCGCCCATCCCGGCGTTGCTGAAGCCGATGACGATGCCTTCCTTCTTCGGCCGGCCTCCGCCGCGCCGGCGGCGAAGGCCGCCAGCCCGACCGCGCCATGAGGACCGCTACCAGGGACGATGCGAACGATTCGTTTCATCTTCCTTCCTCCTTTCGAATTCGTCGTCCCGTCGCCCGTTGACAACGGGCTCTTCTTCCCTATCGCGCGCGTGCGGCCGTTCAGCCACAGGGCCAGCACGATCACCAGCGCCCTTGATCACCATCTGGCTCTGGATGGGGAAGCCCATCAGCAGCGACAGGTTGGTGAGCACCAGGATGATCACCGCCGCGATGATCGTCCCCCGCACGCTGCCCGCTGCCGCCGCCGATGGCCGCCCCGCCGAGCACCGCCACGGCGATGGTGTCCAGGTCGTAGCCCTCGCCGATCTTCTGGTCGGACATGTCGGTGTAGCCGCCCAGCAGGATGCCGACGAAGGCGGACGCGATGCCGCACAGACACGTAGCTCGCGATCGACCGTCCGGTCGGTGCGGATCCCGCTCAGGGTGGCCACCGAGCCGGTTGGTGCCCACGGCGTACAGCCGGCGGCCGTAGCCCATGCGGTCGCAGCACGAGGCCATCGCCACGGCGACCGCCAGGAACACGTAGAACAGGTTGGGGACGCCCAGGGTCATGCCCGCTCCCGAGCTCGTTCAGGTTGTCGGGGATGTGCCCCGGGGCAGGCCCTTGGTCCACATCAGGCGCGCCCCCCGCAGCACGATGGAGCTGCCCAGGGTGGCCACGAAGGCCGGGACGTTGCCGCTTGGTGACCAGCAGGCCGTTGAACAGCCCGACCACGGCCCCGAAGGCCAGGGTGAGCAGCGTGACGGGCAGGAACAGCTCGTTGTGCCCGGCCATGAACGTCGCCGCGAACGACGTTGGCGGTGGAGATGACCTCCGCCACCGAGAGGTCCAGCCCGCCGCCGATGATCACGAAGGTCTGGCCGATGGCCGGCGATGCTCGAGCATCGAGAAGCCGCGGGCGATGTTGAGCAGGTTCGTGAGCTTGAAGAAGTTGACGCCGGTGGCGAGGTAGATGGCCAGCGCCGCCACCGCCAGCCCGGCGACGGCGGCGAGCAGCCCGCGCTGGCGCCCGAGCAGGCTCCCGCGCAGCGCGCCGCGCAGCCAGGACCCGCCCTGCGCATCCCCGAGGAACGAGAAGGTCTGCATGCCCTCGTCTCCGGCGCGCTCACGTCTGCGCCGCTGCGTCCCTTGGGATCGCTGTCGAACCGCCCGCCGCGCGGGCCCTCGGACGCCGAATCGCGAGCGATGCTAGGTCGGGCAGATCCGAGGCGTCAAGCGTTTTGATAATCGAACCCTTTCGATATACGCGCGACCGTGACTCTGTAGGCGATGCGTGGCGCTATTTCAGGCCCTAGGGGGTCTGGATCGACAGTATACCGACGATGTGGGGCAGGCAGGCGGGGCGGCGTCGCCGCCCCGCCCCGTGCGATCAGCCGATCACCACCCGGCTACCGCTGGCCGCGGAGCGGATCCCGGCGTCGAGGACCTCCGCGTTCCGCATGCCGTCGTACAGGTTGGGCTCGATCTTCTTGTCGTTGACGACGGCGTCGAGGAAGTCGACCACCCCGTGCACGAACTCGTGCTCGTACCCGATGGTGTGGCCGGGCGGCCACCAGTTGGCGATGTAATCGTGCGAGGACTCGGTGGCGAGGATGGTGCGGAAACCCTGCGCGTACTCGGGATCGGCGGCCGAGAAGAACTGCAGCTCGTTCATGCGTTCGAAGTCGAAGAGGATGCTGCCCTTGTCGCCGTAGATCTCGAAGACGTTGTAGTTCTTCCGGCCCGGCGCGAAGCGGGTCACCTCGAAGGAACCGAGCGCGCCGTTGGCGAACTCGGCCACCATGAAGGACGCGTCCTCGACGGTCACCTTGCCGCGACCGGTCGCCTCGCCCGCCTTGGCCGAGAACGTCCCGGCGGCGGCGCCGGGAAGGGGCCGCTCCGAGATGAACTGGCTGGTCATGCCGGTGACCGACTTGATCTCGCCCACCAGGTAGCGCGCCAGGTCGACGCTGTGCGAGCCGAGGTCGGCGTGCGGCCCGTACCCGGCGGTCTCCTTCTGCAGGTGCCAGGTGAGCGGGAAGCTCGGGTCCACGATCCAGGACTGAAGATACGCCCCGCGCCAGTGGAAGATCCGCCCGACCTTGCCCTCGTCGATGAGCCGCTTGGCGAGGCGCACCGCCGGGACGCGGCGGTAGTTGTGGTTGAGGAAGTGCTTCACCTTGGCCTTCTCGGCCGCCTCGTACATCTCGCGCGCCTGGGCGTGCGTGAGCGCCACCGGCTTCTCGCAGAAGATGTGCTTCCCGGCCCTGGCCGCCTCGAGGACGATGGGGTGGTGCAGGTAGTTGGGCGTGGAGACGTCGACGATGTCGACGTCGTCACTCCGCACCGCCTTCTTCCAGTCGGTCTCGGTCCGCTCCCAGCCCCACCGCGTCGCGAACTCCTTGAGGGACGCCTCGTTCCGGCCGCAGGCCACCTTGAGCACCGGCTCCGCGGCCACGTCGAAGAAGTACTTCGCCTGGCGCCAGCCGTTGCTGTGCGCCTTCCCCATGAAGTTGTGACCGATGAGGGCAACGTTGAGCTTCTTCATGGCTGGTTCCTCCCTTAGCCCACGGCCGCAGCGATGCGCTTCAGCTCCTTCACGCTCTTCGCCACCGCGGCGTCCTCGTCGTCGTCGTAGTCGGGGTGGAGGAAGTCGATCTCCATGGCCAGGAAGCCCTTGTAGCCGGCCTGCTTGAGGAGCTTGGCCAGCGCCAGGTTGTCCACGTACCCGTCCCCGGTCGGCGTGCTGGCGAAGAAGTGCCAGTTCTTCACCGAGACGCCCTTCATCGGCTTGAGGTCCTTCACGTGGGTGGCGAAGGTGTGCTTGGCGAGCTTCTGCATGCCCTCCACCGGATCGTCCTGCACCCGCATGAAGTTGCCGGTGTCGAAGTTGATGCCGAAGCTGGGCGAGCCCACGTCCTGGATGAGCTGCAGCATCTCGCTCGAGTCGAAGTCGATGTGGTTCTCGTCGGCGATCTTGATGCCCAGCTTCTCGGCTTGCTTGGAGGCCGTCCGGAACATCCGGGTCAGCTTCTCGAGCATGGGCTGGTGCGGCTCGTTGCGGAACATGAGGCTGGCGCCGCACACGCGCATCACGTCCGCGCCGATGGCCCTGGCGTACTCCATCGACTTCATCATGTCGTCGAAGGCCTTCTCGTTGCGGCCGCCCTCCAGGCCGTCCGGGTGGCCCCAGGCGAACACGCGATCGAGCTTGGCGGCGTCGAGGCGCCCCTTCACCTCGGACAGGTAGGAGGTGTCGAAGCGGGGGATGAAGCAGGACTCCAGCGAGACGCCGTCGACGCCCAGCTCCTTGGCGCGGTCGATGAACTGCTCCAGCGTCCATTTCCGCGGCGGCGGCTTCTGGTCGTCGTACACCTCGCCGAACATGCGGTGGTAGCAGTAGCTGTCGATCCCGACCTTCATTGGGTGCCTCCTCCTCAGCGGGTTCGCGTTCGGGACGTTCCTCGGTGGCCCGCAGGTGCCTGCGATGCTACATCGCCCCTTGTTCGGGCATGCTACGCCCGAAAACGACAGTAAAGCAACACAAGTCGATAGTATAACGCCCCTGAACCTGATGATATACAGGGGTGGATGGCTGCCTGCCCCGAACAGGAGATCACATGAAGGCGCGCCTCGTACCGGTCCATTTCCAGTCGGGCATGGATGACGACTTCCGCTCTCAGCTGGCCAACCTCGCGGCGTTTCTCGAGGAAGAGGCCGAGATCCTGGCCCCCGTCCCGCTGGGCGCTCCCCTCCCCGACGCCGACGCCGCCCTGTTCCCGCAGCTCATCGGCGATGCCTTCAAGCAGCTCGATCAGCTGAAGGCGCTGCGGCTGCCGTTCCTGGTGATGACCTCCGAGTTCGGAACCGTGGCCATGTGGGACTGGGAGATCGTGAGCCTCCTCAAGGCCGAGGGGGCCCAGGTGTTCACGCCCTACACCCTCGATCAGGCGAAGGTCGCCTGCCGCGCGCTCGCCGCGCACCGGGCGCTGCGCGGCTCCACCTTCCTCATGTTCCAGGACGATCCGGGCGAGGGGATGCAGGCCTCGATCTTCAAGCGCTTCTACTGGTGGGAGCAGGCCTGCAGCGACCGGATGCAGCACAAGTTCGGCTTGCGCATCGAGAAGCGCAGCTTCAAGAAGCTGGGGGCCCGGGCCAGGGAGCTGCCCGACGCCGCCGCCGACGAGGTGCTGCGCGCGCGCCCCTTCCCCACCGACGCCTCCAGCCCGGCGCTGCGGGCCGCCGCCAAGTTCTACCTGGCCATCCGGGACGAGATCGCCGGCGACCGCAAGGTGGTCGGCGCCGGCATCAACTGCCTGAACGAGTCGTTCCACTCGAACTCGACGCCCTGCCTGGCCTGGAGCTGGCTCTACGAGGATACCGGACTGCTCTGGGCGTGCGAGGCCGACACCATGTCGCTCATGACGGAGTACATCCTCCGCGAGTCGCTCCGCAGCGACGTGATGATGAGCAACGTCTACCCGTTCCTCATGGGGATGGCGGCGCTCAAGCACGAGAAGATCGCCACCTTCCCCGACGTCCCCGAGCCCGAGAACCACGCGCTGGTCGTTCACTGCGGGTACTTCGGGCTCCTCCCGCAGCGGATGGCCTCGGAGTGGAAGCTCCGCCCCAAGGTGCTGGCCATCGTGAACGACGATGCCACCGCCATCGATGCGCGCCTGCCGGTCGGTCCCATCACCATGGCCAAGCTCGACCCCAAGCTCGAGAACCTGCAGGTGACGCCCGCCGTGCTCGAGGGCTACGCCGGGTATCCCGGCTCCGACTGCCGGAACGGCGGGCTGGTGAAGGTCCGCAGCGGCCGCGCGGTCATGGACCGGCTCGTCTCCCACCACCAGATCTTCACGACCGGCGACCGGAGCGTGGAGCTGGGGATCGCGGCGCGGGCCTTCGGGCTGGGGGTCGACCTGATCTAGCTGATCTAGCGGGACGCCTACGGATCCAGCGCCAGGTGCTCGGAGAGCCAGCGCGCCTGCCAGGCCCGCTCGGCCTCGAATCCCGCGGCGCCGCCGCGCACCGACGCCGCCAGCATGCAGGCGAGGTAGGAGGCGGCCGCCGGGTGGTCGTCCCGGGCCATGGCCGCCGCGTCCCCCAGGTAACCCGCGATGGCGGAGGCCGCCGGCGCGCCCTGCACCGCGGCCGCGAGCTCCCCCGGATCGTCCAGCGGCGCGATCCGCTCGCGCAGCGCCGCCGGGAGCGCCGGCAGCGCTGCGTCGCGAGCGTGCCGGGCGCACGCCTCCGCGTAGCGGCGGCCGAGCTCCGCGCTCCACGCCTCGATGCGGGCCGCCAGCCGGGCCCGCGGCGCCGAGATCTGGTGCCGCGCCTCCCGGACCGGGCCGTCGAGCTCGATGCGCCAGAGCTCGCCGTCCACCCAGTACGGCAGATCCTCCCTGCGGCAGGCGAACACCCAGGTCGCCTCGCGGTCGCCCGGTGCGCTGACCCACGTCCCCGCCTCGGGCCACCGCAACCCGGTGAACGGCGAGCGGGCACCCGCGGCCAGGAACTTGTACGCGCTTCTCACGCCCCGCCTCCCCCTCCCGCCTTCCAGGCGCGGAACGCGTGCAGCAGGGACTCGCGAGCGGCCGGCTCGACCGCGTCCTCGGTGAGCTTGCCGGTGGCGGCCAGCACCTGCCGCATCTGCGTCAGATAAGTGCGGCAGGGACCGCAGTAGACGAGGTGCATCTCGAAGCGGGTCCGCTCCTCGGTGGGCAGCCTCGCCTCGAGGTAGTCGGTCACGAGCTCGACGAGCTCGCGGCAGCTGAGATTGACCGGTGGCCGGATCATGCGCGATCCTCCCGCCCGAGCCTCTGCTCCAGATAGCCGCGCACCCGCGACCTGGCCCGGTGGAGGAGCACGCGCTGATTGCCCTCGGAGATGCCGAGCAGCTCGCACACCTCGCCGGACTCCCACCCGTCCACGTCGCGCAGGCTCATCACGGTGCGCTGCGCCTCGGGCAGCGTGGCCAGCGCCTCCTGCACCAGCGCCAGCATCTCCCGCGATTCCACCCTGGCGTCGGGCCAGGGCTGGGGTGGCTCGGCCCAGTTCCCCGCCAGCCGGTGATCGTCGTCCAGGAACCGATCGGGCGATACGCTCGGGCCCTCGTCCTCCCACTCGCGCTCCAGCGACGAGAGCGGCACCGAGCGGACGTCGCGCGCCGCCCGTGACCTGGCGCAGTTGACCAGGATCCCGAAGATCCAGGACTTCAGCGAGGAGCGCCCCTCGAACCGGTGCAGCCCGCGCAGCACGCCCACCCAGGTCTCCTGCACGACCTCCTCCGCGGTGGCGCTGCTCTTCACGTACAGCGACGCGACGTGGATCATCGCGCGGTGATGGCGGTTCACCAGCGCCAGGAAGGCCTCCTCGTCACCAGCGCGCAGGGCCGCCAGCTCGCGGCCCTCCGCTGCGGGGAGGGGAGACGACTCGGCTGCGCTCGGCAGGAACGTTTCCGTGGCGCACCTCGCGGGGCGGGTGCCGGCCCGTGTATCCCGGCGGGCGGCCGCCGTCCTTGCCAAGAAGGGGCGGTTCGCCGGGCGCGGCCGCCACGCCGGCCGCCGGGGATCCGGGCGGGCGAGATGGGCGGGCAGCATGGTCATACCGCCGGGTGTGCTCGACACCGCCCGGCGTTACCCCGCACCCCGAAACGATCGCGGCCGCCCCGAGCCCGGGGCGGCCGCCGATCCACGGGTCACGGGATCCCGACTACGCGGTCCGGGTCATGGAACTGGGAAGCCGCTGCTCCGCGCGGCCGCCGTGCCCGGCGCGCGCCGCCCGGAACGCCTCGGCCGCGGTGGCGATGCAGGCGCCCAGCAGGACCACGTCCTTCATCAGGAACGCGCCGGCCGGGTGCTTGAGCGAGAGCGCACCGGGGGTCGAGAAGAGGAAGGAGAGCGTGGTCAGGAAGATCACCACCCCGGCCGCCGAGCCCAGCGCCGACACGGTCGGCGTGAACCGGCGCGACGCGATGGCCAGCCCGGTCGCGATCTCGAACGTGCCGATGACGTTCGAGGTGCCCTGGACGCCGAAGGCGCCCAGCATCCAGGAGAGGAAGGGGCTGTTCTCGACCAGCGGCTTGATGTTCTCCGCCTCGAAGGCGAAGAACTTGGCCGCGCCGATCACCACCAGCAGGAAGACGATCCCGTAGCGCAGCACGCCCGTGCCGATCTCCTCGGTCAGCGCGATGCGCGCATCGATGCGGTCGCGGATGGGCCGGGCCGCCCCGGTGTCAGTGGAAGACATGTGGTTCTCCTCGAAACAGGTCGGGCGGGTGGATTCCCGCGCACGGCGGTAGGTACGCCGGCGGCGCCGGCGCGTTACGACGGGACCCGCGGAGGTCCGGCCGAAGCGCCGTGGGCCTCGCCGCCCATCCGGATGGGAGACCCGCAAGAAGGAGGCTAGGCCGCCGGCGGCTGCATGGCGCCGGTCATCATCGCCACCGCATCGGACATCGAGTAGCGCTTGGGGTCGACGACGGCGATCCGCTTTCCCAGCCGGTGGACGTGGATGCGATCGGCAACCTCGAACACGTGGGGCATGTTGTGGCTGATGAGGATGATGGAGAGGCCGCGCCGCTTCACGTCCAGCATCAGCTCCAGCACGCGCCGCGACTCCTTCACCCCGAGCGCAGCGGTGGGCTCGTCCATGATCACGATGCCCGAGCGGAAGGCGGTGGCCCGCGCCACCGCCACGCCCTGCCGCTGCCCTCCGGAGAGCGTCTCCACCGGCTGATCGATGTTCTGGATGGTGAGGAGCCCGAGGGCGCTGAGCCGCTCCCGCGCCTCGCGCCGCATCCCGGACCGATCCAGGGCGCGGAGGACCGTGCCCATGAACCCGGGCTTCCGCCGCTCGCGCCCCAGGAACATGTTCTCGGCGATGGAGAGCGCCGGCGACAGGGCCAGCGTCTGGTAGACGATCTCGATCCCGGCGGTGCGCGCCTCGATGGGCGACCGGAAGTGAACCAGTATTCCGTCCATCAGCACCTCGCCGGCGTCGGGCCGCACCGCCCCGGCCAGGACCTTGATCATGGTCGACTTGCCGGCGCCGTTGTCCCCGATCACCCCCAGGATCTCGTTGGGGAGCAGGTCGAAGTCGGCACCGTCGATGGCCACCACCTTGCCGTAGCGCTTGGTGAGGCCGCGCGCCTGCAGGATGGGCGCGGCCGGGGCGGTGTCCTGGGGCGAGGGGTTCACTCGGAGAGCCTCCGGATCCACTGATCCAGCGCCACCGCGACGATGATGAGCAGGCCCACCGTCAGCTCCTGCCAGATGTTCTGGAGCCCGGCCAGGGCCAGCCCGTTGCGGAACACGCCAAAGGTCTTGCGCTCGCGACAACTGTGTTCGTAAGGTGGCTCCGGCTCGGCGGCCGCCCCCATGCGGCCGCCGCGCCGGCAAGGCGAAGCGAGCGTGGCGGCGACGTACCTGATCGGCCTCGACTACGGAACGGAGTCGGCGCGCGGCGTCCTCCTCGACGCCGCCTCGGGCGATCTCGCGGGCAGCCACGTGCACGCCTACCGGCACGGGGTCATGACGGCGCAGCTCCCCGGCGGCGCGGCCCTGCCCCGGGGCTGGGCGCTCCAGGACCCGGCGGACTACCTCGAGGCCGCGGCGGAGATCCTGAGCGCCCTCGGGCGCGGACGGGTGATCGAGTCCGTCGGGGTCGACTTCACCGCCAGCTCACCCATGCCGGCGGCGCGGGACGGGCGGCCGCTGTCCGCCACCCTGCCCGACGAGCCGCATGCCTACGTGAAGCTCTGGAAGCACGGAGCCGCCCAGCCGTACGCGGACGAGATCACCCGCCGCGGCGGCGACTTCCTCGAGAACTTCGGGGGACGGATCTCCGGCGAGTGGATGCTGGCCAAGGCGGCCCAGATCGCCGCGGAGGCGCCAGGGGTCTGGGACGCCGCCGCCCGCTTCATCGAATCGGGCGACTGGCTGGTGTGGCAGCTGACCGGCCGGGAGGCGCGCAGCCTGGCCTTTGCCGCCTACAAGGCGCAGTACCTCCCCCAGGCCGGCTATCCGCGCGACGCCGTCCCGGGCCTGGCGGAGAAGCTGGCGCCGCCGGCGCCCATCGGCTCGCCGGCGGGCCGGCTGAGCGACGCCTGGCGGGAGCGGACCGGCATCCAGGGGCCGGCCACGGTGGCGGTGGCGGTGATCGACTCGCACGCCGTCCTGCCGGCCATCGGCGCGGTCTCGACCGGCTGCTTCGTCGGGGCCCTCGGCACCTCGGCCGTGTACCTGTTCCTGTCGGATCGCGACCGGCCCCTGCCCGCCGGCATCGAGGGGGTGGCCCGGGACGGCTCGATCCGCGGGCTGTGGTGCTACGAGGCCGGCCAGGCCAGCTTCGGCGATCTGCTCACCTGGTTCGCGCGCGCCTTCCCCAGGTCGGACGATCCCGCCGAATGCTTTCGCCAGTACAACCTGGCGGCCGCCGAGATCGCGCCCGGGGCGAACCACCTGCTGGTCCTCGACTGGTGGAGCGGCAATCGCGTGCCCCACGGCGACTCCGGCCTGAGCGGACTGATCCTGGGGCTGAACATGAGCACCACCGGCGCCCACATCTACCGGGCGCTGATGGAGTCCATCTGCTTCGGTACCCGCAGCGTGATCGGCCTCTTCGAGGCCGGCCATCTCTCCATCGGGCGAATCCTCCTGACCAGCGGCCTGGCCCAGGGCAATCCGCTGCTGGTGCAGATCATGGCCGACGTGCTCGATCGGCAGGTCGAGGTGCCGCAGGTGGCGCACGCGACCGCCGTCGGCGCGGCCATCCACGGCGCGGTGGCCGCCGGCCTGGTCGGCGACTACGGCGAGGGCTCGGCGCGCTACGGCACCCGGACCGTCGCCTGCTTCGCGCCGCGCGCCGAGCACGCGGCCACCTATCGAGAGCTGTATCAGCAGTACGCCGCGCTGGCAGGATGCGACGCGGTCCGTCGGGCGATGCACGGGCTCAACCGAGTGGCCCCGGCGGGATCCGACCGTGAAGCGGCGGCTTGATCCGCCAGGGAGCGCACGCACGATGACCACGAAGACGCTGGACCGCAGGCTGTCGTCGATCCTCGCCGGGAGCGGCAAGCCCGAGGACTTCATCCTGGCCGACGCCAAGGACGCCGACATGGCGCGCGGGCTTCCCACCCCCGGCCCGGCCCGGCCCGGGCCGGACGGCAAGGCCCGGGGCTCGTTCGTGTCGCGCGCCGGCTACCTCTCGGACATGGAGGCCATCATCCGGCAGGGGGAGGTCGACATCCTCCTGTGCTCGGCCTCCAGCGGCGAGGCGCTGGCCGAGCGCGGGCTGCTGGAGGGGCCGGTCTCCCTGGCCATCCGCGCCAACGACACCACCGACATCTGGGTGGGCAGGCACGCCGGCTACTCCCGCGAGCCGTCGCATCCGTTCCGGAGCGCCAACCTGGAGCTGGTGCGGCCGTTCTGCGACCTGGGCCTCTACTCCATCACCTTCAACAACGACCTGACCCGCGACCTGGCCACGCTGGAGGCCTTCGCGGCCTTCCGCGAGGACGCCCGGCGCAACCGGTTCCGCTACTTCCTGGAGGTGTTCAATCCCAACGCGCCGGCGGGCCTCACGCCCGAGGCCGTGCCCGACTTCGTCAACGACTGCATCCACCGGTGCCTGGCCGGCCTGACCCGCGCCGAGCGGCCGCTGTTCCTCAAGGTCGCCTTCAACGGGGCCCGCGCGCTGGAGGAGCTGGTCTCGAACGATCCCACGCTGGTGGTCGGGCTCCTGGGGGGATCGCAGGGCACCACCCGGGACTGCTACGAGCTGCTGGCGCAGGGCGCCCGCCACGGGGCGCGGGTGGCGCTCTTCGGCCGCAAGATCCAGTTCGCCGACTCCCCGCTGGACCTGGTGGCGCTCTTGCGGCCGGTGATCGCCGGAGCCCTCTCGCCGGCCGAGGCGGTCCGCTCCTACCACGCCACCCTGGCCAGGAAGGGGATCCGCCCCAGCCGCCCGTTCGAGACGGACGCGATGATCACCGACGAGGCCCTCCTCGACGGGGCGGCCTGACCGGCCGGCGCCGGTCGGAGGAGGCACGCGATGCGCGTCGCCGGTGTCGGCTGCTGCGTGGTCGACCTCCTCTACGAGGTGCCGCCCGGCCAGGACCGGCTGACGCGCTGGCTCTCGCGCTCGCCCGGCGACGGCGGCGTCATCCGGGGGGGAGCGGTCCTGAAGAGCGCGCTGGAGCGCCGCGCCGGCACGCCCATCGAGGCCTGGATCGCCGAGGTCCTGGGCGACGTCGTCCCGCGCCGCACGCTGGGAGGGGTGAGCATCGTCGCGCTCATCGCCGCCGCCCAGCTCCTGCCCCGGGAGGTGGCCTCCGTCCGGCTCCACGCCTGCCTCTCGGACGATCCGGAGGGAGAGTGGATCCTCGAGCAGATCGGCCGGACGCCGGTGGGCCGCGACAAGCTGCGCCGGCGCCCGGGGTGCTGCCCCACCACCCTGTGCCTGAACGAGGGGCTCCCCGGCGGCCGCCGGGAGCGCTCGTTCGTGGCCGAGCCCGGCACCCCTGCGCCGCTCGCCCTCGACCCGGGCGAGCTGGACCAGGACTTCTTCGGCAGCGAGGTGGCGGTCTTCTGCTGCATGCACTGGGAGCCCAGGCTCTTCGCCGGGCTCAGCTCGGTGACGGCGACCTGCAAGCGAAACGGCGCCGTCACGGTCATGGGCCTGGCCTTCGATCCGTCGCGGGCCGGCCATCCCGACCGCTGGCCCATCGGCGACTCGGACGAGGTCTACCGCAACGTCGACGTCCTGGTGATGGATCGCACCGAGGCGGCGCGCTACTCGGGCGAGCGGGAGCTCGAGCCGGCGCTGGCCTTCTTCCGGCGAAGCGGCGTTGGCGCCTTCGTCATCACCGATGGGATCGAGCCGGTGCTCTACTGGTCTGGCGGGTCGGTGTGCGCCGCGGCCGAGGGGCGGCTGCCCATCCCCGCGGCCATCGACCAGGACAAGGCCCGGGGCGTCCTCCCCACCGGCGACAGCGTCGGTTGCGGGGACAACCTGGTGGGCGGGGTGGTCGCCTCGCTGGTGATGCAGCGCCACCAGGGCCGGCGCCTGGACCTGGTGGAGGCGGTGCGGCTCGGCAACCTGAGCGGGGGCATCGCCAGCACCCATGCCGGCGGCGCGTTCTTCGAGAGCCGCCCGGGGGAGCGGCGGGAGCTGGTCGAGCACTACGGGGCCCTGTACGACGCGCAGCTCCGCGCCGCCAGACTGCGTTGACCGGGCCGCGTCAGGGCTTCTCCGCTCCGACGCGCGCGGCGGCGCGCGCGCTCGGCTCCGGGACGGGGGCCAGCCGCGGCTCCACGCGGCGCCGGGCGGTGGCGCGGCCCGCCGCGGTCCCCTGCGAGAAGAAGCGCTGCAGGAGGATGAACACGAGCAGCAGGGCGCCCACCACGATCCGCGTCCAGGCGGCGTTCAGGTTGCCCTGGTAGGCCAGGATGGTCTGGATGATCTGCTGGATGAGCACGCCCACCAGCGAGCCCATCACGAAGCCGAAGCCGCCGGTGAGCAGCGTGCCGCCGATCACCACCGCCGCGATGGCGTCCAGCTCCAGGCCCACCGCGGCGCTGGGATTGCCGGCGGTCAGGTCGACCGCGAAGACGATCCCCGCCAGGGCCGAGAAGAACCCGCTCAGCGCGTAGATGGCGAGCTTGGTGCGGGCCAGCGGGATGCCCATGAGCAGGACCGATTGCTCGCTCCCTCCCACCGCGTACACGTTGCGGCCGAACTTGGTGCGGCCCAGGACGACGGCCGAGACGATCACCGCCAGGATGAGCACGCAGGCGCCGAAGGAGAGGTAGGCGTCGTGCCCGAGCGGCACCGCGAACCCGTTCAGCGCCGTCACCACCGGATCGTCCATGGGAATGGACGCCAGGTTGATGACGAACCCGAGCCCGCGCAGGAGGAACATGCCGGCCAGCGTCACGATGAAGGCGGGCGCCCTGAAGAAGTGGATCATGCTTCCCTGGGCGAGGCCGAACAGGACGCCCACCACCAGCACCAGCCCGATGGCCAGGTAGGCCGGGACCTGATGCATCTGGGTGAGCCAAGCGATGAACGTGGAGGCGAACGCGACCATCGCTCCCACCGACAGATCGATCCCGCCCGAGATGATGACGAAGGTCATCCCCACGGCGCACAGCCCCACGAACGAGCTGCCCTTGAAGAGGTTGGCGAAGACGACCAGGGTGAAGAAGTCGCGGTACTGGATACCGCCGGCGACGAAGACGGCCAGGAACACACCGATGGTGGCGAGCAGCGGCACGTACTTCCGGTGGATGCGCAGCCTCACGGCGCGAGCCTCCCCGGCACCAGCTGGCCGACCCGCTTCCGGAACTCCGCCGATTGCAGGAGGATCACCACCACCACCACCACCGCCTTCACCACCAGGGTGTACTGGACGGGGACGCCCTTGGTCAGGATGGTCGTGGTCAAGGTCTGGATGATGAGGGCTCCCAGGATCGACCCGAACAGGTAGAACTTGCCCCCGGTCATGCTGGTGCCGCCGATCACCACCGCCAGGATCGCGTCCAGCTCGACGTAGAGCCCGAGGAGGGCGGCATTGGCGCCGCCGATGTTGGCGGCCATCACCAGCCCGGCCATGCCGGCGCAGAGCCCGGAGAACGCGTAGACCACGGCCTTCACGGCCCGGACGCTGATCCCGGAGTAGCGGCTGGCCCGGGCATTTCCGCCGATGGCCTGGATCGAGCAGCCGCAGCGGCGTCAGCCGGAGGATGACGTTCACCAGCAGCAGCACGCCCGCGGCCACGAAGACGGGCACGGGGATCATCAGGAAATACCCGGAGCCGAGGGTCTGGAACGACGGCAGCATGCCCTTGAACCAGAGCACCGGCCCGCCCACGATGAGCTGGGCGACGCCGCGTCCGGCCACCATCAGGATCAGGGTGGCGATGATGGGCTGGATGTCGATGGCCGCGACCAGGGTCGCGTTGAAGGCCCCGCAGGCGAGCGCCGCCAGGAGCGACAGGACCAGCACCGCCGGGAGCGCGGCGTGGGCCTGGATGAGGACCCCGGCCACCGCGCCGGCGATGGCCACCACCGCTCCGACCGAGATGTCGATGCCGCCGGTGGCGATGACGAAGCTCATGCCGGTGGCGATGATCATCACCGGCACGGCGTTCTTGACCACGTCCACCAGGCTGCCGAAGAGGCGGCCGTCCTTGATCTCGACGTGGAAGAAGCCCGGCGTGAAGAGCAGGTTGTAGAGCAGGATCACGCCCAGCGCGATCAGCGGCCAGATCAGCGACGAAGAGGTAAGCCGGGTGCGGAGCGTGCTCATGGGGCGACTCCACTTCCCGGGCCGGCGGCGATGGTGCGCATCACGGTCTGCTCGTCGATCCGGTCGGCGGAGAGCTCGCCCACCTTGGCGCGGTCGCGCAGCACCACGATCCGGTCGGCGCAGCGCAGCACCTCGTCCAGCTCCGAGGAGATGAAGATCGCCCATGCCCTGATCGGCGAGCGAGCGGACCAGCTTCTGGATCTCCGCCTTGGCCCCGACGTCGATACCGCGGGTGGGCTCGTCCAGGATGAGCAGGCTGGGCTGGGCCGCCAGCCACCGCGCCACCACCACCTTCTGCTGGTTGCCGCCCGACAAGTTCTTGATGGCCTGGTCGGCCGAGGGGGTCTTGATGCCCAGGAGCTTGATGTACCGCTCCGCCACCTCCTCCTGGCGTGCCCGCGGGAGCGTCCGGAACCAGCCCTGCTTGACCTGCAGCGCCAGGACGATGTTCTCGCGGACGGAGAGGTCCTCGATGATGCCCTCGCCCTTGCGGTCCTCGGGGCAGAGGCCGATCCCCGCCTGCAGCGCCTTGAGCGGGTTGGTGAGGGCCACCGTCCGCCCGTTCACCGCCACCTCGCCCTGATCGGCCTTCTCGATCCCGAAGATGAGGCTGGCCATCTCGGTCCGCCCCGACCCGAGCAGCCCGGCCACCCCGACCACCTCCCCGGCGTGGACGTCCAGGTCGAACGCCTGCAGAACGCTCTCCTTCCCCAGGCGGCGCGCCCGCAGCACCGGCTCGCTCGCCCGCGCCGCCTGCTCCTCCTTGGCCTTGCGCACCGTCTCCAGATCGTGGAGGGCCCGCCCCAGGAGCTTCGAGACCAGCTCCACCCTGGGCAGGCCGGACGTCTCGAACTCGCCCACCAGCTCGCCGTTGCGCAGGACCGTGATCCGGTCCGCCACCGCGTAGACCTGATCGAGGAAGTGGGTCACGAAGAGGATGGCGTGCCCCTCGGCCTTGAGCTTCCGCATCACCGTGAAGAGCTGCTGGACCTCGTCGGCGTCGAGGCTGGAGGTGGGCTCGTCGAGGATCAGGATCTTCGACTCGAACTCCAGTGCCCGTCCGATGGCCACCATCTGCTGGATGGCGATGGAGTGGTCGCCCAGCAGGCGATTCACGTCGAGATCGAGGTTCAGCCGCGCCAGGATGGCCTGGGCGCGGCGCTCCATCTCGCGCCAGTCGATGAGCCTGCCGCGCGTGGGTTGGCGACCCAGCAGCAGGTTCTCGGCCACCGACAGGTTCGGGACCAGGTTGATCTCCTGGTACACGGTGCTGATCCCCTGCTCCTGCGCCTCGTGCGGCGACCCGACCGCGAGGGGCCGGCCCTCGAAGAGGATCTCGCCGCCATCGCGCGGGTAGACACCGGTCAGGACCTTGATGAGGGTCGACTTGCCGGCGCCGTTCTCGCCCATGAGGGCGTGGATCTCCCCCCTGCGCAGCGTGAAGTCCACGCCCGCCAGCGCCCTCACGCCGGGAAACTGCTTGCGGAGCTGCTTGATCTCGAGGATGCGCTCTTCCGGCATGAAGGCTCCGGCCCCGGCGCGGGCGGTGCCGCGCCGGGGCGGCCCGGCACGTGTCGACGATCCTAGTACTTCCGGCTGTCGATGGTGTCCTTGGCGACCTCCGCGGGGAAGGTCTGGTCGTTGGACTTGATCCACTTGGGCAGCTTCTTGCCGGCCATGTACTCGCGGATGGCCTGATAGGTCGGGCCACCCAGGAGCGGAGTGCACTCCACAGTGCAGTTCATCTTGCCGTCGACCATCGCCTGGAAGGCGTCCTTGATGCCGTCCACGGACACGATGATGATGTCCTTGCCCGGCTTGAGGCCCGCCTCCTCGATGGCCTGGATGGCGCCCAGGGCCATGCCGTCGTTGTGCGCGTAGACGGCGGTGATGTTCTTGCCCTCGGCCTTGAGGAACGCCTCCATGAGCTGCTTGCCGCCCTCGGGCGTGAAGTTGCCGTCCTGCGACTTGACGATCTTCATGCCCGGGTAGGGCTTGATGGCCTCGGCGAACCCCTTCTTCCGGTCGATGGCCGGCGCGGCGCCGGTGGTGCCCTGCAGCTCGACGATGTTGGCCTTGCCGTTGGTGGCCTTGGCCAGCCACTTGCCCGCCTGCTCACCCTCGTAGACGAAGTCCGAGGCCAGCAGGGTCACGTAGAGCGACGGATCGTTGGTCTTGAGACCCCGGTCCACGAGGAACACGGGGATCTTGGCCCGCTTGGCCTCCTTCAGGACGGGGTCCCACCCGGTCTCGACCTTCGGGGGCAGCACGATGGCGTCGACCTTCTGGGCGATGAAGGACCGCAGCGCGGCGATCTGGTTCGCCTGGCTGTCCTGCGCGTTCACGTACTTCAGCTCGATGTTGTACTTGGCGGCCTCGCTCTTGAACGACTCGGACTCGGCCGTCCTCCACGGCTGGTTCTCGTCGATCTGCGGGAAACCGACCACCAGCTTCTTGCTCGTGTCCACGTCGGCCGCCCGGGCGGAGAGCCCGGCGACGACCAGCGCTGCGGCCAGGAACGACTGGATCAGCTTGCTCATGTCGATGCCTCCTCGGTTGACTCGACTACGGATGCCACGCACCGCCGCTGCAGCCCTCCATGCCACCGCTACGACCTCTTCTCGGTTCGCCGGATCAGCTCGTCCTGCGCCTGCTTGCCCATCTGGGTGAAGTACGCGCTGTACCCGGTCACGCGCACGCAGAGGCTCCGGTACTTCTCCGGGTGGATCTGCGCGTCCAGCAGCTCCTCCTTGCTCACCACGTTGATCATGACGTTCATGGCGCCGGCCTCGAAGTAGGTCTGGATGGCCGCCGCCAGGAGCTCGACCCCACGAGTACCCGCCACCGCCGACGGGTGCAGCCTCACGTTGAGCGGCCCGCCCGTGAACCGGTGCATGGGGAGCCGCGCGACGGAGTTCAGGAGCGCGGTCAGGCCGGTGCTGTCCGCGCCCTCGGTCGGCGAGGTGTTCTCGCTGACCTGCTGGCCAGCGCGGCGCCCGTCGGGCGTGGCCCCCACCCACCGTCCCATGGTGGTGAAGTCGCGGTCGGTGGAGATGCAGGGGAAGAACGCGTACAGGTACTGCGGGTCGTTGCAGGCCGCCACCTCGTCGCAAAAGATGTCCGCCACCCTCCTCCCCAGCGCATCCACCCATTCGACGTCGTTCCCGAACTTGGGCGTCTTGCGCGCCGCCCGCGCGCGCAGGTCCTCGTGCCCTTCCCAGTCCTTCCTCAGGATCTGGTTGAGCTCGGGCAGGCTCACCACCCGGTCGCGGAACACGAGCTGCTCGACGGCCGCGAAGCAGTCGATGGCCGTGGCCAGCCCGGAGCCCTGGAGGGTGATCTTGTGGTACCGCGTCCCGCCGTCGTTCCAGGTGGTCGCGCTCTCCAGCGTGCCCCGCAGGAGGCAGTCCTCGATCCGGATCCGGCCGGCGTTGGCGCGATGCTCGATCTTCAGATCACGCTCCAGGGCGGCGCGGTAGTCGCGCAGCAGGAAGCGGACCTGCTCGCGGTAGGCGTCCAGCAGGTCGTCGATGCTCCGCATCGCCTCGAGCGGCCGGGTGGGCGGGCCATAGTACGGCCCGGTCATGAGACCGATCATCCGGTCCTCGAGCGAGTACTGCGTCTCGCGCCGGGCCCCCTGGCCGCCCAGCGGGGCCATCGGGTCGTCGCCCTGGTTCATGGCCAGGGCGAAGGCCCGGGCCAGGTTGAACCAGAGCTGCCGGAGCCCGCCCTCCCTGGCGGGAATGTTCGGATCGTTGCAGCCGTACAGGCCGTACCCGAACGCGTCCCGCTCCTCGACCCCGTACGCCTGGAACGCCGGGATCATGGTCTCGTCGTCGTAGACGATGATGGTGGCATTGTCGCGCATGGCCGCCACCACCTTGCGCCAGACGCCCGGGTCGAGGCCGCGGTACCACCGGAACACGACGAACGGGTTCCGGAGCCGCAGGTCGTGCGCCGCCTGGACGAACAGCTCCGTCAGCTCGTTCACGCCTGGTGTGCGCCCGGGCAGGAGCCCGCCCAGGATGACGTAGTTGGGGTCGTCGTAGGCGACCTCGAGCGTGGACTTCGTCGCCTCCACCTCCTGGGACATGTGGTCGGTGGGGGAGAGATCTCGTTGTTCTTGTCGTAGAACTCGTGCAGCAGCGAGAGCGCATCGTCCCGGGTCAGGGTCCCGGCCGCCAGGTCCCGGCGGTACAGGGGGAGCAGGTACTGGTCCATCCGGCTGTAGTTGAGGACGCCGCATCCGCAGACCTTCTGGAGCGGCATGGCCACCAGCCAGATGAGCTGGAGCGCCTCCTGGAACGAGCGCGCCGGGCCGGTGGCCAGGTGCTCCAGGGACGCCGCCATGGCGCGCAGCTCCCTCGCGCGCGCCGGGTCGGCGCACGCCGCCGCGGCGCGTTCCGCCTCGGCCGCGTACCTGCGCACATAGGCCGAGAGGGCCGCGATGCAGAGGATGGCGCCCTGCAGGAACGAGCGCTTGCTCGGATCCCGCTCCATCTCCGGCCGGGCCAGCGTCTCGCGCGCTTGCGTCTCGAACGCGCCCAGTCCCTCGCCCAGGATGCGCTCCCAGTCCAGCGCCAGGTGGCCGAAGGAGTGGAACCAGGGCGGCCGGTTCTTGAGCCAGCCGTACGAGTAGAACCAGAGGATGCCCTGCTGGATGCTCTCCAGCCCGCCCTTCCACCAGGCGCCCATGAACCGCTCGGCGGCCGCGCGCTGCTCGGGGCTGGGGATGATCTCGTTCACCGAGCCGACGATCCGCTCCTCGGCCTGGATGGGCACGGAGATGCGCTCCAGCGTGTAGGCGAGCGTTCTGCCATAGCGAACCGCGTAGGGCAGGTCGTGGTACAGCGCCTCGCTGTCCATCAGGCACTGGATCCGCTCGTAGAACGTCGCGCGGGCGTCCTTCTGGAACCAGTTCGCCACCGAGTCTGCCACCCATTGCCTGAGCATGGCGACCTCCGCTACCGGCCGAGCACGGGGATGCCCCGGGACGTGAAGATGCTCGAGATCCTCGCCAGGTGGGCCGGATCCGGCGTTGGGAACCGAGGCTGGTCGGCGCGCGGCTGGAGCACCTGCATCTTGCCGATCCCCAGGTCGTGGTACGGCAGCAGCTCCAGGCCGCGCAGCCGCCGGAAGCCGGTCAGCAGCGCCGCGGTCTCGCGCAGGTCGTCCTCGCAGTCGTTCACGCCCGGGACCACGGGGATGCGGACGATGACATCCACCTCGGCCCGCGCCAGGCGTCGGGCGTTCTCCAGGATCAGATTGTTGGGCACGCCCGTCCACCGCCGGTGCACCTCGGTGTCCATGCTCTTGAGGTCCAGCAGGACCAGGTCCGTCACCGGGAGCAGGTCCTCGAAGTGGCGCCACGAGACGCAGCCGGCCGTGTCCAGCGCGGTGTGGACCGCGTGCGCCCGCGCACCCGCGAACACCTCGCGCACGAACTCGTGCTGCAGCAGCGGCTCCCCGCCCGAGGCGGTGATCCCGCCGCCGGAGTTCCGGTAGTAGTCCCGGTCCCGCAGCAGCGTCTCGAGCACCTCGGCGGCCTCCACCCAGCGAGCGACGGTGCCGACCGCGTCGTAACAGCAACTGGCTGCGCAGGTCCCGCACACCTCGCAGCGCGACGGGTCGAAGGCGCGCTTCCCGGCGGCGTCCACCGTCCAGGCGTGGTTCGGGCAGACCCGGACGCAGGTCCGGCACTCGGCGCAGTTGCTTTCGGTGAACCGGAGCTCGTTCTCCCGGGCCATCAGCTCCGGATTGTGGCACCAGGCGCAGGCGAGATTGCAGCCCTTGAGGAAGACCGTCGAGCGGATGCCCGGGCCGTCACCTGTCGAGAAGCGCTGGATCCGGCTGACGAGTCCTTTCACACGCTGATCCCTGGTTTCGAATAAGAAGTTCGGCGGCCGTGCGACACTATGTCGACAGCTGTACAAAGATCAAGCGATTCACTGTCAAACCGGATCAGTATACTGGCGGGAACTCATCGTTATATTGTCATTTACGCGCGTGATCGCTCCGAGCGGAACCGTTTCCGCCGGCAGTCACCGGGACCGCGGGCGCGGTTTCCTTCGATTTCCTCAGGCTCCCTTTCGGAGCCCTTCGATCTGATGCGCCTGCACGATGCGCTCGAGGGCGCGCACCACGCGGCCGCCGAGGTGGCGGCGCACCACCTCCGGCAGGGTCGCCCGGTACTCCTCCGTCACCTGCAGGTCGTGCCGTTCACCATTCGTCGCATCGGGCGCGTCCACCCCGAGCACGAACACGGGCCGCTGCTGGTTGGAGGTGTTCGGCGTGCCGCGGTGGATGGTGAGGGCCGAGCGCGCCGAGATGTCGCCCATCTTCGCGTACTTCCGCTGGGCCCTGGCCTGGTACCGCGGGTAGAGCGTCTCGGCCGGGAACATCCCGTCCGCGAACCCGTCCGGCTCGTCCCACTGGGTCCCGGGCGCGATCTCGAACGGCCCGAGCTCGTCCGTGACGTCGACGCCGGTCAGGTTGAAGGCGAGCGAGTTCAGGCGCCGGCCGCGGAGCGTCGCCTCGGGCGAGGGGAAGTCGCGGTGCCACGGCTGGAGCTCGGCGCCGGGGCCGGGGATGTCGAAGCCGACCTCGATGATCTTGTACTCGGGCCCCAGCACCGCCGAGCACACCGCGACCACCCACGGGTGGGACGCGAGCTCGGCGAACCCGCGGATCCGCTCGGGATGGATCTCGGCGTAGTACCGGTTCGGCCCGCGCGGGACCAGCGCGTCGGGCCGGGCGCGGCCCTCCTCGAAGAGCATCTCCATGTCCTCGCGGAGGCGGTGGGCCCAGTCTCGCGAGAAGGCACCCTGGAGGACGATGACGCCGTCCCCGTACAGGCCTCCCATGATCCGGGAGACGTCGATGTCGGGCTGCAGCGAGGCACTGGCCGGGCTGGCGCTCATGTTCGTTCTCCCGTGACCCTACATAAGGATGGCGCGGGTGCCGAACAATCGGGGCAGGCCCCAGCCGGCGCGAGGGCGGCCGGTGCGGCCGGAGCGCTTGCTGCCACCGGACGATCGTGCGCCTGATCGAGCGGGAGGAGTCGGGTACGATGGCCGCCCGCCAGCACGGAGACCGCCGTGACCGATCCCCGCCCCCGCCCTCCCCGCCTCGAGAGCTGGGCGAGCTGCGCGCCGCCATCGACGCCATCGACGTCGAGCTGCTGCGCCTTCTCAACGACCGCGCCCGCCTCGCCGCCGAGGTGGGGGAGTACAAGCGCAGCACCGCGCCCGACATGCCCTTCCACGCGCCGGCCCGCGAGCGCGAGGTCCTGACGCGCCTGGAGGCAGCTCAACCCGGGCCCGTTCCCCACCGGCGCGATCCGGGCCGTGTTCCAGGAGATCATGAGCGCCTGCCTGAGCCTGGAGCGGCCGCTGCGGGTGGCCTTCCTCGGCCCGGAGGGAACCTCGGCCCACCAGGCCGTGAAGCACCAGTTCGGCGGCTCCGCCCATCCCATCCCGCAGCGCTCGATCCAGGCGGTGTTCCGCGCGGTCGAGGCCGGCCACGCCGACTACGGCGTGGTGCCGGTGGAGAACGCCACCCGGGGGATGGTCGACCCGACGCTGGACGCCTTCCTGGAGTCCACGCTCCGCGTGGTGAGCGAGATCCTGCTCCCCTTCGAGCTGGCGCTGCTGGTCCACCCCGACGCCGAGCTCTCGACGCTGGCGCGCGTCCATGCGCCGCCCGAGTCGTTCCCGCCGGCGGAGGCCTGGCTCGGCGCCCACCTGCCCGGCGCCGCGCGCGTGGCCACCGCCACCGCCGCCGAGGCGGCCCGCCTGGCGCGGGAGGATCCCGAGGGCGCGGCCCTGGCGCCGGACGTCCTGGCGCGGCTCTTCGACCTGCGGGTCGCCGCCGAGGGGATCCAGGTGGGCGGCGAGGAGACGCGCTTCTGGGTGCTCGGGCAGAAGCCGTCGCAGCGGACCGGCCACGACCGGACCAGCCTGATGGTGTCGGTCGAGGACAGTCCGGGGGTGCTGCTCCACGTGCTCGAGCCGCTGGCCCGCCGCGGCATCAACATGACCCGGATAGAGAGCCGCCCCGCGCCGCGGCGCGCCTGGGAGTACGTCTTCTTCCTCGATCTCGACGGGCACGAGTCCGACGAGCCCATCGCCGCCGCCATCCAGGAGATCGAGCGAGCCCGCGCCGAGGTGAAGCTGCTGGGGAGCTATCCCCGGGGCGAGGCGGGGGCGCTCGCCTCCCCGCCCGCGCCGCGAGCCCGCTGAGCGGGGCCGCGATGCCTGGCCTGGCCGGCATCTTCGAGTCGTCGGGGTGGTCGAGATCAGCCGCCCCGCGCCCGGGCAGGTGGACCGGACCCGGCGGCGCCGACCGGCGGGGTCGAGCGACCCCCTTCAGGGCGCGGTCGACGGCTGCGCCCCGCGCGCCGCCGCCGCTATCTTCCGGGCCGGCTCGTCCGTCCTCCCCGCATGAACGCTCCTGAACCCGGCCAGCTGAACGCGGTGCGCGGCGACATCGAGGAGTCGTGGCACCGATTCCTCGACCTGTACCAGGGGCTGCGCCCCGAGCTCTACCGCTACTGCCGGCACCTCACCCGCAGCGCCTTCGAGGCGGACGACCTGGCGCAGGACGCGATGTTCCGCGGCTTCGTCACGCTCGGCTGCATGGCGGAGCCGCCGACCAACCCTCGCGCCTGGCTGTTCCGGGTGGCCTCGAATCTCTGGATCGACCGCCTCCGCGCCGGCCGCCCCGCGCCCGACCCGGCGCCGGAGGTCCCGGCCGCGGCCGGACCGCGGGAGCCCCGGGAGCTGCGCGAGGCCGCCGGCACGCTCATCGCCCGGCTCTCGCCGCAGGAGCGCGCCGCCGTGGTGCTGAAGGAGGCGTTCGGGTTCTCGCTGGAGGAGATCGCCGAGACGCTCTCGACCACGCCCGGAACGATAAAGTCGGCGCTGCACCGCGGGCGAGGCAAGCTGGCCGAGCCCCCGCGCGACGAGCCGGCCCCGCCGCGGCCGCAGGTGCTCGACGCCTTCTGCGCCGCCTTCAACGCCGGCGATCTGGATCGGCTCACCGCGCTCCTCCTCGATGCCGCCGAGATCGAGGTCGTGCCCGTCCACACCGAGTACGGCCCGGAGGCCGCCCGCCGGGGCGTGTTCCAGGGCATGATGTTCGGCTCGCGCCTGCTGAACGACCCGGCCCGGCTCCCGCCCGGCATCGACCCGGAGCACGTGGTGGGCATCCTGCCCGAGGTGCCGCGCTGCGAGGCGCGCCTGTACCGCGGCGAATGGTTGACGCTCCTCTGGTACGCGCACGCCGACGGCGAGGCGGTCCGCGCCGTCACCCGCATCTCGGCCGAGGGGGACCGGCTGGCGCGGGTGCGCAACTACTTCTACACGCCCGACGTGCTGGCCGAGGTCTGCGCCGAGCTGAACGTGCCCTTCCGGTCGAACGGGTACCGGTACTGGAAGCCCAGCTAGGCGAAATGGGTGCTGCCGGCGGGCTGCGGTCACAGATCTCGGGCCTGCGGTCTCCCACAGGCCCATGAACGAGGCATCGAACGAGGACGCGCTGAGGGCCTGGGCCACGGCAGCCCAGGGGGGCGACCGGACCGCGGCGCGGCTGCTGCTCGAGGCGATCCAGGATCCGGTGTACCGGCTGGCGCTGCGCATGCTCGGCCACCCCGCCGATGCGGAGGACGCGGCGCAGGAGATCCTGGTCGTCGTCCTGACCCATCTCGGATCGTTCCGGGGCGAGTCGGCCCTCCGGACCTGGGTGTTCCGCATCGCGGCCAACCACCTGTTGCGGGCGCGCCGGGGGCGGCGGGAGACGCTCGGCTTCGAGCTGCTGGGGGAGCGGCTCGACGGCTCGCTCGGGGACCCGCCCGAGCTGCCGGAGCCGGAGCTCGAGGCCATGGCGCTCGAGATCCGGCTGCGGTGCACCGAAGCGATGCTGCTGTGCCTGGATCGCCCGCTTCGCATCGCCATCATCCTGGGCGAGATCTTCGCCCTGTCGGGCGAGGAGGCAGCCCACGTCCTGGAGGTGGACGCCGCCACCTGGCGCAAGCGGCTGTCGCGCGCCCGCAAGCTCCTGCTGGCGTTCATGCGCCATCGATGCGGCGTGTTCGACCCCGCCAACCCGTGCCGCTGCCGCGGTCAGGTCGGCGCTGCCCTGGCGGACGGGCGCCTTCGCCCGGACGAGCTCCTGCTGGCACGCCACGCGGTGCGGGGCGAGCCGCGGGTCCTGCAGCGGGCGGCTCGCGAGGTGGGAGCGCTCCTACGCGTCGCGGAGGTGATCCGGGGGCACCCGGACTACGCGGCGCCGGAGCGGATGCTGCAGCGCGTGCGGGAGCTGCTGGACGCGGGCCGCCTCGAGCTCCTGCGCGGGTAGATGCCACACGAACGGTGAAGTGAAGACGGACCAGCCCCGCTCCGGCGGGAGCGGTGCATGCCAGAGGAGGAAGCCATGGGGAACACCATGAAGGCCATGTCAATCACGCGGTACGGAGGACCCGAGGTCCTCGAGCCGGAGACGGTGCCCATCCCGGAGGCGACCGAGGGGAGCGTGGTGGTCCGGGTGCGGGCCTTCGGCCTGAACCACGCGGAGGCGTACTTCCGCCGGGGGACCTGGGGCGACGTGGCCCGGATCTCCGGCATCGAGTGCGTGGGCGAGGTCCACGATCCGGGGGCGAGCGGGCTGGCGGTCGGGCAACGCGTCTTCGGGCTGATGGGCGGGATGGGGCGAACCATCGACGGCAGCTACGCCGAGTACGTGCGCGTCCCCGAGCAGCACGCCATCCCCATCCGCAGCCGGCTGGACTGGATCTCGCTGGCGGCGCTCCCCGAGTCGTACGCCACCGCCTGGACCTTCCTGCGGCACAACCTGGACCTCCGCGCCGGGCAGACGCTGCTGGTGCGGGGCGGCTCGTCGGCGCTCGGGCAGGCCGCCATCAACCTGGCGCGGCTCGAGGGCGTGAACGTGCTGGCCACCACGCGCTCGCGCGACAAGCTCCCGCTGCTGGCCGCCCTGGGCGCGGACCCGCTCCTCGACGTCCCCGATCTCTCGGCGCAGGTCCGGCGGCGGGCGCCGGCCGGGATGGATGCCGTCCTCGAGGTGGTGGGCAATCGCACGCTCCTCGACTCGCTCCGGATGGCGCGCTACGGCGGCCGCGTCGCCATGGCGGGCTTCCTGGGCGGCGGCGATCCCCTGGCCGGATTCGACCCCCTGCGCGACCTGCCCAGCGGCGTGCAGCTCAGCTTCTTCGCCAGCGCCTTCCTCTTCGGCACGCCCGCGCTCCCCATGAGCGCCATCCCCTTCCAGTCCTTCGTCGACGCGGTCGAGGCGGACCGCATCCAGGCCAGCCCCGCGCACGTGCTGACGCTGGATGGGCTGGTCGAGGGGCACCGCCTGATGGAGTCGGGCCAGGCGCGGGGCAAGATCGTCGTCGACGTCGCCGCCGGCGCGGCGCGCGGATGAGCGAGTGCCGCGCCATCTGCACCGCCAGCTCCGCCTCACCGGAACCGGATCGGGCGGCCGCGCTCCCGAACCGCGGGCTCCCCGACGGAGAGCGTGCGCGGGTATGGCCCCCCCTGGGCGAGGATGGCCAGCCGGTCCCGCGTGGTGGTCCGCCCTGCCCTGACGTCGTCGACCATGGCGGCCACGACCACGAAGGCGGCGCGGGCGGGGGGGAGCCTCCCGGTCTCCCAGTGGGAGATGGTCTCCGGCGTCACGCCCAGCAGGTGCGCCAGGTCGGCGGCCCGGAGCAACAGGGTGCTGCGCATGTGCCGGAGCGCGTCGCCGGTCTGGACGCCGCGGTCGGCCAGCGCGCACCCGACGGCGAGGTGCGCGCGTCGGACCGCCTCCTCGTCGAACCTGACCTGGCCACAGCCGGCGCAGCGGCGCGCCGGCGCGGCGATGGCGGCCACCACGCCGGAGCGCGGGAGCTTCACGGTGAGCGTCTCGGACCCGTGGTGCAGCGGGCCACCGCACCCCGGACATCGCGGCTTCTCGGACATGGCAAGGGCCTCGGTTCGGTCGACCGGCCTGCCGGCTAGGCGGCCTTCCTGCCGTCCTCGAACGTCTGCAGGTAGCCGCGCAGGAATCGCTTGGTCTGGAGCTCCACCTGCCGGACGCGCTCGCGCGACAGGCCCCAGCGCTTCCCCACCGTCTCGAGGGTCTCGGGCGGATCCTGCGCCAGGCGCGAGTGGATGATGTCCCAGCCCAGCCCGCCCACCCGGCCCCGGACCTTCTCCAGCGCCGCCTTCAGATTTGCGTCCTGCTCCCGGGCCGCGCAGCGAACGTCGGGGGTCTCGTCGTCGTCGGGGATGCGCTCGAGGTAGGTCCTGTCGCCCTCCTCGTCGAGCGGGGCATCGAGCGAGAGGTCGGCGCGGGCCGTCGATCCGCTCTTGGGCCGCACGGCCGACCGGGCGCCCTTGAGGTACCTCCACACGAAGGCCCGGATCCACCAGATGGCATAGGTGGCGAACCGGGTCCCCGCGCCCGGGTCGAACTTCTCGACGGCGCGCAGCAGGCCGAGGTTGCCCTCCTGGATGACCTCGTCGATCTGCACGCCGGCCAGCGCCTGCTGGCGGACGAACGACACCACCAGCGGCAGGTTGCGCCGCACCAGCATCTCCCGCGCGGCCGCGTCGCCGCGGCGCGCCGCCAGCGCCAGCTCCCGCTCCTCCTCGGCCGTGAGCGGCGGGAGCGCGCGGCTCGACTCCGAATGGGGTGCGAGCGCCTCGCGCTTGACCCTTGCAGCTCCTCCTCGTCTCTTCATCGCACCTGTTAGAACGCTCCAGACTTGAAAAGGTTTCAAGTGCGCTCCCCGGCCGCACCAGGCCCCTGAGCGGGCCTGCGACCGGGCGTCCCCTCACCGATCGTGCATGTGCAACCACCATCTTCCCCCGGGTGTGCCCCTCCTTGAGCTGCGCACCGCCGCCGCGGGGCCCGCCGTTGCGGGTCAGGCGGGCCGCGCCGGGCCTCCGCTTCACGGCATCTCTGCCCCGCGCGCCGCCGCGAACAGCGAGGTCCACTCCTCCCGCGTCAGCGTCACGCGGGTCGCCTCCGCGCAGGCCCGCAGGCGATCGGGGCGGCGGGTGCCCAGCACCGGCTGGATGCCGGCGGGGTGGCGAAGGAGCCAGGCCAGCACGATGGCCTCGGTGCTGACCCCGTGGCGGTCGGCGACCTGCTTCACCAGGGCCGCCGCGGTCTGGACGGTGGCCGGTTGCCCGGCGAGATCGCCGCCGGAGAGCTTCCCGCGCGCCAGCGGGCTCCAGGCCTGCAGGAGCACGCCCTTCAGTCGGCAGTACTCCACCACCCCCTCCCAGCCGTCGGGATACCCGGGGGAGCGCTGGTTGAAGGTGATGTGCCCCTCCACGAACCCGGCGTGGAGGAGGTTCATCTCCAGCTGGTTGGCCACCAGCGGGTCGGGCAGGAACGTCTGCAGGTACTCCATCTGGAAGCGGTTCTGGTTGCTGACGCCGAAGTAGCGCACCTTGCCGGCGCGCTTCAGCTCCCCGAATGCCCGGGCGATCTCCTCGCCCTCCCACAGCGGGTCGGGACGGTGGAGCAGGAGGATGTCGAGGTGATCGGTGCGCAGGCGCTCCAGGATCCCGTCGACCGCCTCCAGGATGTGGGCATGGCTGAAGTCGTAGCGCTGCGGCGAACCGGGCGGATGGGCGGCCCAGCGGATGCCGCACTTCGACTGGAGGAAGATGCGCTGGCGGAGATCCGGCCGCGCCGCCAGGACGCGGCCGAAGACCTCCTCGGCCCGACCGAACGCGTAGATGTCGGCGTGGTCGAAGAAGTTCAGCCCGAGCTCGAGCGCGGTGTCGACGAATGCGTGGGCCTCGCGCTCGTGCTCGGCGGTGAGGGCCGTCCTGGTGAAGCGGCCGCCCAGCCCCATGCAGCCTGCGGCCAGGACCGACGCCTCGATGTCGGTGTGCGGGATCTTGAGCGTCTTCATGATCGGCTCCGGGAAAGGCGGGGGTCCGCCCGCGGGCGGACCCGCACGGGCGCGTCGAATCTATCCCCGCCGAGCCCCCTCTTCCTCGACCGGAAGGGGTTCCTCCGTCGCGGCGGCGCGCCCCGCGGGCGGGAGCTCGCGGGGCCACGGCTCCTCTCCCCGGGCTGCACGACGATGGCCGGTCAGCCCCGTTCCCGCAACGACCAGCCGACGAACGTACCGAGCGAGGTGATGGCCGAGCGGATGTCCGTGTACACCGGCAGGCCGCCCTCCTCCAGCGCGGCCACGAATTCCGCGTAGTGACGGCCGGCGTTGACCGAGACCACCATGGGCTTGGGCGAGCGCCGCGCGATCCCGATGAGCAGGCTGGCGAGCGCGTCCGGATCGCGGCAGGTGCCGGGCACGGTCTTGAGCGAGGCGGCGTGGGGAACCACCGCCACGAACACGCAGTCCACGCCCGGGTCGGCGATCACGGCCTCGAGGAACTGGGCGTACATGGCGTCGTCGGCCATGGGCGTGATGTCTAGGAAGGGCGAGGAGACGTCCACCAGCCCCTGCCGGTTGATGGACCCGAGCCGCTCGACCGTGGCGGGCGCGAGCCGCGCCTGGGTGAGGTCCCGCAGCTCGTCCGCACCCACCGTCGACTCGAACCCGGCGTTCACCACGCCGGCGACCCGGCTCCCGCGCGCGGGACGCCCGGCCAGGAGGGCGAAGGTCTTGGTGAGGTCGTAGTACTCCTCCAGCGTCCCGGCCAGGATCACCCCGGCCTGGCGGCAGGCGGCGCGGAACACCTCGTAGTTGCCCGACATCGAGGCGGTGTGCGACGCGGCCGAGCGCGCCCCCGCCTCGGTCCGGCCGCCCTTGTAGACCACGATGGGCTTGCTCGACCGCCGCGCCATCTCGAAGAACCCGCGCCCCTCCCCCGGATCCAGCCCCTCCAGGTAGACGGACAGGACCTGCACGCTCGGGTCGCCCTCGAAGTGGGCCAGCAGGTCGCCCAGCTTCACGTCGACCCGGTTCCCGAAGCTGGCCACCGCCCGCAGCGGCCGCGAGTTCCGGAACTTGTCGATGGTGGTGACGGCCAGGGCCCCGCTCTGCGTCAAGAGTGCGGTGTTGGCCGAGGGCGACGAGCGCACCTCCAGCCGCTCCTGGTCGATGAAGAGCGTGTCCAGGGCAGGGGCACCGGGATCGGCCGCGTAGTACACGCCCATGCAGTTCGGGCCCATGACCCGGATGCCGGCCGGCGTGGCCTGGCGAACCTGCCGGGCGTACTCGGGGTACGGGATGGAGGCCGGCACGCCGGGGATGAGGATGACGGCGCGGACCGAGCTACCGGCCAGCGAGCGCAGCAGCTCGGGCGCCGCCTGGGCCGGCGCGGCGTACACCACCAGCTCGACCGGGAGCGGCAGCGAGGCGATGTCCGGGTACAGCGGATAGTCCCGCTCCCCCAGGCGCAGCGAGCCGCCGCGCGGGTTGACGAGGAAGAGATCCTCGGGGCGGAGCTGGTGCAGGAGCTGGGCGATGTCGCGGGCCAGGCTGTACTTGGCGGGATCGGCCGAGACGCCGACCACGGCCACGCCGCGCGGGCGGAAGAAGCTCGCGATCCCGGCCAGGTCCACGCGGGAGCCGTGGGCCTCGAGCCCGGCGGTGGGAGCGAACTCGGCCAGCCCGTCCAGCGCCACGAACCGCCCGTCGCTGGAGACGACGAAGGGGTTGACCTCGAGCGTCTGGAGCACGAAGCGGCGCCGCTCCGGCAGGGACGAGTAGGTGAGCGCCAGCGCGCTGAACCGCTCCATGGCCCGCGCCATGAGGCTCAGGTACTCGGGGTGGCCGATCTGCTCCAGCTTGTGCCGGATGTGCAGGGTGCGCGTGAAGGCCAGCGCTTCGTCGTACTCGACCGGCGGGAGGAACAGGTTGGCGGGATCGTAGTGGGCGGCGAAGAACTCGGCGTCGTCGCCGCCCTTGCTGACCGTCAGCACCGGGCCGAACGCGGCGTCCTCGCGGAACCCGAGCAGCACCTCGTAGCCGAGCGCCTGGGTGTGCGGGACGTGCTCGACCAGCAGGAACCCCGCCACCTGGGGGCGCGCGCCGGGATCGAAGTGGGCCAGCACCTCGTCGCGCATCCGGCCGAGCACGAACTCGACGTAGAGCGGCTCGGCGGTGGCGATGACCTTGACCCCGCCCACCTGCTGCTTGTGCGGCACCCCGGGGGAGACGATCTTGGCGACGATGGGCGTGCCCAGGCCGCGCAGCGCCGGCTCGGTGAGCGCGGAGGGGTCCCGGACGAAGAGGAAGCGCGGCACCTCCAGCCCGATGGCGGCCAGGATGCCGTACACCTCGTGCTCGTGGAGGACGCGCCTCCCCTCGCCGTGGGCGCCCTCGAGGATCTCGTCGATCCGGCTGGCCATCTCCGGCCCGAGCACGGCCATGCAGACCTCCCAGCGCAGGATAGCGCAAACCCGGGGAGGAACGGCCGGACGCCCGGCCGCCTGCGCAACGGAGGCCCCCAGGTGGAGAGGGCGTGTCACGCGCCGGCGCCCGAACTGGACTGAGGGGGAAATGGCTCGGCACGGGCAGGTGGGCGCGTGAGGCCCACCGGCCCGCAGGGCCGGGCAGCCGGGGGCGCGCGTGAAGCACGACGTCCAGACCTTCGAGTCGCTGCGGTCCGAGCTGCTGGCGCTCGCCTATCGGATGCTGGCCGACGTCGGGCGCGCCGAGGACGTGGTCCAGGAGGCGTGGCTCCGCTGGGGCGAGGGCGACGAGGAGGTCGAGGCCCCGCGCGCCTACCTCGCCACCATCGTCACGCGGTTATGCCTCAACGAGCTCCAGTCGGCCCGGGCGCGGCGCGAGGAGAGCCGGGGCGACCGGCTCCCCGAGCCGATCCACCTCGACCAGGCCGGGATGGGGCGCGTCGAGGCGCTGGACCAGGTCTCGATGGCCTTCCTGGTGCTGCTCCAGGAGCTCAACCCGGCGGAGCGCGCCGTGCTGCTCCTCCACGACGTCTTCGACTTCCGCCACGGCGACATCGCCCGCCTGCTCCGGCGGACCGAGGCCGCCTGCCGGCAGCTGCTGCGGCGCGCGCGCAGCCGCATCGCCCGCGAGCGGAAGCTGCCGGCCGCCCCCCGGGACGAGCACCTGCGGCTGCTGCAGGCCTTCCTCAAGGCCATCTCCGAGGGCAACGTCGGCGAGCTCCTCGACCTGCTGGCCGGCGACGCGGTCCTGGTCGTCGACGCCGGCCCGGCCGGCGCCCGCTACGGCCGCGTCCGCAACCTGCCGCGGCCGCTCCTCGGGCCGGTCAAGATCGCGGCCTTCCTGGCCGCGGTGGGGCGGCAGGAGCCGGCCGGCGTGCGACACCGCCAGTGCGAGCTGAACGGCCAGCCGGCCATCGTGACCCTGCGCCAGGGCCGCGTCATCGCCGCCGTCCTGCTCTCGGTGTCCGGGGGCAGGATCCGGCGCATCTTCGTGCACGCCGACCCGTCCCGCCTGCGGCACGTCTGCGGCCTGAGCTGATCCCCTGCCCGCGCCTGACGGGGCCTGCCAGGCCGGACCGTCACGGAACGCGGGGCGACCTGGTCTTCCGCCGGGAGGAGACCCGATGAACACGCTCGAAACCAGAACCACCCCCACCCCCGCCGCGGCCCAGCTCGACCCGGAGGCGCCGGCAGGCGTTGGCAGGAGCGGCCGCATCGCGCACGGGATCGCGACGGGTGCCTTCGCGGTCATCATGACCGCGTCGGGGGCCGCCTTCCTGCTCGGGGCCGGCCCGGTCCGGGAGGGGATTCACCGGCTCGGCTACCCCGCCTACTTCATCCCCTTGCTCGGGGCCGCCAAGCTGCTCGGTGTCGTCAGCCTTCTGACCCCGCCCGCCCGGGCGCTCCGCGCGTGGGCGTACGCAGGGTTCACCTTCCTGCTGACCGGCGCCATCCTCTCGCACGTGTTCGGCGGCGACGGCGTGGCGCACATGGCCCCCGCGCTCCTGGCGCTGGCGCTGCTGCTCACCTCGTACTCCCTGCGGCGCGATGCCGGCGAGGCGCGGCCGGGGGTCCACCGGCTCGTCCCGCCGCAGCGGCCGGGGCTGTTCTGGCGGACGGCGCCGTGGGTGGCGCGCCTGGCGCTGGTCCCGCCGGTCGCCATCTTCACGGCCGTCGCGGTCAGGACCCTTGCGGACCCGGTGGGGTCCTCGGCGGCGATCGGGATCGCCCTCTCCGGCCCCCAGGCCATCACCACCGTGCGCATCGGGTTCGGCGCCTTTCCCCTCGGCCTGGCGGTGTACCTCGCCACCTGCGTCGTCTCGAGCAGGCGGGTGCTGCTCGGGCTCGGGCTCGCCGCCACCGTCACCGCCGTCGTGACCGTCGTCCGCGCGGTGGGCATCGCCCTGGACGGGACGGCCCTCGAGAGCGTGAAGCTCCTGCGCGCCGAGATCGGGCTCATGGTGGTGCTGCTGGCCGGGCTGGCCATCGAGTCGGGCCGCCGGCTCCGCCAGCGGGAGACCTAGACAGCCCGGACCGGGAATGTCAGCGTGGCCGGATGCCGACCCCAGCACTCTCGGTCTCGTCGCCGGATCGCTCCGCGCATGCGGACGGCCTGGTCGAGCTCTGCGCGCGGACCTTCAACCCGTACTTCGACATGCGGGACATGTGCCGGGGCTGGTACCTCCTCGACGGCCCCTACGACTGGCAGGCCTCCGCCGTCGGGCTCCTGGGTGGCGAGGTGGTCAGCCACTGGGGCGTGTGGCGGTACCGGATGCGCATCGGCGCGGCCGAGGTCCGCTGCGGCGGGATCGGGGCCGTGGCCACCAGCCCCGAGCACCGGCGGCGAGGGTTCATGGCCCGCACCGCCCCGCGCTCGCTGGCGCGGATGCGTGCGCTGGGGTACGGTTTCTCGATCCTGTTCGGGATCGAAGGGTTCTACCATCAGTTCGGGTACGTGCCGGCCTGGCCGGAGGAGACCTGGCACGTGCAGCGCGACGCCCTTCCCCGCGAGCTGCCCCCGGTCCGGCACCGCCCCCTCCCCTCGGAGCCGACCCGCGAGACGGCGCGGCTCCACAACCGCGCCAACGCCGGCCTCACCGGCACGGCCGTCCGACCCACCTACACACTGCCGTTCACCGGCAAGTACCGCGCGCTCGAAGCCCATGGCTGGCGCGACACCCGGGGACGGCTGGCCGGGCACGTCGTGGTCCGGGTGCAGGAGGGTAAGCTCGACTGCACCGAGGCGACCGGCGAGGTGGACTCGATCCTGGCGGTCCTGCGCAGCCTCTCGATCGAGAAGGAGCTGCGGGAGCTCCGCTTCACCACGCTCCCGCACCGGAGCGCGCTGGCCGCGCGCCTGCGCCGGCTCAGCTGCCGGCTGGAGCGGCGGTACGAGCCCAACGGCGATGCCCTGGCCCGGGTCGTCGACCTGGAGGGCTGCCTGCGCAAGATGCAGCCGGAGCTCTCGCTGCGCCTGGGCGAATCCGACCTGCGCCGGTACCAGGGCACCCTCTCCGTGGCCGGCGACGGCGCCGCCGCGCGCCTGGCGCTCCGGAACGGCAAGGTGCAGATCGCGCCGCCCGGACCGAGCCGGAGCTCGGTCCGGCTCGGCGCCCGGGTGGCCCAGCTCCTCATCGGCACCGCCGACCCGCTCGAGATTCTGCGACGCCGCGGGTGCGCGCCCGCGGGGGGAGGCGGCCCGGTTGCTGCCCGTGCTCTTCCCCGCCCAGCACCCGCAGCTCCACCGGGCCGACCGGTTCTGAGGCGGAGGGTCCCCGGCGTCTCCGCGCTCAGGCGCCCCCGTCGCCCAGCCCCCGCCTCCTCGCCGGCCGGCATCGATCGCGGCTGGCGCCGGCGCGACGATTTAGCCCTCGCCCCGCATCCACAGCTCGTAGAGCGCGGGCTGGGACCTCGGCCCGTGGCCGGCGGCCTGGCCGGCCACGAAGAGCTCGTGGGCGGTCGCCGTCATGGGGATGGGCGTGTGGCTCTCCGCGGCCACCGTCCTGGCGTAGGAGAGGTCCTTCTGGAGCATGTCGATGGTCCCCCCGGGAACGTACTGGCGCGCGGCGATCTCCCGCGCGCTCACGTCCAGCACCTTCGATCCCGCCCACCCCTCCCGCATGGCCTGGTACAGGCTCTGTGGATCGACGCCTTGCCGGGCGGCCAGCGCGAACCCCTCGGCGATGACGGCGAAGGCCGCCCCGACGATCATGTTGTTGACGAGCTTGGCGAGGTTGCCGGCCCCGACGTCGCCCACCCGCACCACCGACCTGCCGATGCCCGACAGGATGCCGCGGCAGCGCTCGAAGGTGGCCGGGGCGGCCCCCACCATGACGGCCAGGGATGCCGAGCGCGCCCCCTCCTCCCCGCCGCTCACCGGCGCATCCGCGAACTCGATCCCCTTCTCCGCCAGCCGTTCGGCGATGCGTCGCGAAACGGCCGGCAGGCTGGTGCTGAGGTCCACCACCAGCGCGCCCGGGCGGAGCGAGCCGTGGAGCCCTCCCCGGCCGAGCACGACCTCCTCCACCACCGCCGCGGACGGAAGCGAGAGGCACACCACCGGACAGGATCCGGCCACCTCCTCCACGCTCCCCGCCGCCTGCACGCGCGCCAGGCCCTCCAGCCGCGACGCGCGGGCGTCGAACCCGACCACGCTGAAGCTCCTGGCCAGGTTCTCCGCCATGGGGCGGCCCATCACCCCCAGCCCGACGAATCCAACCCTTTCCGGCATCGCAATCTCCCCGTCGATCGGTCATTCACTCCGGCGCACGCATGGCCCTGCCCGGAGGTGCGCGGTGATCTTCGACAAGACGGTGATCTACCAGATGGGCATGCCCTATGCGCTCGGCATGCTGGGCCCGGGGCCGGGGGCCGCGGTGGCCTGCGGGACCGAGGACCACGGCCCGGTGGTGCGCATGGACCCGCCCTACCGCGAGGCGCGCCCGCTGGCCGCGGGGCCGGGCGGCTGCATGGGCGTGGTCTTCGATCCGGGCCGGCCCTCCGACGTGTACGCCATCATGGGCTGCTTCGTCGGCTACCGGTTCCAGGGCGGCGCCATCTACCGCATCCGGCCCCGGTCCGATCCCGAGCGCGTCGCGGACCTTCCCTTCGGTCACCGCATCGGGTTCGTGGAGCGGGCCGGGCGCCGCCTGCTCGTGGCCGCGACCCTGGCCGCGGACAAGAAGGATGCCGGCGACTGGAGCCAGCCCGGGGCGGTGTACGCGGCCGAGCCGGGCGGCGGGCCGGAGGGCCTCCGGCTCGAGCCGGTGCTGACCGGCATCCACAAGAACCACGGGTTCCTGGTGGCCGAGCTCGACGGGCGCCGCTCGCTCCTCATCGGCGGGAGCGAGGGGCTGCTCGCCGTCGACCTGGGGGAGGCCGGTCCGCGCTGGTCCTGGCGACAGGTGCTGCCGGGCGAGACCAGCGAGATGGCCCTGCTCGACCTGGACGGCGACGGCCGGCCCGAGCTGGTCACCATCGAGCCCTTCCACGGGAACGCGCTGCGGGGCTACCGCAGGACGGCCTCGGGCTGGACCGCCTTCTGGGAGGCGGAGCTGGAGTTCGGGCACTGCCTGGTGGCCGGCACGTTCCAGGGCCGGAGGAGCGTGCTGGTGAGCAGCCGCGCCGGCGCCAAGGACCTGCTCCTCTTCCAGTTCGACCCGGGGGCCCCCGGGAGCCCGCGCCGCCTCGTGGTGGACGGCGGCGCCGGCGCGGCCAACGCGCTCCTGGTCGCGCACCAGGGGCGCGACCACATCCTCTCGGCCAACCAGGCCGCCGGCCAGATCGTCCTCTACACTCCGCGCGAGTGAGGCGGCGCCGGCCGGCCGCGGCATGGCTCAGAACCCGCCCTTCTCGCCGCGGCCGTAGGCGAGCAGCATGGCGATGATGACCAGGCCGTAGATGACCTGGCGGCCGGCCTCGGGCATCTGCACGATCCCCAGGATCGACTGGAGCAGCGTGACCACCAGCACGCCCATGATCGTGCCCAGGTAGGTGCCGCGCCCGCCCAGGATGCTGGTCCCGCCCAGCACCACCGCCGCGATGGCGGGCAGGAGGTAGGGGTCGCCCATGGCCTGATAAGCCTTGGTCGAGTAGCCGGCCAGGAGCATGCCGGCGAAGGCCGAGAGCGCTCCGGAGGCGGCGAAGCAGCCCACCACCACCAGGTTGCCGTTCACCCGCGACAGGAACACCGCGCGCTCGCTGTTGCCGATGGCGTAGACGCGGCGGCCGAAGGCGGTGCGGCCGAGCAGGAGCACGGTCAGGCCGCCCACCACGGCCCACACCCAGACGGCATTGGGGATCCCCAGGAGCGATCGCCCGACCGACAGCAACTGCATGGTGGGGGTGGCGCGGTCCTGCGGGGCGAAGCCGCTGGTGTGGACCACCATCAATCCCTGGGCGATGGCGTTCATGCCGAGGGTGAAGATCATGGACGGGATGCGCAGGTAGGCGACGCCGATCCCGTTCACCAGGCCGATGCCCACGCCGCAGACGACGGCGAAGGGGATGGCCAGCCAGCCGCCGGGGCGGGCCCAGCCCGCGGCCGCCACCGACATCATGCCGCCCATGGTGATCACCCACGGGACCGAGAGGTCGATCTGGCCCAGCAGGATCACCAGCATCGCCCCGGTCGCGACGATGCCCAGGAAGGAGGCCACCTGGAGCTGCTGGAGCAGGTAGCCGGGGGACAGGAAGCTGGACGAGTACAGTCCGCCCCCCGCCAGCAAGAGCACGATGCCGCCGGCCGCCGCCAGCACCGGCTTGTCGATCCGCCTGACCAGCGTGGCCACCATGTCGGGCTTCACCGGAAGAGATCCAGCCGGTTCTTGACCCGGAGCAGCCGCAGCGACCCCAGGCCGACCGCCACCAGCAGGACCACGCCCAGGAAGAGCGGCTGCCAGAGCGGATCCATGTTGAAGACGAAGAGCAGGTCCCCGATGGTGCGGAGCACGAAGGCGCCGAAGATCGATCCCACCGCCCCGCCCGCGCCGCCGAAGAGCGAGGTGCCGCCCACCACCACCGCGGCGATCGAGCTCAGGGTGTAGCTGCCGCCCAGCATGGCGTTGGCCTCGCCCGACTCGGTCAGGCAGCTGAGGAGCAGGCCGGCCAGCGCCGAGAAGAGCCCGGCCAGGACGTAGGTCAGGAACTTGGCGCGGGCGACGGGCACACCGGACATGTAGGCCGCCTGCTCCGACGAGCCGACCGCGTAGGCCGCCCGTCCGATGACCGAGCGCCGATAGGGGATCCAGCCGAAGAGGACCAGGCCCAGCAGCAGCACCACCGCCACCGGGATCCCGCCCGGGAGCGATCCGGTCATGAAGTCGGCGAAGTCCTCGTTGATCCCGCCGCCCGGGGCGGGGCGCAGCCAGAGCGCGCCGCCGAAGTAGATGGAGCTGGTGGCCAGGGTGGCGATGATGGGCTGGAGCCGGCCCAGCACCACCAGGGCGCCGTTGAGCGCGCCGCAGGCCAGCCCGGTGACGAGCACCGCGGCCACGCCCAGCGCCGTGTGGAGCGCGTTCCCTACCATCAGCGTCGAGGCCAGACAGTTGGTGAGCACGAACACCATCCCCACCGACAGGTCCAGGCCGGAGGTGAGCACCGGGATGGTCTGCGCCATGGCCACCAGCGCCAGCAGGGCGCCCTTGTTGGCGGCGGTGTTGACCACGTTGCGGCTGAAGCCGGCCGGGTGCTCGCTCACGAAGACGGTGAACATGGCCAGGAAGAGGCCGAAGGCGATGAGCGCACCGCGCGCGGAGCTCAGGTGGTGGGGCCAGTCGCTGCGGAGCGAGGCCAGGCGACCCCGCAGCGACCGCCCGCCGGGCCTGGGCTGGGGCAGGACGTCGATCATGCGGGGCCTCCGCCGGCGCTCGCCTCGAGCGCGAGGTTGTGGGCGCTGGTGACGATGTTGCGCTCGTTGATGGCCTCGCCCTCCAGCACGCCGGTGACGGCACCGTCGTAGAGGATGAGGACGCGGTCGCAGCAGCCGATCAGCTCGGCGTAGTCGGTCGAGTAGAAGAGGATGGCGTTGCCGGCCTCGCCCAGCTTGCGGAGGAGCTGGTAGATCTCCTGCTTGGTGCCGACGTCGATGCCGCGCGTGGGATCGTTGAGCAGGATGACGCGCGGTCGGGTCATGAGCCACTTGCCGATGACCACCTTCTGCTGATTCCCGCCCGACAGGGCCCCCACCGGACCGTCGATCCCGTCGGAGCGGATCCGCAGCAGGCCGATCATCTCGGCGATGGCGCCCTCCTCGGCCTTGCGATCGATGAACCCGAACCGGCCCAGCCGGCCCAGCGCCGCGAAGGAGAGGTTGTCGCGCACCGTCATGGGCAGCATCAGCCCCTCGGTCTTGCGATCCTCCGGGATGAGCGCCACCCCGGCGGCGGCGCCGCCCCGCGGGCTCGACAGCGAGATGGGCCGTCCGTCCACCTCCACCGAGCCGGTCACGCCCTTGAGCGCCCCGAAGAGCGCCAGCAGGAGCGAGCGCTGCCCCTGCCCGTCCAGCCCGCCCAGCCCCACCACCTCGCCCGGCCGGATGGTGACGTCGACGTTCTTGAGGCGTCCGGCCCAGGAGAGGCCGCGCACCGCCAGGGCCGGCTGCTCCCCCAGGGCCCGCCGTTCCCGCGGGGGGAAGACGCTCTCGACCTCGCGGCCGATCATGAGCTCGATGATCTCCTGGGGGCTCTTGCTGCCGGCGGTGAAGGTGGCGACGTGACGGCCGTTGCGAAAGACGGTGCAGTCGTCGGCCAGCTCCTCGATCTCGTGCATGCGGTGGGAGATGTAGACGATGGCCAGCCCCTCCTCGCGGAGCTGCTTCAGCACCCGGAACACCGCCTCCACGTCGGCGGACGAGAGCGCCGAGGTGGCCTCGTCGAGGATCAGGATCCGCGGCTTGCGGGCCAGCGCCTTGGCGATCTCGACCATCTGGCGGCGCGAGAGCGGCAGGTCCCGGACCTGCGCCAGCGGGTGGACGTCGCCTGCCCCCACCCGTTGCAGCGCCTCCTCCGCCAGGCGCCGCTGCGCCCGCCGGTCGATGAGCTTCCACAGGCGCCGGGGCGGGTCGGTGATGCAGATGTTGTCGGCGACGGTGAGATCGGGCAGCAGCGACAGCTCCTGGAACACGCTCACGATCCCGGCCCGCGCCGCCGAGCCCGGCCCGTCCAGGGCGATGGGGGCGCCGGCCAGCTCCATCCTGCCGGCGTCGGGGCGCACCACCCCCGCCATCACCTTGATGAGCGTCGACTTGCCGGCGCCGTTCTCGCCCAGCACGGCGTGGATGCGACCCTGGCCGCAGGCGAGGTGCGCGTCCTCGAGCGCCCGGACACCGCCGTAGCGCTTGGTGACGCCCTCCATGCGGAACAGCGGCGCCATGGTCGCCTCCACGTCCGTCCATACGGGGGGGCCGATGAGGCCGGCCCCCCGAACCCCCCGCTCGCTCCGGGCCAGGCTCATCCGCCTGGCCCGGCGGGCCATTTCTCTGGGGGGGCCGGGTGAGGCTCGGCCCCCCCAGCCCCCCGCTCGCTCCGGGCCAGGCTCATCCGCCTGGCCCTACGCTCGCCTGCCTGAGTCCGGCGGCTACTGGTTGGTCTCCGACTTGGCCATGATCTCCTGCGGCGTGAAGCCGATCTCTGCAGGCGTCGAAGGTGTTCCCGACGAAGAAGCTGTCGGCCTGGTCCGGGAAGAAGTCCTTGCCCGCCTTGATGTTCGGGTACTCGACGAAGGAGGTCGGGAGCGCGATCGACTGGGGCACCTTGTCGCCGTGCAGCGCCGCGATGGCCGCCTTGATGGTGACCGCCACCTGGGCGGGACCGGTCCCGGCCGACGAGCAGTGCAGGCCCTTGTCGGCGTACTGGTCGCACAGCTTGCGGAACCCGTTCTCGGTCTCGCCGGCGATGGGCACCATGGGGTGGTTGGTGTCGAGCAGCGCCCGCACCGCGCCGGTCGAGCCGCCCTGCGTGTAGACCCCGTCGAAGTGCTTGTGCACCGCGATGGCGTCGGCGGCGACCTTCTGGCCGGTGCCGTCGTCCCACTTGCCCACCACCTCCACCACCTCGAACTTCTTGCCCGACTTGTCCAGCACCTCGTGGAAGCCCTGGTGCCGGTCGCGATCGACCGAGTTGCCGGAGGGTCCGCGGATCTCGAGGAGCCGGCCGCCGTTCGACTTGATCTCCTTGAGCAGCCAGCGGGCGGCGATGCGCCCGAGCTCGACCTGGTCCACGTTCACCTGGATGGCGTCGGGCGACTCGATGACGTTGTCGAACGAGAGCAGGACCACGCCGGCCTTCTTGGCCCGCTTGACCACCGGTGCGAAGGCGGCCGGGTTGAGCGCGTTGACGATGACGGCGTCGTAGCCCGCGTCGATGAAGTTGTTGGCGGCGGCGATCTGGGCCGGGAGATCCTCGCCGGTGGAGATGACCTTGAACTCCTTGAGCTCCTGCTTGACCCCGGGCTGCTCGGCGTAGGCCTTGGCCGACTTGATCATCTGGATCCGCCACCCGTTGCCGATGAAGCCGTTGTCGAGCGCGATCCGGTACGGGCCGGTCTTCTTCGGGTACTCCAGGAACTTGGTGGTGGGCGACCACGGCTTGAAGCACTCCGGATCCGCTCCGGGGCCGCTCACGACCTGGAAGCCGGCGGCCAGCGCCGTGGAGGCGACGCCGATCATCGCAAGGCTGCCGAGCACCAGCAGGATCCGGCTGAGTGGAGAACGCTTCATGGGCGACTTCCTCGCTTTCTGGGTGCAGCGCAACGGTGGGTGCGACGCGCCATCCGCACGTTGGCGTCGTCCCTCCCGGCTGTCCGGGAGATCCGTCGTCGTACGGGAGAGCGCAGGTTTCACTATTCGTGTCAACGATGATGGGCGCGCGAAGAGCAGGTGACTTCGGGCGTATAGCGGTGCGTACCCAGGGCGTCGAGCCACAGCCAGGGCTCGCCGCCGGCGCGGCTCGCCGCGCGGAGCCGGCCGGCACCCCCGGGGTGCGGATGTCCGGGCGGGACACACGGAGGGTGGAAGCGTTCGCTTACCCGCTCCCGGCAGGCCCCGGTCAGGAGGCGGTCAGGCCACCGTCGACCGGAAGGCTCACGCCGGTGATGAAGGCCGCGTCTCTCGAGGCCAGGAACAGCGTGGCGCGGGTGACGTCCTCGACCGTGGCCAGCCGGCCCAGCGGGATCTCGCCCAGGCGCTGCGCGCGCTTCTCCGGATCGCGCAGCAGCTCGGCCACCAGGGCCGTCTCCACCGTGCTGGGGTGCACCGAGTTCACCCGGATGTTGTGCGGTGCGTACTGCACCGCCACCCCCTTGGTCATCATCGTCACCGCCCCCTTGGCCGCGATGTACGGGATGGGGGTGTAGCGGTGGCCGATCACCCCGGCGATCGACGAGAGGTTGACGATGCTTCCGCCCCCGCCGCGCCGCATCAGGGGCACCGCGTGCTTCATGCCCAGGAACACCCCGCGGACGTTCACCGCCATCATCCGGTCGAACGCTTCGGTCGGGTACTCCTCCAGGGGCGCACGGATGTTGATCCCGGCGTTGTTCACCAGCACGTCCAGCCGCGAGCGCTCGGCCTCGACGCGCTGCATCGCGTCGATCCAGCTCCGCTCCTCGGCCACGTCGAGGAGCAGCGGGCGCGCCTCCCCGCCGGCCCCCCGGATCGCGTCGCACAGCGCGCGGCACCCCTCCTCCCGGTGGCCGCAGGCGTAGACGGTGGCGCCCTCGGCCGCGAAGCCGCGGGTGATGGCGGCGCCGATCCCGCCGGCCGCCCCCGTCACCATCACGACCATGTCGCGGAATCTCATGCGCCGCTCCGGCTCAGCTCTCGAGCACCACCTTGATGAGCCCGGCCGAGGGGTCGGACAGGGCCGCGAACATCTCCGGCCCGTTCTCCAGCGCGGCGGTCCGGGAGATGATGGGGCGCACGTCCAGCACCTTCCGCCCCAGCAGCTCCAGCGCCTGGCCGAACTCGGCGGGGGTGTAGATGTAGCTCCCCAGGATCGAGATCTCTCGGGTGACGCTGGCTTGCATGTCGAGCGAGATCATCCGCTGCGAGTTCCCCACCCACACGCACGTTCCGTGCGGCCGCAGGGCCGCCAGCGCCTGCTCGACGCTGGCCGCGGCACCCACCGCCTCGAAGGACACGTCGGCGCCCCGGCCGCTGGTGTGCTCGCCGACGACGCGGACGACCTCCTCCCGCGACGGATTGATGGTGATGTCGGCCCCCATCTGGCGCGCCAGGAGCAGCCGCCGATCGCTGAGATCGCTCACCAGGAGCCGGCGCGGCCCCTTCGATTTCAGCATTCCGACCAGCAGCAGGCCGATGGGCCCGGCGCCGACCACCAGGACGGTGGCGCCCTCGATGTTCCTGGCCCGGCCGACGGCGTGGAGCGCCACCGCCGACGGCTCGACCATGGCGCCGATCTCGGTTCCCATGCCCTCGGGCATCCGGAAGAGGAGTCGGGCGGGCACGTTCAGGTACTCGGCCATGCTTCCGTTGCAGGCCATGACGCCCAGGAACCGCCGGTTCTCGCACAGGTTGGGGTGGCCATCGCGGCACGAGGCGCACGCGCCGCAGAACACCATCGGCTCCACCGCCACGCGATCGCCCGGCCGGACGCCGTCCACGGCCGCCCCGACCTCCACCACCGTTCCGCAGAACTCGTGACCCATGATCATGGGCGGGATCCGCCGTCCGGTCAGGCCCAGGTATCCGTGCACGTCCGATCCGCAGATCCCGGTCGCATCGACGTGTAGCAGCACCTCGTCCGGGAGGAAGCCGGGCCGGTCGACCTCCTCCACCGCGAGCGACCTCGGTCCGCGGTACACGAGCGCTTTCATGCTTCCTCCACCGCCCGCCCGGGCGTTCTACTGCGCGCGGCGAGCCCCGGCTGTCCTTCCCCGCGGCGGGCGCGGACGCAACCGTCGTGCGGGCCGTCCCCGGCGGCCTGGGGCACCCGGGCGGTCCAAGGCGGCGCGGTCGAGCGATTGCCCCCGGCCGCGGCGCCGGTTATCGGAGCAGCGGAGCCACCCTCGTGACCGAACCGGAGCGCGGCCAGCCCACCACCATCGCCGCCTTCCTGGCCGAGGAACACGTCCGGCTGGACGGCCTGCTTCGGGCCGCCGTCCGGGATCCCGGCGCGCTCGATCTGGGCGCGTTCGGCGCGTTTCGAGCCGGCCTGCTGCGCCACATCGCCGTCGAGGAGAAGGTGCTCTTCCCGGCCATCCGCGAGGCGCGGGGCGGCGAGCCCCATCCGGACTGGAAGCGTCTCCGCATCCAGCACGGGGCGATGACGTCCTTGCTGGTGCCGCCGCCCACCCCGGAGATCGTCGGTGAGATCCGTTCCATCCTGGAGCCGCACAACGCGCTCGAGGAAGGCCCCGGCGCGCTCTACCAGGACGCCGATGCGCTCCTGGCGGACCGGGCGGCGAGCGTGGTCGGGCGGATGCGCGCCTATCCGGCCGTGAAGACCGCGCCCCACCGGGACGGGCCGCGCGTGCTTCGACGCGCCGAGGACGCGCTCCGCATGTCGGCCAAGCAGTTCGGGGGATAGGCCTGCCCCGTGCAGACCGAGGGGGCGATCAGTCGTCGCCCTGGTGTGCTCCGGCGCGCGCGCCCGGAGCGGACGCCGTGGCGCTGGCGGCCGCGGGCGACGCGCCGCGCTGGACCCCGGCCCCGTGCCGGAACACCAGCTCGCCGCCCTTCGCCCCCGCGTTCACGCCCAGCGCCGCCGCGGCCAGGGCGCCGGCGGTCACCAGCGCGCCCAGCGCCGGGACCCCCCGCGCCGGCACCACCAGCGCGCCGGCGGCGGCCACCAGCACGCCCACCGCCACCCACTCGAACGTCTCCGCCGCCTCCTCGTGCACCTCGACGGCCCGCTCCGGCGCGACCCGCTCGGCCAGCTCGGCGTCGCCGTGGCCGAGCCAGATGGCCACCAGGCCGCCCCACACCACCACCAGCTGGAGCGCGGTCACCACCGCGAAGGCGGAGCGCGGCAGGCGGCCGCGCCAGATGGCCATGGTCAGCCCCGCGGCCACGATCGGCATGACCACCGCCAGGCCGAGCGGGACGTGTACGATGGCGGCGTGCGAGAGCGAAACGTGCATGGCATCTCCTTGGGGCGCCGCCGGGGCAGGCGCGGCGAGCGAGGATGAGCCGAGGTACGGATTGCAAGGTCGGCGAGCCATGGAACGGATGACGCACGGCGGGAAGGATCCGGATGACGCCCGGTTGGCTGCGGTCCTGGCCGCGGACGGCGATGCGCCGCGCCCGATGCTCCTGGGCGGCCTGGCGCTCCTCCTCGGCGCGGTGACCGCGCTGGTGGGGGTGGACGTGGCCGACGACGCCCGCTCCGGGGGTTCCCGCGGCCACATCGCCATCGAGCTCTCGATCATGGCGTTTGCCCTGGCCGGGGCCATCGCCCTGGTCGCGCACCTGCTCCAGACCCGCCGGCGCGCGCGCCTCCTCCAGGGGCGCCTTCGCCAGGCGGAGAAGGAGGTGGAGCGGTTCCGGGACGAGTCGCGCGCGCACCTGCAGGGACTGGCGATCGCCATCGACCGCCAGCTGGCGCGCTGGTCGTTCTCGCCGGCGGAGCGGGAGGTGGCGCTGCTGCTGCTCAAGGGGCTATCGCTCAAGGAGATCGCCGCGGTGCGCGGCACCAGCGAGCGGACGGTGCGCCAGCAGGCGCTGGCGCTGTATCGCAAGGCGGGCCTCTCCGGCCGGGCCGAGCTGGCGGCCTTCTTCCTGGAGGACCTGCTCGTGCCGGCGCCCGCGGCCGGCGACGGAGGAACGAGCGCGGGCTGAGACGGCCGGGCGGCCTGCCCCGCCCCCATCACCCCGGACCGCGCCGCAGCGGCGCGCGGCCCGGCGGCTGCGAGGGCTCGGGGTAGGAGGGCGGGGGCGGGATGGCCCGCCGGACCGGCTCGCCACCGGCCAGCACCACCTCCTGGCCGTGGTGCAGGAATCGGAGCTCGCCCTCGCCCCCGGTCAGGCGGTAGGTGGCGGCGCCCTCGCCGATCTCGACGCGCAGGCGGAACCCGCGGTGGACGATCGAGAACGAGAGCGACACGATCCCGTCGGGCAGGCGCGGGCGCGAAGGACAGCGTGCCGCCCTGGTCGCGCATGCCGCCGAAGCCCGTTCACCAGCGCGATCCAGGTCCCCGCCAGCGAGGCGATGTGCAGCCCGTCGCGGCGCGTTGTGCTCGAGGTCCTGCAGGTCCATCAGCGCCGCCTCGGCGGCGTAGTCGAGCGCCAGGCGCAGGTGGCCGACCTCGGCCGCCAGCACCGCCTGGGTGCACGCCGAGAGCGACGAGTCGCGCACGGTGATGCGCTCGTAGTAGTCGAAGTTGCGCGCCTTCTGCTCGAGCGTGAACGCGTCGCGGCAGAGCTGCATGGCCAGCACCAGGTCGGCCTGCTTCACCACCTGCTTGCGGTACAGGTCGAAGTAGGGGAAGTGCAGCAGCAGCGGGTACTGGTCCGGCCGCGTGGCCGCGAAGTCCCACACCTCGTGATCGGTGAATCCCTCGGCCTGCTGGTGCACGCCGCAGCCGCTCGTCGTAGGGGATGACCATGTCGATCGGCGGCGGCGCGCCAGTCGGCCATCTCCTCGGGGGTCACGCCGAGCTCGCGCGCCCGGTCCGGGTGGCGCTGGCAGGCGTCGGCGGCGCCGACGCAGGTTCCGGCTGCGCCATCAGGTTCGTGTAGACGTTGTTGTCCGCGATGGCGCTGTACTCGTCCGGCCCGGTGACGCCGTCGATGCGGAAGCGCCCCTGCAGGTCGTAGTGGCCGAGCGAGCGCCACAGTCGCGCGGTCTCGACCAGGATCTCGAGCCCGACCTCGCGCTCGAAGGCCTCGTCGCCGGTCGCGTCCACGTAGCGGATGACCGCGTCGGCGATGTCGGCGTTGACGTGGAAGGCCGCCGTGCCGGCCGGCCAGTAGCCGGAGCACTCCTCGCCGTGGATGGTGCGCCAGGGGAAGGCGGCGCCGCGCCAGGCCCAGCTCGCGCGCGCGCTGCGCGCGGCCGGGCAGGGTCGAGTGGCGCCAGCGCAGCGCGTCGGCGGCGGCCTCGGGCACGGTGTAGCGTCAGCACCGGCAGGATGAAGGTCTCGGTGTCCCAGAAGGAGTGGCCGTCGTAGCCGGTGCCGGTCAGCCCCTTGGCGGGGATGGCGCGCCGCTCGGCGCGCGCGCCGGCCTGGAGCACGTGGAACAGCGCGAAGCGGACCGCCTGCTGCAGCTCGGGGTCGCCGCTCGAGCTCGACGTCGGCGCGCGCCCAGAAGTCGTCGAGGTAGCGCGCGCTGCTCGGCCAGCAGCCCGTCCCAGCCGGTCGCCCGGGCGGCCGCCAGGGCGGCGGCGACCTGGTCGCGCAGCGCCGGGACGCGTGCGCTCGCAGCGACCAGCCGTAGGCCACCAGCTTGACGAGCCGGAGGCGCTGCCCCGGCTCGAGGACGTCGGTGACCACGAACGCGGGCCGAGTCGGCCGACGTCTCCGTCGAGATCCGTAGCCGCTGTCGTGCCCTCGACCACGTGGTCCATGGCGGCCGCCAGGCCGCAGGCCGCTCCGCCGGGTCCGGTGGATGAGGACCGCAACCTGGCCGTGGAGCATGTGCTCCTCGGCCCGCAGCGGCGACTCGAGCACCGCGGCGACGCGCGGGTCCCGGCGCGGTGGCGGGCAGCTCCTCGTTGGCGACCAGCTCGGACTGCACGACGACGTTGGCCGGCCCGTCGACCGGCTCCACCTCGTAGAGGATGGCCGACGATGGCACGGTGGGTGAACGAGACGAGCCGGGTCGAGGTCACCCGCACGGTGCGCCGGCCGGCGAGCTCCACTCCACCGGCGCGTCAGCGTCCCGGCGCGCAAGTCGAGCACGCGATCGTGCGCGAGCAGGTCGCCGTAGCGGACGTCGAAGGGCTCGTCGTCGACGAGCAGCCGCATCAGCTTGCCGTTGGTGACGTTGACCACCGTCTGGCCCGACTCGGGGGAGCCGTACTCCGCCTCGGCGTAGGGCAACGGGGCGCAGCTCGTAGAAGCCGTTCAGGTACGTGCCGGGCAGGCCGTGCGGCTCCCCCTCGTCGAGGTTGCCGCGCAGCCCGATGTGCCCGTTCGAGAGCGCGAAGAGCGACTCGCTCTGGGCCAGCACGCCGAGGTCGAGCGTGGTCTCGTGCAGCGCCCAGGGCTCGACCTGGAACGAGCGGGTGCTCGATCATGCCGTGCTCCAGCAGCTCCGCCAGATCCGTCGACCACCACGTCGGCGCCGTGCCGCGCCAGGAGGTCCGGCCTGCCCGGCGCGGTCGACGCCGACCACGCAGCCGAACCCGCCGGCCCGGCCGGCCTCGACGCCGGAGAGGGCGTCCTCGAAGACGGCGGCCTCGGCCGGCGCGGCCGCCAGCGCGTGCGCCGCGGCCAGGAACGTGTCCGGGGCGGGCTTGCCGCGCAGGTGCTCCTTCTCGGCCAGCGACTCCGTCGACGCGCGCGTCGAAGAGGTCGGCGATGCCGGCCGCGGCCAGCACCTCGCCGCAGTTCTTGCTGGAGGAGACGACCGCGGTGCGCAGGCCGCGCTGCCGCACCGCCCGGAGGTAGCCGCAGCGAGCCGGGGTAGACGTGCACGCCCTCGCGGTGGAGGAGCGCCAGCAGGAGCTCGTTCTTGCGCTCGCCCAGCCCGTGCACGGTGCGGGCGGTGGCCGGGTCGCCGTCGCCCCCCTCGGGGAGCTCGATGCCGCGCGAGGCCAGGAACGAGCGGGTGCCATCGTCGCGCGGCTTCCCGTCGACGTACTGGTCGTAGTCGCGGACCGGGTCGAACGCGACGAAGGGCTCGCCGCTCGCGGCCGCTCGCTCCCGCAGCAGCTCGTCGAAGGTCTGCTTCCAGGCGCGGGCGTGCACGACCGCGGTCCGGGTCAGGACCCCGTCCAGATCGAAGAGGCAGGCGCGCACCCGTGGCGGCAGCCCCAGCTCCGCCTGCACCGTCGGCTGCGCCCCCGGGCTCCCGTCCACGTTCATGGCGTTCCACACGGATCGTGCCAGGACCCGGGCGCCACCAGCCGGTGCGCTTCCGGCGGTCCCCAGGTCCCGGGTTCGTACTCGAGCGGACCCGAAGGTGCCAGGATGGGATCGACGATGCGCCAGGCCTCCTCGACGTGGTCCTCGCGGGCGAAGTGGAAGGGATCGCCGCGCATGGCGTCTCCCAGCAGGTGCTCGTAGGCGTCGGCCTCCTCCGGATCCGGCCGATGGCTGACCAGGAGCTCGACCTCGTCGCCCACCGGCTGCTCCCCCTCGCGCCGGAGCATCGCCCCCACCGCGATGGTTGCGTCCGGTCCCAGTCGGAAGCGGAAGTGGTTGGCGGCGGGCGCCGGGAGGTAGACGGGCGGCGGGCGCCGCAGCCGCACGAACACCTCGGTGCAGGTCACGGGCAGGCACTTGCCGGCGCGGATCGAGAAGGGCACCCCCTGCCAGCGCCAGGACCGGATCTCGAGCCGCAGCGCCACGAACGTCTCGACCCGCGAGTCGGGCGCGACGCCGCGCTCGCGGCGGTAGCCGCGGTACTGGGCGCGCACCAGGTGGCCGGGGTCGAGGGCCGGGATGGCCTTCAGCACCTTGACCTTCTCGTCGCGCTCGCTCTCGACGTCGCCGGCGAAGGGCGCCTCCATGGCCACGTTGGCGAGCACCTGGAGGAGATGGTTCTGGACCACGTCGCGGACGGCTCCGGCCTCCTCGTAGAACGTGCCCCGCCCCTCCACCCCGAACGTCTCCGCCATGGTGATCTGGACCGACTCGACGAAGTGCCGGTTCCAGATCGGCTCCAGGAATGCGTTGGCGAATCGGAAGAAGACCAGGTTCTGGACGGCGTTCTTGCCCAGGTAGTGATCGATGCGGAAGATGCTGCCCTCGTCGAAGTGCGCCAGCAGGATCCGGTTCAGCGCGCGCGCCGAGGCCAGATCCCGGCCGAAGGGCTTCTCCACCACCACCCGGCCCTCGCGCTCGCAGCCCGAGCTGCTCAGCTGATCCACCACCGTCCCGAACAGCGCCGGCGGGATGGCCAGGTAGTGGGTGGGCCGCTGGGCATCGCCGAGCTCGCGGTGGAGCGCCTGGAAGGTGGCCGGGTCGGCGTAATCGCCGTCGACGTAGCGGAGCAGCGATCGCAGGCGCGCGAAGGCGGCGGGATCGACCCCGCCGCCGTGCTTCTCGAGGCTGTCCGCCGCCCGCTGCCGGAGCTGCTCCAGGTTCCAGCCGGCCTTGGCGACGCCGATGACCGGGACCTCCAGGGCCCCGTGCTGGATCATGCGCTGCAGCGCCGGAAAGACCTTCTTGTAGGCGAGGTCGCCGGTGGCGCCGTAGAACACCAGCGCGTCGGACTCCGAGGCCATGGATCGGTCACCTCTTCCGCGGCGGGTAGTCTCCTGCCGGGTGGACCTCGACTGCCAGATCGCCGTTCATGTGCTGAAGATGGGGAACGCGGACCCGCTGCGCTCGCTCGCCCGCCCGATTGGCTCCGCCGCCTCGGCTCGCCCCATGGCAGGGTCGCCGCGCGATCCCGTGCGCCCCCAGGGGTGAAGCATTCGTTTCGACGGCCCTCGACGGGGTCGCCTGGCTACACCCGCCTTTCCACGCTCCGTTGCTGCGCCGGCCCGTGCTGGCCGGCATCTCTCGCTCTCACTCGGAGGAAAATTCCATGACGCGATCTCGATGGTCCGTGCTCGCCCTGGCCGCCGCCCTCGCCTTCCCCGCCCTGACCCGCGCCGACGACGGCAAGGACGGGAGAAACCTGTTCCTGGCGAGGCTCATCAGCTTCGAGGAGGTCCCGGCCATCGCGGCGCCCGGCACGGCCATGCTCCGGATGGAGCTGTCGCAAGACGGCATGACCCTCAGCTTCACGCTCACCTACGAGAACCTGACCGCCGCCCCCCTCGTCGCACACGTCCACTTCGGACAGCGCAGCGTGAGCGGAGCCCCGATGTTCTTCTTCTGCGGTGGCGGCGGCAAGCCCGCCTGCCCGGATTCCACCAGCGGAACCATCACGGGAACGGTCGTGGCGGCGGACGTGGTCGGACCGGCCGCCCAGGGCATCGCCGCCGGCGACCTGGCCACCGTTGTCGACGTCATGAGGAGAGGGCTCGGCTACGCCAACATGCACACGCCCGCCCACCCCACCGGCGAGATCCGCGGGCAGGTGATCGCGTTGCGCAACCACTGGTAGCATCGGTTCGAGCGCGCCCGCGCGACGGATCGCAACGGCCCGGTCACCGTCGAGGTGACCGGGCTGCGCGGTCACCGCCGGCCGGCGCCCTCCCCGCCTTCGTTCCCTCAGCGGATCTCGACGATGCGGCCTTCGCGCAGGGACCGTTCCAGCGCTTCCGTGGCCTTCTGCGCCCAGAGCGCATCCTCCAGCGTCGACAGCGGCTCCCCCGATCCCCGTCGGCACAGCTCGACGAAGTGGCGGTCCTCGTTCGTGATCGTTTCCTGATAGGCGGTGTAGGTGTGAGAATGGGAGATCCCCTTCTTCACCTCGACCCAGTCCTGGTACGTGTAGTGGACGGATCCGGCCGTGCCGATGACCTTGATCGTGTACGTCCACGGCGAGGAGGACCGATCGTCGGCGGCGAAGCTCACCGACAGGTGCGCGATGGCGCCGCTCTCCAGCTCGATGAGGACGCTGGCCAGGTCTTCCTTCTCCGGCTGCCGGGGGTGATTGCGATTCGCGGCGAACCCGCAGATGCGCCGCGGCCGCCCGACCAGGAACGACATCGTGTAGAGGGGATGGGTCAGGAGGTGCCGGACGACTCCGGGGAGCGTGCCCGCCCGCTCGTCGGAGTGGTAGATGTTGTACATCACGTAGCAGGAAACGACCTGTCCGAGATCCCCGTTCTGGATCAGCTTGTGGGACCGCTTGATCCCTTCCTCGTGGATCATGTTGTGGCCGGGGACGCAGAGCCTGCCGCTCCTCGCCGCGATGTCCATGAGCTCCTGCACCTCGCCATGGGAGGCGCAGATGGGCTTCTCCACCAGGACGTGCTTCCCCGCCTCCAGGGCCAGGCGCGCCAGCGGCAGGTGCGTCTCGAGGTTGGTGAGCACGAAGACGGCATCCACCTCGGGAGCGCGCACCAGTTCTTCCGGGCTCCCGAACCTTCTGCAGCCTTCCTCGCGCGCACGTCGGACCGCGGTCTCCTCGGTGCGGTTCCACAGACCGACCAGCACGGCCTCCCCGATCTCGCGGAGCGCCCGGCCGTGGAGCACCGAAACCTCGCCCGCCCCCAGGAAGCCGATTCCCAGCTCGTCGTCCGGCATGGCGATCACCCTTCCTCGAAGCCGGAATCGGCCGCCTCGGGCAGTTCACCGCCGCCGCGGCACCGGCTCGCTCCACCTTAGCGCGCCCGCTCGCTGCTCGTCTCTCACTGCCCGCTGGGAATGACCAGCACGGCCACCGCCGGCGTGGTGGTGGTCCCATCTCCAAGCTGCCCGGACGCGTTGCTGCCCCAGCACCGGATCCGTCCGTCCGACAGCGCCGCGCAGGAATGCGCGTCCCCGGCCGCCAGGGCGCGCGCCACCGGCAAGGCCACCGACGGAAGGCCGACCGGAACGGTGACGCCCGCCTCGACCGGTGCACCGCCCAGCTGGCCCGCGTCGTTGGCGCCGAAGGACTCGACCGCCTCGTCCTTGTTCCGGACGCAGACGTGATGCGCCCCGGCTGCGATGAGCTGCACCGGGTACTGGATGGTGGAGCGCGTCGCGTTGCGCAGCGGGATGGCCGGCGTGCGCTGTGGCACGGCCAGCAGGTAGCCCGCGCCGACCGAGTCGCCCCAGCACCGCACCGAGTCGTCCAGGTTCGTCCCGTTCGAGGTGCCGGTGGCGGCGCAGGTCTGGTTCTCCCCGGCGGCCACCAGCGCCACGCCCGAGGCGATGGGCGTCGTCGAGGTGTCGGAGGTGGCAGCGGTACCGAGCTGCCCCTGCGCGTTCGCGCCCCAGCACCGCACCGCGCCCGCCACCACCGCGCAGGTGTGATCCTTCCCGGCCGCGACGGCGGTCGCGCCGGATGCGACCGGCGTCCCACCGCCGGTCCGGCTGGCCGCGCCCCAGCAGCGCACCGCGCCCGAGCCGAGCAGCGCGCAGGTGTGGCCGGCGCCGCCCGCCACCGCGATCGCCCCCGAGGTCACCGGCGTGGCGGCGGGGGTGAGCACCGGCGAGGAGGCGGCGCCGGTCACCTGGCCGGCATCGTTGGCGCCCCAGCAGCGCACGGCGCCGCCGGCCAGAACCGCGCAGGCGTGGCCGATCCCGCTCCCCAGCGCGATGGCGGCCGAGGGCAGCGCCACGGCCGCCGGCGTGAGCCGGGCCCGCGTGTCGCCGGTTCCCAGCTGGCCCGAGGCATTCGCGCCCCAGCACCGCACCGTGCCGTCGAGGAGGAGCGCGCAGGTGTGGGCCGGGCCGGCCGCCAGGGCCGATGCCCCGCAACAACCGCTGGCGCACTTGAGCAGCCCGTCGGTGCAGGAGTACCCGCAGCTGCCGTGGTCGGCCGTGCCCGCACCCAGGCAGGCGAGCACCGCGCCCTGGGGAGGGGTGGCGCCGGCGGCGCAGTCCTGGCACGCCGTCCCGCAGTGGAGCGTGTCCTCGACGGTGCAGACGTTGCTGCACGAGACCAGCCCGGCCTGGCACTGCTGCCCGGTGCCGGCGGCCCCGGCCGGGAGGCCGCCGGCGTCGAACAGGCCGCCGCCGCAGGCGCTGGCGAGAAGGGTCACTGCCGCGACGAGGGATGCGCTCCGGTTGGACCAGGCCATGGCGTCAGAACCCGTAGAGAAGGACGAGGGACGAGGAGGCCGCCGGCCGGAGGGTGCGGCGCCCGTCGAGCTCGAAGAGCCGGCCGCCGCCGCTCAGGTCGACCGCGGCGCGCATCCGTCCGATGGGGAGCGACCAGCGCAGCAGCAGGCCCGCGGTGGCGTCGCCGGCGGAGAAGCTGCGGTGATCGCGCCAGACCTGGGTGGCGTACCCGTAGCCGATCACGACGCCGCCCTCCAGGAGCCGCTCGCTCCCGGCCACCGGCAGCAGGAAGGCCGCGTCTCCCCCCACCCGCTGGTACGAGTAGCGCCGGCCGGTGTCGTCGACCTGCTTGAAGGCGTACTCGAGCGAGAGCACGACGCCCACCGGCCCGATCTCGTGGCGGAACCCGGCGCGCAGTGCCGGGGCCACGCCGCCGTGGGGCATGGAGACGAGCGCCCCCCCGAACCCGGCGAAGGCCTCGCCCGGCCGCGGGCCGCCCTTGGTACGGGCCACCTCGTAGCGCGTCGGCTCCAGGAGCGGGACGGCGCGGTCCTCGCCCGTGGCGACGGTCAGCGCGCCCCGCGCGCGGCCGTTGCGCGCGCGCCGCTCCACCTGGTAGGGGCCGGCGGGAACCGCCAGCCGCAGCTCCGCCGTCCCCGCCTGGACCTCGGCTACCAGGCCGTGCGGGCCCTTGAGGACGTAGAGCGCTCCCGGATCCACCGGCACCCGCAGATGGGCCTCGGCGCGGCGGAGATCGGAGAGGATCACCTCTCCGTGGCCGGACATCCGGAACTCGTAGGTCGGGTGCTGCGGCCCCGCGGAGGTCTCGGCGGTGGCGGAGATGGTGCGGGAGGCGGTGTACCGGAACGCCTCCGCCAGCGTGACCAGGCCGTCCCCGTCCGCGTCGCCCGCCCCGCGCATCGCCACCTCGAGGTGGTGGGTGAAGAAGCTCCCCTCCAGCTGCGCCGACTCCTGCGCCGCCTCGCCGACCGCGGTCGAGGCGATGTAGGCGGTGCCCTCCACGTCGTCGGACGGCAGGGGGAAGTCGATGGTGGGGATGACCTGGGCGCTCTTCACCTGCGTGAGCGCACCCGACTCGCAGGCGTCCACCACCACCACCTTGGCGTCGGCCTTCGAGGCGGCCACCAGCCCCTTGAGCTCGTCGTAGCTCATGGTGTCGGGGCCGAACTCGAGGCCGCCGGGCCCGGCGTGGCCCGAGTAGTACACCACCAGCAGGGGCTTCTCGCCCCGGGACCGCGCGGCGTCGATCTTGGCCTCGGCCACGGCCAGCGCGTCGCGGAACGCGTCGAGCTTCGGCCCGCGCACCAGGGCGACGCGGTCGGGCGCGAAGTCGCCCAGCTCGCGGAGCGCGGTCTGGAAGCGCTCGGCATCCTTCTCCGCGTACCAGAGGCGCGGCCGGCCCGGCCCCCCGGTGTTCGAGCCGGCCACCACCGCGAAGCGCGAGGCGGGGGCGGCCAGCGCGGGGAGCGCGGCCAGCCACAGGGCGGCGAGGAGTCTCCTCACGGGCGTTTCTCCAGGAGGTGCGTGACCTGCAGCGCGCCGGCGGGGAGCCCGCGCAGGAGCCGTCCGCTCCGCACGCCGGCCGCCCCCTCGCCGGCGATGGCGCGGGCGGCGCGGTCGACGTCGGATGCGCCGGCGGTCCCCTCCGGAACGCAGACCGCGAAGAACCGCTCCGGCCCCGCGGACCCATCGAGCTCGACCCCGCCGGGGAGGTCATGCTGGCCGGGGGCGAGCGGCAGCCCGCCCGCGCCGGCGCCGTCGAGGCGCGAGACCCCGCCCGCGGCGTCGATGGAGAGAAGGTACAGCCGGCAGGCCCGGGCGGTCCGGATCCGGAACCGCAGCGCCGCGTGCGGCTCCACCTCGGCGCCGTCGGCCAGGAGCCTCGGGGCGGCCGATCCCGGCGCGAACAGCGAGAGGCCCAGGCCCTCGCCGCCCTTCACCCCGAGGTAGTCGGGCAAGGGCGGGCGGATGGCCAGCACCAGCGCGACCGCGGCGGCGGCGGCCAGGAAGGGGGCCGGGAGAAGCACCAGCAGGAGCCGCCGCCGTGATCCCCGCTCGGCCGCGGCCTCTACCCGCCCGACGCTGGGTGGATAGACGAAGCGCCGGAAGTCCTCCCCGCTCTGCCGCATGGCGGACAGCCGGGCCTCGCAATCCGGGCACGCGCCGGCATGGGCGCGCACCCCCGGGTCCGCCCGGCCCAGCAGGAGCCGCTCCAGCGTCAGGTCCGAAGGGCAGCTCGCGGTCATGGTGGCTCCCTCCGAGGAGTTGGCGCGCGCGCGACAGGAACCGATCCAGGCGGCGCTGCACGGTCTTGCGCGACACCCCGAGCGCCTCGGCCAACTCGGTGTGCTCCATGCCGTCGACCAGGACCCCCACCGCCACCGCCTGGGTTCCCGCGTCGAACCGGGCCAGCACGGTCCGCGCCAGCGCCGACGACGGATAGGCGGTGTTGGGGGCGGCGATCTCGAGCACCTCGGCGTCGCCGTCCGCCTCCAGGCCCCGCCTCCGCTTCGCCCGGAGCAGGTTCAGGCAGTGGTTGGTCGAGACCCGGTAGATCCAGGGGAGCGGGTCGTCGGGGCCGGCCAGTCGCCGGATGTCGCGCACGAGCTTCACGAACACGTCCTGGGTCGCGTCCCGCGCGGCCTCGCGATCGCGCAGGAGCTTCAAGCAGCGCCGGTACACGACCGGGCCGTAGGTCGCATACAGCTCGGCCGCCCGGCTTCGACCTTCCACGCCGACCTCCACGCGTCTCCACCCCGCGGCACCGGGCCATGGGACGTCCCGTGCAGGGGGGAACGGTCATTTAGGCATCCGGCCCCCCGCTCGCCACCCCGCGGGGCGTACCGGCGAGATCCCGGGTGAGTGTTTGCGCGCGTGCCCTGTCCCACACGTCCGCGAGGCGGAGTGAGCAGCAGTCGAAAGGAATCGACCAATGTTCGACCGCACCATCGATAAGGATCGGAGCAGCACGGCCGCCATCGCGGCGCATCGCATCACGAACCGGAGCCGCAGCCGCGGCGCTCGGTTCCTGACCTTGACCGGCCTGGTCCTCGCCGCCTGCGGCGGCGGCGGCGAGCCCCTCCGGGTCCACCACCGGTTCGAGCGCCACCGTCCGGGGTGCCCTCCAGTCCGTCCAGGGCGGGCTGACGGTGAACGGGGTCACGTTCGCGACCGGCGGAGCCGTCCTCAGGTCCAGCGACGAGACCGCACCGGTGCGCCTCGGCTCCGACGACGCCGGCGCGCACCTTCACCCCGGCATGGTGGTGACCGTGCGCGGCCGGCTCGACGATGCCTTCCACGGAGAGGCCGCCGAGATCGAGTTCCACGACCAGCTGGAGGGCGAGGTGGAGTCGCACGGGGCCGGCGAGCTGGTGGTCGAGGGCGTGCACGTGTCGCTCGACGGCGGCACGTCCGGCCTGGACCGGCGCGGCGGCGCCGTGAAGGCCGAGGACGTCCCCGACGGCACGCGGGTGGCGATCTCCGGCGACGCGGACGCGCGCGGCGGGCTGCGGGCCACGCTGGTGCGCGAGCGCGACCCGGCCGAGGAGCGCGAGGTCCGCGCCTTCGTGAGCGCCGTGGACGGGACCGTGCTCAGCCTGTCGTTCGCCCCCTCGGCCCCGGTGGCCCTCCGCGTGGACGTCTCGGCCATCTCCCCGTCGCCCTCGTTCCCGGTCGGAACCCTGGTCGAGGTGCGGACGCAGGGTCCGGCCGATGCCGACGGCGTGTTCACGGCCACGGCCATCCGCGCCGAGGACGAGCTGGAGGCGCAGGCCGACGACGAGGCGGAGGTGGAGGGCATCGTCACCGCCGCCGACGCCGGCGGCTTCACCGTCGCCGGGCAGCGGGTGCTCATCTCCGCGTCCACCGAGGTGGAAGGTGGCACCCTGGCCGACGTGGTGGTGGGCGCGGAGGTCGAGGCGGAGGGAACCATCCAGGCCGGCGGGTCGCTCCTGGCGCTGGTCCTGAAGCTCCGCGCGTCCGTGCGCATCGACGCCAACGCCGACGCGGTGGACGCGGCCGGCGGAGCCATCACCGTCATCGGCATCGCCGTGCACGTGACGCCCTCCACCGAGCTGCACGGCTTCGGCGCGCTCTCGGCGCTGGCCGCCGGGGATGCCGTCGAGGTCCGCGGCATCCCCACCGCCGACGGCGGCGTGGACGCGCTGCGCATCGACCTGCAGGGCACGACGCCGGCCGACCGCGCCTTCCTCCGCGGCGTGGTCAGCGCCAAGGATTCCGCCCTCCGGGCTGACCATCCTCGGCATCGCCGTCGACGTGAGCGGGGCCGAGCTGGGCGGCTCCGAGGGAAGCCTGGGCTCGGGGCAGGCCTTCTTCGACGCCATCACGCCCGGCCAGACGCTGGTCAAGGTTCGCTGGCGGCCGTACCCCTCCAGCACCAGCGCGCCCGTGGAGCAGGCGGAGATCGAGAACTGAGGTTGGCGGCGGTGCCCTCGCCGCCGTTTCGTCAACGGCGGACTTCTCGCCGCCGCCCCCGCGCCCCCACCGAGACTTCGGTCGGGGGCGCGGGTTTGTGCGCGTGCCACCGTCCTGCTTAGGATCCTGCGCCGGAAGGGCATCGCATGCTCACCGACACCGTCCCGCGCATCCGCCTCGGCCAGCTGCCCACGCCCATCGAGGACCTGCCGCGGCTGGCGCGCGCGCTGGGCCTGCGTCGGCTGCTCGTCAAGCGAGACGATCTGACCGGCCTGGCCGGCGGGGGCAACAAGACCCGCAAGCTGGAGTTCAGCGTGGCCGAGGCGCTCCGGCAGGGGGCCGACACCCTCGTCACCCTGGGTGCGGTCCAGTCGAACCACGCTCGCCAGACCGCGGCCGCGGCGGCGCGCTGCGGGTTGCGCTGCGTGCTGGTGCTGGGCGGCGCCCCTCCCGCGGCCGAGACCGGGAATCTGCTCCTCGATCGCCTCCTCGGCGCGGAGGTGGTCTTCTCCGGCGAGCGCACGCGCCAGGCCGCCGCGGAGCAGGTCGTGGCCGAGCAACGCGCCGCCGGCCGCCACCCGTACCTCATCCCCATGGGCGCCTCCGACGAGGTCGGCGCCGCCGGGTTCGTGGCCGCGCTGGAGGAGGTGGCGGGCCAGCTGTCGGCGCTGGGGCTCGAGCCCGACCGCGTCATCGTGGCCACCAGCTCGTTCGGCACCCAGGCCGGACTGTGCCTGGGGGCGGTGGCGCTGGGCTTCCGACCGCCGATCGTCGGCATCTCCATCGACGCGGACCTGGCCGAGCTCCGGGCCGGCGTGGCGGAGATCGCCGGGCGGACCGCGCACCGGCTGGGCCTGGACGCGTCGGTGAAGCCCGCGCAGGTGGTCGGCTTCGACGACTACCTGGGGGGCGGCTACGCGGTGCTGGGGGAGCCCGAGCGGGAGGCCATCCTGCTGGCGGCACGGCACGAGGGGCTGCTGCTCGATCCGGTGTACACCGGGCGAGCCATGGCGGGGCTGGTCGATCTGGCGCGCAAGGGCGTGATCGGCACGGGCGAGACGGTGCTCTTCTGGCACACCGGCGGCACGCCGGCGCTGCATGCCTACGCCGGGCCGCTCCTCTCGGGCGGCCGGCCCGCCTGATCACCGCTCGCCGCTGCGGCGCTCCGACGCCGCTCGCGCCACCGCCTGCGTCATCAGAGCGATGGCGGCCCCCGCTCGAGTACCTGTTCGCCACGCCGGGATCGCGCCACGGCTACTTCGCCGGCGCGGTGCTCTCCGAGCTGGCGCTGGGGCTGGTCGGGTTCGCGCCGCTGTTCGCGGTGATGGTGTGGATCGCGCGCCCGGGCGTCGCGGGGGCGGCGCTCATGCTGGGTGCGTGCGCCCTCATGCTGGTGGCGCTCACCGCCCTGGGCGTGATGGTGGCGCTGCTGGCGGTGCTGTGGCGGCAGGCCGGCTCCTTGGCCGAGGTGCTGGGGGTGGTCTTCGAGATGGTGGCCGGCGCCTACCTGCCCGTCGCCGCCTTCCCGGCGGCCCTGCGCGGGGTCGCCTACGCCCTGCCCTATACCTGGGGATACGACCTGGTGCGCCACTACGCGCTGGGTGAACGCTGGGCCACCCTGCTCCCCCCCGGGCAGGAGTGGGCCATGATCGCCGCCCACGCGGTGGCCTACACGGCGCTGTCGGTCCACCTGCTCGGGCGGGCGGAGCGGCGGGCCAAGCGGACCGGGCTGCACCTGCTCTAGACTGGAGGATGCGATGGAGCTGCGCGCTGCACCTTTGATCGGGACGGGACGGACGGCGGAGATCTACGCCTGGGGCGAGGGGCGGGTGCTCAAGCTCTACCACCCGTGGGTGCCCGAGCACTGGGTCACCAACGAGCAGCGCGGCACGGCGGCGGCGAGCGAAGCCGGGCTGCCGGCGCCGGCCATCTTCGGCGTCGAGGTGGTGGAGGGGCGGCGGGGGATCGTGCTGGAGCGGATCGAGGGACCGTCGCTCCTGGGCATCCTGAGGGAGAAGCCCTGGCGGGTGGCCTGGGTGGCGCACGAGCTGGCGGAGGTCCAGGCGGCGATGCACGCCACGCGCGCGGTCCCGAAGGGAGTGCCGACCATCCGGCAGCACCTTCGCCACGGCATCGCCGGCTGCGGGCTGCCCGCCGACCTGCAGCGCCGGGCCGAGGACCTGCTGGAACGGCTCCCGGACGGCGAGGCGCTCTGTCACTTCGATCTCCACCCCGACAACGTGCTCCTGACCCGCCGCGGCCCGGTGGTCATCGACTGGATGGCGGCCGCCGTGGGCCACCCGCTGGCCGACGTGGCGCGCTCGCTGCTGCTGCTCCGCGTGGGAGGGGCCCGGGTCCGATGGAGTCGCGATGGCGCGCCCTCCTGAGCGGCATCTATCTCCGCCGGTACCTGCGCCTCACCCGCGCCTCCCGCGCGGCGCTGGCCGGGTGGGAGCTGCCCGTCGGCGCCTCTCGCGCCGGCGAGCGGATCGAGGTGGAACACCGCGCCCTGCTGGCCTGGCTGGAGCGGCTGGTCGCGTGAGGGTCAGCGCTGGACCAGGGCCGCGGCCCGCCGTGCCTCGGCGTGCTCGGCCCCGACCGTCGGAACCAGCTCCGCCAGCGCCCGGCCCGCGCGCTCGCGGGCGGACGCCGGGTTCCCCAGCGCCTCGTCCACCTCGGCCTGCACCAGCAGGGCGTGGCCGACCCAGTACGAGGGCTCTCCGGGGATGGCGAAGCGCCCGGCCATGTCGCTGGCCTCGGCCGCCCGGGTGAGGGCGCGCTCGCGGTCCCCCAGCGCCAGCTCCACCCGGGCCAGCCCCGCGCGCACCAGGACCTCCGTGATGACCGGCGGCCCGGGCTGGGCGGCCACCTGATCCAGCACCGCCTTCGCCTCCCGGGGCGCACCGCAGGCGAACCGCAGGAGCCCGGACTCGTAGCGGAGCGTGATGCGCGCCGGGTGCTGCGGGGGGAAGCTCGCGGGTACGAGCGCCTCCGCCTGGCGCAGGGTGGCGGCGGCGCCGCTGCAGTCGCCGCGCTCGCGTCGGATGTCCGCCAGGCCGAGCGAGGCCAGGGTCTCCATCTCGGCGTCGTCCTGGCGCCTGGCGGACTCCCGCGCGCGCGAGAAGGACCGCTCGGCCTCGTCGAGGCGGCCCAGCACGAGCAGGCGCTGCCCGTAGGAAACGCTCAGCACCTGGTCGGCCTCGTCATCGGGGCGCATGGCACGGACGACCTCGAACGCCGCCTCCATCAGCTTCACGGCCCCGAGGATGTCGCCGGCGTCGGCCTTGACCTTGCTCCAGTTGCCGTAGGTGACAGCCGCGTCGGAGGAGCGCTCCCGGCCCGTGCGCTCGAGCACCTCCAGGTTCTCCCGGTACAGGCGGGCCGCCCCGGCCAGGTCCCCGTCCAGCCGCCGCGCGACCGCGAGCTGGGTTCGGGCCGAGACCGCTCGCAACGGCGATCTCGGGTTGAGCCGGGTCGCCAGCGCCAGCGAGCGGCTCGCGTCGGCGATGCCCGCCGCCACGTCCCCCCGGCTGAGGTCGACGTCCGAGCGGTGCAGCAGGCAATCGACGAGGTCCGGCGATACGGGCGACTCTGCCTCGAGCTCGGCGACGGCCCCGTCGAGGAGCCGCGCCGCCTCGTCCAGGCGCCCGACGTAGTGGAGCTCCCTGCCCAGCTCGCAGGTGGCCTGGTGGCGCAGGTCGGCGTCGCCGGCCTGGATGGCGCGGTCCCGCGCCGCCCCCACCACCTCGAGCGCCTTCTTGATGTCGTCGACGCCCGCGAAGAGCACCCCCAGGCTGAGGAGCTGCTCGATGGCGGGCCGGCTCGCCTCGGCGCCGTACTGGGCCTTCAGGGATTGCTCGGCGCGGGCCAGCAGCTCGGAGCTCGTGAACGGGCGCCCGCTCGCGCCCGCGTTGCTGAGGACGTCCTCCAGGAAGTCGCGGCTCGTCTCGGCCCGCTCCGCCTGGTCCTCGGCCACCCGCCGCTGCCGGTCCGCCTCCAGCATCTGCCGCACCGCGAACCCGCCTGTCGCCAGCAACGCCAGCGCCACCGCCGCGGCGCCGATCACCCCGAGGCGGTGGCGGCGCACGAACTTCCCGGCGCGGTAGGCGAGCGAGTCGCGCCGCGCGCTGATGGGCTGGTGATCGAGGACCCGGCGCAGGTCGTCGGCGAAGGCCGTCACCGAGGCGTAGCGCTCCCGGGGATCCTTCTTGAGCGCCTTGGTCACGATGGTGTCGAGGTCCCCGCGCAGCGTGCGCGCCAGCTTTTCCGGGGTGGTGGCGCGCCGGGCGGCGCGGTCCGGCGGCGGGTCCGCCTCCGGGCGCCCCGGGGCCATCGCCTCCGACGGGCGGGGCGGCTGCGTCTCGACGATGGCCCGGAGCAGCACCGCCAGGGAGCGCGGACCACCGGCCACCGGATGCCGGCCGGTGAGGAGCAGGTAGAGAAGCACCCCCAGCGCATAGACGTCGGTGGCGGTGGTGATGGGCTCGCCCTGCACCTGCTCGGGGGCGGCGAACTCCGGGGTCAGGGCGCGCCCGCCTTCGCGCGTGAGCTCGGTCACCTCCGCGGCCAGCGACTCGTCCTCCAGGAGCTTGGCGATGCCGAAGTCGAGCAGCTTGACCTGACCCAGCGCGTCCACCAGCACGTTGGAGGGCTTCAGGTCGCGGTGGACGATGAGGTTGACGTGTGCGTGGCCCACCGCCGCGAGGACGTCGAGGAACAGCCACAGCCGGGACGACACGTCCAGCCGAAGCGCATCGCAGTACTCGTCGATGCGCTGTCCCTCGACGTACTCCAGCACCAGGTACGGCTGCCCCCGGCCGAGATGCCGGCATCGATGAGCCGCGCGATGTTGGGATGGGCGAGGCGGCCCAGGATGGACCCCTCGCGTCGGAAGCGCTCCTCGCCGACCCGGCCCGGCAATCCCAGGTTGAGCAGCTTGACCGCGGCCTTCCCCTCGTACCGGCCGTCGGCGCGGCGGGCCAGCCAGACGGTTCCCATTCCGCCCTGCCCGATGGGCGCGTCCAGCGTCCACGCGCCCAGCGTCTGCCCGGCCAGCGAGGGCCGCAGCTCGGGCCCGGGACCCTCCAGGAACCCCTCCCGGTCCAGGTCGTCGCTCTCCCCGAGCAGCGCCGCGAGCTCGGCCGCCAGCGATGGATCGTCGCCCTGCAGCGACTCGAGCCAGCGCGCCCGCTCCAGGAGGGGCAGCTCCAGGGCGCGGTCCAGCCACGGGCCGAGCGCCTCCCACCGGGACCTGTCGACGCCGCCCATGGTGACGCCCCTCCTGCGCGGACCCCCCGGGCCGCTCCCTCCGATAACCCGCTGCAGGCGGATGTGCCACACCGGGCGCCGGGCCGGCGCGTCCCATCCCGCGGCCCGGCTGGCTTCACGATCCGGCGCCCCCGGCGCGCTTCCCGCCGGCCCGCTCCAGCGCCGCGCGCAGATGTTTGCGCAGCGCGTCGAGCCCGAACGGCTTCTGCACGAAGCCGTCCGGCGCCTTGCCCCGGAAGCGCGCCTCGACCTCGGCCTCGGCGTATCCGCTGGCGATGACGACGAAGGCGTCCGGATCGACCTGGCGCAGCCGGCGCAGGGTCTCGACCCCATCGAGGTTCGGCATGGTGAGGTCGAGGATCACCGCCCGGATGCGCCCGGCGTTGCGCCGGAAGATCTCGATCCCTTCCGGCCCGCCGGCGGCCTCGATCATCTCGAACCCGAGGAGCTGGAGCATGCGCCCCAGCGCACGCCGCACCACCGGCTCGTCGTCCACCACCAGCACCGGGCCCTCCCCGATCCAGGGGGCCGGCGCCGGAACCGGACCCACGCTCGGCGCCGCCCCCTCCACGGTGGGGAGGAGCACGCGGAACCGGGTGCCGCGCCCGGGCTCGCTCTCCAGCTCGATGGCGCCCGCCAGCTGGCGGACGATGCCGAGCACCGCCGGCAGCCCCAGCCCCCTGCCGGCGAACTTGGTGGTGAAGAACGGCTCGAACACCCTGCGCCGGGTGCTCGCGTCCATGCCGCTGCCGGTGTCGGCCACCTCCAGCGTCAGGTAGTCTGCGTCGCGCAGCGTCTCGCCCAGCACCGCCTGGCGCAGCCGCTCCGGGCCCGCGTGCACGGTGCCCGCCGTGACCGTCACGGTCCCGTGTCCATCGCCCATGGACTCGGCCGCGTTGACGACCAGGTTCATCACCACCTGCTTCAACCGGCTGGGATCGCCCTTCACCAGCGGCAGCCGCTTGGGGATGCGCATCTCGAGCTGGAGCTTGTGCGAGAGCGAGGAACGCAGCAGCTGGAGCATGCTGCGGACCAGGACGCCCACGTCGATCAGCTCGGGAGCGAAGCGCGCCCTGCCCGCGTACGCCAGCATCTGCTGGCACAGCTCGGACGCGGTCCGGCCGGCGGCCTCGACGTCGGCCAGGCAGGCGTCGGAAGACGAGCCCGGGGTTGCCTGGGCCCGCAGGATCTCGACGTTGGCCAGGATGGAGGTGAGCAGGTTGTTGAAGTCGTGCGCGATGCCCCCGGCCAGCACGCCCAGGCTCTCGATCCGCTCCGTCTGTTCCATCTGGTGCTCGAGCCGCCGGCGCTCCTCCTCGCTGCGCCTGGCCGCGGTGACGTCCAGGGTGAGCCCGCCCAGGCGGCGCGTCCCGTCGTCCTGCGGGATGACGAACTTGTGCGTGACCCAGCTGCGCTCCCCGAACTCCTCGGCGATGTGCTCCACCTGGCCGGTGGCCAGCACCCGGAGATCGTCGCGCGTCATGGCCGAGGCGAACGGCTCGGGGAAGAACTCGGTGTTCTTCTTCCCGGCCAGCGCGGCGGGATCGAGGCCGAGGAGGGTGCGGAAGCCGTCGTTGGCGAACACGACGGTGGTGTCGGCCTCCTTGATGTAGGCCAGCCCCGGGAAGTGGGACATGAACGATCGGAACGCCTCCTCGCTGGCGCGCAGCGCGACCTCGGCGCGCTCGCGCTCGGCCACGACCCGGCTCAGGTACTCGTTGGCCGCGACGATCTCGGCGGTGCGCTCCATGACCCGCCGCTCCAGATCGTCGCGGCTCCGCTCCAGCTCCCGCTCCGCCTGCTGCGCACGCTCCAGGAGCTGCGAGAGCGCCTCCGCCTCGCGCAGGCGTCGGCTGCCCGCCTCCTCGGCGATGCGCCGGTAGTACTCGGCCTCGCGCCGGGCGGCCTCCAGCTCGCGCGAGGCCTCTTCCGATGCGTCCCCCACGCTCACGCTCCCCCCTCGCCCAGGAGCAGCAGCACGCCGGTCCAGTCGAGCCCGCGGCTTGCGCCGCGCAACGGCGCGACCTCGACGCCGGAATAGAAGCCGAGCAACGGGATCCGCTCGCGGTTCATGACCGCCTGGACCTGGGCGGCCTCCTCGGTCGGCGTCCGGGAGGCGACGGCGCTGCGGCCGGCGCAGTCGATGTAGAGGCCGAACCCGGGGCGGCCCCCCCGGGCCCGCATGCGCTCCACCGCGGCCTCGCTGCCGGCGCGGGCCGAGTCCATCATCAGCATCGGATCGCGCAGCATGAACACGATCTCGACGCCCTCCTCCAGATCGGGCTCGAACAGGCCCACCGCCTTGCCGTCGGGCAAGACGCCGGTGATGAGCCGGTTGACGTAGTCGTCCTCGCCTCCCATCCGGAACCGCTCGCCCTGGGCCACCCCCAGGGTGAGCCGGTTGACCGGGCGCTGGCTGCGCCAGTCCTTCGAGCCGTACACCTCGTCGATCCGGTCGGCGGCGGGCCGGCCGTCGATCTCGTGCACCACCCCGCCCTCGACCCGGGTCAGGACGTGGGGAACACCGTCCATGGGGGTGCAGCCGTGCATGACCTGGAGCGCGGTGCGGATCGAGGCGGGCAAGAGCGCCCCGACCGCGTGCTGCTGCCGGACCGCATCGCCGCAGAACTGCCAGGTGGAGGAGAACGCGAAGTCGCCGATCACGCCAGCGCCGGCCACCGGAGGGCAGCCCGGGAACCCATCGGTCACACCCGCGATGAGGGGGCGCGACGCGTTCATGACCGGTGGGGTGGTCGGCGTCGCCGGCATCCGGATCGAATCGTAGAAGAGGAGGAGCATGGGCGAGCCCTGGGCGCCCGCGCCGGCCAGCGCCCGCCCCAGGCGCCGGCCCGCCTCGCGCTCGTCGCGATCGAGCGCGCCGACGGCCGCCACCCCCGGCAGCGGCTGCCCGAGCTCGAGCACCGCCACCGCGGCGGGCACCCCCTCGTAGCTGAGGTGGTCGCCGGTGATCACGCCGATCCCCGAGCCGCCCAGGATGGGCGCCAGCGGCCCGACCGCGGCGCGGACCCCGGCGAAGAAGGCCCCGGCATCGAGGCTTCCCCCACAGAAGGCCAGGACCAGATCCGGCGCCCGGACGCCTCCGCTGCGCATGGCATCGCCCGCGGCGCGACGGCCCGCCTCCAGCGCAGCCGCCTCGTTCGCGTACCCCACCCCTGCTTTCATCTGACGCCTCCGTGAGAGGTCCGGCCACGAGACCCAGACGCACCGGCGGGATCATCCGCCGCGGCCGGCAGGGACTTCAAGCCCCGTTGCGCAGGACGGAACGGCCGGGCCCGGCGGGATGGCGCCGCTGTGGTCACGGAGGGGAAATTGCCGTGCGTGTCCGCGCGGGTGCGAGGAGCGATAGCGCGTGGCGCCGGCCGGGCCGGGGAACGTTTCCATCGAACGAGCATCGACCCGACGGACGTGCGCCCGTGCGCGGTCGAGCGGACGCGGTCCAGAAAGGAACGCCATGGAGGTCATTCACGCCACCAGGGTTCAGGCGGGGAACGGATCGGCGGACGTCACCAGGAGCCACCCGAGGGATCGCCTCGGCCCCAGCGCGCCCTGCCCGGCGGCACGCCCCGGTCCGCCACCGCCAGCCGGTGCTCCGCCACCACCAGCACCTGCCCCGCCCCGGAGTGGATAGCGCCGTGGGCGAGGATGACCCGGCCCTCGCGGGACCCGCACCAGGCCAACCGTCCCCGCACCGGCGGTGTCACGCGCGCGGGTTCGGGCGTTCCACGATCCAGCCACCCCGCAGGAGGACGTGTGACGATTCGGGAGCGAAAGGCCATGGTGCAGTTGCCGCGGCCGCGCGTGCGCAGATCACATCCTCGCAGCGTTGCCCGGGCTAGCGTGTGACCCGCTGCTGGCCTGGGCCTGCGAGGACTCGACCATGACACACGGATTGCGAAACGACGTGGTGGTGCTGGCGGGAGCCAGCGAGGTCCGGGTGGTCGAATCGACCCTCGAGGCCGAGCGCGAGCTGGCGAGCGGGTTCCGCCCGGCGGTGGTGCTGCTGGGGTCGAAGATCTGCGGGCCGGGGGCCACCGACTTCGCGCGGCGCATGGGCGCCGACCCCGAGCGGGCCGCCATTCCGATCCTGGCCGTCCTCGACGGCGCGGACCGGATCCGGATCAGGCCCCTCAATGAGGACCTGGAGCCGCCGACCGAGCTCGAGGCGCTGAGCAGGGTGCTCCAGGTGCTCGAGGATCTCTGCACCGAGCCCCTGCGCCTGGCGAGCTGATCCGCCGAGCCCGGGCCGGGATCCCCCGCGGCGGAACGCGGGCCGCCGGGCTGGCGCCAGCCAGCACACGCGCAGCGGCGCCGGAGGCCTCACCTGCTGCATGGGTGCATTTCGGGCGGGGGCGGCCGGCCCCGGCTGCCCGCCGCACCCGGCGCGCCCGACCGGCGCCCGCTAGATTGCCCGCATGTCCATCGCGACCACGGCCGCGGAGCTGGATGATCTGCTCGGGTCCTGCGCCTTCACCCGGCGCGCCCGCTTCCGGGTGGCGGCCCTGGGCGACGGCTGGTGCGAGCTGGCGGTGCCGTTCTCCCCCGACGACGAGCGCCCGGGCGGGATCATCAGCGGCCAGGTGTACATGCACGCGGCGGACGTCGCCTTCTGGTGCGCCATCAAGACCCGGCTCGGCCTGGGCGACGGCAGCGTCACCAGCGGGATGACCACCGCCTTTCTGGCCAGCGCGCGGCGCGAGGACGTTCGCTGCCGCGCCGAGATCCTCAAGCTGGGCGAGCGGCTCGTCTACGGGATCGCCGGGTGCTGGGCCGGCGACCGACAGCTCACGCACCACACGCTCACCTACGCCCGCCGGACCAGCTGACGACACGCGGCCGGCCCGCCCCGCCCGACCTCCACTCCGGTTTGACCCTCCACGACCTGCACGCCACACTCCCGGCATGCCCGCCCGTCCCTCGCCGCTCATCCAGAACGTCCACGGCCGCGCCGTCCGCGACCTGGGCGGTCCGTGGCGCGCCATCGTCGACCCGTACCAGAACGGCTCCCTCGACTACCGCGGCCAGCCGCACACGGCCGAGGGCTACTTCGCGGATCGCAAGCCGGCCTCGCCGAGCGACCGGATCGAGTACGACTTCGATCGCTCGCGAGTCGCTGCTCGTCCCCGGCGACTGGAACTCGCAGCGCCGCGAGCTGTTCCTGTACGAGGGGACGATCTGGTACCGGACCCGCTTCCAGGCTGCGCCCGCCCCGGGCCGGCGCTCGTTCCTCCACTTCGGCGCCGCCAACTACCAGGCGCGCGTCCATCTGAACGGCATCGCTGGTCGGCGAGCACCGCGGCGGCTTCACCCCGTTCGATGTCGAGATCACCGCCCGGCTGCGCGCCGGGCGAGAACTCGCTGGTGGTGCAGGTCGACGACACGCGGCGGCGCGGCGGCGGTCCCGGCCCTCCAGACCGACTGGTGGAACTACGGCGGGCTGACCCGCGACGTGCTGCTGGTCGACCTGCCCGAGCACGTTCATCCGCGACTACGCGCTCCAGCTCGACCCGGTCCGCCCGGGCCGGCTCTGCGGCTGGATCCAGCTCGACGGTCCCGCGCCCCGGCAGGGCGCGATCGTCTCGATCCCCGAGGCCGGGATCCAGGCCGCGGTGACCACGAACGCGGACGGGTTCGGCCAGGTCGAGCTCGAGGCGGAGCTCGAGCGATGGTCGCCGGGGCGGCCGCGGCTGTACGAGGTCGAGCTCGGGGCCGGCGCGGATCGGGTGGTGGACCGGATCGGCTTCCGGACGGTGGAGGTGCGGGGAACGGAGATCCTCGCTCAACGGCGAGCCGGTGTTCCTGCGCGGGATCAGCCTCCACGAGCAGGCGCCGCTGCGCGAGGGGCGCGCCCACGGCCAGGCCGACGCGCGCACCCTGCTCGGCTGGGCCCGGGAGCTGGGCGCCAACTTCGTCCGGCTGGCGCACTACCCGCACGACGAGCACACGGTCCGCCTGGCCGACGAGCTCGGCCTGCTGGTGTGGGCCGAGATCCCGGTCTACTGGACCATCGACTGGGAGAGTGCGGAGACGCTGGCCGATGCCCTGGGCCAGCTCAGCGAGCTGGTCACCCGCGATCGGAACCGGGCCAGCGTGATCATCTGGTCGGTGGCGAACGAGACGCCGCCGACCGCGGCCCGGCTCCGCTTCCTGCGCGAGCTGGTGGGCCGCGCGCGGCAGCTCGATCCCACCCGGCTGGTGAGCGCGGCGCTGGAGCGGCGCGAGGTCGATCCGCTCACCCAGCGCATCGACGATCCGCTCGGCGCCGACCTGGACGTGCTGGGCTGCAACGAGTACCTGGGCTGGTACGACGGCCTCCCCGATCGCCCCGACGGCGTGCGCTGGGAGACGCCCTACGAGAAGCCGCTCATCATGACCGAGCTCGGGGCCGACGCCCTGGCCGGCCTCCACGGCGACCCGCTCACCCGCTGGACCGAGGAGTACCAGGCGGCGGTCTACGAGCACCAGCTGCGGATGCTCGAGCGCATCCCGTTCCTGGCGGGCATGAGCCCCTGGATCCTGGCCGACTTCCGCTCGCCGCGGCGCACCCTCCCCGGCATCCAGGACGGCTGGAACCGGAAGGGCCTCGTCTCCGATCGCGGGGAGCGCAAGCTGGCCTTCGAGATCCTGCAGCGCCACTACCGCAAGCTGGCCAGGCGCGGCGGACCGGGCTGACGGATGCCCCGGACCTCATTCTCGGTGCATCCGCCTGACCGCGCACCGCTAGGCGGGAGGCAGCACGTACCACTGCCCCTTGGCGCCCTGCTCGCGGCGCAGCAGGCCCTCCCCCTCCATCGCCTCCAGCAACCGCGAGAACGACGAGAACCCGAACTCCCGCTCGTCGAAGTCGGGCTCCTTGCGAACGATGGCGGCCTTGATGGCGGAGGGATTCACCGGGCCGGCGGCGCGGGAGAGGATGGCGGCGGTGGCCTCGCGGGCCACGTCGGGGATGGACTTCTCCCGGGCCGGCTTCTCCTTGCTCGAGCCGTCGCGCCGCTTGCCGGCGCCTGCGCGCAGGTAGATGAACTCGTCGCAGGCCTTCACGAAGAGCTGGCTGGTGGCCTCCTTGACGGCCATGCCGATCACCACCCGGTCGTTCTCGCGCAGCTTGTTGGCCAGCGGGACGAAGTCGGAGTCGCCCGAGGCCAGCACGAACGTGTCGATGTGCTCGCGCAGGTAGCAGAGCTCCAGCGCGTCGATGACCAGCCGCACGTCGGCGCCGTTCTTGCCCGCCCGGGTCGACGGGGGAACGTCGATCAGCTCCACCCCCTTGTCATGGAGGCGCTGGGTGGCCCCGGCGAAACGGGTCCAGTCGGCGTAGGCCCGCCGGAAGACCACCTTTCCCTTCTCCAGCAGGACGTCCAGCGCCGGCTGCAGATCGAAGGTCTCGGCGGCCAGGCCGGTCCGGGTGACGAGGTTCTCGAAGTCGATGAAGAGGGCGATCCGCTGATCGCTGTGCTCGCGTGCCATTCGCGCAAGGTGTCAGGGCCCGGGGCCCGACGCAACGGGAAAGGTCGGGCGATGTGCTTCCCGCCCCCACCGCACGGCCGCGGCACGCGCATCGTCCTTGTGAAAAGGCCGCCGCACGTGCCACGATCGCGCGGTACCGCGATGGGGCCCGCGCGGCTCCTCGACAGGCTCGGCGTGCTGGGCGGGGGGCGTCGCTCCCGGACGAAGGAGGCACGTGTGGTGGACAAGGAGCGCCGGCGCTACACGCGGTTCCAGATCCCCCTCAAGATCGTGGTGAAGGGGCGCGGCATGCAGGAGACCTGCCTCACCGACCAGGTCGGCATGGGAGGCTGCGGCCTCACGCTCTCGCGCCGCCTGGCGGAGGGGACCTTGCTCCAGGTGGAGCTGTCCTCGACCCGGCTGCCGGACTCGCTCTCCGGGACGGCCCAGATCGTGTGGGCCTCGTCCCAGGCCCCCTGGCACACCGGCCTCTCCTTCTCCGCTGGGTTGGTCGAGGCCATGGGCCCCTTCCTGCGTACGCTGGTCGGGACCGCGCGGCTGACGAGCGACGGCCAGGCGGAGCGCCTCACAGCTCCAGGTGCACCCGCGGCGGCAGGAGCAGCGCCGGTCCGCGGCCGCGGTTGAAGCGGGATCGAAGACCCCTGGGCGTCCGCCGAGACCGTCAGCGGCTTGCGGATCGCGAACGCGTAGTCGGCTCGTCGATGCGGTTCGCCTGGGCGAACCGTTTGAGACCAGGTCTCCGGAGCGCCTCCGCAGATCCGCGTCGCGGCAAGCGATGGCGCGGCGCCGCGTCCCCATCCAGGACAGCTACGCGGCGGTGTACCGGTAACTCCCCGCTGGTTCCAGTCACCGGCTCGGCTGGAAGAGCCCCAGGCTCGCGCCGGTGGGATCCGCCACGAACGAGATGATCCCCACTTGCGGGACGTCGACCCGCGGCACCATGACCTGGCCGCCGAGCCGGACTGCTCGGTCGCGCGAGGCCTCGGCGTTCTCGACCGCGACGTAGGTCGCCCAGTACGACGGAGACCCCGACCGTCCCGGCTGCAGATCCGCCACCGGGGTATCACCAGATGTGAACACGGTGCCCTCGCCGTTCGGGGTCTTGCCCGTCCCGAACCCCACCACCTTCGCATAGAATGCGGCCGCCGCCTTCACGTCCGGCGTGATCAGCGTCTCCCAGCAGAAGGTCCCCACGGGAGGCATGCCCTCCGGAGGCGGTGCCCCCTCGGCCGACGACCGGAACGGCTGCACCACGGCGCCCCACGGGTCGGCGACGACCGCGAAGCGGCCGACGTTCGGGATGTCCATCGGCTCGCGGACCACCTTGCCGCCCACTTCCTTCGCGCGGCGGGCCGCGGCGTCCACGTCATCGACGAGGACGTAGCTCGACCAGCCGTTGTGGGCCTGCATTCCGGGCGACTTGAGGTAGGCGCCGCCCACCATCCGATCGCCCTGCGAGGCCAGCCAGTACTTAGTCCCCGGAGGATGGCGGCGGGAATTCTCGGCCAACCGCGTGGGTCGAGCGTCGCGGCGAGCGCGGCCGGCGGGGAGCTCGAACGAACCTGGACGATGCCACCGCGGTGCTCGAGCTCGTGCTGGAGCGCGTCAATCGAGCGCATGGATTGCGAGCACCGGCGCCCGCAAGATGGGGCCTTCCTCTCGCGTGTTCCGGCACGAGTGGTGGCCATCACCGGACGAGACCCCGCTGGCACGGCCGCGCCGCTGCCGCCCGCCGCCCCGGCGGATCGCGGCGCTCGCCCGGCGCGGCTGCCCCTCGCCCGGGCCGTTCCTACGTTTGCGTGGAGCAGACAACCGTCCGGGAGGGAAACCGGTATGCCGTGGAAGACGACGATGGATCGGGCGAGAAAGGATCTGAAGGAGGGCAAGCGCCCCACCACCGCGGCGGGCGAGTTCGTGAAGGAGGAGCTGGAGCACGTCCGGCGCGGCAAGCACGGGGCGCGCTCGCCCAGGCAGGCCATCGCCATCGGGCTCTCGAAGGCCCGCAGGGCCGGCGTCCCGCTGCGCCCTCCCAGGAAGGGGCGAACCTCGGAGCGAACCCGCCGCTCGGCCCAGGCCGCCTACGAGGTGGGCCAGGGCCTGCGCAAGCCACGGGCTCCGTCGCGCCGCCGCGGCCGCGCCACCGAGCGCGCCCTGAAGCGCGAGCCGTACTCCTCCGCGTCGCACGCCGCGCTCTCGCGGCAGGCCAAGGCTGCAGCAGCGCGCCGCCGGCGGCGGGGGCCGGCGAGCAAGTAGCTCGACACTTCCCTCTTCCGAGTGCGCGCCCGGTCGGCTCCGCCTCGACCCTCTTGACGACACGAGAGCGATCGGCCGAGGCTGAGCAAGGTCGGGGGCAGGCGCCAAGGGCGACCTGGCATCCTCACGCCCTACCCCGCCCGCAGCTCATGGCCGCGCCATCGCGCAGAGACCACGTCGAAGACCCCGGTGCCCACGCCGAAGAGAGACCTCCGCTTGCGGCGGGTCCCGACATCGACCGCGACCTCGATGAGGCGGTCCTGGCTGGCATCGACGAGGTCCGGTACCGGAACGGCGTCACCCTCGCCTGGATCCGTATCGGGTTCCGCACGCTGACGCTGGCGCTGTGGCTATTCTGGCTGCCCCGGGTGTCGCCACACGAGCGGGCGATGTACATCCCCATCGTCTGGGTGAATGCGTTCCACGTCGCCATCGGCGGCTGGGTGCTCATGTCCCTGCGCCGCCGGATGCGCGTTCACCTCGCGCTCGCCATCGCCGCGGCGACCGACGTCCTGGTGGTGGTATTCGCTGGCTGGACGAGCGAGCCCGGAGATGCGACCTCGGCCGGCTTCCTCATGGGCGTCATGCAGCTCATGCTGCTCTTCTCCGGGCTCACGCTCCCGCGCTTCCAGGCCGCCGCGCTGGGCGCCCTGGCCACCGCCTGGCAACTGGTGCTCGGCCTGCGCCTTGGGCTCCGGACCGACTTCGTCATCGCCTCGATGCTCGTCACGGGGGCCTGCGCGCTCGCCGTCACGTGGGCAAGCACCCGGATGATGGAGCTCGCAGCTCGACGCGCGCTCGGCGACTACACCGGCGAGCTCGTGCGAGCGCACCGCGACGCGCTGGCACGGGCCAACCTCGAGATCGCCGCGCAGCGCGACCAGGTGCTCGCAGCCCAGGCGGAGGCCGAAAGCCTTGCCAAGCTCGTCGTCCACGATCTGCGAAACCCGCTGGCCGCCCTCCAGCAGTTCATCTCGATGGCCCGGGAGCGCCTGGGAGAGTCAGGGGGGATCCAGAAGCCCGATGACTTGACCGCCACACGAGAGGAGCTGGACTTTGCGATGGAGGAGGCGAAGCGGCTCTCTGCGATGATCGGCGACCTCCTGCTCATCTCCCGGCTCGAGAACACCGCCCTGGAGCCGCGCCGCCAGCCGATACCGGTTCGCGCCCTGCTGGAGACCGTGTCCAACAACTTCAAGCTCCTGGCCCTGGATCGCCGCGTCGAGTTCGCGGTGTCCAGCCCTTCGGACCTGATGGCAGCCCTCGACATCGACCTGGCTCGGCGGCTGCTGGAGAACCTCACGTCGAACGCGCTTCGATTCGTCGACGCGGGAGGGAAGATCGAGCTTGCGGCCGAGCTGGTGAGCGACGGGCTCGTCCTCGCGGTCCGCAACACGGGACCGCAGGTCCCAGCCCAGCTGCGGTCCCAGCTGTTCCGGAAGCACTCCGGCGGCACCGCCCGAACGGCCCACAACCTCGGCCTCGGCCTCTACCTCTGCCGCCTGGTCGCGGAGGCACACGGAGGTTCGATGGCCCTGGCGGAGCGGCAGGGATGGGGTGCATCGTTCGAGGCTCGGCTCCCGCTGCCGGCTTGAGCGCCACGGGCAACGCCCCTTGCCCGCCTATTCGGCCGGCGTATGCGCCTCGGCGATGATCGCCATCAGGGCGGCCTCCTGTCCTGCCATGAACCGCACGCCGACCATTTGCCTGCCAGCGTGCTCCTGGACCCAGCAAACCCTCGCCCGGAGCATGGCCGAGGCCTTCCCGCTCCCCAGACGCACCTGCAGGACGCTGTCGATCTCCGGTGGTGCCCCACTCCAGGCGAGGCCACACCCGCCCCGAGACACCGAGAAGGTGGTCATGTAGGTGCTGCCTTTTTGCGACGAGACCACCGCAGGGAGCGTCAACCGGTAGCGCGAAGCGCGCGCCTTGGGCAGGTCAACACCTGTCTGCAAGGATTTCAGGATGCGCTTCAGTGCGGAGCGCTGATACTCGTCCACCTTGATCTCGACACTGAACTCGCTCCCGAGTGGTTGCACATCGGTGATGGCGCCGGTGAGCGGTGCCATGACGCTGCCGGGGCCCGACACCTTGACCGCTGCCCGGCGTCCCCTGCCGATCGGCTTCTTGACCGTGACCACCAGGTGGCCGCTGGCCGCGCGCCAAGCCAAAGGGAGCTGTTCCGCCTCGACGGGAATCTCCTCGGGCTGTTCCAGCGGCCGAGCCCGCTGTGAGTTGGGACGTGGCGGGAGCGCCCTCTTGGAGGCCTTCTTGCCCTTCCCAAACCACTTCAACCACGCCATGTGCTCACCTGCCGTAGCCGATGGGGCGTCAGCAGAGCCGAGTCTCCATCCGCAAGTATGCCGCACGAAGGGCGCGCTTATCCGATGGGCCTCTTGAAGGTACACCCGGCTGCGGGAACCCGGCTCCTCACCCGCCCGGGACGGGAGGGTCCGTGCAGACGAAGCGCCTGCGAAGATGAGGCCCGCGATGGATCTCCGCGCCTGGCTCGAGCACATGTGACTCCTGCGAAGGTCAGCCGTCCGAGAACGGCAGCCCGACGTAGTTCTCCGCCAGCGACAGCGCCGCCGCGCGGGAACGCGAGACCTCCTCCAGGTCCGCCAGCTGGAGCCGGCGCTGGAACTCGTCGTGCTCGGCGAAGCGGTGGAGGAGCGAGGTCATGCGCCAGGAGAAGCGCTGGGCGTTCCAGGCTCGCCGCAGGCATGTGGACGAGTAGCGCTCCAGCTTCTCGGTCTTGCCGCTGGCGTAGCGCTCGGCCAGCGCCCGGGCCAGGACCCACACGTCGGCCACCGCCAGGTTGAGCCCCTTGGCCCCGGTGGGCGGGACGATGTGGGCCGCGTCGCCGGCCAGGAAGAGGCGCCCGAACTGCATGGGCTCGCAGACGAAGCTGCGCATCCCGATCACGTCCTTCTGCGTGATGGGGCCGTCCCGGAAGGTGAAGCCGTCCTGCGTGGCCAGCCGGGCGTGCAGCTCCGACCAGATGCGGTCGTCGGACCAGTTCTCGGCCCTTTCGTGCGGGTCGCACTGGAGATAGAGGCGCTGCAGGTGCTCGGAGCGGGTGCTGGCCAGCGCGAAGCCGCGCTCGTGCAGGGCGTAGATGAGCTCCGGCGAGAGGCGCGGGACCTCGGCCAGGATGCCGAGCCAGGCGAAGGGATGGACCCGCACCAGCTCGCGGTGGGCGCCGGGCGGCAGCGCGGCCCGGCAGGCGCCGTGGTATCCGTCGCAGCCTGCCACGTAGTCGCACTGCAGCTCCTCCTCGCGCCCGCCCTGGCGGAAGCGGATGGTCGGCCTCGGTCCGTCCAGCCCGGAGATCCCCACCGCCTCCGCCTCGAAGCGCAGCTCGCCGCCGCCGTCGAGCCAGGCGGCGACCAGGTCCTTGATCACCTCGTGCTGCGCGTACAGCATGATGGAGCGTCCGGACAGCTCGGAGAGCGCCAGCCGGAATCCCCGGCCGTTGAAGCGCAGCTCGACGCCGTGGTGCTCCGCGCCCTCGCGGTGCATCCGCTCGCCGAGCCCCAGCTCGTCGAGCAGGTCGATCGTGCCCTGCTCCAGGACCCCGGCGCGGATGGTGGCCTCGATGGCCTGGCGGCTGCGGCTCTCCAGCACCACCGACTCGATCCCCTGGCGCCGGAGCAGGTGCGCCATCATCAGCCCGGCCGGCCCGGCCCCGACGATCCCCACCTGCGTGCGCACCGTCATCCTCCCTTTCGCCCCGGCGGCCCCACCCCGATGGGCGCGGGGGCGAGCGCCGTGATCCGGCGAAAGAGCTCGCGCAGCTCGCGGACGGGGTCGACACCGGACAGCGGATCGGCGTTGCTGCGAAAGGCCGCGTCGATCGACGACCAGTCGGCGGGCGTGAGCGCGCGCTGGGCCGCGGGAAGCACCTCCCGCTCCTCGGTTCGCATGTGCGACCACTCCAGCTCGGCGTAGGCCTGGATGGCCCGGTCCAGCTCCTCCAGGCCCGCCGTCCCGGCCTCGAGGCCGGCCAGGGCCGAGCCGACCCGCTGCAGGAGCTCGCTGCCGCGCAGGTGCTCCTCGCCGAGCCGATCGAGGACGGGCGCCAGCTCCGGAGCCCGGCGGCGGAGCAGCCGGAAGAGCTGCTCGTCCTCCTTGGGGTGGTGGAGGCGATCCGGGAACTCCCGGATGTAGTCGATCATGGCGTGCAGCAGGGCCCGATCCGGCTCGGCCTGGCCCTCGCGAGCCTGCCGCGCCACCTGGCACAGCCCGTTGAGCACCGCCGCCAGGGACCGGTGCTCGTCCTCGATGATGCGGATGGCGTGGGACACGGGCTCTCCTCCTCAGGCCACCGTGACCAGCCGGTGCAGCAGGGCCGGATCCGAGAGCAGCGCCTGGCTGTCCGACCGGTGCACCACCCGCCCGCGGTCCAGGACCATGGCCGAGCGGGTCAGGGCCAGCGCCAGCCGGGCATGCTGCTCCACCAGGATCATGGCCATCTCTCCGGCGGCCGCGATCTCGCGGATGACGTTGACCAGCTCCTGCACCACCAGCGGCGCCAGCCCTTCCATCGGCTCGTCCAGCAGCAGCACCCGCGGGTTCACCACCAGCGCGCGCGCGATGGCGACCATCTGCTGCTCGCCGCCGGAGAGCTGGAGACCGCGGTTCCGGCGCCGCTCCGCCAGGCGCGGGAAGAGCCGGTAGACCCGCTCCGCCGTCCAGAACCCCGGGCGGGCGACCGCCTCCAGGTGCTCCTGCACGGTGAGGGATGGGTAGAGCCAGCGCTCCTGCGGCACCCAGCCCAGCCCGGCGCGGGCGCGCGCGAAGGTGGGCACCGAGGCCAGGTCGCGTCCCTGGAAGCGGAGGCTGCCGCGATGGCGCCGCGTCAGGCCCATGATGGTGGCCAGGAGCGTGGTCTTGCCCACGCCGTTCCGCCCCAGCACGGCCAGGCTGTCGCCCCGGTCCAGCGAGAGCGAGACGTCCTCCAGCACCACCGCCTCGCCGTACCCGGCGGTGAGGCCCTCGACGGCCAGCAGCTCAGCCATGCTGCGCCTCCCCCAGGTACACCTCGCGGACCCGGCGGTCCCGGGCGATCTCGGCCGGCGTCCCCTCGGTGAGCACCTGGCCCGCCACCATCACCGTGATGCGGGCCGCGAAGCGGAACACCAGCTCCATGTCGTGCTCGATGAAGAGGATGGCCATCTGGGCCGGCAGCCGCGCGATGGCCTCGAAGAGCTCGGCACCCTCGCCCGCGGGCACCCCGGCGGCGGGCTCGTCCAGCAAGAGGAAGCGCGGCCGGCACGCCAGCGCCAGGGCCAGGTCCAGCAGCCGTTGCTTCCCGTAGGGGAGCCGCCGCGTGGGCACATCCGCCTCCCGCGCCAGGTGGAAGGTGGAGAGCTGGTCCATGGCCTCCTCCACCTCCTCGGCCCGGCGCGCCACCGGCCGCGTCCAGGAGGAGGCGATCTGCTTCCGCTGGCAGATGGCCAGCACCACCGACTCCAGGGCGGTCAGCTCCGGGAACAGGCTGCTCACCTGGTAGGTGCGGGCCAGGCCCAGGCGCGCCCGCGCGTGCTGCGGCAGGCGCGTGATCCGCTCGCCGCCCAGGTAGATCTCGCCCGCGCTCGGCCGCAGCGCGCCGCCCAGCAGGTGGATGAGCGTCGACTTGCCGGCGCCGTTCGGACCGATGAGCGCCTGGCGCGCGCCGGCCGGGATGGTGAGGGCCACCCCCGAGACGGCCCGGAACTCGCCGAAGGAGCGCGAGAGCCCGTCGGTGCGCAGCGCGGACGGCGGCAGCGGGAGCGTCGTCACCCGGACCGCCTCCGCAGGATCAGGCGGGCCACGACGTCCAGGCCCCCCAGCACCCCGCCGCGCGCGAACAGCACCGTCCCCACCAGGATCAAGCCCAGCCAGAGCTGCCAGTACATGGGGTCCATGCCGGAGAGCCGGTCCTGCGCCACCATGAACAGCGTCGCGCCCACCAGCGCGCCGTAGAGCCGGCCCACGCCGCCCAGCACCACCATCACCAGCAGATCCGCCGAGCGCGGGAAGGACAGGAAGTCCAGCCCCACGAACTGCGTGGTCTGGGCCAGCAGCCCGCCGGCCACCCCCGCCAGCACGCCGCTGAGCGTGAAGATGGCGCGCAGGCGCCGCTGGACCGGGGCTCCCAGCGCCCCCGCCCGCCCCGGGTTGTCGCGCACGGCGCGGAGCGACAGCCCGAGGGGCGAGGCGCTCAGCCGCCGGACCAGCACGAAGGCCGCGAACAGGACCACCAGCGAGTAGGCGCAGGCGGTCGAGCCCATCAGGTCGAACTCGAAGCGCCCCAGCAGCGGTCGCATGGCCACGCCGGTCAGGCCGTCCACGCCGCCGGTGACGGAGGCGGCGCGGTTGGCGAACTCGTAGCAGAGGAGCCCGATGCCCAGCGTCACCATGAGCCGGCCCAGCCCCGAGGAGCGGACCACCAGGAATCCGGACAGCCACGCCAGCACCCCCGCCGCTGCACCCGCCGCGGCCAGCCCCGAGAGCGGCTCGCCCCAGCCGTGCGCGGCCAGGAGGCCCGCCGTGTAGGCGCCCGCGCCGAAGAAGGCGGCGTGCCCCAGCGACACGATCCCGGCGTAGCCGAGGATGAGATCGAGGGAGAGGGCGAAGAGCCCGGTGATGAACACCTGGCTGGCCAGGAGCCGGTAGCTGGGCAGGACCAGCGTCCAGAGGATGGGCGCGATCCAGAAGGCCACCTCCAGCGGGCGCCAGCGGTTGTCGGGGAGGCGGTGCACGCGCCTCGGCGGGGCGAGCGCGTGCGCGAGCCACCGTCCCAGGAAGCCGGGCTCGGGCGCGGGCTCGGGCTCGTTCACGGGTCTGGTGCGCGAGCTGCTCAAGCGCGCCTCCCCTGCAGGCCCGCCGGGAAGAGGGTCAGCAAGACGACCATGGCGGCATAGATGACGAAGGCCCCGAGCTGCGGGACGTAGTACTTCCCGGCCACGTCCAGCACGCCCAGGCCGAGCGCGGCCAGGGCGGGGCCGCGGAAGCTGCCCGCCCCGCCCACCGTGACCACGAGCAGGAAGTAGACCAGGTACTTCACCGCGAAGGTCGGATCGAGGCCCAGGACGTCGATCCCCAGCGCTCCGCCCAGCCCGGCCAGCCCGGCCCCGAGCGCGAAGGTGAGGGTGAAGACGCGATCGACGTCGATCCCCAGCCCGGCCGCGGCGGCCCGGTTGTCGACCGCGGCGCGCACCTGCGCCCCGAAGCGCGTCCGGTCCACCAGGAGCTGCAGCGCCACGGTGAGCGCCACCACCAGCAGCACCAGGAAGAGCCGGTACCGACCCAGCCCCAGGCCCAGGATCTGCACCTGGCCGCGCAGGAACTCGGGGAGCCGGACCGGCTGCTGCCCGGAGCCGAACTGGAAGGTGGTGGCGGCCACCGCCACCAGGGTGAGCCCGATCGAGAACAGGACCTGGTCGAGCGCGCCCGCCCCGTAGAGACGGCGGTAGAGCGTCCGCTCCAGCAGGGCCCCCAGCAGCGCCAGCCCCACGAACGCCAGCGGCAGCGTCGCCAGGAAGGGCAGGCCGGCCCGCTCCATGAGCGTGACGCACAGGTACCCGCCCAGCATGGCGAAGGCCCCGTGCGCCAGGTTCACGAAGTTCATCAGCCCCAGCGTGACCGACAGGCCGATGCTGATGAGGAAGAGCAGGCTCCCGTAGGCGATCCCGTCGAAGACGACGCCGGTGAGGCGGAGGAGCATGAAGGGCCGGCCCTAGGACTTCCCCGGATCCTTCACGTCGGGGAACTTGTCGAACTCGACGTTGTCGAGGTGGTCGCCGCGCTTCTCGACGCGCCGCAGGTAGACGGTCTGGTCGATGTCGCGCGTGGCCGGGTCGATCTCCACGGGGCCGCGCGGGCTCTGCCACTTCCAGCCCTCCAGCGCCTTCATGGCCCCGTCGCCGTCCACCTTGCCGTGGAGCTGCTGGACCACCCGGGCGATGGCGGCCATGCCGTCGTAGGCCGCCACGGCCATGAAGTTGGGCCGGTGCACGCCCGTCCCCACCCCCTCCGCCGCCTCGAGGAAGGTCTTGTTCTCGGGCGAGTCGTGGGCGGTCGAGTAGTGGAAGGCGGTGATCATGCCCAGGGCCACGTCGCCCATGGCGTCGAGGACGTTCTCGTCGGTGAGGTCGCCGGTGGCGATGACCTTGATGCCCGCATCCTTGAGGCCGCGCTCCTGGAAGCCCTTCATGAAGGCGATCCCCTGCTCGCCGGCGGGGACGAAGACGAACACCGCCTGGGGCTTGGCGTCCTTGATGCGCTGCAGGAACGGGGAGAAGTCCGGGTTCTTGAGCGGCACGCGGACCGAGTCGACCACCTGCCCGCCGGCGGCGGTGAAGGACTTCTTGAAGGCGGTCTCGGCGTCGATGCCCGGGCCATAGTCGGAGACCATCGTGAACACGGTGCCGATGCCGTTCTTGGCGGCCCAGGTGCCGAGCGGCGTGGCGATCTGCGGCAGCGTCATCGAGACGCGCGCGATGTAGGGCGACTTGGTGGTGATGATCGAGGTGGCCGCGTTCATGATGATCATCGGCTTCTTGGACTGGGTGGCCACGTCGGCCACGGCCAGGGCCTCGGGCGTGAGGCCGAACCCGGCCAGGAAGTCGACGTGGTCCCGGACCACCAGCTCCTGCGCCAGCCGGCGGGCCACCTCCGGCACCGGGCCGGTGGTGTCGCGCACGATCACCTCGATGCGCTTGCCGGCGACCTTGTCGCCGTGCACCTTCTGGTATGCCTTGATCCCCGTCTGCATCTCCTTGCCGTAGTCGGCGAAGGGACCGGAGAACGGGGCGATCAGGCCCACCTTGATGGTGTCCTCCGCGCGCCCCGACGCAGCCGCCAGGCACAGCCCGGCCGCCAGCAACATCCGCTTCATGGTTTGCCTCCGTGATGAGGTTCGCTTCCCACCGGATCGGTTGGGCCGGGCGGAAGCTCCGCCTCGGCCAGGTGAAAGGCCGCGTGGGCGGCCGGCACGCCGCAGTAGATGGTGGCGTGGAGCAGCAGCTCGCGGATCTCCTCGCGGGTCACCCCGCAGGCGGCCGCGGCGCGCAGGTGCATGCGCAGCTCGTCGGGCCGGTTCAGCGCCACCAGCATGGCGATGGTGACGAGGCTCCGGGTCCGCCGCGGCAGGCCGGGGCGCGCCCAGATCTCGCCCCAGGCGTAGCGCGTGATGAGATCCTGGAAGTCGGCGGTGAGGTCGGAGGTGGTCGCCCGGGCGCGGTCGACGTGCGCGTCCCCCAGCACCGCCCGGCGGATCTCCATGCCCTTCACGGCTCGCTCGCGCTCGTCCATTCAGCTCAGCCCCGCCAGGAAGGAGGCGATCTCCGCCCCCAGGGCCGGCCCCGCCTCCAGGGCCGAGAGGTGCGCCACCGGTAGCTCGAAGTAGCGCGCCCCCGGGATGGCCTGCGCCAGGAAGCGCCCGTCGGCGGGCGGTGTGACGGCGTCCTCGCGACCGGCCACCACCAGCGTCGGCGCCGTGACCTGCGGCAGCCAGGCGCGCGCATCGTGGTCTCGGACCGCGGCGCAGGCGGCGGCGTAGCCCTCCGCCGACGTCCCCAGGATCATCTCCCGCGCCCGCGCCAGCTCCTCGGGCTGCTCGACGCGGAACCGCGGGGTGAACCAGATGGCGAGGGCGGCGTCGGCCACCGCCGCCACCCCGCCCGCCCGGACCTGGGCGATGCGCTGCTGGTAGCCTTCCGGATGCGCCATGCGCGCGGTGGTGTTGCACAGCACCAGCGAGGCCAGGCTGCCGGGGACGTTGGCCGCCAGCCACATGCCCACCATGCCGCCCAGGGAGAGCCCGCACAGGTGCGGGCTCCGGATCCCCAGCGCCTCCAGCAGCCCCAGCGCATCGCGCGCCAGGAGCTCGACGGAGTACGGCCCGAGCGTGGCCGGCGAGCCGCCGTGCCCGCGAGCATCGTGGCGGATGACCCGCCAGCTCCCGGCCAGCGCCGGCACGACCCGATCCCACATGCGCAGGTCGGAGCCGAGCGAGTTGCACAGGACCAGCGTCGGGGCCTGGGCGGGTCCGTCCAGGCGGTACTGGATCGAGGTCCCGTTCACGTGCGCGACGGGCATGCTAGGTCCTCCGGCGCGCCAGCAGCTGATCGACCAGCGCCGCCGACGAGGCCGCCGCGGCGCGCGGCTCGAGCAGGCGCTCCAGCTCGGCCTCGGAGAGGTGCTGCCGGAGCTCCCCCTCCTCGAGCAGCGCCTCCCGGAGCGACCGCTTCTCGTCCCGGGCCCGGCGGCTGGCCCGCTCGACCAGGGCATGGGCCTCGGTGCGCCCCATCCGCCCGGCCAGCGCCGCCGCCACCGCGCCGGCCTGCAGGGCGCCGCCGCTGGCGGAGAGGTTGGCGGCCATGCGGCCGGGGTCGATCTCCAGCCCCTCGGCCACCGACGCCACCTGGGCCAGCGCCCCGCCGGTGAGCAGCCAGATCTCGGGCAGCACCTCCCACTCGGCGTGCCAGCCGCCCAGCCCGCGCTCCTGCTCCTGGACCATGGCGGCGAGCAGCGTGGATACCAGCCCCGGCACGCGCAGCGCCGCCGCCCCCACCACCGCGGCGGCCACCGGGTTGCGCTTCTGGGGCATCGCGGAGGACCCGCCGCGCCCCGGGGCGGAGGGCTCGAAGGCCTCGCCCACCTCGCTCTGCATGAGCAGCGCCACGTCGCGGGCGATCTTCCCCAGCGTGCCGGTGAGAAGGCCCATGGCGGCGCCGGCCTCCGCCAGCCGATCGCGGTGGGTGTGCCAGGGCAGCTCCGGAACCCCCAGCCCCAGCTCCTCCGCCAGCAGATCGGTGACCCGCGGGCCGCGATCCCCCAGGGCGGCCAGGTTCCCGACCGCCCCGCCGAGCTGCACCACCAGCGCCCGGGCGCGGACCTCGCGCAGCCGCGACCGGTGCCGGTCCGCCGCCGCCAGCCAGCCGGCGGTCTTGAGCCCGAGCGTGGTCGGCTCCGCCTGCTGCAGCCAGGTGCGCCCGGCCAGGACGGTGTCGCGATGGGCACTGGTCAGCCTTGCCAGCGCCGCGGTCAGCCGGCCCAGATCGTCGTCCAGGACCTCGAGCGCCTGGCCGAGCTGCAGGACCAGGCCGGTGTCGATGGCGTCCTGGCTGGTGGCGCCGAGGTGCACCCAGCGGGCCGCCTCGGGCTGCGAGCGGGCCACCCGCTCGGTGAGCGCCCGGACCAGCGGAATGGCCGGATTGCCGGCCGAGGCGGCCTCGGCGCCGAGCGCCGCCACGTCGTAGAGCTCGGCCCGGCAGGCGGCGGCGATGGGATCGGCCGCCGCGGCGGGGATCACCCCGGCCCCGGCCTGGGCCCGCGCCAGCGCGGCCTCGAAATCGAGCATGCCCTGCACCCGGGCCTGATCCGAGGCGATCCCCCGCAGGCGCTCGGTGGTGAAGAGCGGATCGAGGAGGGAAGAGCGGTCGCCCGTCATCGACCCTCCATCCCGAACCTGGTCCTGGACCTGGACTTGGACGTAGACCTAGACCGATGGTGCGAGTGGTCCAGGACCAGGTCTACGTCTAGGACTAGGTCCAGGTTGGTGGCCATGGCATCCCTAGCAGTCGAAGAAGACGGTCTCGTGCGCGCCCTGCAGGACCACGTCCCAGGAGAGCGCCGCCGGGTGGACGGGGTCCGCGCGGGCCACCAGCGTGGCCCGGCGCGCCGGCTCGACCAGCCCCAGCACCGGGTCGGCCGCGTTGCTCCCCGCCTCGTCGGGGAAGTACATGCGGGTGACGAGGTGCCGGAGCAACCCGCGCATGAACACGTTCACCGCCAGGTGAGGGGCCTGGAGCGTGCCCTCGGGGCCCGCCACGCGGCCGGGTTTCACGATGGTGAACGAGAAGGCGCCCTGCGGGCCGGTGGCGATGCGCCCGAAGCCGGCCCAGCCGGGCGGGCGGCTCACCGCCGGGTAGCGGCCGGCGGGATCCGCTTGCCACACCTCGATCATCGCGTCCTCGACGCCGTTGCCCGCGCCGTCGAGAACGAGGCCCGACACGGTGAGGCGCTGGCCGGCCGCTGCGGGACCGGCCAGGTCGGCGTGGTAGAGCCAGGCCAGGCCGATCTGGAAGAAGGGGCCGACCGTCTGCGAGGGGGTGACGATGGGGCGATCTTCGCTCACGGGGCCTCCCGATCACTTCTCGAAGGGCGTGGCCTCGTGGCCGCGCAGGACGATGTCGAAGCGGAAGCCGAGCGAGTGCTCGGGGGTGGTGTGCTCCCAGTCGAACGCGGAGACGAGCCGGGAGCGCGCGCGCTCCTCGGCGGTGCTGTTGTAGATGGGATCGAAGGGGAGCAGCGGGTCGCCCGGGAAGTACATCTGGGTGACGAGCCGGGTGGCGAAGGCGGGACCGAACAGCGAGAAGTGGACGTGCGCCGGCCGCCAGGCGTTGGGGTGGTTCTTCCAGGGATAGGCCCCCGGCTTGATGGTCAGGAACCGGTACCAGCCGTCGTCGTCGGTCAAGGCTCGCCCGCACCCGACGAAGTTGGGATCGAGCGGTGCGTGGTGGGTGTCGCGGTCGTGGCGGTAGCGGCCCGCGGCGTTGGCCTGCCAGACCTCGACCAGCGTGTGCCGGATGGGCCGGCCCGACTCGTCCAGCACCCGGCCCGTCACCACCATGCGCTCCCCCAGCGGCTCGCTCGCGCCCTGGGCGGTGAGGTCGGCGTCGCCGGCCCGGACCGCGTCGTGCCCGAACACCGGCCCCGACACCTCGGTGAGCGTGTGCGGCAACAGCACCAGCGGGCGCGTGGGGGCGCGCCGCACCGATGACGCGTACGGCGGGTGGAGGTAGGCGGGCTGGGTACCCGGTGCGGGCCGCCGGTATCCCATCGAAGCGTGCGGTGTGCCCATCTCGTCGTCTCCTCTGCTCGGCCCGGGAGTCATCCGACCCGCTCCACCACCATGGCGATCCCCTGGCCCACCCCGATGCACATGGCGGCCATGCCCAGCGCCTGGCCGTGCCGGTGCAGGCCGTGCACCAGCGTGGTCAGGATGCGGGCCCCCGAGCAGCCCAGCGGGTGGCCGAGGGCGATGGCGCCTCCGTCGGGGTTGACGCGCGGGTCCTCACGATCGACCTCCCACCCGTCCAGATCGGCCAGCACCTGGGCGGCGAAGGCCTCGTTGAGCTCGATGCGCGACAGGTCGCCGGACCGGAGCCCGGCCCGCTGCAGCGCCCGCAGGCCGGCCGGGACCGGGCCCAGCCCCATGACCCGCGGCGCCACCCCGGCGGCGGCCGAGGACCGGATCCGCGCCAGCGGCCGGAGCCCGTGGGCCCGGGCATAGTCGCGGGAGACCAGCAGCAGTGCGGCCGCGCCGTCGTTGAGCGGGCTGGAGTTGCCCGCCGTGACCGTGCCGCCCTCCTGGAAGGCGGGGCGGAGCGCGGCCAGCTTCTCTAGCGAGGTGTCGCGGCGCGGTCCCTCGTCCCGGGTGACCTCGCCGCCGCCCACCGCCACCGGGAACCGCTCGCGGGCGAAGGCGCCCCCGTCCTCGGCCGCCACCGCCCGGCGGTGGCTCGAGAGCGCGAACCGGTCCTGGGCGGCGCGGTCGATGCCGCGCTCGCGGGCCACGTTCTCGGCGGTGACGCCCAGCGCGTCGGTGTGGCCGAGCGCCTCCATGCGCGGGTTCACGAAGCGCCATCCCAGCGCCGTGTCGTAGAAGATGCCGTTTCCGCGCGGGAAGGCGCGGTCGGGCTTGGGGAGCGCCCAGGGCGCCCGCGACATGGACTCGACGCCGCCTGCCACCATCACCTGGGCATCCCCGGCGGCGATGGCCCTGGCCGCCTGCACCACCGCCTCCATCCCCGACCCGCACAGGCGGTTCACGGTCGCGCCCGGGACCGAGTCGGGCCACCCGGCCAGCAGCAGGGCCATGCGGGCCACGTTGCGGTTGTCCTCGCCGGCCTGGTTGGCGCAGCCCAGCAGCACGTCCTCGACCTCGGCCGGCGGCACCCCGGTGCGCTCCGCCAGCCGGCCCAGCGCCAGCGCCGCCAGGTCGTCCGGCCGGACCGCCGAGAGCGCTCCTCCGGCCCGCCCCATGGGCGTGCGCACCGCGTCGACGATCCAGGCCTCCATCAGAGCTCCCCTCCCACCCGGAATCGCGCCGGCGTGCAGGCGCGGATCTGGTCGGGCGTCTCGCCCGGTGCCAGCTCCACCAGGATCAGCTCGCCGTCCGCCACCCGGAACGTGGCCCTTTCCGTCACCACCCAGTCGGCCGGGCGGAGCGAGGTGATGGGCAGGGTGCAGGCCGGCACCAGCTTCGGCTCGCCGTCGCGGGTGCCGTGGGTCATGACCACGATGACGGTCCGCACCCCGCAGAGCAGGTCCATGGCACCGCCCACGCCCAGCACCGGCTCGCCCGGCACCGCCCAGTTGGCGACGCGCCCGCGCTCGTCCACCTGCAGCGCCCCGAGGACGGCGGCGTCGACGTGGCCGCCGCGGATCATCGAGAAGGAGGCGGCGCTGTCGAAGAAGGAGGCACCCGGGCGCTGGGTGATGGGCCGCTTGCCGGCGTCGATCAGCTCCCGGTCGGTGTGCTGCGGCTCCGGCGGCGGACCGACGCCCAGCAGCCCGTTCTCGGTGTGGAGGTGGATCCGGTCGGGGTCGATGTACTTCGAGACCAGGGTGGGGATGCCGATCCCCAGGTTGACCACCCAGCCCGGCTCGAGCAGCCTCGCCGCGCGGCGGGCGATGATCTCCTTCACAGGCGCTCCCGGGCCAGCACCAGGTGGTCCACGAACAGGTGGGGGGTGGCGATCTGCTCGGGGTCGAGCTCGCCCACCTCGACGATCTCGTCGACCTCGGCCACCACCTTCTGCGCCGCCGTGGCCATGACGGGGTTGAAGTTGCGGGCGGTGGCCCGGTAGACGAGGTTGCCGAGGCGGTCGGCCCGGTGGGCGCGGATCAGCGCCACGTCGGCGGTGAGCGGCTCCTGGAACAGGTAGCTGCGCCCGCCCAGCTCGCGGATCTCGCGTCCCTCGGCCAGCAGGGTGCCGACCCCGGTGGGCGTGTAGAAGCCGCCCAGCCCGGCCCCACCCGCGCGGATGGCCTCGGCCAGCGTGCCCTGAGGCAGCAGCCGGACCTCGAGGCGACCCTCGGCGTGCGCCCGCACCGCGTCCGGGTTGCTGGTGAAGAAGGAGCCCACCGCGCGCCGGATCTTTCCGAGCTGCAGGGTCTGCCCCAGGTACCGCCCGGGCTCTCCCAGGTTGTTGCTCACCACCGTCAGGCCACCGAACGGGCTCCGGTTGAGGGCGCTCACCAGCGTGAGCGGCTTTCCCACCAGCCCGAACCCGCCCACCATCACCGTGGCTCCATCGAAGAGCACCGAGCGGACGGCCGCGTCGGGATCCACCAGCTTGTCGAGCGTTCGCGCCATCGCCTCGCCGCCCCCGGGGGAGACCGGCGCGCTGCGCCGTCCCGGGTGGTCGAGGAGGTAGCGAGCGCCGGTGCGAGCCGCACCGTCCTGCTTGGGGTCGATGTCCGGTAATCGCACGAACGTCCGAAAACCGCCCACCGACGCACTTGACGCAGCGACCGGGCGGCCGCTATCCCTGCGTTCGATTTTCGGACTGTCGTTCCGGTCACCGAACACCGGGCGCCCCGCCGCCCAGAGGAGGCTCCGTGTCCCTTTCCCGTTCCTCGTCGTGGCTGGCTGCGCTGACGCTGTGCGCCGTGGCCACCCTGCCCGCCGCGCCCACCCGGGCCGCCAGCGATCCCCCGCCGGTCCGCATCGGCTACGCCATCTCCCGCACCGGCCCGTTCGCGGCCGGCGCCCAGGTCTCGCAGGAGCCCAACTACCTGCTCTGGGCAGAGGAGGTGAACGCGGCCGGCGGGCTCGACGTCAGGGGCCAGCGCCGGAAGGTCGAGCTGGTCGGCTACGACGACCGCAGCGACGTCGACACCGCGGTGCGCACGTACCAGAAGCTCATGAGCGACGACAAGGTGGACCTGATCCTGCCGCCCTGGGGATCGGGGACCAACTTCGCGGTGGCGCCGCTGGCCAGCCGGTACGGGTACCCGATGCTCGCGCCCACCGCCCTCTCCCGCAAGCTCATCGACATGAAGCTCCCCTACTTCTTCGCCTTCCTGCAGCAGCCCGACCGGATGATGGGCGCCCTGGTGGACCTGCTGGCGGCCAAGGGCGTGAAGACCGCCGCGGTGGTCTACATGGACGACCTGTTCGGCCTGGAGAACTTCCACGCCCTCATGCCGCTCCTGCAGAAGAAGGGCATCACCGTGGTGGAGCAGAAGAGCTACCCGCTGGGCGTGCAGGACCTCTCGCCGGTGCTCAAGTCCATCAAGGCCAAGGGGCCGGACGCCTTCCTGGGGATCACCTATCCGCCCGACACGCTGCTGGTCACCAACCAGTCGCGCGAGATCGGCCTCAACCCCAAGGTCTTCTACGCCTCGGTGGGAACCGCCTTCCAGCTCTTCCGGGATCAGATGGGGCCGAGCGCGGAGGACGTGCTGGGGATGGGCTCCTGGAACGCCGGCATGGGCCCGGAGGCGCGCCGCTACTTCGACGCCCACGTGGCCCGCTTCAAGAAGGAGCCCGACCGCTGGGCCAGCGGCGCCTGCTGGGCGACCCTGCAGGTGCTGCAGCAGGCGGTGCAGGCGGTGGGCCTCGATCGCAAGGCCATCCGCGACTACATCGCCGGCCACGAGTTCCAGACGGTGGTCGGGCCCATCCGCTTCCAGGGCAGCGAGAACGTGGCCACCCCCGGGACGGTCTCCCAGTGGCAGAAGGGCGAGTTCCAGGTGGTCTGGCCGCCGGAACGCGCCACCGCCCAGCTGGTGTTCCCCAAGCCGGCCTGGAAGTGAAGTGAAGCGCCCGGAGCGCCCGTGAGCCTTCCCGATCCCGGCCTGCTGCTCGACCTGGCCGCCACCAGCGTGGGCGTGGGAGGGATCTACGCGGTGGTCGCCATCGGCCTCAACCTCCAGTACGGGCTGATGCGCATCATGAACGTCGCCCACGGCGAGTTCCTGATGGTGGGGGCCTACCTGGCCTACGCGCTCCGCACCGCCACCGGCATGGGGCCGCTCTGGGCCCTGCCGCTGGTGGCGGGGGCGCTGTTCCTGCTGGGCCTGGCCCTCTACGCCCTCGTCTTCCGCCGGCTGGTGCGGACCTCGCCCAGCCAGGAGGCGCTGGAGGGGCGCAGCCTGATCGCCTGCTTCGGCCTGGCCTTCGTGATCCAGAACCTGGTGCTGCTGGCCTTCGGCGCCGACCTGCGCGGCTACCAGTACCTGGCGCGCCCCCTCTCGCTGGGCGCGGGCGTGCTGATCACCGCCAACCGGGTGGTGGTGTTCGGGGTGGTGGCGCTGCTCACCGCGGGGCTGGTGCTGATCCTGCGCGCCACCCTGGTCGGCAAGGCCATCCGGGCCATGCTCCAGGCGCCCCTGGGGGCGCTGCTGGTGGGCATCGACACCCGTCGCCTGCACCCGCTCTGCTTCGGGGTGGGCCTGGCGCTCTCCGGCATGGCCGGGGTGCTGGTCTCGATGGTCTACCAGCTCTCGCCCGCCATGGGGCAGCCCTACACCATCACCGCGCTGATCGTGATCACGCTGGGTGGAATGGGCAGCATGCTGGGGAGCCTGGTGGGCGGGGTCATGCTCGGGTTCGTGGAGACCTTCGGGACCCAGCTCACCAGCCCCTCCACCCGCATGCTCTTCGCCTACGGGACGCTGGTGCTGGTGCTGCTGGTCCGACCGCGGGGGGTCCTGGCCCGATGACCCGGGTGGCGCTCCTCCTGGCGGCGGTGGCGGCGCTGGCCGCGCTCCCCTGGCTCGCCTCGCCCTTCCTCCTCTCGCTGGCCATGGCCTGCCTCATGTACGCGGGCCTGGCGGTGAGCTGGTCCTTCTTCAGCGGGCCCTCCCGCTACCTGTCGCTGGGGGTATCGGCCTTCTTCGGGCTGGGCGCCTACTGCTCGGCCTGGGGGCTGCCGGCGCTGCCCTGGCCGGCGGCGCTCTTGCTGGGGGCCGCCATCGCGGCCGTCTTCGCGACGGCGGTGGGCCTCCTGACGCTGCGGCTGAGCGGCGCCCAGTTCGCGGTCATCACCTTCGGGCTGGGCGAGCTGGTCAAGTACGCCGTGACCTGGGTGGAGAAGTCGCTCTTCGGCACGGTCGGCCGCATCGTCGCCGATCCGCCCCAGGACCGGACCGTGTACCTGACGCTGCTGGTGCTGGCCGTCTCGGCGACGCTCGCCTACCGGGCGGTGGCCCGCAGCCGCCTGGGCCTGGCCCTGCGCGGCATCGGCGCCGACGAGCTGCGCGCGGCCACCCTGGGCGTGGATGCGCGCCGGGCGCGGGTGATGGGCTTCGCCCTCTCCGCCGCCTTCGCCGGGGCCATCGGGGCGGCGGCCTCGGTGCGCTGGACCTACGTCGATCCCCGCACCGCCTTCGATCCCTTCATCGTGTTCCAGACCGTGCTCATCGCCATGGTGGGCGGTCCGGCGCGGCTGGGCGGCCCGGTGGCCGCCGCCGTGGCGCTCACGCTGCTGGCCGAGCTCCTGCGGCTGCGCCTCCCCTACCTCTACATGATCGTGCTGGGCACGCTGCTGGTGCTCTCGGTGCTGTTCCTGCCCGACGGCCTCTCCGGCCTGTGGGCCGCGCGGCGGGGAACCCCTCGCCTGAACGAGCCCGCGCCCGAGCCCGGAGATCCCGCTCCAGGCCGACCCGTTTCGATGGCCCCCCCGGCAGCCCGAGGCCCCGACCATGCTTGAGGCCCTCCCGCTCCTCGAGGTCCGCGACCTCTCGGTCCGCTTCGGCGGCCTGCGGGCGCTCTCGGGCGTGACCCTGCGGCTCTGCGACGCCGAGCTGCTGGGCGTGATCGGGCCGAACGGGGCCGGGAAGACCACCTTCTTCCACGCCATGAGCGGCGTGGTCCCCCCCACCTCGGGCCGGCTCCGGCTCGCGGGCGAGGACCTGACCGGCCGCCCGCCGCACGTCTATGCGCGCCGCGGCGTGGCCCGGACCTTCCAGACGCCGCGCCTGCTGGGCGAGCTGCCGGTGCTGGATCAGGTGCTCTTCGCCATCCGCTTCGGGGCCGGGCGGCGCCTGGGCAAGGACGATCCGCGGCAGCTGGCGCACGCGCTGCTCCGGCGGGTGGGCCTCTCGGCGCAGGCGCACCGGCCCGCCACCGAGCTCCCACCCGCGGGGCAGCGGCTGCTCGAGATTGCCGTGGCGCTGGGGACGCGTCCGCGGCTCCTGCTCCTGGACGAGGTCGCGGCCGGGCTCACCGAGGCCGAGGTGGCGCAGGTGAGCTCGCTCATCGCCGCCATCCGGCACGAGCTGGGCGTGGCGGTGATCTGGATCGAGCACGCGGTCGGGGCCCTGCTGCGGACCGTCGACCGCGTGCTGGTGCTCCACCACGGCGAGGCCATCGCCGACGCCGCCCCGCGCGAGGTGGTCCGGAACGCGCGGGTGCTGGACGCCTACCTGGGGGCGGAGGCGGCGACGTGACCGCCATCCTCGAGCTGGAGCGGGTCTCGGCCGGGCACGGGGCGGGCGACGTGGTCCACGAGGTCTCGCTGTGCGTGCCGGCCGGGAGCCTGACCCTGCTGGTCGGCTCCAACGGCGCCGGCAAGACCACCCTCCTCTCCGCCGTGGCCGGGATCCTGCCCTGCCGCGGAGCGGTGCGCCTGGACGGCGAGGCGCTGGCGGGGGCGGATCCCTCCGAACGCGTGCGGCGCGGGCTCTCCCTGGTGGCGGAGGGGCGCCAGCTCTTCCCCCACCTCCCGGTGCGGGACAACCTCCTGCTGGGCGCATACCTGGCCCCGCGCCGCGAGCGTCTGGCACGGCTCCGGACCGTGCTGGACGCCTTTCCGCGGCTGGCCGAGCGCCAGGCCCAGCCGGCCGGCACCATGAGCGGCGGCGAGCAGCAGATGGTGGCGATCGGACGCGCCCTGATGAGCCGGCCGCGCCTGCTCCTGCTCGACGAGCCCTCGCTCGGGCTCGCTCCCCGCTTGGTGGCGGAGCTGTTCCGGGCGGTGCGGCAGATCCGGGACAGGGGCACGGCCGTGCTCCTGGTGGAGCAGAACGTGCGCCAGGCGCTCTCCATCGCCGACCGGGGATACGTGCTGGAGCGCGGACGCATCGTGGCCGAGGGAGCCGGGGCCGAGCTGCTGTCGAGCGCGCGCATCCAGGAGGCCTACCTGGGAACGCTGTGAACGGACGAACCGTCGAAAGGCCCGCGCCCGCCGCGGGGAGAACCGGGGAGGTCGCCCTCCCGAAGAGGAGAACGCCATGAACGAGGTCCAGCTGCTCATCGCCGGTCGCGAGGTTCCCGCCAGCCAGGGGGCCACCTTCGAGCGACGCCATCCCGTGACCGGGGAGGTGGTCAGCCGCGCCGCCGCCGCCACCACCGCCGACGCGGTCGCTGCGGCCGAGGCGGCCCAGGAGGCCTTCCCGGCCTGGTCGGGCCTGGGCCCGAGCGCGCGCCGGGCCGTGCTCCTCAAGGCGGCCGACCTGCTCGAGGCTCGCACCGGCGAGGTGATCGAGCGGATGGTGGCCGAGACCGGGTGCACCGCCCCCTGGGCCGGCTTCAACGCCTTCCTGGCCGCGGGCATGCTGCGCGACGCGGCCGGCCTGACCACGCAGGTGGGCGGCGAGGTCATCCCCTCGGATCGCCCCAGCACGCTGCTCTTCACCATGCGCCAGCCGGTCGGGGTGGTGCTGGGGATCGCCCCCTGGAACGCGCCCATCATCCTCGGGGTGCGGGCGGTGGCCTCCCCCCTCGCCTGCGGCAACACCGTGGTGCTCAAGTCCTCGGAGATCTGCCCGGCCACGCACCGGCTCATCGGGGAGGTGATGCGCGACGCGGGCGTCCCGCCGGGAACCCTCAACGTCGTCTCCTGCTCGCCCGCCGACGCGCCGGCGGTGGTGCAGGCCCTCATCGCCCACCCGGCCGTGCGGCGCGTGAACTTCACCGGTTCCTCGAAGACCGGGCGCGCCGTGGCCGAGGTCGCCGCCACCCATTTCAAGCCCGTGCTCCTCGAGCTGGGCGGCAAGGCGCCGGTGGTGGTGCTCGACGACGCCGACCTGGACCAGGCCGTGGCTGCCACCGCCTTCAGCGCCTTCGCCAACCAGGGGCAGATCTGCATGTCCGCCGAGCGGGTGGTGATCGACGAGTCGCTGGCCGACGCCTTCGTGGACCGGCTCGCCACCAAGGCGCGCTCGCTCCCGGCCGGGGATCCGCGCCAGGAGGGGATGGTGCTGGGCAGCCTGATCTCACCCGAGGCGGCGCGGCGGCTGGCGGCGCTGGTCGACGACGCCGTCCAGAAGGGAGCCCGCTGTGTGGCGGGAGGGCCGCCCAAGGGTACCATCATGGAGGCGACGGTCCTGGACCACGTCACCCCGGAGATGCGGCTCTACGGCGAGGAGTCGTTCGGGCCGGTGGTGTGCGTGGTGCGCGTCCGCGGCGTCGAGGAGGCCATCCGGATCGCCAACGACACGGAGTACGGGCTGTCGTCCTCGGTCTTCGGGAAGGACGTGACCCGCGCCCTGGCGGTGGCGCGGCGCATCCAGGCCAGCATGTGCCACGTGAACGGGCCGACGGTCCACGACGAGGCCCAGATGCCGTTCGGCGGCATGAAGGCCAGCGGCCACGGCCGCTTCGGCGGGCGGGCCGCGCTGGACGAGTTCACCGAGCTGCGCACCATCACGGTGGCCACCGGGCCGCTGGCGTACCCATTCTGAGACGTGAACGAGCCCGAGCCCGAGCCCGAGAGGAACCGGCCGCCCACGGGCGCGGGCTCGTTCGCGGGGGAGCACCGACAAGGAGCGTGAGATGATGACCGGCCCGGGGGTGAGCGTGAGAGCGAGGAACGGCAAGGCGGCGGAGAGCGCGGGCGAGGAGGCGCCCCACGCCGAGCAGGTGGAGCCCTTCGCCGGCGATCCGGACTTCATGGCGTCGCTGGCGCGCGGGCTGGCCGTGATCCGCGCCTTCGCCGGCCGGCCGTCGGGCGGTTCGAGCATCGCCGAGCTGAGCCTGCGCACCGGCATCCCGCGCTCCGCGGTGCGGCGCTGCCTACACACGCTGGCCAAGCTGGGGTACGTGGCCGCCGAGGGGCGGCGCTACTCGCTCCGCCCCAAGGTCCTGTCGCTGGGGGCGGCCTACGCCAGCTCCACCACCCTCACCACGGCGGCCCAGCGCTACCTCGACCACGTGAGCAGCGCGGTGCGGGAGTCGTGCTCGCTCTCGGTGCTCGACGAGGGCGAGATCCTGTACCTGATCCGCTCGGCCACCAGCGCGCGGATCATGTCGGTCAATCTCCGGCCGGGGAGCCGCCTGCCGGCCTACTGCACGTCGATGGGGCGCGTGCTCCTGGCCCACCTCCCGCCGGCCGACCTCCGCGCCTACCTGCAGCGCACCCGGCTGGTGGCGCACACCGACCGGACCATCACCGCCCGCGACCGGCTGGTGCAGGCCCTGGAGGCGGTCCGGAAGAACGGGTATGCCGTCGTCGACCAGGAGCTCGAGCTCGGGCTCCGCTCGATCGCCGTCCCGGTCCACGACGCGTCGGGCCGGGTGGTGGCGGCCATGAACGTCGGCACCCAGGCCAACCGCGTGCCGGTCCGCGAGATGGAGCGCCGGTTCCTGCGCCCGCTGCAGGCGGCGGCCGCGGAGCTGGGCCTGCTGCTGCGGGGATAGCCCCGTCCGTGTACGCGACCGCCCGGCGGAGTCACCCCGGGCGCCCACACCCTCTCTGAGTACGGGTGCCTCCGGGGCCGGCCGCTAAGATGCCCGGCGCGCCGAGGCGTCACCCGAGGCGCATCACACGCCACCGGAGGAGAGTTCCTGATGCGTTCGATCGCCATTGCGCTGCTCGTCCTGGCCCAGCCGGCCCTGGCGGCCGGCAAGTTCTCGGTGAAGAGCTCGGACATGAAGGAGGGCGGCACGCTCCCCGATCGCAGCGTGTACGACGGCTTCGGGTGCAGCGGCGCCAACGTCTCCCCCGAGCTCTCCTGGAGCAACCCGCCCGCCGCGACCAAGAGCTTCGTGGTCACCGTCTACGATCCCGACGCGCCCACCGGCTCCGGCTGGTGGCACTGGGTGGTCTACGACATCCAGGCCACCGCGCACCAGCTGCCGCAGGGCGCGGGCGGCGGCACCGGGCTGCCCGACGGCGCCGTCCAGGGCAAGACCGACTTCGGCGCGCCCGGCTACGGCGGCGCCTGCCCGCCCGCCGGGAAGCCGCACCGCTACATCTTCACGGTCTACGCGCTCAAGGTCGACGAAGCTCGACGTCCCCGCCGACGCCAGCGCGGCCCTCATCGGCTTCATGACCCACGCCAACGCGATCGCGAGCGCCAAGCTGACGGTGAAGTACGGGCGGAAGAAGTAGGAGAAGCAGGCTTCAGGCCTCGGGCCTCAGCGTGGCCCGGAAGACCAGGCGGCGCCCGCCTGCGCCGAGTCCTTCCTTCACGGCCCGGAGCCTGAGACCTGAGGCCCGCAGCCTCCTCGCCCGTGCTCCAGAGGGGGTGACATCTTCCCCCCGCGACGCTAGTCTCCGCCTCTCCTGCAACCCGCGCCGCCATCGAGGCGGCCCCCCGATCCAGGCGGAGAATCATGGCCAAGAAGACCAACGCCCGCGCGCGCTACCGCGAAGACCTCCTCGACGCCCCCGACTGGCTGAAGAAGAAGAAGATGCCCCACCGCGACAAGTACCTCGCGGGGAAGCGCATCCTGCCCAAGCCGATCACCGGCAAGGAGCCGCTGCCGAGCACCTGGTCGACCAGGTCTTCCTGGCCTACAACGCGGCCCGCCTCCAGGAGGCCTGCCAGCCTCTTCACCGAGAAGATGCTCGCCGCCGGACGTGACCGTCGGCATGAGCCTGGCCGGCGCGCTGACCCCGGCCGGCCTCGGCGCCGCGGCGATCATCCCGCTCATCAAGGCCGGCTTCGTGGACTGGATCGTCGCCACCGGCGCGAACCTGTACCACGACATGCACCACGCGCATGAACCTGCCGCTCTTCCGCGGCTCGCCGTTCACGCTGGACGACCCCGAGCTGCGCAGCATCGGCGTCGTCCGCATCTACGACATCCTGCTCGACTACAACGACGTGCTCATGCAGCACCGACGACATCCTGCGGCAGATCCTGCTCCAGCCGGAGTTCCAGAAGGAGATGGGCACGGCCGAGCTGCACTACCTCCTCGGCAAGTACTGCGCCGAGTTCGAGCGGCAGACCGGCCTGAAGGACGTCTCGGTCCTGGCGGCGGCCTACCGCGCGGGCGTGCCGTGCTTCTCCTCGTCGCCCGGGCGACTCGACCATCGGCATGAACGTGGCCGGCCTGGAGCTGCGCGGCAACAAGCTGCGGGTCAACCCGTCGCATCGACGTGAACGAGACCACCGCCATCGTGCTCGACGCCAAGCTGCGCAGGCGGAAGACCGGCGTCGTGCTCGTCGGCGGCGGCTCGCCCAAGAACTTCATGCTCCAGACCGAGCCGCAGATCCAGGAAGTGCTGCGCATCCAGGAGGCGGGCCACGACTACTTCCTGCAGTTCACCGACGCCCGCCCCGACACCGGCGGCCTCTCCGGCGCCACGCCGCACGAGGCGGTGAGCTGGGGCAAGGTCGATCCCGACCAAGCTCCCCGACGCGATCGTCTGCTACCTCGACTCGACGGTCGCCCTGCCGCTGCTCACGCACTACGCGCTGGCGCGGCACAAGCCGCGCAAGCTCAAGCGCCTCTACGACCAGCTGCCCGCGCTGATGGTCGAAGGCGCTGAGCCAGCGAGTACTGGAAGCACAACAAGGTGAAGACTGCTCGACGGATCCGAGCCCGATTCGCTGAGCGGACGGTCGCTCGGGCCGCTCCGGGCTCGGGCCTTCTTGGGCATCGGACTCGCCACGGCGTCAGGGAGACGCATCCGATGAAGCCCAGCGAGCTCGAGGCCACTCGCCAGGCAGCACGGCACGCCGCTGTTCGTCGTCGACCACGACGTGCTGCGGCGCAACTACGCCGAGTTCCGCGCCACCTGCCGCGAGGTGCAGGCCTACTACGCGGTCAAGGCCAACCCCGACCCGGCCATCGTCCGCACGCTCTACGAGGCCGGGGCCAGCTTCGACGTGGCCTCGCATCCGCGAGTTCCGGCTGGTCCACGAGAACATCAAGGACCTGCCGCCGAAGGCAGCGGCAGGACTTCATCTGGGACAAGATCATCTACGCCAACCCGATCAAGGACCAAGCGAGACGCTGCGAGGAGCTCGACCCCTACAAGCCGCTGGTCACCTACGACAACCTCGAGGAGATCCGCAAGATCCGCAAGCACGCCCCGCACGCCGGCCTGGCGCTGCGCATCCGCGTGCCCAACACCGGCTCGATGGTCGAGCTGTCGAGCAAGTTCGGCGCCGCCCCCGGCGAGGCCGTCGACCTGATCGACGCCGCCTTCGACGCCGGGCTGGTCGTCGAGGGCCTCTGCTTCCACGTCGGCAGCCAGTGCACCAACTTCGACAACTTCGTGCAGGCCCTGAACATGTCCGCCGCGCGTGTTCGAGGAGGCCGCGCGGCCGCGGCTACCAGCTCAAGCTCCTGGACATCGGCGGCGGCTTCCCCGCGCCCTACGACGGCGACGTCAAGCCCTTCCGCGAGCTGGCCGCGCGTGCATCAACGCCGAGCTCGACCGCCTCTTCCCCAAGGAGCATCGAGATCCTCGCCGAGCCGGGCCGCTTCATGGTGGCCACCGCCGCCACGCTCGTGGCCGAGGTCATCGGCAAGGCGCGTGCGCGACGGCAAGACGCTGCTACTACCTCGACGACGGCGTCTACCACACCTTCTCCGGCATCCTCTTCGACCACTGCCAGTACCACGTCAAGGCCTTCGCAGAGGGCCCGACGCGAGATCTGCGCCGTCTTCGGCCCGACCTGCGACGCGCTCGACACCATCTCGCTCGCCGAGGAGCTGCCCGACCTGGAGCTCGGCGACCTGGTCTACAGCGAGAACATCGGCGCCTACAGCCACGCCTCGTCCACCTGGTTCAACGGCTTCCCGCCGGCCAAGGTGGTGCACGTGAACGAGTGAGGACACCTCTCGACTCCGGCCCGCGTTCGCGGGGCCTACGCTGAGGGTGAAGGGGCTTACAGCCCGAGCTGAGCGCAGTGCCCTTCGCGGAGCGAAGGGCACGGAGCCGAAGGACAGGGCCTTGCCCCGCCTGCGCACGTCCGGCCGGAGGGAACGGCGCCGGCGCGATGCCCGGCCGCTAGTACCGGCTGCGGTCCAGGTTCAACGCCAGCGACTTCCGGCCACCGGAGATCTTCAGCCTGGCGGCCCGGCGCCGCTCCACGGCCCGGTACAGCACCAGCGCGGCGGCGACGGCGACGACGACACCCGGGAACAGCGCGGCCTGCATCTGGAACGCTCCTCCATCGGCGGCGGGGGCAGCGGCTGCCGCCCGCTCGAGCACCGACAGAGCGACGGTACCGCCGACCACCCGGCCCGTCAAACCGCGGCCGCGCGCCTCGTTCTCGCGTGCCTGCCCGCCTGGCTGCCGCGGGGCGGCGCCCGCCGCTCACCAGGAAGGATCTGCTGGGCCGCGCTCCGGCGCGCGCGTCGTCGCCCGCCATGCCGCGCCGCGGGTCGAGGTGGCGCGGCCCGCGACGGCAGGCGCGGCGTTCTCGCGGGCGCGGGACCCGCTCGCCGCCTGGCTGGCGAACACCGCCACGCTCGACGAGCTGGCGCGGGCCGCCGGGCTCCAGTGCTTCGCGTTCCTGCGGGGGTTTGCCCGCACGTCGGCCTTCCACCCCACGCCCGGGTGATCCAGGAACGGGTCCCGGGCCCAGGTCCTGCCCCGCGGTGGCATACCGGCGGCGGACGTGGCAACCGAGGTGGGTTTCTCGGATCGGAGCCACCTCCTCGCGGCACTTCAAGCGAGTCACCGGCGGACGCCGGGGTGCCAGCGGCCTCAGACCGGCAACCCGTATTGACCCGATACGCCGCGGGGAGCCTCGCGAAGGTCCATTCTTCCTTGCCCAGGTCATCCGGTTCACGTAGTGTTCACCTACCCGGCCCGCGGGGGTCAGGCTGGAGCACGGATCCCCCCCTCCTGTTTCGGTCGCCCCCGTGGCCGGGTCTTCTTTTCCCGCCAGTCGACTCGCTCGCTCTCCGCCTCCTCCCGTGTCCTCCGGGTCGCGCTCCGTGCGCTCCTCGCGCCGGACCGCGGCATGGGCCCGCCGCTCCTCGCCGCGGCGGATCTTGCTGACGCGCGCCTCCTCGCGAACGACCGGCCGCTTGCGGACCTCGACCTCCCCTCGCGGATGGCGAGCGGTCACCGTCTTCTCCTGGAACGAGCCGTGGCCCACCGGCGGCGACCCTTCGATCGGCACCCGTTCCGCGCGCGGCCGTTCGCTTCTCGGCCTCGACCGCCTTCCCAGGCCGAGCGGACTGGCGGCCTGGTCACCGGGCCTGGCGCTCAGGTCGCCGCTCGCGAAGCGAAACCGCACCTCGCCATCGGCCACGCTCCCGACGTCCAGCAGGCGCGCCAGCGCGCGCCGCTCCCTGCGGCCGGCGGACGCGGGCTGGCCTCCCCGCGGGCCCCCCCGAGAGCCCCCTGCGGCGTCTGCCCCCACTGGGCTGGGTTTTGCCTAATCCGGAGGGTCTAGACTGACGGGACACCTCGAATGCAAGCCGACCCCATCGTCATCGTCGACGACGACACCGACGTACGCGAAGCCCTGGGCGAGGTCCTTGCCGACGAGGGTTACGCCACCCGGCTGTTCGAGAACGGCCGCGCCGCCCTGGATTACCTGCGCGACGGTTCGCACCCGTCCCTCATCCTCCTCGATCTGATGATGCCGGAGATGAGCGGGTGGCAGTTTCGCGAGGAGCAGCTCAAGGACGACCGCATCCGCGACATCCCGGTGGTGGTCATCACCGCCAGCCGCTACGGAGCCGCCTCGATCCAGGCGCGCGAGGTCCTCTTCAAGCCCGTGGGCCTGGGCGAGCTGGTCGAGGCGGTTCACCGGAACGCGCGCTAGGACGCGGCCAGTTACAGGTTCTCTCCTTTCGGCGTCCGCTTCTCGGGCGCGTCCTCCGGGGTCTTCTCCTCGCGCACCTCGTCCGCCTCGCGGACCACCTCCTCCTCGTCTGCGGTCCCGAAGTAGTCGTCGTCGTAAGGCTCCCGGGTCGGTGGCAGGTCGGTCCGAGGGGCGTCGCCCCGCTCCCTGGCTGGTTCCTTTCGTTCGCCGCTCATGTGTTCCTCCGAGCGGAACCTGGGCCCGGCGGGGCGGGTGGGGAAGCGGATCGAGGGCCGGGGTGGGCGCGCGGCCGAGCCGGGGCGAGGCGAGCGCCCCGCCGCTGACCGGTGCGCAGGGCCGGGGGCGGAAGCACCTTGGTCGGGGAGGGCGGCTCATCGCACTCGCGGCCAAGGGGGAGTGATCGATCTCGATCCAGGAGTCAGGGGCGGCAACGCGGCAGCGGACCGGAGCGCGCGGCTTCGCAAGCTCCCGCTGCGCGATCTGGTCGCCGAGCTGGCGCGGACCGGGCGGCAGCTCGCCCGCAAGGAGCTGGAGCTGGTCCAGGTCGAGGTGCGCCAGGACTTCCGCGCGGAGGTCCTCATGGCGGGCGGTCTGGGGGTGGCGGGCGCATGCGCACTGCTGGTCGTCCAGCTGCTGCTGGTGGCGGTGGTGCTGGCGCTGATGGAAGGCGGCATCCTGCCCGGCTGGGCGGCTGCCCTGGTGGCGGCGGCCGTGATCCTGCTGGTGGGCACGACGGCCGGGCTGTGGGGCTGGGCCAAGCGGGTGCGCAGGCCCCTCGAGACGACGCGGCGCTCCGTCCGGGACGGCGTCCGATGGGCAAAGGAGCAGGTGGCGTGAGAAACGGATCTCCCGACGACGTCCGCCGGGTCTCCGGCCAGATCGATGTGTTGCGGCAGGACATGGGCTCGATCGTCTCGGAGCTGGATCGCCGGCGCCGCGAGATGATGGACGTGCGCCTGCAGATGCGCCGGCACCCGGTGGTGGTGGTGGCCGCCGCCGGAGCCGCCGCGCTCCTGCTGGGCGGCATGGTGGCCGTGCTGCTGCGGGATCGGCGGCGCCGCAGCCGGCCGATCGTCCGCACACGCGAGGCCAGGCGGGCGCTGGCGCGCCTGCTCGATCACCCGCACCGGGTGGCGGCGGAGCCGAGCATGGGGACGAAGATCGCGACCGCGGCCGGCGTGGCCGCGGGCTCGGCCGTCGCCCGCCACTTCGCGCGCCTGCTGGTGGCGCGGGCCACGCCCATCCGGCGGTGAAACAGAACGCTCGCCCCGGCTCCCTCGGTCCCGGGGCGAGCGTCGCCGCTCGCGGCGGCGAACCTGCCACGGCGTGGCTAGGCCAGCGATCCCCCGCCGACGGCCATGGCCGGGACCCGGGCGCGGACCGCGGGGACGTCGGCTTCCGCGCTCACGCGGATCACCCGGCTGGCGCTGGCGTCGGCCAGCACCTTGCGGACCAGCGCCTGGTTCAGGGCGTGACCGCTCTTCACGGCGGTGAGGTGGCCGACCACCGGCAGGCCGAGCAGCGCCAGGTCGCCGACCGCGTCGAGCACCTTGTGGCGCGCGAACTCGTCCGGGAAGCGGAGGCCCTCCGGGTTCAGGATGGAGAACTCGTCCACCACGATGGCGTTCTCGAGGCTGCCGCCGCGGGCCAGCCCCATGGCCTGCATGCGCTCGATGTCCTTCAGGAAGCAGAAGGTGCGGGCGCGCGCGACCTCGCGCTCGAAGGTGCGGTCGGAGAGCGCCATGCGGAACGACTGGTTGGTGATGAGCGGGTGATCGAAGTCGGCGGTGAAGTCGATGGAGAACTCGTCGGCCGGATCGAGGCGCGCCAGCTTGTCGCCGTCGCGGATCTCGACCGGCGCGCTCGACGACCAGGTAGCGCTTGCCGGCGGGGAGCAGCCGGATCCCGGCCTCGTGGATCAGGCAGGCGAAGGGGGCGGCCGAGCCGTCGAGGATCGGGATCTCGGGCCCGTCCACCTCGACGCGGCAGTTGTCGATCCCCATGCCGTGGAGCGCCGCCATCACGTGCTCCACCGTGGCCAGCCGGGTCCTTGCCGTTGCCGAGGCTGGTGGAGAGCGTCGTGTCGACCACGTTCTCGCTGCGGGCGGGGATCTCGACGCCGACGTCCATCCGCACGAAGGTGATGCCCGTGTCGGCGGCGGCCGGGGCGAGCGTCAGGGTCGCGGGCTTGCCGGAGTGGAGGCCCACCCCCGTGCAGGAGACCCGCTTCGCCACCGTCCGCTGATTCCAGTAGGCCATATCCTTTCGAAGTCCGTTCCGGCCGAGGGTCCGCTCCAGGCGGAGGCAAGTCCGGCGCCGAGGCCTTAGAGCAAGCGGCATGCCACGCGGCCTGCGGCCTGGCGGCGGGAGCGTCGTCCGCGACGCACCCAGTCAACCATCCTGAATCACACTGGCCTTTTCGCCGCCATGCTCGGGATGGTCCTCATCACCCGGACTGGTCGGGTGTCGGACATCCTTCACGTCCCCGCCCCGGACATGACAGCCATGTCAGAGCCGGGGGCCGGACCGGGCGGCGGCCGGGACCCATGATGCCGCCTGACCAGGCGGTGCAACCCCGGCGCGGGCTCCCGCGGGGAGCCCGCGCAGGCGGGGAGCGAGCGGTGATTCCACTCAGGGACGACACCCCGTCGACCGGACACCGGTCGTCACCTACGCGCTGGCTGCTCGCCAACGTGCTCGCGTTCCTCTGGCAGATCGAGCTCCCTGCGGTGCCCCGGCGCAGGCCGGCGATCTGCTCGCGGCCATGGCGCAGGCCACCTCCAGGCCTCGGTCCAGCGCGGCGGCGCGATCCCGTACGAGATCCTGAGCCTCCACGACGTGTACCCGCGCGACCTCGTCCCGCCCCCGCTCACCATCCTCACCAGCATGTTCCTCCACGGCGGTCCCCTGCACCTCGCCTTCAACATGCTGTTCCTCTGGATCTTCGGAAACAACGTGGAGGACGCGCTGGGACGGGGTCGGTTCCTGCTCTTCTACGTCGCTGTGTGGGATGGCCGCGGCCTTCGCGCAGGTGGCGCTCTCGCTGACGCCCGACGGCGCAGCTCGCCCCCATGGTGGGCGCAAGCGGCGCGATCGCCGGCGTGCTGGCCGCGTACATGGTGCTCTTCCCCCGTGCGCGTGTGCTCACGCTGGTCGTGATCTTCATCTTCATCCGGCTCGTCCCGCTTCCGGCGGGATGGTTCATCGGCATCTGGTTCGCCGGTGCAACTGCTCTCGGTGGTGCTGGGCGCCAACACCGGCGTGGCGTTCTTCGCGCACATCGGCGGGTTCGTGGCCGGCTTCGTCCTGGTGCGGCTGCTCGGGCGCCGCGCCAGCTGGCGGGCCCGCCGGGTGGGGTGGTGATCCAGGCCCGCCGAAGAGCCCCGCACCGGATCGCGTTGCGCACATGGCGCGAGGGCAGACCCGCGATGCGGGGCGTTCGTGTCACGGTGTGACCACCCGAATACGGGGGAGCCACACGCACACGCGCCGTCGCGCTTCCTTGCGACCGGCCCCTACAGCAGGTCCCCTTGCTTGCCGCGCGGCCGCTCACGGCCGAGGTGCGCGTAGGCGCCCGGCAGGGCCACGCGACCGCGCGGCGTGCGCGCCAGCAGGACCTCCCGCACCAGGAACGGCTCGTAGACGTCCTCGATGGTGTCCGGCTCCTCGCCCACCGACGGCGGCGATCGCGTCGATGCCGACCGGCCCTCCGCCGAACGTGTCGATGACCGTGGCCAGGATGCGGCGGTCCATGGCATCGAGCCCGCGCCCGTCCACCTCCAGGCGCTGCAGGGTTCGGTCCACGATGGCCCGCGTCAGCCGGCCGTCGCCCTCGATCTGCGCGAAGTCGCGGGCGCGCTGCAGGAGCCGGATGGCGATGCGCGGGGTCCCGCGGGCGCGGCGGGCCAGCTCCTCGGCGCCGTCGGGATCCACCGGGAGCGACAGCTTGCGGGCGGCGCGGACCGCGATCTCCTTCAGCTCGGCCGGCCCGTAGTAGTCGAGTCGCTCCTGGATGGGGAACCGGTCGCGCAGCGGGCTGGCCAGCAGCCCGGTGCGGGTGGTGGCGCCCACCAGCGTGAAGCGTTCCAGCTTCATCTCCATGGTCTGGGCGCCCAGCCCGGCGCCCAGCACCACGTCGAAGCGGTAGTCCTCCATGGCCGGGTAGAGCGCCTCCTCGACCGCGGGCGAGAGGCGGTGGATCTCGTCGATGAAGAGGATGTCGCGCGGCGCCAGCGCGGTGAGGAGCCCGGCCAGGTCGCCCTTCTTCACCAGCGCCGGGCCGCTGGTCACGTGCAGCGTCACCCCCAGCTCGCGCGCCAGGATGTGGGCCAGCGAGGTCTTGCCCAGCCCCGGCGGCCCGCACAGGAGCACGTGGTCGAGCGCCTCGGCCCGCTTGCGAGCGGCGGCGGCGTAGACCCGGACGTTGTCGACGATCTTCTCCTGCCCCACGTAGTCCTCGAACGTGGCGGGCCGGAGCGACTGCTCCAGACGCTCGTCGCCCTCCTGGGCCGCCGGGGACACGTCGCGCACGGGCTTCACGGGCATCGCAGGGACCCTAGCACGCGGGGGTGACGCTCCCCGGCGTCGAGCACCCGTGACCACAGCGGGTCGACACGCGAGGGACCTGGCGGCGGGCCCCGTGGCGGCGTAGTCGAACGCCGCAGCCCCCTCCGAGCCGAAGGGAGCCACCATGCCTCTGCCCGCTCGCCTGCCGCATCGAGCGCTGCTCGCGCTCGCCCTTTCCGCGCTGTCGCTTCCCTGGCCCTCGTCGGCCGCCGAGGCCCCGGGCGCGCCCGGCGCGCTGAGCCACTTCGACCGCGCCCGCAAGGACTGCCTGGGCACGGCCCTCAGCGCGTCCTCGCACGTCTGGTACACGGTCGCGAACGGGGTCCTCTCCGACGTGTACGCCCCCACGGCCGACGCCACGCAGGTCGAGACCATGGAGCTCATCGTCAGCGACGGCGCGACCTTCACCGATCTCCAGTCGCGCGACACCAGCTACACGGCCAGCGCCGACGCGACCGGGATGACCTGCACCATCACCTCGACCGCCCGGAGCGGCGCCTACCGCATCGCCACCACCTACGTTGCCGATCCGGATCGAGACACGGTGCTGGCGCGCGTGCAGTACACGCCGCTGGTGAAGGCGGCCCGCGCCTACCGGCTCTACGTCCGGCTGGATGCGACCGCGGGCGGCAACGGCGGCGGCGGCAGCGGCAACGGCGGCCCGGACACCGCGGTGGTGGACACGTCCACCGGCCGGCCCGTCCCCGTCACCTTCGACGTGACCACCACCACCAACGCGGTCAACCGCGACTACGCCGTCCCCAGCTTCCTGGCGCTGCGCGCCAGCCGGCCCTTCGCCGCGGTCTCGAGCGGGTTCGTGGGCACCTCCAGCGACGGCCTGGTGCAGCTCGACGGCTCGCACCAGCTCGGCCCGGCCTCCGACACGGCCACCGGCGGGAACGTCGAGCAGACCGCCGCGCTCACCCTGGACCCGACCGGCGGCATCACGCTGGCGCTGGGCTTCGGCACCACGCAGGCCGCCGCGGTGGCCGCCGCCGGCGCCTCGCTGGCGCGCCCCTTCCCGGCGGTGCGCGCCGCCTACGAGGTGGGCTGGCTCCGCTACGACGCGAAGCTGCGGCCCCCGGCCCTCCGCCAGCCCGGCCTCTCCCTCGCGGATTCCCTGGCGCTGGTGCGCGCCTACTACGTCTCCGCCAACGCGCTCAAGGCGAGCGAGGACAAGACCTTCCCCGGCGCGATCGTGGCCTCGCTGACCAGCCCGTGGGGGCAGGCGGTCTCGGCGGGCAATCCCAACAACACGTACTTCGGATCGTACCGCGAGGTCTTCGCGCGCGACCTGTACGAGGCCTGGACCGGCCTGCTCACCGACGGGGACCTGGCCACGGCGCGCGACGCGGTCCGGTTCCTGTTCCTGCGCCAGCAGCAGGCGGACGGCTCGTTCCCGCGGAACTCGCTCCTCAACGGCAAGACCGCGCCCGACTCCTTCAACGTCCAGCTCGACGAGGTGGCCTACCCCATCCTCATGGCCTGGCAATCGGGGCTGGCCGGCGACGCCTCGCTGTACGCGCACGTGGCGGCGGCGGCCGACTACCTGATCGGCCACGGACCGGCGGCGGGGCCGGAGCGCTGGGAGGAGCAGGGCGGCTTCTCGCCCTCGACCATCGCCGCCGAGATCGCCGGGCTGGTGGCCGCGGCCCACATCGCGCAGGTGCAGGGCGACGAGGTCTCGGCGCGGGTGTGGCTGGCCACCGCCGACCAGTGGCAGCGCAGCGTCAAGGGGTGGACCGTCACCACCAACGGCCCGCTCTCCCCGTCGCCCTACTTCATCCGGCTCTCGAAGACCGGCGATCCCGACGCCGCCATCACGTACAACGTCGGAAACGGCGGGCCGACCCTGGACCAGCGCGAGGTGATCGACGCCGGGTTCCAGGAGCTGGTCCGGCTGGGGATGTTCCCGCCGGACGATCCCGACGTGCTCCGCTCGCTGCCGGTGGTGGACGCGATCATCCGCCGGACCACCCCCAGCGGCGCCGGCTGGCTGCGCTACAACGGGGACGGCTACGGCGACTGCCACCTCGGCGTCGGCAGCGCCTGCACCGTCGAGGGCGCTCCCTGGGCGCCGAGCGGCAAGGGCGTGGGGCACATCTGGCCCGTGCTGGCGGTGGAGCGCGCCGAGCAGGAGCTCTCGCTCGGGAACGCCTCCACCTCGGCCGCCATCCTGCGCAGCATCGTGGCCCAGTCCTCGGGCGTGGGGCTCGTCCCGGAGCAGGTGTGGGACTTCGCGGACGTGCCGGCCTCCCCGTTCGGCAGCGATCCCACCACCGCCTCGATCGGATTCACCGACGGAAAGCCCGACGGCTCGGCGGGGCCGCTGACCTGGGGGGCGGCCGCCCTGGTCCGGGGCATCGCCGACCTCACCGCCCGGCGCATCCTCGAGAAGCCGCGCATCACCGTGGACCGCTACGTGGCCCGCACCCAGGGCGCCACCACCCTCACCGTCACCTCCCCGCCCGATCAGTCGGCCGCGACCGGCAGCGTGGTCGTGACCGGCACCACCGCGCCCGGCGCCACCGTGGACGTGGCGGCGGTCGGCACCGACGCGAACACCACCGCCCTGGCCACGCAGATCGCGGCCGGCGACGGGTCCTTCTCGGTGACCGTCCCGATCGCGGCCGGCGTGAACGTGATCGTGGTGACCGCCACCGCCCCCGACGGCGGGACGGCCCAGGCCGTCCGCACCGTGGTCAACGACGTGGTGAGCGGGACGCTGCTCTTCGCGGCCGACGACCTGGACGGCGACGACGCGGGCCCCGGGAACTACGCCTACCCGACCTCGGGCGACTTCCACCCCGGCGCGTTCGACCTGCAGCGGTTCGAGGTCTACGACACCGGCACCACCGTGACCTTCCGGGTGCGGACCCGCGATCTCACCCCCACCTTCGGCAGCCCGGAGGGCGCCCAGCTCGTGGACGTGTACGTGCGCGATCCGGCCGCCGCGACCACCTCCACCGCGGCGTCCTTCCCGCAGCGCAACTACTCCATCGCCCCGGCCTTCGCCTGGTCCAGGCTGGTCGAGGTGCAGGGGTTCGGGCAGCGGTTCGTGGACCCGGGTGGCACGACGGTGGGGACCATCGCCATCAAGGCCAACGCCATCTCGCGCTTCATCACCTTCACGGTGGACAAGGCGGCGCTCGGCGGCACGCCCGCCAGCGGCTGGGCCTTCACGGTGGCGCTCACCGGCCAGGACGGCTTCAGCCCTGACCAGGCCCGGTCCTTCGCGCCGACCCCCCAGCCGTTCCAGTTCGGGGTGTGCGCCGCGACCAGCACCGATGACCACTGCACCGCCGACCCCGGCACCGTCCCCAAGGTGATCGACACCATCCCGCCCTCCAGTGTGCAGCAGTCGATCGAGCTCGACTACACGCTCGGGCCGGTGGAGCTGCAGGGGGTGACGATCCCCTGAGGAGCCATCCCCGGACCCGCACCAGAACCTGAACCCGCGAAGTGCGTGCCCGTGAACCGCTTCCCCTGGCCCGCCGCCCGTCGCCCGTGAGCCGAACCCGGAGCACGGGGACGGGCCTCGGGACCCGGATCGCGGGGGACGAGTGGCCGGGTTCAGGTTCGGGTTCGGGTTCGGATTTGCACGCGAGCCGCCCGGGCAGGCGTGCTAGTTTTCCCGCATGACCGAGCTCCCCCTCCGCTACGGCTGCAACCCGCACCAGGCTCCGGCCCGCGTCTTCGTGCGGAGCGGCGCCGCTGCCGTTCCGCGTGCTGAACGGCGCGCCGGGCTACATCAACCTGCTCGACGCGCTCAACGCCTGGCAGCTGGTGCGCGAGCTGCAGCGGCCGCTCGGGCTGCCGGCCGCCGCCTCCTTCAAGCACGTGAGCCCGGCCGGCGCGGCGGTGGCGGTGCCCATGAGCCGAGGCGCTCCGGCGGGCCTGCCTTCGTCGACGACCTCGAGCTCTCGCCGCTGGCGACGGCCTACGCGCGGGCCCGCGGCGCCGACCGGCTCTGCTCGTTCGGCGACTGGGCCGCGCTCTCCGACGTGGTCGACGTGTCGACCGCGGCCGCATCCTCAAGCGAGAGGTCTCGGACGGCGTCATCGCGCCGGGCTACGAGCCGGCCGCGCTCGAGCTGCTGCGCAGCAAGCGCAGGGGCGGGTACTGCGTCATCGAGATCGACCCGGCGTGGGAGGCCGCCCGAGACTCGAGACGCGCGAGGTCTTCGGCATCACCTTCGAGCAGCGGCGCAACGCGGTCCTGCCCGGGCCGGAGCACCTGGCCAAGGTGGTGACCGCCGAACCAGATCATCCCCGACGACGGCCCGGCGGGACCTGATCCTGGCGCTGATCACGCTCAAGTACACCCAGTCGAACTCGGTCTGCTTCGCCTTCGACGGGCCAGGCCATCGGCATCGGCGCCGGGCAGCAATCGCGCGTGCACTGCACGCGCCTGGCCGGCCGCCAAGGCGGACCGCTGGTTCCTGCGCCAGCATCCGACGGTCCTGGGTCTGCCGTTCCGGCCGCGATCTGGCGCGACCGGAGCGGAACAACGCCATCGACCTCTTCCTGCGAGGAGGCGCTCTCGCCCGGCGGAGGAGCGCGGCCTGGCTCGAGTGCTTCGACGAAGCCGCCGGTGCGGCTCACGGCCGCGGAGAAGCGCGCCTGGCTCGTCGGCGCAGCAGGGCGTGAGCTTCGCCTCCGACGCCTTCTTCCCCTTCCGCGACAACATCGACCGCGCCGCGCAGAGCGGCGTCGAGCTACCTGTCTCGCAGCCGGGCGGATCGGTGCGCGACGACGTCGTCATCGCGCGCCGCCGACGAGTACGGCATGGCGATGGCCTTCTCCGGCCTGCGTCTCTTCCATCACTAGAGGCCGGTCACCCTGAGCGTAGGTCGCGCGCAGCGCGACCGGAGTCGAAGGGCGCCCCTCACCCTGCCTTCCTGGACCCGCTCACGCCCGCGCCGCGGCACGCGCCCGCGCCGCGCGCTCCTCCAGCAGGGTGCGGTAGCGGCGGGCGAAGGCGTCCGGCTCGGCGGCCCGCACGCTCGGGTGCGCGGCCAGGGCATCGACCCAGACGGCCAGGGCGGGCGCGCCCGGCAGCAGCGCCGAGCCGGGCCGGCCCCATCCCTCGGCCGCGCGCCAGCGGCGGAAGAACGGCGCGTAGGCCGCGTCCACCAGCGAGAACCGCTCGCCGGCGAAGAAGGGCCCTCCGCCCCGGGCGACCTGCGCGTCCAGCTTGGCGAACGCGTCCCGCAGCGGCGCCAGGCGGCCCTCCAGGGCGGACCCGTCCTGCGGCCCCGCCAGCGCCGTCATGGCCTGGTGGCCCGCCGTCATGACCACGTCGTTGGCGAAGACGATCCAGCCGCGCGCCTCGGCGCGGGCGATGGCATGGGCGGGCATGAGGGGGCGCTCGGGGTAGAGCTCGTCGATGAGCTCGTTGATGATCATCGACTCGAACACCGGGCGTCCGTCGACCAGGAGGACGGGCACGCGCCCCATGGGCGAGACCCGGAGGAACCAGTCGGGCTTGTGGGCCAGGTCGATGAACTCCACCTGGTGGGGCAGGCCCTTCTCCAGCAGGACGATCCGGCTCCGCTCGACGTAGGGGCAGAGCTCGAAGGACACGAGCTTCAGTTGACGCGCGGCCATGAGGTCTTCTTGCCCGTCGCGGCCGCGCGGCGCAGCTCCCGGAACGGGCCTTGGCCCGGGCGGATAGCGGCGCGCGGCCGTCCCCGCTCCGCCGCCCATCGGTCCGGGGCCCGACCGGCGCCAGCCCGGGTGCGCGGAGGGCCCACGCCGGGGACCCGCGCCCAGGGTCCTGGCCGGGCGGCCGAGTCTCGCGCACCTGGCCCGGGATCCGCCGAATTCTCGCTGACCCCAGGGCCTGCCCTGGGTTCACGGACCGCTCAGCCGGTGACCCGGGGCTTGCCCCTGGGTTCACGCACCGCGAACGACGTCGGGAAAGGTAGTTGACGTGGGGTCAACACCCCGGGGAAGTCCTCCCGTTCACGTACCGTTTAGGCAATGGTACCGTGAGGTGCCTGCGCGTCCGATGGTCGGGCGCGACGACGGCCAGAGTGGAGGAAGCATGAAGCGCTTCTCGACGGGCATCTTTGCGGTCCTGTGCATGGCGTCGCTCGCGTGCGGCGGCGGTGGCAGCGACGGTGGCGGCGGCGGCGACTGCGCGGGCATGGCCACGGCCATCAACGCCTGCATCGTGGATCTGGGCGGGACCGCCGATTCCACCATCCAGGGTCAGTGCGAGGTGACCACCTGCACCGGCTCCAAGACGGCGGCCATCGACTGCATGAAGGCGGCGGCGGCCACGTGCAACGATACGCTGCAGACGGACGCCATGGCGTGCGAGAGCGCCCAGGGCTGCTCGCTCCCGGCCACCTGCCAGGGCGTGGCCTACACGGTCTGGAACTGCTCCGGTGGGGACTCGCCCGTGGCGGACACCCTGGCGAGCTGCAACGCCACCACCTGCACCGGCTCCAAGACCGCGGCCATGGAGTGCATCGTGGCGCTGGACTGCGCCACCGCGACGGAATCGGACATGTTCGACTGCCTCGACGCCGAGGGTTGCACCTTCCCGATGTAGCGCCGGCTGGCCGCGGGCAGGCGAGCGCATCACGCTCGGCAAGAAGGAGCGGGCCCGGGCGGGCCCGCTCCTTTCCGTTCACGCTCCCGGCGCGGGATCCCGCGGCGGCTCCCTCGCCTCCTTGGCGGCGGGCTCGACGCCGCCCCGCCGGATCCGGATGGCGTGCGCGATCAGCACCGTCCCGAACCAGATCTGGACGGCCACGACCGGCACCAGCACGGCGCGCGGGAAGAGGATCGCCAGGAGCGCGGCCCCGAGCAGCGCCAGCCCGGCCCAGCCCAGGACGTCCCCCTCGGTCCGGCCCAGCACCCGGCGGCCGCCCAGGGCGGCGCCCACGGCGCTGCCCAGGCGCAGCGCGCCCGCCGCCGCCACCGCCGAGCCCTCGCGCTCCCGCCGCCGCGCGGCCGGGTGCTGGGGTGCGTGGCCGCGCAGCCGCCGGGCGGTGGCCAGCACCACCTCGGTCGCGCTCCCCAGATCGCGCTCGAAGGCCTCCTCCACCTCCCGCGCGAACCCGGCGTCCTCGACCGCGACGTCCAGTTCCCAGTTCCCCATCCAGCTCGCCAGGTTCAGGTTGGACGAGCCCACCCGCGCCCAGCGCCCATCGGCCACCGCGGTCTTGGCGTGCAGCATGGGCCCGTTCCACTCGAAGACGCGCACGCCCGACTCGAGCAGCGGCCGGTAGCCGGCCACCCCCAGGCGCTTGACGATCCCGAGATCGCTGGTCCCGGGCACGAGCAGCCGGACGTCGACGCCGTCCTGCGCCGCGGCCCGGAGCGCCTGCGCGTAGGACGGGACGCCCACGAAGTAGGCGTCGGTGATCCAGAGCCGGCTGCGGGCCAGCGCGGAGACGAGCAGGTCGAGCCGGTACAGCCCGGCCGTGGCCGGCTCGGTGGCGATGACGCGGACGGCGACCTGGCCGGAGGCCGCCGCGGCCTCCGGCGGGAGCAGCTCCTCGGCCGGCAGCGGCGGGCCGGCCTCGGCCCAGACGGCGGCGAAGGCCTGGGCCAGATCGGCCACGGCCGGCCCCTCGATCTCGACGCCGGTGTCGCGCCAGGGCGGCACCCCGCGCCCGGGCGCCCCCGCCCATCGGGCAGCGATGCACAGGCCGGTCACGAACCCGAGCCGCCCGTCGACCACCAGCGACTTGCGGTGGTCGCGGCGGAGGCAAGCCAGCGGCGCGTCCAGGCGGAACGGGTTGAAGGCGCGCACCTCGACGCCCCCGGCCTCCAGCCGGTGCCAGAACCGCCGGCCCGCCTCGCCCCGCGCCCCCAGCCAGTCGTGCAGCAGGCGCACCTGCACGCCGCGGCGGGCGCAGGCCAGCAGCGCGTCGGCGAACCGGTTCCCCACCTCGTCGTCGGCCAGGATGTACGCCTCGAGGTGCACCGTCCGGCGCGCCCCCTCCAGCGCGTCGAGCCAGGCGGGGTAGTTCTCGGTCGCGTCGAGCAGCAGGCGGACGCGGTTGCCGGCCACCAGGGGAGCCCCGGCCGCCCGCGACAGCGCCTGCTCGCCCAGGGCGCGCAGGGGCGCGAGCGGCATCCCCGGGCCGCCGCGGGCGGGGACCCCGGCGCCGGTGGAAGATCGTTTCATGCGGGGAGGATGTCACGGCCTGCCCGGTCCATCCCGGACCATCCGGGGGCTCGCTCCCCGGCCGAGCGGTGGCGGCGGCGGCGTTCCCGGGGCACGGTGAGCGCATGGATCCGCTCGAGCCGTTCTTCGACGAGGCCCCCGGCGACCCGCTCCCGCTTCCGCCCGAGCTGCTGGCCTTCCACGGAACGCTCCGCATGCCGCGGCGGCCGGACCGGCCGCTGGTGTTCGCGAACTTCGTGGCCAGCGTGGACGGGATCGTGGCCGTCGATCCGCCGCGCGGGAACGGCGCGGACATCAGCGGCGGGAACGCCCAGGACCGCGCGCTCATGGGCCTGCTCCGCGCCGCCGCCGACGCGGTGGTGGTCAGCGCCGGCAATCTGCGCGCCGAGGGCGAGCACCTGTGGACCGCCGAGCGGATCTTTCCGCCGCTGGCCGGACCCTACGCCCGGCTCCGCGCCGCGCTGGGGAAGACCGCGCCGCCGCTGCAGGTGGTGGTGACGGGCAGCGGCGACGTCGATCTGCGGCTGCCCGTCTTCACGGGCGCAGCCCCCGCGCTAGTGGTCACCACCGCCGCCGGCGCCGCGCGGCTCCGGTCCCAGCGCGCGACCGTGCCGGTGGCGGTCCCGGCGCCGGAAGCGGGCTGGATCCCGCTCGCGGCGGTGCTCCGCGCCGCGGGGCTCGGGCCCTCGGCGCGCGTCCTGGTCGAGAGCGGGCCGACCTCGACGACGCGCTACGCCGCCGAGGGCACGCTCGACGAGCTGTTCCTCACCGTCGCGCCCATCCTGGTGGGCCGGGCCGCCGCGCCGCGCACTCTGGCGCTGATCGAGGGGCTGGTCTTCCCGCCCGGAAGGCTGGCGGGCCGGCTGCTCTCGGTCCGCCGCGCCGGGGAGTTCCTGTTCCTGCGCTATGCGCTCAGGGCCGCCACCCCGCTCGCGCCGGCTCATGCACCATGATCAGTAGGAGGTGAGCGGGATCTCGATCTCCAGCGCCTCCCGATCGAGCACGATGCGCGAGTCCTGGTAGGTCGGCGGCCCCATGCTCGGGCCATGGGAGTTCGATTTGCCGACCGGCTCGGCCGGCGGACCGCCGGGCTGCTCCCTGTCGAGGTTGCCGTTCCCGTTCACGTCGTGATGGGCCAGCACCGCATAGGACCCGTAGGGCAGCCGCTCGAAGACGGCGGTGCTTCCCTGCGGCGAGGCAGGGATCCACTTCTGCGCCACCGCGTTGGCCCCGCCGGTGACCGGTCCGCGATCGAATACCAGGACCCGGATCTTGCCGCTGGCGTCGTGCGCCCCCGTCACCTTGACGGTGAGCGTCCCCTGCTTGCTCGGGTCCGGCGCCCCGGCCGGCTCGCCGGCCGGCGCTCGGCGCAGGTCGGGATCGATCTCCCGCGAGACGAGGCGGAGATCGCCCTCGACGGTGAACGCCAGGACGCCGAACACCACCAGGGCGGCGACGATCAGGTTGGCGGGGAGGAGCACGGAGCGCACGAAGCTGCGGTCGAGCGGGCGCATGTTCAGGCCACCCAGAAATCGAAGGTGAAGAGCGAGGCCAGCATCCCGAGGAGCAGCACGCTGACCACGGTCCAGGCCCGATCCAGGACCTCGCTGCGCTCCCCCATGCCGCCCAGGACCACGAACAGCGACGGGACCGCCAGCACGAATCGGTCGAATCCCTGCGCCTCCCCGCTGGTGAGCGGGATGAGCAGGGCCGCCAGCCCGAAGAGCGACACCCCCGGCATCCGCCGAAGCGTGAGCAGGCAGGCTGCGATGGCGCCGGCCGTCGCGGACAGCTCGATCCCGTAGTAGACCCGGGCCTCGGGGCGCCCGGTGCGGAGCTGGGCCAGGGCGTGGCCCCAGCTCGCCGCCGAGTCCCGCAGGTGGAAGGCGCCGCGGCCGAAGAACTCGCGCTCGACCTCGCCGAAGTTCCGACCCAGCGGCGAGAGCCACCACAGCAGGAAGGCGGCCACCGGGGCCAGCGCGAAGAGGACGGCCGCCAGCGCGGCGCGGTCGCCGCCCCGGGCCCGGTGCTCCTCCCAGCAGGCCCAGGCGACGGGGATCACCAGGAACACGCCCACCGCCCGGGTCCAGGTGGCCAGCACGGCCAGGAACGCCGCCCACCCGATCTGCCGACGGTACGCCAGGGCGATGGACCCGAAGGCGAGTCCGGTGAACAGCCCCTCGGTGTAGACCTGGGCCAGGAAGAAGCTGGTGGGGAAGATCAGGAAGAAGAAGGCGGTCTTCCAGGCGCGCCGATCATCCTGGTCGCCGGGAATGGCGAGCGAAGGGGCAGGCGGATGAGCCTGCCCCGGAGCGAGCGGGGGGCCTGGGGGGGCCGGCTTCATGGCCCCACCAGCAAGATCGTCCGAAGGGGCAGGCGGATGAGCCTGCCCCGGAGCGAGCGGGGGGCCTGGGGGGGCCGGCTTCATGGCCCCACCAGCAAGATCGTCCGAAGGGGCAGGCGGAGGAGCCTGCCCCGGAGCGAGCGGGGGGCCTGGGGGGGCCGGCTTCACGGCCCCCCCAGCAAGACGGTCCGCCCGGACCAGCAGGAACAGGGACATCGCCGCCCCGATGGCGCCCAGGACCGAGACGATCACGCCCGCCAGCGTGGCCGCCGCGATGCGGTTCGTGAGGATCGAGAGCGGCCTGGCCACCACCCGCACCACGGCGGGATAGAACGGGAAGAAGGCGTAGTTCAGCGACAACTGCCGCGAAGCGACGTCCACCGACCGCACCGCGGGGTCGTCGTAGCCGTGGATGGCGATGGAGAGGTAGAACTCGGAGTCCCAGGCCACGAACTGCCGCATGAATGGCTCGAGCAGGTACGGCTGCTGGTCGTGGCTGTGCGCGCCGGTCTCGTCGGCGGTCCACGTCAGCACGCGGTCGGGGCGCTCCGGCGCATACCGGGCGCTCACCAGGAGCTGGAAGCCCAGCACCGCGAGCGCCCACAGCAGCCCCATCCACGCCACGTTGCGAGCCCGCATGCCGGTCAGCCTAGCACCGGGAGCGACGGCCCCGGAGCGTCCGGAGTTCAGCCCTTCCGCCCGAACGGCGTACACTGGCGCAGGGGGTGTGACCCCAGGAAAGGCGCTCCTGCCCGATGGCAGAACCCGGCCAGACATCCCCGCCAAGCCTTCCCGCGCCCAGGCCGACCATCGGCGTCATGATCGACTTCCTCGATCACGACTACCAGCGGGTCATCTGGGCGGGCCTGGACGCAGCCGCCCGCGAGGCCGGCGCCAGCGTGTCCCACTTCCTGGGCGGGGATCTCGAGCCCACCTCCCCGCTGACGCGCAGGCGCAACGGCATCTTCGACCTGGTCTCGCCCGAGAGCGTCGACGGCCTGGTCGTGGTCTCGACCGTCCTGGCCACCCACATCGGCAACGAGCGGCTCGACGAGTACTGCCGCCGGTTTCGCCCCCTGCCCATGGTGAGCCTGGGGTTCCCGCTCCCCTCCATGCCCTCGATCCTCTCCGAGGGCCAGCTCGGGCTGGGCGAGCTGCTGGAGCACCTCCTCGTCCACCACGGGCGAAGGCGATTCATGTTCGTGGCCGGCACCGCCCACAACGCCGACTCGGTCGAGCGGGAGCGGATCTTCCGGGAGACGCTGGGCCGGCGCGGGATCCCCATCGACCGGCGCCTGGTGCGGCGCGCCGACTTCGACCCGGTCAAGGCCTACGAGGTGGTGCGCGAGGTGCTCGCCCAGCGCATCCCGTTCGACGCCGTGGTCGCCGCCAACGACCAGATGGCCATCTCGGCGCTGGAGGCGCTGCGCGACGCGCAGGTGCGGGTCCCGGAGGACGTCTCGGTCACGGGCTTCGACGACATCCCCGGCGGGCAGCGGCTGAGCCTGCCGCTGACCACCGTCCGCCAGCCCATCTTCGAGATGTCGCGGCGCGCGATGGAGCTGGTGCTGGGCATGGTGAAGGGCGAGGCGCGTCCTCCGGACGAGCGCCACCCCACCCGCGTGATCATCCGCCGCTCCTGCGGGTGCCTGTCGGGAGCGGTCACGCGCGCGGGCGAACCGTGCCGCGAGCCGCGCCCCGGGGCAGGTTCCGGCCCCGAGGGCCTGACCGAGGCCGTCCTCGCCGAGCTGGGCCGGACCGTGCCCGGCGCCCTGGCCGTCTGCGGAACCGGGTGCATCGAGGGGCTGGTTCGGGCGCTGGTGGCGGACCTCGGCCGGCCGGGTCGGCCGGACGCGTTCGTCCGCCGGCTCGACGGCGCGCTCCTGGCCAGCCTGGCCCCGGGGACGGAGGAAGGCATCTGGGAGGAGCTCCTCACCGTGCTCCGCAAGGAGATTGGCCGGGTGGCTCCGGGGGCGGAGGCGCGCGCGCAGGCCGAGACGCTCCTCCAGCAGGCCCGGGTCCTGGTGGCGGAGTCCTCCCGGCAGCACCAGTGGAGGCTGCACGCCAACCTGGCCCGGAGGGCCCTGACGCTGCAGTTCGTGGTCGACGTCCTGATCGGCTCGTTCGACGTGCCCACCCTGCTCGACAACATGGCGCGCGAGCTGCCCCGCATCGGGATCCGGCGCTGTTTCCTGGCGGTGCACGCCGCCCCGGGGCGGCCCTATCAGGAGGCCAGGCTCCTGCTCGCCTACGACGAGGGCGGCAGGGCTCCCATCGGCAAGGACGGCGTCGCCTACCCTGCCCGCCGGCTCCTCCCCGAGGGGATCCTTCGCCGGATGGACCGGTTCCACATCATGTGGCAGCCGCTCATCTTCGGCGAGGAGGAGATGGGGTTCCTGGGCCTCGAGTTCAACGCGCTCGACGACATCTCCAGCCTGGCCCTGGCCGAGCAGATCCGCAGCGCCCTCAAGGCCTCGATGATGATGCAGGAGATCTCGGAGAAGGACCGGCTCCTCTCCAACCTGGACCGGATGAAGAACGAGTTCATCGCCAACATCACCCACGACTTCCGGTCGCTGGTGGCCATCATCCTGAACTCGTCCTGGCTGGGCATGGAGGCCGACGAGCACGGCGACATCCGCGAGGTCCGCGACCTGTGCGGCATGGCCTACGAGGCGTCGCTCAAGCTGAAGGTCGCCATCGACCGCCTGCTCGACCTGGCGCGAATGGACGAGCGTGGGCTGGTCCTCGACATCCGCACGGCCCACCCCCGGGAGTTCCTGGCGAAGCTGGCCGCGTTCTACCGGCCGGTCCTGTCCGTCTCCGGCATCACCTTGCAGGAGGACTATCCCGCCCAGGAGATCGACGACCTCTTCACCGACATCGACAAGGTGGAGGAGATCATGCACAACCTGATCTCCAACGCGGCCAAGTTCGTGGAGCAGGGCAAGGGAAGGGTCGTCCTGTCGCTGGCGGATCGGGGGAGCTCGGTCGAGATCGCGGTCTCCGACGACGGCGTGGGCATCGCCCCGGAGCGGCTGCAGTCGCTCTTCGTCCGCTTCAGGCGGCGCGACACCGAGCCGCGGCCCTGGTCGGGCAGCTCCGGCATCGGCCTGGCCTTCGTGAAGGAGCTGGCCACCTACCTGGGCGGCTCGATCGCGGCCCACTCGGATGGGCCGGGAAAGGGTGCGCGCTTCGTGCTGACGCTGCCCAAGGGGAAGGAGCACTTCCCGGGCGTGGAGATGCGCGAGGAGCCGAGCGACTCCGTCCACGCCACCATGGTGCGGAACGAGTTCCGTCAGATCCTGGAGTCCAGCCTGCGCGAGAAGGCGCTGCGCTCCGAGCGGCCGCCCCCCAGCTGACGGCCGCGCCCCGCCGCGCCCGTCGCCAGGGCCCGCTAGCCGCGCAGCAGCTTCAGCGCCTCCCGGAGCAGCTCGTCGAGCCGCTTTCCCTGGGAGGCCTCGCGCAGCGCGTCCACCGCCCCGTCCGCCTGCGGCGAGCGGTAGCCTAGATTGACGAGCGCGGTGCGCAGCTGCTCCAGCGCATCCGCCCCCGGGCCGGCGCGGGCGGGACCGCTGGCGCGGGCCAGCGTCACCAGCCGGTCCCTCAGCTCGAGCACCAGCCGCTCCGCGGTCTTCTTGCCCACGCCCGGCACCTTGGTCAGTCGGGCCACGTCCCCGCCGGCCACCGCCCGGGCCAGCTCGCGGGCCTCGATCCCGGAGAGGATGTTCTGCGCCGCCCGCGGCCCCACCCCCTTGACGTCGATGAGCGCGCGGAACACGGCCTCCTCCTCCTCGGTCCCGAAGCCGAACAGGTCGAGCGCGTCCTCGCGGACGTGGGTGAAGATGCGCAGCGCCACCGGCTCCCCCCGCGCCGGGAGCGACGCCAGCGACAGCCGGGAGAGGTGGACCTGGTAGCCGACGCCGCCCACGTCCACCACGGCGAACGCGTCGCCGATCTCGGCCAGCTTGCCGTTCAGCCGCGCGATCATGTCTCCCCCCGGTGATCCCGCCGCGCCGGCCGGAGCCGCGCCCGCGCCGCCGCCGGCGCGCCCTGGCGCGGGCGGCCGGAGGGCGGATCGGTCCGGAACGGCCGGCGGGCCAGGTGACAGACCGCCAGCGCCAGCGCGTCGGCCTCGTCGGAGAGGTCGGGGTCGACGCCCAGCAGGAGCCGGGCGGTGCGGAGCATCTGCTCCTTGTCGGCTCGGCCGTTGCCGGTGAAGGAGAGCTTCACCTCGGCGGGCGAGTACTCGTAGACGGGCAGGCCGGCCCGGGCCGCCACCGCCAGCGCCACGCCCCGCGCCTGCCCCAGCACCAGCGCCGAGCGGGCCGAAGCGCCCGAGAAGACCGCCTCCACCGACACCTCGCCGGGCCGGGTGCGCTCGATGATCCGGTCCAGCTCCGCCAGGATCCTCCCCAGCCGCTCGGGCATCCCCAGCTGCCCGGGGACGAGCACGCCCGACTCGATCACCCGCAGCCGCCTTCCCTCGCGGGCCACCACGCCGTAGCCGCAGCGGTGGGAGCCGGGGTCGATGCCGAGCACGATCACGCGGGGCATGGTAGCAGACGCGGGTGACCGGTCCAGGCGGCGGAGCCCGGGGGGCCGAGTGGGCCTGGTCCTGGACCCTGGAGCCGGACCTGGTCCTGGATCGCGGGCGCAACGGCCAGGGAGAGCAGCCGGTCCAGGTCCGTCTTCAGCTCCGGGGCGCCGACCGCAGGGGCGCGAACTACAGCTCGACCTGCGCGCCCATCTCGACCACCCGGTTGGGCGGGAGGCCGAAGAAGCTGCTGGCGGTCTGGGCGTTCCGGGCCATGACGATGAAGAGGCGCTTGCGCCAGTAGGCCAGCCGGGAGGGACCGGTGGGCAGCAGCCGCTCGCGCCCGAGATAGAACGTCGTCTCCATGGGCTTGAGCGTGAGCCCTGGCCCGGCCCGGGACGGGCGGTGCGCCAGCGAGTCGAGCAGGGCGGGGACGTCGGCGGACTCCATGAAGCCGTAGCGGGCCACCACCTGGTAGAAGCCGCGCCCCAGGTCGCGGGTGGTCACGCGCTCCGCATCCGGCACGGCGGGGATCTCCTCCACCGAGAGCGACACCAGCAGCACGCGCTCGTGCAGCACCTTGTTGTGCTTCAGGTGGTGCAGGAGCACCGCAGGGACGGTCCCGACGTTGGAGGTCATGAACACCGCCGTGCCCGGGACCCGCGGCACGTCCTTGCGGTGCAGGTCGCCGATGAACAGCTCCAGCGGAAGGCCCGCATCGCGAAGCTTCCGCGCCAGCTCGTCTCGCCCGCGCTTCCAGGTGGTCATGAGCACGAAGACGGCCAGGGCCGCGCCGATGGGGAACCAGCCGCCCTCGGTGAACTTGACCACGTTGGCGACGAGGAAGGCCAGGTCCACTGCCAGGAACGAGACCGTCAGCGCCCACACGGCCGGCCGCGGCCACCCCCAGCGCTCACGGGCCACGCGCTGGAACAGGATGGTGGTGATGGTCATGGTGCCGGTGACGGCGATGCCGTAGGCGGCGGCCAGGCTCGAGGAGGAGCGGAAGCCGAGCACCAGCGCCACGCAGGCCACCCCCAGCGCCCAGTTCACCGCGGGCAGGTAGATCTGGCCGATCTCGGTGCGCGAGGTGTGCCGGATGGTCAGGCGCGGGGAGTAGCCGAGCTGGATCGCCTGCCGCGTCAGCGAGAAGGCCCCGGAGATGAGCGCCTGCGAGGCGATGACGGTGGCCACGGTGGCCAGGGCCACCAGCGGGAACAGCGCCCAGCCCGGCGCCAGCAGGTAGAACGGGTTCCGCGATGCCGTCGGATCGTGCGAGCAGCAGCGCCCCCTGCCCCAGGTAGTTGAGCAGCAGCGCCGGCATGGCCACCGCCAACCAGGCCAGCCGGATGGGCCGCCGCCCGAAGTGCCCCATGTCGGCGTACAGCGCCTCGCCGCCGGTGACGACCAGGAACACCGCGCCGAGCACCAGGAAGCCGTGCCAGCCGTGCCGGGCGAAGAAGGCGATCCCGTAGCCGGGCCAGATGGCCCGGAGCACCGAGGGATCGCGGAACAGGCCACCCAGGCCCAGCACCGCCAGCGCCAGGAACCAGAGCAGCATCACCGGGCCGAACACGGCCCCGATGGCACCGGTCCCGCGGCGCTGGAGCAGGAACAGGCCGGCCAGGATGGCCACCGAGGCCGGGACCACCAGCGTGTCCAGCCCCGGCGTCGCCACCGAGACGCCCTCCACCGCGCTCAGCACCGAGATGGCCGGGGTGATGACGCCGTCGCCGTAGAGCAGCGCGGCCCCGAACAGCCCCATGGCCAGCAGCACCCCCGCCCCGCGCGACGCGCCCTTGCTCCCCACCAGCGCCAGCAGCGCCAGGATGCCGCCCTCGCCCCGGTTGTCGGCCCGCATCACGAACGCCAGGTACTTGAAGCTGACCACGAAGGTGATGGCCCAGAACACCAGCGAGAGCACCCCCAGCACGTTCTCGGGCGTGGGCGGGACCGCGTGCGTTCCCTGAAAGCACTCCTTGAGCGCGTAGAGCGGGCTGGTCCCGATGTCGCCGTAGACCACCCCCAGCGCCCCCAGCGCCAGCGCGGCCAGCGCCTTGCCGGACGCCGGCGACCGGTGCGCGCCGGCCTCGCCCGCGGCCGGAGGCAGGGCGGAACCGTCGGTGCGCTCGGGTGGGCTCGGCTCGGTCATGGTCGGGTGACGCCCGCGGCCCCCCGGCGCGGGCGATCCGCTCAGAGCTGGATCTGGGCTCCCATCTCGACCACGCGGTTCGCCGGGAGGCCGAAGAACGAGCTGGCCGTCTGCGCGTTGCGGGCCATGAAGATGAAGAGGCGCTTGCGCCAGGTCGCGAGCCGCGCCGGCCCGCTGGGCAGGAGCGTCTCGCGGCCGAGGTAGTACGACGTGTCCATCCCCACCAGCTTGAGGCGCGGCCCGGCCTGCGGGGCCCGCACCGCCAGCGAGGCGAGCAGGTCGGGCACGTTGGGCCGTCTCCATGAAACCGTAGCGCGCCACCACCTGGTAGAAGCCGCACCCCAGGTCGCGGGTCACCGACCGGGTGACCTCGGGGACGGCGGGGATCTCCTCGCTCATGATCGATACCAGCAGCACCCGCTCGTGCAGCACCTTGTTGTGCTTCAGGTGGTGCAGGAGCACGGGCGGCACGGCCTCGGGGCTGGAGCTCATGAACACGGCCGTGCCGCTGACGCGGTGCACGTCCTTGCGCCGGAGCTCGGCCATGAACACGTCGAGGGGGAGCGCGGCCTCGTGGAGCATGCTGGCCAGCGCGGCGCGCCCGCGCTTCCAGGTGGTCATCCAGGTGAAGACGGCCGCCCCCACCGCGATGGGGAACCAGCCGCCGTCCGAGATCTTCACGACGTTGGCGGAGAAGAAGGACAGGTCCACCGTCAGGAACAGCAAGGTGAGCGCCCAGGCCCGACCCGCCGGCCACCGCCACACGTCGCGGGCCACCCGGTGCAGGAGGACGGTGGTGATCGTCATGGTGCCCGTGACCGCGATGCCGTAGGCGGCGGCCAGGGCGGACGAGCTCCGGAACCCCAGCACCAGCGCCACGCAGGCCGACCCCGATCGCCCAGTTCACCTCGGGGATGTAGATCTGCCCGATCTCGGTGTCGCGGAGGTGTGCCGGACCGTCAGGCGCGGCGAGTAGCCGAGCTGCACCGCCTGGTGGGTGAGCGAGAACGCGCCGGAGATGAGGGCCTGCGAGGCGATCACCGCCGCCGCGGTGGCGAGCGCGATGAGCGGGTAGAGCGCCCAGGACGGCGCCAGCAGGTAGAACGGGATTCCGGGCGGTGCCGGGATCGTGGAGGAGCTGCGCCCCCTGCCCGATGTAGTTCACCAGCAGCGCCGGCATGGCGACCGCCGAACCAGGCCAGCCGGATCGGCCGCTTCCCGAAGTGGCCCATGTCGGCGTAGAGCGCCTCGCCGCCGGTCATGCACAGCACCACCGCGCCCAGCACCAGGAAGCCGTGCCAGCCGTTCCGCAGGAAGAAGGCGACGGCGTAGGTGGGCGAGAGCGCCCGCAGGATCGGAGGGGTCCTGGGCGATCCCGTGCAGGCCCGAGGAGCGCGATGGCGACGAACCAGACCAGCATGATGGGCCCGAACACCGCTCCGACCATCGCCGTCCCGCGCTTCTGGAACACGAACAGCAGGCCACCAGGATGGCGACGGACAGCGGGCACGACGAGGTGCCAGAGCGGCGGCGCGGCGACCGCGACGCCCTCGACCGCGCCGAGCACCGAGATGGCCGGGGTGATGACGCCGTCGCCGTAGAGGAGCGCGGCGCCGAAGAGCCCGAGGACGAGGAGCGCGCGCCGGCCGGCCTGCGTCGTCTCGGTTCTGCGAGACCAGCGCCAGCAGCGCGAGGATCCCGCCCTCGCCGCGGTTGTCCGCGCGCATCACGAAGGAGAGGTACTTGAAGGTGACGACGAAGGTCAGCGCCCAGAACACGAGCGAGAGCGACCCCGAGCACGTTCTCGGTGGCTCGGGCGGGACCGAGTGCGTCCCGGCGAAGCACTCCTTGAGCGCGTAGAGCGGGCTCGTCCCGATGTCGCCGTAGACGACGCCGAGCGCGCCGAGCGCGAGGCGTCGCGAGCGTCGCGCCCCGGGGCGCGACGCGCGGCCCGGCGTGGAGCGGCGTCGGCACCGGGAGCGGCGTCGGCGTCGAGGCGGCTGCACTTGAGGGGGTGTCGGACATCCGGGCGGAGGAAGGGCGGCGCACAGTAAGCAGATCCCAGACCGCCCGTCGAGAACCTCGGGGGCCGGGACGCCCATCCATTTGTAACCACGCGCGATTCGGGTCCCCCTCGCCCATCGGCGGCGTGCCAACCGAGCGCGCGGGGACCTCCCAAAGGGGTATCCGGCGCCCGACGAGCGTGCACGGGAAGCGCGCTCGCCGGGCAGGTCGCCGGTAATGTTCGGCGGCCGTGCGCGGACCGCGCCCCCCTCTCGCGCCGAGGTCGGCGCCGCTCGTCCGCCTCGCACTGCCGCTCGCCATCGCGCAGGGCGGGCAGGCGCTCATGGGCGTCGTCGACGTCGCCGTGGTCGGTCGGGTCGGCGCGCTCCGCTCGGCGGAGTCGGGCTCGGGAACGCGCTCTTCATGGCGATCGGGGTCCTCGGGATGGGGGTCATGCTCGGGCTCGACCCGCTCATCTCCCAGGCGCTGGGGGCGGGCGATCGGCGCAGGGCGCGGCGCGCGGTCTGGCAGGGGCATCTGGCTCGCCGCTCGGGCTCGTCCGCCGCGCTCGCCCTCCCCATGGCCCTCGGCGCCGGCCCTGCTCGGGCCCTCGGCATCGAGCGCCGACGTCGCGCGCGAGGCGAGCCGGTTCCTGGCCTGGCGCCTCCTGGGCCTCCCGTTCTTCTTCCTTCTTCGCGCCGGGCGCTCGTATCTCCAGGCACGGGGCTACCTGCGGCCGATGGTCGTCGCGATCGGTCATCGCGAACGTCGTCGAACGTCCGCTCGACCTCCTGCTGGTCTTCGGGGGCGCGAGCGCTGCCGGCCTGGTCGCGGTCCGCTCCGCGCCGTGCCGGCCATCGGCGTGGCCGGCTCGGCCAATGCCAGCAACGTGGCCTCGCGTGGTGCAGGTCGTGATCCTGGGGCTGGCGGTGCGGACCGTGCTCCGCGCCCCGGGCCGGCGATGGCGGCATCCCGCGACGCCCGACCTGCGCGAGTTGGCGCTGGCGCTCCGGGTCGGCGTCCCCGCCGGCCTGCACATGTTCGCCGAGGTGAGCTTCTTCGCCCTCGCCTCGCTGCTGGCCGGGCGCCTCGGCGCCGTGCCGCTCGCGGCGCACCAGGTGGCGCTGCAGTACGCGAGCCTCACCTTCACGGCGGCGGTCGGGCTCGGGCAACGCCGGGTCGGTGCGGGTGGGGCTGGCCGTCGGCGGGCGGCGACCGCGCGGGCGCGCGGCGGGCCGGCGTGGCCGCGCTCATGGGCCGGGGCGGCGTTCATGTCCGCCTCGCCGCTGCTGCTGCTCCTCCTTCCCGGGGCGGTCGCCCGCCTCATGACCGACGACGCCGCCGTGATCGCCACGGCCATCCCGCTCCTGCGCATCGCGGCGCTGTTCCAGATCTCGGACGGCCTCCAGGCGCGTCGGCGCGGGCGTCCTGCGCGGCGCCGGCGAGACGCGCTTCACCTTCCTCGCCAACATGGTGGCCTACTGGGTCGATCGGGCTGCCGCTGACGCTCCTCCTCGCCTTCGGGCTGCGCCTGGGGGTGGTGGGGATGTGGTGGGCGTTCGTGGTGTCGCCTCTCGGTGGTGGCGGCGAGCCTGGTGCGCCGCTTCCTGCGGCTCACCTCGCGCGAGATCGCGCCGCTGGCCGAGCGGGCGACCGGGTAGGAGCCTCGCATGCTGGAGCTGCCCCAGCCTTTCGAGGATCTGGGCCACACCGCCGACCTGGGGGTCCGCGTGCGCGGGCGCAGCGCCGGCGAGGCGCTGGCGCGGCTGGCCCTGGCGCTGGGCTCGTTGCTGGCAGGGGGAGGGCCGGTCGAGGCGGAGGACGAGGAGCGGATCGCCGTGGCGGGTGGGCCCGGGCTGGCCGGGACGGCGGTGGCCCTCCTGCGCGAGCTGCTCTTTCGATTTGCCACCCGCCGGGCCATCCCCGCGGCCGTCGAGGTACTTCGCCTCGACGAGCAAGGGGCCGAGGCGATCGTGCGCTCGGGGCGGTACCATCCCGATCGGCACGGCGAGGGCGAGGACGTGAAGGCGGTGACCTGGCACCGGGCGCGGCTGGAGGAGAGCGGGGGGGAGTGGGTCGGGGAGATCATCTTCGATGTCTGACCCGAACCCGAACCCGAACCTGAACCCGGCATTTCCGTGCCCGCGGCCCGAGTCCCGTGTCCCCTGGCCCGAGACCCGAGGCCCCGGCTCCGTCGGACGGCGGGCCAGGGGCCAGGGGACCGGGGACCCGGGGCAGGGGCCAGGGGGTACGAGTTCAGGTTCGGGCGCGGGTTCGGGAGGAGTCGCGCAATGAGCATCCGCCACCTGGACGGCGACCTCTGGGAGCTCCCCCGCGAGGCACGCATGAAGGTCCCGGGTCGGGTCTATTCCGCCGGTCCGCCGGCGCCGGATGACCCGTCGCTGGAGCAGGTGCGCAACGTGGCCCACCTGCCCGGCATCCTGCGCTTCTCGCTGGCCATGCCCGACATCCACTGGGGGTATGGGTTCCCGATCGGTGGCGTGGCGGCGGTCGACCTCGACGAGGGGGCGGTCTCGCCCGGCGGCGTGGGCTACGACATCAACTGCGGGGTCCGGGTGGTGACCACCGCGCTCCCGGCCGAGGAGCTGCGCCCGCGGCTTCACGCGGCCGCGGCCCAGATCTACCGCGACGTCCCGGCCGGCGTGGGGGCGAGCCGCGCCATCCCGCGCCTCTCCGACCGCGAGCTGGAGGAGGTGCTGGCGCGGGGAGCGGGCTGGGCGGTGGAGCGCGGCTACCGCGCCGCGCAGGACGACGCCGAGCGCTGCGAGGAGGGCGGGCGGCTGGCGGGCGCCGATCCCGGGGCGGTGAGCGCGCGAGCGCGAGCGCGCGGCGTCGATCAGCTGGGCACGCTCGGCTCCGGCAACCACTTCCTGGAGCTGGACCAGGTGACCGAGGTCCACGATGCCGCCGTGGCCGAGGTGTTCGGCCTCTCGCCCGGGCAGGTGGTCGTGCAGATCCACTCCGGCTCGCGCGGCCTGGGGTATCAGGTCTGCGACGAGACCCTGGCGGCGCTCACCCCGCGCTTCGCGCGCTTCGGCGCAGACTATGCCGCCGTCCCCGATCGACAGCTCGCCTGTGCCCCGGTTTCGAGCCCCGAGGGGCAGCAGTACCTGGGCGCCATGCAGGCCGCCGCCAACTTCGCCTGGGCCAACCGGCAGGTGATGACCGGCCTGGCCGTGCGCGCGCTGCAGCGGGCCCTGGGCCTCTCCGAGGAGGATCTCGCGGCCCGGGTCCTCTACGACGTCTGCCACAACGTCGCCAAGGTCGAGGAGCACCTGATCGACGGGGCCGCACGCCGGGTGCTCGTCCACCGCAAGGGCGCGACGCGGGCGTTCGGGCCCGGCGATGCGCGCGTGCCGGCCGCCTACCGCGCCGTGGGCCAGCCGGTGCTCATCCCGGGCGACATGGGGCGCTACTCGTACGTCCTGGTCGGGACGGAACGGGCCATGCGCGACACCTTCGGAAGCTCGTGCCACGGCGCCGGACGGCTGCTCTCCCGAGGCGAGGCGCTGCGCCGGGCCCGCGGCCGCTCCATCGCGCGCGAGCTCGAGGGGCGGGGCATCGAGGTGCTGGCGCGGGGGAAGAAGACCCTCGGCGAGGAGATGAGCGACGCGTACAAGGACGTGGCCGACGTGGTGGGCGTCATGGCCCGGGCCGGCATCTCGCGCGTGGTGGCGCGGCTGGTCCCGATGGCGGTGATCAAGGGCTGACGAACCGGCGAGCGGCCCCGCCCCGGGCGGCGGCTGCCCGAGGCCCGATGCGGACCTACGTTGCTCCCATGGAAGGCAGTCGCACCGTCCGGCTCGTGGTCCTGAAGGGCGGTCGCACGAACGATGCTGGGGAGAGCCCCCCCTCGCGGGGGCTGCTGTACCTGGTGCGGGTGGGTCCGAGCACCGAGCTCCAGGCGGCCCTGGAGGAGACGGTGGCCGCAGCCCGGAAGGTGCGCCGCGACATCGAGGACAGGATCGCCCACGCGCTGGAGGACCTGCTGCACGCGCGTGCCCCCGACCCGGGTTCACGTTAGACCCGCTCCATGGAGAACCCGCTGCCCGGGGCGGAGCCCTTCCCGGAGGGCCTGGCGAGGAAGCTCGCCGCCGCGGCGCCCGGCCCGGGCGCCGCGCGCACGCACCACCTCCAGGGAGACGGCCCACGCTTCACCAACCGGCTCGCCCTGGAGCGGAGCCCGTATCTGCAGCAACACGCCCACAACCCGGTGAGCTGGTATCCCTGGGGCGACGAGGCGTTCGAGGTGGCGCGCCGCAGCGGCCGGCCGGTGTTCCTGTCGGTGGGGTACTCGACCTGCCACTGGTGCCACGTGATGGAGCGGGAGTCGTTCGAGGACCTGGAGATCGCGCGCTGCCTCAACTCCCGGTATGTCCCGATCAAGGTGGACCGCGAGGAGCGGCCCGACGTGGACGCGATCTACATGACCGCGGTCCAGCTCCTCACCGGCGGCGGCGGGTGGCCGATGAGCGTATGGCTCACGCCCGATCGCGAGCCCTTCTTCGGCGGGACCTACTTCCCGCCCCGGGCCGGCCAGCGCGGGATGGGGCGCGGGTTCCTGGAGATCCTGGAGGAGATCGCCGAGCTGTGGGACCGCGATCGGCTGCGCGTGACCTCGGCCACCGGCTCGCTGACCGCGGCGGTGCGCACCGCCCTGGGCACCGCGGGTGGCGCGGGCGAGGCGGTCCCGGGCCCAGCGGCCATCCTCCGCGCCGTCGAGCACGTCTCCCGCTCCTTCGACGAGCGCCACGGCGGGATGCAGGGCGCGCCCAAGTTCCCCTCCAGCCTCCCGGTGCGCCTGCTCCTGCGCCACCACCGGCGCACCGGCGACGGCCGCTCGCTGCACATGGCGCTCCTCACGCTGACGCGGATGGCCGCGGGGGGCCTGCACGACCAGGTGGGAGGCGGGTTCCACCGGTACTCGACCGACCCGGAATGGCTGGTCCCCCACTTCGAGAAGATGCTCTACGACAACGCGCTCCTGGCGGTGGCGTACACCGAGGGCTGGCAGGTCACCGGCCGGCGCGACCTGGCCCGGGTGGCGCGACGGACGCTGGACTTCCTGCTGCGCGACATGACCTCGCCCGAGGGCGCCCTCATCTCCGCCATCGACGCCGACTCCGAGGGCGAGGAGGGGCGCTTCTACACCTGGTCGGCAGGCGAGTTGGAGGAGGCGCTGGGGGCGGACGCGCCGGCGCTGATGGCCTTCCACGGCGCCACCGCCGAGGGGAACTTCGAGGGGCGGAACGTCCTGTGGGTTCCGCAGCCGGACGAGGACCGCTGGGAGGCGCTGGCGCCGTCCCGGGAGCACCTCCGCCAGGCGCGGGCCCGGCGCGTGCCGCCGCTCCACGACCAGAAGGTGCTGGCGGGGTGGAACGGGCTGGCCGTGTCGGCCCTGGCCACCGGCGGACGGGTGCTGGCCGAGCCCAGGTACGTGGCCGCGGCGGAGCGCGCCGCCGAGTTCGTGCTCGCCCGGATGGTGAAGGACGGCCGGCTGCAGCGGAGCTGGCTGGGCGGCGAGGCGGGCGTGCCCGCCTACCTGGAGGACCACGCCTTCCTGGTCCAGGGCCTGCTGGACCTGTTCGAGGCCGGCTTCGAGCCGCGCTGGCTGGCCGCCGCCGTCGACCTCTCCGACCGGATGGAGGCGCTCTTCGGCGACCCCGCCGGCGGCGGCTGGTTCTCGACCGCCACCGACCACGAGCGCCTGCTGGTCCGCGAGAAGCCCACCCACGACGGAGCGGAGCCCTCGGGCGCGTCGGTCGCCACCCTGAACGCGCTGCGCTTGCAGGCGTTCACCGCCGACCCGCGCTGGCGCGAGCGCGCCGAGGGCGCCCTGCGCCTCTACCGGCGCACGCTCGAGGAGCAGCCGCTGGCGCTCGGCGACATGCTGCTGGCGCTCGACGCCGCCACCGACGCCCCCCGGGAGGTGGTGCTGGTCTGGCCCGCCGGCCAGCCGCCCCCGGAGGACTTCCTGGAGGTGCTGCGCCGCACCTTCCTGCCCAATCGCGCCCTGGCGGGCGCGGCCGAGGGGGTGGCGCTGGATCGGCTCGCGGCCGTGGCCCCCATCGCCCGGGGAAAGGTGGCGGTCGGGGGACGGCCGACCGCATACGTGTGCGAGCGCGGCGCGTGCCGACTGCCGGCCATCGCGGCGGACAAGCTCGCGGACCAGCTCGCCACGGTGAGGGAGTACCCAGCGGGCCCATGAGCGAGCCCACGCCCGGGTCACCGGCGCCTCGGGATCGGACTCGTACACGCCGTCGCGCAACCCCGCGATTTTCGGTAGGCGCCGCCCGGGACCGCCCGACCCCGTACGCCCCACCCCCGCCCACAGGCCCCAGAGGCACGCTCCTCGGAACGTGCAAGATCGCGCGGAAACGAATAACCAGATGGAGAGCGGTGTTCCCAATCTGGCTGCAGCTTTTCGCGGCCAGTCGAGGCGGGCGCGCCGGGGCACTCCCTCTCCCGGCGCGCTCGCTTCGAATCCCGGGCTCGGGCCCTGCCGCACCCCTCACGGCAGGGCCCGGATCCGGCTCCCTCTCGGCACCACCACCGGCTGCGGCAGCGACCCCAGGTACGCCACCAGCACGTCCAGGTCGTTCCCGACCCGGACCCGCTCCACACCTTGCGTGAATACGGTGAACCCGTCGCCGCCGCCGGCCAGGAACGAGTTCACCACCACCCGGTAGCTCCGGCCGTGCTCCAGCGGGGCGCCGCCCACGCGCACGTCGGTGACCCTGCTGCCGTACGCCTCCGAGGCGCTCCACGAGTAGGTGAGGCCCGAGACGGGCAGGACGTCCGCCCGGGACCCGGCCCACTGCTGCTCCAGGGCCGCCAGGAGCTGCGTGCCGGTCAGGGTCATGGCCACCAGGTCGTTCCCGAACGGCTGGGCCACGAACAGGCTGCCCCAGGTGACCGCGCCGGCCGGCACGTCGGCCCGCAGACCTCCACGGTTCGTGAACGCGATCTGCGCCCCGGGCGCGGCGGTCCGGTGCGCGTCGGCCACCAGGTCGCCCAGCCGCGACTCCCCCGCGTCGTCGACGGCGCGGCCGATGGGCGCCGCGGCCGTGCACACGACCCGCTTGACCATGGGGGCCACCCTGGCCTCGGCCGCGGCCTGGATCAGCGCCGCGGCCCGGTCCGGCGTCCTCCCCGGGCCCTCGTCGGCCCAGGCGTTCTGGACGGCCGCCTGCGCCGCGACCACGTCGCCGCTGCCCCGATCCACCTCCAGGTCCACCCAGCCGAAGGCGCTTCCGCCCGAGAGGGCCTCCACGGCCAGCACGCGCTTGACCTGTCCTGATCCTGTCGAAGGACCCTCCCGGGCCGGGAGCCACGCGTTCACGAACTGGTGCGTGTGGCCGGCGAGCACCACGTCCACCTCGGGATCGAGCCTGGCCACCAGATCGACGATCTCGCCCTCGACCGTCGTCCCCTCGCGCGTCGGGCCGCTGTACGGCGGCTGGTCGCCGCCCTGGTGCATGAGCACCACGATGGCCCGGACCCCCTTCGCCTTCAGGACGGCCACGTACTCGTTGACGGTCTCCGCCTCGTCCCGGAACTCGAGGCCGGCGATGCCCGAGGCCTCCACCGCGGTCCGGGCCTGGTGCGTCACCACCCCGATGAACCCCACCTGCACGCCGGCGACCCGCTTGACCACGAAGGCGGGGAGGATGGGACGGCCGGTGGCCCGATCGACGACGTTGGCCGCCAGCGTCGGGTACCGGGCGCCGCGCCAGACCGGGTCAAGGAAGGGACCCCGCGGGTGATTCCCGCCGGCCAGGAGCCGGATCAGCTCGCCCCGGCCCTCGTCGAGCTCGTGATTGCCGACCGCCCCCACCACGTCGCAGGCCGGGTCCAGCCACGGCAGGAAGCGGGGGTCGGTGTCCGGCAGCGGCAGGTCGGGCGGAAACGCGGGCGCGGATCCGCCCGCCTCGCGGCAGGCGGCGTTGGCCAGCGCGTTCAGGAACGAGACGGTCGGCTCGTCCTGGAGCAGCGCCGAGGCCGGAGGCGACGCGCCCACCAGGTCGCCGGCGTGGGCCAGGAGGGTGTGCCCCCTGGCGCCGGCGCGGGCCGACTCGAGCCACGCGCCCAGCACGCCGGCAGATCCCACCGGGCGACCGGCCACCCTCCTCCCCGGCCCCAGCTGGCCGTGGAAGTCGTTGATCGAGAGCAGCCGCACGTGCACCGGCGGCTCCGGCACCGCCACGGCCTGCTGGGGGCCCTGGACCTGGCGGCAGGAGAGCGCGAGCAGCGAGGCGGCGGCGGCGCGGATCAGCCCTCGGCGTTCGATCATGGCCTCCCCTCGTCCGGAAGAATGCAGGCGGACCCTACCAGGCCACCCCGTCCCCCGTCGACCCATCGCCCTCCGTGATCCCGGACGTGTGGACGCTCGTCCGTCATCGTCTACAATGGCCGGATGGCCCCCACCGCCCCCCGCCGCCAGTTCGCGAGCGACAACTACGCCGGCATCTGCCCCGAGGCCTTCACCGCCATGGCCGAGGCCAACCTGGGGCACGAGCCCGGCTACGGCGACGACCGGTGGACTGCCGAAGCGGCCGACCTCCTGCGCCAGACCTTCGAGACCGACTGCGAGGTGTTCTTCGCCTTCAACGGCACCGCGGCCAACTCCCTGGCCCTGGCCTCGCTGTGCCAGTCGTATCACTCGATCATCTGCCACGAGACGGCCCACGTCGAGACCGACGAGTGCGGCGCCCCCGAGTTCTTCTCCAACGGGACCAAGGTCCTGACCGCGGGCGGCGAGCACGGCAAGCTCGGCCCCGGGGCGGTCGAGCACGTGGTCCGGCGCCGGGCCGACATCCACTACCCCAAGCCGCGCGTGGTGTCGGTCACCCAGCCCACCGAGCTCGGCACGCTCTACACCGCGGCCGAGCTTTCGGCGCTGGGGGAGCGGGCGCGGAGCATGGGCCTGCGGGTCCACATGGATGGGGCCCGCTTCGCCAACGCGGTGGCGGCGCTCGGGGTGGCGCCGCGCGCCCTCTCCCGCGACGTGGGCGTGGACGTGCTGTGCCTGGGCGGGACCAAGAACGGGATGGCGGTGGGCGAGGCGGTGATCTTCTTCGACCGCTCCCTGGCCAGCGAGTTCGAGTACCGGTGCAAGCAGGCGGGCCAGCTCGCCTCCAAGATGCGCTTCCTGGCGGCGCCCTGGGTGGGCATGCTGCGCGGTGGCGCCTGGATCCGCCACGCCCGCCACGCCAACGAGATGGCGGCGCTCCTGGCCCGCGAGCTGGAGGGCGCGCCCGGCGTGCGCCTGCTCCACCCGGTCCAGGCCAACGCGGTGTTCGCGTCGCTGCCGCCGGTCGCGGCCGAGGCCCTGCGGGCCGGCGGCTGGCGCTTCTACGACTTCATCGGCTCGGGCGGGGTGCGCTTCATGTGCGCCTGGGACACCACCCCGGAGGACGTGCGGGCCTTCGCCGCCGACGTGAGGGCCGAGGCCGCGCGGGCGAGCTGAGGCCCGGCCGCGGCGGCGCAGCTAGTTCCCGGAGACGACCACCGGCCCGGCCACCGTTCCCCCCGCCGAGCCGTTCCCGAGCTGGCCCCAGGTGTCGTCGCCCCAGCACCGGACCGAGCCGTCCCCGAGCAACGCGCAGTTGTGGCTGTACCCGGACGCCAGGTCCTGCACCGAGGCCAGGGTGAGCACGTTCAGGCCGCGGGGCGCCGGGGGGAGCCCCAGCTCGCTGGACGCGTCGCTCCCGAAGCAGACCGGGCCGGCGGCCCCGGCGGTGAAGGCGCAGGTGTGCGCGTTGCCGGCCGCGACGCCGGTGGGGTGGAACGCGAAGCCCACGCTGGGCTGCAACGGGGTGTGCTGCACCGTCGGTGCGTTCACGCCGGCCGCCACCTGGCCGCTGGAGTTGTCGCCCCAGCAGAGGAGCGTCTCGGAGCCGGCCGGCCCGATCACGGCGCAGCTGTGCCCCGATCCCGCCGCCACCGCCAGGGCGCCGCTGGCGACGACCTGCTGGGGCGTGGCGCGGTTCTGGGATCCACCGTCGCCGAGCTGACCGGCGGCATCCGCGCCCCAGCACTGGACCGCACCGGCCACCACCGCGCAGCTGTGGCGGTCGCCCGCGGAGATGGCGGTGGCCCCGGCGCCCAGGCCGCTCACGGGTGCCGGCGCCGGCCGGGAAACCTGGAACGCGCCGTCGCCGAGCTGACCGGACTCGTCGGCGCCCCAGCACCACACCACCCCGCCGGCGAGCGCGCAGGTGTGGCCGTAGTAGGTGCGGGGCGTGCCGGCGTTCTCGCCTCCGCCGCCGGACAGGGCGGTCACGCCGGAGATGCCCGGCACCAGCCCCGGGCGGCTCGTGCTGCCCCGCGCCAGGTTGCCGAGCTCGCCGACGGTGTTGTCGCCCCAGCAGTACACGTCGCCGGACACGGCCGCGCAGGTGTGGACGTACCCCGCCGCCACGGCGCTGGCCGGCCCGGGCAGCGCCGCGTCCACCGGCGCGGCGCGGTCCTGGGTGGTCCCGTCCCCGAGCTGTCCGTGCTCGTTGGCGCCCCAGCACTTGACCGCGCCGTCGGCGAGGAGCGCGCAGGTATGGGCGAAGCCGGCGGTGACGGCCACGGCGCGCTGGCAGGTCTGCCCGCTGCGGAGGGTTCCGGGCGCACAGGCCATGCCGCAGGCGTGGGCCACGCAGGCCGGCACGGCGTGGGGATCGGTGAACACCTCGCCGGAGCAGTCGGCGCAGGATGCGCCGCAGTGGCCGGCGTCCTCTGCCATGCAGACGCCGCCGCAGGTCGCCTGGGACGCCTGGCAAGTCGGATTGAGCAGGCCCACCGGAGCGTTGCCGTCGACCAGGGTGTCCTGGCAGGCCGAGAGGAGGAAAACCGCTCCCAGGACGAAAGGGACACACCAACGTGGTCGTAGACCTGGACGTAGACGGCTTGCCCGCCCGATCGCGGCCTCGTCTACGTCTACGCCCACGTCTACGTCCACGCCGACGTTCATGGACTCAGAACCCCCACAGCGCCAGAAGCGACAGCGACGCCCCCGGCCGCATCACGCCGCGCCCGTCGAGCCGGTAGGCCTGGACCCCGACGGCCGCGTCCGCGCCCAGCCGCAAGGGGCCGAGCGGCATGGTCACCATGGCCGCCGCGCCTCCCCAGAGGATGCTCGACCCGAACCCCCGCCCGTTGCCCGAGAGCCGCTGGCTGGCGTAGCCGTAGCCCAGCTCCGGCCCCGCCTCCACCAGCACCCGAGCCGCGTTGAGCGGGTAGAGCGCCGCCACCGCGCCGCCCACGTAGCCCACCGAATAGTCGCCCAGCTTCGGGTCGCGGGCCCTGCGCCCGGCGTAGTCCAGGCGCAGCCGCAGCCCGACCGGCCCGAGCTCCTTGCGCACGCCGAGCCGGGCCTCCGGCGCCGCCCCGAAGCCGGGGAGACCGAGCGTGAAGAGGCCGGCGCCCGCGAACACCAGGCCAGGCTTGGGACCTCCCTTGGCCCGCGCCAGCTCGTAGCGTGTGGGGGCGAGCGGCGGGAGCGACTCGGTGGCCCCCTCGGCCAGGTCCAGCTCCGCCGCGGCCGGACCGGTCGAGGCGCGGCGCTCGACCCGGTAGTGCCCGGCCGGCACCGCCAGCGTGACGGGCTTCACCCCACCGGCGACCTCGGCCAGCAGGCTGCCCGGGCCGCGCAGCACGTACGAGGCCTCCGGGTCGCGCGGCAGCACCAGGCGCGCGCCGGCGCGGCGCAGGTCGGACAGCACCACGTCGCCCCGGCCCGACATGCGGAAGTCGTAGGTGGCGTGCTGGCCGCCGGCCTGGGTGGCGAGCGTGCCCGAGAGCGTCTGGGCCGCGGTGTAGCGGAAGGCCTCCCCCAGCGTGACCAGCCCGTCGCCGTCCGCGTCGGCCGCGCCGCGGAGCCCGATCTCCAGGTTGTGGGTGAAGAACGAGCCGCCCAGCCTGGCCGACTCCTGGGCCGCCTCGCCCACGGCGGTCGAGGCCACGAAGGCCGTCCCCTGCACCCGCTCGTCGGTCGGCAGCGGGAAGTTCAGCTCCGGGGCGGCGCTGGCCCCCTTCACCTGCGTGAGCAGGCCGGCCTCGCAGGCGTCGACGATGGCCACCCGGGCGTCGGCCGAGGAGGACGATACTCGCTGGCGCAGCTCGCCGAAGGAGAGCCGCTCGGCCCCCAGCTCCAGCCCCTGGGCGTCCGCGTGCCCCGAGAAGTAGAACACCAGCAGGGGGTGCTCGCCGCGGGCCCGCGCCGCCGCCATCCGGGCCTCGGTTCCCGCCAGCGCCTCCCGCACGCGGGCCAGCGACGCCTCCCGGACCAGCACCACCCGGTCGGCGTCGAAGTCGCCCAGCTCCGTCAAGGTCCGCGAGAAGCGCTCGGCGTCGCGCTCGGCGAACCAGAGCGCCGGCTGGCCGGGAGCGCCCTGGTTCTGGCCCACCACCACCGCGAAGCGGCTGGAGGCGGCGCGCCCGGCCGCGGGCGCCAGCGCCAGCGCCAGCGCCAGGACGCCGATGGCGATGCGCGCTCTCACGGGCTCTTCTCGACCAGGAGGGTGGCCTGCAGCGTGTCGGCGGGCAGGCCCGGCAGCGCGTGGGCCGCCCGGACGCGCGCCGCGCCCGGACCGAGCGAGCCGGCGGCGCGCTCCACGTCCTGGAACCGGATCGGCTCGTCGCCGCACCCGCAGATCGCGAAGAAGCGCTCGGGGCCGGCGCGACCGTCCAGCACCGCCCCTCCGGGCACCACCACCACCCCGCTCCCCGCCTGCACCTTCATGCCCTCCTCGCCGGCGGGCGGGTAGATGCGGGAGACGTGCCCGGCCCCGTCCGCCGAGACGATGAAGAGCTGGCAGGAGCGCGCCGGCCGCACCGCGAAGCGCAGCCCGGTGCCCGCCGCGACGACCTGCCCGTCGGCCAGCGCGCGCGCCCCGCCCGGCGCCGGCTGGTACGCCATGATCGCAAGCCGCGGCCCCTTGAACCCGAGGTAGTCGTCGCCCGGTGCGCCCGGGCGCACCAGGAGGAACACGCCCACCGCGGCCGCTGCCGCGGCCAGCGGCGCCACCCACAGGGCGCGGCGCGCCGCCCTGGCCCTGGGCCGGGCAGCGCGGGCCACCACCGCCTCGACCGTGGCCGGGAACACCTCGCGCTCGAACTCGTCGCCCAGGCGCCGCATCTCGGCGACGCGGTCCGCGCAGGTCGAGCACCCGAAGACGTGGGCCTCGCCGCCATGGGGCCGCCGGAGCATGATCTCCAGCTCGAGATCGGAGGGGCAGCGCGTCACGGCCTGCCTCCCAGCAGCAGCCGGCGAGCGCCGGACAGGAACCGCGCCAGCTTGCGGTGGACCGTGCGGCGCGAGATGCCCAGCGCCCCGGCCACCTCCTCCCGCTCCATCCCGTCCACCAGCACGCCCACCGCCACCGCCTGGGTGGTCCGGTCGAAGCGCGCCAGCACCTGCTGCGCCAGCCGGCGCTGCGGGAACGAGGCGGCGGTGTCCGCCGCCACCTCCAGGGGATCGAGACCGTCGCCGTTCACCGCCCGTCCGCGAACCATGCCGTCGCGGCGCAAGTTGAGGCAGTGGTGGGTGGTCACCCGGTGGATCCAGGGAAGGACGTCTTCACCGTCCCCCAGCAACCGTTCCTCGCGCAGGAGCTTCACGAAGACCTCCTGGGTCGCGTCGCGTGCGCCCTCCCGATCGCCGAGGAGGCGCACACACCTGCGGTACACCACCGGCCCGAACTCCCGGTAGAGCCGGATCACGCGTTCTCGATGCTCCAGCCCCGTCGAAACGTTCATCGCTCTCCGCGGGGCGCAGCCACCCCGTGTAGCTCACCCGGAACGAGCTCGCTGCGGCAAGGAACCGTTATGGCCCGGGCGGGCATGCGCAAGGACGAGCCGGGGCGGGCGGGCTGCACCCGCGGGCTCGCGCTCGACGAGCAGCCCGCGCAGGGCCTCCCGCGCCCGGTGCAGCCGGACCTTGACCGCGCCCTCGCTCACCCCCAGCCGCTCGGCCACCGCCGCGTGGGAGAGCTCGTTGAGGGTGGTGAGCTGGATGACCTCTCGGTGATGGACCGACAGACGGGGGAAGGCCGCCTCGACGCGCTCCATCGCCTCGCGGGAGGCCGCCTCCTGCTCGGGGGTCCCGGGCACCGCGTCGGCGTAAGGGACCAGTTGGGGCGCGGCCCGCTCCACCCGCCGCGAGCGCCGGGCCCGCATCAGGGCCTCGTTCATGGCGATGCGCGTCAGCCAGGTCGAGAACGGCGCCGTGCCCTCGAACCCGTCCAGCCCGGTGAACGCCTGCAGGAACGCCTGCTGCACCACGTCATCGACCTCGCTCGGGTCGCGGAGCACGCCGCGCACCGCCCGGCGGAGGCGCGCCCGGTGCCGGCGCACCAGCGCATCGAAGGAGCCGGAGCTCCCTGCCCGCGCCGCCCGGACGAGCTCCTCGTCCGTTTGCTCGGCCGCCGGCTGGAACCTGCACGCTGTCCCCGTCGCCATCGATCCGTACCTCCGGCGTGAGTCACACGGCCGATCGGCGAAGTGGGACAGGCCTGGATGGGCATCATCGTGATCCGTGAACCGTCGATCGGTGACCATCACGAGGGAGGAGGGACGGGAGACGATCGACGGGATCCCTGGGGGCGCTCCCCATCCACCACCGCGAACGCCCGCTCGCCCTTGAACACCCGGAACAGGAGGTACAGCGCCGGGAAGAGCAGGACCGCTCCGGCCGCGAGCGCCCACAGGAGCGGGACCAGCGTGGCGCTCGGCGCGGCAACGGCCTGGATGGTGAGATCCGGGGCCAGGACGTACGGGTACTGGGAGGCGCCCCATCCCAGCACGATCAGCGCCACCTGCACGACCGCGGCGGCGCGGGCGAGCCGGACCCGGCCATGGGCCAGCGCCGCCAGCGCGGTCACCGCCGCCGCGCCGGTGGCCAGGTGGAGCGGCAGGGTGAAGGCGCGGCCGGTCAGGCCGGCGAAGACGGCCTGGGCCTCCCACCGGGAGAGGATCCCCACCGCCAGCGCGCACACGAACACGGCCAGCCCGGCCCCGAGGGCGCGGCGGCGAAAGTCCTCCCGCAGCGCGCCCTCCGCCTCCACCGCCAGATAGGTCGCGGCCAGGAAGGCGAAGAGTGCGGCCGCGAACAGGCCCACCGCCCCCGTGAACGGCGTCAGCCAGGAGAGCGGGCCTGGTCCGGGCGCGGTCGCGCGCCCGGAGGCGATGGCGCCCACCACCACCCCCAGCAGCAGCGGCGCGAGCACCGAGGAGATCGAGAAGGCCAGGCCCCAGCGATCCTGGATCCGAACGTCGGGGCGGTCGTAAGCACGGAAGGTGAAGGCAGCGCCGCGCAGGACGATGCCGACGAGCAGCAGCGTGAGCGGCGCGAACAGGGCGATGCAGACGGCGGAGAAGGCGCGCGGGAACCCGGTGAAGAGCAGCACCACCACCAGCACCAGCCAGACGTGGTTCGCCTCCCAGACCGGACCGATGGCGCGCTCGATCAGCGCCCGCTGCTCCCGGCGGCGCGGGCCCCCGGCCAGCAGGTCCCAGATGCCGCCGCCGAAGTCGGCCCCGCCCAGCAGGCCGTACAGGACCAGCGCGGCCAGCATGGCCCCGGCCAGCAGCTCGGCGGGGGTCACGGCTGCACCTCCGGGGCCGTCGGCTCGCCAACGGCGTGGACGATCTGGCGCCGGAGCAGCAGCGCCACCATGAGGGCCAGGAACAGGTAGAGGAGCCCGAAGGCGACGAAGGGCGCGGTCAGGTTGCCGACCGGCGTGACCGAGTCCGCGGTGCGCAGGACCCCCCAGACCGTGAATGGCTGGCGCCCCCACTCGGTCACCAGCCACCCGGCCTCCAGCGCCAGGAAGCCTGCCGGGGCCAGCGCCACCAGCGCCCGCAGGAACTGCGGCCCCGGCTCGCGCCTGCGCAGGCGCACGGCCACCCAGGCCAGCGCGGCCAGCGCCATCAGGCTCCCCAGGCCCACCATGACCTGGAAGGCGGGGTGCACCAGGACGGTGTTGGGCCAGATGGCGCGCGGATAGTCGGAGAGCCCTTTCACCTCGGCGTCCGGGTCGTGGAAGGCGAGCAGCGACAGGCCGCGCGGGATCTCCAGCGCCAGGCGCGTCTCCTGCGCCTCCGGGTCGGGGAGTCCGCCCAGGCGCAGCGGCGCGCCGCGCTCGGTCCGGAACTGCCCCTCCAGCGCCGCCAGCTTGACCGGCTGCGTCTGGGCCACCTGCCGGGCGGAGAAGTCACCGGAGAGCGGCTGCAGCAGGGCCGCGGCGGCGCCCACCCCCATGGCGATGCGCAGCGCGGCGCGGTGAAAGCCGTCCCCCGGCCGGCGAAGCAGGTACAGAGCATGAATTCCCGCCACCGCGAAGCCGGTGGCCGCGTAGCAGGAGAGCAGCACGTGCACGACCTCGTGCGCCCAGCCTGGCGGGAACATGGCCGCAAAGGGGCGGACGTCCTGGGTCGCGCCGGCCGCGTCCAGGACGAACCCGGCCGGCGAGTTCATCCAGGCGTTGGCCAGGGTGACGAAGAAGGCAGAAAGCGCGCCGCTCGCCGCCACCACCACCCCCGCCGCCAGGTGCAGCCGCGGGGAGACGCGGCCCCAGCCGTACAGGTAGATGCCCAGGAAGATGGCCTCGGCGAAGAAGGCGAAGCCCTCCAGCGAGAAGGGCATGCCGATGATGGGGCCGGCGAAGGCCATGAAGCGCGGCCAGAGCAGCCCCAGCTCGAACGAGATGACGGTCCCGGAGACCGCCCCGACCGCGAACAGGATGGCGGTGCCCTTGGCCCAGCGGCGCGCCAGCTCGCGGTGGACCTCGGAGCCGCTCCGCAGGGCGCGGGCCTCGGCCAGCACCATGAAGAGCGGCATGGCCACGCCCACGGCGGCAAAGACGATGTGGAAGGCGAGCGAGACGCCGAACAGGGCTCGGGCGGCGAGGAGGTCGGGCACGGGCCATCTTGCGCCAACCCCAAACGAAGCGGTCGCGGCCCGGATGGGGGCCGCGACCGTGTGGCCTCGGAGATCGTGCGCCGGTGCGCGCTCAGGTGCGCTCACCCTCGGTCGCTTGGCGGGCGCGATGCTGCCCCACCCTCCGCGCCGGCACGCCGGCCCAGATCTCGCCCGGCCCGACCTGCGTTCCCTTGGAGAGGACGGCGCCGGCTGCGATCACCGCCCCGTCCCCGATGGTGCAGCCGGGCAGGATCACCGCCATGAGCCCGACCGTCACCCGGCGGCCGATGCGGACCGGCGCGGTCACGAGCTGGCCGCCCTCGGCGGAGTGGCAGACCAGGGTGACGTCGCCACCGATGACCGTGTCGTCGCCGATCTGGAGCAGGTTCTGATCGGCCACCACCGCGGTGTTGATGTGCACCCGGCGCCCGATGCGCGCCCCCATGAGCCGGTGGTAGAGCGGCAGGACCGGGGTGAGCCGGATCCAGTTCACGAAGCTGAAGCGCAGGATGAGCGTGAGCGCGTTGAAGCTGGCCCAGCGCCAGGTCGCGAGCGACAGGTACCGGAAGCGACCCACCGGCGTCCCGACCGAGAGGGTGAGCCAGCGCGCCACCGGGAGCACCACCACCAGCGCCAGCCCGAAGACGATGTACGCCGCCCCCAGCGCCACCCCCAGTCCCAGGAACCGGAGCGCGCCGGAGGCCGGCAGCACGCCCCCGGCCCACGACCAGAGCGCCACCGCCGGCCAGAGCGCCACCCCCAGCACCACCGCGACCTCGGCGAAGAGGAACGCGGTCACGACGGACTGCAGCGGGGTGAAGATCCGGTCCTGCCAGGGGGAGCGCGCCATGGGCCAAGCATCGGAGGACGACGGGCGGACCACAAGCCCCTCCTCGCAGCCGCGATCAGCGCGGTCCGAGGTGCCTCGACAGGAACCCCAGGGTCTGCGCCCAGGCCTCCCGGGCCGCCTCTACGTGATACGAGCGGCGAGTGTCGTTGAAGAAGGCGTGCGGCGCGCCGGGGTAGACGTGCAGCTCGAGCTGCTTCCCGGCCGCCTTCATCGCCTGCTCGAAGGCGGGCAGCTGCTGGACCAGGCGCGCGTCCTCGCCGCCGAACTGGCCCATGACCGGGCAGGCGATGCGCGGGATGGCGTCGGCCGGCGGCGGGGCGCCGTAGAACACCACCGCCGCCGCCAGCGCAGGGTCGTCGGTGGCGAGCCGCGCCGCCAGGCCGCCGCCCATGCAGAACCCCAGCGCCCCGACGCGACGGCCCTGCACGGCCGCCGACCGCCGGAGCGAGTCGGACGCCTGGACCAGGTCCCTCGCCCACCCATCCAGTTGCGCCGACCGGTCGGGTGGGAAGATGGCGGCAAGCGTGTCGTCCAGCCGTTCGCGTTCGGGCGCGGCCCGGGTGGCGAGCAGCTCCGCCCGCCTGGCCGCATCGGGCAGGCCGGCCCAGGCCTGCGGCGGCACCGACTCGAGGAACTGCTTGGCGCGGGCCACGTGGTCGGGAGCCAGCGCCGGCGGATAGCCGCCGCCTCGCGAGAAGAGGGCCGGCGCCAGCACGGCGAAGCCGGCCGAGGCCAGGCGGCCGGCGACGTCCTGGATGTGCTCGTCTACCCCCCAGATCTCCTGGACGAGGACGACGCCTGGGAGGGCGTCGCGGACGCGGGCGGGACGGACCAGCACACCCAGGTGGGAGCCGGGGAGGTCGACGGTGGTGGTGGCGAGTTCCATGGCGTGGGCTTCTAAGCAGGAGAGCAAGGTCCCGAAACAGCGGGGTTGGGGGGCCCCGCCCGCATGCGCGGGGGAGGGCGCCCTTCGACTCCGCGGCGCTTCGCGCCGCCACGCTCAGGGCGAGCGGCCTCGAGGGTCAACCCAGCAGCCGCACCACCGCGCCCGGGACGTTGCTGATGAGCGCGGAGGTGCCGAGCGCCTCGAGCCGCCGCACCTCGGCGGCGTCGTCCACCGTCCAGGCGACGATGGCGAGCCCCTCCCGTTGCCAGCGGCTCGCCTGCAAGGGCGTGACCAGCCGGGCCTCCGGGTGCAACGCCTGGGCGCGCAGCCAGCGCGCCGATAGCGTAGCCCGGAGGCGCCACATCCGGCTTTCCTCGAACAGGAACCCGCGCGTCACCTCGGGCGCCGACCGCCGGAAGGCGGCCAGGAGCCCGACGTGGAACGAGGAGGCGATGACCCGATCCGCTGCCCCCGCGCGTCGGATGACCCGGGCCGCGGCCTCGGCCAGGCGGCGGTCGCGGCCGCGCCCCTTCAGCTCGACGTTGATGAGCGCTCCCGGGAGCGCCTCCAGCACCTCCGCGAGGAGCGGGATGCGCTCTCCCCGGAAGCGATCGCCCTTCCAGGCTCCCACCTCCAGGGCCCGCAGCGCCGGCCACGGGGTATCGGGGACGGCCAGGACCTCCCCCGCGGTGCGCCGGGTGTCCTCGTCGTGGATCACGACCACCTCGCCGCTGGCGCAGCGCCACACGTCCAGCTCCACGCCGTCCGCGCCCTGGTCCATGGCCAGGCGGAACGCGGCCAGGGTGTTCTCGGGCGCGTCGGCGCTTGCCCCGCGGTGCCCCAGCACCAGGGCGCGGTTCCCGCGGCGCGGCGCGAGGATGCGGGGCGGGGCCGCAGGGCGCTCGGATCCTCTCGGGGGCATGGGTCCTCGCGGCAGCGCGCCGCGCTCGAGGGGCCTGGCGGCGGCCGCGCCGCACCGCTATCCTAGCCGGCGTCGCGTTTTTCCGCGGAGCAATCCTCGATGGCCGAGCTCGCCGTGACCGTGCTGGTGGTCCTCCTGGTGCTGGGGGCCATGAAGATCCCGGCCCTGGGGGATGCCATCGGCCGGCGCCTCCGCGGACCGGCCCCTGCGCCCAAGCACCCGCTCTCGCCGCCGCAGGGCGCGCAGTCGCGGTAGGTCACTCCGCGCGCGTTCTCGCCAGCCGCTGTGCCAGCGCCTGCACCAGCGGGTGGATGGCCCCGTCGCGGGCCAGGTCCTCGAGGTCCGCCGTGGTCAGGAACCCGAGCAGCTTGAGCGCCACCGCCGGCTCGGTGTAGGGGTTCCGGGCCACCGCCCGGGCCACCGCCGGCTGGGTCCGCCAGCGCCGCGACTCCGCCAGGAGCCGGAGCGTCTCCGGCCGGCAAGGGCGGCGCGCGGCGATGCGGATCGCGAACGGCTCGGTGAGCTGCGGGTTCTGGAGGAGCTCCCCCACCACCTCCGGCGCCCCCTCGGCCGCCAGCCTCGACAGCAGGTCCGGATCCTTCTGCATGCGGGCCAGCGCCTTCTTGTGCCCGAGCGAGAGCTGGGCGAGGCGCGCGTCCGGCGGCTCGCGCGGCCGGGACCAGGCCTTGAGCGGCGGCGGCGACAGGAACAGGCTCGTCACCTCGGTCAGGCCGCGCGCGGCGGCGGCCGCGTACAATGCGGCGCGGGTGTCGTAGGAGAGCTCCGCCACGGGATCCAGGAAGGCCTGGCCCACCGCCAGCAGGGCGGCCCGGATGACGGCGTCCGGGCTCCGCGCCAGCGCGGCCAGCGCCAGCGCGGTGGCCTCCGGATCGCCCCGCGCGATCGCGCGGGCCGCGGCGCGGGCCCGGATGGGCCCCTCCGGCAACGTCCCCAGCCGCTGGGCCAGGGCCAGCGCGGCGGCGTCCGCGGCCATCTGCGCGGGGTTCACGGCGGCGCCCCGATGCGATCACTTCCCCGCACCATCGGCCTCGGCGCGCACGCGCACGGTGGCGCCGCTCGGGTCGGCGGGCGCGTCGCCCAGCACCACCACGAACTCGAGCCGCTCGCCGGGCGCGACCACCCGGGGCGCCCGCTTTCCCAGCGAGACCGCCAGCTCTTCCAGCGCGGCGCGGTCGGCGGCGCGATCGATCTCCTCGGGCGTGGGCACCGCGCCGGCGCGCGCCTCGCCGCGCGCCAGGACCTGGCCGCCGCGGACCAGCTCCGCCTCGACCCGCACCGCGCCCACCGGCCCGGGGGCGCGCGACAGGACCTCGCCGCGGACGAACAGCACCGTGCCGCCGGCGCTCTGCGCGTACACGCCGCTCCGCACCCCGGCGACCTCGAAGGCCCCGACCTGGGCCGGGGCCCGGCGCAGCGCCCGCAGCAGCGTGGACGGACGCAGCGCGGAGGGTCCCAGCGATGCGTCGCCGTGCAGGACCACGCGGAACCCGAGCGCGATCGCCAGCAGCGCCACCAGCGCCAGCGCGTTCACCGCGGCGCCCCGCAGCCGCTGGGCGGCCGCCAGCCCCGGCCGCCCCAGGCCGGCCTGCCGCCGGTCCTCGTCCTCGGGCAGCGGGGCCGGCGCGATCCGCCTCGGCGCCGCCTCGGCGGCGGGGCGGGGCATCGGCGGAGGCGGCTCGGGCCGCTCCTCGGCGCCGCCGGGCGTCGGGTCGGTGGCCAGGGCCAGCGGCTCCTCGGACCCGGACAGAGAGCCCAGCGGTCCGCGCTCGAAGGCGGCGCCGGAGAATCCGCCGACCTCGCCCGACATCATCACGTCGGCGGGATCCGCGAACGGAGCCGGGTGCTCCGCGCTGTGCTCCTCGAGCGCCAGATCGGCAGGGAACCCCGGGGCGCCCAGCTGCGATCCCGGTCCCGGGCGCGGCGCCACGGGGGGCGGCGTCGGGACGCCGAACTGCGGTTCGGCGCCGAGCTCCGGCTCCGCGCCGAGCTGCGGCCCGCCGGCGAACGGCGCCCCGACCCGAACCGCGGTTCCGGGTGCGCGAGCTGCTGCAGGGCAGGCGCGGCGAGCGCCGGCGGCGGCTGGACCGGGGGCGTCGGCGTGCCGAGGAGCTGCGAGAGGTCGGTCACGGGGAGGCTCTGCGCGCCGGTGGTGCCGGTGGAGAGCCCGCCGAGTGGCGCGGGCGCCGCCGCCTGCGCGAAGGGATCGTCGGGGGCCGGGTGGACGGACTGGCCGAGGCCCGAGGGGGCCATGGCGGGCGAGGCCGGCGCAGGCGCCCCGATCGCTCGGGCAAACGGGTCGTCCGCGGCGATGGGGCCGGGCTCCCCGAAGGCGTCGAGGCCCGCGGCGGCGAAGGGATCCGGGGGCGGCGGCCTCGGCTGCGAGCCCGCCACCGGGAACGGGATGACCGCGGCGCCGCCCGGCGCCGGAGCGGGCCGCGCCCTGCCCGGCGTGGGCCCGCCGAGGCCGGGGGTGAGATCCGAGCTCGACCCCGGCGGCCGCCGGAGGCGCCTCGCCGCGCTTCACCGCGAACACGGTCTGGCACCGCGAGCAGCGGACCTTCGCGCCGCGGGGACCGACCTTCTCGTCCGCGACCCGGAATCTCGCCTGGCAGCCCGTGCAGATGACGATCATGCGGCCCCCGGCCGGGATTTCGAGCCTACACCTCGAACGCCCTTGACACCAGCCGTCGTCGACAGAACAATCCGCAAATTGCGCGCACTTATGACTGCGGACTCCGAGATGAGCGACGACGAGCGCAACGAGGGAGCGGAACCGCCGGCACCTGCTCCTGCCGCTGAGGGTGAACCGAAGGTCATCAAGCGGTACACCAACCGCAAGCTCTACGACACCGAGGAATCCCGGTACGTGACGCTCGACGAGATCGCCCGCATGATCAAGGGCGGCGCCGAGGTGAAGATCGTCGACAACCGGACCAAGGAAGACCTGACCTCGGTGACGCTCGCCCAGATCATCTTCGAGGAGGAGAAGAAGACCTCCAAGATGAGCCTGGACACGCTCAAGGATCTCATCCGCCACGGCGGCGAGGTGGCCCAGCGGTTCGTCGAGGGCACCCAGGCCGAGCTCCGCGGCCGCGTCGAGGCGGTGCGGGCGGCGGCGGAGCAGCGGGTGCAGAGCCTGCTCACGCGCAGCCAGGACACGCGCGATCGCGCCATGGAGCTGGTGCAGGCCTCGCAGGAGGCGATGCTCGCGTTCCAGCGCAAGGTGGACGAGCGCGTGCGCTCCGCGGTCGAGGGCATGTCCAACCTCTCCGAGGTTCGCCGGCAGCTGGAGGAGATCGGGCGGCGCATCGAGGGGCTGGAGAAGCGGCTCGACGAGCTGGGAAAGAAGCCGCCGGGACCGCCGTAGCTCAGGCCTCCGCCCGCAGCAGCTGCTCCCCCCGTTCCAGGACCTCGTCCCCGATCGCCGCCAGGTCGCGCGCGCCGGACGAGCGCGGCGCGTGCTCGAAGATGGTCCGCCCGTGGCTCTGCGCCTCGTCGACCTTCACCGACCAGCCCAGCGCGGTGCGCGCCAGCGCCGAGGGAAAGCGCTCGCGGAGCTTCTGCAGGATCTCGTCCGCCAGCTGCGTCCTGCGGTACAGGGTGGGGACCACCAGCGTGATCGCCGGCGCCTGGCCGCGTTCGGCGCGCAGCCGGGCCGAGGCTCTCCAGGATCTCGGCGCAGCCGTCGAGCGCCAGGTAGGTGAGCGCCACCGGCACCACGAGCTCGCCGGCGGCGCGCAGCACGTTCTCGGTCACCAGCGAGCGCGACGGGGGCGCGTCGACGAGCACCACGTCGTAGCGCTCGGCCGGCAGCGACGTCAGCCGCCCGCCGAGCCGGTCGGCCCGGTCCGGCGGGCGGCCACGGCCACCGGGAAGCCGGCCAGGTCCTTGTTGGCGGGCAGGAGGTCGATGCCGCGGCACCGGCGTCGGGCCGCACCACCGCCTCGAAGGGCGCCCGGTGCCGACCAGCCAGTCGTGGACGGTGGGCGAGAGGCCGCGCACGTCGACGCCGAGCGACTTGCCGGCGTGCCCCTGCGTGTCGAGGTCGGCGACCAGGACCCGCAGGCCGCGCGCGCCGCCAGCCGCGCCGCCACGTTCACGCACAGCGTCGTCTTGCAGGTGCCGCCCTTCTCGTTGATGAAGGCGATGCGGCGCATGGCGAACTGCAGGCTACAGGCTTCAGGCTTCAGGCTCCAGGCCCGCGCCTTGGCGGCGAGCTTCGGTGCTTCTCCTGAGGCATGAGGCCTGAAGCCTTCTGGGCATCGCCCTCGCTCGCCATCGCGCCCGGGGGCGCCCCGACCCGGGCGGCGAGGCCGTCGATCATCGACTCCAGCTCCTCGAGCTTGCGCTGCAGCGCCGCGACGTCGTCGCGGGACGGGAGGTTGGCCGCGTGCAGCGCCTGCTGGACGCCCCGGTCGAAGGTCTCGCGCGCCTGGAGCGCGGAGGTCACCAGCCCCTGCAGCCCGGAGGTGACCGCCTCGCTGGAGAGCAGCCGGCCCACGACCTTGCCCACCCGCTCCTCGCCGGCCGCGAGCGCCCTGCGGAGCGCGGGGTTCTTGAGGACGTCATCGAGGATCATCGTCGAGCGTCGATGGTGGACTTGTCCCCCTCCCCTCGCTAGCTTGTCAAGCCTCGTGGCCGACCCCACCCTTCTCGACCGGCACCTCCTGTTCGTGACCGGCAAGGGCGGCGCCGGGCAAGTCGACCGTGACGGCCGCGCTGGCGCTGCTCGCCGCCCGCGCCGGGAAGCGGGTCCTCGTCTGCGAGGTGAACGCCGCCCAGGAGCGGGTGGCGCCGCTGCTCGGGGCGCGCCCGGCGGGACGGGACGCTGCGGGAGGTCCGGCCGGGCATCCACGCCCTCAACGTCCGCCCGCAGCGAGGCCATGCGCGAGTACGGCCTCATGGTGCTGCGCTTCCGCGCCGTCTACCACGCCGTCTTCGAGAACCGGCTGGTCCGCTACTTCCTGCGGGTCATCCCCTCGCTGGCCGAGCTGGTGGTGCTGGGCAAGATCCTGCACGAGGCCCGCTGGCGCGGCCCCGATGGCCGGCCGCGCTGGGACCTGGTGCTGGTGGACGCCCCGGCCACCGGCCACGCCGTCCAGCTGCTGCGCGTCCCGTCGGCGCTCCTCGACGCCGTCCCGGCGGGCCCCCTGCGCCACGACGCGGAGTGGATGGAGCGCCTGCTGGTGGACCCGGTCAAGACCGCGGTGGCGCTCGTGACGCTGCCCGAGGAGCATGCCGGTGAACGAGGCCATCGAGCTCGACGCGCAGGTGCGCGGCGTGCTGGGGATGGTCCGCGCCGGACTGTTCGTGAACGCGATGCCCGCGAGCCGCGTCTCGCCGGCGGAGGCCCGGGCCCTCGCGGCGCGTCGAGCCGGTCCGCCGCCGCTGGGCCCGGCGGCGCGGGCGGCGGAGCTGGCCTCGCTCCGGTCGGAGGAGGCGCGCCGCCACCTGGCGCGGGCTCGGGCGGCGATCGAGCTGCCCACCACCGTCGTCCCGCTCATCGCGCTCGGCCGGCTGGGGCCTGGCGCAGGTGGAGGAGGTGGCGGCGGCCATCGACGCCGCCTGGCGGTCCAGGGGGAGCGCATGACGGCGCTGTCCGACGGCCTGGCCGGCCGCCGCATCGCGGTGTGCGTCGGCTCGGGGGGCGTGGGCAAGACCACGGTGGCGGCGGCGCTGGCGCTCTCGCGCGCCCTGGCCGGCGGCCGCGTCCTGGTGTGCACCATCGATCCGGCGCGGCGGCTCGCCAACGCGCTCGGGCTCACCGCGCTGGGCAACGTCGAGGCGCGCATCCCCGAGGCCCGGCTGGCCGAGGCGGGGCTGCGCCCGGCCGGCGAGCTCCACGCCATGATGCTGGACGTGAAGCGCACCTGGGACGACCTGGTGGCGCGCCACGCCCCCGATCCGGCCCGCCGCGATCGCATCCTGGGCAACCGCCTCTACCAGCAGATGTCCGCCGCCCTGGCCGGCTCGCAGGAATACATGGCCATGGAGAAGCTGTACGAGCTGGCGGCGGAGCGCGACCACGATCTGATCGTCCTCGACACCCCGCCCACTGCCCACGCCCTCGACTTCCTGGAGGCGCCGGCCCGCATCCTCGACTTCCTGGGCAGCGACGCGGCCCGCACCTTCCTGGCCCCGGCCATGGGCGCGGGCCGGTTCGGCCTGCGGCTGGCCCAGCTCTCCGGCGGCTACGCGGCCAAGGCGCTGGCGCGCTTCACCGGCCAGCAGGCCCTCTCGGACCTGGGCGACTTTCTCCAGAGCTTCCAGGGCATGTACGACGGGTTCAAGGAGCGGGCGGCCGCCGTGCGCGCCCTGCTGGCCGGACCCGAGACCGGGTTCGTGCTGGTGAGCTCGCCCAGCCCGCTCTCGGCGGCCGAGGCCCTCGCCTTCCACGAGCGGCTCACGGCCGAGTCCATGCCCGTGGCCGGCCTGGTGGTGAATCGGCTCACCCCGGACCTGTGGCCCTCCTCGGAGCCGCTGCCCGGCCCCGGGGAGCTGGCCGGCCCGCTCGCCGCCGCCGGCCTCCTGGAGGGACCCGCGGCCCCGGCGGCCGGCTCGCTGGCCGAGCGGCTCGCCGCCGGGCTGGCCGAGCACCAGGCCCTGGTCGCCGGCGAGCGCCGCGCCCTGGAGCCGCTCCTGGCCCGCGCCACCGGCGCCCGGGTGCTCATCCCCCGCCTGGAGACGGACGTGCACGACCTGGCCGGGCTGGCCAGGCTGGCGGCTCTGCTCTGATGCCGGTCCGCGGGGAGGCGACCGGATTCCCCAAATCCGCCCGCCCGCTTAACATGGTCTCGATGATCTCCTTCGACGTGGGCACCCGCGCCCACACGCAGATGATCGACATCACCGATCGGGTCCAGTCCCTCCTGCAGAGGAGCGGGGTCGAGAACGGGATGTGCGTCGTGTTCGTCCCGCACACCACCGCCGGGGTGACCATCCAGGAGAACGCCGACCCGGACGTTCAGCGCGACCTGCTGGCCGCGCTCGCGCACGCCGTCCCGGACGAGCTCCCCGGGGGCGGATACCGCCACGCCGAGGGGAACAGCCCGGCCCATCTGAAGACGTCGCTGGTGGGCAGCTCCGTCACGGTGCTGGTCGAGGGCGGCGAGCTGGTGCTGGGGACCTGGCAGGGCATCTACCTGTGCGAGTTCGACGGCCCGCGCACCCGGCGCGTGCAGGTGAAGGCCGTCCGCGGCTGATCCCCACCCCCCATGCGCCGGCACCCGGTCCTCCACCCCACCCTGCCGCTGCTCGCGATCGCGCTGGCGGCGGCCGCGCTCGCCTGCGCCGGCGTCCCCCCGCGCGCCGCGTCTCCCGCCGTCCCGCCCGCGGCCCCGGGCCAGCCGGAGGTGCGCTTCGACCCCGAGGAGGTGAAGGTCTCCCCCCTGGACCTCGAGCTGGCCGACAAGAACGACGAGGAGCTGTTCGCGGTCGGCACCGCCGCCTACGGAGCCAAGGACTACCCCCGCGCCGCCGCCGCCTTCGCGCGCATCGCCGATCGCTTCCCCGGCTCGCGGCACGAGCCGGCAGCCCTCTTCGACGCAGGGCTGGCCTACGAGGAGCTGGGCGAGTGGCGGCTGGCGCTGGAGCGATTCCGCGCGCTCTCCCGCGGGTGGGAGGGTCCGGACGCGCTGGAGGCCGCTTTCAAGGTGGCGGAGTGCCAGTACCAGCTGCGCGAGCTGGGCGACACCCACGCCACGCTGGAGGCCATCGCCGCGCTCCCGGCGCTGCCGCCGGGGGCGCGGGTACGGGTGCTCACGCAGCTGGGCGTGGTCGAGCTCGAGGACGGCCGGCCCGACCAGGCGGAGGAGACGCTGCGCCGCGCGCTGGCGGCCTGGCAGGCCCTGGGCGACGAGGAGCGGCTCGATCCCTACTACCCGGCGCAGGCCGAGTACTACCTGGGGGAGACCTACCGCGGCTGGTTCCTGGCCCTGGCGGTGGACCCGTCGGCGGGCGACGAGCGCAGGCTGCAGGAGGACCTGGAGCACAAGGCCGAGATGCTGCTCTCGGCGCAGGGCCACTACCTGCGCGCCATCCGCATGGGAGACGACCGCTGGGCGGTGGCGTCGGGCTATCGCATCGGCGAGCTGTACGATGCCTTCCGCCAGCAGCTGCTGGAGGCGTCGCTGCCGCCCGGTCTGGACGAGGAGGCCGCGCGCGCCTACCGCACCGAGCTGAGGAAGCGCGTGCGGGTGCTGGCCGCCAAGGCGGTCAGCGCCTACGAGGCCGCCCTCGGGCGCGCCAGCCGCTCCCGGGTCGACGACCTCCGCTTCCTGGGCGAGGCGCAGCAGGCGCTCCAGCGGCTGCAGCGCGCGCTCGAGGACGCGGCGGGGATTCTGATGGGACCGAACGGTCGCGCCTCGCGCCGGCCGGGCCCCCGCCGCGAGGCCGGCCGGTGCTCGGGGCGGCGCCTCCGTCCGCTCGAGGCCGTGCTCGAGCCGCGGGCGGACGGGATGGATCGGGCGCCGGCGTCTACCGCGATGCGACGTGCGTGCCGGAGAACTTCTTCGGGAACTGCTTCACGATCCCGGAGGCGAGGATGTCCGCCACGTCGAGCATGTGCTTCGCCCCCTCGTCGTACGCCTTGATCCAGGCGGCGGTGTCCTGGTGCAGCGTCGCCACCACCTGATCCGTCACCATCTTGAGGTGCTCGTGGAGCGCGTCCTGGAGCGTGCTCCTGGGCCAGCTGGGGTTGGCCGAGGAGAGGAGCGCGGCCAGGTCGTCCGCATTCTTGTACCAGCGGTCGTTGGCCTCCTCGAGCGCGGCGGAGTCGTTGGCCTTGGCGGCCTTCACGACGTCGCCGGCGATGGTGATGTGGTCGCGCAGCAGCGACGCCAGCTTGTGGCCGGCCTGGTCGCCGTAGTAGGGCTTCACGGCGTTGCCGATGTCGTCCTGGTTCCGGAGCAGCCGGTCGAGGATCGCGCTCGCACCCGGGTCGCCGCGGATGGCCGCCTGGTAGAAGAAGGCGGTGTAGGTGACGTGATCTTCCCAGAGCCGCCGCATCTCCTTGCGGAGGTCGGCCGGGGCGATCCGCTGCGCCTTCTGGTCCGCGGCAGCCGCGGGCAGCGCGAGGAGGAGGAGGGCCGGGAGCACCGAGAGCATCGCGAGTCGTCTGGTCATGGGCATGTTCCTTTCCCGTGCGCGGCCATCCCGAGAGATGGCCGCTCGTCGGCCCTGAGACGCTGCCACGCGGTCCGGGGTTACCGCCCGCCGGTGCCCCTCGGGGGGCGCGCCGCCCCGTGCGGACCCGCCCGCCCGGGCGCGGGCCGACGGGCGGTGGGAGCGCCCGGGGTGGACGCAGCCCGGCGGCCTCCAGCCTTCCCTGGGTCCGTCCGCGGCGGCGCCCTGCTCACCCCAGGAACAGGCTCTTCGACGCGAAGTTCGGGTCGCTGGTGAGGTTCATGCCCAGCCGGCGCAGGCCGGCCTCGTCGCCGGGCGTCGGCATGTGGGTCATGTGGACCTCGCAGCCCTTGAGCTCGCCGAGCCGTTCCACCGCCAGCTGCGCCGCCGGATTGGTGGTGGCGCTGATGGCCAGCGCGATGAGCGTCTCCTCCAGGTCCAGGCTGGCGGCCTTCTCGCCCACCCGCCCCTTGAGCTGGGTGACCGAGTCGATGATGGTGCTGGTCAGGAGCGGGATGCGGTCCGGGATCTCGCTCAGGAGCTTGACCGCGTTCAAGATCAAGCTCGAGGAGGCGTGGAAGAGCAGGGAGTTCTTCCCCGTCACCACCCGGCCGTCGGCGAGCTGCAGCGCCGCCCCGCAGTGGATGCCCTGGTGCCCCTTGCCCGCGCGCTCGGCGTCGATGGCCGCCGCCCGCGCCGGCCCCACCACCGGACGTTGCTCGGGCGCCGCGCCCAGATCGCGCATGATCAGCTCCGCCCGCTGCACCGTCTCGCGCGAGGCGAAGCCGACGGCGTACTCGCAGGTGTAGCGGAAGTGGCGCCGGATGACCTCCTGGACGGCGGCCGCGCGAACCACCTCGTCGTCGACGATGCCGACGCTGGCGCGGTTCACGCCCATGTCGGTGGGCGACCGGTAGGGCGCGCCGTCCTCGCGGATGCGGGCCAGGATTCGCGAGAGCAGCGGGAAGGCCTCGATGTCGCGGTTGTAGTTGACGGTCTTCTCCCCGTACGCCTCGAGGTGGAAGGAGTCGATCATGTTGACGTCGTGCAGGTCCGCGGTGGCCGCCTCGTAGGCGACGTTGACCGGGTGCTGGAGGGGCAGGTCCCAGATCGGGAAGGTCTCGAACTTGGCGTACCCTGCGTCGAGGCCGCGCTTGTGCTCGTGGTAGAGCTGCGAGAGGCAGGTGGCCAGCTTGCCGCTGCCCGGGCCCGGGCCGGTGACCACCACCAGCGGCTTCTCGGTCTCGATGTAGGTGTTGGCCCCGTAGCCCGCCTCGCTGACGATCAGGTCGATGTCGGTGGGGTAGCCCTTGGTGGCCCGGTGCGTGTGCACGCGGACGCCGCGCCGCTCCAGCTTGTCCTTGAACTGGATGGCGGCCGGCTGGTCCTCGAAGCGCGTGATCACGACCGCGCGCACCTCCAGCCCCCATTCGCGCAGGTCGTCGATGAGCTTGAGCGCGTCGGAGTCGTAGGTGATGCCGAAGTCGGCGCGCACCTTCTTGCGCTCGATGTCGCCGGCGTAGATGCAGAGCACGATCTCGGCGCGCTCGCGCAGCTCGCGCAGGAGCCGGATCTTGACGTTGGGATCGAAGCCGGGCAGGACGCGCGCGGCGTGACAGTCCCAGAGCAGCTTGCCGCCGAACTCGAGGTAGAGCTTGCGGCCGAAGCGCTCGACCCGCTCCAGGATCGACCGCGCCTGCTCGCGCAGGTAGCGATCGTTGTCGAAGCCGAGGCGGACGGGTTGGTCGGGGGCCGCGATCCTCGCGGCGGCGCTCTGGGCGTTCATGGGCGGCGATCGTAGCCGGGGGGTCCGACGTGCCGCGCGCCCCGCGGCCCGGCGGGGCGCCAGATCGCGAGACCGGACGGCCGCTTCCCTCTCCGGCACCTACCGCGCCTGGCCGGCGATCGCCTGCCCCGGGCTCTCGCCGTACATGGCGTCGAGCTCCTGCCGGTAGCGCGCCTCGATCAGCTTGCGCTTCAGCTTCTGCGAGGCGGTGACCTCCCCGGCCGCCTCGGTGAACTCTGCCGGCAGCACCCGGAACTTCTTCACCGTGGCGAAGCGAGGCAGGACCGCGTTGACCTTGTCGAACCCCCGCTGCAGGACCGCCGTGAGCTCGGGGAGCCGCGCCAGCGCCGCCAGATCGCGGCCCTCGAACCCGTTCACCCCCGCCCAGTTCCGCGCCGCCTCGGGATCGAGCGTCACCAGCGCGGTCACGAAGCTGCGGCGATCGCCGTGCACCAACACCTGCGAGGCCAGCGGGCAGGCGAGCTTGATGCGGGACTCGAGGTCCGCCGGCGCGATGTACTTGCCGCCGGAGGTCTTGATGAGGTCCTTCTTGCGGTCGGTGATGGTCAGGTACCCCTCCCCGTCCACCTGACCCACGTCGCCGGTGTGCAGCCAGCCCTCCGCATCGAGCGCCTCGGCGGTCTGCTCGGGGAGGCCGCGGTAGCCGCGCATCACCCAGGGCCCGCGCAGCAGCACCTCCCCGTCGTCGGCGATCTTCACGTCGATGCCCGGGAGCGGCCGCCCCACCGTGCCCAGGCGCCGGGCGTCGAGCTTGTTGCAGTGGGTGGCGGCGGAGGTCTCGGTGAGCCCGTAGCCCTCCAGGATGGCGACCCCCATGGCGTCGAAGAACTCCGCCACCTCGCGCGCCAGCGGCGCCGAGCCGGAGACGAAGAACTGGAGCCGCCCGCCGAAGAGCGAGCGGACGCGCTGGAACACCAGCCGATCGGCCACGGCGCGCTGCGCCGCCAGCACCGGCCCCGGGGACCTGCCGGCGCGCTCGGTGCGGCGGACCTCGAGCCCGACGTCGAGCGCCCACCGGAAGAGGGCGGCCTTGACCGCCCCGCCCTCGCGCGCCCCGGCCACGATCCGGGTGTGCACCTTCTCGAAGATCCGCGGGACCGCGCACACGAAGGTGGGCCGGAGGTGCGCCAGGTTCTCGACGATCTTGTCGATGCGGCCGTCCACGGCGGTGGGGAACCCCAGCCGGAGCTGGGCCGTGCCGATCATCTTCCCGAAGGAGTGGGCCAGCGGCAGCCAGAAGAACTGGAAGAAGTCGGGGTGGTCGAGGATCCCGGACAGCTCCACCGACCGCGACTGCGACACCCAGCAGGCGTGGGTGAGCTCTACGCCCTTGGGCTTGCCGGTCGTGCCCGAGGTGTAGAGCAGCGTCGCCAGCGCGTCGCCCCGCACCGCCGCCGCGGTCTCCTCGAAGCTTCCCGGGTGCGCGCGATCGTGGGCGCGGCCCCGCTCCTCCAGCTCGGCGAAGGGCATGACCCATCCGTCGGGCGTGCCGTGGCCCTCGAAGACGATCACCTTGCGCAGGGCGGGCAGCTCGCTGCGCCGCGAGACGAGCTTCAGCACCTGCTCGTCGGTGTCGACGAAGACCACCACCGCGCCCGAGTCGCCCAGGATGTACGCGCACTCCTCGGCGGTGGAGGACGGATAGATGGCGCTGGTGCAGGCGCCGGCGCAGAGGACGCCGTAGTCGGCCAGGATCCACTCGATGCGCGTGGCCGAGAGGATGGCGCAGACCTGCTCGGGCTCGACGCCCAGCCATCGCAGCCCGGCAGCCACGGCGCGGACGCGGGCCTCGGTGGCGGCCCAGGTGAGGCTCTCCCAGCGGCCGTCCACCGGGTAGCGGAAGGCCTCCGCGCCCGGGGTCCGGCCCACGCGCTCCAGGAACAGGTCGGGGACGGTCTTGGATTTCTCGTCGGGCACGGGGCTCTCCTCCGGGGGCGCCCGCGACTCTAGACCACGGCGGCGGAAGGCTCCACCGTCCGGGGCGGGGTCGGGGGACGCCCTGCCCGGGAGCGCGGCTCCCGGCCGATGTCCGCCCGCTTTGGCTGCCCATCCGTCATCACAGATGCGCGTGAGGCCTGAACGGCCGCTTGACATGGGATCCGTCCGCTCCATAGGATTCCGCTCCAACACAACGGATTCCCAGGCGCTCGCCGCGTGCGAGCGATGGAGGAGAGCAATGGCCATTCCCCCGAACCGCAAGCTTCGCTTCGAGACGCTCCAGGTGCACGCCGGCCAGGAGCCCGCCCCCGGCACCAACGCCCGGGCGGTCCCCATCTACCAGACCACCTCCTACACCTTCAACTCCGCCGACCACGGCGCGAACCTGTTCGCGCTCAAGGAGTTCGGGAACATCTACACGCGGATCATGAACCCGACCACCGACGTCTTCGAGAAGCGCGTGGCCGCGCTCGAGGGCGGGGTGGCGGCGCTGGCCACCGCCTCGGGGCAGGCGGCCCAGTTCCTCACCGTCGCCAACATCGCCCAGACCGGCGACAACATCGTCTCCTCCAGCCTGCTCTACGGCGGCACGTACAACCAGTTCAAGGTCACCATCCCGCGGCTGGGGATCGGCGTGAAGCTGGTGGACGGGATCGAGGCGGACAAGCTCGCGTCCGCCATCGACGGCAAGACCAAGGCCCTCTACGTCGAGTCGATCACCAATCCGTCGGGCGACGTGCCGGACTTCGAGGCGCTGGCCCGGGCGGCGCACGACGCCGGCATCCCGCTCATCGTGGACAACACCTTCGGCGCCTGCGGGTACCTGTGCCGGCCCATCGAGTGGGGCGCCGACATCGTGGTCCAGTCCGCCACCAAGTGGATCGGCGGCCACGGCAACTCCATCGGCGGCGTGATCGTCGACTCGGGCAAGTTCGACTGGGCCAAGAGCGGCAAGTTCCCCTTCTTCACCCAGCCCTCCCCGGGCTACCACGGCCTGGTGTTCAACGACGTCTTCGGCCCCAAGGGACCGTTCGGGAACATCCAGTTCATCATCCGGGCGCGGGTGGAGGGGCTGCGCGACCTGGGCCCGGCGCTCTCGCCCTTCAACTCCTTCCTGCTGCTGCAGGGGCTGGAGACGCTCTCGCTGCGCGTCCAGCGGGAGGTGGACAACGCCCTGGCGCTGGCCAGGTGGCTGAAGGGCCACAAGCAGGTGAGCTGGGTGAACTTCACCGGGCTGGAGGAGCACCCCTCGCACCAGCGCGCCCGGAAGTACCTGCGCAACGGCTTCGGCGCGGTGTTCACCTTCGGCATCCAGGGCGGCTACGAGGCGGGCAAGAAGTTCATCAACGGAGTGAAGCTCGCCTCGCACCTGGCCAACGTGGGCGACGCCAAGACCCTGGTCATCCACCCCGCCTCGACCACCCACCAGCAGCTCTCGGACGAGGAGCAGAAGTCCGCCGGCGTGACCCCGGACCTGGTCCGGGTCTCGCTGGGCATCGAGCACATCGACGACATCAAGGAGGACTTCGAGGAGGCGTTCCAGGCCGCCCGGTCGTAGCCGTCGCAGGAGGCACGCCGCCCGGGAGCGACCGCCCCGGCTCACCCCTTCTTCCGCAGCAGCACCGCCTGTTGCGCCAGGCCGGGGGGGAGGTCGAGCGGCGCCGTCTCGGCGGCGCCCAGCGCGGCGATCCGGCGGGCCGCCCGCACCACCGTGGACGCGTCGAACGGGGCACGCCCCGTCACCAGGAAGAAGCGCTCGAACCCCGGGGCGTCGTCGAGCTGGTAGGCGTGCGCCAGCGCGACCGCCCCGCCGCGCCGGAGCTCCGCCGCGCGGCCGCCGCCCTCGGGCAGGTGCAGCGTGACCGCGCCGCGGCCGTCGACCGACACCACCACGCCGTAGCTCGCGCCGGCGGCCACGTAGGAGAGCTGCAGCAGATCCCCGGCCCGGACCGGGGCGCCGGCCGGGAGCGCCTCCGGCTCGCCGCCCGGCCGCTGCCGGTGGACCTCCAGGTGCGGGGCCATGCCCTTGAGGCGCGCGTCGAGGCCGGGCTGGCGCGGGAGGAGCACCACCGCCACCGCCGCGGCCGCGGCCGCGGCCAGCGCGGGCAGGATCACGCGGCGCCGGGCGGAGGGGCGCTGCGGAGCGAGCAGGCCGGCCCGCCGTCGGATCTCGCCCAGCGCCGGGCCGGGCGGGTGCGCCGCGGCGAAGGCCGCGTCCTCGGCGCGGAGCGCCTCCAGCCGCCCCAGCCCGCCCTCGGCCTCGAGCCGGGCCCGCACCCGCTCCGCCTCGCCCGGGGGCAGGTCCCCGGCGCGCAGCCGCTCCACCAGCCAGTCCGGGGTGCGCGGGGTCATGGCGTGAGCTCCGGGAGGACGTCGGCCCGCTCGCGCTCCGCCACCCGCGCCCGCAGCTTGCGCAGGCGCTTCCGCACCGCCTCGGCGGTGAGCCCCACCTCGCGGCCCACCTCCTCCAGCGTGAGCCCGTCCAGGAAGTGGAGCACCGCCATGGTGCGCGTCGACTCCGGCTCGCGGCCGAGCAGGTCCTGCAGCACGAAGCGCGAGATGGACCTCGCCTCGGGCTCGTCGGCGGCGGCGATGGCGAGGAGCGCCTCCTCGTCGGGATCCTCGGGGCGCCGCCGCTCGGTGCGGAGCCGGTTGAGGCAGACGCGGGTCGCGATCTGGAGCAGCAGCGACGCGGGCGCCCGGTCCACCAGCCGGTCGTCGGCGCGGAGGAGGTTCACGAAGGTGTCGTGCATGGCGTCCACGGCCTTCTCCTCGTCGCGCAGGAGGCGGCGGCAGCGGCGCAGGACCATGGGCCCGAGGTCGCGGTAATACGCCTCGACGTCGATGGCCAAGCCGACCCCTCCGGCTGCGTGGACGGGCGAGGTTGTACCTCGAACCGGCACGCGCGTCATGCCGGAGGATCGGTTGGCCCAGGGCGGCTGCTCCGCATCGACCGCATCCATCCAATGACGGAACACCGCAGGCGGGCGGGAGCGGTACCCCGCCTTGCGGACGGGGTCCGGTTCCGGGGATCGGGCTCGCTGGAGGGCTCAGCCGGCCAGGATCCGCTCGATCTCGGCGAGCTCCCCGTCCGAGAAGGCCAGCCTCTTCGCGGCCCCCACGCAGTCGTCCACCTGCGACGGGCGCGAGGCGCCGATCAGGGCCGAGGTGACCGGTGCGCGGCGCAGTACCCATGCCAGGGCCAACTGCGCCAGCGTCTGCCCGCGTCCCCGGGCCAGCGCGTCGAGCTTCCGGGTGCGCCCCAGCACCTCGTCGGTGACGTGCTCCGGCCGCAGGAAGCGCGGGTCGTGGCCGGCGCGCGAGTCGGCCGGGATGCCCGAGAAGTAGCGGTTGGTGAGCAGCCCCTGTGCCGAGCGGCGAGAAGGCGATGGCGCCCATCCCCTCGCGCTCCAGCAGCGGCGAGCAGCTCCGGCTCGGGCCAGCGATCGAGCATGCTGTAGCGCGGCTGGTGGATGAGGCAGGGCGTGCCCAGCTCGCGCAGGAGCGCGATGGCCCGCGCCGCCTCGCGGCGCGCGGTAGTTCGAGAGGCCGACGTAGAGCGCCTTGCCGCTGCGGACGGCGTGGTCCAGCGCGCCCATGCGTTTCCTCGAGGGGCGTCTCGGGGTCCGGGCGGTGATGGTAGAAGATGTCGACGTAGTCGACCCCGAGGCGCCGGAGGCTCGGTCGAGGCTGGCCGAGAGGTACTTGCGCGATCCAGATCGCCGTAGGGGCCCGGCCACATGTCGTAGCCCGCCTTGGTCGAGACGAACGAGCTCGTCGCGGTGGGCCGCCAGGTCCTGGCGCAGGACCCGTCCGAAGGTCTCCTCGGCGGCGCCGTGGGGCGGACCGTAGTTGTTGGCCAGGTCGAAGTGGGTGATGCCCAGGTCGAAGGCGCGCAGCAGGATGGCGCGCGGCTCGCGAACGCGTCGGCGCCGCCGAAGTTGTGCCACAGCCCCAGCGAGATGAGCGGGAGCCGGACGCCGGAGCGGCCGCAGCGCCGGAAGAAGGAGTCGTCGGCGTAGCGGGAGGGGTCGGGGGCGTGCATGAGCTCCGGAGTGTCGCGGGAGGCGGGGACCGGCGCAAGCGGATCCCACTCGCGTCGGCCGCTCGACGCGGGTCCTCCCGGGCACCCCGGCGGCAGCCCACCTGAGCCGCCGGCGCGCCGGCGTCCCCCGCTATGCTGCCCGCGCCACCGAGAGGAGCGAGGCCATGCCCATCGTCTTCCACCGCGGACGACTGTTCGACCACGTGCACCTGCGGGTGCGCGATCTCGAGGCGTCCAAGCGCCTCTATCGCGCCGTGCTGGGGGCCCTCGGTCACACGCCGCGCGACGAGAGCCCGGAACACATCGCCTTCGACGAGCTGTCGATCGACCAGGCCGACGCGGCGGGTCCGAGCCGCGTGCACATCGCCTTCGCCGCCAGGGACCAGGAGGCGGTGCGGCGGTTCCACCAGGCCGGGCTGGCCGCGGGCGGCAGGGACAACGGCGCGCCCGGAGAGCGGCGCTATCACCCCGGCTACTTCGCCGCGTTCGTGCTCGACCCCGACGGCCACAACCTCGAGGCCGTGTACCACGGGCCGGGGAAGTGGAACGTGGAGTCGGTCGAGATCACGCCGCTGTGACCGGGGCGTGGAGGTCGTCGACCCGGGCCTCGAGCTTCCTCCCCGGCGGACCGCGTCAACCGTCTGAATCGGTTTAGAAACGAGGCCGGCCGCTCAGGGCCCCTTGACAGCCCGGCCCTGCCCCGCGATCCTGCGCCCCAGACGATTCGTGAAGGCGGCATCGAGCACGCGGGGCGAGCCTGGAGGAGGCGCGCCCCTGTTCCAGATCTGTCTCGTCCCCACGGAGGCGAACGTGAAGAGTCTCGCGATCCACCCCAGGCGGACGGCGCTGTCCTGCCTGGTGGCGGCCTTCCTCGGCATGGCGCTGGTCGCGCCCGCGCCCGCGCGGGCCGCCTCGCTGGTCCAGGTCACCAACTTCGGAACGAACCCGACCAACCTCCGGATGTACCTGTACGTCCCGGACAGCGTGGCGGCCCAAGCCCGGCCATCCTCCTGGCGCTGCACTACTGCACCGGGACCGGGCCCGGCCTTCTACTCGGGCACCGAGTTCGCGTCGCTCGCCGACCGGTACGGGTTCATCGTCATCTACCCGTCGGCCACCCGCAGCGGCCAGTGCTGGGACGTGTCCTCGCCGCAGGCGCTGCAGCACGACGGCGGCAGCGACCCGGTCGGCCTCATGTCCATGGTCGACTACGTGCAGCAGCACTACACCGTCGACCCGAGCCGGGTCTTCGTCACCGGCGCCTCGTCCGGCGCCATGATGACCAACGTCCTGCTCGGCGACTACCCCGACGTCTTCAAGGCCGGCGCCGCCTTCATGGGCGTGCCGTTCGCCTGCTTCGCCACCACCGACGGCTCGAGCTGGAACAGCGCCTGCGCCAACGGCCAGATCAGCAAGACCCCGCAGCAGTGGGGCGACCTGGTCCGCGGCGCCTTCCCCGGCTACAGCGGTGCCGCGCCCGCGCATGCAGCTCTGGCACGGCACGGCCGACAGCACCCTCAACTACAACAACTTCGGCGAGGAGATCAAGCAGTGGACGAACGTGCTGGGCGTGAGCCAGACGCCGTCGCTCACCGACTACCCCGCAGTCCGGCTGGACCCGCACCCGCTACGGCGGCACCGGCGTGCAGGCGCCCGGTCGAGGCGCATCAGCGTCCCGGGCGTCGGGCCACAGCCTGCCGCTGAGCGGCCAGGCCGCCATGGCCATCCCGTTCTTCGGCCTGGATCAGACCAACAACACCACCTTCCCCCTGACCGTCACCAGGTCCGGCACCGGGAGCGGCACGGTCACCTCGAGCGTCGGCGGCATCAACTGCGGCTCGACCTGCTCGGCCAACATCGCCAGCGGCACCGCCGTGACCCTGACGGCGACGCCGGCCGCCGGCTCGACCTTCGCCAGCTGGGGCGGCGCCTGCAGCGGCAGCGGCTCCTGCACCGTCACCATGAGCGCCGCGCAGTCCGTGACCGCCAGCTTCAGCACCGGCACGAGCTACCCGCTCACGGTCACCAGGTCCGGCAACGGCAGCGGCACCGTGACCTCCAGCACCGGCGGGATCAACTGCGGCTCGACCTGCTCGGCCAGCATCGCCAGCGGCACCGCCGTCACCCTGACCGCGGCGCCGGCCGCGGGCTCCACCTTCACCGGCTGGAGCGGCGCCTGCACGGGCAGCGGCACCTGCCTGGTGACCATGACCGCGGCCCAGTCGGTCACCGCGACCTTCACCGCCCCGATCGTCGGCGGTGCCATCTCCATCAACGCCGGCGGCTCCGCGACCGGGAGCTTCGTCGCCGACGTCGACTTCTCCGGCGGCAACACCTACTCGACCACCAGCGCCATCGACACCTCGCTCCTGGCCGGCACGGCGCCGCCCCAGGCGGTGCTCCAGACCGAGCGCTACGGTGAGTTCACCTACACCATCCCCGGCTTCACCGCCGGCAGCACCCAGACGGTGGCGCTCTTCTTCGAGGAGAGCTACTGGACCGCGGCCGGCCAGCGCACCTTCAACGTGGCCATCAACGGCTCGACGGTGCTGACGGCCTTCGACATCTTCGCGGCCGCCGGCGGGGCCAACAGGGCCGTCGCCCGCTCGTTCGACGCCACGGCCAACGCCAACGGCCAGGTGGTGATCGCGTTCACCCGGGGCGGTGGCCCGGACAACCCCAAGATCTCCGGCATCACCGTCGGCGGCAGCGTCGGGACCAGCTACGCGCTGACCGTGAACAAGGCGGGCACCGGCAGCGGGACCGTGAGCGGCGGCGCCATCAGCTGCGGCAGCGCCTGCACGGCCAGCCTGGCCAGTGGCACCACCGTCACCCTGACCGCCACCGCGGCCAGCGGCTCGACCTTCACCAGCTGGGGCGGCGACTGCATCGGCAGCTCTGCCACCTGCACCGTCTCGATGACGGCGGACCGGGCCGTCACGGCCACGTTCACCGGCAGCAGCCCCGGCACCTGCACGACCGTCACCGGCGGCCAGAGCGGCAACTTCAACACCACCGGGGCGGTCTGCTACACGGTCAACGGCGCCATCGACGGCTGGGGCTGCTCCAACGCGACCGGGCGCACCGTCACCGTGAACGGCACCGCGGTCAGCTGCGGCCAGATGCCCCTGCCCGGGAGCTCGCCGTACACGTTCAGCTTCAGCGCCGGAGCGTATACCTGGGCCAGCTTCTACTGGTGGTAGGCGTCTGCCACCGGTGACGTGAACGGCGCGTTGCGCCAGGGCTGAAGGGCGGAGGGCGGGCCGAGCAAGGGCCCGCCCTCCGTGCGTTCGGACCTCGGCGGCCCGCGCGCGCCGGTGTAGCATGGCAACTTCATGCGCCACGGCACGGAGCTGGTGCTGATCAAGATCCTGCACACGGCGGTGTGGGCGTTCTTCGTCGCCTGCATCGCCGGCATCCCCGTGGCGGCCGTGGCCGGTCGCCTGCGGCTCGCGCTGGTGCTGTCGGGCTTCGTGCTGGTGGAGGTGGCCATCCTGGCGGTCAACTCCATGCACTGTCCGCTGACGGACGTCGCCGCCCGCTACACGGACGCACGCGCCGACAACTTCGACATCTACCTGCCCCTCTGGCTGGCCCGGCACAACAAGCAGGTGTTCGGAGCGCTGTGGCTGGCCGGCGAGGCCGTGCTGGTCTGGTGCTGGGTGCGGCCCAGGCAGGCGCAGCGCCGGACCGGGCCCGGGTGACCTCCGCGTCCGGAGGCCCCGGGCCGCGGTGCCGCGCCGTTCAGCGGCCGCCGCCGATGGGCAGGATCGCGCCGGTGACGTAGGAGGCGGCCGGCGACAAGAGCCACAGCATGCCCTCCGCGACCTCGGCGGGCGTGCCCGGCCTGCCCATGGGGATCCCCGCCGCCAGCCGCCGCGGCCGGTCGGGGTCGCCGGCGGCGGCGTGAAGCTCGGTCTCGACCAGCCCGGGCGAGACGGCGTTGACGCGGATCCCCTCGGCCGCCACCTCGCGCGCCAGCCCCACCGTGAACGTCTCCACCGCTCCCTTGGAGGCCGCGTAGTGCACCCACTCGCCGGGGCCGCCCAGCTGCGCCGCCAGCGAGGAGACGGTGACGATGGCCCCGCCGCGGCCGCCGCGGCGGGTGGACATCCTCCGGACCGCCTCCCGGGCGCACAGGATGGTGCCGGTCACGTTCACGGCCAGCACCCGGGCCACCGTGTCGCCCGTCACGTCCTCGAGGCGCGAGAAGCCGCCCGTCACCCCGGCGCAGGTCGCGAGCGCCGTGACCGGCCCGAGCGAGCGAGTCGCCTCCTCGAAGATCCGGACCACCTCCTCTTCGCGCGCCACGTCGGCCCGGATCACCGCGGCGCGGCCGCCGGCGCGGATCACCTCCTGCGCCACGCCCTCGGCCGCATCGCGGCGGCCGAGGTAGCCCACCGCCACGTCGTGGCCGCGGGCTGCGGCCGCGCGGGCCACCGCCGCCCCGATGCCACGGCTCCCGCCGGTCACGACCAGGGTTCCACGCCGCTCGCTCGTCATGAGGCACCTTTCGCCCGTACCCATGGCTGCCGGCCGGCCGCGGCGCCACGCTCCGGGCGTGGCCCCCGGCGACGGAAGGCCGTGCCGGCGCACGCGCGCTGCCGGACCTGGCGGCCCGCGCAGCCTCGCCGGATCGCGCTTGAATGCACCGCTCGTGCGTGCAAGGGTTTCTCGGGTTTCACCCGTCGCTACCGAGGCCACCCCATGCCGCGCCCTGACCCTCGGAAGGATCCGGCCGCCCCGCGCGATGGGCACCCCGCTGCCGAGGCCGCCGACCCGGCGCCTCCGTCACATCCGCGGCCATGACCCATCCTCAAGCCGTGAACGGCAGCAGACCAGAGCGCCGGCGGGCCTCGATGGGCCGCGGCGCCCCCATCCTCCTCCTGGTCGGGTTCCTGTGGGCCTGTGACCCGGGGAGCCCGATCCCGCCGCCGTCGATCCGGTGCGACGCTCTCGTGCCCGAGTGCGACGCGGCCGAGAGCGTCGTCTGCCTCGATCCCTGCCGGGCCCGGGCCGACGTGGCGCAGCTCTCCGCGCCGGCCATGGAGGGACGAGGGACGGGCTTCGCCGGGAACGAGGCGGCCGCCGAGTGGATCGGCGATCGGTTCGCCGCGCTGGGGCTGGAGCAGGTGCCGGGCCTCGGCGGGTGGCGGCAGGTGTTCCCGGTGCACGTGGAAGGCGCCCCCTCCGACCTGGCACCCAACGTGCTCGGCGTCATCCCGGGCACGGACCCGGCCTTGCTGCACGAGGTGGTGATGGTCGGCGCGCACCTCGATCACCTGGGCGGCACCGCGGGCGGCACGATCTACCCGGGCGCCGACGACGACGCCTCCGGCGTGGCGGTGGTGCTGGAGCTGGCCCGGGCCTTCGCGCAGAGCGCCACCCGGCCCAGGCGAACGCTCCTCTTCGCCGCCTGGAACGCGGAGGAGCTGGGCCTGCTCGGGTCCTGCTACTACGCCGAGCACGATCCCCTGTTCCCGCTGGGCGACACGGTCGTTGCCATCGCGGTGGACATGGTGGGGCAGGGGAACGAGCGCGGCCTCGACCTCTACGGCTCCAGCGCCCGGCCCACGCCGGAGATCATCGCGGTCGCGCGCGGGGCCGCCCGGGCGGCCGGGATCGAGCTGGCGGTCGGGGCCCCGGGCGTCTCCGACGGTTCCGACCACGTCTGCTTCGCGGAGCAGGGCGTCCCGGCGGTGCAGGCCATGACCCCGGGGCCGCACCGGGGCTACCACTCGTCGCTGGACACCGTCGACCTCATCGGCAGCGAGAACCTGCGGGCCGCCCTCGAGCTGGTCTTCGTGACGGCGCAGGCGTACGCGCAGGGGCAGGACGCGGCATGGGCGCCCCTGGCAGGGGCGCCGCCGGAAGCCACCGGGGAACCCGTCCCCCGGAGCGCGCCGTGACGACCGGCTGGCTTCGCACCTCGATGCGGCACCTTCACCGAGAGGACGTGTGACATGCTCCACCAGCGATCGCGTCGCGCCGTCGGCCCATGGGCCGCGGCGGCAGTGCTTCTCCTGGCGGGCTGCGCCTCCGGCGGCGGGTCGTCGGCCTGTCCGGCGGTGCCGGACGGCGCTCTCGAGCCCTGCGCCCAGGCCCGGGCGCTGGGGAAGGGCGTGAACTTCGGAGACCTCCTGGAGGCCGATCCGGACGAAGGCGCCTGGTCCAACGGCATCCTCATCCAGGAGTCGCACTTCGCGCTGGCCAAGGAGGCCGGCTTCGACTCGGTCCGGCTCCCGGTCGGGTTCGCCCTCCACTCCCAGAGCAGCGCACCCTACACCATCGACGCAGCGTTCATGGCCCGCGTCGATCAGGTGGTGAGCTGGGGGCTGGCGCACGGGCTCCGCATGGTCGTCGACCTGCACAACTACAACGCCCTCCAGAGCGACCCCCAGGGCCAGCGGGCCCGGTTCGTCGCGCTGTGGCAGCAGATCGCCACGCATTTCCGGTCCGCTCCGGACGAGGTCTACTTCGAGCTGCTCAACGAGCCGAACACGGGGCTCGACGCCGCCACCTGGAACGGGATCGTGGCGGAGACGCTGACCGCCATCCGCGCCATCGATCCGCGCCACACGGTGGTGATCGGCGCCACCGACTACAGCAATCCCGACGGGCTCGTCGGGCTGCACGTTCCCGACGCGGAGAGGAACGCCATCGTCACCTTCCACTACTACACGCCCAATCTCTTCTGCTTCCAGGGGAAGGTGTCGTTCATGGGGAACGACTGGGCGACCACGGGCATCACCTGGCCCGGCCCGCCCGCCTCGCCCATCACGCCCGCGCCGGCCGTGAGCGCCTGGGTGACGAGCTGGATCGAGAGCTACAACACCGAGCCGGCCGCCCGGAACCCCGCCGGCCAGTGGGTGATCGAGCGCGACATCGCGCAGGCGGTGGCCTGGGGCAAGGAGAACCACCGGCCGCTGTGGATGAGCGAGTTCACCGCCCAGGACGGCGCGGATACTCGCCTCGCGGGCGCGCTGGATGGCCGCGGTGCGGAAGGAGCTCGAGTCGAGTGGCATCCCCTGGTCGTTCTGGTCGCTCCTTTCCGACCCGGGCACCAAGCTCTACGACACGTCCACCGGGCTGTGGACCACCGAGCTCACCGGCGCGCTGGGCCTGGACGTGCACAACTGACGCCGCGGCTGGGGTGCGGCGGGACCGGCTCGAGGCCCTCGCTCAGCGCACCTGGGCGAGGAAGCTCGTCCCCGCCTCGGCGCGCACCCCGAAGTACTCGGCCACGGTCGCGCCCAGGTCCGCGAACGACCCGCGCGTCCCGAGATCCGCCGCCGCCGCGGCCGGGCGCGTGGACGAGCAGCGGCACGTACTCGCGCGAGTGATCGGTGGACGGCGTGGTGGGATCGCAGCCGTGGTCGGCGGTGATGGCGCAGAGCTCGCCCGGCCGGAGCTTGCCCGAGGAGGCGCGGCAGCGCGCGGTCCAGCTCCTCGAGCGCCCGCCCGTAGCCGGGCGCGTCGTTGCGGTGGCCGTACGAGCATGTCGAAGTCGACCAGGTTCACGAACACGAGCCCGTGGTCCACGCGGTCGAGGAGCGCCTCGGTGCGGCGCGAGCCCGTCGGCGTTTCCCTCGGTGTGGATCTCGTCGGTGATCCCCTTGCGGTCGAAGATGTCGGGGATCTTCCCGACGCCGATGACCGGCACGCTCGCCTCGACCAGCCTCTCGAGCACGGTCGGGCCGGGCGCCGCCATGGAGAAGTCCTTGCGGTGGTACGTCCGCACGGTACTTCCCGGGGCGTCCCGACGAACGGCCGCGCGATGACGCGCGCCACGCGCCAGGGATCGAGCAGCCGGCGGGCGATCCGGCACCAGGGTACAGCGTCGTCGAGGGGAACCGTCTCCTCGTGCGCGGCGATCTGGAAGACCGAGTCGGCCGAGGTGTAGACGATCGGCTTTCCGGTCCGCTGGTGCTCCTCGCCGAGCTCCTGGATGATCACGGTCCCGCTCGCGGCGCGGTTCGCCGAGGACCCCGGGGACGCCGGTCTCGCGCGACGAACGGCTCGACGATCTCGGGCGGGAAGCCGTTCGGGAAGAGCGCGAGCCCCTCGCGCAGCACGATCCCCATCATCTCCCAGTGGCCGGTGATGGTGTCCTTCCCGTGCGAGCGCTCGGCCATGCGGCCGTGGAACGCGGCCGGCGCCGGATCGGGCGGGACGCCGGCGACCGCCGTGAGGTGCCCGAGCCCCATCCTGCCCAGCACGGGGAGCGAGAGCCCGCCGACGGCGCGGCTCGTGTTGCCGATCGTGTCCGAGCCTTCGTCGCCGTACTCCATCGCGTCGGGGAGCGCGCCGCACCCGGCGCTGTCCGCGACGAGGATGACGAAGCGGCGGCGGTCCATGGGCCGATCGTAACGGAGGTCAGAAGCTCCCGCCCACGATCGCGACGCTCGCCGAGGCACCGAGCCGGTCGGCGCCAGCGCGGACCATCGCGAGCGCGTCGGCCGCGGTCCGGATCCCGCCGGACGCCTTCACGCCCATCTGCTCGCCGACGACCTTCCGGAGCAGCGCGACGTCGTCCGCCGTCGCGCCGCCCCCGCCGAAGCCCGTCGAGGTCTTCACCCACGCGGCGCCCGCGCAGCGCGCGATGGCGGCGCCCGCGGCCTTGCGATCCCGGTCGAGGAGCGCGGTCTCGAGGATCACCTTCACGGGGACGGGCACCGACTGGACCACCGCGCGCAGGTCGTCGAGCACCTCCTCCCACCGTCCCGCCACGAGCGCGGGGAGCGGCGCGACGACGTCGATCTCGTGGACGCCCGCCCGGACCGCCTCGAGCGCCTCGATGACGCGCGCCCGGGTCGTCGCCTCGCCCTTCGGGAAGTCGACGACCGCGACGACCGCCTCGGCGCCCCCCAGGAGCCGCTTCGCCTCGGCGACCCCCGCGCACGCAGACCGCGCCGAACCGGTGCTCCCGCGCCTCCCTGCGCAGACCTGGACGACTCGGCCGCGGTGGCGCCGGGCGCCAGGAGCGTGTGCTCGATGATGCCGGCCAGGTCGGCGGGCGTGCGGATGCTCTCGGGCGAGACGGTGCGCATGCGCGTCCTTCGACAAGCTCGGGACAGGTCCTTCGACGGGCTCAGGACATGGGTTCTACCGCGCCTCGAGGGTCAGGGGCACGGAGACGTCGACCGGATCGCCCTCGAAGGCCGGGAACACCAGCCGGCGCGCCGCGCCCACCAGGCACTTCCCCAGCCGCGTGCGCGAGACGTCGGCCTCGGCGACCCAGGCGGTCGACACCTCCCCGCTGCCGGCCACCGTGAGAAGGAGCGTGGCCCGCCGCGCATCGGGCAACCCGGCCACCTTGACGGCGCGGGTCACGCATCCGGAGAACGCGCCCTGGCTCTCCTCGAGGACCCGCTCGACGGCGGCCGGATCGAGCGACCGCGCGGTGTCCAGATCCAGCTTCTCGACGGGCTCCGGCGGGGCGGCCTCGTCGTGCTTGCGCGCCAGGAGGTCGAGCAGCCTGCGATCCTTGCCGGCCAGCCGGTGCTGCTCCCTGCGCCGGACCCGCGCGATCTTGACGGTCCCGGGCTCGAAGCGAGCCCCCGGGCCGACCTGCCGGGCCGGGGCGGGCGGCGCGGCCGGCGGTTCCGCCGCGGGGACCGTCGCCGAGGCGGGCTGGGGGGAAGCGACGATCGGCGGCTCGGGTGTCGCGGCGGGGGGCGCAGGAACCGCCGGAGGAGGGCTGGGCGCCGCCACCACCGCCCTGGGCGGGGGACGCGGCTTGCTGCGCAACGCCGGCCGGACCACGAACGCCACCACCGCCGCGGCGGCCAGGCCGAGGATGACCGCGGCGAGCACGATGCGCAGGATGCCGGGGCCCTTCCGCTCCGCCGTCCTCCCGGCCGGACCCTGCGCCGGCTCGGTGATGGCGATCTCCGGCTCCGGCCCGGCCGCGGGCGCGGCGGCGCGCGATGCGTCCGCGGACATCCAGGCCATCTCCGCGGTCGTGAGCGCGCGGCTCGTGTCCTCCGTGGAGCGCGATGCCACCGCGGTCACCCCGGCCGGTGGCCGCGCCGCGCCTGGCGGCGAGCCGTTCCGGCGGGGAGCCGCGGCGCTCGGTCCGGGCGCGGGCGGCGCGGCTCGCACCGGGGCCTGGGGCGCGGGCGAGGCCGCCCGCGGCGGCGGGCTTGCCGGCCGAGGCGCGGCCGGGCGCGCCGGGGACGCGGGCGCGGCCGGGGCGGTGGCCGCGGCCGCGAACGGGTGCTGCAAATCCGCGGCTCCGCCTCCCGCCTGCGGCACCGCCGGCGCGGCGGGCGCGGCCGCGGCCGGCCTGACCACGATGACGTTGCCGCACGACTTGCAGGTCACGCGAAAGGCACGACCCTGGACCCGCTCGTCCGGGACGGAGTACCGGCGGCCGCAGCGGTCGCATGCGAAGATCGCCTGGAGAGAGATCCTACGGTGTCCGGGTCGGTTTCAAGGCCGTCGACCCGATGGGCCCTTCGACAGGCTCGAAGGAGAGGCCGCCACCTCCCCCTCCTTCGAGACGGGCGGGGAGGCGAGCGTCAACAGCTCCTCGGGCGAGCACGCCTCCTCGTCCTCGGCGTCCAGCCACGGGTCGGCGCCCGAGGTGGCCGCCAGCGCACGCTGCAGGTCCCGGTCGAGGAGGTGCGACGGCACGACGTGGCCGAGCGCGTCGAGCAGGTTGCCCTTCACGGTCGGGTGCTCGCGCGGACGAGCTCGGCGAGGAGCGCCTTCACGCGCTTCCGCCGCAGGTTCGGCTGCGAGCCGCACAGGTCGCAGGGCACGATGGGGAAGCGCCATGGCCGCGGCGAACGCGGCGATGTCCTCCTCGGCCGCGTAGCAGAGCGGCCGGATGACGACGTTGCGCCCGTCGCTGCGCGCGGAGCTTGGGCGGCATGCTCTTGAGCGCGCCGGAGTAGAGCGCGGAGAGGAGGAGCGTCTCGATGAGGTCGTCGCGGTGGTGGCCGAGCGCGATCTTGGTGCAGCCGAGCTCGACGGCGGCGTCGTAGAGCACCCCCCGGCGCAGGCGCGAGCAGACGGGGCAGGTGCGTCTTCCCCTCCGGGACCAGCGCTTCGCACGACCGAGTAGGTGTCGCGGAGCGAGCATGCGGTACGGGCACGCCGAGCGACCGGAGATGATCCTCGACGACGTGGGCCGGGAACCCGGGCTGCCCCTGGTCGAGGTTCACCGCGACGAGGTCGAAGTCGATCGGGCGCCCGCTCGCGCAGCCGCATGAGCACGTGCAGGAGCGTCTAGCTGTCCTTGCCGCCGGAGACGGCGACCATGATCGCGGTCGCCCTGGCCGACGAGGTCGAAGTCGCGCATCGCCTCGGCGGTGGCGCGGAGGAGCCTCCGCTCGAGCCTGGCAGTGTCGTCGTGCATCGGCGACCCTCGGGTCAACCGCCCCGGGCCCGCGGATGATCGCGGGGGGCGCCCCGTCGAGCCGTCGGCTCGATTTCCCTTTGACGGGCCCTGCGAGCCCTGCGATAAAGGCGCCGTTTCCGCGGTCGGGAGTCGAACGCCGATGCCTGCGAAGGACCTCGGCACCAAGTACACCTGTTTCAAGTGCGGGGCGAAGTTCTACGACATGAAGAAGCCCGAGCCGATCTGCCCGAAGTGCGGGGCCGATCAGCGCGAGAGCCCGGCGAGCAAGCCCTCGCCCGCGCCGCGGAGCGCCGCGCCGAAGCGCCCCCGCCCGTCGAGCCCGAGGCCGCGGAGGTCGAGGTCGAGCGCCGACGAGGACGCCGAGCGCGACGAGGACGAGGACGAGGCGGACGAGGACGAGCCGTAGCGCGCTCGGCGCACCCGAGCGCAGGCGCGGCCGCACGTGACTCCGGTGGTCGCGCCCGGCGCCCCGGGAGCGGGACGATGACCTACGGTGCAGGACGGGGCGTGCGTCCGGACCTGAGGCGCCCCGAACGGCGCGTTGACCCCCGCCTGAGCCGCCACTAGTTGACCGGGCGAACATGGATCGCCTCCGCCCTCGCGCCACGCCCGCCGACGCCCCCCTCCGCTCGGCTCCCCCGCGTACGCGACCTCGTCCTGCTCTCGAAGCCGCGGCTCTCCGACGCTGGTCATCCTCACCTGCGCGGGCGGGCTCGTGGCTCGCCCCGGGCGAGATCGCGCCCGGCGCGGGCCATCCTGGCGGTGCTCGGCACCGCCGCGGTCGTCGGCGCGGCGAACGCGCTCAACTGCTACGTGGAGCGCGACTCGACGGCCGCATGCGGCGCACGCGCGATCGGCCGCTGCCGGCCGGCCGGCTCGAGCCGGTGGTGGCGCTCGCGCTCGGCGTGCTCGTCCCCGTCTTCGCGATCCCGCGTGCTCGCGCTCGTCGCGAACCCGCTCACCGCGCTGCTGGCGCTGCGTCGCGCTCGTCACGCTACGTCGCTCGTCTACACGCCGCTGAAGCGGCGCTCGACGCTCGCCCTCTTCGTCGGGAACGATCCCGGGTGCCATCCCGCCGCCATGGGCTGGACGGCGGTCACCGGCCGGCTCGACGCCGGTGCGCTGGGCGCTCTTCGCCCTGCTCGTGGCCTGGCAGCTCCCCCACTTCCTCGCGATCTCGCTCTACCTCGCCGGACGACTACGGGCGCGCCGGGCTGCCCGTCTTCGCGCTGGTCCACGGCGAGCCCGTCACCCGCCGCGCCATCCTGGCACGACCGCCTCCTGGCGGTCGCCTCCGCTCCTCCCCGTCGCGGTGGGGGTGGCGGGTCGGGCCGACGCGGCCGCCGCCGGCCCTGCTCGGCGCGGGGCTGCCTGGTACGCCGCTGCTCGGGCTCCGCGGGCGCGCTCGCTGGGCGCGCAGCTTCTTCCTCTCCACCCTCGCGTACCTCACCGCTGCTGTTCGCGGCGCTGGTCCTGCTCCGGTGAGCTGCCCGTGAACGCCCGAGCCCGAGTCGACGCAGATGGCCGCATGCCCCCCGTGCCCCGCCTCTCCCGGCCGGTATCCGCGTCCGCCGAGGCTCGCGCGAGGTGCTGCGCGACGTGTCGCTCCACGTGAACCCCGGGGAGATCCTCGGCCTCCTCGGACCCAACGGCGCCGGCAAGTCGACGCTGTTCTCGATCCTGGCGGGCCTCCTGCCCGCGACCGGCGGCGCGTTCGCCCTCGACGGGCGCCCGATCGCGCGCGGCGCGCGGGACCTCCGCGCCGCCGCGGGGATCGTGTTCCAGTCGCCCGGCCTCGACGGCAAGCTCTCCGCCGAGGAGAACCTCCGCCTCGCGGCGGCGCTCCACCGCGTGCCGCGGCGCGACGTGCGCGAGCGGATCGCGCGCGCTCCTCGACGCGTGGGGCTGGCGGACCGCGCCCGCGAGCCGGTCGAGCGCCTCTCGGGCGGCATGCGGCGGCGCCTCGAGCTCGCGCGCGCCCTGGTGCACCGACCGTCGATCCTGGTCATGGACGAGCCCACCACCGGCCTCGACGCCGCGTCGTTCCGCGCGTTCTGGGCCGAGGTCGACGCCCGCCGCCGCGAGCACGGCATCACCGTCATCCTGGCCACGCACCGCCCCGACGAGGCCGAGCGCTGCGACCGGCTGGTCGTGCTCGCCGGCGGCCGGGTCGTCGCGGACGAGACGCCCGAGGCGCTCCGCGCGCGCGTGCCCGGCGACGTGGTCGTCGTCGAGGGCGAGCGCCCGAGGCGGTGGCGGCCGAGATCGGCGCCCGGCTGGGCCTGGCCGCGCGGGTCCGGCCGACGGCGTCCACGTGGAGCACGAGGCCGGACACACCCTCGTGCCGCGCATCGTCGAGGCTTCCCGGCCGGCCGGCTCCGCGCCGTCTCGCTGCGCCGGCCGACGCTGGCCGACGCCTACCTGGCGCTCACCGGCGCCTCGCTGGAGGCCGACGCGGAGCAGGCGGAGCCGCCTGAGCCGCCCGGCGCCGCCCTCGAGTCGCTCCCGCGCGCCGCACCCGGCGAGGCCTCCCCGGCGCGCACCTCGATCGTGCGCGCCCTGGCCTACGACCTCGCCACCGCCCTGGTCCTGTGGCGGCGCGACCTGACCCGCTTCTTCCGCCAGCCCTCGCGGCTCGTCGGCGCGCTGGGCCAGCCGATCATCTTCTGGCTCGTGATCGGCTCCGGGATGTCCGGCACCTTCCGCTCCGGTGCCCGGCGCGGCCGGGCCCGGGTACCTGGCCTTCTTCTACCCCGGCGTCGTGCTGATGGTGGTCCTGTTCGCGGCCATCTTCACCACGCTCTCGGTGATCGAGGACCGGCATCGCGGGTTCCTGCAGTCGGTGCTGGCCGGACCGGGTTCGCGCACCGCCCTGGTCCTGGGAAAGACGCTCGGCTCGGCGTCGGTGGCGCTCAGCCAGGCGGCGCTCTTCCTGGCGCTGGCGCCCGCGGCCGGGTTCTCGCTCGCGGCCGTGCGCTGGCCCCTGCTGGTGGCGGCGCTGGCCCTGATCGCGCTGGCCCTGGCCGGCATCGGCTTCGCGGTGGCCTGGGCGGTGGACAGCCCGCAGGGCTACCACGCCATCCAGATGACCCTGCTCGTGCCGCTGTGGGTCCTCTCCGGCGCCATGTTCCCGGTGCCCGCCGACAAGCCCGCGCTGGCCGCGCTGATGCGCGCCAACCCCATCTCCTACGGCGTCTCGGCGGTGCGCCGCGCGCTGGCCGGCGAGGGCGCGCCCGGCGCGCTCGCCGGCTCGGCCGGACGGGACCTGGCCGTCTGCGCGGTCTTCGCCGCCTGCGCGCTGGCCCTGGCCGCCGTGGCCTCGCGGAGGCCGCCGCGGTCGTGACGCTCGCCTCGGCCCTGCCCGGCGTCAACGCTGCGCTCAACGCGCTCTCGGCCGCGCTGGCGGTGGCCGGCTTCGTCGCCATCCGCCGCGGCCGGCGGGACGTGCACCGCAAGCTCATGCTGTCCGCGGTGGGCTCGTCGGTGCTGTTCCTGGCCGGCTATCTCACCCGCATGGCCCTGACCGGCCTCCACCGCTTCCCCGGCCAGGGGCTGCTGCGGACCACCTACCTGGCCGTGCTCGGGTCGCACACGCTGCTCGCCATGGTGGCCGCGCCGCTGGTGATCGTCACCCTGACCCTCGCGCTCCGGCAGCGCTTCGCCACCCACCGCCGCTTCGCGCGCACCACCCTGCCCATCTGGCTGTACGTGTCGGTGACCGGGGTGGTGGTGTACGTGCTGCTGTACCATGTTGCAGGCCCTGCGCTGTAGCGGAGGCCTTTCGCAGCACATATCGCCAGCGCGTGCCATGCGCGCCTGCGAATGACCCCCGAGCGTATCGTCGCTTCGTTGACCGACCGGTTCGAGCGACTCGAACGGCGGCTGCAGCTCCCGGAGGCGAGCTCTACGCCCCGCGCTTGCGCTGCCTCGGTGTACGAAACCGAGCAGCGGGTGTCCCAAGGAATCGCCTCGCCCCCTGGCCGGCTCCGCCAGGAGGTGCTCCTTCTCGGCCATGAGGCGCGGCACGAGCCCGGTCCCGGCTCCGTGCCTGCGGTAGCATGCCGGCGTGAGCCCGGTGATCCATGCCGAGCTGTCCTGGCTCGCCGCCCAGGCGTTGCCCGAGCGCCGCGACCGGCGCCTGGTCCTGCTGGCCGGGATCGCGCCCGACCTCGACGGCCTGTCCATCCTGGCCGGCGTCGAGAGCTACGGGCGCTGGCACCACGCGCTCACCCACGGCATCGTCGCGGCGCTGGTGGTGACGGCGCTGTGCGGCCTGGCCGCCCGGCGGCGGATGGCCACCGCGCTGCTCGCTTTCGCCGCCTTCCACCTCCACCTGCTCTGCGACCTCGCCGGCAGTGGGCTCGGCTGGTCCATCGCCTACCTCTGGCCCTGGTCGCGCAGGGAGTGGATGTGGTCGGGCGCCTGGGAGCTGAACGCCTGGCCCAACCTGGTGATCGGCGCGGTGGTGGCGGTGGCCTGCTTCGCCACCGCGCTCCCGCTGGGCCGGACCATCGTGGAGGTGTTCTCCCCGCGCTTCGACCGCCTCGTGGTCGAGACGCTGAGGCGGCGGTTCGGGTGGTCGCGGACCGCAGCCCGGGGCCGGGCGCACGGGGAGTAGGGCCCGGGGCGACGGAACCTGCTGCGCGGGGGCCACCCGACACGGATGCAGCATCGCGCAGTGCGTCAGCAGGCGGGGCTCCTGGCCTTCACGGATCGTGGGCGGTGACCCGAGTCGCTCGGCACTCGGGTCCGAGCACCCCCCCTGGCGCGCCGGCGATATCTCGCGCGTGCACCGACATGGCCGGCGGACCACGACATGAGCGTTCCGGATGGATCCGGAGCCGCTGGAAGGTCCGTCACTTGGCGGTGGACCGGGGGGCCGCGGAACCCGGGGCGCGCGCGCCGCAGCCCGGGCCGCGGTGCGCTCCATGAACGGGTCGGCTCGACCCGGCCGCGCAGCCCGGGTGGCATGAGGCGTGCTCGGCACGCGGACGGGAGGGACACCGCCATGCGATCAGGTCTCACCGTCCGCGCCAGGCTCCTCGGCGCATTCGCGATCGCTGCGCTCGCTCCGGCCGTCGTCGGGGTCGTCGGGTTCCTGTCGGCGCGATCCCTCGCGGCCCGCGCGCCCGCGGGCGCCCCCGGCGCGCAGAACGCGGGCATCCTCCTCGCCGCCGGGCTGGTCGCCTTCGCCGCGACCATCGCCCTCGGCTGGGCCGTGGCGCACTCGGTCGTCCGCAGCCTGGCCCGGCTCGCGATCGAGATGGATGCCGTCCGCCGCGGCGTCGAGCGTGGCGAGCTCGGGGTGCGCGCCGACCCCGCCGAGGTGGAGGAAGAGCTCCGCCCCGCCCTGGTGGGGATGAACGAGATCGTCGAGGCCTTCTCCGGGCCCATCGCGCTCACGACGGATCGCCTCGCCCGCCTGGCCGAGGGCGAGACGCCCTCGCCCGTGGCCGAGAGCGGCGCCGGCCAGCTTCTTCACCTGGCGCAGCGCCTGAACGAGCTGCTGCGCGTTTCCGAGCAGCGCGCGAAGGATCTCGCCGCCCTCGCCGCCGCGATCGCGGAGGGCCGCCTCGACCGGCTCGGCGAGCTGGCCGAGCCGCTGCGGCTGGCGGCGTCCTGCGTGGAACGGCTCGCTCGCGGAGAGATCCCCGAGCGGATGGGCCGGACCTTCCCGGGCGAGCCGGGCGCGCTGATCCGGAACCTGGACGCGTGCCTCGGGGCCATCGAGGCGGTGGCGACGGACGTCCAGGGGCTGGGGCAGGCGGCCGTCCAGGGGCGCCTCTCGGTCCGCGCCGACCCGGCCCGGCATCAGGGTCGGTTCCGCGAGCTGGTGGCCGGGGTGAACGCCGCGCTCGACGCCGTGGTCGGTCCGCTCTCGGCGGCCACCACCTGCGTCGAGCGGATCTCGCGCGGCGAGATCCCGCCGCACCTGCCGGAGCCGTGGTCCGGCGAGCTGGTCCGCCTGCGGGAGGGCCTCGATACCTGCATCGACGCGGTCAACGCGCTGGTCCACGACACCGACGGCCTGGTGCAGTTCGCGCTGGCGGGCAAGCTCGCCACCCGCGCCGACGCCTCGCGCCACCGCGGCGACTTCGCCCGCATCATCCAGGGCGTGAACCAGACGCTGGACGCGGCCGTGGCGCCGGTCATCGAGAGTGCCCGCGTGCTGGAACGGCTCTCGGCCCGGGATCTTCGCGCCCGCGTCATGGGCCGGTTCCTGGGAGATCACGCCCGCATCACCGATGCGGTCAACGACACCAGCGGCGCGCTGCACGACGCCATCTCGCAGGTCTCGACCGCGGTGGCGCAGGTCTCCAACGCCGCCAGCCGAATCGCCTCCTCCTCGCAATCGGTGGCCTCCGGCGCATCGCAGCAGGCGGTGGCCCTGGAGGCGATCGCGTCGTCGATCGAGACCGTCTCGTCCATCACCCGCCAGGCGGCCGACAACGCCCAGCTGGTCTCCACCCTGGCGGAGACGGCGCGGACGGCCGCGGGCCGCGGAACCGAGGCGGTCGCGCAGCTGCAGGGCGCCATGGGCAGGATCCGCCAGTCCGCCGAGGGCACCGGTCAGATCATCCGCGACGTCTCGGACATCGCCTTCCAGACCAACCTGCTCGCCCTCAACGCCGCGGTGGAGGCGGCCCGCGCCGGCGAGGCCGGCCGCGGCTTCGCGGTGGTGGCCGAGGAGGTGCGCTCGCTGGCGCTCCGCGCCAAGCAGGCCGCCACCAAGACCGAGGACCTGATCCGCCAGTCCATGCGCGAGACGGGCGAGGGCGAGGTCGCGGCCGGCAAGGTCGCGGAGACGCTCCAGCAGATCGCGCAGGGCGTCACCAAGGTGACCGGCGCCATCACCGAGATCGCCGCGCTCTCGCGGGACCAGACCTCGCGCATCGGCGAGGTCACGGCCGCCGTCTCCGAGATGGAGAAGATCACGCAGCTGAACGCGGCCAGCGCCGAGGAGTCCTCCTCGGCCGCCTCCGAGCTCTCCGGCCAGGCCGAGGAGCTGGCCGCCATGGCCTCCAGCTTCCGGCTGCAGCAGCGGACGTTCCGGATCGGGTTCTCCAACGTCTCGGTGGCCAACAGCTGGCGGGTGGCCATGCTCGCGATGCTCCAGGCCGAGGCCGCCAAGCACCCCGGCGTCGAGCTGGTCTGCACGGACGCGCAGGACGACCCGTCCCGGCAGGTCCGGGACGTGGAGCAGCTGCTGGCCGACGGGATCGACCTCCTCCTGATCGCCCCCGCCACCCCCGACGCGCTCAACGGCGTGATCGAGAAGGCGCAGGGCCGCGGCATCCCGGTGATCGTGTTCGACCGGCGCTGCACCACCGAGCGATACACGGCCACCGTCGGGATCGACGACGTCAGGAACGGCGAGCTCTCGGCGCAGCGCCTGGTCGAGGCGCTCCGCCAGAAGTTCGGGGCACCGCGGGGTGACGTGGTCATGATCCAGGCGTTCCTGGGGACGGGACCGCAGATCGATCGCGAGCAGGGGATCCTGAGCGTGCTCTCGAAGCACCCCGACATCCGCATCGTCGCCCGGGCCCCGGCCGACTACCAGCGCGACAAGGGCGCGGCGGTGATGCAGGAGCTGCTGCGTGCGCACCCGCACATCGACGCGGTCATGGGCCAGGACGGCGCTTCCATGGTGGGGGCGTACGAGGCGGCCGAGCGCGCGGGGCGCGCCGCCGACATGATCTGGGTCGGGATCGACGGCTACAACGGCCTGCTCAAGCTCATCAAGGCGGGCAAGGTCGAGGGCAGCGTCCTGTTCCCGGCGGGGCTGGGCGCCGAGGCGCTGCTGGCGGGGCTGCGGCTCCTGAACGGCGAGCAGGTCCCCAAGCGGAACACGCTCCCCAACGTCCGGGTCACCCAGGCCAACGTCGACGCCTACGTCGACGTTTCCCGCCCCGACGACGCCTGGACCTACTGAAGGGCGCCAGAGGCGGCCGCCCGCGCCCTCGAGCTGCGAGTCCGCGGACACGGCGGGCGCTATGATTCTCCACCCGTGTCCCCCCTCACCCTCGTCCTCACCCCGGCCGGCCACCTCCTGCTCCGGCCGGCCGAGCCGGCGGATGCCCTCCCCGAGCCGGCCGCGCGCCGGATCGCGGCCGCCTTCGCGCGCGGCCACGGCCCGGGCCTGCTGCACCTCGGCACGAGCGAGACGCGCACCGCGCTCCCGCCCTCGGCTGCGTTCTGGCGCGACCTGGGCCACGCCTTCGTGGCCGCGCTCTGCTCGGTCCCGGGCCTCGCGGCCGAGCGCGAGCGGGCCGAGCCGGCGCCGCGGCCGGGCGAGCTGGAGCGGCTGGCCTCGGAGGCGCCGCCCATGCCGGGCGGCGAGTACCTCACCGCGGCCGTGCTCCTGTCGCTCTGGGCGGAGCTGCTCCAGGCCTGGCGCGCCGAGATGGCGGGGACGAAGGAGACGGTCCAGGCCTGGCTCGCCGCCCGCGACCCGGCCTGGAGCCTGGTGGGGCGCGTGCACCTGCACCTGGCGGAGAACCGGCGCGACGAGGATCGCCCCTTCGCCTTCCTCGCCACCTACACCACCGGCCTCTCCCGCAGCGGCAAGCCGCAGCACCGCGCCTGCGCGACGCCGTCCGGGAGGCCTCGTCCACCTCCGACCGGAAGCGGCTGCTGGCGCTGCTCCAGCCGGTGCAGCGCGCCGCCGAGCGGAGCCCGCTGGTGAGGGCGCTGGCCGACTCGGGGGCGCTCTACCAGCCGCAGGCCTGGACGCCGGAGGAGGCGCACCGGTTCCTGAAGGAGACGCCGGCGCTGGAGGAGAGCGGCGTCATCGTGCGCGTGCCGGGGTGGTGGAGCGGCCGCGCCGCGCCGCGGCCGCGGGTGACCATCACGGTCGGCGACCAGCCGCCCGCCGGCCTGGGCGTCGACGCGCTGCTGGACTTCGACGTCCGCCTGACCCTGGGCGACCAGCCCATCACCGAGGCCGAGCTGCGTGAGCTGCGGACGCGCCACGGCGAGCTGGTGCTCTTCAAGGGGCGCTGGATCGAGGTCGATGGCGAGAAGCTGGACGAGCTGCTGCGGCGCTGGAAGGAGGCCCGCGCCGCCGCCGGCCAGGGGCTCCCCTTCGTGGAGGCGATGCGGCTCCTGGCCGGCGCCGAGCTGGGCCCCGCGGACGCGGCCCTGCCCGTCGACCCGGAGTGGACCGGGGTTCGCCCCGGGGAATGGCTCTCCCAGGTGCTGGCCTCGCTGCGCGGGGAGCGCGGCCAGGCCGAGGCCGACCCGGGCGACGCGCTCCGCACCGAGCTCCGCCCCTACCAGCGCCAGGGGGTCCGCTGGCTGTGGACGCTGGCCCGGCTCGGGCTGGGCGGCTGCCTGGCCGACGACATGGGGTTGGGCAAGACCGTCCAGGTGCTGGCGCTGCTGCTGCTCCTGAAGCGGCGCCGCGCCCTGCCCGGCCCGCACCTGCTGGTGGTCCCGGCCTCGCTGCTGGCCAACTGGCGGGCCGAGGCGGTCCGCTTCGCGCCCTCGCTGCGCGTGCTGGTGGCCCATCCCTCGGCGGCGCCGCGCGAGGCGCTGGAGGCGCTCGGGCCGACCGCACTCCAGGATCAGGACGTCGTCATCGTCTCCTATGGCGGCGTGCGGCGGATGGAGTGGCTCGCGCGCACGCCCTTCGGCCTCGTCGTCCTGGACGAGGCCCAGGCCGTGAAGAACCCGGCCGCGGCCCAGTCGCGCGCGGTGAAGGCGCTGCGCGGAAAGGTCCGCCTGGCGCTCACCGGCACCCCGGTCGAGAACCGCCCCGGCGACCTGTGGTCGATCTTCGACTTCCTGAACCCGGGCCTGCTCGGCTCGGCGCGAGAATTCGGGCGGTTCCTGAAGCGCGCCGGGGTCGCCGCCGCGGCGCCGCCCGACGGCGCCGCGCCGCTCCAGCGCTACGGGGCGCTGCGCGCGCTCATCCGTCCCTACGTGCTGCGCCGGCTCAAGACCGACCCGGCGGTGATCGAGGACCTCCCCAGCAAGACCGAGGTGAAGGCCTGGTGCGCGCTGACGCGCCGTCAGGCGGCGCTCTACGCGGAGTCGGTCGAGGAGCTCGCCCGCGAGATGCAGCGCGTCCCGCCCGCCGAGAAGATGCGCCGCCGCGGGTTGGTCCTCTCCTACCTCCTGCGCCTGAAGCAGATCTGCAACCACCCGTCACAGTGGCTCGAGGACGGGCGCTACGCCGCCGGGGAGAGCGGCAAGTTCGCGCGCCTGCGGGAGATCGCCGAGGTGGTGGCCTCGCGCCAGGAGAGGGCGCTCGTGTTCACGCAGTTCCGGGAGATGACCGGGCCGCTGGCCCGCTTCCTGGGCGGCGTCTTCGGCCGCCCCGGGCTGGTGCTCCACGGTCAGACGCGGGTGAGGGACCGGGCCGGGCTGGTGCGGCGTTTCCAGGAGGACGAGACCGTGCCGTTCCTGGTGCTCTCGCTCAAGGCCGGCGGCACCGGGCTCAACCTCACCGCCGCCACCCACGTGGTCCACTTCGACCGCTGGTGGAACCCGGCCGTCGAGGACCAGGCCACCGATCGCGCCTTCCGCATCGGCCAGACCCGCGGCGTGCTGGTCCACAAGCTGGTCTGTCGCGGCACGGTCGAGGAGCGGATCGACGCCATGCTGGAGCAGAAGCAGCAGCTCTCGCGGGAGCTCCTGCAGGGCGCGGACGAGATCCGGCTCACCGAGCTGGACGATCGCGAGCTGCTCCGGCTCGTGTCGCTGGACCTGCGCAGCGCCGTCCCGGGGGAATGAGCCAAGCATGGCCACCTGGCGCGGCGAGCCCTATCCCGAGTACGTCAGCGCCGCCGAGCGGCGCCTGCGCGCCGAGCGGCACCGGAAGGCGCTCCTCCGCCAGGGCCTCGCGCCCCGGCCCATCGCCATCGAGGGCCGCGACCTCGCCCGCACCTTCTGGGGAGAGGCCTGGTGCGCCCACATCGAGTCGCTGGCCGACCTCGCCACCCGCCTTCCCCGCGGGCGGAGCTACCTCCGCAACGGCGCGGTGCTCCACCTCGAGATCTCCCGGGGCGCGGTGCGGGCGCGGGTCTCCGGCACCGAGCTGTACCGAGATCGAGATCGGGATCGTGCCGCTGGCGCCGGCAAGGTGGAGCGCGGTGCGGCGCGCCTGCGCTGGCCGGATCGCCAGCGCGGTCGAGCTGCTCTCGGGCAAGCTCTCCTCGGCGGTGATGACGGTGCTGTGCGATCCCGGGCGCGGCATCTTCCCGGGGAGCGAGGAGCTGGAGCTGTCCTGCTCCTGCCCCGACGGCGCCCGCCTCTGCAAGCACCTGGCGGCCGTGCTCTACGGCGTGGGCGCCCGCCTGGATCAGGCGCCCGAGCTGCTCTTCACCCTGCGCGGCGTGGAGCTCGAGGAGCTCGTCGCCGCGGCGGGCCAGGCCGGCGCCCGGGCCGGACGAGATGCGCCCGCGGCGGCGTTGACCGACGCGCAGCTGGCGGAGATCTTCGGGATCGAGCTCGTCGGCGCGGCGGCGGACCGTCGCGCCGGAAGCGGGAAGCCGGCGCGCGGCGCCCGCCGGCAACGCAGGCGCGCACGGCGGTGACGATGGCGCAAGGAGCGAGGGCTCGCCGGGCCCTCCGATCGGCCGCACCCAGCCCGTCCGGGGCCACGAGCGGCCGACCCACGGGTGTGGCGCGGCGGGGAAGTGGTAGCGTCGTTGGCGCGCGCGCCGCGCGCGGAGGGGCGATGGCCGACCGGGACCACGGCCGAAGCGGGAACGACGCGGGGATCGCGGCGGACGTGGCGCGCGCCGTGATCGAGCAGGTGGACGGTCTACAGGACGGGCTCTTCGTCCTCGACCGGCAGTGGCGTTTCCTGTACGTGAACCGCCGCGCCGCACGCGACGTGGGGCGGGAACCGGCCGAGCTCATCGGGCGCAACATCTGGGAGGTCTTTCCCGCCCTGCTCGGCACCGAGCAGGAGGCGGCCTACCGGAAGGCGATGGACGAGCGCGCCATGGTCGCGCTGGAGACGCCGGGCGCCATGGCCCCGGGTTGGTTTCGACTCGCCGCCTCTCCCACGGCGCAGGGGATCGCCGTCGTCCGGACCGACATCACCGATCGCAGGCGCGCGGAGGCGGCGCTGCGCGCCTCCGAGCAGAAGTTCGCCAGGGCGTTCCACGGGAGCACCTCCGCCATGGCCCTGACGCGCCTGCGCGACGGCGTGTTCCTGGAGGTGAACGAGCGATACCTCGAGGTGACGCGGCTGCGGCGGGAAGACCTGGTCGGAAGATCGGGCCTGGAGGCGGGCATCTGGAGCGATCCGGAGGACCGGAAGACCTTCATCCGGGATCTCGAGGAGGGCGGCACCGTCCGGAACCGCGAGGTTCGCTTCCGCGGGCGCGGGGGCGAGGAGTGGATCGGCCTGATCTCGGCGCAGGTGAGCGAGCTGGAGGGCGAGCCGGTCGTCATCAGCTCCATCGCGGACATCACCGAGCGCAAGCGCAGCGAGGAGGCGCTGCTGGACGCGAGCCGCCGCAAGGACGAGTTCCTGGCGAATGCTCTCCCACGAGCTGCGCAACCCGCTCGCCCCCATCCGCAACTCGGTGTACGTGCTGGAGAACGCCGACCCGGCCAGCGAGCAGGCGGCGCGCGCCCGGGCCGTCCTGCGTCGCCAGAGCGAGCACCTGACCCGGCTGGTGGACGACCTGCTCGACGTCACCCGCATCGCGCGCGGCAAGATCGAGCTGCGGCGATCGCGGACCGACCTGCGCGAGGCGGTGTGGCGGGCGGCCGAGGACTTCCGGCTGATGATGGACGAACGCGGCGTCGCCTTCCGGACGGTGCTTCCGGAGGAGAAGACCTGGGCCGACGTCGATCCCACCCGCATCAACCAGGTGGTGGGCAACCTGCTCCACAACGCCGCCAAGTACACGCGCCGCGGCGACCAGGTGACGCTCTCGCTGCGGACCGACCAGGGCGCCGCCGAGATCCGCGTCCGCGACACCGGCGCAGGGATCGAGGCGTCGCTGCTCCAGCGCGTGTTCGAGCCCTTCGTCCAGGGGAACCGGACGCTGTCCCGGACCGAGGGCGGGCTGGGGCTGGGGCTGGCGCTGGTGAAGGGAATCGTCGAGCTCCACGGCGGGGAGGTGCGCGCCGGGAGCGAGGGCGTGGGCAAGGGGACCGAGTTCGTCGTTCGCTTCCCGCTCCACCAGGGCGCCGCCCAGGCGCCCCACGTCCACGTCGCGGCCGGGCCCGGCGGCGGCGGCCGCAGGGTCCTGGTGGTGGACGACAACGTCGACGCGGCCGAGTCCCTGGCCGATCTCCTGCGGCTGCTCGGGCACCAGGCGGAGGTGGCGCACGATGGCCCCAGCGCGCTCTCCAAGGTGCAGACCGACGCCCCGGAGGTCGTCTTCTGCGACATCGGGCTCCCGGGCATGGACGGCTACCAGGTCGCCAGGGCGCTGCGCGCCAGGGTCGGCGACGAGCTCCAGCTGGTGGCGCTGACCGGCTACGCGCAGGCCGAGGACGTGAGCCGGGCGCTCGAGGCCGGATTCGACGCGCACGTCGCCAAGCCGCCGGACCCGGCCCGGATCGAGAAGCTGCTGGGGTGACCCGCGGCGCCTCGCCCGGCGCGATCGCGGATATGGGAGGTCGCCGAAGGAACTTCCGGGCCGGCGTCACGCCCGACGAGTTCGTGGCCGCGGTCATGAAGGGGCTGGAGGCCGACGCCGCCGAGGTCGGGTACGGCTTCAGCGCGGACGTGATGCGCGCCTCGCGCGACGAGCTGGACCGGCGATTCCAGCAGATGAACGCGCGCCGGTAGCTCGGAGACTCCCGGCTCAGCGGTTCCCGCGCTATCCGTTGCACGCCGCATTGCGCCCCGGCATACGGCCAGCGACGGCACCACCCGGCACACCCGAGCGGGCCTCGATCCCAGGAGGAGACCGATGAAGCGCAGCGCGCGAGCGACGTGGCAGGGCAGCCTCAAGGAAGGACAAGGATCCTTCAGCGTGGACAGCGGGGCGATCAAGGACCAGAAGTTCGACTTCCGGACGCGGTTCGAGAGCGCCCCCGGCACGAACCCGGAGGAGCTGATCGCCGCCGCGCACGCGAGCTGCTTCAGCATGGCCCTGGGCGCACAGCTCGGGGAGCGGGGGATCACCCCGGAGTCCATCGAGACCACCAGCACCATCACCTTCGAGAACCTCACCCTCACCCGCAGCGCGCTCCAGACGGCGGTGACCGCCCGCGGCGCTGACCGCGCCAAGGTGGAGGAGGCGGCGCAGGCCGCCAAGGCGGGGTGCCCGATCTCCAAGGTCCTGAAGCTCGAGATCACGCTCGACCTGACCGTGGCGACCTAGCATGGTGGCGCCGCCTGCGTGCGGCATGTTCCACCACCTTCGGCAGATCTCGCGCGCAGGACAGGAAGATCCAGGGTGAGGCCGAGTTCGGACCCGAGGTTCCGGCGCGGAGAGGCACGCCCCCCCTCAGCCGGTGGCTCGCGCCCGGGCGGCATCCCGAACATGGAACGAGCCTGGCCGTCCCGAGCGCGGCTGTCCTTGATCTGCCTCAGCCAGGGCGCCGAGGAGCAGGGACCTTGCACGCGATGCCCTGGATCGCCTCGGCCGCCTCTGGTACACCCTCCGCGACGTTCCCCGGGGAGGAGACCGCACATGCTCCACGTCTCGACCATCGCCCTCCTGCTCGCCCTCGGCGCGTCGAAGCCGCTCGACGGCGTCCCGCTCCGGTGGAAGCCCACCGAGAGCACCGCCAGGGTCCTGAACCAGGCGGCGCGCGCCTTCAAGGAGAAGAAGGTGCAGCTCCTGCCCTTCACCGACGCCCGCGAGGACCGCGCACTCATCGGCCGGAACACCGAGGACAAGACGCCGAAGGACGTGACCACCCGCGACGACGTGGGGGCCTGGTGCTCGGGCCGGCTGGCCGAGCTCCTCGAGCAGGCCGGCGTGCCGGTGGTGACCGAGGGGGCCGAGTTCGTCATCTCCGGCCAGGTGACCCGGTTCATGGTAGATGAGAGCGACAGGTATCGCGGGGCGGTGTCTCTCAAGCTCTCGGTCCGCGACGGGGCGGGCCAGGAGCTCTGGTCGGGCCTGGTGTCGGGCGACTCCGACCATTTCGGGCGGTCGTACAAGGAGGAGAACTACATGGAGGGGCTCTCCGACTCCTTCCTCGGTGCCGCCTCCGGCCTGTTCACCGATCCGGACCTCGTCGCCAAGGTGCAGGAGCGCCGGTCCGCAGCGGATCAGCCACCGCCCGGCTCGAGCTCCGCCGACCCCGGCCCGGGCGCCCGGAGCCGCTCCAGCACGGGCGGCGGCGTCTCCAGGCAGAGCGAGCCATCTCCCGCCGTGGTGACGAAGTCGGTCCAGGCCTCGGCGGCCAGGGCACCGCTGGTCAGGTTCCGGATTCTGGTAGCCGATGTGCAGCCGGTTCTCGACCTCGCCGAACCAGGCCGTCACCCGCGCCCGGTCGCCGTAGCGCAGCGGCGAGGCGTGGTGCACGAACGACTCCGAGACCACGAGGCGGAACCCGAGCGCGCGAAGGTCCTCGGTGTCCAGCCGGCGCGAGCGCAGCAACGCGGTGCGGGCCAGGTCCAGGTACTCGGGGTAGTGGCCGTGCCAGACGATCCCGAGCACGTCCACGTGGTGGAACGGGATCTCCAGCTCGACGGCCATGGCCGAGGGCGGCGGCGGAGGGAAGCGGGAGCGGGCGGCGGGCGAGCGCGGTGAGGTCATGCGGCCCTCCAGAAGTCGTAGAAGTTGAACCAGTTGTCCGGGTGGGCGCGGCAGTGGTGCTCCAGCCGGCCGGCATAGCGCGCCGCCAGCTCGCGCAGCGCCGGCTCCCGCGCCGGACCGCGCGGCAGCGCCACCTGATCGGCGAACGGCTCGTAGACGACATGGTACCGATCCGGCGCCTGGTACAGCCCGAAGGCCAGGAACACCGGGCAGCGCAGCACCGACGCCAGCAGGTAGGGGCCGGTCGGGAAGCTCGCCTCGCCGCCCAGGAAGGGGACCCGCACCGACTTTCCGTCGAAGCCGACCCGATCGCCCATGGTCCCCACCACCTCGCCCCGGCGGATGCGGTCCTCCACGTCGAAGACGAAGGTGGGGTCGCCCGGGTGGATCTCGATGAGCTGCGCCTCCACGCTGGGGTCCAGCTTGCGCAGGACGTCGGTCACGAAGCGCGAGTTCTCGTAGTAGGCGAGCACGTTCACCCGGAGCTGGTACTCGCGGGAGTGGACGCGGAGGACCTCCCAGCTCCCGAGGTGGGCCAGCAGCAGGACCACCCCCCGGCCGGCGCGGAACTGCTCCGCCAGCTCCTCGCCGCCCTGGTGGTCGATCCGGAGGCGATCGCTCCTGCCGGCGAGCAGGAAGACGCGATCGGCGGTCACCTGGGCGAAGGTGAAGACGTGGTGGAGCACGTCGCGGAGCCGGGCCGGCGAGCCGACCCGGCGCAGGTACTCGCGCGACGCCCGGCGGATGCGGGGGTGGAAGAGCACGTACCAGGCGGCCAAAATCCGGAGCAGCCCGCCCGCCCACCGCCGCCCCAGCAGCAGCAGCGCCGTCACCACCGCCCGGATCCCCAGGGCGGTGCCCCGCTCGGGGACCTCGTGCCATTGCGTCGGGGTCACGGCTCGCCCTGCGGGTGGGCCGCCCTCGGGGTCTCGATCTCGGCGTCCGCCCGGAGGGCGGGGCGCGGCGCCCACCCGGCGGCGAGCCGCAGCAGCCCCAGCGTGCACCACCAGAAGTAGCGCGAGACGATGCGCAGGTTGTCGCGGAAGAGGCGGAAGTGCGAGACCCCGCCCTCCTCCCTGCTCAGGTAGCGGACGCGGGTGGGCAGGTTCACCACCGGGCAGCCGGCCCAGACCAGCCGGATGGCGATCTCGGCGTCGAACTCCATCCGGTCGCCGCAGTGCAGGCGCATGGTGGGCTCGAGAGGGTAGACGCGGTAGCCGCAGAGCACGTCCCCGATCACCGGGCCGCCCGTGGCCAGCGTGGTCCAGATGCGGCAGAAGCGGTGGCCTCGGGTGCGGCTCCGGGGAGCGCTGGCATCGAAGATGGGCTCGCCCAGCACCAGCGCGTCGGGCTGCGCCTCCGCGGCGGCCAGGAAGCGCGGCAGGTCGCGGACGTCGTGCTGGCCGTCGGCGTCGATCTGCAGCGCGTGCGTGAAGCCGAGCGCCCGCGCCTGGCGGAAGCCATCCTTGACGGCGGCGCCCTTGCCGCCGTTCCGCTCCCGCACGACCACGTGCGCCAGGCCCTCGCGCCCCAGGGCCTCCAGGGCCCTTCGGGCCTCGGCGCCGCTGCCGTCGTCGACCACCACCACCGGCAGGTGCGCCCGGACCTGCTCCACCACCGTCCGGATGGTGTCCGGGTTGTCGTAGGTGGGGACGACGGCGCAGATGTTCGGCTTCACTGGCCCTCCCCCGGGCCGAACACGAGCGTGCCCGAGGCGCAGCGCCCCTCCCGTCCCTCGATGGAGAATGCCACGACTCCACGGCCGGCGTCGCGGTCCAGCAGGACCGAGATGCGCTCGCCCGGCCGGATGAGCTGGCTGAACTTGAGCCGCTTCACCGCGCGGAGCGAGCCCGCGTCGGGCCACAGCCGCTCGACCTGGCGCGCCACCAGCCCGTCGAGCTGGGCCACTCCCGGGAGCACCGGGTTCCCCGGGAAGTGCCCCTCGAACCAGGCCAGGTCGGCGGGGATGGTGAAGGTGAGCCTGCGCGCGTCGCGGCCCCGGCCGGCGGCGATCCGCTCCTCACCCTCCGGGTCGATCCGGGTGCGGGGCGCGGCGGGCGCGTCGAACAGGGCCTTGAGGGGCTCGCGGGCGATCTTGCCGGTGGCCTCGCGGGGCAGCGCCTCGACCAGCCGGATCCTCCGCGGGAGGACCACCGGATCGAACCACGCGGCCAGCGCCTGCCGGAGGCGCTCCGGCGTCTGGCCGTCGGCCGCGACCGCCACCCAGAATCTCCTCGCCCCGGAGGCCCGCCGAGGGCTGGGCCAGCGCGGCCGCGTCGCGGACCCCCGGCACCGCCAGGAGCCGCTCCTCGACCTCGCGGAGCGAGACCCTCTTCCCGGCCACCTTGGCGACGCCGTCCATCCGCCCGAGCAGGACGAAGCCGCCCCCCGGCCGCAGCTCGACCCGGTCCGCCACCGGGAAGGGGCGCGCCCGCCCCGCCTCCAGCCAGGGCGAATCCACCAGGAGCCCGCCGTCCGCGCCGGTCGAGGCGCTCACCCCCGGATACGGCGTCCACGCGTCGTCGCCGGCCCGGCGCCAGGCGATTCCGCCGGTCTCGGTGGTGCCGTAGATCTCGACCACCGGCCAGCCGTGGCGATCCCGGAGCGCGCGGGCGGTGGTCCCGGGAAGCGGCGCGCCGGCCGAGTAGACGACCGAGAGCGGCGGCGCACGGTCGGCTGCGGCCAGCGAGGCGAGATGGGCCGGGACGCTCACCAGCACCGAGACCGCGTGGCGCTCGACCTCGGCCATGACCTCCTCGGCGAGCAGGGCCCCGCTGCGCACCATGGCGCCCCCGGCGCGGAGCGGCACCAGCACGCCGAACTGCAACCCGTAGATGTGATGGGCCGGCACGGTGGCCAGGACCCGGCCTCCGCGGCCCGGCCCGAACAGGCGCGCGCTCACGTCGGCCTCGTCGAAGAGCTGCCGCCCCGTCTTGTGCCAGGCCTGGCTCGCCCCGGTGCTCCCCGAGGTCATGACCGTGAGCAGGCGCCGCTCGAGATCGAGCGGGGCCAGCGCGCCGGCCGGTGCCGGACGCTCGAGCAGGGCGCGCACGTCGCTGCCGCCCGGCGCTCCGTCGCGATCGTGCAGCACGGCCCGGACCTGCGCGCTCGAGGCCGCCGTCCGCACCGTCTCCGGCTGCACGTTGGGTGGAAGGCGGATGGCGTGCCCGGCGGCCCATGCGCCCAGCATGGCGGCGGCGAAGCGGTAGCGATCGGAGCAGACGATCACCACCTCGCCGGGCGCGAGACCGGCCAGCGCGGCCGCCACCCGGCCGGCGTCCGATTCCAGATCCGCCCCGGTGCGGGGCGCTCCCTCGCCCACCGCGACCAGCTCCTCCGGCCCGTGCACGGCGATGGTGGTCACGGCGATGCCTCCGATCGCGAGAGCAGCCGGGCCAGCGCGCGGTCCACCAGGCCGGGCCCGAAGCGTCCGAACCGTGCCTTGCGGATCACGTACTCGACCGCGAACACCAGCCCCACCAGGAGGTAGGAGATCCCGCCCGTGTACAGGGCCCAGACGCTCCGCGGCGCCCAGGCGGCGAGCGCGGTGGCGATCCCGCCGTTCACCAGGAAGAACCCGCACCAGACCAGGGTCACGCGCCGGCAGTAGCGGAGCGCCGCCGCGTCCAGCTCGCTCGGATCGGCCGCCTCCATCCGCGCGAACCGCTCGGCGATGGGGACGGTGCGGAGCGACCAGGCGAAGTGGACGAACAGGGCCGCGTTCACCAGCGACGGGTACGCGAGCAGGAAGCGCGGATCGTCGAGGATGGCACCCAGCGCCAGGAGCACGGCCACGCTCGCGGCCAGCAGCAGCAGCCCGCGCGCCCTTTCCAGATCTCGCCGCAGCGTGCGCGCTCGCGCCAGCAGGAACACGCCCAGGAGCACGAGGGCGGCGGTGCGGGCGCCGAGGAAGGCGAGGCTGGTGGCAACCAGGACGGGATAGGCGACGGTGAACAGGAGCGAGAGGAGCTCGGAGAGGCGGAGGAGCACGCCGGATCCGGATCGGTCTCGGACCTCGGAACGCGATACCGATGCCGATGCCGATCCCGGTGCCGATACCGATGCCGATCCCGATGCCGATGCCGATTTCGAACCCGATCCGGAGGCCGAGACGGAGACCAGGTCGGATCCGGAGACGGACTCGGAGCCGTGTGCTGCCACCCCCACCCCCTCCATCACCCTCTCCCCCGTCAACTCCGACAGCTTCACCGCCCGCAACCCCTTCTCCTTCAGCCCCGCCAGGATCCTCCGCACCTCCGCCAGCCAGCTCTCGACCGACCTCGCCGCCGGCAGCGCGTCGTGGAGCAGGACGATGTCTCCCGGCCGCACCCGGCGGAGCACGCGGCCGGCCAGGTTGCGCATCCGGAGGTTGCCGAAGTCCACCGGCCGGCAGCTGAACGCCACGCACCGCATCCCGAGGCTCCGGAGCACCTTCCCCAGCGGCGGGCTGGTGATCCCCACCGGCGGCCGGTAGGTCAGCGGGCGGATCCCGTGCGCCTCGAGCGCGTGCTGGCAGCCCTCGATTCTCTCGGCGAATGCGGGCCTGGGTCCGGGTGGCCAGGAACACGTCGTGCGTGTCCGAGTGGTTCCCCAACTCGTGCCCGGCGGCCAGGATGGCTCGGATGGCCTCGGGGTGCGCGGCGGCACGGCGCCCGACCACGAAGAAGGTGGCCGGGACGGCCTCGGCGGCGAGCAGCTCCAGGAGCTGCGGCAGCGTCCGGGGATCGGGGCCGTCGTCGAAGGTCAAAGCGACCTGCGGGCGCGAGCGCGGCCCGTGCGCGGTGATGGGAAAGTAGAACGACCAGCCCGGGAAGTACGGCGCCACCACCATGGCCAGCAGCAGCCAGCCCAGGAGCGGATAGGGCCACAGCTCCGGGCGCACCGCCCAGAGGGTCCCGGAGGCCAGGACCGCGATGGCGCCCGCCGCGTGCATCCGCGACGGAAAGCGTGGCAGGGAGAGCTTCATGGGTCGACCAGCATCTCCCAGAGCGGGCCGGTGCGCCCGCGGGCATGCAGCCGCGCCAACAGGGCGCTCTGCTCGGTGGCGGCGCCGAGGCTCCAGCCCCGGCGCCCGGCGGCGCGCCGGCGCAGCTCCTCGCCGATGGCCGCCAGGGACAGGTCGGGCGGCTCGTAGAACACCGGCTCGAGCAGGTCCTGATCGCGCCGGATCCGTCCGGCCGCCAGCGCCGCGGACCACAGCTCGGTCCGCGGGTAGATGCGCATGCCGGAGAAGAAGAAGAGCGCCGCCCCCGCCAGCTCCTCGCACCCGTCGAGCGTCTCGGCCAGCGTGGCGGGCGACTCGCCCGGCCCGCCCAGGAGCAGGAAGTGCGCCACGTGGATGCCCGCGGCGCGTGCCGCGGCGTGGACGCGGAGGGCATCCTTCCGGCGGAAGGGCTTCTGCAGGCGCGGGAGGACGGCGTCGGAGAGCGACTCGGTCCCGAACTCGGCGTGCGTGCAGCCGGCCTCGCGCAGCGCCTCGTAGAAGCCGGGCGCCGGGGCCATGGGCGAGAAGAACCCGCCCCACGGCAGGCGCATCCCCCCGCGGCGGAAGGCGGCGGCCACCGACAGCGCGTGCTCGGGGGAGCCGTTGATCACCGCATCGGTGAGCACCAGGTAGCGCGCGCCGGCCTCCTCCAGCCGTCGCGCCTCGGCCAGGATGGCCTCGGCCTCGAAGGGCCGCAGCGCCCGCCCCTCGATCTGCGGGTAGGTGCAGTAGATGCAGCGCATGGCGCAGCCGCGCTGCGTCTGCAGCCCCAGCATGCCGCCTCGGGCCAGGTAGAAGCCGAGCGCGGGGTTCCGGCCCGGCGGGCCCCGCGCGCCCAGCTCCCCGGCCCCGAGCGGGGCCGGGATCCGCGCCGGCTGGCCAGGGGCGATCACGCCGGGGAGGCCGGTGGGATCGGCGCCCGCGGCGAGCGCGTCGAGGAGGGCGCGGGCGCGCTCCCCCTCGCCCACCACCCCCCAGTCCGCGCCCAGGGCCGCGAGCAGCTCCGCCGGGAAGACCGTGAAGCCGGCGCCGCCCAGGATCACCGGCGCGCGCGTGACCGAGCGCAGCGTCTCGACCATCCGCCGCGCCTCCGCCACCAGCCCGCCGGCGGAGGAGGCGTCGAGCGACTCCACGTTGCGGAGCGAGAGCCCGACCGCCCCGGGCGCGTGCTCCCGCACCGCCGCCGCCAGCGCCGGCTCCACCTCGCCGTCCTCGAGGGGGCACAGGTCGAGGACCCGGACCTCGTGCGCGGGCTCCAGCGCCGCAGCCACGTAGTCGAGGCCGATGGGATGGACCGGGTACGGATGGCGCATCCGGTTGGCGGAGACGAGCAGGACCCGCATGCGGTCGCCTCCGCCGCGGCTCAGGCCGCGCCCACCTGGCGGTTGGCGGCCACGAACTCGGCCAGGCTGCGGACCGAGGCGAAGATCTTGCGGTTGGTGGCCTCGTCCGCGCCGGTCCGGACGCCGTACTTCTGCCGGAGCGCCATGGCCAGCTCGAGCGCGTCGATCGAGTCGAGCCCCAGCCCCTCGACGAAGAGCGGCGCGTTCGAGTCGATGCGCTCGGGGGTCACGTCCTCGAGGTTGAGGCTCTGGATGATGAGCCTCTTGATGTCCAGCTCCAGGTCTTCCATGTGCTTGCCGAGCTCCTCGGGGATCGACGCCGCGATCAGGGGACCACCACCATCGCGACCGCCAGGTCGCCGCCGTTCGAGAGGGATAGGAGCGGCGTGGCGCCGCCGCAGCGGCGCAGCGCCCCGGCCGCCGTCGGCCCGAGCTCGAGGTGGGGGAGGCCGCCCGGCCCGGGCCGTACCTCGATGTCGGAGAGCGCCACGCCCGCCATGACGCCCAGGCCGAGCGCCTTGAGGAACGCCTCCTTGGCGGCGAAGCGGACGGCGTAGGCCCGCCCCGGCGCCCGCTGCGCGTCGCAGTCCGCGCGCTCGGCGGCGGTGAACACGGCCTCGGTGAACGCCGGGGTGCGGCCCAGGACCGTCTCGATCCGGCTCACGCTCACGACGTCGGCTCCGATCCCCTTCATGCGCAGCCATCCATCCGTGGATGCATCTCCTGCGCCCGGCCCGGGTGGCACCGCTCGCGCGCGAGTCCTGACAAAGGGGTATCCGACGCTGGGCTCGGGGCGGGAGATTATCGCCCCGGGTGGGGGAGTCGCAAGCGGCCCGGGGAAGCCCGGAGTTCGCAACCCCCACGATGAAGGGCCTTTTTGACCCTCGCCGGACCCCGATGGTATGAGGCTGCGGATGCACCGAGCAGGGGAGCGCGCCGACTATCCCATCACGGCCTTCTCGGCCGCGAACGGGCTGGGGATGAGCACGGCGGCGGTGCTGGAGGCGCTCCGGTCCGGGCGTTCCGGGCTCACCCGCTGCCGCCTCGACATTCCCTTCGAGACCGCCTGCGGCGCCCTGCCCGACGATCTCCCGCCGCCGCCGGCCAGCCTGCGGGCGTACGACACGCGCCTGTGTAGGATGGCGCTCCACACGCTCGACGAGATCCTGGGCGCGGTGCAGGAGGCGGTCCGGCGCCGGGGGGCGGCGCGCGTCGCGATCGCGGTCGGAACCAGCACCGGCGGCATCCGCGAGAGCGAGTTCGCCTACGACGAATGGGCGCGCCTGGGCCGGCTGCCCGCCTCCTTCGACTTCGACCACCAGCACACCTTCCACGCGCTCCTCGAGGTGCTCCGCGCCGCCACCGGGGCGGATGGCCCGGCCTGCGTCATCTCCACCGCCTGCTCCTCCAGCGGCAAGGTCTTCGGCACCGCGCAGCGGCTGCTCGGGGCCGGGCTGGCCGACGCGGTCCTGGTCGGCGGCGTCGACACGCTGTGCCAGACCACGCTGCGCGGTTTCGGCTCGCTCCAGGCCCTCTCGCGCGCGCCCTGCCGCCCGTTCAGCGCCACCCGCGACGGGATCAGCATCGGCGAGGGCGCCGCCTTCGCGCTGCTCGAGCGCGAGGGCGACGGCCCGGTCCGGCTGCTGGGCGTGGGCGAGAGCGACGACGCCTACCACATGAGCGCTCCGCACCCCGAGGGGCTGGGCGCGCGGCTGGCCATGGAGGAGGCGCTCGCCCAGGCGGGCCTGCCCGGCTCCGCCGTCGATCACGTGAACGCCCATGGGACCGGGACCCCCGCCAACGACGTGGTCGAGGCGCGGGCCATCGGCGGCGTGATGGGCGAGGCGGTGCCGGTGGCGTCCACCAAGGGGTACACCGGCCACCTGCTGGGCGCGGCCGGCGCCACCGAGGCGGTGTTCGGGGTGCTGTCCATCCTGCACGGCTTCGTGCCGGCGAGCCTGGGCGCCGACCCGCTCGATCCGCTGGTGACCATCTCGGTCTCCCGCACCGCGCTGTCGCGGCGGATCCGGACGGTGATGAGCAACTCCTTCGGCTTCGGCGGGAGCAACGTCTGCCTGCTGCTGGGGGCCGCGTGAAGCCCCTCCACGTCGGCGGCATCGGCCTGTGGACCCCGGGGTTCGCGAGCGCGGCCGCGTGGCGGACTGGGGCGCCCGACCCGGCGGTGGTGGCGGCGCGCCCGGACATCTTCCCGCCGGCGCTGCGCCGGCGCGCCACCCCGCTGGCGGCCATGGTCGCCTCGGCGGCCGCGGAGGCCGCCGCGCAGGCCGGCGCCGACCTGGGGCGGCTGTCGCTGGTCTTCGGCTCGGCGCTGGGGGAGCAGAGCGCGCTCTCCATGCTGGAGGAGTACCGGCACGACGAGGGCATGCCCTCCCCGACCCGGTTCCACAACTCCGTCCACAACGGCCCGGCGGCGTACGTCTCGATCGCCACCGGGAACCGCCGCTTCTCGACCACCATCGCGGCGGGATGGGAGACGCCGGGGGTGGCGTTGCTCGAGGCGGCGGCGCTGCTGGTGCAGCGCGGTGGCGAGGTCCTGCTGGTGCTGGCCGACCAGCCTCCGCTGCCGCCTTTCCAGTTCCAGGACCCCTTCCCGCCGCTGGCCGTGGCCTTCCACCTGTCGGAGGCGCCACGCACCGCCACCCCCCTGGCCGCGCTGCGCATCCCGCGGCGGACGGAGGGCCACCGGCCGCGCGTGCCCGCGCCCTTCGCCAACCACACGGTGGCGGGCGCGCTGGCGCTGGCGACGGCGGTGTGGAACGGCTCCGAGGGCGAGGTGGCGCTCGGCCCGGCCGGCGCCCGCGGCTGGGCGGTCGACGTCCTGCCGGGAGCGCCGCCGTGATCGCGCTGCCCCCCATCGGCGAGCTGGTCCCGCACGCCCCGCCCATGCTCCTCCTCGACGAGATCCTGGAGTACGCGCCGGGCCGGGCGCGCTGCGCGGTCCGGCTGCGTCCGGATTCGCCCTTCGTGGAGGGCGGCCGGGTCCGGGCGCTGGTGAGCCTGGAGTACATGGGGCAGGCGGCTGCGGCCTGCGCCGGCATGCAGGCCCGCCAGCGCGGCGGCGCGGCCGCCGGCGGGCTCCTCCTCGGAACCCGCGAGCTCTCGCTCGCCGTCGAGCACTTCCACGCCGGCGACTCGCTGGTGGTCGAGGCGGAGCGCGTCTCCGGCGACGACCGGGTCACCCAGTTCCGGTGCCGCGTGCTGCGCGGCGAGCAGCTCGCGGCCGAGGCGGTGCTGAGCGTCTTTCACGCGCCGGAGGGAGGGGGCGCGCCGTGAAGCCCCGCGCCCTCGTGACCGGGGCGAGCCGCGGCATCGGCGCCGCCATCGCCGCCGCCCTGGCCCGCGCCGGGCACCCGGTCATCCTCAACTACCGGTCCGACGATGGGCGGGCGCGGGCCGTGGCGGCGGCGATCGCGGCGGAGGGCGGCCAGGCCGAGCTGTGCCGCTTCGACGTCCGCGACGCGGCCGCGGTGACCGGAGCCCTGGAATCGCTGCTCGCCGACCCGCAGCGCCCCATCGGCATCCTGGTCAACAACGCCGGGATCGCGCGCGACGCCGCCTTCCCCGCCCTCGAGCCGGAGGCCTGGGAGGCGGTCACCCGGACGGCGCTCGACGGGTTCTACAACGTCACCCGGCCGCTGGTCATGCCCATGGTCCGCCGCCGCTTCGGCCGTATCATCAACATCTCCTCGGTCACGGCCCTCACCGGCAACCGCGGCCAGGTGAACTACGCGGCCGCCAAGGCCGGCCTCATCGGCGCCACCCGCTCCCTGGCGCTGGAGCTGGCCAAGCGCAACATCACCGTCAACGCCATCGCGCCCGGGCTCATCGAGACCGACATGATCGCCGGCCTCCCGGTGGACGAGATCGTGAAGCACATCCCGGCCCGCCGCCTGGGCAAGCCCGAGGAGGTGGCCGCGGTGGCGGCCTTCCTGGCCTCGGAGGCGGCCGGCTACATCACCGGACAGGTCATCGGCATCGACGGCGGCCTGGCCTGACGGGAGGCTCCCGCGGCCCGCTCCTGCGGTAGCATGGGTGCCATGCGCCCCCGCCCCTGGCCGAAGGCCGCCCTCCTCGCCATCCCGCTGCTCGCCGCCTGCGCCAAGGCGGACCGCATCGAGCTGCAGCCGCCCACCGTCCGCTTCGTGGGCGTGGGCAAGGCCACCGAGATCCGCGCCACGCCCTACGAGCGCAACGGGTTGCACATCCCCGATCCGCCCTGCTCCTGGACCTCCACGGACGAGAAGGTGGTCAAGGTGGCGGGCCGGGGGAACGATGCCACCCTCACCGCGGTGGCCCCGGGCAGCGCCATGGTGCGCTGCACCATCGGCTCGGCGCGGGCGGAGCTGCCGGTGACGGTGCGGGTGGTCTCGCGCATCGCGGTCCGGCCGGAGCGCGCCGACCTGAAGGTGATCGACTCGCCCGCGCCGCTGGCCCTGGCGGTGGATGCCTTCGACGACCAGGGCACGCCGGTGGCCAGCCGCTCGGCGCTGGTCGTCTGCCAGGACGAGGCGGTGTGCCGGGGCGACGCGCGCGGCCAGCTCTGGCCGGTCGGCCCCGGAGAGACCACCGCCCGGGTCGAGATCGAGGGCGCCTCGGTCACGCTGCCGGTGAAGGTGGTGGAGGGCCGCAGCGCCGAGGCACGGCCCCAGCCGTTCAAGGGGAAGGAGAACTACGCCGCGGAGATCGAGCGGCAGTACAACGAGAAGCAGAGGGCCGAGGAGAAGGCGCGGCTCAAGGCGGAGAAGAAGGCGGCGGGGAAGAAGTAGTCACTTCCCCGCGACATCCGCTCCGCCTCGGCCTGGTGCAGCGCGCCGGGGCACACCTTGAGATACGCCTCCAGCCGGCGCTTCACGTTCTCGGTGGCCTTCTGCAGCTCGAACTCGGCCCGGGCGGCGCCCCACAGCGCGTCGCAGCTGGCGGGGTCCTTCTCCAGCGCCTTCTCGTAGAGATCGCGAAGCTTGTCGGGCCTGGCGTTCCGCGCGCGCTCCGCCTCGGCCATCTCCACGTAGGCGGCGGCCGTGCCGCCCGCGCCACCGGTGCCGTACTCGTCGATGGCCTGCGTCAGCTCGACCAGCGCGCCCGGGATGTTGTTCTGCGCGCGGTACAGCCGCGCCAGCGCCACGCGCGCGTCGGGGAACGGCTTCCCGAGCTGGATCGCCTTCTCGTACTGCCCGCGCGCCAGGTCGGCGTCGCCGGCCGCCCGGTAGGCGTCGCCGAGCAGGAGCGCGAGGCGCGGGTTCTCGCCGAGGCGCGTGACGGCCCGCTTCAGCGTGTCGATCGCCTGCTTGGCGCCGCCCTCCTTCGCAGCAGGGCCCGGATCAGGTCGGTGTAGAGCGACACGCGCCGGTTCCGTCGAGAGCGACGGCGCGCTGGTACGCCTCGACCGCGCCGGTGGCGTCGCCCTCGCGAAGCTTGCGGGCGCCGACGAGCGAGGGGATGTCGGCGCTCGTCGGATCGAGCTTCGACGCCTCGGTCCTCCTCGGCGGCGGCGTCCGTCGGCTTGCCCTGCGCGGCGAGCACCCCGCCGTTGATGGCGTGGGCGAGCGCCTGCTGCGGCTTCGAGGCGCCGCCTGCGGCGAGAGCGCCAGGTCGGCCGCGCGCCCCGCCTCCTCATCTGCCCGCGCGTCGAGGAGGATGAGCGCCTTGCCGAGGATCGAGCCGACGTGCTCCTTCTGGATGCGGAGCGCGTAGTCGTAGAAGCCCGGAGGCCTGCAGCTCGTAGCCCTCGCCGCGGCGCCGGAACTGCTCGGCGAGGAGCCACGCCACGCGCACGTCGCCGGGTCGCGAGCTTCTGCGCCTTCGCGAGCGTGTCGCGCGCGGCGTCGAGGTCGCCGTCGCGGAGGTTCACCGCGCCGAGGACCGCGGCAGGAAGGGGCTCTGCGCGCCCTCCTCGCCCTCGAGCACCGCCTTGAGCGTCCTCCTTCGCGCCCGCCGGGTCGCCGCCGTAGAGCTTGAGGTACGCCTCGGCCGCCACGAGGTGCGAGTGGCGCTGGCCGAGCTTCCGCGCCGCGTCGACGTGCTGCACCGCCTCCGCCTTCACCGCGTCGCCCTCGCCGTGCTCGGCGGCGCGGATCGCGTCGACGTAGGCGAGGTACGAGTGGCCGGCGAGCGACGACGAGTCCCGGTCGAGGATCTCCTTGCCTTCGTGGCCGCCTCCGCGTACGCCGCCGGCGTGTCCTTCTCGACGAGCTGGCGGATCTCCTTGAGGAGCGTGTCGATCTCCTCGATCGTCTCCTTGTGCGCACTGCTGGAAGATCGCCCAGCCGCCGAGCGACGCCGCGAGCACGGCGGCGAGGCCGACCGTGGTCGCGATCGTGCCCTGGTTCGACGTCCGGCCGCCCTTCGGCCGCAGCGCGCAGCATGAACTCGCGCGTCGCGTACTTGTCGGCGAGCGCCTTGGCGAGCTCGACGCCGCGGGCGGCGCGTCGGCGGCGGCGTCGGCGACGGCACGTCCTCGTCCGACTGGATGTCGCCGGTGATGCTTGAGTCCTGCGGCGCCGGGGCGACCGCGGCGCCGCCCGCGGCGCGGAGGGCGACGGGCGGGCGCACGTCCGGCGGGCGAGACGCGCGGCGCGACGGGGGGCCGCCCTGCGCCGGGCCGGGCGCTGCGGGCGCAGGACGGACACGCCGTGCTTCGCGATCGCCTCGCGCACGTCGGGGTCGTTCGGGGCCGCCTCGGCGGCGCGGCGGAGGGCGGCCTCGCCCTGCTCCCGCTCGCCGAGCCGGAAGTGGAGGACCCCGGCGAGGCGGTTCGCGGCCGCGAACGTCGGGTACGCGGCGACGACCGCCTGGAGCTCCTCGAGCGCCTTCCGGTCCTTTCCCTGATCCGCGTAGACGCGCGCGAGCAGGACCTTCGCCGCCGGATCGTCCGGGTGCGCCTTCACGCCCTTCTTGCAGACGACCATCGCCTCCATGAAGCGCCCGAGCGCGAGGTACGCCTCGGTCAGCGGGCGGTACGCGTCCGAGGCGGGGTCCGCGGCGAAGGCGTGCTCGAGGGCGGAAAGATCAGCGGATGTCAGCGGTTTCGTGGGCGCGGGCATGGGGCCGGTCCGGTCTAGCAAGGGGCCCCGGGCGAGTCAAACGGAGGTTCGCGGGCCTTGACACCCCCTCCTCCGAACCGTTAAGCATGCGTTCCCCGGACGCCGGGGGAGGACCTCGTGGGGCTGTAGCTCAGCTGGGAGAGCGCTAGAATCGCACTCTAGAGGTCGTCGGTTCGATCCCGATCAGCTCCACCACTCCGAAGGGCCCGGTCGTGCGACCGGGCCCGTTCTCCCTTTCGGACGTCACGCGCCCGGGCGCTGCACGACGTGAACGGTCCGGGTCGGGTAGGCGAATGTCGTCCCGGCGCGCTCCACCACCGCCATGAACTCGAGGAAGACGTCCTGCCGGATGGCGGTGAACTCGTTCCAGTCGGAGGTGGTGAACCACGCCATCACCTCCACGTTGAGCGTCGAGTCCCTGAACTCGGTGAAGCGGACGGAGAGCGACTCCGTCCAGAGCTTCGGCTGCCGGCCGGCAGCGCCGCCTCGATCCCGGCGAGCACCGCGCGCATCTGCTCCGCCGTGGTCCCGTAGGCGAGGCCGAGGTTCGCGAGGAGCCGGATCCGGTCGCGCACCGCGAACGTCTCGGCCCGCTGGTCGGCGAGCTTGCCGTTCGGGATCGTGACGAGGGTCCGGTCGAGCGTTCGGATCCGCGTGGAGCGCATCCCGATCGCCTCGACGGTGCCGAGCACGTCCTCCACCCGCACGAGGTCGCCCGACCCGGAACGGCTGGTCCATGCCGATGGAGACCGAGCCGAACAGGTTCTCGACGGTCTTCTGCGCGGCGAGCGCGAGCGCGATGCCGCCGATCCCGAGGCCGGCGAGCAGGCTCGCGACCTGGAAGCCGAGCGCGTCGAGGACGGCGACCAGCCCGAGCGCGAGCAGCAGGACCTTCCCGACCTTGCGGCCGAGCGGCAGGAACCCGACGACGCCCGGGCTCGCGCGCGCCCACGGCCCGTCGCTCGTCGTCGCGAACGCGACGTCGGCGAGCCGGAACCCCGCCCAGAAGAGGACGAGGTAGATCGCCGCGCGGAGCAGGTGGTGCAGCACGCCCGCCCCCGCCTCGCCGAGCCCGAGCCAGGGCAGGAGGAGCGCGAACACCCCGAGCGCCCAGAACGCGGTCAGCGGGCGGCGCAGCCGCTCGACGAGCAGGTCGTCCCAGCGGTTCTCGGTGCGCGAGGCGAGGTGGCCGAGCGCGCGGCGGGTCGCGTACCCGAGCGCCGCGCCCGCCGCGAGCGCGAGCGCGACGAGGGCGGGGACGGCGAGCCACTGCCACCAGAGCAGACCGCCGGGGCCCCGGCGCAGCAGCGGCCCCGGGAGGTGCTCCTCGAAGAAGGGCCGGAGCTCCTCGCGCTCGGCCCGCGGCCGGGGCGCGGCGTCGCGGCTCGTCCTCCGGCGCCGGGATGCGGCGGCGGGCGGCGGGGACGGTTCCCTGGGCGGCCTCGCCCGGGCCGCGGCCGGTGGTGACGCCAGACGCGCGCGGAATCGGCCTGCGCGAGCGCGGGCAGCGGCGTGAGGGAGAGCGCGAGGGCGAGCGCGGCGGCGCGGGCGGGAGGCACGCGCGAAGGGCGAGGGCGCCGCCGCCCGCCGCCTTCCCCGCAAATTGCCCGGGCAGAGAGTCGCCCACGGGCTCACGACTTCTGCGGAGGAGCACTAGAGTACCTCCCCATGCCGCGCGTCCCGAAGGAGGCGTTCGAGGAGGGGACGGAGATCGTCCGCGTGTACCTCGCGGCGTCGCTCGCCGAGGCGCAGGCGGTCGAGCGCATCCTGACCGCGGCCGGCCTCGAGTACGCGGTCGAGGTGGAGGAGCTCGCGACGCGGACGCTGTTCGGGTTCGGCGCCACGCGCCGCGGCGCCGGGCTGTGGGTCGCGCGCCGAGGTGCTCGACGCGGCCGCCGACGCGCTCGAGCGCGCCGGCCTGGTCGCCGGGCTGGTGGAGCGCTGACGGAACGGCCTGCTTGGCGGCCTTCGGCTTGGGCTTCGGGGCCGGCTTGCCCTTCTCGAACGAGGCGCCGGAGCCGTACTTCGCGACGATCTTCTTCTTCGTGTCGAGGCCGGTCGCCTCGATGACGAAGTTCGGGACGCGCCGGGCGCGGTTGTCCGCCACCCACTTCGTGATGTCGGCGCGCGGCGGGCGCCGGCGCCGGCCGCGCCGCCGGCGCGCGGGCGGCGCGCCGCGGGGGAGCTCGCGCTCCAGGCCGGCCTTCACGAGTCGCTCAACTGCCTCGCGAGGGCGGGGGAGACCTTCGCCACCACGCTGTCGGCGGCGTCGCGGATGATGGCGTCGATGGGTCGAGCGGGGGTCTGGGCATTGGTCGTGCTCCCTGGTGAAGCGCAAATAACGCGCAGCGCAATTGTCACGTCTTAATCCGATTGCGTCATATTGCGCCGGACCTTGCCCTACCGGGGTAGCCTGGTTTCCTTCACGAAACGTGAACAGAGGCGGCCGGAATCCGCCGTTCCGCAGCGGAACCACGGGGGAACCCTGCGGCCGGCGGACGCGGTCCCTCGGCGGAGGGAGCGTGATGCCCATCGACCGCGCAGCTAAATCGTTGATTCTGACCCGTCACGGGCGCGCCCACCCGGTCGGGCGGCGGGCCCGCGCCGGCTGCCCGCGGCGCGCGCGACCGCAGCCGCTCGAGCGCGGCGAGGAGGTCCGGCGGTCTGGTCAGCACCGGGTGCAGCGGGTCGGCGCGCAGCCGTCTCGCGCGCGCCGGCACGTTGCGGATGGTGAACCTCGACGGATCGAGCCGCGCGCCGACCTCGCTCCAGCGGAGCGGCGTCGAGACGGGCGCGCCGGGCCGGGGCCGGACGGTGTAGGGGGCCGCGATCGTCTTGCCGCGGCCCGTTCTGCAGATAGTCGAGGTACACCCGGCCGCCGCGGTCGCCGATCGCGCGCGCGGTGGTCGCGATGTCCCGGCAGCTCCGCCTCGAGCGCGCGCGCGAGCAGCTCGCCGAGGGTGCGCGCCTGCGCGTGGTCGAGCTGCCCGCCGAGCGGGACGAGGACGTGGAGCCCCTTCTGCCCGGTCGTCTTCGGGTAGGACGGCAGCCCGATCTCGTCGCACAGGTCGTGGAGCGCGCGCGCGAGCCGCACCACGTGGGCGAAGGGCGCGTCCTTGGGATCGAGGTCCACGATGCACCAGTCCGGCCGCTCCAGCTCCGGCGCGCGGCTCGCCCAGACGTGGATGGGGATCGTGCCGAGGTTCGCGAGCCAGGCGAGCCCCTCCGCGTCGTCCACGAGGAAGTGATCGAGGTCGCGCGCCCCCCCCAGGCTTCGCCGCGAGGATCTGGTCTCGTCGTCGCTCTCGATGCGGACCGTGCGGATCCACTCCGGCCGCCACTCCGGCGCGTCCTTCTGGAAGAAGCTCTTGCCGTCGATGCCGTCAGGGAAGCGCGTCAGCACGAGCGGGCGGTCCTTCAGGAACGGCAGCATGAACGGCGCGATGGCGCGGTAGTACGCGACGACGTCGCCCTTCGTGATCCCGTCGGCCGGGAACCAGACCTTGTCCGCGTTCGTCACCTCGAACGCGCGCGCCGCCCGCGCGTCCGGCGCCGGGGCTGCGCCGCCCGCCCGCGCCGCCCGACCGGGGGCGGCGCCTCCGTGCGCGTCGCGCCGGGCCGCGCTCGCGGCCGGTCTCCTCCGGCCGCTTGTCGTCGCGCACGCGCAGGAACACCGGATGCCGGAGGAGCCCCTCCCCGGTCCACTCGGTGAACCGGACCTCGACCACCACCTCCGGCTCGACCCAGGTGTTGCCGCGCCCCTTCGGCACGGGCCCGGCGCAGGGGGGCGTCTTCCGGACGCGGCGGGCGAGCCGCGCGTGCAGGTCCGCGAGCTGGCGGTCGGTGAATCCGGACCCGACGCTCCCGGCGAAGACGTAGGCGTCCCCCTCCCGCGCGGCGAGCAGCAGCGCGCCGAAGGCGGCCCGCGCGCCGCGCGGCCGCGTGAAGCCGACCACCGCGAGGTCCGCCGTCTCGAGCGCGCGCACCTTCCGCCACGCCGCCGAGCGCACGCCGGAGCGGTAGGGCGCGTCCGCGCGCTTCGCGACGATCCCCTCGAGGCCGCGCGCCTCGACCTCCCGCCAGAGGTCCTCGCCGCGCGCCTCGACGTGGTCGGCGAACCGGACCGGACCCAGCCGCGGCACGATCCCGGAGAGGACGCGCTTCCGGTCCGCGAGCGGGAGCGGCCGCAGGTCGAGGCCGCCGATCGAGAGCAGGTCGAACGCGAAGAGCGTCGCCGGCCGCTCGACCGACGCGTGCGCGACGTCCTCCGGGCGCGCGACCTGCGCGCGCTGCTGCAGCGCCTGGAACGACGGCCGCCCGTCCTGCCCGAGCACGACCACCTCGCCGTCGAGCACGGCGTCGCCCGGGAGCATCTCGATCGCCTTCACCACCTCGGGGAAGAGCGCCGTCGCGTCGTCGCCGCTCCGGTAGAGGAGCCGCGCGCGCCTGTCCTCCGGAGCGGAAGCGAGGGAGGGCCTGTCCTCCGAGCGGAAGCGAGGGAGGGCGTCCCCTCGCGGACGGCGACGAGCCGGTAGCCGTCGTACTTCAGCTCGAAGAGCCAGCCCGCGATCGAGAAGGCCCGTCGGCCGGCTCCGCCAGCATCGGGCGGAGGTCCGCCTCTCGCGAGCGCGCGCGGCTTCGCGCCGAGCCGGCGCGCCTCGGCGACCGCGCGCGCCTGCCGGTCGGTCCCCGCGGCGACGTCCTCGAGGAGGCGGCCCGAGAGCACCGACTCCTCGGGCACCGTGCGCCCGGGGCCCGCCCAGGCGTCGCCGCGGTGCTTGAGGAGCAGCCACTCCTGCTTCCCGCCCTGAGCGCGGCGCGTCCGCACGAGCGTCCACTCGCCGCGGAGCTTGTAGCCCGGAGAGCTCGAAGACGAGCTTCCCCTCCTCGAGCCCCTGGTACGGATCGCCCACCGGCCGCCACGTGCCGCGGTCCCAGACGATCACCGCCCCCGCCCCGTAGTTGCCGGCGGGGATCGTGCCCTCGAAGTCGGCATACTCGATCGGGTGGTCCTCCACCTCGACGGCCATCCGCTTGTCCGCCGGGTCGTCGGAGGGGCCCTTGGGCACCGCCCAGCTCCGGAGCGTCCCGCCCAGCTCGAGCCGGAAATCCCAGTGAAGACGCCGCGCCGCGTGCTTCTGGACGACGAACAGGCGCGGCGCGCGCAGCGGATCGCCGCCGGGGCGCCCGAACGGCTCGGGCGTCCGCACGGGATCGCGCATCCGGCGATATCGCTCGAGCCTGTCGGGCACGCTCGTCCTCCCCAACTATAACGAGGGAATGGCTCCCCGCTCCATCGGCACCGGGACCATCTCGTTCGGGCTCGTCTCGATCCCCGTCGAGCCTTACCCGGCGACGCAGCCCTCGTCGGCAGATCTCCTTCAACCTGCTTCACGCGAAGTGCGGCTCGCGCCTGAAGCAGCAGTACGTCTGCGCGCAGGACGGCGAGAATGGTCGAGCGCGACGACATGGTGAAGGGGTACGAGTTCGCGAAGGACCGCTACGTCACCTTCACGGCGGAGGAGCTCGAAGGCGCTCGAGGAGATCGCCTCCAGACGATCGACATCGCCGAGTTCGTCCCCGCCGCGGAGGTCGACCCGGTCTACTTCGACCGCGCCTACCACCTCGGCCCGGAGAAGGGCGGGCGCCAAGGCCTACCGGCTCCTCGCCGAGCGCGCTGGCGCGCGCCGGCAAGGCCGCCCTCGGCGCGCTACGCGGCGCGCGGGAAGCAGTACCTGGTGCTGATCCGCCCGCGCCGAGGGCCGGCTGGTCATGCAGCAGCTCTACCACGCCGACGAGGTCCGGCCCATCGACGAGGTCCCGGTCGACGACGCCGAAGATCAAGGACAGCGAGGTCCAGCTGGCGCTCCAGCTGATCGAGCAGACCGCCGCCGGACGGAGTTCCACCCCGAGCGCTACCCGGACGCGGTCAAGCAGCGCGCGCTGGAGGCCATCGAGCGGAAGGTCGCGGGGCCAGGAGATCCAGGTCGAGCGCGCCGGCCGAGCCGCGGGCGCAGGTCATCGACCTCATGGAGGCGCTCAAGGCCAGCCTGGAGGCCGCCCGCGGGCCGGCCCGCGCCGAGGGGGAGCGCGCCGCGGAGGAGCCGGCCCACGCCAGCGGAGGGCGCAAGGCGCCGCTCCGGTCGGCGGCCCGCCAGGCCGGTCGGACCAGGACGGGCTCTTCTTCGAAGAAGTGACGGCGTCAGGGTTTCGTGCCAGGCTGAGCGTTCCGATGTGGGGATACCGGACGCAGGACGTGGCCCGGATCCTGGGGTTGCCGGAAGCCGAGGTCCGCCGATTCTCGCGGGCCGGGTTCGTGAGCCCCAGACGAGGCCCGCGGAACGCCCTGCGCTTCTCGTTCCAGGATCTGGTCCTGCTCCGAGCCGCCGCCGACCTGGTCAAGGCGCAGCTCCCGCCGGCGCGCGTGCGCCGCGCGCTGCGGCAGCTCCGCTCGCAGCTCCCCGCCGGCCGCTCGCTGGCGTCGGTCCAGGTGACGGCCGAGGGGGAGGAGATCGTGGTCCGCGACGGCGGCGCCCGCTGGCAGGCCGAGACCGGCCAGGGTCTGCTCGACTTCGAGGTCGCCGACGTGGCCCGGCGGGTCGCGCCGCTGGTGAAGGCCGCCGCCCGCCGGCGCTCGCCGGGCCTGGACGCGGACGGCTGGTACCAGTGGGGCTGCGATCTCGAGGACGGGGCGCCCGAGGAGGCGCGCCGCGCCTACCAGAAGGCGCTGGAGCTCGATCCCCGCCACGCCGGGGCGCACCTCAACGTGGGCCGGCTGCTGCACGAGGTCGGCGACCTGCGCGAGGCCGAGGCGCACTACCGGTGCGCGCTGGACGACGACCGCTTCCGGGCGCTGGCGGCCTACAACCTGGGGGTGGTGCTGGAGGACCAGGAGCTGCTCGACGAGGCCCTCTTCGCCTATGCGCGTGCGGTGGAGGCCAACGCCGAGCTGGCCGACGCGCACCACAACCTGGCGCGCCTGCTGGAGCGGATGGGGAGGACCACCGACGCCATCCGGCACCTGAACACGTATCGCCGGCTGGTTCACGGGGTGTGACGGAGCGGTCGTCGACGATCCCGGACCCGAACCCGAACCTGAACCCGCCAGTGCGTGCCCGCGATCCGGGTCCCGTGGCCCGACCCCGTGCGCCGTGCGCCCCACCCCGGCCGCCTCGGGTGACGGATCACGGGGCGCGGGCACGGGCCAGGGGAGGCGGCTCACGGGTGACGAGAGGCCGGGTTCAGGTTCGGGTGCGGGTTCGGGGCTTCGACTTGCTCCGCTCACCCAGCTGCCCCAGCACCTTCTCCACCTGGTCTCGCAGCACCCCCGCCCGCTTCCCCTGCCCGAGCCAGTCCTTCGACAGGTCCCCGAATAGCCCGTCCCGCCGCTCGCGGACGCGCCGATCGAGGGCGGCCAGCCCGGGCCGGAAGCTCCGCCGCGCCGCCGCCCGGGCCTGATCCTCGCCGGCTGCGTGCAGCGCCCGATGCACGGCGCGCGCGCCCTCCGCCGCCGCCTCGGCGGCCGCGTCGGCCACGCGCGCGGCCAGCACGTGGACGTCGTGGAGGTCGCCCAGCAGATCCTGGAGCGCCTTCATCGTCTGGACCGCCTCCTCCGCGGCGGGCAGGTGCGGCCGGAGTGGCTCGAGCAGGTAGCGGAGCCGCTTGCCCTCGATGCGGGCACGGTGTGCCCGCCCTGCATCGTCGGGCCCCGATACCTCCGCCAGGGCGGTCGCGACGGCGCCGGCCTGGCGGCGGATGGCCTCTCCCGCCGTGTCGCCGAACCGCCCCTTCTGTCGCGCGCCCACCGCGCGCTGGTAGCGGGACAGAGCGCTCTCGAGGTGCGGAACCAGGCGCTCGAACTCCGCGGATGCCCGGGCGCGCGGGTCCGGCCCGCCCTCCCCCACCGGCGCCTCGCGCGCCAGGAACCAGTCGGCTGCCCGCCGGTGCCGCGGCGAGAGCGCCTCGCGCTCGGCCAGGATCCGGGCGCGCATCACCTCGGCGTCCCGCGCCGCCCCGGTGGAGTCCGCCAGGGCCCGGAGCTCCCGGCGCCAGCGCTTGCGCAGGGTGTCCTTCACCTCCGGCCCGAACGAGCGCAGCCAGGAGCGCAGCCGGCGCACCGAGACGCGGAAGTCGTGCAGCGCCTCCGCGTCCTCGGGGTCCGACAGCCGCCCCGCGGCGGCCCTGGCCTGGGCCAGCAGCTCCAGCGCGACCAGGCGGACGCCCTCGGCGGGCTCGCGGCCGAGGAACGATGGCGACTGGCCGATCACCCGCCGCTCACGGCATCAGCGGCCTTCCCGGCGGCCGGGGCGGGCTGGCCTGGGCGGGCCGGGTGGTCGCCGCGATGGCGCTGTTCCGCGCCGGGTCCGAGGAGCGGATCACGTTCATGGCCGAGGCGATGATCGAGCCGATGTCGGAGAGCGTGGCCGGCAGGATGACGGTGTTGTTCACCTTGGCCAGGTGCCCGAACTGCTCGACGTACTTCTCGGCCACGCGCAGCTGGACCGCCTCCATGCCGCCCGGGCCGCCGATGGCGTCCGCCACCCTCCGCAGGCCCTCGCCGGTGGCCTGGGCGATGGCCAGGATGGCCTGGGCCTGGCCCTCGGCCTCGTTGATCTGCCGCTGCCGCGTCGCCTCCGACTCCTTGATGACCTGCTGCTTCTTGCCCTCGGCGTTGTTGATGGCGGCGTCGCGCTCGCCCTCGGAGGCGAGCACCACCGCGCGCTTCTCGCGCTCGGCCCGCATCTGCTTCTCCATGGCGGCCAGCACGTCCTTGGGCGGGGTGATGTTCTTGATCTCGTAGCGAAGGACCTTCACGCCCCACGGGCCGGTGGCCTTGTCGAGCTCGGTGATCACCATGCCGTTGATGTGGGAGCGCTCCTCGAAGGTGCGGTCCAGGTCGATCTTGCCGATCTCGGACCGGAGGGCGGTCTGGGCCAGCTGGGTGATGCCGTAGTAGTAGTCGGCGATGCCGTAGGAGGCGCGCCCGGCGTCGAGCACCTTCAGGTACAGGATGCCGTCGACCCCGACCTGCACGTTGTCCTTGGTGATGCAGATCTGCTCCGGGATGTCGACCGCCTGCTCCTTGAGCGTGTGCCGGTAGCGGATGACGTCGACGAACGGCATCAGGATGTGGAAGCCCGCGTCGAGCACCGCGTTGAAGCGGCCCAGCCGCTCCACCACGAAGGCGTTCTGCTGCGGCACCACCACGGCCGTCTTCACCACCACGAACAGCACGAAGATGGCGACGACGACGGTGATCACCAGGGTCATGCTCAACGAGCCCATGAAGGTTCTCCTCAGACCGCGGTCACGTACAGCACCACGCCGTCCACCCGCTCCACCTTGCAGCGCTGGCCCTTGGCGAGCGGGATCCCGGAGGCGGCCCGCGCGCTCCAGGGCACGCCCCGCAGCTCGGCCTGGCCCTGGCCGCCGGCGGGCACATCCTGGAGGAGCAGGCACTCCTGCCCCACCAGCGAGTCGACGGGCACCGAGGGTGCCGAGCCCATCCGCTCCTGCAGCCGTCGGCGCAGCGCCACCAGCAGGATCACCGAGACCACCGGAAAGGTGATCCACTGCACCACCGGGCCCGCGCCGATGGCGGCCAGCACCGCCACGCACACGGCGCCCACGCCGAAGAAGAGGGCGAACAGGCCGCCCGGCGTCACGATCTCGACGATCAGCAGCGCCACGCCGATGAGCACCCAGAGCCACCAGGCCATGCACACATGGTAGCACGTGCCGTCCCTTGTCCATTCCCGAACCGCGATCGCCCGTGTAGGCTGTCGCCGAATGGCGTTTCTTCGGGGGGAGATCCTGGCGGTGGTCCTGGCCGTCTCGGCCGGCACCGCGGGTGCGGGCGCGCCCGCGGCGGGCGCGCCGGGGGACGCCTCCCGGGAGGCGGAGCGGATCCTGAAGGACGGCGGCTACCAGAGGTCCCTCCCCAAGGATCCGCCGCCCGCCGAACCCATCGACCTGTCGCTGGGCTGGCTGTGGAAGCTGTTCCGGATCCTGCTCTGGGCGATCCTGGTGCTGGCGGTCTCGGTGGCCATCGCCTGGCTGGCGTCGCGCCTGGGCGACCGCGCCCGCGACGCCGCGGTGGAGGAGGCGCCGGCGCCGGCGGCGCTGGAGGTCCCGCTGGAGAGCGCCGAGCGCCTGGCCGCCGCCGGCCGCTTCGCCGAGGCCATCCACGCCCTGCTGCTCGAGACCCTGGCCGCCCTCTCGCGCGCGGCCCAGCTCGCTCCCTCGCTCACCTCCCGCGAGATCGTCTCCCGCGCCCAGCTGCCGGCCCGCGCCCGCGAGGCGCTGGGCGGGCTGGTGCTGGCGGTGGAGATCTCGCGCTTCGGCGGCGTTCCCGCCGGCGAGGCCGATTACCGCGCCTGCCTGGAGCGGTTTCACGCCTTCCTGGAGACCTACCGGCGCGGCGGCCGCGCCCAGGGGGCGGCGGCGTGATCCCGGCCTCCTTCAGCCGCCGCGCCATCGTGCTGCTTGCCGGCGCCGCCGCCGTCTCGCTGGTGGCCACCTTCGGGCTGGGCGTCTTCGGCGATCTGCTCGCCGAGCCGCAGTCCTTCGGGGCGGACTCGTGGAGCCGCTCGGCGCTGGGGCACCGCGCCTTCGTGGAGCTGGCCCGGGTCCGCGGGCAGGTGGTGCTCGTCTCGCGCCACCGCACCGCCGACCGCGCGCGGGAGGGTGCGCTCACGGCGCTGCTCGAGCCGTCGGTGGGGGGCGAGGACGGGCGGACCCGGGCCATGCTGGCCGACATCAGGTCCGCGGCCACGCGGATGCTGGTGGTCCTGCCCAAGCGCTGGGGCTTCCCCGACCAGCTCCGTCCCCGCTGGATCGGCTTCGTCCGGTACGTTCCCATCGAGGCGGCCAACCGCGTGCTGGAGGCGCTCTCCATCCAGGGCTCGGCCATCCGCCCGCCCGCCTCCATCGGCGACTGGAAGGGCGCGCTCCCCGCGCCCGACCTGGACGATCCGCAGCTCCTCCGCTCCGAGCGGCCTCCCTTCTCGGGCGACGAGGCATCCGCGGATGCCAGGTCCGTGACCCTGAAGCCGTTGCTGTCGAGCCGCGAGGGCATGCTGGTGGGGGAGACGAACACGGACGGCTTCCACCTGATCGTCGTCTCCGACCCCGACGTGCTGGAGAACCACGGGCTCGGGCGCGGGCGGAACGCCCAGCTGGCCATGGCCATCCTCGAGCGCTTCGAGGGCCCGCCGGTGCTGGTGGTGGACGAGACGCTGCACGGGTACGAGATCCAGCCCTCCATCACGCGCGAGCTGCTCCGCTTCCCGCTGGTGCTGGCCACGCTGCAGGCGCTGGTCACGCTCGGGCTCCTGGCCTGGGCGGCGCTGGTCCGGTTCGGACGGCCGCTGCCGCCCGCCTCGCTGCTCCGGCCGGGCAAGGCCTTCCTGGTGGAGCACACCGCCGAGCTGCTCCGCGTGGGCGGACACGCCGGGGAGGCCGCCCGCGCTTACCTGCGCGCCGCGCGCGAGGAGGTGCTGGCACGGGTCCCGCCGCCGGGAGGCGCCGAGACCCCCGCCGCCTGGCTGGCGCGGCTGGAGGCGGCGCGGGGCAAGGCCGGGATGCTGCGCAGGCTGGAGCAGCGCGTGGCGCGCATCGAGGACGGGAAGCGCGGCGCCGACATCCAGGCCATCCGCGCCGCGCAGCAGATCTCTCGCTGGAGGGAGGAGCTCACCGATGGAGCTGCAGGCGATCCGCGAACGCGTCGAGGCGCTCAGGGCTGAGATCCACAAGGTGGTGATCGGACAGGACGCGGTGCTGGACCTGCTCCTCACCGCCCTGCTCTCCGACGGGCACGTGCTGGTCGAGGGGGTCCCCGGCACCGCCAAGACGCTGCTGGCCCGCGCCTTCGCGGCCGCGCTGGGCGTCGGCTTCAACCGGATCCAGTTCACGCCCGACCTCATGCCCGGCGACGTGCTGGGCACCAACCTGTTCGACTTCCGCACCAACACGTTCCAGCTCACCCGCGGCCCCATCTTCACGGACGTGCTGGTGGCGGACGAGATCAACCGCACGCCCCCCAAGACCCAGGCGGCCCTGCTCCAGGCGATGCAGGAGCGGGCCGTGACCATCGACGGGGTCACCTACCCGCTCCCGCCCGCCTTCCTGGTGATCGCCACCCAGAACCCCATCGAGCAGGAGGGCACCTACCCGCTCCCCGAGGCGCAGCTGGACCGCTTCCTCTTCAAGGTGACGGTGGGCTATCCCGGCCGCGACGAGGAGCGGACCATGGTGCGCGTGCACGGGCACCGCACCGCCTCGCCGCCGCTGGAGGCCTTCGGGATCCAGAAGGTGGCCAGCCTGCAGGACCTGCTGGCCATGCGCCAGACGGTGGCCGCCATCCGCCTCGAGGACCCGGTGGTCGACTACGTGGTGGACCTGGTCCGCGCCACCCGCGGGCGGCCGGCGCTGCTGTGCGGCGCCTCCCCGCGCTCGGCCAGCATGCTGGCCATCGCCGCCCGGGCCCGGGCGGCGCTGGCCGGGCGCAGCTTCGTCATCCCCGACGACGTGAAGCAGCTGGCCCTGCCGGTGCTGCGCCACCGGGTGGTGCTCGCCCCGGGGGCGGAGATCGAGGGCATGACCACCGACCTGGCGGTGCGCCGGATCGTGGAGGAGGTGGAGGCCCCGCGGTGATGTTCCCGACCTCGCGCGCGGTCGCCCTGGCCGCCGCCGGCTTCCCGCTGGCGCTCGTCCCGGCCCTGTTCCGCCCCGGGCTGTGGGGGCTGTGGTTCGCCTGCGCGGCGCTGTCGGCCTTCGCCTTCGCGCTCGACGCGGTGCTGGCGCTCCCGCCCCGCCGTCTGGAGGTGAAGGTGGAGACGCCCGACCAGCTGGCGGTGGGGGTGGAGGGGGCGGTGAAGGTCCGGCTGGCGGCGGCCCGGCCGCCGCCGCGGGTGCAGGTGCTGCTCGATCTCCACCCCGACTTCGAGCCCGCGCCGGCCCTGACCGTCTCCCTCGTTCCGAACCAGCCCGCCACCGCCTCGATCCCGCTCAAGGCGCGGCGCCGCGGGCAGCACACGGTGGACGGAATCTGGTGCCGCTGGACCGGCCCGCTGGGCCTGGCCGGCCGGCGGCTGCACCAGCCGCTGGTCCGCAAGGTGGCGGTGGTGCCGGATCTGCGGCCGGTGCGGGCCGCGGCCTTCCGCTACTTCGGCTCGCGCGAGCTGGAGATGGGCGTGCAGGTGGAGCGGTTCGTGGGCGACGGCTCCGAGTTCGACGCGCTGATCGAGTACGTCCCCGGCCTGGACCCGCGCGCCATCTCCTGGAAGGCGTCCGCCCGGCACCGGGAGCTCCTCTGCCAGCAGTTCCGGGCCGAGCGCAACCACCAGGTGATCCTGGCGCTCGACACCGGCCACCTCATGGCCGAGCCGCTCGAGGGGCTGCCGCGGCTGGACCACGCCGTCAGCTCGGCGCTGCTGCTCGCCTACGTGGGGCTCAAGCTCGGGGACCGGGTCGGGATGTTCGGCTTCGACCGGGTGGCCCGGACCTGGGCCGAGCCGCAGGGCGGGCTGGGGGCCTTCCCGCGGCTCTCGGCGCTCTCGGCCCAGCTCGGCTACTCCACCGAGGAGACCAACTTCACGCTCGGGCTGACCGAGCTCTCGACCCGCCTCCGCCGCCGCTCGCTGGTGATCGTGTTCACCGACTTCACCGACACGGTCACGGCCGAGCTGATGCTCGAGAACCTGCAGCGGCTGGCACGCCGCCAGCTGGTGGTGTTCGTGGCGCTCCGCGACGTGGCCCTGGACGGGCTGGCCCTGGCGCCGCCGCGGCGCCTGACCGGGCTCTACCAGGCGGTGACCGCGGCCGACTTCGTGCGCGAGCGCGAGCGGGTGCTGGCCCGGCTGCGCCGCATGGGGATCGCCTGCGTCGACGCCGCCCCGGGGCTGGTCTCCTCGCGGCTGGTGAACAAGTACCTGGACATCAAGCGGCGGGAGCTCATCGCATGACCGCGATCGACCCTTCCCCCGCGCCCCCGCCGGCGCCCCTCGAGACCGTGGCCGTGCCGGGCCCAGGCCGCACCACCCAGGAGCGCCTGGAGGCCCTGAGCGCCCAGGGCGTCCCGCTCAAGAGCGCCTCCTTCCGCGCCGAGCGCGAGGCGTCCTGGCGGGAGCTGGAGGGGCTGCTCGCCAAGGTGCAGCGCGGAGGGATGCGGGCCCTCTCCGCGCGCGACCTGGGCCGCCTTCCCTTGCTCCACCGCGCCGCCCTCTCCTCGCTCTCGGTGGCCCGGGCCATCTCCCTGGACCGCAACCTGCTCGACTACCTCGAGTCGCTCTGCGCGCGCGCCTACCTGACGGTGTACGGCGTGCGCCGGCACCTGCTGGAGGCCCTGGCCGACTTCTTCGTGCGCCGCTTCCCGCGGATGGTGCGGGCCCACTGGCCCCACCTGGCCCTGGGGTTCGCACTCCTGCTGGGCGGCTGCTGGGCCGGCTTCGCCCTGACCCGCGCCGACCCGGACCGCTTCTATGCCTTCGTCGATCCCTTCACGGCCCAGGGCCGCAGCCCCACCTCCTCCACCGAGTCCTTGCGCGAGGTGCTCTACGGCAAGGAGGGCGCGGCCACGATGCTGAAGAGCTTCGCCATGTTCCTCTTCACGCACAACGCGCGGGTGGGGATCCTGGCCTTCGTGGTGGGCTTCGCGGGGGCGGTCCCGTCGGCGCTCCTCCTCTTCGGCACCGGCCTGGTGTTGGGGGCGTTCGGCCAGCTTTACGCGTCGCGCGGGCTGTCGGTCGAGTTCTGGGCCTGGATCCTGCCGCACGGGGTCACCGAGCTCACCGCCGTGGTCCTGTGCGGCGCGGCCGGGATGGCGCTGGGGCTGGCGCTGCTGTTCCCCGGACGCGAGGAGCGCCGCGCCGGGCTGGCCCGCCGCGGGCGCGAGGCGGCGGTCATGGCGCTGGGGGCGGTGGCGCTCTTCTTCGTGGCCGGGCTCATCGAGGGCATCTTCCGCCAGCTGGTCCACTCGGTCCCCATCCGCTACTCGGTGGCGGGCACCTCGGCGGTCCTGCTCTCCACGTACCTGCTGCTGGCGGGCCGCCGCGAGGGGAGCGTGCGCCGGTGACCGCGCCAGATCGTACGGGGGCTGCGCCCCGCCCCATCGGCAAAGCCGCTGGGGCCCTACCCCTGCCGCGCGCATTCGCGCGGGGCCCCCACCTCGCCACCCTGGTCGCGAGCCATGATCGCCCGTCTCGACATCGAGCCCGCGGAGCGGGCGCACGAGGTGATCACGCCCGAGGGCGTTCCCCTCCAGCTCACCGTGGCCCTGGCCGGCGATCGCCTGGGCGCCTTCCTCATCGACCTGCTCATCGTGATGGGCGTGGTGATCGCGCTCTTCATCGGGCTGCTGGTCTCCGGGCTGGGAAGCGATCTGGCCGGGGCGCTCACCATCCTGATCATCTTCCTGGTCTGGACCTTCTACTTCCCCGCCTTCGAGCTGGCCTGGCAGGGCCAGACCCCGGGGAAGCGGCTCCTCCACCTGCGAGCGGTCGACGCGCGCGGCGGCCCCCTCACCGCCGAGGCCATCATCGCCCGGAACCTGAGCCGGGAGGCGGAGCTGCTCCTGCCGGTCATGGCCATCTTCGCCCTGGGCTCGCCGGGCTGGTTCACGGCGGTGGCCCTGGGCTGGCTGGTGGTGCTGGGATTCCTGCCGCTCTTCAACAAGGACCGGCTCCGCATCGGCGATCTCATCGCGGGGACGGTGGTGATCCGCATCCCCGCGGCCATGCTGCTGGAGGACCTCTCCCGGCGCCCCGCCCCCTCCCATGCCTTCAGCGAGCCCCAGCTCGACGTGTACGGCGTCTACGAGCTGCAGGTGCTGGAGGGGGTGCTGCGCCGGGCCGGCCAGACCGGCCACGCCGAGGCGGTGCGGACGGTGGCGGCGAAGATCCGCGAGAAGATCGGCTGGGAGGGCCCGGTCTCCGACGACGAGGCGTTCCTGCGGGCCTTCTACGCCGCCCTGCGCGGGCGCCTCGAGCGGCGGCTGCTCTTCGGCAAGCGCCGGAAGAGCAAGCACGATCGGACGTAGCGTCGGCGCGCCGAAGCGCGCGCCCTCTCCGCACCCGGCCTACCGCAGCCTCCCGATGAACAGCACGCGATGCGGCTCGAGCACGCCGGCGACGGTGTGCGACTCGATGACTCTCTTCTCCAGGAGCCGGAACTGGCGCGCGAAGCCGCGCTCGAACCACTCGGCCGTGTACCACTCCGGCACCGGCGGCTTGTTCAGAGGATCGCCGGCCCACATCCCCAGCGGCATGAACTCGACGAAGACGTACTTCCGGGAGTACGCCGCGATCTTCTCGAAGACCTCGTCCAGCTTGTGGCCCTGGGTCAGGATCAGGTGGTGGGTGACGGCCAGGGCGAGCACCAGATCGGACCGGAAGCGCGCCACCGAGTCCACGTACATCGGGAGCATGAAGTTGAGCAGGTAGGACTCGACCCGAAACCGGGGATGGGCCTTCAGCAATGCGTAGGACTTCTCGATGGCCTCGGGATCGTAGTCGGTGTTCACGCAGCGGAGATGGGGATGCGCCTCGCTCAGGACCAGCGAGGCGAGCCCGACGTTGCCCGCCAGGTCCAGACACGTCCCTGCGTCACGGGCGTGCGTGCCCACCAGGTCCGCGATCTGGAAGAAACGGCTGAACCGGTTGGCCGGGTGGGGGCGAAGATCCTCCAGCGGCGACGACTCGCCGTGCTGGTACTCGCCCCAGATCGAGCTGCCCGCCGGCCTGGCGGCGACCATCCTGGCGATCCATTCCTCGTCGATCCGGGCGTCCGAGAAGGTGTCGGCGGTCTCCGCGATCATCCCCAGGAATCGCTCGAACAGGACGCTCTTCCGGAACGGCTTGGAGGCAATCTTGAGGCTCCGCTCCGACATCAGGACCGAGTACCCCTCGAGCAGCTCGCCCCGTTGCAGGAACAAGAGCGGCACGACGCCGGAGTCGACGAACTCCGCGGCCGCCGTCCAGCTCTCCCGCCGCGGGCCGATGCTGCCGGGATCGATCCACTTGGGCGTGCTCCGGTCGAAGGACACGTTGTACGGGTGGGCATCGCGGAGCTCGAATCCGTGCCGGTTGCAGATGCGATTCACCGCCAGGATGGTCAGCGCCGCGTCGCGGAGCATGGATGCGGTCCACTCGGTGGGCAGGGAGGCGGTGATGCGCTTGTGGCGGAGCACCAGCGGGAACCCGTCCAGCTGGAGATCGGAGAGCTCCGTCTCGATGAACGTACCGGACTCGACCAGCTCGCGCACGAGGCCGCTGCGGAACAGCTGGTGCACGAGCTCGACGCTCTCCGGGTAGATGCCCCGGTAGACTTCCCCTCGCCAGGCGAACGGCCTCCCCATCGGGTCGAGCGTCGCAAACCCGAGGAAGCGCACCTCGTGCCGGGGGATGCGCCTTCGCGGGTGCCCGAGCCCCAGCCTCGCGAGCACGCTCTGCGCCTTGCGCGTCACGGCTACTCGAACACCTGCGCCAGGGCCGCCGGGTCGCCGCCTTCCTTGGCGGCTCGGAGCCCGTGGTAGGCCACCGCCACGCCGACCGTTCCCAGGGTGCCCAGCATGCCCGCGAGCACCTGGTAGATGGCCGTGGGGAGGGCCATGGCCGGCCCGGGCTCGATCGCCTGCGGCCCGGAGACCGCCAGGATCACGGCCGTGGAGACGCCCTGGGCGACCCCACCCGCCGCCACCAGGCACACCGTGAGCACCGCGAAGCCGGCGAACAGCTGCCAGCGGTAGCCGCGGGTGAGGTCCCAGCTTCGGGCCAGCGACCCGGATCGGCCCCGTCCCCTCCAGCACGGTGGCGGGGACGGAGGCGCACCAGCCGACCATGAGGAGCACCGGGACGGCCAGGGTGCAGGCGGTGGCCAGCACCGCCAGCGTGGCCAGGAGCACGACCGCCAGGACGTAGGGCGCCCGGTGCACGGCCGCGGCCGCCATCGCGCCGAGGCGGACCCGCTCGCCGCGAAGCGCCTGGGCCGCCCCCTGGCAGATGGCCGCCATGAACAGGCTCATCGCCACCATCGAGGCGAGGGTGCCGAGCAGGAACGACCCCATCAGCGTCGGGAACTCCGACAGGAACTCCTGCGCGCGCGCTGGGTCGCCCGCCGGCAGGACCGGCATCCGCGCGTACAGGCGGTAGGTGGTCACGGCCATGGGCACGTTCCCCAGCGCGCCCAGCGCGGCGAAGAGGACGGCGTGGCGCGCCCAGGTGCTGAACGAGCGCGCCAGGAGGTAGCCGACGCTGAAGGACGAGGCTGGCTCCGGCCCGGGAGCCCGCACGCGGGACCAGTCGGAGGCGGTGGGCCGCCGATCGGGGCCGGGGAGCGTGGGGAGGGGGTCGGCCACGGTCTCTCCGGGCTAGAGCCGCACCTGGATCTCGTAGCGCCGGTTCCTGGCCCGCTTGGCCGGGGTGTCGTCCGGCTTCACCACCGGCCGCTCCGACCCCATCCCCACCGACTCGATGTCGGAGGCGGGGACGCCCTTCTTGACCAGCTCGCGCTCCATGGCGGCGGCGCGGCGCGCCGACAGCTCCTTGTTGTGCTGGGCCGAGCCGGTCGTGTCGGTGTGCCCGGACACCACGAACTTGAAGTTCTCGACCCCGGAGCGGTTGAGCTTCTTCTTGGCGTCGACCAGCGCGTTCGCAAGCCGGCGCACCTTGGCGTCGCACCCCGGCGCCAGCCGGTCGGTATCGGTGACGAAGCTGCACTGGTTCTTGCGCGATTCGGCCAGCAGCCGCCGGTTGATCTCCTTCTGCACCGAGCCGGTGGTCGCCTTGCCGACGACCTTCTTGGCCGAGTCCCAGGCGGTCTGGGGCAGCGCGACCGTCGGGGTGAAGGTGAGCGCGGCGACGACCGCGAGCGCGGCGCGATTCATGGTTCCGTCTCCTCTCGTGCCACCCCGCCGGGTCTGCCCGGGCGGCCTCTCGACGGGCACGCAGGGGTCCGATCCTGAACGGTCCCGGGGTGTTGCGCAAGGCCGCACTCCGTCGCAAGGGCCCGCCCCGTGCCCCGAAGGCCCCGGGCGCAACCGCGCTCCCGACCCTATCCTTGCGCTGACGCTTCACCCCGAGGCTGCGGTGTCGCCCACCACGGAGAGACAGCCAAGCGACGCGGTCCGGTGCTGGTGCGGGAACGCCGACCTGACCTCGTACTCCCCCGGCTACGCACGCTGCCCGCGGTGCGAATCGCTGGTCGCCTCGGAACCTCCCCGCGACCCCGCCCGGGTCGCGGACGAGCAGACCAGCCTCTACGGCATCAACTACTTCCACCAGCACGCGGAGGCGTTCGGGCACCCGTCGCTCGAGCAACGCGCTCGCCTGGACCTCTCGGACCGGTGCGCCCACTGGCTGCGCGTGGTCCTCGAGCACCGCCCGCCGCCGGCGCGCACCCTCGAGCTGGGCTCCGCCAACGGCGCGTTCGTGGGATTGCTGGCCCAGGCGGGATACCAGGCCGCCGGCCTGGACCTGAGCCCGGCCGTCACGGCCTTCGCGCGCGAGGCGTTCCAGGTCCCGGTGCTGACCGGTCCCATCGAGGCGCAGCGGCTCGAGCCGGGCGCCCTGGACCTGATCGCGATGATGGACGTGCTGGAGCACCTCCCCGACCCGGTCGCGACGCTGCGGGCCTGCGCTGCGGCGCTGGCTCCCGACGGCCTGCTCCTCGTCCAGACCCCGCGCTACGATCCGGGCCGGAGCTACCAGGAGTCCACCGAGCGGCAAGACCCCTTCCTCGAGCAGCTCAAGGCGGGCGAGCACCTCTTCCTGCTCAGCCCGTCCGCGGCGCGGAGGCTGCTGGCCGAGGCGGGGTTCGCCTTCCTCGAGTTCGTCCCGGCCATCTTCGCCCACTACGACATGTCGTTCGTGGCCTCGCGGGCACCCATCGCCCGCGTCCCCGAGGAAGCCTGGCGGGGAGCGCTGCGGCGGACGCGATCGGGACGGATCGTGGAGGGGCTGGTCGATGCGCGCGAGCGATGGCAGGAGGCGGTCCGGGCCCTGGAGGACCGGCTCGCGGCCATCGAGCGCGATCGCGCCGAGCGGCTCGAGTTCATCCATCGCCAGCAGGCGCACATCGAGGAGATCGAGCGGGACCGCGCCGCCCGGCTCGACGTCATCCACCGCACGCAGCAGGAGCTCGACGCGCTGCGCGTCCAGTTCGAGCACGCACTCCGGTTCGGCCCACTCTCCAGGCTCGTCCGCCCCCGCCCTCCCCGGATATGAGGCTCGCGTACTGCGGCCATTCCCACCACCGCATCACCGGCTCGACCCGCTTCCTGCTGGAGGCGCTCCGCTCCCGGGCCGAGGTCGAAGAGCACTGGCTCGACCACTGGCGCACCGGCGCCCGCTTCGACCCCGCCCCCTTGCTGCACGCGGGCTACGACGGCATCGTGGTCTGCCAGCTGGAGGACGTGGCGCTGCAGCTGGCCGCCGCCGGGCTCGCCAACCTCACGTTCTTCCCGATGTACGACAGCTGCTACGCGGCCGGCGACTCGTACTGGCGCCGGATGGGCGACGCGAAGGTGGTCTGCTTCAGCAGCACCCTGCACGCGCGGCTGCAGCGCCTGGGGCTGCGGACCCGGTTCGTCCGTTACTTCCCCGAGGTCCCGGCCTCGCGGGCGAGGGCGGGTCCGGCGCTGGCGGGCTATTTCTGGCAGCGACGGCAGGACGTCACCTGGAGCAGCATCCGGGCGCTGGTCGGCGACGCGACCTTCGACCTCTTCACGCTCCACGAGGCGATCGATCCATCGGGCGGTGCATTCGTCCGCCCCTCCGAGGAGGAGGTGCGGCGCCACCGCATCCGCACCACGCGCTGGTTTGCGGACCCGGATCAGGCGGCCGCCGACCTCCTCCGCCACAACGTCTACTTCGCCCCCCGGCTCCGCGAGGGCATCGGGATGTCCTTCCTGGAGGCGATGGCGCTGGGGTTCCTGGTGGTCGCCCCCGACCGGCCCACCATGAACGAGTACATCGTATCGGGCGTGAACGGCCTCCTGTACGATCCCGAGCGGCCCCGCCCTCTGGACCTGTCCGCGGCCCCGGCCATGGGAGAGCGGGCCCGCCAGCACGTGGCCCTGGGACGCCAGGCCTGGCGTCGATCGTTGCCGGCGCTGCTCGACCTGGTCGAGGCGCCCAATCGCGACGTGGCCATCCAGGCTCCCCTCGAGGCGCTGGACCCGCAAACGCTGGCGTGGGGCGGATCGCGCCGGCGGCCGCTCCCTCCGCCGGGCGGCTCGGCCGCGGGAAGGCGGCCCGTGCCCCGGCCGGCCATCACGGTGGGAATCGTGGCCCAGGGGCGCGCCGAGGGCCTGGAGGAGACGCTCGGGACGGTGCTGCGGCAGGAGCTCCCGGACGTGGAGATCCTGGGGCTGGCGCACGGGCCCGGCCAGGCTGCAGCCGACGGCCTGCGCCGGCTCGGGCCCTGGCTGGACGGTTGGCGCAGCGAGCCCGCGCTCGGGCCAGCCGCGGCCAGGAACGTGCTGGCGTCGGCCGCCACCGGGCGGCACGTCCTGTTCCTCCGGCCCGGCGACCGGCTCGCGTCGCGCCATTCGCTCGCGGCCGTGCTCGGGGAGGTGCCGGCCGAGATCGTCCTGGCCCATCACCTGGCGCGTCTCCGCGCCGGCGAGGAGCTGGTGACGGCGGCGGACCTGGCCACCCTGGGCTCGCGCCTGCGGCGGGGCGAGCTCGACTGGGAGCTGATCTCGGGAGCCCCCCACCCCTCCTCCACCCTCTGGCAAGCCGCGCTCCTCCGGCGGGAACCGTTCCACCAGGGGCCGGGCCTGCTCTGGCACGAGGAGCGCCTGCTCCGCGCGGCGCGCGACGGCACACCGTATCGCCACGCCCTGGCGGTCCTGTGCAGCATCCCCGTCGCGCCCGAGACCGCCAGGGCCCGGATCCGGCGGCTCGAGAGCTGGGGCGCGCTCGCCGTCCATTTCACCGATCGACCAGAGGAGGCGGCGCACCGCCTGGCGGCCATGCGCCGGGAGGCGGGACGGCGCGAGCTGGATCGCCTGGCCGCGCGGGAGCTGTTCCTGCATCTCGGGCGGGTGCCGGGGGCGGCCCGCGAGCTGAAGCGGCGCCTGCGCGCCCGGCTCCGCCGGCGGATGGCAGCGCGCACCTCCCAGCCGGCCGGGCATCCTCTGGCCGCGCCGGAGGCGCACCCGGAGGCGTGACCCCGTGACCCGCGACCTGCCGCTCGTCAGCATCGTCACGCCCACCTTCAACCAGGGCGCGACCATTCGCGAAACGATCGACTCGGTGGCCTCCCAGACCTATCCCGCCGTCGAGCACATCGTGATCGACGGTGGCTCGACCGACGAGACGGTCGAGATCCTGCGCTCGGCCCCCCGGGTCAGGTCGATCAGCGAGAAGGACCGCGGACAGACGCACGCCATCAACAAGGGGCTGCGGATGGCCCGCGGCGAGATCGTCGCCTACCTCAACTCGGACGACCTGTACCTGCCGCACGCGGTGGCAGCTGCGGTCGACGCGCTTCGCTCGCACCCGGAGGTCGAGCTGGTGTACGGCGACGGGCTGGTCATCGACGGCGACGGCGCCACCCTCTGGGAGTGGCTCTCCCGCCCCGAGGACTGGCGCCTGCTCACCGGCTACTTCTTCCTGTGGAACGACTTCACCAACTACATCATGCAGCAGGCCACCTTCTGGCGGAGGCGACTGCACGATCGAGTCGGCTGGTTCGACGAGGACTTCCACCTCACCATGGACATCGAGTTCTGGTTGCGGGTGGGGGCCTCCGGCGCCGGCATGCTTCACCTTCCCGTGCAGCTGGCCAAGTTCCGCATGGCGCCCGGCACCAAGTCGCTCTCCTCGCCCACCGTCTTCTGGGAGGATCAGCTCGAGCTCTTCCGCCGCTACGCGCGCCCCAGGCTGGGCCGCTTCGTCGAGCAGTACCTGTTCGAGGAGATGAACAGGAACGGCGCCTCGCTCGACGAGGCGCGCGCCCGCTACCGGGCCATCGCCCGGCGGCGCTGGGCGGCGCTCCCCGACTTCACGGCGCTCGAGGCCCTCGACGAGTCCGCCGCGCTCGGCGCGCTGGTGCGGTTCGCCAATCACGCCTGGAACACGGGCGACGCGGCCCGAGCCCGCGCGCTGTGGGGCGAGGCCCTCCGCCGGAGCAGGGCGGCGCTGGTGCACCGGCGCGCGCTCGCCCTGCTCGCCAAGCTCTCCTCCGGTCCGCTGGCGCCACACCTCCGGCGGGCATGGCTGAAGGGGATCGAGCGCTACCGCGACTGGCGCTACCAGTACCGGTACCGCGAGAAGCGCCCGGCGGCGCACTGACCGGCGCCGCCTCAGCGGAACAAGCCGACGCGATCAATCCAGCCCGGCCGCTGCAGGATCATGACCAGCGGCTGCGCGTGGTAGGTGTAGTAGAGGCGGTGGGTGCGGTCCGGCGACGGATCGCGCAGCCAGGCCTCGTGCTCGAGACGCGCCTGCGCCAGATAGCCCGTGGTGGCGTCCCGCAGCTCCCCCCGCTCCTCGGCGGTGAGCGGGGCGGCCTCCAGCTTCTGGCCGAGCTTCACCTCCAGTTCATCGAAGGTGCGCCGGAACTCGCGCAGCTCGCGGCGCGCGGCCCGGGCGCGCCGTCGGGGGCCGAGCGCGCGCAGCCGCAGGCCGGCGCGGCGCGCCATCTCGGCATACTCGTCCCAGGTGTGCCAGTGGAACACCTCGTAGTCGAGCTTGCTCCGGTACCGCTCGCGGATGCGGCCCCACAGCCGGGACGCCTGCCCGTGCTCCAGCAGGACCATCCCGGGCACGTCGTAGTGCGGCTCGCTCAGGACGCTCTCGGGGTGCAGCTTGTTGAAGAGGGTGACGCAGGCGAAGCTGCCGCGCCGGCGGCCGAGCAGCTCGCCCAGGCGGCGGATCATCCGGGCCGGGTCGGGTACGTGCTCCAGCACGTCCGTGCACAAGACCGCGTCGAACTCCTCGGGCAGGTCCTGCTCCAGGATGTCGAGCTTGCGGAGCTCGACCGGCGTCCCCCGGCACAGCTCCCGGGCGGAGGCCAGGCGCGGTGCCGAGACGTCCACGCCCAGGACGCGCCGAGCGCCGGCGGCGGCGCAGGCCAGGGCCAGGCTCCCGTTGTTGCAGCCCACGTCGATGCAGCTCCTGCCCGCGATGCGGAACCCGGCCGCGGTCAGCCAGCCCAGGAACTGCGCCTGCCGCCCCGGGGCTCCCAGCTCGGACTCGAGGTAGCGCGCCGCCTGCGGGTTCTCGAGGTGCTCCCTCTTGAGGTGCTCGAGGTACTGGGCCACGAACTCCCGCGGGATCATCGGATACCGCCGGGCCTGGAGCGCCGCGGCGAGCTGCAGGCTGTCCGCCGCCAGCGCCTGCTTCAGGTACTCATGGTCGGCGAAGAGCCGCCCCAGGTCGATGACCACGCCGCTCTCGCCCATCCGCCTCACCCCCGGACCAGCGATGGAGAGGCCGCGGGCGAGGACGCGCCCTCCCGCGGCGCCGGCGACCCCGCGACCTGCTGGTATACCGCCGCGGTGGCGTCCGCCATGCGCGCGGTGGTGAATGCCTCGGCCCGCGATCGCAGCCGAACCCGCAATCGGTCCCGCAGCCCGGGGTCGCGCCACAGGTCGCGGATGGCGCGCGCGATCTGCTCGACGTCCTCGGGGTCGAACAGGTAGCCGTCCTCTCCCACGATCTCCGGGAGGCTGGTCGCGCACGAGCAGGCGACCGGACACCCGGTTGCCATGGCCTCGACCACCGGTAGCCCGAACCCCTCGAACAGGGACGGGAACACCATGAACTCGGCGCGCCGGAGCATGTGCCGGAACGCAGCCCGGGGGACGTACCCGAGCATGCGGACCTGCTCCGTCAACCCGAGCCGGGCCACCTCCCGCCGGACGGGCTCCGCGTCGGCGGCATCCATCCCGGTCAGCACCAGCGGCAGATCGAAGCCGTCGCGCTCGCGCAGCCGCGCCAGCGCCTGGAGCAGGCGCGCGTGATTCTTGTGCGGCCAGTACGCGGCCGGGTAGCAGAAGAAGCGCTGCGGCAGGCGATCGTCGTGCCGCTCCGGACCCTCCGGGGAGCGGATGTCGTCGCCGGCGGCCAGGTGCACCACCGTGATCTTCTCGCGGGGCACGCCGTAGCGCTCCACCAGGCTCCGGGCGGTGTACTCGGAGATGGCGATGAGATGCGACGCCCTGGCCGCGGAGGGCCGGTAGTTGCGCTCCCTCCACGTCAGCTCGGCGGCGCTGAAGAACTCCGGGAGGTGCTCGTGCTGCAGGTCGAGGAACGTCACCACCGTCCGGCCCGGGTAGTCGAACGGGACGATGAAGCTGAGCGGAAAGTGCAGCAGGTCGAGATCTGCCCTGATGAGGAGGTCCTTCAGCCCCCGGCCGTAGGCGCGGAACACGGCGCCGTGGACCGCCCGGTCGAGCAGCTTGACCCATCGCGGGATGTGGACGTCCACCATGACCGTCTCGCAGCTCCCGCGGAGGTCCTCGAAGAGGGGCGCCGTCAGGTAGTTCACGAACAGCACGTATCGGTGACCGCGGTCCTTCGCGACCAGGCCGCGCACCAGCGTCTCGGCGTAGGTCTGTACCCCGCCGCTCTTGCCCGGGACGAACTGCGTCAGGTTGATGCCGATCCTCATGTGGTCCCGTTCTCCTGCTCGAGCCGGCGGCAGCCGTCCACGATCCCGCGGGAGAGGGCGACCTCCGCGAGCTGGCCGATGAACTTGGGGTCGTTCCAGGGCATCCGCCATACCCGCCCCAGCGCCCGGAGGATCTCCCGCCGGGCGTTCCGGCGGTGGTGCCTCTTCATGCCGGCCAGGCGCTCCGGGGTGAGCAGCCCCCGCTTGTCTTCCACGTCGACGAGGCAGACGCCCTCCAGGTAGGCGCGGCGGACGAGGAAGCGCCGCTGCATCCGGCTGCGGGAGACGCGGTGGTACACCAGGGCATCGGGCTGGTAGTAAATCCGTCCACCGGTCTCGCGCACCCTCCATCCCAGGAGGGAATCCTCCCCCGTGACCGGCCATCCCGGGCGCGCCCCAATCCGCTCGTTGAATCCCCCCAGGCTCTCGAGCTTCCGGCGCGTGATGGCCGCGTTGACGGTCATGGGGAGGCTGACCTCCGGGAAGGGCGCGAGCCTGCCCCCGGGATCGTAGATGGCGAGCAGGTAGTCGCGGCTGGACGGAAACCAGGTCGGCGGCGTCCCGCCCTCCCAGAGCGGGAGGATCCTGCCGCCCACCATGTCGGCGGGCGTGCTCTCGAAGGCCTCGACGATGGCCTCGATCCACCCGGGGTCCGGGACGGCATCGTCGTCCGTGTAGGCGACAATCTCTCCCCGGGCCAGGCGCCATCCGATGTTGCGCGCCAGGCTCACCCCGGCCGCGTCGCTGTGGACGTACCGGAGCTCGTATCCGCTGCCGCGCCGGACGGTCACCAGCTCGCGCGTGCTGCTGTCGGGGCTCTGGTCGACGACGATCACCTCGGAGGGCCGGAGGCGCTGGCGTTCCAGCGCCTCCAGGCATCCGGGGAGGACGTCCGGGCGCCGGTAGGTGGCGATGACCACGCTGACGGTCCTCGGCATCGGTGCGCTTCCCCCGCGGGGCGGCTATCGCGCCGGCCCCGGATCGTGCGCCGCCACCATCATCCGGATGAGGTCGGCGAAACTGGTCGAGGCGGTCCACCCGAGGACGTGCCGCGCCTTGGCCGGGTTGGCGAGCAGCCTGGTGGGTTGCCCCGGCCGCTGGAGGGCCGGGTCGGCGCGGACGTACCTGGTGTAGTCGAGATCCAGCGCGCCGAAGGCGAGCTGGCACAGCTCCCGGACGGTGTGCGCCACCCCGGTCCCGACCACGAAGTCGTCCGGGACCGGCTCCTGCAACATGCGCCACATCGCGTCGACGTGGTCGCCGGCGTACCCCCAATCGCGGATCACGTCCAGGTCGCCGAGCGCCAGCTCACGCTGCCGGCCGTCCCGGATGGCTCGCGCCCCGGCCACGATCTTCGACGAGACGAACTGGCGTGGCCGGCGCGGCGATTCATGGTTGTAGAGGATGCCCGAGCAGGCGAAGAGCCCGTAGTGGCTCCGGTAGAGCCCGACCAACTGGTGCGCGAACACCTTCGCCGCGGCGTACGGATTGGCCGGGGCGACCGGCGTGAGCTCGTCCTGGGGCGAGCTCTCGGCCCGTCCGAAGATCTCGCTCGTCGACGACTGATAGAACCGCGCCTCGGGCCGGACCTCGCGCATGGCATCGAGAAGGTGGATGACGGGCCAGCTCGTGATCCGGATGGCGGCCGCCGGATCCTCCCAGGACTGCGGCACGAAGGAGTGCCCGGCCAGGTTGTAGATCTCGTCCGGCGCGACCTCGGCAATCGCCCGCAGAACGGCGTAGCGATCGAGCAGATCGACCTCGACGAGCTGCACCCCCAAGCCCCGGTACTCGTCCCCGCGGCGGCCGAGCATGGTCCCCGGGCGCCCGCACCCCACGACCTGGTAGCCCTTCGCGCCGAGGAGCGTCGCCAGATAGTACCCGTCCTGGCCGCCGATGCCGGTGATGAATGCCCGTTTCATCGCTGTCGGTATAGGTTGCGGCCTCGCCCTCCGGAAGCGCTCAGAACGAGCGGCGACGGCGCCCCTCCCGGGAAGTTGCGGACCCTCCGTCGCTGTCGAACCCTCTGCCGGGTCGGCGCCGAGGCAGGGGGCCGGCGGGACTCATGGTTCGGATCCTCCTGGCGACGGCCGTGCTCGCGGCAGCCTACCTGGGCTGTCTCTGGATCATCCGCGCGGGACGGAGGCGTCCGCTCGGCCTTGCTCTCGCCCTCGCGCTGGCGCTCCTGGTCTGCCTGGAGGCGCTGATCGCCTGGGCGCTGTCGCGGGTGCGGGCCATCTCGCCCGCGCCGGTGGCGACGGCGAACCTCCTCCTCGCGCTGGCGGGGGCGCTGGTGGCGTGGAGGGTGCCCCGTGCGCGCCGGGTCCCGCGTCCCTCGCGCAACCTGCTGCGGCCCGTGCCGCTGGCCGTCCTCGTCCTGTTCGCGATGGTCCTGACGGCCGCGCTGGCGTATCGGCCGAACAACTGGGACAGCATGACGTACCACCTGGCGCGGGTGGCGCACTGGATCCAGAACCGCTCGGTGGCGCCGTATCCCGCCGGCGACCCACGCCAGGTGCTGTACCCCCCCGGCGCCGAGTTCCTGGTGCTGGCCCTCCAGGTGGTGAGCGGCTCCGATCGCGCCGATAGCCTGGTGCAGCTCGGCGCCTGGGCGATCGTGATCGCGGCGGCGTCCCCGCTGGCCCGGTGCTTCGGCGCCCACCGGCGCGTCGCCCGCGCATCGACCCTGCTGGTCGCCGCCACCCCGATGGCGCTGCTGCAGGGCTCCAGCACGCAGAACGATCTGGTCGCCACCGCAACCGCGGTTGCGGTGGTGGCGGCCAGCCTGCCGCTGCTCCACCCCTCGCGGCGCTCCCGGGCTGCCGATCTCGCCCTGCTCGCGGCGGCGGTCGCGGCGGCCTGGCTGGTGAAGCCCTCCGCGCTCCTCGTGGCAGGGCCGCTGGCCGCCTGGGCCGGGGGAACGTGGCTCGCCACCTCCATCGGGAAGGGGCGCGCCTTCCTCCCGGTGGGAGCGGTCGTCGTGGCCGCAGGTCTCGTGCTCGTCGGTCCGACGCTCGCGTCCCGAGGCCATCCCGGCCGGTTCGACTTCCTGTACGGGACCCGGCCGGAGGTGATCGATCGGGCGGTCAACGCGGTCCGGGGGGCGCTCCGCCAGCTGACGCTACCGGACCGCATCGGCGGCGCGCTGTTCTCCGGGCCCGCGATCGGCTGCGCTCAACCCCAGGGTCCGTGCCTGGGGTACGCCCGGCGAGCGCACGAGGACTTCGCCGGGAACCCCCTGCTGGCGGCGGTGGTGGTCGCCGCGCTGGCCGGGGCCGCCCTGCGATGGAAGCGGCTCACGCCGCGCGCCCGGCTGGGAGCGGCGGCGTGGGTCCTGGGCTGGCTCCTGTTCCATGCGGCCTTCCGGGACAACGTCTGGATTCCCAGGCTGGAGCTGCCCGCGATGATGCTCGCCCCGCTCGTGCTTGGGGCGGCCCCGGGGCGCGGGTGGAACGCCGGGGTGGGGCGCTCCGCGGTGGCTCTCGCGCTGATGGCCGCCGTCGGGCTGGGTATCGGGACGGCGGTGCACAACGAGCGCCGGCCGCTGCAGTTCGAGCGGCTCCGCCGTGGAGGGCTGGAGGAGGCCTACTACGCCCCCGATTCGCCCCCGGGGCTGGCCGACTGGCACCGGCAGGTGCTGGAGGAGCTCCTGCGCTCGGGGTGCCAGCGCCTGGTCACGCAGATCTCCGTGAACGGATTCGACTACCCCATCACCTGGCGCGCCATGCAGCGCCGGATCGAGGTGCGCCCTGCCGCGGGCTCCGACGACTGGGGGTGCGCGCTCTTCGTGGACGGCCCGCCGCCCTCCGCGCTCGCCCGCCGCTGGATGGCGACCCGGGTTCGGGGGTTCTACCTCGCGCCGGTCGGGAAACCGGAGGGTGGCTGACCTTCTCGGGCCTGATCGGGGGCGGGCGACGCGCTCGTCCGAGGTGGTGCGGTTGGGGTAGACGGGGGACCGAACTGCCTCGCGAGGGGATGCCGCCGTGGCCGCGCCCTGACGGGTCCTTTGCACCGATGGAGGGCCTGCCCACCACTGGGGGCGGACTGCACGACCTCGCATCTTCTCCCTATCCGTCACGAGCCGCCCCGATGGCTGTCCGGACGCAGACCGACTCGACCCCCCGTGTCTCGGTGGTTGTCCCCGCCTACGACGAGGAGGGCGGCATCGCAGAGCTCGTGGACCGGCTCGTTCCCGTGCTCAGGGTTCACGGAACGTTCGAGATCCTCTTCGTGGACGACGGGAGCACCGACGGGACCCTCCCGGCCATCAAGCGCCAGCAGGCGCGCCATCCGGAGGTCGGTTACCTCTCGTTCTCTCGCAACTTCGGCCACCAGGCGGCGCTTCGCGCCGGGCTGGCATACGCCCGCGGTGAATGCGTGATCTCCATGGACGCAGACCTTCAGCATCCGCCCGAGCTCATCCACGAGCTGGTGGCGAGGTGGGAGGGAGGCGACGAGATCGTGTACACGGTCCGCCAGGAAGGTGCGCGCGTCGGCCCGTTCAAGCGCATCACCTCGCGGCTCTTCTACGGGATCATGAACGTGCTGTCGGGTGTCAGGATCCAGGACGGCGCGGCGGACTTCCGGCTCATCTCGCGGCCCGTGCTCGACATCCTGAACCGCCTGGACGAGAACCCCCTCTTCCTGCGGGGCATGCTGGCGTGGCTCGGCTTTCGCCAGAGCGGCATCCGATACGCCCCCGCCCCGCGGGCGCACGGTACCTCCAAGTACACGCTCGGGCGGATGGTCCACCTCGCCCTGGAAGGCATCACCTCGTTCAGCATCAAGCCCCTGAACCTCGCGCTCGCGGCCAGCGGCGCCGTCGCAGTGCTGGCCCTGGCGTACAGCCTCTACGCGCTGTACGTCAGGCTGTTCACGGGCAACGCCGTCCCGGGGTGGACCTCGGTGCTGGCGGCGGTGCTCTGGCTCGGGGCCGTGCAGCTGCTGGTCCTGGGGATCATGGGCGAGTACCTGGGTCGCCTCTTCGTCGAGGCCAAACACCGGCCGCCCTTCGTCATCCGCGAGTCCAGCCTCGACGCCCGGGCCAGGCGGCGCACCACCTTCGTTCTTCGTGAGTCCAGCCTCGATCATGACTAGGTATGCGCTGATGACCGCCGGCATCGCCTGCTCGGCGACGGCCCAGGTCCTCCTCAAGCAGGCTGCGCGCGCCGTCCCCTACGGATCGCAGTGGCTCCTGTGGATGGGCGCCAGCGGAGCCACCTACGCGGCCGCGTTCGCACTCTACGCGGTGGTGCTCCGCCAGTTCCCGCTCAGCGTGGCTGCCCCCGCCATGACCATCGCGGTGATGTGTGCGGTCGTGGCCGCCGGTGCGCTGCTCGGGGAGCCGCTCTCCGCGCGGCGCGTCGTCGGAGTCCTGCTCGGCGTGGCCTCCGTGGTGGCGGTGCTGGGGTGATGGAGGCGTCGGTCGCGGCGGCTCGCCCCGGGGAATCCCGCATCTCCGGGATCGACATCTCGGTGGTGGCCGCCATCTGCGCCGCGTGGATCGCCTTCTTCGCCTTCGGGGGCACCATCGGGTCGGACTATCACCTGCTCGACGATCACGAGATCCTCCGCATCGTGGCCGATCTCCGGACCCACTCGTTCCTGGAAGCACTGCCCCGGTGGCTCGGCGAAGACCTGGCCTTGCGGTTTCGCCCGTTCTACTTCGTCCATCGCCTGGCGGAGGCGGCGCTCTTCCGCGATGACCTGCGCCTCTGGGCGCTCTACACCGCCGTGCTCGCACCGGCGACCTCCACCCTGCTGTACCTCGCCCTCCGGTCGCTTCGCTTCGCGCCGCTGCCCGCGCTGGCGTTCGCGTTCTTTGGCATGTGCGGCGAGCAGGCCGCCATCTGGTGGCGCCTCGGCCCGAACGAGACCATCGGCATGGTGTGCCTGGCGGTCGGCCTGCTCGGGCTTGCGCGCTGGACGCTGACGGATGCCCCGGCATGGCGGGCGGCGTTCTGGGCGGGCACCATCCTGGCGTCGCTCTCCAAGGAGAGCTTCGTGGCGCTCCTGCCGGCGCTGGCGCTCGCCGCGGTGTGGGCGGTGGCATGGCAGCGGCGCGCGACCTGGCGCGGGAGCGCCGCCGCCTGCGCGCCGGATCTGGTCGTGCTGGCCGTGGTCTTCACAATCGAGGCGCTGGTGATCGTGCTCGTCGTGGGGACGGAGAAGATCGGCTACGCCGGTGCGCGCGGGGTGACGCCGGCGCAGGTGTGGACGGCGGCCACTCGGCTCCTCGGCTGGCAGGAGGCGGCCACGCTCGGTGGACTGGCTGCACTGGCGGCAGTCTCACGGGCCCTGGGCCAGTGGCGCCTGCCGGCGACCTGGCGGGATTGCGTCGCCCTGGCCGCTCCCGGGCTGGTGCTCTCGGTGGTGGTGATCGGGGGCCAGGCGTTCCTGTACGCCAAGTCCGGCCTGTTCGAGAGGTATCGCGCGCCGGGCGCGCTCGTGTTCGCCTTCCTGGCCGCGATCCTGCTGCGCCCGGCCGCCTCCTCTTGCCGGGATCCGGGAGGGGCGGGCGTCCCGCACCTGCCGCCCCGGGCCGGGCTCCGATGGGCCAACGGACGACATGTCCTCCCCGCGCTATCCGCGGCGATCCTTCTCCCCCTGGCCCTGGCACGCGTCGTCTCGATGGACAAGGGCGCGGCGACGTTCGCCGCGGACGGGCGCGAGACCCAGCGATTCCTGGACGAGCTCGCCGGGCTCCCACCCGGGGTCGAGCTGCTGGTGGCGGGAGGGCTGGGGGGCGTCGCGGAGCAGTTCTGGTCGATCCGCTGGTATCTGAGGGTCCGCCTGGCGCGAGAGCGGGTCCGATTCTTCTTCGTCGAGCCCGATGCCCCGCTCTCCCCCTTCGAGCGGCAACTGGTCGACTCGTTCGAGAGGAGCGAGTTCTTCCCGAAGGTCCGGGTCGGGGAGGACACGAGGCCCGCCGGCGCCGTGGCGGTCCTGCGCGGCGAGGACCGGCCGTTCCTGCGCCGAGCGCGCTGGTTCGATCCGCGCGCATACACCCGGCAAGCGCTGCCGGGGAGCTTCGTGCTCTACACGCTGCGACGGCCGTGACCGAGCGGCGGCGGAGCCCGCCCTCGGCGACACCCTCCAGCCGGGGTGCCTGTCCGCTTCTTGCCTGGAAGCGACCCCCACCTCCCTCGCGCGTCGCCAGCGCTCACTCTGCACGCGACCTGCGACGCCGCCCGCGGGGTTTCACACTGCCCCGGTCGTGCGCAACCTGAGCGCTCGAGGAGGAGACATCACATGGCGCGATCGCTCACCACCACCGACCACGACACCATCCGACGATGGGCGCAGGAACGCGGCGGAAAGCCGTCGGAGGTCATCTCCACTGCGCGCGGAGACGACGTCGGGATCATCCGCATCGACTTCCCCGGCTACGGCGGGGAGGGCAAGCTGCGCGAGCTCTCCTGGGACGACTGGTTCCGGAAGTTCGACGAGACCAGCCTGGCCTTCGTCTACGAGGAGGAGACCGCCGGCGGGCAGCGCTCGAACTTCAACAAGCTGGTCGGGCGCGAGACGGCGGAGGCCCGCGCCCAGGGGGAGAAGACCGACCGGCGCGCGCTGCCCACGGCCGGTGGCCCGCCCGCGAGCAAGACGGGGCGGAGGGCCTCTGGCGGTCGCCGCGAGGCGACGCGCGCGGCGGTGGCCAGCACGGCGCGCCCCCACCGGTCCACGCGCACCGCCACCAGGTCGCGCGGGTCGACGGTGGGAGGGCGGAAGAAGGCCGGCGCCGGGACGGGGCGCAGCTCCTCAGGCCAGGGCAGCGGCGGCACCCGAAAGAGCAGCCGCTCGCGCGGCGCGCGCAAGGGCCGCTAGCCGCGCTCCCGGGGTAGTCGCCAGGAAGTGCTCGGGCGCGGCCACGCGGCCGGCGATCTCCTCGCGGTCGAGCGGTGGTCACGGCTGCGGAGCCTCCGCCGGCGGCTCGGGGCTGCGCTCCCGCAGGAGCTGCAGCGCCTGGTGGTACCCGTAGAGCGTTCCCACGTCCACGTACGCCTCCCCCGCCCGGACGCCGCGGGCGGTGCCGCCGCGGCCCAGCCAGGCGTTCACCAGATGGCCGACGTGGGCCTCGCGCTGGCCGCGCTCCCGGTGGAGCTCCTCCAGCTGGCCGAGGATCCGGCCGGTGAGCTTGAACCCGCCCCAGATCCAGTGGGTCCTGGGCGACGTCGCCTTGACCTGGATCTCCAGGACGTGCCCGGCCTGGTCCGTCACCACCGCGTCGAACAGCTCGGGCCGGAGCACCGGGAAGAGCAGGAGGAGAACCCCGGGCCGAGGGCACCGAACCCGTCGGCCGGGAACCAGATCGTGTCCGGCAGCCCCACCAGGACGTCCTCGTCGGGGGCGATGAGGGGCAGCGCCCGGAAGAGCGCGTCGTTGAGGCCGGCCGGGTGCGGCTGCACCACGTAGCAGACGTGCGCGCCGCCGACGTTCCCGCCGTAGTGCTCGACCATGTCGGACTTCCCCGGCGAGATGACGAAGCAGAGGCGGTCCACCCCGGCCAGGATCATGCGCTCCAGCAGGTACTCCGAGACGGCGCGCGGCCGCTCCGTGTCGCCGACCAGGCGGCTCCCCACCGGCACGAGCTCCTTCGAGAACACCAGCGGCTGGATCCGGCTGACGGCGCAGGCCGCCGGGACGATGCCCCACATCAGGCCTCCTCCGCGCCGGCCGCCGCCGGCGGGTCCGCGAGCGATCGCAGATCCACGTCGTCCAAGGTAAGGCGGTCGTTCGTCCCGTGAACGAGCCCGAGCCCGCGCCCGAACCCGGAAGGGCGCGGCTAGCCGAGCAGCCTCATCAGATCCGCCCGCAGCGGCTCGCGCGCGGCGTCGGGCGCGTTGGCCAGGGCGCGCTCCAGCGCCTCGGCGGCCTTGCGGCGGAATCCCTTCTCCTCGTACAGCGCGGAGAGCGCCCGCAAGGTCGGCCAGGTGGCTGGGCCGGAGCTCGGCCGCATGCTCCAGCGCCGTCATGGCGGCGAAATCGTCCCCCTTGGCCCGCAGCGTCCGGCCGAGCAGGAACTGCGCCTCGGCCGAGTAGGGATTGGCCCGGACCGCCTGGGCCAGCACGTCGCCGGCGCCGGGGACGTCGCCGGTCGCGAGCAACTCGCGGGCGCGCTGCACGAACGGTTCGGCCGGGGTCGGCCCGGGGGTGAGCCGGACGTTGCTCGACTCGCGCGCCGCCTGGACCCGGCGGAACAGGTCGTCCAGCCGGAAGGGCTTCTCGACGTAGTCCTCGGCGCCGTAGTTCTCGCGCGCGTCCTGGGCGAAGCGCCAGCCGCGGTAGATGGCGGTCATCATCACCACCGGGATGAGCCGCGTGCGCGAGGACGACTTGAGACGCCGGCAGGCCTCGAACCCGTGCACCCTGGGGAGCATGGCGTCGAGCAGGATGACGTCCGGGACCAGCGCGTCGGCCTTGGCCAGCGCCTGCTCGCCGTCGGCGGCCGTCTCGACCGCGTAGCCCTTGTTCTCCAGCATGCGCTGGACCAGCTGCCGGATCTCGGGCTCGTCGTCCACCACCAGTGCCACCGGACGGCCGTCGCTGCGGGGCGGCAGCGGCTCCGGGTAGCTCACCTCGATGGGCACGGCCGCTTCCGCCTCGGCGAACTCCGCCTCGTCGAGGATCTCGATGGGCTCGTCCTCGTCGGGCGGGTTGGGCATCACCAGCGCCAGGAAGGGCGCCGGCGGGCCGCTCTTGCCGCGCCACACCGGGTCCCCGCGCACCTGCGCGTCGTAGGCGTCCCCGATGGCCCGGGTGAGCGCGTGCTTCACGGCCGCGTAGGGCGAGACCTCGAGCCCGGTGACGAAGCGGACCTCCGAGACCACCCGCTCGTCGAGCGGCTGCGACATGGCCAGGTGGAGCCGGCCGCCGTCCAGCGTCAGGGGGAGGATGGCGTCGCTCTCGGCCACCTGGCGGGGCACCGTGGCGATGGCGTCCAGGGCCAGGGTGGAGCGGGAGAGGTCGACCCCGGGCATGTGGTTCTGCTCGGCCAGCGCCCCCGCCAGCGCCCCCTCGTCCATCCCGGCCAGCAGCAGGAAGGAGAGCAGCGGCGTGCCGCGGGCCTGAGCTTCCCGGGCCGCGCGATCGACCACGTCCTGGGTGGTCACCCCACGCTTCACCAGCAGCTCACCGATCCGAAGGGCCACGCTCCCCTCCTGTCCTGCGGCGGCGCAGCAGGAGGGATTCTACCCCGACGCGGGGTCGCTGCAGCCCCCTCGGCGCGGGACGGGATGTGCCCGTTCAGCCGACGGTGTCGGCGTACGTCATCACCAGGTACATGATCGTCTCGCGTTCCGCACGGTTGCGATACAAGTGCGGCACATCGGCCTCGAAGACGATGGCGTCGCCGCGGCTGAGCTGCTCCTTGCGCCCCGCCACCTCGATCTCGACCGCGCCCTCGGCGACCACCAGGTTCTCGACGGTCCCCGGGGCGTGGGGGTCGGCGCGCTCGGAGCCGCCGGGGGTGAGGCGCAGCTCGTAGAACTCCACCCGCCGCGGCTCGTCGAAGGGGAAGAGCGCCCGCGAGGAGAAGGACCCGTCGTGGCTGGTGAGCAGCTTGGCATTCTCGGCGCGCAGCACCTGCGTGCCGCCTCCCCCGCGCGCCGTGATCAGCGCCGAGAAGGGGACGCTCAGGGCGGAGGAGATCTTCCAGAGCACGTTGATCGTCGGGGCGCTCTGGCCCAGCTCGACCTGCCCGAGCATGGCCCGCGACACGCCCGAGAGCTTGGACAGCTTCTCGAGGGAGAGCCCGCGCTGGCTTCGCAGGCGGCGCAGGTTGGCGCCCACCACCGGGGTCAGGTCCTTGCCCAGCGGAGAGGTCTCGTGCGGCTCCGGGGCGCGGGGCTCGGGGGTAACCACCCGGCGGCCGCGCCCGCCTCTCGTCTCGCGTGCGCTCTTCATGTGTCCATCCTTTTCCGTTATGACAGAGGCGTTGTCAACGAACGCGCCTTCGCCCGGCGGCCCCTGGCGGCTGACCCTCGTCACCAACCCCGACGACTGCACGCTCGCGTGCGACATGTGCCCGTGCGGACAGCCCGGCGCGCGCGGGGCAGGCCGCCCGCGGCGCATGGACCCCACCCTGGCCGTGGCCGTCCTGCAGGAGCGGAGCGGGTCGCCGCTGTCCCAGGTGATTCCCTCCACCCTGGGAGAGCCGCTCCTCTGGCGCGGGCTGGACCAGCTGCTGCAGGCCTGCGCGCGCCTGAAACTGCTCGTGAACGTCACCACCTGCGGCACCTTCCCGGGGCGGGGGCCGGAAGCCTGGGCGGAGGCCCTCCTGCCGGTCGCCTCCGACGTGAAGATCTCCTGGAACGGGGCCAGCGCCCCCGTCGCCGAGGCGATCATGTCCGGCCTCTCGTTCCAGGCGGCGGTGCAGGGCGTGCGGCGCTTCCTGGCGGTGCGCGATCGCCTCGCGGCGCAGGGGGGCCGCCGGGCGACGATCTCCTTCCAGGTGACGGCCCAGGAGGCCAACGTCGCGGAGCTGGCGGACATCGTGCGGCTGGCGGCGCAGCTGGGGGTCGACAGGGTGAAGCTCAATCACCTGCAGCCCTGGTTCCCGCACCTCGAGCCGCGCTCGCTGCGGCGCAGCCCTGAGTCGATCGTCCGCTGGAACGCCGCCGCCGCCGCCGCGCTGGCCGCCGCCGAGGAGGTGCGGCTTCCGTGGGGCGCGCGCGTCGCGGTCCAGAACGCCTTGCCGCTGGCCCCCGATCCGGCCGCGCCCGCGCCGGCCGGCCCGTGCCCGTTCGCCGGCCGGGAGGCGTGGATCCACTGGGACGGGCGGCTCGCACCCTGCCCGCACCCGGCGGCGGCGCGGGGCGAGCTGGGGGAGCTGGGATCGGTGGCCGAGGCGTCGCTGGGTGCGCTCTGGGGCTCGCCCAGGTTTCGCGCGTTCGTGGCCCGCGTCCCGGAGCACCCGGTCTGCAGGGCATGCCGCTTCCGGAGGGTCGGCGGCGCCTAGCGGTCAGCCCCGCTCCACCCGGATCGCGTCCTCCAGCTCGTTGGCCGTCGCCCGCGCGGCCGGGTCCCGCGGGAAGTGTTCGGCCAGCCGCGCGCCGCAGAGCGCGATGGCCTCGACGAAACCCTGGCCGGGGTCGCCCTTCCGCACGCCCATCACCAGCGCGGCCACGGCGCGGTCCCATTCGCCGTCGCCGATCCGCTCGTGGATGCCGCGGTCGCCCAGCACCACGGCGCGGCGCTCGAAGAGCGAGGCGAACACCAGCACCCCGGTCGCGTTCGCCGTCCGGTGCAACCCCTGCTCGTGGAAGGCGCGCACGGCGCGGGCCCGGACCGCCTCCTCCATGGCGCGGTGACCGGCCAGCTGCCGCTCGATCGGATCCCACAGCGAGAGCAGCGCCCCCAGCGCGCCGGCAGCGACCTGCACGATCACCAGCTCCGCCAGGCCGAGCGGCAGCCGCAAGGCGAGCACGATCCCGGTGGCCAGGGCGGAGAGAAGCAATCCGCCGCGGAAGCGGACCTCGGGGTAGGGATCCGACCTCTCCACCACCACCGGCACGATCTGCCCGCGCGAGAGCGCCTCGGCGCGGCGCACGGCATCGGCCACCTTTCCCCGCACGGCCTCGTTGAAGAAGCTCTCCACGTTCATCTGGTTCACCAGCGCCCGGAGGCGCCTCCTCCGGAGAACCCGCCCCCGCCGCCGCCCCAGCTTCCGCCACCGCCCCCGCCGCCGCCCCAGCCACCGCCACCCCAGCCAGAGCCGCCGCTCCACGGCGAGCCGCCGCCCATGAGGATCCACGGCAGGCCCCACAGAGAGCGGCGGCGCCGGAAGCCGAAGCCGGAGAAGATCCGGACGAGGATGAACAGGATCACGAAGAAGACGATCCCCAGCGAGGAAAAGTGCACGGCCGGCCGGCTCCGCGGAGGGGCGGCGACGTTGGAGGGCAGCGACCCCAGCGCGCCCAGGATCTCGGACTCCCGCGTCGTAGAGCCCCTCGCCGAAGCGGCCCGCGCGGAAGGCGGGCACGATCGTGTCCGGATGATGCGCCGCGACTGGACGTCGGTGAGCTCGCCCTCCAGCCCCCCGCCCACCTCGATGCGAACGGTCCGATCGTCGCGCGAGACGGTGACCAGGACGCCGTTGTCGGCCCCCTTGGTGCCGATCTTCCAGGCCTCCGCCACGCGGATGGAGAGGTCGGCGATGGGCTCGCCCTCGAGCGAGGGCACCGTCAGGAACTGGAGCTGCACCCCCTGCCCGCCCTTCTGCTGGCGCGCGGCCCTGCACAGCGCCTCCAGCCGCGCCTGGTCGCCCCGGTCGATGACCCCGGCCAGGTCCACCACCGGCCCGGTCAGCGGGGGAACCGGGATCAGGGCCCGTCCCGGCGCGGCCGCGAGCAGCGCAGCGCCCATGCCGAGCGCCAGCGCGAGACGCCCGCTGCGGGTCATCAGAACTTCACCTTGGGCGCCTCGCCGGCGCCGGCGGTGGTGGCGGTGAACTGCGGCTTGGGCTGCTTGTGGTACAGGAGCGAGTTGGTCCAGCTGGTGGGCGGCACCGTCACCAGGTTGTCGAACTCCTGCACCGCCTGGATGTAGCGGCGCCGGGCGATCCCGATGCGGTTCTCGGTGCCCTCGAGCTGCGCCTGCAGCGCGATGAAGTTCTCGTTGGCCTTGAGGTTGGGGTAGTTCTCGGCGACGGCCAGCAGCCGGCCCAGCGCGCTGCGCAGCTCGCCCTGCGCCGCCTCGAACTTCTGCAGGTTTTCGGGCGTGAGCTGGTCCGCGGTGATGGTCACCTGGGTGGCCTTGGCGCGCGCCTCCACCACCGCCTCGAGCGTGCTCTTCTCGTGGGCGGCGTACCCCTTGACGGTCTCGACCAGGTTGGGCACCAGGTCGGCCCGCCGCTGGTACTGGTTCTCCACCTCCGCCCAGGCGGCCGAGACGGCGTTGTCGGCGCGGGGGATCGACTGGAAGCCGCAGCCGGAGAGCGCGAGCGCCGCGGCCGCGGTGGCGAGGACGACGGATCGACGGGTCATGCCCTGGTGCATAGCGCACCCGGGACGGTGCGAAAATGGCGAATTACCGCGGTGACCCATCGGTTGCGCCTCAGGCAGGGGTCGGCGTCCGAAGGAGCGGATACACTTCCGCCATGCGCGATGCGGCGGCGGGCTGGGAGGCCATCTACGGGGTGGTCCGCCGCATCCCCCGCGGCCGGGTGACCACCTACGGCGCGGTGGCGGCGCTGCTCGGCAAGCCGCGCGGCGCCCGCCAGGTCGGCTACGCGCTGGCCGCGCTGCGGGGCGCGAAGCACGACGTCCCCTGGCAGCGCGTGCTGGGCGCGCGCCCGCGCGGGCGGGCGGCGGTGTCCATCCTCGACCCCATGGGCGCGGCCGTGCAGCAGGAGAAGCTGCGCCGGGAGGGCGTTCGCTTCGACGGCCGTGGCATGGTCGATCTGGGCCGGTACGGGTGGAAGGGGCGGCGCCGGGCGCGGCTCAAGGCACGGTGATGACCACCTTGCCGACGCCGCCGCCGGCGGCGTAGTGCGCGAACGCGACCGCCGCCTCGCAGGTAGCCCTCCAGCTCGCGGATGAGCGCCTCCAGGCGCGCATCGGGGCTGCGCAGCGACCGATTGCGCAGGCTCTCCAGGATGTGCTGCCCCCACTCGGCCAGGTTGACGACGCGCCTCGCCATGCCCTCGGGGTGCAAGGCCAGGTGGGCGACCTCGAGGCAGAGGTGGCCAGGCTGCCGAGGGCGTGGAGGTAGGCGCTCCCGAGGCCGCCCTACTCCGCACGCACCGGCGCCACCTTCCAGATCTCGTCGGCGTACTGCTGGATGGTGCGGTCGGACGAGAACTTGCCGCTCCGGGCCACGTTCAGGATCGCGCTCCGCGTCCAGCGGTCGGGGTCGCGGAACGCCCTCTCCACCTCTTCCTGGCAGGCGCAGTAGGCGGGGAAGTCGGGCAGGACCAGGTATGGGTCGCCGCCGTTGAGGAGCGACTCGATGATGGGCCGGAACAGGCCCGGCTCCCCGGGCGAGAACACGCCGGCGGTGATGGCGTCCAGCACCGCCTTGAGCCGGCGGTCGTTGCGGTACCACTCCCACGGGTCGTAGCCGCGCTTGCGCAGGGCGGTCACGCCCTCCACCGTGAGCCCGAAGAGGAAGAAGTTCTCCGGGCCCACCTCCTCGCGCAGCTCGACGTTGGCGCCGTCCAGCGTCCCGACGGTGAGGGCGCCGTTGAGGGCGAACTTCATGTTGCCGGTGCCGGAGGCCTCCTTCCCGGCGGTGGAGATCTGCTCGGACACGTCCGAGGCCGGGAAGATGCGCTCCGCCAGGGACACCCGGTAGTTCTTGAGGAAGGCCACCGTGATGCGGCCGCGCACGTCCACGTCGCGGTTGACCACCTCGCCCACCGAGTTGACGAGCTTGATGATCCACTTGGCCAGCGCGTAGCCGGGGGCGGCCTTGCCGCCGAACAGGTAGCTGCGCGGGATCGGGTCGTAGCTCCGGTCCTCCTTGATGCGCAGGTACTCGGAGGCCACCCGCAGCACGTTGAGCAGCTGGCGCTTGTACTCGTGGATGCGCTTCACCTGCACGTCGAAGATCGACTCCAGGTCGAGCGAGATGCCGTTCTCGGCCCGGACGATCTCGGCCAGGCGGGCCTTGTTCTCGCGCTTCACCTGCGTGAACAGGCTGCGGAAGGCGGCATCCTCGGCGAAGGGCTCGAGCCTGCGCAGCTGGGTGGCGTCGGTGACCCAGCCCGGGCCGATGGTGTCGTTGAGAAGCCGGGAGAGCCCGGGGTTGGCCTGGAGCAGCCAGCGCCGCAGGGTCACGCCGTTGGTCTTGTTGTTGAACCGCTCCGGCCAGAGCTGGTGGAACTCGCGGAACAGCTCGCGCCGCAGCAGCTCGGTGTGCAGCTCGGCCACGCCGTTCACGGAGTGCGAGCCGACCACCGCCAGGTTGGCCATCCGCACCTGCTTGGGCATCCCCTCCTCGATGATGCTGACCCGCGAGACCACCCCCTCGTCGGCCTTCTTGTGCGAGCGGATGCCGTCCAGGAAGCGCTTGTTGATCTCGTAGATGAGCTCCAGGTGGCGCGGCAGGACGCGGCCGAAGAGATCGACCGACCATCGCTCCAGCGCCTCGGGCATGAGGGTGTGGTTGGTGTAGCCGAAGGTGGCCTGCCCGATCTCCCAGGCGTCTTCCCACTCCAGCCCCTGCTCGTCGACCAGGACGCGCATCAGCTCCGCCACCGCCACCGCCGGGTGGGTGTCGTTCATCTGGATGGCGACCTTGTCCGGGAACTCGCGGAAGCCGTCGTGGGTCTTGAGGTGGCGGTTGATGATGTCGTGGATGGCGCAGGCCGACGAAGAAGTACTGCTGCTGGAGCCGCAGCTCCTTGCCCATGACGGTGAGATCGTTGGGGTAGAGCACCTTGGAGATGCTCTCGGAGAGGTCCTTGTCCTCGACCGCCGACAGGTAGTCGCCGGCGTTGAAGTCGGCCAGGTCCAGCTCCTGCGAGGCCCGCGCCCGCCACAGCCGGAGGGTGTTGACGGTGTCGTTCCGGTAGCCGGCGATGGGCACGTCGTAGGGCATGCCCAGCACGTGCCGGGTGTCGACCCAGCGGACCTTGATGCGCCCGCGCTCGTCGCACGCCGTGCTCGGTCCGGCCGTAGAACGCCACCGGCACGATGGCCTCCGGGCGCGGGATCTCCCAGGCGTTGCCGAAGCGCAGCCACTCCTCGGGCCGCTCCACCTGGTAGCCGTTGCGGATCTCCTGGTCGAAGATGCCGAACTCGTAGCGGATGCCGTGGCCCGTAGGCCGGGATGGAGAGCGTGGCCAGCGAGTCGAGGAAGCAGGCGGCCAGCCGGCCCAGGCCGCCGTTGCCCAGGCCCGCGTCGGGCTCCTGGGTGAGCAGGTCGGCCAGGTCGATGCCCAGGTCGGCCAGCGCCGACCGCATGTTCTCGTAGAGGCCGAGGTTGAGCAGGTTGTTCTCGAGCGCCTTGCCCATCAAGAACTCGAGCGAGAGGTAGTAGACGCGCTTGGCGTCCTCCTTGTAGTAGCGCTGCTGCGTCTGGATCCAGCGGCGCATCATCCGGTCCCGCACCGAGTTGGCCACCGCGAAGTAGCGATCGAGGGCGGTGGCGGAGTGCTCGTCCTTGCCCTGCGAGTACTGGAGGTGATCGGCGAAGGCGCGCTTCAGGGTGTCCGGGTCGCCGGCGGTGCGCGAGTTGGGGAGGTCGCGGGCACGCTCCAGCGCCCTGGCCTCCGCACCCTGCGTCGCCGTGCTCTGCTTCCTGGGGGGGTACATGTGCAGGCTTCCTCCGCTGTCGGACCCGGTGCGGGCGCGGGCCGACGAGGCGTCGGTCCACACCCGCGACCCAATATCATAACCGCGAGGGCGCATCCCGGGCCCAGCGGGCTCTTCGGTGGCCTAGCGCCGGAGGGCCTGGGAGAGCTCGGAGTACAGGTGAATGGCGCTGCGGATCGCCTTCTGGAAATCGCCGAGATGCAAGCTCTCGTTCTCGGAGTGGGCGTTGGAGGCCGGGTCCTCGACCCCGATGAGCAGGGCCGGAACCCCGCCCAGTGCGCGCGCGAACGGCTCGACGAAGCCGATCGAGCCGCCGCAGCCGATGGCCAGCGCCGGCCGGCCGAACCCCTTCTCCAGCGCCCGGAAGGCGGCCGGGAAGGCGGGGTGCGACACGTCGGTGTTCCAGGCGCGGCCCGCCATCTCGCCGTGGAAGGAGACCTCGAGCCCCCAGGGCACCGCCGCCTCCAGCGCGTGCACCAGGCCGTCCCGCACCTCCTGCGGGTCCATGTCGGCGACCAGCCGGATCCCCGACCCGCGCCCAGGCGGCGTCGTTGATGATGTTGCGGGCGTCCCGCCGCGTGGACGCCTGGATCGCATTCACGGCCAGAGAAGGCTGCCACCAGTTCACCTCGAGCGGATGCCGTCCCCCAGCAGCTTCACGCCCGGCCGCACGCGCGCCTGGCGCCGCAGGTCCTCCACCGTCACCGGCAGGGCCTCGATGGCGGCCCGCTGCTCGCGGGTGAGCGGCCGAACCTTGTCGTACAGGCCGGGGATGGCGATGCGCCCCTCGGCGTCGACCAGCCCGGCCAGCATCTTGGCCAGCGCCATGGCCGGATCGGGCAGCGGCCCGCCCCACATCCCGGAGTGCACGCTCTGCTCGAGCGCCCGCACCTCCACGTCCACGGTCACCAGCCCGCGCAGCGCCACCGTCACGCAGGGCACCCCCACCTCGACGTTGCCGGTGTCGGTGAGCACCATGGCGTCCGCGCCCAGGCGGGCGCGGGTCCGCTCCAGGAAGCGGGACAGGTGCTCCGAGCCGATCTCCTCCTCGCCCTCCACGATCATCTTCACGTTGAGCGGAAGGCGGCGCGCCCCGCGGACCCAGGAATCGACCGCCGCGGCGTGCACCAGGATGCCCGCCTTGTCGTCGGCCGCGCCGCGGCCGTAGAGCCGGCCCTCGCGCTCGGTGGGCTCGAAGGGCGGCGACCGCCACGCCCCGGGGTCGCCGGCGGGCTGGACGTCGTGGTGGGCGTAGAGGAGGACGGTCGGCGCGGCCGGGTCCTCGATCCGCTCCGCCACCACGTACGGGTGCGCTCCCTCGATGCGGACGATGTCGACCTTCTCGAACCCGCGCCGCTTGAGGAGCTCGGACACGGCGTCGGCGCTGCGGGCCACCTCCAGCGCCGGGAACCCGGCGAAGGAGACGCTGGGGATGCGCACCAGCCGGCGCAGCTCGTCGAGGTAGATGGCCGCGTTCTTCTCGTAGTGAGCAAGCGCCAGGTCGACGTCGGAGACGGGCATTCGGTCCTCGGGGGCGCACGGGGCGCGCTCGCGGGCGCCCCGCCGGGATATAAAGCCGCCGTGCGCGACCACCCTCGCCTGCATGGGGATCTCGACGCCTCGGCCCGCGCCCTGGCGCGGAGCATGGGCGTGAGCCGGATCGCCCGGATCACCGGCCTGGACCGCACCGGCATCGAGGTGGCCACCGCGGTCCGGCCGGGGGGCCACGTGCTCAAGGTCACGAACGGGAAGGGCCTGCGCTTCGAGGAGGCGGCCCGGGGCGCGCTCCACGAGGCCGCCGAGCTGTGGGCCGCCGAGCGCCCCGCCCTGCCCGTCCTCCCCCTGGCCACGGCCCAGGAGATCGCGCTCGCGGGCGGAGCCCGGAACCCTGGTGATCTCCGCGTCCGAGCTGGGGGGCAGCGAGCCCGCGGACGGGGCTCGCTGCGCCTGGCGCCCGGCGGCCGCGCTCTTCCGGTCCGGGCCGGCCCTCGTTCCGATCGACGCCGTCCATTGCCCGGCCGGCGGCGGACGCGGCCCATCCCGCCTGGTGCCGCTGGACCTCGAACGGGATGGGTGCCGGCGCAGCGCGGGTTCCGGCGCTCCTGCACGCGCTGCTCGAGGCGGTGGAGCGAGATCAGGCTGGCCCGCGCGTTGCCGGAGGGCTTCACCCGCGGCGAGGTGGAGAGGCGCCTCCTCGACCCGCCACCCTCGCCTCCGCCGCGCCGCGGGCGGCGGTCCTGCGGCTCGGCCTCGGGCGCCGCGGCTTCGGCGTCCACCTGCTCGACCTCTCCCCCTCGCTCTCCCCCGCCCCCGCCCGGGCAACCAGGATCGATCGCCGCCCCGCGCCGCTCGACCTCGGCCTGCCCGTGGTCGCGGCCATCCTCGTCGACGAGGAGGGGGGACCGGTCCCGATCGCGGCCGGGTATGCCTGCCGGCTCTCGCGCGACGGCGCGCTCGTGGCGGCGCTGCTGGAGGCGGCGCAGTCCCGGGCCACCGAGATCCACGGCGCGCGGGAGGACGTCGCCTGGGGAGACCGCGGCGCCGCTGCGCCGCTGGCCGCGCTGCTGTCATGGCCGAGGCCGGCCCGGCGCGCGAGCGCGCTCCCCGACCTCGAGCTGGCCGGCCCCTCGGCGGTCGGCCACGTCCTCCGACGGCTCGCGCGGGCGGGGCTCGATCGCGGCGCGGTCGTCGACCTGGCGAGCCCTGCCCCGGCGCCCGGCCGTGCCCGGCGCGGCGTCCACGTCGTCAAGGTGATCGTGCCCGGCCTCCTGCTCTCGGAGCTCCTGTGCTGAAGGACCCCCCGACCGTCTCCTCCCGTGGACGAGCCCGAGCCCGGGAGGCGCTGTCCGCCGCGCGCCGCCCCGACGTGGTCGCCTTCCTCGGCCCATCCCTGGCGGCCGGGGCGGCCCGGAGGCTCGGACCGGTGCGCGTGCTCCCGCCCGCGCGCGCCGGCGACGTGCTGGCCGTGCTGCCCTCGCGCCCGCTCGCCATCGCGCTGGTCGACGGCCTGTTCGACACCACGCCTTCGGTCTGGCACGGCGAGATCCTGGCCGCCCTGGAGGCGGGCGTGGCGGTCTTCGGCGGCGCCAGCCTCGGCGCGCTGCGGGCCGCCGAGCTCTCGGCCCACGGCGTCGTCGGGGTGGGTCGCATCTTCGGGTGGTACCGGGACGGCACGGTGAACGACGACGGCGAGGTGGCGCTCCTCCATGCGGACGGGGAGCACGGGTTCCGGCCGCTGACGGTGCCGCTGGTGCAGGTGCGGGCCGCGGCCCTGGCCGCGCGCCGGGCCCGGGCGCTCGACGGCCGCGGGGCGGCCTCGCTGGTCCGGGCCGCGGCGCGGATCCACTACACCGAGCGCACCTGGCCGGCCGTGCTCGCCGCCGCCCGGATGCCGGCGCCGCGCCGGGCCGCCCTGGCCGACCTCCTCCCACGCACGCCCGACGTGAAGGCCTCCGACGCACGGGCCTGCATCGCGGCGGCCGTGGCGTTCGCGGCCGCCCGGCGCGCCGGCGCCCCCGCCCCCGCGCCGCCCTCCCTGCCGCCGCCGTCCGCGCACCTGCGCCGGCTGCGGCTGGCGCGGGCCATGGTCTCGATCCCCGGCGCGAAGGAGATCCCGGGCGCCGAGATCCTCGCCCGTCTCGCGCGCCGGCCGGATGCGGGCCGGCTCGCCGCCGACGGCCTCCGCCGCCTGCTGCTGGCGGCCTGGGCCCGGAGCCTCGGGCTGGGCGCGGGGCCGGACGGCCCGGCCGCGGCGGAGCGCGCCTGGCTGGGTCGGCTGGGCGTGCCGCGCGGCGGTCGGGAGGCCGCGCTGGCCGCGCTGGGGCTCGACGAGGGCGCCGCGCGGACCGTGGCCGAGGACCTGGGCCTCGAGGCGCGGCTGCTCTCGCTGGCGGCGCGCGCCGTGCCGGACGGACCCTCCTGGGAGGAGGGGCTCGCGCTCGGGGCGCGCCTCGACGGAGCCTGGCTGGAGGAGGCCGCGCGCGCGGCGAGGCGCAGCCGGCCGGCGCGGAGGGGGTCATGAGCAAGCGAACCCGGTCCAGGCCTGAGCCCCCCAGGCCGGCCGCGCCCTTCCACGACGCCTTCTCCTCGCTGCGCGATCGCCTGCCCGAGGGCTGGACCGCCCCGCCCCCGGAGCCTGCCCCGCCGGCCGCGAAGCTCCCGTTCCGCGCGGTGGTCCGGCTCGAGCGGAAGGGGCGCGGCGGCAAGGAGGCGACGCTGGTGGAGAAGCTCGAGCTCGACGCCGCCGAGCTGGCCCGGTGGGCCGACGACCTCAAGCGATCGCTGGGGTGCGGCGGCGGCGTGGAGGGCGAGGCGGTGGCGCTCCAGGGCGACCAGCGGGAGCGCGTGGCCGCGTGGCTGGCCGGGCGCGGCGTGAAGAAGGTGGTGCGGGGGTGAGGGGTCAGCTCGACGAGCCGGACTCGCCCAGCACGCTCCCCGGCAGGAAGGCCGCCTGCGCCAGCCCGCCCACGTACAGCACCTCGACCGGCTCCAGCTGGTAGAAGCGGAAGTCGAGCCCCAGGAGCTCGCGCGCCTCCGGGTGCATCCCCAGGTACCTCTCGCGCACCGCGGCCTCGTCGGCCGCCGGAACCGGGACCACCCGCCCCACCACGATGGCGCGGGGCGCACGGCGCGGATCGCGCGCCAGGGCGGCCGAGTCCGCCACCAGCAGCGACGCGCGCGGGTCGGCGTGCACGTTGCGCGTGTGCTGCGCCAGCGGCGAGAGGAACAGCGTGGGGGCACCGCGCGCCGACAGCCCGTACGGCGCGATCGCGCCTAGCGGCGCCCCACCCAGTCGGACCGACAGCGTGGACAGCACGCCGACCCGTTCGCGCCGGAGCAGCTCGCGCACCGCGGCGGCCGGATCCCTGGGCGCATCGGGCGCGCCCGTCCGATCGTGTTCCGAACCCATGATCGCCTCCGCAGGCGCGCGCTCTTCTTGCTGGGGGCCGGATGAAGCTCGGCCCCCCAGGCCCCCGCTCGCGGTGGGGCAGCCTCATCCGGCTGCCCCTCCGCTCGCCGCCGCGCATGCGCCCGGTCCCGCGCGGCGGGCTACCTGGCCCCCAGGGCCCAGGCCCGCCCGGCGGGGGTGGTGGTCTCGCCGGCGGTGGGGTCCAGCAGCTTCCCCCAGTCCTGCCGCCGCGCCCAGGCTGCGAGGCTGGTCCAGCCCAGATCGCGGTACCGGGTGCGCAGGCGCTCCACGTCCACGTGCGTTCCTTCCCAGTCGAGCCAGGCGCAGAGCCGGCCCAGCTCCTCGCTCCTGGCCCACACCGCCTCGAGCGGCACCGCCTGGTACCGCAGCTCGCGCCGCACCGCCGCGCCCAGCACCTCGGCGATCTGCTCCATGGGGAGCGCCTCGCCGGCGATCTCCACCCGGCGGTTCTCGAACTCGGTGGTGCGCTCCAGCGCCATGCGCGCGAAGGCGGCCAGGTCGTCGACCGCCACCATCTGCAGCGTCCTCCGGGCGGGCAGCGGATACCGGAGCGTCCCGCGCGCCGCCGCGCCCGGCAGGATGGCCAGCCAGTTCTCCATCAGGAAGACCGGGGCCAGGATGGTGTACGGAATGCCGGCGTGCGCCAGGTGGCGCTCGATCTGGAACTTCGAGTCCATGTGCGCCACGCCGGTGGGGCGGTCCGTCCCGGCCATGGAGCTGAAGATCAGGTGCGGCAGGCCGGCCCGCTTGGCCGCGTCCACCAGGCACCGCCCCTGCCGGACCTCGGCCTCCACGCCCGCCTCGGCGAACGCGGACATGCCGAACGCGCCGTCGCAGCCGCGCAGGGCGCGCTCGAGCGGGCCGGCGTCGTCGAAGCCGCCGGCGTGGAGCTCGGCGCCGAGCCGCTGCAGCAGCCGCGCCTGCGGTCCGCCCGGACTCCGGGTGTAGATGCGGACGCGGTGACCGCGCGCCAGGAGCTGGCGCGCCACGGCGCCTCCCTGCTTCCCCGTCGCCCCGGCGACGAAGTACGTGCGCAGCCTCATCCTCCCCCGACCTCCGGCCGCCCCGTGGTGGGGCGCTGGCGTACGTCTACCTATCAGTCGGCAGACGGCCCTACTTCTCCCCTGCGGGGGATGGGGCAGTCACCAGATCCGGGGACGGAGGGGTCCCGAGGGCGCCCGGGACCGCCTGGCGCCGTGATCTTCCTCACAGAACGACGAGCCCCAGGCGCGCAGCGCGCACGATCGCCTCCGCGCGCGAGTCCACGCCGAGCTTGGCCAGGATGGCGTTGACGTGGAACTTGGCCGTGTGCTCGGAGATGCCGAGCCGCGCCGCGATGGCCTTGTTGGCGAGCCCCTCGGCCAGCAGCACCAGGACCTCGCGCTCGCGCGGCGTGAGCGGCTCGGCGCCGTCCGGCGGTTCCGGGGCGCGCACGAAGGATCCGGCCAGCGCGGGATCGAGCACCGTCATTCCACGCGCAGTGGAGACGACGGCGGCCGCCAGGACTTCGGGCGCCGCGCTGCGCGAGATCACCGATCGCGCCCCCGCCCGCAGCGCGTCTCCGGCCTGCCCGGCGTCCGCCGCCAGCGCCACCACCGGCGCCGCCAGCTCCGCCCAGGTCGAGCCGGCCATCCCGGCGCGGACCGCGCCGCCCATGTCCCAGAGGATCACGCGGGGGGCCCGGCCGGCATCGACGCGGGCCGCCTGCCAGGGCCCGGCCTCGCCCGCCAGCGCCAGCTCCGGCAGGCCCGCCACCAGGGCCGCGAGCCCCGAGCGCGCCAGCGGATCAGCCGAGACCACCAGCACCGGGACCGGGTCCATCCCGTGTTCTTAACGAGAACCCGCCCGGGCGGCGTCCCGCCCTCGACAGCGTGCCCCCGCCGGTGTCTTCTCCGGGTGGACCCCGCTCCGGAGGAGCCCTCAAGATGCCCAGCACGCAGGAAGACCTCGCGACCGCGTTCGCCGGCGAGAGCCAGGCCAACCGCAAGTACCTCGCCTTCGCCCGGCAGGCCGAGAAGGACGGCCTTCCGCAGATCGCCCGCCTGTTCCGGGCGGCCGCCGAGGCCGAGACCATCCACGCGCTCGGCCACCTCGCCAACCAGGGCGGCATCCGAAGCACCCTCGAGAACCTCGAGGCCGCGCTGGCCGGCGAGACCTACGAGTACACCGAGATGTACCCGCCCATGGTGGCGCGCGCCGAGGCGGCGGGCCACCGCGCCCGGGTGATGCTGGGCTGGGTCAACCAGGCGGAGCAGGTGCACGCGCGCCTGTTCCAGCAGGCGCTGGAGGCGCTCCGCGCCGGCAAGGACCTGTCGCAGATGAAGATCTACCTGTGCCCGGTCTGCGGCGACATCGAGCTCGGGGAGATCCCCGAGCGCTGCCCCATCTGCAACGCGCCGGCGAGCCGGTACCAGCAGATCGCCTGACCGATCCTGCCAAGCGGCCGCCGCGATGAGCGACACTGCCAGTTGATCGCCAATCGCGAGCTGCGGGACGCGAGGAATCCAAGCGGCGAACCTCGGCCTGCAGAGCGCCACGCCGGGCCGCATGGCGCCGCGGCCCGGCGCCCACCGGTGGGTTGACCGTCTGGTTAGCATATGCTAACCATGGCCCGTGCCCCCGCCGGAAACTCGTCCGTTCGCGCCGTGGCTCGCGGACGACGGCGATCCGCCCTCCAAGCGGGCCATCCTGGCGACGGCGCTGCGGCTGTTCGCGCGGCACGGTCTGGAGGGGACGAGCATCCGGATGATCGCCGGCGACGCCGGATACACCAACCCCGCCCTCTTCAAGTTCTTCGCCTCCAAGGACGCCCTGGCCCTGCACCTGCTCGAGCGCTGCAACGAGCGGCTGTACCAGCGGCTGGCGCCTGCCGCCGCGGGCGGGTTCGGGGTGGCCCTGGACCGGTTGATCGACGCGTTCGTCGAGCTCGTCGACGAGGATCTCGAGGCCGTCCTCTTCGTTCATGATTCGCTGCGCGAGCTCTGGCCCCGGCTGCCGGAGCGCGCCCGCTGCCACTCCGTCCCGAACCTCCTGAGCGAGCTGGTCGGGCGCGGGATCCGGGAGGGCGCGGTGGTCGGATTCCGCTCGGCGGACGTGCCGGTGGCGGCGCTGACCGGGGTGCTGGCGCGGGTGGCCCAGATGATCCACGCCGGCGAGATCGAGGGCCCTGCCGATCGGCACCGAGACGGGCTGCGCCTCGCGCTCACCAGGATGCTCACCACGTGAGCCCTGCGAGGACCGTGGCCTCCCAGCGTCGAAGTTAGCAAACGCTCACCACGCGGCCGAGCTCGGGCGGCGAGCCGACCCCCATCCGGCCCGCCCGTCCCCCTTGCGGCTGCTCCCCTGGACGCTAGACGTTCCGGCGTGCGCAATGGCCTCGGCCGGTTGCTCGGCTGCCTGGCGGCGGCGCTCCCGGCCTGCGGGGGCGGCGGCGCATCCGCCCAGCATACCCCTCGAGCCATCCTCGACCGGACGCAGCTCGATTTCGGCCCGGTGCCGGTCGGCACGACGAGCTCGCGATCGATCCTCCTCACCAACGACGGAACGGCCTCGCTCCCGCTCCCCTCCATCGCGGCCGGCGGCGCATACAGCCAGACCAACGATTGCGGCGCCTCGCTGGCGGTGGGCGCGAGCTGCACCATCGCCGTCACCTTCGCGCCCGGCGCTGCCGGCCCCAGCCCCGGCCTGATCACCATCGGCGTCGGCGCCGCGGCGAGCCCGATGACCGTGCCGCTCTCCGGCGCCGGGGTCTACGACGGCGTCCTCACGCAGCACCACGACCAGGCGCGCTCGGGCCAGTACCCCGAGACCGTGCTCACCCCGGCCAGCGTGAGCCCGGCCGCGTTCGGAAAGCTCGCCTCCTTCCCCGTCGACGGGCAGGTGTACGCGCAGCCGCTCCTGGCCCGGAGCGTGGACGTGCCGGACCACGGGGTCCACGACGTGCTGTACGTGGCCACCGAGCACGACACCCTGTTCGCGTTCGACGCCTCCGGCCTGGGGTCCACGCCGCTCTGGTCGCGCTCCTTCCTCGCTTCCCCCGGCGTGGTCCCCGTCCCGAGCGCCGACCTGGGCTGCACCGATCTCGTCCCCGAGATCGGGATCACCGGCACGCCGGTGATCGACGGCACCACGGGGACGCTCTACCTGGTGGCGAGGACCAAGGAGGCGGCGACCAGCGCGACGCCCACCTATGTGCAGCGGCTGCATGCCCTCGACCTCGCCACCGGAGCGGAGCAGCCCGGCAGCCCGGTGATCATCGCGGCCTCGGTACCGGGGACGGGCGACGGGGGGACCCAGGTGGCCTTCGATGCCTTCACCCAGAACCAGCGCGCCGCGCTGCTGCTCTCCGGTGGAACGGTGTACGTCGCCTTCGGGTCGCACTGCGACATCGCCCCCTACCACGGCTGGATCCTGGGCTACGACGCCGCCACGCTGGCGCGGACGGTGGTCTTCAACGACACGCCGGGCGGGAGCATGGGGGGGATCTGGCAATCCGGGGCCGGACCGGCCGCCGACGACGCCGGCGATCTCTACGCGATCAGCGGCAACGGCACCTTCGACGCGACCGGCCCGGTGATCGACGTCGGCGAGAGCTTCCTCGAGCTGTCCCCCGCCGGCGCCCTCCTCGACTACTTCACGCCCTTCAACCAGGCGACGCTCTCGGCAAACGACCAGGACCTCGGCTCCGCCGGGCCGCTGCTCCTGCCCGACCAGCCGGGCCCCCATCCGCACCTGGTGGTCAGCGCCGGCAAGGAGGGGACCATCTACCTGGTGGATCGCGACGGCATGGGCCACATGCAGCCGGGGAGCGACGGACAGATCGTGCAGTCGCTGGTCGGGGCGCTGCCGGGGGAGAACGACAGCGCCCCCGCGTACTGGAACGGGCGCGTCTACTTCGGGGCCCAGGGCGACGGGATCCGGGCCTTCGCGCTCACCGGCGGGCTGCTCTCGAAGACCCCGGTATCCCAGACGGCGGAGACCTTTCCCCTGAAGGGCGGCTTCCCGGTGATCTCGTCCGACGGTGACGCCGGCGGCCTCCTCTGGGCCATGGCGGTGCCGGACGCCGGCCAGCCGGCGGTCCTGCGGGCCTACGACGCGTCGCGGCTCGGGACCGCGCTGTGGAGCTCCGACGCCTCGGGGCCGCGGGATGCCCTCGGCCCCGCCGCCAAGTTCGCCACGCCCATCGTCTCGGGCGGACGCGTGTACGTGGCCACCCGCGCCGGGGTTGCCGTGTTCGGCCAGCTGCGGTAGCCCGCCGCTCAGGGACACTTCCCGTCGCTGCCGCAGCTCTGATGCCCGCAGCAGTGCGACGAGGAATCGCAGGTGTCGTCGTGCTTGGTGCAGCAGCTCCCCCCCTCGCACTTCCCGCTCGCGCAATCGTCGCTGGAGCTGCACGCCGCGCCGTCCGGGCTGTTGGCGCAGGTCGAGGGAACGATGGCACGGGCCGCGGGGCTGAGCAGCGCCTGCGCCGCCGCTGCGGTGGCGTCTTGCTCCGCCCCGACGGGCGCGGCGGCTCGGCCGGCGGCGAACACCGCGGTCGACCCGACGAGGAGGAGAGCTGTTCCGATCACGATCGGCAAGGCGAGACGCTTCATTTCCGGCTCCTGGTCTCCGCGGTTCGTCGCGGATACGGTGCGAAGCTCTCGACAACGTCCCACGCTCCCGGGCGACCAACAAGCGGGTGCGGTGTCACCCGGTTCGGGCGCGGGAGGCGGCCAGGGCCCCGCGCTGTATGATCCTCCGACGAGCGGCGCAGGCCGGAGCGGACATTCCGCGACGCCGCGCGAGGTGCCCGGAGGACCGATGACCCACCCCAGCCTCACCCCGGGACGACCCCGGTTCTGCTCGGCATGCGGGATGGAGCTGACCGGGCCGGTGCAGCGCTGCCCCGGCTGCGGCGCGGCCGTGATGCGCGCCCGGCGCCGCCTCGGACCGGTGGCGGTCGTCGCGCTGGTGGTCGGGCTGGGCGTGACCTGCCTGGTGGGGATCCCGGTCGCGATCGCCATCCCCGGCTTCCTTCACCACCAGAAGCGCTCGAGGGAGGTGGTGGTGAAGATGGAGCTCCGGGAGCTGGTCCAGGCCGAGCAGGCGATCCTGGAGCGGGACGGGAGCTTCGTGGCGTTCGAACCGCTGCCCTCGCAGCCGCCCAGCGCGAAGAAGACCCCGCTCTCGGCCGCCCAGCGGAGGCTGGCGGATCGCCTCGGCTGGGCGATCGGGCCCACCACGCACGGGCAATTCCGGATCGCCGTGACCCGGGAACCCTCCGGCGTCCAGACGGCATCGTTCTGTGCCGAGACCGATCTGGACGGCGACGGCACCCGCGCCGCGCATGTCGCGTTCCTCGCCGCCCAGCTCGAGGACGGCGGGATCGTGGCGGCACCTCCGGCGCCCTGCACGAAGCCGGTGCCGTACTCCGATCAGGTCCGCCCGGGCGAGCTGGTCAAGGTCGAGCCCCTGGACTACTGATCGCTACCATCCCTCCCGATCGAAGCTCCCGGTGTGCCCGGGCGCGACCACCTCGCCGCGGCGCAGGGCCCGCCAGACGGCGCGGGCCTGGCCGGGCTGGTACGGCCGGTGCACGAAGTGCACGCGCAGCGAGCGCGCGCCGGCCTGGCGCAGCGCCTCCAGTCGGGGGGAGAGGTTGAAAGGCTCGGCGCTCACCGTCACGCTCCGGCAGCGCCGGTTCAGCACCCGGACGCCGCCGCCGTGCGACGAGGTCAGCTCCATGGACTCGAACGAGCAGTCGGCCGGGCCCGGGCAGCCGCCCCGCAGGTTGGCGTAGGGGCAGGACTCGGAGATGAACAGCGGCGAGTCCTCGTAGACGACCACCGCGGCGGCCGGGCCGAGCTGGCCGAGGAGGGCGGCCAGGTTCGAGCGGCAGTCCTCGGTCGAGAGCGTCACCCGCCGGATGCCCATCTCGCGGAGCTGCCCGGCCGCCCCGCGGTTCACGGCGTAGAGGCTCCAGTCGGAGGTGAGATCCAGGCCGCGGGGATCGCCGGGCGCGATCCCGAGCAGCGCCCAGGAGGCGACGTTGGTCAGCTCCCAGCGCAGGTGGCCGGCGCCCCGCAGCGCATCGATCCGGGCGCGCAGCGCCTTCTCCTCCCAGCTCCGCACGATGAGCGGCAGGCCGAGCCGGACGTGCTCGCGCCCGCCGGCCCGCCGCGCCAGCGCCTCGACCCGCTCGACCAGCCCCCGGGCCGGCTCCTGCCCGACATCGAGCACCACCTCGTCGAGCGCCCCGAAGTCCTCGGCCTCGAAGCCGTCCAGGGTCTCGAGCCGGTCGACCTTGACCGTCCACTCGAGGTCATCCGCGGCCGGCGAGCGAGCGGGGGGACCGGGGGGGCCGGCCTCTTGGCCCCCCCGGCATGATGCCCGGGCCGCCGCGACCCGGACCGCGGCCTCGCCCGCCAGCGCGCGCTCCAGCGCCGCCATCACCTCCCGGCGCGCGTCGTTGAGGCGCGACACCGGCACGAACCGGCCGCCGGGATTCCGCCAGTCGAAGGCGTCCAGCCGGAAGCGGGTATCGCCCAGCTTCTCGAACGCGGCGCGCGCGATCGCCTCCATCCGGGCGGGATCGCGCGCCGCCTCGAGCGGTCCGGCGGCCGCGTGCGCGGCGCGCACGGGGTGCCCGGGGGCCGCCTCGGCCGACGCCTCGAGCCGAAACCCGTCCCCGGCCACCTCCACCGCCACCCGCACCCCGCGGCGCGCGCGGTGCGGGGCCAGGTTGGGCCGCTCCAGCCGGTACCGGAGCTTCACGCCCTGCGACGAGGAGCAGGACACGGTCGCGCCGACGGGCAGCGTCGGGTAGCCGGGCGGCAGCGGCACCTCCACCACCGCACCGGCGGGCGCCTCGAACACCTCGCCCCCGCGGCCGCCCTCCACCACGCGCAGCGACGAGACGCCGAAGCCGAAGGGCCGATCCAGGCCGGGCACCTCGATCTGCAGCCCGTCGTGGCGGGCCAGCGGCAGCGCGGTCCGGAAGCGCACCGCCGCCGCGCCGCCGCTCCTCACCACCGCCTGGAGCGTGCCGACCGGCGCCCCGCGGTGGCCCACGCGATCCCGATCGGCCACGTCCTTGCGCTGGTGCGAGTCCAGGTACAGCGTGGTCCAGGGGCGCGCGAAGGTCGCCTGCAGATCGGCCTCGCGCTCGGCCCGCTCCGCGCGCGGGAGCGTCCCGTCGAGCAGGCGCCGGTAGAAGTCCACCGCCGCGGCCACGTAGAGCGGCGCCTTCTTGCGCCCCTCGATCTTGAGGCAGGCCACGCCCGCCTCCCGCAGCGCACCGACGTGATCGGGGAGGGCCAGGTCCTTCATGGAGAAGGCGAACCCGCTGCACCCCTCGGCGGACAGCGCCGCGCGCGGGTGGGCGCCGTTGAACGAGGTCACCTCCCAGCGATCGCGGCACGGATAGGCGCACCGGCCGCGGTTCCCGCTCCGGCCCAGCACGTGCGAGGAGAAGAGGCACAGGCCGCTGTAGGAGTAGCAGAGCGCGCCGTGGAGGAAGGTCTCCACCTCCACCCCCGGCACGGCGGCCGCCTGGCGGATCTCCTCCAGGGTGAGCTCGCGCGCCAGGGTGACGCGCGCGAACCCCAGCGCCCGCAGCGCCTCCACCCCGGCGCGGCCGTGGGCGGCGAGCTGCGTGCTGGCGTGCAGCTCCAGCTCCGGGAAATGGCGCCGCACCACCCGGGCCACGCCCAGATCCTGGACGATGACCGCGTCGGCGCCGATGTCGGAGACCGCCCCCAGCGCCTCCACCAGCCCGTCCAGCTCCCCGTCCAGCACCAGCGTGTTCACCGCCACGAACACGCGCCGGACCGGCTGGAGCGAGCGCGCCCATCCCACCATCCGGTCGAGCTCCTCGAGGGTGAAGTTCTGGGCGTCGGCCCGGGCCGAGAAGCGCTCCAGCCCGAGGTAGACCGCGTCGGCCCCGTGCTGGAACGCGGCCAGGCCCGCCTCCAGGCCGCCGGCGGGCGCCAGCAGCTCGGGGCGGCGCGGCGAGGGCGGCGGGGGCGGGCTCGAGGCTGGCTGCATGGGACGCTGCGACCATGTATCCACACGCGGCCGGAAAGGGCCAGCCGCCGGGCGCCGCTCGACCGCGCCCGGACCCCGTTGACGCGGGTGCCGCCTTGCGTGAACGTCGAGGCGGCCCATGACCATTCCCGCCCCGACGCAGCAGCAGCAGGAAGCGATCGACCGCGCCACCGAGCATTTCCGGAGCGACCCGGGGGTGATCGCCCTCGTCCTGGGCGGCTCGCTCGCCCACGGCTTCGGCTCGCCCGCCTCGGACGTGGACGTGCTGGTGGTGGTGTCCGACGGCGAGCACGCCGCCCGGACGGCCGGGGGGCGCACCACCTTCTTCGACCGCGACCTGTGTGGCTACCAGGGCGGCTACGTGGACGGGAAGTACCTTTCGCCCGGGTCGCTGGCCGAGATCGCCAGGCGAGGGAGCGAGCCCTCCCGCTTCGCCTTCCAGGACGCCCGGATCCTGTTCTCCCGCGATCCGTCGCTGGCGCGCCTGCTGGAGGAGATCCCCCGCTATCCGGTGGCCGAGAAGGGCGCGCGCATCGCCCGCTTCCACGCGCAGCTCGAGGCCTGGACCTGGTACGCGGGGGAGGCGGTGAAGCGGGACGACCCGTACCTGCTCGCCACCTCCGTGGCCAGGCTGACGCTGTTCGCCGGCCGGATGGTGCTGGCCCACAACGAGCTGCTGTTCCCGTTCCACAAGTGGTTCCTGCGCGTGCTCGAGCGGGCGCCCTCGCAGCCGGCGGGACTGGTCGCGCGGATCCGATCGCTGGTGGCCGCGCCCACCGGCGCCGGGGTGACCGCCTTCGCCGAGCACGTGCGCGGCTTCCGCAGCTGGGAGACCGAGCCCGTGCCCTGGCCGATGCGCTTCATCCACGACACCGAGCTCGACTGGGACAACGGCGGCACGGCCATCGAGCACATCTGATGCATGAGGCGCTGCGCGGCGGCCGCCCCAGCGCTATCCACCACCTCACCGTGCCGGCCCTGAACTCGACAGAGCGCTTCTCCGACCGCGTCGCCGACTACGTGCGCTTCCGTCCCGGCTACCCGGCGGCGCTGCTGGAATGGCTCCGCGCCGAGCATGGCCTGGCCCCGTCGTGGGTGGTGGCCGACGTGGGGGCGGGGACGGGCATCTCCGCGCGCATGTTTCTCGAGGCGGGGCACGCGGCGATCGCGGTCGAGCCCAACGCGGCCATGCGCGCCGCCGCCGCCGAGGCGCTCGGGGCGAACCCTCGCTTCCGGGCGGTGGGCGCGCCCGCCGAGGCCACCTCGCTCCCCGCCGCCAGCGTCGACCTGGTGGTGGCGGCGCAGGCGTTCCACTGGTTCCAGCCGGAGGCGGTGCGCCGCGAGTGGGCGCGCATCCTCCGCCCCGGGGGCCTGGTGCTGGTGGTGTGGAACTCCCGGCGGACCGGCGGCTCGCCCTTCCTGGACGGCTACGAGCAGCTGCTGAGGGAGCACGCCACCGACTACGCGGCGGTGGCGGAGCGCTACGCGGACGAGCCCGCCATGCGGGCGTGGTTCGGGACCGGCTTTCGCGACACCCGCACCTTCGAGAATCGCCAGGTGCTGGATCTGGAGGGGTTGCGCGGACGGCTCCTCTCCTCGTCCTACGCGCCGCGGCCCGGGCACCCCGGCCACCAGCCCATGCTGCAGGCGCTGGAGCGGCTGTTCGAGCGCACCCAGGCCGGTGGGCAGGTCACCTTCCTGTACGAGACGCGCGCCTATCTCGGGAGCCTGTCCTGAGCGCAGCTCGGGCAGCGAGCCCGGAGTCGAACGGACGCGCGTACCTCGCGCGGGCATGCGCGAGCCGGCGGGCGGACGGTCCCTGCATTCCTCAGGGCGCGCGGCGGCGCCTGGCCGTGCCCTGGGGCAGGAGCAGCAGCACCACCCCGGCCACGATGGCCAGGTCCGCGACGTTGAAGATGCCGGTGCGGAGCCTTCCCAGCCCCAGGTTCATGAAGTCCGTCACCAGCCCACCGGCCACCAGCCGATCCCAGAGGTTCCCGAAGCCGCCGCCCGCCACCAGGGCGGCGCCCACGGCCGTGGCCATCGGCCCGGGCCGGAAGAAGGCCACCCAGGCGGCCCCCAGCGCCAGGATCAGCACCCCCCAGGTCAGGATCGCGCCGCGCACGCCCGGGGGAAGGTTCGCGCCCAGGCCGAGAAAGGCCCCGGCGTTCCGGGCCAGCTCCAGCCGGAAGGCGTCGCCCAGGAACGAGACCCGGTGCCCCTCCTCGAGCAGCGCCCGCGCCAGCGTCTTGGTGGCCTGATCGAGCGCCGCCACGGCTGCCATCACCAGGATGGCGGCGACGCGGTGCGTCCCGCGGCTCCCGCCCGCGTCACCCGGCTGTGGCCCGTTCACGGGACCGGATCCTCGTCCAACTCCGGGCCCAGGTCCACCTCCGGCGCTGCCGGTGTCAGCCCGGCAGGCGCCCCTCCGCCCAGGCCATGGCGTACCAGATGGCGGCGTCCGGACGCCGGGCGAACGCCTCCAGCGCTCCCATGGCGGCGTCGAGCTGCGCCGCCTCGATCCCCACCTCGAGGATCAGCCCGCGCGCGCCGATCAGCACCTGGGCCATGTTGTCGGCGATGCCGCGGAAGCCCGGCTCCCCGGCGCAGGCGCCGAAGAACACCCAGGTGATGCGCGCGGGGGCCGCCCCCGCCTGGTGCAGGAGGGACGCCAGCCGGCGGCCCACGAAGGGATCGTTCCCGAGCCGATCGTAGCCGCGCACGAAGGCCTGGAACACCTCGCGGAAGCCGGGCGGCTCCGGGTGCAGCCGCATCAGGTCGTGATCGTCGTCGGCCAGCACCACCCGGCCGCCGGGGCGGACGGCGGCGGCCATCTCGCGGACCACCGCCAGCGGATCGCGCACGTGCTCGAGCAGGAAACGCGCGTGGGCCACGTCGAACGTTCCGCGCTCGCCCTCGGACAGGGGCAGGGCCGTCGCCTCCCCCTGGCGCAGGTCGAGCAGCTCGTCCTCGCCGTCCGCGCGCGCTTGCCGCCGGGCCTCGGCGATCTGCTCGGCGCTCCGCTCCACCGCCACGACCGCCCGGCGCGCGGCGCGCGCCATGGCGCGCGTCAGCTGGCCCAGGCCCGCGCCCACGTCCAGCACGCGGTCCCCTTCCCGGAGCGCCAGCTCGCGCAGGTAGGGCCGGTTGAGGAGCTCGTTCATCTGGCTCAGCCGCGCCTGCTCCTCGGGGGTGGTGCCATGGATGTAGCTCGACTCCGCTCCGGACACGCTCCGTCCTCCTTCTCGGCCCCCTTCCCTCGCCCGAGCCCGTGCCCGGAGACTGCTCCGACCGCCTCGCCGCGGGAAGGCCCTCCCCTGCAGGTCCAACCTGCATGGATGCAACGCCCAGAGAGGGGCAGGCCAACGACGCTCGAGAACCCTCGGCGCGCCTCGGTTACCGTGGCTGCGACGTCGATCATGGAGTCGTCTCGGGCCCGGGCTGGGCTCGGGCGCGTTCACGGGAGCAGGACAGGAGGCACCCGATGCTCGAAGGCTACACGCCACCGCTCACCCCCGGCGGCCGGTCGTCGCTCGTCCCGGCACCGCCCTGGCACTACGCCGGCACCATCTTCTCGCTCTCGTACGGCCTCGACGCCCGGGTCGCGGCTGGATTCCTGCCCGAGGGCTTCGGCGAGGCCACCGGGCGCGCGGTGGCCCACTTCTGCGAGTGGCAGGCGACCACCGACGGCTCCGAGCTCCTCGACCCCGTCTACGCGCAGTACAAGGAGTTCTTCGTGGTGCTCGAGGCGGAGCGGGACGGCGCGGCGGTCCGCTTCTGCCCCTTCATCTACGTCGACCAGGACGTGTCCATGCTGCGCGGCTGGCTGCAGGGGCTGCCCAAGAAGCACGGCAGCGTCTGGCTCACCCGCTCCTACCCGCTGGCCCACCCCGCCGCGGCGCCGCCGGCCGCCGGCACCCGGCTGGGCGCTTCGCTGGCGGTGAAGGACCGCCGGCTGGCGCAGGCGGTGCTCACGCTCGAGGGCCGGCCCGGACAGCGGCTCGGCTTCCTGGCGGGCGGGATGTACGGCCTCGACGCCTGGGCCGGCGACCCCGCCGCGCGGCGGCTTCTCCGGATGGCGGCCGAGGGCCACGTCTTCGGCGAGTGCCACGCCGCCCGCGCGGAGCTGGAGCTCTTCGACGCGCCTCGCGACGAGCTGTCGACGCTCCGCCCGCGCGGCATGGGCGAGGCCTCGGTCTCGGCCGTGGCCTTCACGGTGAGCAGGGTGGAGCGTGGTTGAGCTGCGGCCGGGCTTCGCTACTGCTCCGCCGCCTCGGCCCGACCCGGGCTGGGCAGCGGCCGGGTGGGCACCCGGAGCGCGCCGCCCTGCGGCTCCTGGGCGGGGACGGCCGGCGCGGCCGAGTACCCGCGCGGCTCGGTGTAGGGGCGGAACGCGGCCAGGTGACCCCCCATCGTCACCAGCGTGGCCCTGGGCAGCGCCACCCGCCCGTCGAGCAGCGGCGCCGAGGCGCGGGTGAGCTCGCGCCACTCGGGCGGGCGGGCCTCGACGTACTCGACCACCGGCTCGCCGGGGGCAGCGCCCGGCCGGGCCAGGCCCACCAGCGCGCCCACGTCCAGGAGCGAGATGGGAACGTCCGGATCGCGCGGCGGGATCCCGAAGGTCGCCAGGATGACGCCGTAGTACCGCTCGGTCCCGAAGTTGGCGGCGGTCAGGCCGGTGCGCGGCCCGTGGTCGGAGAGGATCACCAGCCGGGCGTGAAGGGCGGGATCGAGCACCCCGGTGCTCTCCAGCGCCCGGCGCAGCGCGGCCTGCAGATGGGCCAGCTTCCAGGCGTAGACGTGCAGCGGCTCGCCCGGGGTGGCCGGGTACTGCCAGTCGATGCTCCGGTCGACCACGGCCGCCACCGGCGCGCGCCGCACCCGGGCGCGCTCGCCGGGGGCGAGCTGCGACAGCCCCGGGTAGCGCGCCTGGTGCAGGTAGTCGAGGTGTGCCAGCGTGAGCGTGCCGCCGGCCCCTCCTCCGCAGCTCAGCACCTCGGCCAGCTCCCGCCGCAGCGAGAAGGTGTAGGTGTGGCCCTGGTTGGCGGGGGTGGCCGCGCCCGGGATGGCGGGGAGATGCGGGAGGAGCAACGGCAGGAACCAGCTCGCGTCCTTGACCGCGGCGGTGGTGATCTGCAGCCAGCCGCGCGGGCCGCTGTGGTTCTCGTCGAACCGGACGTCCGCCCCGAGCTGCATGGTGAGCTGATCGGAGAAGAAGGCGCAGGTGCCCAGCCCGGCCGCCCGGGCGCGCGTCACCAGGTTCTCCGGGAGCCGGTCGGGCGAGGGCGTCTGGAACACGAAGAACACGCCGGTCCGGTCGGGAGGCTCCCCGGTCACGATCGACCACCAGACCGAGTTGGTGATGAGGCCCGGGGTCACCGCGCGGCGGTACCAGGTGCCGCCCTTCTCCGAGGCGAGCGCGCGCAGCGGCTCCACGGCGTCGAGGCGCGAGATTGAGTCGAGCCCCAGGACGATGCGCGCCCCGGACGGCGCGCGCAGCTCGCCGCCGTCCGGGAGATGGCGCGCCAGGGCCCACCCGCCGGCGACCAGGGCCGCCAGCATCGCCGCCCCCCGCAGCGCCGCGCCCGGCGCCCGGCCGAGCCACCCGGAGGCGACCACCGCGCCCCCCAGCACCGCCGCCAGGCCGGCCTCCACCGCCCACACCGGCGCGCCCCAGGCCAGGCGGAGCGCGGGGTGGTGGAGGGCCGCAGGCAGCTCGAGGGAGACGCCGCAGAGGAGCGCCGTCGAGGCGAGCGCCGCGGTCAGGCAGCCCGCGGCCAGCGCGCCCCGCCGCGCGGCCGGGACCGGGAGGCCCGAGGCCGCTCCCGCGGCCGCCGAGGCCGCCGTGAGGATCAGCGCCACGGCCAGCCCCTCGCGCCACATCGCCAGCGCCGCCACCAGGCTCCCCCAGCGCAGCGCTCCAAGCTGCATCCCTCCCGTCACGCCCGAGGCGGCCAGCACCGGGGCCGCGTTCCAGACGCTGAAGGCCGGCCACAGGACCAGGAACGAGAAGGCCTGACCGAGGACCCACCAGCGCAGGGGGCGCGGCTTCGAATCCGGCTTCGACATCTTCCCTACACTCTCCCGGGGCGCTGGGGTGCGCGGCGCGAGCGGGGGAGTATCACACGACCGGCCGTCTGCGGAACACGAACAGCCCCGGAACGGCCAGGCCCACCGCCAGCGCGCCCACGATGGTGGCGGCGTCGAGCCCGGAGATGATGGCAGAGGCGAGCCGCTGGTCGGTGAGGCCCTGCCGCTGGATCTGGGAGAGCGCCAGCAGGGCCGTGAAGATGGGGACGCCGGGGATCATGGGGATGACCGCGGCCACCGTGAACACCTTGGGATGGGCGCGGAGCCGCTGGGCAGCCCACACCCCCAGCCAGCTCACCGCGGCCGCCGCCAGCAGGGTGGCCCACCCCATCGACAGGCCGCCGGTGACGAGCAGGTAGCGGAGCGCGCGCCCGACCGCCCCGCCCAGCGCGCACCAGCCCAGGATGCGGACCGGGACGTTGAAGGCCATGCCGAACCCGACCGCCGGCACCGCCGCCAGGGCCGCGTTCCTCGCCAGCTCCAAGAGCACGTTCACGGCAGCCCCCACAGGCCCCACATCGACATGGCCAGGAGGATGCCGGCGCAGGAGGCGATCGAGAGCAGGAGGGCGTAGGCGAGGCGGGCGATGCCGGTGTTGATGTAACCCTTCACCATGTCCGAGACGCCGTTGATGAGCGGGAAGCCCGGCACCAGCAGCAGCACGCACGAGGCGAGCGCGATCCCGGGCGTGCCGCCCAGCTTCCACGGCTCGGAGAGCCCGGCCAGGGAGGTGGCCACGAAGGCCGCCACGAAGAAGCTCACCACCGGGCTGAAATGGAGCCGGGCCACCACCAGGCGCAGGTACATGGCCACGCCGCTGGCCACCACCACCACCCCGCAGCCGATCCAGTCCGCGCCCGCCAGCCGGGCGAACGAGGCGCAGGAGATGCCGATGGCGAGCGACACCAGCCAGCGCGGGTAGTGGGTCGGGACGATGGCCTCGAAGCGGGCGCGGTAGGCGGCGGCGTCGAGCTCGCCCGCCTCGACCGCCAGCACGGCGCGCTGCACCTCCGTGACCACCTGCATGTGGATGCCGCGGTCCTGGCTGCGGCGGACGGTGGTGATGCAGTGGCGCTCGCTGAGCGTGGTGAGGACGATGGAGTTGGCGAAGATGCCGGCCTCGACGCGATCCACGCCCAGCGCCAGCCCCAGGCGCCGGGCCAGGTTCTCGATCAGGGCGCTCTCGGCGCCGTGTTGCATCAGGACCAGCGCCGTGTGGATGCACAGGCGCGTGATCTCCCGCTGGTCCTTCTCCGCCAGGTGGGCGGCATGGGTCCGGGTGACACCGGGAGGGATCATGCAGCCGCAAAGGTACCCGGACCGGCGGAACCCGGCAGCAGATTCTTGCGACCGGCTACTCCCAGTCGATCCGGTACTCCGAGCTGAGGAAGCCGGTGTCGCGGGCGGCGACCCGGACGTTCCGCGCCTCGGTGGACTTGAGCGCGGTCTCGATCACCATGGAGTGGAAGACGGCGGGCATGAAGTCGTGCTCGAAGGTCATGCGCGCGCTGCGCGCGCCCAGGAACTCCACCTTGCGCTCGCCGTAGCTCACCGCGGAGCGGTAGCCGGCCGGCCCGCTGGCGATGACCCGCCGCGGATCGCGCCCGGCCATGGCGAAGATGGTCTTGCCCAGCATCGAGGCCAGGAAGCCGGTGATGGTGCGGCGGCCCAGCTCCTGGAACACGGCCTCGGTGGAGCCGACCCGTTCCTCGAGCCGGTCGGCGGCGTCCCAGGTGATGGCCAGGTAGTCCGCGATTGGATAGGAGAAGAAGTCCACGCGCCCGCCCTTGCCGTGCGGGTCGAGCTTCTTCGCCTCGGCCTCCCCCAGCAGTTCCGCGGCCAGCTTGAAGACGGTGTTGAAGTTGAGGCCTCGCGACGTGTCGGACGGCTTGGCCGCCGCGATGCGCATGGCGAGGTCGTTCCGGTCGACAGGCATGGGGCTCTCCCCCTCGGCGGATTCCATCACATCATCGGGGGAACGCAGCCCCCCGCCCACACCGCAGCACAGCCGGCCACCCCGGGGCGCCGCTACCTATCCACCAGGGCTCTCAGCACCGTGGCGGCCGCCACCAGGACCAGCACGACCACCGGATAGAAGAGGAACGTCTTCCGGCCGGCCTCCGGGCCGGCCGCCCCGGGCTGCGACGCCTCGGGCGATGGGGAGGCGGCCCACTCCTGCTCCGGGATCTCCACCGCGGCCCCGTCCTCGCCGCGGAACACGCCGCTGTTGGCGATGATGTCCCGGGCGCGGGCCGCGTCGCGCTCCGGAACCACCAGACGGGCGCCGGCCCCGAGCGCCGGGAGCGCCGGGGCCAGCACCGAGGCCACCGCGCCCTCGACCCAGCACTCGATCCCGTGGGCGCCCAGGAGCTCGGAGAGCATCTCCGCCTCCTCGACCCGCAGGAACCCGGCCACCGGCTCGGAATCGCGCTGCACTCGGTTCTCCTCCTGCCAGCCCGCCGTCGGGCGCCTGGCCGCCTCGGCCGCGCCCGCCGAGAAAGCGTTGCACGCCGGCGGGGTGCCGGGCAAGGCCGAGCTGCCGGCCGAACGGGCCGATGCCGAGGTCCTCACGCCCGGTCGCCGCGAGCGTGGGGGCGCGCCGCTACCTGTAGAGGAACACGACCTCGACGCGGTTGTTCTGGGCGCGGGCGGCCACGCTCTTGCCCGGGACCAGCGGATCGTCCGGCCCCTGGCCGGTCACCATCATGGCGCGCTTGGCCTCGACCCCGCGGGACACCAGCGCCGCGTAGACCGACTGCGCCCGCGCCAGCGAGACCGCCACCAGCTGATCGTGCAGGCCGCGCGAATCGGTGTGCCCGACCACGTGGACGGTGTACTCCGGGTACTTCTTGAGCAGGGCCGCCACGTCGTCGAGCGGGCGATCGCGGCCGGCTCCCACCATGGTCGACCTGCCGACGAACAGGCCGGAGAGGATCACCCGCAGCCGCTGCATCTCGCCCAGGCGGTCGACCTTGACGGCGGCGCCGCTCAGCGCCGAGGCATCGCGCGTCAGCGCCTCGGTCCGCGCCTTGTCCGCCATGGTCTGCTCGCCCTGGCGGTAGACGGGCTTGGCGAAGAGGAACGCCTGCTCCGCCCTGGCCTTGGCCTGATCGGCCAGGGCGGCGGCCGGGGCGTAGTTGCCGGCCTTCATCTCCGTCCCGGCGCGCGCCAGGAGGTCGGCGGCGCTCTGGTAGTCGGCCTGGGCGTGGGTGGAGGCGTTGACGGTGTCGGCGTTCTTGAGGGCCAGCTCGGCGGCCCGCACCTTCTCGGTGGCCTGGCTCTTGACCTGCTGCTGCCCCAGTTCCTCCTTGGCCCCGGCCAGCTTCTTGAGGAGCGCGACCTGCTCCTCCAGCGCCCCCAGGTCCTTGGCCAGGCGCCCGTACTCCTCCTGCGCCCTGCCGGTCTCGGCCTGGGCGGCCTGGCCCCGGGCCCGCGCCTGGTCCTGATCGACCAGCGCGTAGGCGGTGTTGAGCTTGATGGAGCCCATCAGCGCGTCGCGCCGCGAGCCCTCCAGGTCCTTCGACCCCCACTCCTGGCTGCTCCGGGCGAAGAGCTTCTCCGACTCGGTCACCAGGGCCGGGGCGCGCTTCTGGGCCGCGGCGTAGCGGCCGTCGCCCTTCAGCCCCTCCAGCGCCTGCAGCTCCTGCGGCTTGGGGACGGTGGCGCAGGCGGTGAGCCCCGCGACGGCAATGGCGATGGCGGTCCTCATTGGGCGTTCATCTCCAGGGCCTTCTTGGTGACGGTGGCCTGCTCCAGCGCCGCCTTGGTCTGTTCGATCTTCTCCCGCAGCGCCCGGAGCGCCTCCTCCTTCTCCCGCGCGGCGGACTGGGCGGCCACGGCCGCCAGGCGCTGGCGGATCAGCTCCTCCTGCGCGTTCAGCCGGTCGAGGGTCTCGCGCACGCGGTCGAGCTTCTTCTGGCCGAGCAGGTTGGCGGCCTCGTCGACCCAGGTGCGCAGGAGCGTGAGCTGATCGCTCACCGCCCGCTGCGGATCCTGGCGCTCCAGGTCGCTGACCGTGCCGCGGTGCGTGTCGATGGATCGCTTGAGGTCGTTCACCTCGCGTTCGCTGCCCGCGCCGATGACCGGGATCGAGAGCGCAATCAGAAGCAGGAGAGGTCGCCGCATGTGGCGAAGTATTCCGCCCTCGCACACGTTCCGTCAAGACGTCAGCGACGCGAACGCGCACCTCCCCGCACCTTCAGGAGGCGCTGCGCCTTGTTTCACCTGGCGTGTGGCGAGGCCGCCGGCGCCGCCCTGGCCCTCCCGGCCGGTGGGGGCCGAGCCTCTCCCCGCCCCCGGGAAGATTGGTCGCTGGGCGCCGGGCCGGGGACCTGTGTAGGATTGGGAGATGGAGCCCCCGCCCAGCGCCGGCCCCCGGCTGCGCCACCTCCCGCGGGAGCGGCTGCTCGAATTCCTGCGCGGCCTGCCCAAGGCCGAGCTGCACCTGCACGTCGAGGGCACGCTCGAACCGGAGCAGAGCTTCGCGCTGGCGGCGCGGAACGGTCTCTCCCTCCCCTACCCGAGCGTGGAGGCGCTCCGGTCGGCCTACCAGTTCCGGGACCTCCAGTCCTTCCTCGACCTCTACTACGCCGGCGCCTCCGTGCTGCGCACGGCGCAGGACTTCCACGATCTGGCCTGGGCCTATCTGGAGAAGGCCGCGGCCGAGCGGGTGGTGCGGGCGGAGATCTTCTTCGACCCGCAGACGCACACCGCCCGCGGCGTGCCCCTGGCCACGGTCGTCGACGGCCTGTGGCGCGCCTGCCAGGAGGCGCGCGGGCTGGGGGTGAGCGCGGCCCTGATCCTCTGCTTCCTGCGCCACCTGCCCGAGGCGGACGCCTTCGCCACCCTGGAGGAGGCGCTCCCGCACCGGGACCGGATCCTCGGGGTGGGGCTCGACTCCAGCGAGCGCGGCCACCCGCCCGAGAAGTTCGCCCGCGTCTTCGCGCGCTGCCGCGCGCTGGGGCTGCGCGTGGTGGCCCACGCCGGCGAGGAGGGGCCGGCCTCCTACGTGGCCGGCGCACTGGACGTGCTGGGCGCGGAGCGGATCGATCACGGAGTGCGCTGCCTGGAGGATCCGGCGCTGGTGGCGCGCCTGGCCCGCGAGCGGATCCCGCTCACGGTCTGCCCGCTCTCCAACGTGCGGCTGCGCGTGTTCCCGCGCATGGACGACCACGTCCTCTCCCGGCTGCTCGAGGCGGGGGTGATGGCCACGGTGAACTCGGACGACCCCGCCTACTTCGGCGGCTATGTCACGCGGAACCTGGAGCAGGTGGTGGAGGCGCTCGGTCTCGGGATCGAGGACGCGGTGCGCCTCGCCCGGAACAGCCTGGAGGCGGCCTTCCTGGAGCCCTCGGAGCGAGCGCGCCTCATGGACCGGCTGGAGGCGTACCTCGAGACGTTCGAGTGAGGCGCCGGCCCGCCAGGGAGGCCGAGGCCAGGATGGCGAGCGTCACCGCCAGGAAGGCGAGCTGCACCGCCGACGCGTACGCTCGGGCGTCGACGTGGATCACCTTGCCCAGGAGATGGAAGCGGATCGTCTTCATCACCGTGTAGGTGTCGTGGCCCATCCGGTCCACGCCGCGGACCCGCCTCAGGGCCCAGGCGACCGCCGGCCAGATCGCGAACACCAGGACGACCCACGGCCCTGCCCGGCGCCCCAGCGCCAGCAGGACGCCCCCGAGCAGGCCCACCGCCGCCAGCACCATCGCCGGCGCGACCACCTCCCAGGCCCCGCCGAGCATGTGCCAGCGCGCCTGGCTGGCCGCCTGCGCCGGCGTGATCCCAGCCGCGGCCAGTTGCTTCTGCGCGTCGGGGTCCGCCGTCACGATGGACTCGTACACCGGGCCGAGCGCGAACACCGCGTGCAGCGAGACGATGGGCTCGGCCAGGAGCACGCCGGCGTAGACGATGGTGGCGAACCCCAGCGCCCGGAGCGCGACCGAATGTGGAGCCATGCACACCTCGCGGCGCGATGTCGCGGCCCCGCGGCGCGCGGCGACCGGGCACCCGCGAGTCGTAGCACATGCGACCGCCGCAGGTCGCGGGCGCCCCGGTCAGCGCTCGCTGTCGAGCAGCCGCATGCCCTGCTCGTCGTAGCGGGTCCCGGCCACCGCCTCGGCCGGCACCGCCGCCTCGATGCGGGCCAGGTCCTCGGGCGAGAGCCGCAGCTCGAGCGCCCGCAGCGCGTCGGCGAGCTGATCGCGCCGCCGCGCGCCCACCAGCGGGACGATGTCCTCGCCGCGGGACAGGACCCAGGCGATGGACAGCTGCGCGGGCGTGGCGCCCTTCTCGGCGGCCAGCGCACGCAGCCCCTCGACCAGGGCCAGGTTCGTCGCCAGGTTTTCCCCCTGGAAGCGCGGGAACCGGCCGCGCCCGTCCCGCGGGCGGTTCGGCCCGGTCGCGCCCATGCCCCCGCCCAGCAGGCCGCGCGAGAGGACGCCGTAGGCAGTCACCCCGATGCCCAGCTCGCGGCAGGCGGGCAGCACGCGCGCCTCGATGCTCCGGCTCATGAGCGAGTACTCGATCTGGAGCTGGGCGATGGGGTGGACCCGGGCCGCCCGGCGCAGCGTCTCCGGACCCGCCTCGGAGAGCCCCACGTGGCGGACCCAGCCCCCCTTCACCAGCTCGCCGATGGTCCCGACCACGTCCTCGATGGGCACCTGCGGATCCACCCGCGCCGGCTGGTAGAGATCGACGTGATCGGTGCGGAGCTTGCGGAGCGTCTGGGCCAGGTCGTTCCGGATCCGCGCCGGCCGGGCGTCGAAGCCGCCCCACCCGCCGCCCGGATCGCGCAGCGCCCCGAACTTGACGGCCAGGAAGACGCGGTCGCGCGGGATCCCTTCCAGCGCCTGGGCGATGAGAAGCTCGTTGTGTCCCGTCCCGTAGAAGTCGCCCGTGTCGACGAGCTTCAGGCCGGCGTCGAGGGCGGCCCGGATGGTGGCGCGGCTCTCCGCCTCGTCCGCGGCGCCGTAGAAGTCCGACATGCCCATGCACCCCAGGCCCAGGGCGGGAAGCACCGGACCGCTCCTGCCCAGCTGGCGAGTCTGCATCGCGTCCTCCCGGTGCTGGAACTCCTACGGGCGTGGATCGGGCCGATCAACCAAACCGCCCGCGGACGCCCGCCCCGGATCGGGGTGGCGGCGGGGTTGCCGCGGATCGCCCGTCGGCGCTATTGGATCGGGAGAGAATGGAGGCCGCCATGACCCGCCTCACCCGGTTCCTCCGGCCCTGCCTGGCAGCCGCCGCGCTGCTCGCGGCGGGCTGCGCTCACGCGCCCGTGTCCGGCCAGGGCGAGGCCGACGAGTCGCTCGCCGCCGGGCCGGCCGAGCGGGTGCTCGTCACCGGCTCCCACGTCCCGCAGCGGGTCGACGCGCGCAGCGCGATCCCGGCCACCAGCTCGCCCGTCCGGATCTACTCGCGCCGGGACGTCCATCGCACCGGCACCCCGGACCTGCGCCTCGCGCTCCAGAAGCTCGATCCGTCGTTCTAGGCCGCGCCGGCCCGTGCGCCCCTCCGCCGGGCGACGCGCTTGGCCAGCTCGAACCAGGCCACGCACACCATCCCCGCCCCCAGGCTCAGCGCCACGTCCCGGAGGTGGAGCGGCGCGAACCGGAACAGGCGCTGCGCGAAGGGGACCGAGAGGATGACGGCCAGGAAGGCGATCGTGCCGCCCACCACCCACCGGAGCGCGGCGTTGGGGACCCGCAGCATGGCCACGGCCGACCTGGTCCAGGAGCGGTTGGCGAGGATGATGACCAGGAAGGCCACCACCAGGGTGGCGAAGGTGAGCGCCCGGGCCGCCTCCGCGGTGTGATCTGGCCCGGGCCACCAGGAACACGGCCAGGCAGACCGCCAGCACGCTGACCCCCTGGAGCAGGGCCAGCGCCATGGTCCGCCGCGAGAAGAGCCGCTCGTCGGGGCGGCGGGGCGGGCGCGTCATCACGTTCGGCTCGGCCTCCTCGGCCTCGAAGATCAGCGAGCAGGAGGGGTCGATGATCAGCTCGAGGAAGACGATGTGGACCGGCAGCAGGATCAGCGGCCAGTCGGCGAAGAACACCGGGATCATGCGACAGCCCGGCGATGGGCACGTGGACGGCGAAGATGTAGGCGATGGCCTTCTTGATGTTGTCGAAGATGCGCCGGCCCAGCCGGACGGCCGCGACGATGGAGGAGAAGTCGTCGTCCAGCAGCACCAGCGCGGCGGACTCGCGGGCCACGTCGGTGCCGCGGCCGCCCATGGCGATGCCGATGTGGGCGGCCTTGAGGGCCGGGGCGTCGTTGACGCCGTCGCCGGTCATGGCCACGACCTCGCCGTTGGCCTTGAGCGCGTTGACGATGCGCAGCTTCTGCTCGGGCACGACGCGGGCGAAGATGCTGCGCCGTCCCGGATGCGGCGCGCCAGCTCCTCGTCGCGCATCGCGTCCAGCTCGGGGCCGGTGATGACGCGCCTCGGCGGTCCGTCAGCCCGATCTGCCGGGCGATGCTCTGGGCGGTGGCCGGGTAGTCGCCGGTGATCATGACCACGCGGATGCCGGCGGCGTGGCACTCCGGCGACGGCCGCGGGCACGGTCGGGCCGCAGCGGGTCGGCCAGGCCCACCAGGCCCGAGGAACTCGAGCGTCGAAGTCGTGCTGGCTCGTCGGGCAGCGTGCCCCGGCCGCGTGCCGGCCCCGGGCCACGCCCAGCACGCGCAGGCCCTGCGGACGCCAGCGCCGCCACCTGCCGCGACAGCGCCTCGCGCTCGCGCCGGCGGCGAGGTGGCACAGGTCGGCGATGGCCTCGGGGGCGCCCTTGGCGGCGACCACCACGGCGTCGTCGACCGCCCGGTGTCGCCAGGCGTGGGTCACGGCCAGCAGCTCCGGGCGAGAGCGGGTACTCGCGCACCAGCGTCCAGTCGGGGTGCAGGTGCTCGGTGCCGCCAGACGAGCCGCTCGCCCAGCCGCGTGCAGGGCCTGCTCCATCGGGTCGAACGGGTCCCGCTTGCTGGCCAGGATGGCCGTACTCGAGCAGGCCGTGGAGCGGCTCGGGCAGGACCGGCGCCGGCCGGACCGACGTCGGCGGCGATGCCCGCCCGCCGCGAGCGCTGCTGCAGCGTCATGTGGTTCTGCGTGAGCGTGCCGGTCTTGTCCACGCACAGCACGGTGGCCGCGCCGAGCGTCTCGATGGCCGGCATGCGGCGCGTGAGCACGCTGCTGCGCGAGATGCGCCAGGCGCCCAGGGCCAGGAAGATCGTCAGCACGACCGGGAACTCCTCCGGGCAGCGTGGCCATGGCCATGGCGATGCCGGCCAGCAGGCCCTCCTTCCAGACCGGCCGCGCCGCCGCCGCGGGTCAGGGCGTAGGCGACCACCACCACGGCGCAGGCGACGAGCCCGACGAGGGCGAAGGTGCGGACCAGCCGGCCGGTCTCCTTCTGCAGGAGCGTCGGCTCCGGCTCGACCGGGCTGCAGGGCCTTGCCGATCTTGCCGAGCTCGGTGCGCAGGCCGGTGGCCAGGACCTCGGCCACGCCCTGGCCGGCGGTGACCAGCGTGCCGGAGAAGAGCGAGGGCAGGTCGTCGCCGCCGGGGCGGTCGAGGGCTGGCCGCGCCGGGCGAGGGCAGCTTGCGCACGGGCACGGACTCGCCGGTCAGCAGCGACTCGTCGGCGGACAGGTTGATGCCCTGCGCGCAGGAGCGCGTCGGCCGGCACGCGGTCGCCCTCGGCCAGGACCACCAGGTCGCCGCGCGACCACCTCGCGCCCGGCGATGCGCCGGCGCTGCGCCGTCGCGGATCACCAGCGCCCGCGGGCTCGACAGGTCGCGCAGCGCCTCCAGCGCCCGCTCGGTGCGCCGCTCCTGGACGATGGTGATGCCCATGACGACGAAGACGAAGCCGAGCAGCATCAGGGCGTCCGCCGGCTCGCCCATGGGCAGGTAGAGCGCGCCCGCAGCGACCAGCATGAGGAACATCGGCTCGCGGACCACCTCCAGGGCGATGGCCAGGAGCCGCCGCGCTCTTCTGCGTCGGGAGCTCGTTGGGGCCTTCCTGCTCCAGCCGCCGCCGGGCTTCCTCCTCGTCGAGGCCGGCCAGGCCGCCCAGGTCCAGGACGGCGCCGGGGGCGGGCCGGGGCGCCGAAGGTCGCTGCGCTGCCGTGGCCGGGTCGTTCACGCTCGATCCCACTCGTTGGCCGCCGTCACGACTCGATCTGAGTCGCGATCCAGGCTTTTGTCCACTCGCAAACGCGACCGGCCCGCATGGCGCGAGGGAGCGCCTCGGCGGGGCGCGCACGCTCGACGGCTTCGACGATCAGGCCGCCAGCCGCGGCGCCTCGCGGCGCGGCGCGAACCGGTCCTTGAGCGCGAGAAATCGCTTCTCGAGGAGGTGATAGCTGGCCCAGGCGAGCGCGAGGCTCACGGCCACGCCGCAGGTGGCGTAGGCCAGGTAGCCGGCGCGGGTGGCGAGCAGGGCGGCGCCGGCAGGGCGTGCCCGGACGGCGCGCAAGAGGCCCACGTGCACGAAGTAGTGCCATACGTATACGCCGTAGCTGACGCGCCCCAGGGCGCGCAGCGGCGCCGCCGAGAGCGCTCGCGCCAGGCGCGAGCCGGTGCCCTGGCCGACCACCGCACCCGTCAGCAGCCCACCGAACGCCACCGCCAGCGCGGTGTGGCTCCAGATCTCGAGCGGCGCCCGATGCATGTCGAACCCGAGGGGAGCGCCCAGCGCGACGAACCCCGCCGCGCCCAGCGCCGCCCCCCAGGGCCAGGCCCGCGCCGCCAGCTCCCGGCCCACCCGGTCGCGGAAGGCGACGGCCAGCAGCGCGCCCATGGCCAGGCCGTCCAGCCGGCCCGGCGTCACGCGGAAGGCGGAGCCCACCGGCCAGCCGCTGCCGTAGACGATCCAGGCGCGCAGCGCCGGCGCGATCAGCACCAGGCCGGCGGTCAGCACCGCCAGCCGCTTGCCCCTTGCGGTGGCCAGCACCACCAGCGGCCAGAGCAGGTAGAACTGCTCCTCGACCCCCAGCGACCAGAAGTGCGAGAGGGGCGGGATCACCTGGCGGGCCGCGTAGGCCCAGTTGCCCAGGTAAGTCCAGTACCAGAACCCCCAGCGCCCGAAGGTCCACCGATTGATGAGGCCCAGGGCGGGGCCGAGCAGGCCGAAGAGCGCCAGCGCCAGGTAGTAGAGCGGGAAGATGCGGAGCGCGCGGCGGAGCAGGAACCCGCTCCACCACCCCGGCGCGCCCACCTGGTCCACCAGGATGCCGGTGATGAGGAACCCGGACAGGACGAAGAACAGGTCCACCCCGGCCCATCCCAGGCCCAGCACCTGGAGGGCGCCGCGGTCCAGCGCCGAGATCTCCGGCCAGGCGTTCGAGAAGTGACAGGCCAGCACGCCGGCGATGGCCAGCCCGCGCAGCCCGTCCAGCGCGGGCATGTTGCCTCGCACCACCTCGGCGGCGGCTGCGCCCTGACCTCGTGCCGGCGTCGTGGATCGGGTGGGCCGCATGCGGTTCCGGGACGGCGAGGAAAGCACCTTCCCCGGGCGAAGTCACGCCGGGGGTCGTGTGCCCTCCCGGCCGCTCGCGCCGGCGCCGGCAGCGTGTAATCTCCGGGCCCGCCATGCGCATCCTCTTCGCCTCCTGCCTCGCTCCCATCCTCGCCTGCGCTGCCTCGCACCCCGCCCCGCCGCCAGCGGCCGCCCCCACCCTGGCGCCGGCCGCGGAGCCCGCGCACGCCCCCGCGCCCGCCCTCCCCGGCATCGAGGCGGCCCTGGTGGACCGGACCGTGAACCCGTGTGACGACTTCTACGCCTTCGCCTGCAACGGGTGGCTGGCCGGCACGCAGATCCCGCCCGATCACGCGCGCTGGACCCGGTCCTTCGACGTGATGGAGCAGGAGCGCCAGGTCCAGCTCCGCGGCATCCTGGAGCGGCCCGCCGCGGGGGAGGCCGATCCCGCCCATCGACAGGCTCAGGGCGAGCGGAGTGTCGAGGCACAGCTCGGGGACCTGTACGCCGGGTGCATGGACGAGGAGCGGATCGACCGGAACGGTCTCTCCGATCTCCGGGCCGAGTGGCGGGCGCTGGACGGGGTGCGGGACGCCCGCGCCCTGGCCATGGCGGTGGGCCGGCTCCACCGCCGGGCGGTGTTCCCGCTCTTCGCCCTCACCTCTGCGCCCGACGCCCGCGACGCCACCGTGGTGATCGGCATCCTCCGGCAGGGCGGTCTGTCGCTCCCGGATCGCGACTACTACCTGAAGGAGGACCAGGCCTCGGTGCGGATCCGCGAGGACTTCCGGGCCCACGTCGAGAAGCAGCTGGGGCTGGCCGGCGTGCCGCCGGAGCGGGCCGCTGCGGATGCGCGGACGGTGCTGGAGGTGGAGACCGAGCTGGCCCGCTCCCACTGGACCCGGGCGGAGCTGCGCGACCCGGTCCGCACCTACAACCGGCTCGACCTGGCCGGCCTCCGCAAGGCCGCGCCGCGCTTCGACTGGGATCGCTACCTTTCGGCCGCAGGGGCGGCCGGGATCACCGCCTTCAGCACCACCACCCCACCCATGCTGGCGACGATGGAGGGGCTCCTTCGGCGGCTTCCGCCCGAGGCCTGGCGGGCCTACCTGCGCTGGCACGTGCTGGCCGAGGCGGCCGCGGCCCGGGCACTGCCGCGGGCGCTCTCGGAGGAGGCCTTCTGGTTCCGCGCCCACCACTTCACCGGCGAGACCGCCATGCCCGAGCGCTGGCGGCACTGCGTCGAGCTGACCGACGACCTGATGGGCCAGGCGCTGGGGCGCGCCTACGTGCGCCGCTACTTCACCGGCGAGGCGCGGGCCCGCTCCCAGGCCCTGGTGGGGGAGATCGAGGAGGCCATGCATCGCTCGCTGGAGAGCCGCGACTGGATGGACGGACTCACGCGCCAGCATGGCGAGGAGAAGCTGGCGGCGGTGGCCCGCAAGATCGGGTACCCCGACGTCTGGCGCAGCTACCAGGGGCTGGTGATCCGGCGCGGCGACTTCTACTGGTCCGTGCGGAGCGCCCGCGCCTTCGAGGAGCGCCGCAAGCTCTCCGAGATCGGCGAGCCGCCCGATCCGAACGAGTGGCGCATGACCCCACCCACCGTGAATGCCTACTACAGCCCGCCCATGAACGAGATCGTCTTCCCGGCCGGCATCCTCCAGCCGCCCTTCTTCACCGACGGGGCCAACGATGCCGTCAACTACGGCGCCATCGGCCTGGTCATGGGGCACGAGCTCTCCCACGGCTTCGACGACATCGGGCGCCAGTACGACGCGCGCGGGAACCTCACCGACTGGTGGAGCCCGCAGGTGGGCCAGGAGTTCCTGCGCCGCGCCTCCTGCCTGGTGCAGCAGTTCTCGGGCTACCTGGCCGTGGACGACCTCACCCTGAACGGCAAGCTCACGCTGGGCGAGAACATCGCCGACCTGGGCGGGCTATCGCTGGCCTGGGACGCGTACCGGGCCTCGCGGCGGGGGAAGCTCCCGGAGGCGCCGGTGGCCGGCTTCAGCCCCGAGCAGCAGTTCTTCCTCGCCCACGCCCAGGCCTGGTGCCAGCTCATCCGCCCCGAGAACGCCCGGATGCGGGTGGTCACCGATACCCACTCCCCGGCGCGCTGGCGGGTGAACGGGCCGCTCTCGAACCTCCCCGCCTTCCAGGAAGCCTTCGGGTGCCATTCCGGCGACCGGATGGTCAAGGCGGAGCGGTGCCAGATCTGGTGACGGCTCCGGAGCGCCGGATCACCGCCTCGAGCCGGTAGCCTCCCGGCGGGGCGGTCCGCGCCGCCGACGTCGCCCGCACGCCGGGGCGCGCCGGCCGCTTTCGCGCCCCCGCCGTCCGTCGCCGCCCGGCGCCGTCCGTCGCGGGCGCGCGCTCCCCGTCGCAGCGCCCGTGGCCGGGTGCGCCTGCGCGGCTAGCTTGGCGCGCATGGAGGCTCCCATGACACGTTCCGCTGCCCACGTCTCGACCCTGACCCTCTTCCTGGCCTTCTCCCTGGCGCCGCCTCGCGCGCTGGGCGCCGACCGCGACGCGCGCTTCGCGGAGGCGGCCCGGACCTTCCAGCGCGCCGCGGCCGGCGACGCGTCCGCCGTCGGCCGCGCCGATGCCCTCTTCCAGCAGCTCGCCGCCGAGGAGCCGCAGGACCCGGTGGTGCTCGCCTACGCCGGCTCCTCCGCCGCCATGGCCGGCCGCGACGCCGCCTCCCCCGTCGACGCCATGAACCGGACCGAGCGCGGCCTGGACCAGATCGATCTCGCCCTGGGCAAGCTCGGCCCCGAGCACGACGCGCCGCGGCCGGGCGGGCTGCCCCCGCGCCTGCAGACCCTGCTGGTGGCGGCCAGCACCTTCCTGCAGGTCCCCGATTCGTTGTTCCACCGCTTCGCGGACGGCCGGGCGGCGCTGTCCTCGGCCCTCTCCCACCCGTTCTACGGCCGGCTTCCCCCGCCGGTGCAGGCGCGCTTCCAGTGGCTGGCGGCGGTGGTGGCGAGGAAGGACCAGCGGCCGGCGGACGAGCGCGCCGCCCTCGAGAAGGCCCTCTCGCTCGACCCGTCAGGTCCCCTGGCGCAGCAGGCCGGCACCCGGCTGGCGGAGGTGTCGCCGTGATGCCCGCCCGCGCGCCCCTCTCCACCTCGCCGGGCCCGGCCGAGCCGCTGCTCCGGCTCCGCGAGGTGGTCCGCTCCTACCGCGCCGGACCGGTGGTCGTGCCCGCGCTCCGCGGGATCTCGCTCGACGTCGGCGCCGGCGAGTTCGTGGGCCTGGTCGGCCCCTCCGGCAGCGGCAAGAGCACGCTCCTCCACCTGTGCGGGCTCATCGACGCGCCCGACGGCGGCAGCTACTCCTTCGACGGCCGGGAGACCCGCCGCCTCTCCCCCGCCGCCCAGGCCCGCATCCGCCGCGAGCGGATCGGCTTCGTCTTCCAGGGATTCAACCTGGTCCCGGTGCTGACCGCCTTCGAGAACGTGGAGGTGCCGCTGCTGCTCTCGGGCACCCCCCGGGGCGAGCGCCGGCGGCGGGTGCGCGAGGCCCTCGACGCCGTGGGCCTGGGCGCGGAGGCGGGCCGCCGCCCCGACCGCCTCTCCGGCGGGCAGCGCCAGCGGGTGGCCATCGCCCGCGCGCTGGTGAAGCGGCCGCGGCTGGTGCTGGCCGACGAGCCGACCGCCAACCTAGACGGCGCCACCGCCGCCCAGGTGCTGGAGGTGATGCGCGCCCTGGGCCGGGCCCAGGGGGCCACCTTCCTGGTGGCCACCCACGACCTGCGCGTCACCCACCACTGCGACCGCACGGTCGCGCTCAAGGATGGGGTGCTGGCATGACCTGGCTCTGGTTCGCCCTCAAGAACGTCCGGCGCAACGGCCGCCGCGCCCTGGTCACGCTCCTCATCGCTGCCGTGGGCACCACCGCCCTGCTGGTCTTCGGCGGATACGGCCAGTACACCTATGCCGCCCTGCAGGAGGCCTCGGCGCGGGACACCGGCCACCTGGTGCTGGCCCACCGCGACTTCTTCGACGGGGACGAGGACGTGCCCATGCAGAACGGGCTGCCCGACCCGGCCGGCCTCCGGGTGGGCCTGCTCCGCGATCCACGGGTGAAGGCGGCCCTGCCGCGCCTGCAGCTCACCGGGCTCCTCTCCAACGGCGACAAGTCGGCGGTGTTCGTGGGCACGGGCGTGGACGCCTCCGGCGAGTTCAAGGCCCGCGGCCCGTTCCTGACCATCACCCAGGGCGAGGCGCTCTCGCCGGCGCCGCCGGCCGGCGACCTCCCCGAGATCCTGGTGGGCAAGGAGCTGGCGCGGACGCTCCGCGCCGCCCCCGGCTCCACCCTCACCCTGCTGGCCACCACCACCGAGGGCAGCCTGAACGCCCAGGACGTCTGGGTGCGCGGCATCTACACGGTGGGGGTGGCGGAGCTGGACCGGCGGGCGGTGATGGTGCACCTGGCCACCGCCCAGAAGCTCCTGCTCACCGACCGGGCCAGCACGCTCTCCGTCTACCTGCGCTCCATGGACGACGTGGCGCCGGTGCAGGCCGAGCTGGCCGCGCGCCACCCGGACCTGGCGCTCCGGACCTGGCTCGATCAGGCCGTCTACTACCAGTCGGTGCGGGCGCTGTACGACCGGATCTTCGGGCTGCTGGGGATCGTCATCGTGGTGCTGGTCCTGTTCGCCATCTCCAACACCATCGGCATGGCGGTGGTGGAGCGGACGCGGGAGATCGGCACCCTGCGCGCGCAAGGCGCCCCGCCCTGGCTGGTGACGCGCAACTTCGTGCTGGAAGGGCTGGTGGTGGGCGCGGGCGGCGCGCTGCTGGGGACGCTGGCTGCCTGCCTGGTGTCCTTCCTCATCGACGCGTTCCACGTCCAGATGCCGCCGCCCCCGGGCCGCTCGGTGGGCTACCCGCTGCACCTCTCGCTCGGCGCCGCGCTGTTCGTGCGGGCCGGGATCTCCGTCGCGCTGGCGGCCGCGCTGGCTGCCTGGACCAGCAGCCGCAAGGCCGCGGCTCGACCCATCGTGGAGGCACTCACCCATGTCTAGGGCGATCGCACGCTTCGACGTTCCCCTCATCCTCGCCCTGCTGCTGGTCCCCGCCATCGGCTCCGCCGCCGGCGAGGACGTGCACGCGCTGCTGGCCAGGGCCGATGGCTACCGGCTGGCCAGCGCCGCCGCCCAGGTGACCACGCGCGTCCAGGTGTGGAAGGGCGGCGCGGTCGACAAGGAGCGCGTCTACCTGGTCCACGTCAAGCCGGGGCGCCGCTCGCTGGTCATCTCGCGCTCGGCGGTCGAGAAGGGGCAGAAGGTCCTGATGGTGGGCGACGACTTCTGGATCGTCCTGCCCTCCTCCCAGCGCCCCATCCGCATCACCCCCGCGCAGAAGCTGCTGGGCGACGCCGCCACCGGCGACGTGGCCACCCTCACCTGGGCCGAGGACTACACCGGCACGGTGGCGGGCGAGGCCGTGGTCGACGGCGTGCCCTGCCTGCGCCTCGAGCTGATCGCCGCCCGGCGCGGCGTCACCTATGCCCGCATCACGCTGCTGCTGGCCCGGTCCGACGACCACCCGGTGGCCGCCGATCTCTACGTCGCCTCCGATCGGATCGCCAAGCGGGCGACGTTCGAGATGGGGGAGCTGGAGGGCCGCCCCGGGGTGGTGGCCATGCGGCTCCACGACGAGATCCAGACCGGGCGCGAGACGGTGATCGAGTACCTCTCCCGCGAGCCGAAGGACATCTCCGACGAGTACTTCAACCCCATGGTCCTGACCCGCCATGCGCCCGAATGAACACGCCGTCATCGCCGCCGTCCTGCTCGCCGCCTGCGCCCCGGCGCTCGGCCTCGATTGGCGAGCCGAGGGGCAGGCGGATGAGCCTGCCCCGGAGCGAGCGGGGGGTCTGGGGGGGCCGAGCCTCACCAGGCCCCCCCAGCAAGATCGTCCGGAGGGACAGGCGGATGAGCCTGCCCCGGAGCGAGCGGGGGGACCGGGGGGGCCTAGCCTCATCCGGCCCCCCCGGCAAGACGACGGCACCTCCGGCCTGCAGAGCTCGTTTCGCCTCTGGACCGCGCCCGGCGGCACCCGGCTGCGCGCCTCGAGCCCGTATGCCGCCGGCGCGGCCCTGGCCGGGGTGGACGGCGAGGCCAACAGCATCGAGGGCGTGCTGCGCCTGGCCTGGCGCGGCGCGGTGGCGGAGGGATCGGTCCGCACCACCACCGACGCAGGCGGGGAAACGCAGGCGCAGGCGATCCCGACCGAGCTCTACCAGGAGCTGGACCTCCTCGGGCAGCACCTCACCTTCGGCCAGAAGGTCACCGGCTGGGACGTGGCCTACGGCTTTCGCCCGCTCGACGTGGTCCAGCAGGAGCGGCGGCTGGCCCTGCGGCCGTTCGCGCTGGTGGGGATCCCGCAGGTCGCCTGGGAGTGGTTCGACGAGCGCTGGGCGGTGCTGGTGCTGTGGGCCAATCCGCTGCGGGGCCGGGCGCTCCTCCCCCAGCACGACGAGTCGGGGGCGGCCCGCGTCTTCCGGCGGCTCGGTCCGGTCGACCTGCATGCCGTCGCCCGCTTCTCCGATCGAACGGGGCTGCAGGCGGGCGCGGGCGCGGCGGCGGTGGTGGGCGAGGCGCTCGAGCTCCACGGCTCGGCCCGCTGGCAGGCGCGCGACGAGCACCTGGCGCCGCCGCGGCGCGCTCCGGACGGCTCACCCATGGCCGCCCGTCCGCCCGGCCCGCCGGAGGTCCGCCGCGACCAGGTCGCCGGGGTGGTGGGGTTCACGCTCACGCCCGGGCTCGACCTGTCCATCCTGGGCGAGGCCTGGTTCGACCCGGCCGGCGACGCGCCTTCGACCTGGCGCCAGCGGCGCCGCCTGGCCGAGGACCAGCGCGCCCTGGGCGACGCCGGCGCGGCTCCGGCCGCGGCCGTCGCCGGCAACCTGGCCTGGGGGCTCTCCGCCTTCGACCGCCAGGACCTGCTGCCCTGGAACCTGCTCCTGCACGTATCGCGGAGGTGGGATCGCCTCGAGCCCGCGCTGGACCTGCTGGTCACGCCCCAGGATCGCGGCTGGGCCATGACCGCCTCGGCCGGCTACCAGGGCGAGCGCTTCCGGTTCGAGGGCGGGCTGCGGATCCTGGGCGGCCCGCCGGGCGCCGCCTACCGCCTCTACCCGGGATGGGCGACGTTCTACTTGGCGGCGCAGCTCTCGCTGTGAACCGCCTCGGCGGCGTCGATGCGCCGGACGTGGAGCGTCTTCTCCACCCGGGCGCAGACCTCGCCGGACCGGTCGGTGAGGGCGACCTCGTAGATGCGATCGATGGAGCGCGCGCTCTCCAGCGCTCCGCGGATGGCTCCGAGCTCCGCCTCCTCGAGCACGAACCGGGCCATGAGCCTGCCGCGGCCGGGCCGGCGGAACCGGATGGCGGCCGCCTTGTCCCAGACCTGGTACCCGCGCCCGAGGTTGCGCATCAGCATCACCATGTAGACGGGGTCCACCGCCCCGTACATGCTGCCCCCGAAGATCGTCCCCACCACGTTGCGGGTCCGCCACGAGAGCGCCAGCTCGACGTGGACCTCGCGCCAGTCCGACGCGATGTAGCGGATGCGCGCGCCCGTCCCGCGGTAGGCGGGGACGAGGTTGAAGGCGTGCCGCTCCAGGCGGGTGCGGAGGGACTCGGGCATGCGCACGCCTTCTAGCGCCGCGCGGGGCCGGATGCAGGGCGGCCGTGAGAGCCCCCGGTGGGCCATCGAACGCGGGCTGCCCGGGCCTCCGGCGGGGAGCGGGCTGCCCGCCGTGCGCGCGTTCCTGGCGGCCGCCCGGACGGTGGTCTCCACAGTGCGTGTACGGTCTCCGCATCGCCGCCGCAGGGCGGGAGCAGCCGGGGCTCGGCCGGGGTGCCCGATCGGGCAGGCGGACCGGCTCGTGCGGGGGGCCGCCTTGACGCCGCGTGGGCCGCGGCGTCTAGTCCCCGCGCAATCGGTTGCGCAATCGGTTTTCCGCCCGGAAGGAGCGATGGCCACCATCCACGACGTCGCAAGGCGCGCGCGCGTCTCGGCCTCGACCGTCTCACACGTGGTGAACGGGACCCGCTTCGTCTCCCAGGCCACCCGCGCCCGGGTCGAGGACGCCATCGGCTCCCTCGGCTTCCGGCCCAACGCCCTGGCGCGATCGCTGCGGCGCGGCCGCTCGCACACCCTGGGGCTGATCCTTCCGGACAGCGCCAACCCCTTCTTCGCCGAGATGGGCCGGGAGCTCGAGACCAGCGCCTTCGAGGCCGGGTTCAGCGTGGTGCTGTGCAACACCGAGAACGACCGCGAGAAGGAGCGCCTGTACCTGAACGTCCTGGTGCGCAACCAGGTGGACGGGATCCTGCTGGTGGCGACCGGGGGCCGGAGCGACCTGTTCGAAGCGTTCGCTCGCGACGAGCTCCCGGTGGTGATGCTCGATCGCGAGGTCTCCAGGCCGGGGCTCGACAGCGTCATCTCCGATCACTTCGGCGGCGGCCTGCTCGCCACCCGCCACCTCCTCTCGCTGGGCCACCGCCGCATCGCCTGCATCGCCGGCCCGGCCCGCCTCTCCTCCAGCGCGCAGCGCCTGGCGGGCTACCGCAAGGCCCTGCAGGAGGCCGGGGTGCGGGGGGTCGAGGACCTGGTGCACCACGGCGACTTCCACCCGGAGGCCGGCTGGGCCGCCGCCCGGCGGCTCCTCCGCGGCGCACGGCCCCCGACCGCCATCTTCGCCTGCAACGACCTGATGGCCTTCGGCGTGCTGCGGGCGGCCGACGAGCTGGGGCGGAGCGTGCCGGAGGAGCTGGCGGTGGTGGGCTACGACGACATCGAGCTGGCCCGGTACACCACCCCGCCCCTCAGCACCGTCGCCCAGCCCAAGCGGGAGATGGCGCGCCAGGCGCTCCGGCTCATGACCCGCCGCATCCAGGCGGTGCCGCTTCCGCCGCAGAAGCGACCCCTGCCCGTGTCGCTGGTGGTGCGACGGACGTGCGGGGGGGCCGCAGCGGCGGCCCCGATCAGGAAGGGAGGTGAGGGCAGCGCGTGAAGCACCGTCGGTCGCGCACCCGGGTGGCCGACAGGCAGCGCGAAGCTGGCAGAAGCTCCGGGACGTGCAACCGCAGGCAGCGCAGCACGCAGTCGAGGAGGCACAGATGAGAAACCGCATTCCGTTCATGGTCGTGGCCCTGGCGCTCGGCCTGGGGCTGACCTCGGCTCACGCCGCCGACAAGAAGCCGGTGGTGGGCCTGGTCATGAAGTCGCTCGCCAACGAGTTCTTCAAGACGATGGAGGAAGGGGCGGTCAAGTACGCCCAGCAGGCAGGCACCTTCACCCTGGTCCCGGTGGGCATGAACTCCGAGACCGACATCGACACGCAGATCAGCGCGGTCGAGAACTTCATCACGCAGAAGGTCGATCTGATCTGCCTGGCCCCGGCGGACTCGGTGGGCCTGGTGGCCCCGGCCGCCAAGGCGGTCAAGGCCGGCATCACGGTGGTGAACTTCGACGTGAAGCTCGACGACAAGGCGCTGGCCCAGCAGGGCCTGAAGGACTTCCTGTTCGTCGGCCCCGACAACCGCGAGGGCGCCTACCTGGCCGGCAAGGCACTGGGCCAGAAGCTGGGCAAGGGCGCCAAGGTCTTCATCATCGAGGGCAACCCCGGCGCCGACAACGCCACCATGCGCAGGCTGGGCTTCGAGAAGGCGGCCAAGGAGTTCGGCCTGAAGGTGCTCGAGTCCAAGACCGCCCACTGGGAGACCGAGGAGGCCAACACCCTCATGACCAACCTCCTCACCGCCCACCCCGACGTGCAGGGCGTCATGGCCGCCAACGACTCGATGGTGCTGGGCGTGGTCAAGGCGCTGGACGCGGCCGGCCAGTCGGGCAAGGTCCAGGTGGTCGGGTTCGACAACATCCCGGCGGTGCAGTCGCTGGTCAAGGAGGGGAAGGTGCTGGCCACCATCGATCAGTTCGGGCCCGACATGGCCACCAACTGCATCAAGATCGGCTTCCGCGTGAAGAAGGGCGAGAAGCTCAAGGGGTGGATCAAGACCCCGGTGAAGCTGATCACGGCCAAGGAGCTGATGTAGTCTGCCTGCGCTGGCCGCGGGGGCCGGCCCTGGCCGGTTCCCGCGGCCGACGGCGGCGGAGGGACCGTGAGCGCTCGGAGCGAGCCGACGGACGTCATCGAGCTGCAGGGCGTGACCCGTCGCTTCCCGGGCGTGGTGGCGCTCGAGGCGGTGGACCTGGCCATCCTGCGCGGCGAGGTCCACGTGCTGGTCGGCCAGAACGGCGCCGGCAAGTCGACACTCATCAAGCTGCTGTGCGGCATCCACCCGGTGAGCGAGGGCCGGATCCTGTACGAGGGCGAGCCGTTCCGCCCGCGCACCCCGCTGGAGGCCATGCGGGTGGGGATCCGCGTCGTGCACCAGGAGTTCAACCTGCTGCCGTACCTGACGGTGGCGGAGAACGTGTTCTTCGAGCGGCTCCCGCGGCGCTGGGGCGTGGTCGACACCCGCCGGCTTCACCAGGAGACGGAGCGGATGCTGGCCGAGGTGGGGCTGGCGGTCTCGCCGCGGGCCCGGGTCGAGGACCTGGGGGTGGCCCAGATGCAGCTGGTCGAGATCGCCAAGGCCCTCACCGGCCGGAGCAAGGTGCTGATCCTCGACGAGCCCACCGCCACCCTGACGCCCCCCGAGATCGCGCGGCTCTTCGAGATCATAGGCCGCCTCAAGGCGCGGGGCGTGACGGTCATCTACATCTCGCACCGGCTGCAGGAGGTGTTCGACATCGGCGACCGCATCACGGTGCTAAGGAACGGGCGCAAGGTCGACACCCTGGTGGCGCGCGAGGCACGCATCCCGCAGATCGTGAAGCTGATGGTCGGCAAGGAGATGGGCGAGGAGTATCCGTTCCGCCCGGAGGTGCCCAGGGGGCCCGAGATCCTCCGCGTGGAGGAGCTGCGGCACCGCACCAGCCCGCACCCGGTCTCCTTCTCCGTCCACGCCGGCGAGATCGTGGGGGTGGCCGGCCTGGTGGGCGCCGGGCGGACCGAGACCATGCGCGCGCTCTTCGGCGCCGACCGCAAGGTCTCGGGGCGCGTCTACCGCCGCGGCCGCCAGGTGAGCACCGACACGCCGCGCCAGGCGGTGCGCGCCGGGATCTGCCTGCTCACCGAGGACCGCAAGGCCCAGGGGCTGATCCTGGACATGTCCTGCTCGGAGAACGTGACCCTCACCGACCTGCCCCGGGTCTCGCGCGCCGGGCTGCTGCAGGCCCGGGCGGAGCGGTCTGCCACCGCCGCCCTGGTCGAGGAGCTGTCCATCAAGACCCCTTCGGTGGCGCAGCTCATCCGCAACCTCTCGGGCGGCAACCAGCAGAAGGTCGTGATCGCCAAGTGGCTCTTCCGGCAGGCGGAGGTGCTGATCTTCGACGAGCCCACCCGCGGCATCGACGTCGGCGCGCGGTACGAGATCTACACGCTGCTCTGGCGGCTGGCGGCGGAGGGCAAGGGCATGGTCATCGTCTCGTCGGACCTGCCCGAGCTCATGGGCGTCTGCCATCGCATCCTGGTGTTCTCGAACGGGCGCCTGACCGGCGAGGTGCCGCGGGCCGAGTTCAGCCAGGAGCGGATCCTTTCACTGGCCTACCAGGACTACATCCGGGACCGCGGCACCGCGGGTAGCCCCGGGACCACCGCCCACGCCCTCTAGGAACGGAGCGCCATGCGCACCCGGCAGATCGTCAACCTGTTGCTGCGCGAGGCGGGGATCGGCCTGGCGCTCCTGCTGATGGTGGTCCTGTTCTGGATCTTCGCCCCGCGCTTCGGGTCGCACGCCAACTTCACCAACATCCTCACCCAGATCAGCATCAACACGGTGATCGCGGTGGGGATGACCTTCGTCATCCTGCTCGGCGGGATCGACCTCTCGGTCGGCTCGGTGCTGGCGCTGGCCACCGTGGTGGGCGGCCTGGTGATCACCAACGAGGCGTTCTCGCCCGGCACCGCCATCCTGCTCTCGATCCTGGCCAGCATGGCGGTGGGGATGGCCTGCGGGCTCTTCAACGGGTTCGTCTCGGAGCGCTGGAAGATCCACTCCTTCATCGTCACCCTGGGCATGCTCAACATCGCGCGCGGGGCGGCGCTGGAGGTGTCTCACTCTCGGACCATCTTCTCGTTCCCGCCCGCGTTCAACGCGGTGGGCAGCATGACCGTGGGGTGGGGCTGGATCCAGATCCCGGCCATCTTCCTCATGGCCGCGGCCGCGGTCCTGGCCGGCCGCTTCGTCCTGGCCCGGACCGTGTTCGGACGGCTCATCTACGCCATCGGGAACAACGAGGAGGCGGTCCGGCTCTCGGGCCACAACCCGTCCGCCTACAAGATGGCGGCCTTCACCGTCACCGGCGCCATGGTGGGCCTGGCGGCCATCATGTACATGATGCGCCTCAACATCGCGAGCCCGATCCTGGGCGTCGGGTTCGAGCTCAACGCCATCGCGGCGGTGGTGATCGGCGGCACCAGCATGAGCGGCGGCAAGGGCTCCATGATCGGCACCTTCCTGGGCGCCTGCATCATCGGCGTGCTCAACAACGGCCTGCTCCTGCTGGGCATGGGCGACTTCGCCCGGCAGATGGTGACCGGGTTCATCATCGTGGTGGCGGTGGTGCTCGACAAGTACCGCGCCCGGGCGGTGGTCCGGATCACCTCCTGGGCGCCGGCGCACGCCGAGCCGGCCGGCTCCGGCCCGCAGCCCGCCTCGCATTGAGCCGGGGAGCCCTCCCGTGCAGCGCGCCTCCGCCATCCTGCTCGCGCTCCTGCCCGTGCCGGGCGAGCTGGCGGTGGCCGGGCGCTTCTGACCGCGCTCAATCCTCGAGCACGGCCGCGATGCGCTCCAGGTCGTCCGGGTCCACCTCGACGAAGCGGAGCCCCATCTCGAACCGCGCCGGCGCATCGATGGCGAGCTCCTCGGCCCACACCACCTCGGCGGTGCAGGTGGCGCTTCCCCCGTCGGGAAAGACCAGCTCGATCTCGATCCTCGCCCCCACCCGCTGCGCGTCGTCGGCGTACACCCGCATGCCGCCCGCGGAGATGTCGCTCACCTGCCGTTGCGCGACGCGCGCCAGCGGCCCCAGCGGCCGGACCAGGATGGCGGCGCGGACGCGGCGGTAACGGCGGCGGTCGATCTCGGGCGGCATTCGACACCTCCGGGGAAACCCCAGGAGACCACGCTCCACCGCCCGTGTCGACGGTGGGCGTTCATCCGACTCGTCACTCGCTCCGCTCGTCGCCGCCCCCGGCCATCCGTCGCCGCCGGCGGGCGGCGGTCGCACCACACGTTCACCCGCGTTCTGCGCGGCTACCCTGCCGTGGCTGGGCTATGTTCCCCGGCCGGGAGGCAGGCGGTGGACCTTCGAGAGACCGATCCCGCTTGCGGCGGCGAGGCCCGGGGGGCCTCCGCCCGCTCGGGGTCGCTGACGCGGCGGTACTACCTGTCCGCCATCCCCATCACCTTCGTCGCCAACACGCTCATCGGCGGGTTCCTGTGGCTCTTGCTGCGGGAGGACCTCTGGTCCCTGATGGTCTGCTCGCACGCCATCGGCTGGCCCATCCTGCTCCTGCACGGGGCCGTCCACCTGGTGGACCGAGGAGAGCGGGTCCCGGAATGGGCGGTGAGCGCCTTCTCCATCGCCGTGGGCGCGGTGGTGGGAATCGGCCTCACCCGCGCCATCCTGCGGGATCGCCTCTGGCCCCTGGACCTCCGCTCCCTGGCGATCACGGCCGCCACGGTGCTGGTCTTCGGCGTGGCCGTCTCCTACTTCTTCGTGTCGCGCGCGCTGCTCGCCAAGGGCCAGGCGCGGCTGCGGGAGGAGCTCCTGGCGCGGGAAGAGGGGGCGCGCCGCCTGGCCGAGGCGGAGCTCAAGCTGCTCCAGGCGCAGATCGAACCGCACTTCCTCTTCAACACCCTCTCCAACGTGCTCCAGCTGGTCGACAGCAATCCGCCGCGCGCCAAGCGCATGCTCCGGAACCTGACCAGCTACCTGCGCGGCTCGCTGGGCCGGACCCGCGCCGGCGCCACCACCCTGGGCGAGGAGCTGGAGCTCGTCCGCGCCTATCTCGAGATCCAGGCAGTGCGCATGGGGAGCCGCCTCGCCTGGCGCATCGCCTGCCCGGACGAGATCCGGGAGGTTCCCCTCCCCCCGCTGCTGCTGCAGCCGCTGGTCGAGAACGCCTTGCGCCACGGGCTCGAGCCCAAGCCGGGCGGCGGCGAGGTGGCCGTCTCGGCCGCGCGCGAGGGGAACGAGCTGGTGCTGGAGATCCGCGACGACGGGCTCGGGCTCGACCCGCGCCAGCCCGCCGGGGTGGGGCTCACCAACGTGCGCGAACGGGTGCGGGCCATGTCGGGAGGGCGCGGCTCCCTGACGCTGCGGCCCGCGCCGGCGGGGGGGCTGTGCGTGCGCATCGTCCTCCCGCTCGATCCGGCGCCGCCCCCGGCGCGCGCCGCCGGAGGGACCGCGTGAAGGCCCCCACCGCCCTGGTGGTGGACGACGAGCCCGAGCTCGTCGCGTACCTGCGCGCCGCCCTGGCCCGGCTCTGGCCGGAGCTCCAGGTTCTCGAGGCGGGCGACGGCCCGGCCGCGCTGGCGCTCTTCGAGACCCACCGGCCCGAGGTCGCCTTCCTGGACGTGCAGATGCCCGGCATGACCGGCCTGGAGGTGGCCCGCCGGATCGGCGGTCGGTGCCACGTCGTGTTCGTGACCGCCTTCGAGCAATACGCGCTGCAGGCGTTCGAGCAGGCGGCGGTCGACTACGTCTTGAAGCCCGTCGAGGACGACCGCCTGGCCGAGACGGTGGAGCGGCTCCGGGCGCGCTTGCTGGCGCCACCGGCCGACCTGACGGCGCTCCTGGCGGCGCTCGCCCGCGAGCGGCCGGCGCGGGAGTATCTGGAGTGGCTGCAGGTGCAGGATCGGAAGGATCTGGTGCTGCTGGCGGCGGACGAGGTCGACCTGTTCCAGTCCTCCGAGAAGTACACGGTGGTCCTCTCCGGCCAGAGCGAATGGATCATCCGGACGCCGCTGCAGGATCTGGAGGAGCAGCTGGATCCGGCGCGCTTCTGGCGCATCCACCGGAACGCGATCGTCCGCGTCGGCGCGGTGGCCCGGGTGAGCCGCAACGCCAGCGGTCAGCTGGTGGTGCACCTGCGCCGCGGCGATCGGGCCATCCCGGTGAGCCGGGCGTACGCACGCAGGTTCAAGCAGATGTAGCGGGAGCGGCCCTCCTGCTCGACTCGCCGGCGGCGAGCGGATCCGGGCGGCGCATCATCCGCACCGCCCGGCGGGCCGCGCGCAAAGGGAGCGCGATCACGTCCTCTCGATCCACTTCCGATCCGTCTTCTTCACGTAGAACCGGACCACCGTGCCGCAGGAGCGGCACAGATCCGCCCACAGCGCTTCCGTCCCCCTGAAGATGCCCGCGGCCTTGTAGGTGAGTCCGATGATCCCCGCCTCGGCGTTCTGGTTCAGCTCGAGCCCGTGGCTCACCTCGGTCCCGCCGCAGTGCGGGCAGCTGCTGGTCGCTGACGGTTCGGCCATGTGGGTCTCCCTTGGGCACGCTCCGCGCGACGGCGGCGCCGCGGCTCGCTGGCCGGGCGAGATCTAACCCGCCGCCTCGCCGGTCCAGCGTACTCCGAAGGGCTGCGCCCGGTCGTTCCACGACACCGCCGGGCCGGGGCGGCGGCCAGCGCGGGCGCGGGCCCGCGCCTGCACCTCGAACGCGAAGGCGTCGAGGGTGGCCGGGTCCACCGGGTCGCCGGCCAGCGAGAGCGTGAGGGAGAGCAGCCCCTCCTCCTCGCCGGCATGGGCGAGCTGGCTCTCGGCCAGCTTGTTGGGCATGCACTCCAGCGGCCCCGTCGACACCACCGCGTCCACCTCGCCGCGGCGCCAGGCGAGGAGCGAGGCGCCCACCGTGAGGACGGCCTCGCCCTCGAGGGCCGCCCGGACGTAGCGGCTGGCGGCACCGACCGTCTCCCCGATCCCGGGCGCGCCGCCCCAGCCCATGGGGCGCGCCGCGGCCGCGTGGCAGGCGCGGGCGATCCGCCCTCGCACCCAGCCCTCGAGCCGCTCGCCCAGCCCTCGCCGGCGGGTGCGCGAGGCGATCCAGTCCGAGTACTGCACGAACTCGCCCACCCCGGCGATGCGCGACCGGATCCCGTGGTCCGCCAGCCGCTCCACCACGAACCCGTTCGCGAACGGCACGTTGCGCACGTAGATCTCGCCCACCACCAGGACCAGGGGCGCCGCGAGGGGGCGGGCCGCGCCGGCGAAGTCCTCGGCGGCGCGCGCCAGGAGCGCCGGTACCCCGAAGACCTTCCCGGTCGCGGCCTCGGCGACGGCTCGCCGCGGGGCGAGATTGCCTCCCGCCTGGCGCGCCACCAGCGCGGCCAGCTCGTGCAGGTACCGACGCTGGAGGGCGTCGGCCGCGCCGGGGCGCGCCTGGCGGGCCCGCACGTCGTCGGCCAGGTCGCGCAGCAGGTCCGCCCCGGCGATGCCGGCCAGGATCAGCGCGCCGAAGCCGGCCGGGATGCCGCCGAAGTAGTCGCCGAAGGGCGGCGCCCAGATCGACACCCGCTCCGAGAGCCCGAGCCGGTCGTAGACCAGCTGGTGCAGCTCCTTGTAGGCGCCGAAGCGACAGGGGCCGTCGGCGCTGGGCATGACCAGCGCGAACCGCTCGCCGGTCCCCTTGGCCCCCTCCAGCCGCTCCAGCGCCGAGCCCAGCGTCAGCACCATGGGCAGGCACTCCTTCCCCGACGTGTGCCGCCGGCCGGCCGCCAGCGCGGACGGCCCGGGCTCGGGCAGCGCCTCGGCGCGGGCCCCCAGGCCGCGGAACGCGGCGGCGATCACCTCGCTGCCCGGTCCCATCGACGGCAGGAGGATGGTCTCGCCGCCGCGCATCACCTCGAGCGCGCTCCGCGCTCGCACCGTGAGCCGGTCCGGGGCGCGCGCGGGCCGGGCGGCGCCCGCCGCGCTCGCGGCCAGGTCCCCGCGCGCGCAGTGCAGGAAGGCCTCGATGCGGGTCTTGGTGCCGGCGTCGCCGGCGTGCCCGTCGGTCTCGATGACCGCGAACGGCTTTCCCTCCATCAGCTCCTGGAAGAGGTGCAGCGTGAAGCTGTCCGGGCCGCAGGAGTAGTTGGAGGCGAACACGGCGTAGGTGCCGGGCGTGCGCCGGATCTGCCAGGCGGCGCGAAGGATGCGCTGGCTCTGGCCCCAGAACACGTTGGGGAACAGCGGCGCGTCGGAGCCCACCGGGTAGGCGTCCAGCGGGACGGCCACCGCGCCCTGCTCGCGCAGGATCGACGGCAGGTTGGAGTTGAGGACGTCGTCGTGGAGGGTGTAGGCGCGCCCCAGCACCACCACCGGCAGGAGCCCGTCCCGCCGGCAGCGCTCCAGCGCCTCGCCGCCCAGGGCCTGGAGCCGCTCGTCGAAGGCGAGCTGCGCCTGCCGGGCCGCCGCCAGCGCCTCGCGGACGCGGCGGCCGCGCACGCCCAGGCCGGCGGCGAGCCGCCGGCAGGAGGCGAGCAGCGCGGGGCCATCCAGGGTGGCCGCGCCCGCGTCGAAGACGGGGGCCAGGAGCCGGCCGCGGTCCGCGCCGGGCAGGTCCCAGCGCAGGACGTCGGGCGCGCCCTGCACGATGGGGCACGGGACCGAGGCCCGCTCCCCGCCCACCCGCGGCAGCTCGCGGAGCATGGGCACGAGCACGTGGTCGTCGTCCCCCTCCAGCAGCTCCGCCACCGCCCCGTGGAGCTGCTGCATGGGCGCGCAGAAGCCGACCTGGGCGCCCTCGGCGCCGCGCCGCAGCGCGGCCCGGCCCCCGCCGTCGGCGATGCGCACCCGCGCCCCGAGGGCGTCCACGAACGTGGCGAAGAAGGGGAGCAGCCCCTTGAGCTGGAAGGCGTCCACCATCGCCACCGACCGACCGTGCGGGTTGCGCGCGGCCAGCCGCGCGGCCAGGTCGGCCACCAGCTCGCGCCGGGCGCGGAACGGGTCGGGGGTGCCGTCGGGCAGCTTGCGGGTCCGGGTCCCCTGGTCGTGGAGTGCGCAGCCTCCACCCCAGGTGAAGCGCTGGCGGTCTCCCCCGAGCTGCGTGGTGAGCCAATCGATCCGGCACCGGTTGCCGTTCCCTCCGCAGCCGCGGGTGGACCGGCACACGAAGGCGTCCTTGGCCTCGACCCGGGCCCCCAGGAAGACCGACGGGTCCAGCGCCGGGCGCGCCGGGAGGTCGGCGCCGTCCGCCGCCAGCAGGGCGATCCCGAGCGCGCCCACCGTCCCCGGGCTGGGCGGCACGATCACCTCGGCGCCGGTCTGCCGGGCCACCGCCGCGGCCAGCGCGTCGGACGCGAAGGGCATCCCCTGGCAGAAGACGACGCCGCCCACCGAGCGCCGCCCCTTGACGCGGTTCAGGTAGTTGGCGATCACCGACTCGTACAGGCCGGCGACGATCCGATCGCGCGCCACGCCGCTGGCCACCGCCTCGTCGATCACCTCGGCCACGAAGATCGAGCAGTGCTGGCCCAGCGCCGCGCTCCCGTCGGCGGCGGCGGCGATCTCGCCCAGCCGGGCCACGTCGTCCACGCCCTCGAAGCGCCTGCCCTGCTCCTCGATGAAGGAGCCGGTGCCGGCGCTGCAGGCCTCGTTCATGGCCGCGTCCACCACCCGGCCGTGATCGAGCCGGATGTACTTCGCGTCCTGGCCGCCGATCTCGAAGATGGTGTCCACCCGCGGGTCGTGGTGCAGCGCCCCGCGGGCGTGCGCGGCGATCTCGTTCAGCACGAACACCGCCTCACGCCCGTAGCAGGTGGCGAAGAGGGAGCCGACAATCTCGCGGCCGCTGCCGGTCGCGCCCAGAGCCCGGACCGCACCCGACGCGGCCGGGCCGGCCAGGAAGGCGCGCATGAGCTGCTGGGCCGCGCCGACGGGATCGCCCTGGGTGCGCCCGTAGGCCTCCCAGACGGGCTGGCCGCGGGCCAGGTCCAGCGCCACCGCCTTGGAGCCGGTCGAGCCGATGTCGAAGCCCAGCACCAGGCCGGCGCCCGGCGCGATGGGCGCGGGCGGCGCCGCCGGCATGCGGCGCACGCGCCGCAGCGCGCCGCGGAGCGGCGGGAGGATCTCGAGCCGGGCCTCCTCGTGCTCGACCAGCAGCGCGTCGAGCGGCGGCGGCGCGGTCCGCAGCCGCGCCGCCTGCACGGCGCAGCCCACCGCCTCGAGGAGCAGGGCCTGGTCCGGATCGATGTCCACGAACACCAGCCCGCGCTCCGCGCAGAAGCGGCGCAGGTGCTCGCGGATGCGCCGGGCCCGGGCCACCCCGCCCAGCACGAACACCCGCGGCGGCGTCCGCCGGGGCTTCACCAGCGCCTCGGCGCTCTCCGCGATGGCGTCGAAGAGGCCGGCCAGGAGCCGCCCCCGCGGCTCGCCCTTGTTGGCGAGGTGGGTCAGAATCGGTCTTGAGGATGACGGGGCAGCGGCCGGAGAGCGGCGCGCCATCGGCCACCTGGTCGGCCTGGGCCGCCGCCTCCTCGACCGAGAGTCCGAACCGCTCCACCAGCTGCCGAAGGAAGTTCCCGGTGCCCTGGGCGCAGCGGGAGCTCTCGCGCAGGACGGGCTCGCCGGAGGCGCGCAGCTCGAGCACCGAGAAGCCGCGGCTCCCAATCTGGACCAGCGTGGCCGGGTCGGGACCGTGCACCAGCCGGAAGCCCTCGGCCAGCGCCCACTTCGAGGGGATGCGCGGCAGGGCCAGGCCGCGCGCCAGCCGGCCGGTGGCGGCCGCCGCGGCGACCGACGTCCAGTCGCGCGGGCGGAGCCGCTCGAGCAGGCGCGGACCGGGCTCCTTGCCGTGCGCGACCACCTCGCCGTTCACGAGCCGCAGCCCGCCCGGCCCGGCGAGGAGCTCGGCGATCTTGATGCTCTCGGCCCCGACGTCGATCCCGATGATGCGGTCCATGGCACCCTCCTCGCCGCCGTCCCCCGGACCCTACGTCGAGCCGTCGTTCACGCCCAGGCACAAGGAGAACACCCATCATTCAGCAGCGGTAAACGATGCCTCGGGGGCGGCGGCGCTCCCCTCCCGGGCCTGCCCATTCGGCCAGGTCCCCACCTCGCCCCCCGGCCGATGTGGACGGGCGGCGGCCTCCCTAGGCTCCTCTCACCCGCCGCCATCGGCGGCGGACGAAAGGAAGAGGCTCATGGCATTCGAACTTGTGACCCAGCTCTCCGCCCAGCTCACCGGGCTCACGGCCGAGGCGGGAGCACACGTCGTCCGGGTCGACGGGCGCAGGCGGTTCCCTGCCTCGGGCGTGGTCTGGTCCGCCGACGGCGTCATCGTCACCACCCACCACACGCTGGAGCGGGACGAGGAGGTGGAGGTGGGGCTGCCCTCGGGCGAGACCGTCGCGGCCGAGGTGCTGGGCCGCGATCCGTCCACCGACCTGGCCGCGCTGCGGGTGAGCGCCTCCGGCCTGTCGCCGGCGGCATGGGCCGAGGAGGCGGGGCTGGCCCCCGGCGCGCTGGTGGTGGGCGTCTCGCGCCCGGGCCGGAGCGCGCGCGCCTCCCTGGGCCTGGTGGCCCGGGCCGCGGGCGAGTACCGCGCCCGCCGCGGCGGCCGCATCGATCGCTACCTGGAGACCACCCTCGACCTCCACCCGGGCTTCTCCGGCAGCCTGGTGCTGGCCGCGGACGGGCAGGCCGTCGGCCTGGCCACCGCCGGCCTCTTGCGCGGAACCGCCATGGCCGTCCCCCTCGACGCTGCGCCGGGTGGTGAAGTCGCTCCTGACGCACGGCGAGGTACGCCGGGGCTACCTGGGGCTGGCCACGCACCCGGTCCCGCTCCCGCCGGAGGTGCGCGCTCGGACCGGTGAGGAGCTGGCCCTGCTGGTGGCCCGCGTCGAGCCGGACAGCCCGGCCGCCCGGGCCGGCATCGCGCTGGGCGACGCACTGCTCTCGTTCGGCGGCGAGTCGCTCCAGGATCCCGGGGAGCTCCTGGCGCTCCTGGCCGAGGATCGCATCGGCGACACGGTCGCCATGAAGCTGCTCCGCGGCGGCGAGGTGAAGGACGTCCAGATCACCATCGGCGCGCGGGAGCGTAAGAGGTGCGAGACATGAGGGCTGTCGTGCTGGTCGCCAGGGAGGGGGCCCCTGCGAAGCAGGGGGAGGGGTGGAACCCCTCCCCCGCGGGGCAGCCCCGCGGAGCCGCGGAGCGGCGAGCACGGCGCAGGGCCCCGCGCAGCAGGGGTGGGGCCCCGACGGCTGTGCCGGCGGGGCGGGGGGCGCAGCCCCCGTGGAATGGACGTCCAGGTCACCATCGGGGCGCGCGAGCGGCGGGCGCACCAGGGAGGGAGCTGCGAATGACGGGGCTACAGGCGTTCTCGAACAATCTCTCGGAGCTGGTGGCCCGCTCCGCCGCCGCGGTGGTCGGCGTCGAGCACCGGCGCGGCCAGGGGAGCGGGCTGGTGATCGCCCAGGACGGCTACGTCCTCACCAACGCCCACGTGGCCCAGGGGAGCGGGCCGCTGCGCGTCCGCATCTCCGGCTCGCGGGTGGCGAGCGGTGAGCTGGTCGGCGCCGACGAGCGCACCGACCTGGCGGTGCTGCGGATCGGGCTGAGCAATCTCCCCGTGCTCACGCTCTCCGAGCGGCAGCTCCGGGTGGGCGAGGTGGTGGTGGCCATCGGCAACCCGCTCGGCTTCGAGCGGTCGGTGACCGTGGGCGTGGTCTCGGCCCTGTACCGGAACCTGCCGGCGCAGAACACGCTGCTGGAGGGGCTCATCCAGACCGACGCCTCCATCAACCCCGGCAACTCGGGGGGGCCGTTGCTCGACGCCCAGGGTCAGGTGGTCGGCCTCAGCACCGCCATCATCCCCTGGGCGCGCGGCATCGGCTTCGCGGTCCCGGCCCGCACCGCCAGCTGGGTGGCCTCGGTGCTCATCCGCGACGGACAGGTGCGCCGGCCCTTCCTGGGCATCGCCGCCCGCGGCGAGGACCTGGACCCGGTCCTCTTCCGCGAGGCCGGCCTCGACCCGCGGGATCCGCGTGCTGGAGGTGGTGGAGGGCTCGCCCGCCCAGGCCGCCGGGCTGCGGAGGGACGACCTGCTGCTGGGCGCCAACGCGACCCCCGTGCAGACGCTGGACGACCTGCAGCGGGTGATGGTCCTGGCGCCGCCGTCCGAGATCCAGCTCGGATCCACCGCGCCGCGGGGCGGCAGACGCTCTCCATCCGGCCGCGCCCGGCGCAGGCCGCGGCCTGACCCTGGCCCGCGGGCCGGCGCCGCCGCGCCTCCGGCCGGGGATGGCCGGGGCCCCGAGCGCCACCGGCCACAGCACCATCCACATCAGGAACAGCACCAGGATCCTCCTCAGGCGGCGGCCGGCTGGGTGGAGCCGCCGGCCGGCGCCGGCGCCGGCGCGGGCCGGCGCTGCGCCTCCGGCTGGGCGGCGTCCTCCGCGGCCTCGTCCAGCGCCGGCGGCAGGAGCTTGTAAAGGACCGGCGTCACCAGGCGCGCCAGCACCGTGGAGCTCACCAGCCCGCCCAGGATCACGAGCGCCAGCGGCGAGTAGAGGGCCGAGCGCTCCAGGGCCAGCGGGATGAGCCCGCCCATCGCCGTCAGCGTGGTGAGCAGGATGGGCACGAAGCGGGTCTCGCCTCCCCGGCGGATCGCCTCGTCGAGCGCCACGCCCTCCTCGCGGAGCTGGTTGGTGAAGTCCACCAGCAGGATCGAGTTCTTCACCTCGATGCCGAGCAGGGCCACGAAGCCGATGGTGGCGGTGAAGGAGAGGGTGTTGCCGGAGAGGAACAGGGCCAGCGAGCCCGCCCACCACGCCGAGCGGGATGACCGAGGCCACGATGAGCGTGGAGCGGAAGGTGCGGAACTCCAGCACCAGCACCGCCAGCACCCCGATGGCCGCGACGATGATGGCGCTCCCCAGCCCGCCGAAGCTCTCCTGCCGGCTCTCCAGCTCGCCGGCCGGCACGATGCGGACCCCGGCCGGCCAGCGCTCCGCGCCGAGCCGCGCCAGCACCGCCTGCGTCACCCGGTCGGTGTTGTAGCCCTCCTGCACCTGGGCGGTGACGGTGGCGCTGCGGATGCGGTCGGTCCGGTAGATGCGCGCCGGCGACGGCTCCAGCCTGAGGTCCGCCACCTGGCCGAGCGGAACGCGCTCCGGCCACGCCCGGCAGGTAGATGCGGTCCAGCACCTCCGGCGTCGGGCGCGGGGCGCCGGGGAGGCCGTCGCCGCCGCTGCGCGCGTACGTGACCCGCACCGGGCGCGCATCCTCCGCGCCGTCCTCCCGGTACCGGCCCGCCACCACCCCGCCCACCGCCAGCCGCACCGTCCGGTCCACGTCGGGCACGCTCACGCCCGCCAGCGCGGCCCGGTCGCGGTCCACCTCCACCCGCAGGTCGCTCTTGCGGTCGCGGGTCGGGTTCTTCACGTAGCGCGTCCCGGGGGTGGTGCGCAGGACCTCCTCCACCTTGCGCGAGGCGGCGTCCAGCTCGCCCAGGTCCTCGCCCAGCACGCGGATGGCGACGGGCGCGTCGACCGGCGGCCCCTGCTCGAACTCCAGCACCTGGAGGCTGGCCCCCGGGTAGCCGGCCAGCTGGCCCCGGATGCGGTCCAGCACCCGCTCGATCTCGGCCTGCTCGCGCGTGCCGAGCTCGAACAGGATCTCGCCCCAGCTGGCCTTCTCGTTCTGCTGTCCCACGTTGTAGTAGACGCGCGGGTTGCCCTTGCCGACGTTGGCCACCACCTGGCGCACCTCGGGCTGGCGCCGGAGCACCGCCTCCGCGAAGCGCACCGCCCGGTCGGTCTCGCCCAGGCTGGCGCCCTCGGGCGTCTCCACCGTCACCCGGAACTGCGGCAGGCCGGCCTTGGGGAAGAGGCTGAAGCCGATGCGCGGCACCAGCGACAGGCTCCCGGCCACCAGCAGCGCCGCGGCGGCCAGGGTGAGGCGCGGCCGGGCCAGCGCCCACCGCAGCACCGGCCGGTAGGAGCCGTCCACCGCCCAGGTGAGGGCCCGGAAGAAGAGGTTGCCGTGCGACCCGTAGCTCCGGAGGAGCCGGCTGGAGAGGAAGGGAACCACCGTCAGCGAGACCAGCAGCGAGGCCAGGATGGTGAAGACCACCGCCACCGGCATGCTCCGGATGAAGAGCCCGGCCGACCCCGGCAGCGCCAGCAGCGGCAGGAAGGCGAAGATCAGGGTGGCGGTGCAGCCCAGCACCGAGAGCGTGATCTGGCGGGTGGCCTTGACCGCGGCCTGGTGGGGGGTCTCGCCCAGCCGGATCCAGCGGGTGATGTTCTCGACCACCACCACCGAGTCGTCGACCAGCAGCCCGAGCGCGATCACGAAGCCCACGATGGAGAGCTGGTTGACCGAGAAGCCGGTGAAGCGAAGCAGCGCCACCCCCAGCGCCAGCGACAGCGGGATGGAGACCATCACCACCAGCGAGGCGCGCGTGCCCAGCGGCAGCAGCGTCACCAGCACCAGCGCGATGGCGATGAGGAAGTCGCGGGCGAAGCCGCGCAGGCGGTGATCGACGTTGCCGGCCTGGTCGAAGGCGGTGGCCAGGGACACGCCGGGCGGCAGCTCGGCCCGGAACTCCTGCAGCGTCGCCCCCAGCGCCTTGCGCACGGCGAAGATGTTCTGCCCCTGCTTCATGTTGGCGGCGACGCTGACGGCGCGGTGCCCGTCGAAGCGCACCAGGTGCACCGGCTCGGCGTCGCCCAGCGTGACCTGGGCCAGGTCGCGCAGGTGCACCGCCTGGCCTCCGGCCAGCCGCACCACCGCGCCGCGGACCTCGTCGACCGAGCGGTAGTCGCCGCTGGCCTTGACCGAGAGCTGGCGGGCGCCGGCGTCGACCGAGCCGGAGGGGATGCTCTGCGACCCGGCCGAGAGGGCGGCCATGGCCTCGCCGGGGGAGACCCCCAGCGCCGCGGCGCGCTGGGGATCGATCTCGACCCGGACCTCCTGCTCGGGGAGGCCGTCGATGTCCACGTCGCCCACGCCGGGCACCGCCCGGAGCCGCTCCCGCAGCCGGTGCGAGAGCACGTCCAGGGTGCGCGACGAGGCGGTCTCCGAGACCAGCGCCAGCTGGAGGATGTTCACCTTGGCGGCGTTGAACTCCTGCACGTCGAGCCGGACCAGCTCGGGGGGGAGCGACGGGCGCAGCGCGGTCGCCTCGCGGAGCACGTCGTCGCGCCGGCGAGCCACGTCGGCGCCGGCCGTGAACTCGAGCTGGATCACGGCCACCCCGTCCTCGATGGTGGTCTTGGTGGTCTTGAGGTCGTCGATGGTCTTGAAGCGCGCCTCCAGCGGCTGGACCACCTGGCGCTCCAGGTCGGCCGGCATGGCCCCGGGCAGCACCGCCACCACCGCGAAGTTGGGGAAGTCGAAGGTCGGGTCCTCGGACTTGGGGATCTCGAGGAGCGAGGCGATCCCGAGCAGGGTCACCCCGGCGAAGAGCACCAGCGTGAACTGCCACCTCTTCACGGCGAAGTCGGCGATGTGCATGGCAGTCCTCAGGGGACGAGGCGGACGGGGGCGCCGTCGGACAGGTTCGGGGCGCCGTCGGTGACGACGCCGCCGACGCCCGGCAGCGCGTCGGCGAGCACGGCGCGGTCGCCCTGGAGGAACTCGATCCGGACCGGCACCCGCCGGGCGCGGCCGCCGTCCACCACGAACACGGCCCCCCGGGCACCGTCGGCCTCGACCAGCGAGGCCAGCGGGACCGCGGCCGCGATCTGGACCTGGCGGGCGATCTCGATCTTGGCGCTGAGCCCGCCCAGCAGATCGACGGAGCGCTCCGGGTCGAGCCTGACCTCGATCTGGTAGGTGCCGGTGGCGCGGGAGGCGCTGCGGGCGATCTCGGAGATGCTGCCGGCGATGGGCGCGCCGGGCCGGGCGTCGACGGTGACCTGCGCCGGCTGCCCGGGGTGCAGCCCCAGCACCTCGCGATCGGGCAGGCTGGCGCGGACCACGAAGCCGCGCCCCCGGCCGCTCACGCGGAGCACCGTCCGGCCCGGGGCGACCACCTCTCCCGGCTCGGCCATCCGCTCCTCCACCCAGCCGTCGTCGGGCGCGGTCAGCACCGCGCGCCGCAGGTTGAACTCGGCCGCCTCCGCCCCGGCCCGGGCGACCCGCGTCGCGGTCTCGGCGTCCTCGGCCAGGGCCCGCGGGACCACGTCCTCCGCCGCCAGCGCCCGGGCGCGGTCCCGGTCGCGCTCGGCCTTGGCCAGCCCCTCGCGCGCCTGGCGCACGCCCGCCGACAGCTCGGTCGCGTCCAGCTCGGCCAGCACCTGGCCGCGCCGAACCCGGTCCCCCTCCTCGACGCGGATCCGCGCCACCAGCCCGCCCACCTTGAACGAGAGCAGCCGCTCGTCCTTGGGGTGGATGGTCCCGGCCGCCCGGACCGGCGCCGGCAGCGTGCCCCGCACCACGGGTACCGCGCGCACCGGGATGGGCGCGTCCTCCGCCGGCGCCGGGGCGGCGCGGGAGGAGCTGCAGGCGGCCGCCAGGAGCAGGCTCGCGGCCAGGGCGGGGCCGAGCAGCGCGGGTCGGGACGGCATGGCGTGCTCCTTCCGTGGAGGGCCGCGGAGGTCGGCGGCGAGCGAACCGTGCGCTGCCCGCGTGCCCCGGCCTTTGCGATCGATTGAAGAAGTGTGAACCCCGGAAACCCGGACAGGGGACATGATGGGCTCCATGTGAACGGTGCTCACGTCGATGTGAACGACGATAACATTGCCATCCCATGTAATCGGTGTCAACATGGATGGCGTGAAAGAGCCTCTGGCCCCCACCCGGGCGACCTACCACCACGGCGATCTCCGTCGCACCCTCCTGGACACCGCGCTCAAGCTGGTGGCCGAGCGCGGCCCGGCGGGGTTCAGCCTGCGCGAGGCCGCGCGCGCGGTCGGGGTCTCGCCCGCCGCGGCCTATCGCCACTTCGCCGACAAGCCGGAGCTCCTCGCGGCGCTGGCCTGCGACGGGCACGGGGCGCTGGCCACGGCCATGGAGAAGGCCGCGGCGCGCGCGGACGGGCCCGACCCGCGCGCCCGCGCCATGGCGACGCTGATCGGCATCGGGCGGGCCTACGTCGAGTTCGCGCTGAAGAACCCCTCCTTCTTCCGCGTGATGTTCGGCAGCCACCTGCGAGAGGTGGGCCTGGAGCCCGGCTGCGCGCCCTCCGGGCGAGACGCGTACCAGATCCTGAGCGCCAGCCTGGACGGCCTGGTCGCCACCGGAGCCATGCCTGCGGACCGCCGGCCGGGCGCCGAGATCGCCGCCTGGTCGATGGTGCACGGCTTCGCGACCCTGCTGCTATCCGACGCCCTGCCCTTGACGGCCCGGCAGCGGGCGGGCGCGCTGCGGATCGTCTGGCGCAGCGTCCTCCTGGCGCTGGGCTGCGATCCCGCGCTCCTTCCCCCTTCGCCGGCGGGCTGGAAGGACCCGCACCCGGCCCATCCGATGCGTCCGGCGAGTGCGGCGCAGTAGACTGCGGCATGCGGCGGCGGCGCTGGATCCTGGTGGCGGCCGTTCCGGTGGCGGGGCTGCTCGCCGCCCTGCTCTTCCTGCTGCTCCGGCCTCATTCGCGACCGGTACCGCCGGCCGCCGCGCCGGCCGCGGCCCGCACCTCCACCCGGCCCCCCGCTCGGCCGCCCTCGGGCCTGCCGCTGCGCCTGCCCGAGCGACGCGAGGCGCGCGAGACCCGCACCGCGGCCGCCCCGGCCCGCTTCGAGGGGCGGGTGGTGAGCGCGGCGTCGGGCGCCGGGATCGGCGGGGCGGAGATCACCTTCTCGCGCGGCGGGGCGGCGGACTCGGTCCGCTCGGGGGCGGACGGGAGCTTCGCCTTCCAGCCGGCCGCGCCGGGGCTGTGGCTGCTGGCGGCGGTGACCGCGGCCGGCCACTTCCCGTTCGCCCCGGAGTGGGGGCACAGCGCGGTGCAGCTGCGGGCCGAGCCGGGACGCCAGGTGAAGGGGATCGAGATCCACCTCACGCCCGCGCGGGAGCTGGAGGGGCGCGTCGTGACCCCCCAGGGCGCGGCCGCGGCCGGCGCCGAGGTCCGCCTGCTGGGCGCGGCCGGCGAAACCGCGCTGGTCGGCATCGCCGACCGCTTCACGGCCGACGGGCGCGGCGCGTTCCGGGCGGCGGCGCCGGAGGGCTCGGTGCTCGAGGCGCGGCTCCCCGGGTTCCGCCCCGGGCGCGCCGAGGTGAACGCGCTGGCGCTGGCGAACGGACGCATCACGGTCGCGCTCGGCCCCTCGGTCGAGGGCGCGCCCGCGCCGCGGGCCCGCATCCGGGGCCGCGTGGTCGAGCAGGGCGGCGCTCCGGTGCCGGGGGCGCTGGTGGTGGCCACCCGCGCCCGCGCCTTCGGCGCGGGCGCCGTGCCCGCGGCCCAGGGGACCACGGCCGCGGACGGGCGCTTCGAGCTCCCGGACCTCGCGGCGGGTGACTACCGGCTGCTGGCCCGGGCCGAGGCCCACTCCCCCGGGACGGCACGCGCCACCGCCGGCTCACCCGACGAGGTGGTGATCGAGCTGCAAGCCGGCGGCCGGCTCCAGGGCTGCGTGCGCGACGCCTCCAGCGGCGAGCCCATCGCGCCGTTCACGGTGCTGGTGTTCGCCCGGCGCAACGCGCTCTGGGTGGAGGCGGAGCGGAGCCTGTCGGTGATCGACCCGAGCGGATGCTATGCGCTCGACGACCTGCGCCCGGGCGCGTCGGCGGTGGTGTTCTCCTCCCCGGGCCGCGCTCCCTCGTCCGAGCTGTCCGTCGACATCCCGCCCCCGCCGGGCAGCGCGGTGCTGAACGCCGCGCTGGAGGCGGGCGGGACCCTGACCGGGGTGGTGCGCGACGACGCCAGCGGCGTTCCCATCGCCGGCGCGCGCCTCGGCGTGGAGGGATCGCTGTCGGCAGCCGCGTCCACCTTCCCGGTGCTCTCGGAGGCCATCACCGGGCCCGACGGCACCTTCCGGCTGGGCGGCCTGCCGCGCCGGTTCTCGGTCGAGGCGGCCGCGGCCGACCACCACGCGCGGGTGGTGGGCGGCCTGGGCGTGGAGCCGGGAGGGCTGGCCGGACCCATCGAGATCCGGCTCCGGCCGCTGGGACCGGGCGAGGAGCCCAGGACCGACCTGGCCGGCATCGGCGTCGGGCTGGCGCCTCGCGACGACGGGCTGGTGGTGACGGCGGTGGTGCCGAACGGCGGGGCCGCCGACGCCGGCGTCGTGGCCGGCGACGTGATCGTGGCGGTAAACGGAGAGCCGGTCGCCGAGCTCGGGTTCGGCGGCTCGGTCGACGTGATCCGCGGGCCGGAGGGGACCTCCGTGGTGCTCCAGATCCGCCGGGGCGACGCCACGGTCGAGCTGCGCGTGCCCCGGCGGCTGGTGCGGGGCTGAGGCGGTGCCTCAGTAGCCCTTCTTGTTGCCGTTTCCGTCGACGTGGTTGCCGTTCTCGTTGCCGTTCGCGGCCGCGGACCCGGTGCCCGTGGTCGACGACGACCGCTTGGAGGCCGCCTTCTCGGCCGCCTGCAGCTGCTTGGCTGCCGTCAGGTGGCCCTGCATGGTCTCCTCGGTCTGATCGAGGAACGCCGCCAGCGCGCTCTGGCCGTTCTTGCGGGCCTCGTTGGACAGCTTCTTGACGTCCTTCGAGTCCTTCTCGTGGTCCTCGACCATGGCGTCGACGTAGGTCCGGTCCCAGTCCGCGCCCGACTTGCCCTGCAGCTTCTCCATCAGCTTCTGCCCGTCCTTCTGCTTCTTGGCGAACGCCTTGCCCTCCAGGCTCACGCCCAGCGTCCGCGACATCTCGGTGAGCTTCTTGTCGTTTTGGCCGTGATCGGCCGCCATCCGCTGCCCGAAGGCCTTCACGTCGGAGCTGGCGGCGGACTGCTGCGCCTGCTGGCCGGCCTGGACCTCGGCCTGGTTGGCCGCGTGCAGCTCCTCCAGCCCGTCCTGCAGCTTGCTGCTCGGCTTCTCGTGGTTCGTGCTGCCGGCGCTGTGGCCCGCGCCCGTCCCGGTGTCGTCATTGCGATTCGACATGCCGGACGGGCTGGATGCCGTGCCGCTCTGGGCGGCGAACACCGTCGAGGCGAACCCCAGCGCCCCGGCGGCGAGCGCCGGGAGCAACCATCGAGTCGTTCTCATGTGCAATACCTCCCCCTGTAGGCTCCAAATCTGCGGAGCCTGGCGGGGATGCGCACGGCGCGGCCCGCCGGACAGCCGGCCGCCCGGGACCCCACCGGCGGCCGGGCGGGCGAGGCCCCTTCACGTCCGCCCGCGGCCGTGCTAACGGGTCAGTGGGATTTCCGGCGCCGGTGGCCGCCCCGAGAACGCGGTGCCGGCCGAGCGGGAGCGCGCATGGACTTCGACGAGACCAGGGTGTCCGGAACGCCTCAGCCGAGCGGGCGCGCCGCGACGGTGCGGGCCGCGCTCCAGGTGGTGCACTCGGTGGACCCCGACCAGCAGGGCAAGCGGTTCGTGCTGGGCGACGAGGACGTCACCCTCGGGCGCGAGCCGGGCAACACCGTCCTCGTCAGCTCCGAGCAGGCCTCGCGGCGCCACGCGCGCATCTTCGTCTCCGGTGGCGCCCACGTGCTGGTCGACCTCGACTCGACCAACGGCACCTTCCTCAACTCCAAGCTGGTGAAGGAGCAGACCCTGCGGCACGGCGACGTGATCCGGATCGCGTCGACGGTGCTCAAGTACCTGGTGGACGCGTAGCGCGGAGGGGCGCCATGCCGGGCCCAGCAACGCCAACCTGGAACGAAGAAGGGCGACATG
>CAVTOU010000015.1:0-55854 GCA_963736345.1 uncultured Pseudomonadota bacterium | reverse complement strand
CCGGGCGGGACGACGACCGGGCTCTGGCCTCCTCGCCCAAGCCGGCCGGCGACGCGCTGCGTCGCGCCCGGCGATCGACTCCCCGCCGCGACGGCCCGTTCCCGGAGGGGCCGGGAAGAGTAGCCTTCCGGGACGATGGACGCTCGCGCCTGGACCTGGCTGATCGTCGCCGGCTCGTTCGCCGGCTACCTGGCGATCCTGATCCGCGTGCGGATGCGCGCGGCCGGGACCTTCTACCGGCCCGTACGCAGGGTCTGGCCGCTGGCGGCGGGGGTGGCCGCCGCCGCGAGCTGGATCTCTGCGGCCTCCTACCTCTCGCTGGGCGGCGCGCTGGCCCTCTCCGCGCCGGACGGCGCGGTCTACCTGGTGGGCTGGACGGTCGGGTTCGCCCTGCTGGCGCTGCTGGTGGCGCCGTACCTGCGCCGCTCCGGGCGGCACACCATCCCGCAGCTGGTGGCCGAGCGCTTCCGGTCGCCGGCGGCGGGCGCGGTGGCCGCCGCCTGCGCCGTGCTCGTCACCTTCACCTACCTCTCGGCGCAGCTGCGCGGCGCGGCCATCGTCCTGGCGCGCTTCGTCCCCATGTGGCTGCCCGGGGCGGTGGCGTTCGCGGCGGCCATGGTCCTGGTCTACACCACGCTCGGCCGCCTGCGGACGCTGACCGGCGGGCAGGTGGCCCAGTACCTCCTGCTGGCGGCCGCGTTCTTCGTGCTGGCGGGCGCGCTGGCGCTGCGGCTGACGGGCACCCCGGTCCCGCAGGAGGCCTGGTGGGCGCGGCTCGGCCCCGGGGGCGCGGCGCTGCTGGGACAGCCGGCGGGGCTCCCCCTCCCCGAGGCCGTGGACCGGCTGGCCGGCGCGGCGGGATGGCCTCCGCACGCGGCCAGCCTGCGCGGCCCGGTGGACTGGATCGCGTCCACGCTGGCGCTGGTGGCGGGCACGGCTGCGCTGCCGCACATGGTGAGCCGGTTCCTGGCGATGCCCGGGGCCGGCGACGCCCGGCGCTCGGCGACCTGGGGTCTGGCCTTCATCGTGCTCTTCTACAGCGCGGTGCCGGCGGCGGCGCTGTCGGCGCGGGCCGGCCTGCTGGCCAGCCTGGCGGCCCCCGCCCGGCCGGCGCCGGCGTGGGTGCAGGCGTGGGCGCCCTCGGGCCTGGTGTCGATGGCGCAGGACGGCGCCGGCCCGGCACCCGCGGGGACGGCGGCGTTCGACCGTATCCGGGTGGATCCGGACGTGCTGGTCCTGGCCGCGCCGGAGATGCTCGGCCTGCCGCCCTGGGTGGTGGCGATCGCGGCCACGGGCGCCCTGGCGGCGGCGCTATCCGCCGCGGCCGGCCTGGTGCTCTCGCTGGGCGCCGCCGCCGCGCGCGACCTCCTCAAGAACGTCCTCCTGCCCGGGCTCCCCGAGCGCGCCGAGCTGTGGGCCGCGCGCGGCACAGCCACCGGGCTCACCGTGCTGGCGGCGCTGCTGGCGGTGGACCCGCCCGGGACGGTGGTGGAGACGGTGGGCCTGGCCTTCGGCCTGGCGGGCGCGGCGTTCTTCCCGGCCCTGCTTGCCGCGGTGCTCTGGAGGAGGGCCACCGGGCCGGGCGTGCTCTGGGGGATGATCGCCGGCGCGGCATTCACCATCGGTTACGTGCACTGGTTCCGGTTCCTGCACCCGGAGCTGGACCGGCCGGCCCACTGGTGGATGGGGATCTCGCCCGGGGGGATCGGGATCGTGGGGGCGGTGCTGGGGGGCATCGTCCTCGTGGTGGTGTCGCTCCTCACGCCGGCGCCGGAGCCGGAGGCGAAGACGCCGCTGGCGCAGGGGTGAGACATGAACGGAGGTCCCGAACCCGTACCCGAACCTGAACCCGGCTGCTCGTGCCCCGAGCCCCGAGTCCCGCGTCCCCCGGCCCGAGGCCCGCGCTCCGGAGGAAGTGTCCTCCGGATTCGGGGGCCAGGGGACTGGGGACAGGGGACACGGCTCACGGGGCAGGATGACGGGTTCAGGTTCAGGTACGGGTACGGGAGCTCGCCATGGCTTCGGTGACTCCCGCCCCACCCCCCTTCCGCTCCCTCCTCCGTGAGGTCCACCGGATCGCGCACCGCGGCGAGGTGCGAGGCCACGCCGAGCGCGTCCGGGCCATGGCCGCCGCGCTCTCCGCCGAGGGCGCCGACGCGCTCCGGGTCGCGGACCTGTCCGCCCGCATCGCCGCCGCGCTGGTGCGGAGGCTGGCGTCGCTGTTCGAGGCCGAGCATCCCGCCCCCTCGCCATGGGCCTGGCTGGCGCTCGGCTCGGAGGCGCGCCGCGAGCAGCCGCTCCCCACCGACCAGGACCACGCGCTCGCCTTCGCCCCGGCGAGCGGGGCCGCCGCCTGGGCCCGTGCGCTGGCGGAGCGACTGGGCGAGGACCTCGAGGCGGCCGGCCTCCCTCCCTGCGCGGGAGGGCTGGTCGCCTCCCGCTGGCATGCGGAGCTCGGGACCTGGTGCCGCCGCCTGGAGGCCTGGATGGACGATCCGGAGCCGCAGGCGGTCCTCTCGGCCGCGGCCCTGGCCGATGTCCGCCGGATCGCCGGCCGCCTGGACCTCGGCTCGCTGGAAGCGGCCCTGGCGCGCGCGGCGGATCACCCGCGCTTCCTCCGCGAGCTGGCGCGGGCGGCGCTGCAGTTCCGGCCGCCGGCGTCCGTGCTGGTGCGGCTGGGGCTGGCGGAGCTCGATCGCGCGGCGGTCGCGCCGGCCATCCTCCTGGCCCGGGTCTATGGCCTGGCGGCGCGCTCGCCGGCGCGCGGGACCTGCGCGCGGCTCCGGGCGGCCCGGGACGCGGGGCTGCTGGGGGGCGATGCCGCCGACGCGGCCGCGGCGGCGTTCCGCTTCCTCGTCGAGCTGCGCTTCCGGAACGACCTCCGCGCCGGGAAGGCGGCAGGGCCGCTCCGGCTCGGGCCGCTGCCGCCGCGGGAGCGGGAGGGCACCCTGCGGGCGGTCCGGGCCATCCTCCAGCTCCGGGAGCGGGCCGCGCACCGGTTCCTGCGGTAGTCTCTCCGTCCATGGGCGATCTCGCCGCGATGGTGCTCTGCGCCGGGCTGGGCACGCGCCTCCGACCCCTCACCGATCGGCTCCCCAAGCCGGCGGCGCCGCTCTGCGACGTGCCCCTGATCGCCTGGACGCTGGCGCTGCTGCGCCGGGCGGGGGTGCGCCGCGCCGTGGTCAACACCCATCACCTGCCCGGCGAGATGGCCGCCGCCGCCCGGGCGGCGGGCCGCCGGCTGGGCATGGCCGTCGAGATCTCGCACGAGCCCGTCATCGCGGGCACGGGGGGAGCGCTGCGCGAGGCGCGTGCGCTCCTGGCGGGCGCCGACCCGCTGCTGCTGGTGAACGGCGATGTGCTCTTCGACCTCGACCTGGCGCCGGTGCTGGCCGCGCATGCGAGCTCGGGCGCCCTCGCCACCATGGTCCTGCTCCCCATGCCCCCCGGCGCGAGCTACGCCGCGGTCGAGGTGGACGCGGGCGGCGCGGTGCGCCGCATCGCCGGCGCGTTCGGGCCGGGCGGGCCGGCGCTCACGCCCTGGCACTTCTCCGGCGTGCACGTGCTCGCCCGGGAGGTCCTCGATGCCGTCCCGGGGGAGCCCTTCGCGGCCGACGTGAACCGGCACGTCTACCCGCCGCATCATGGCCGGCGGCCGCATCCACGGGCACGTGGCGGGCGGGTACTGGAACGACCTGGGAACCCCGGCCCGCTACCTGCAGGCCACCCGCGACGCGCTGGAGGGGCGGGTGCCGCTCCTGCGCTTCGCGGGCGCCGAGCCGCTCTCGTCCGCGGTGGAGCGAGCCCCCGGTGTGCGCGCCGCCGCCGGCGTGGTCATCGCCCCAGGCGCGCGGCTGGCGGGCCCGAGCTACCTCGGGCCGGGGGCCCGGGTCGAGCCCGGCGCCGAGGTCGGGCCGGGCGCGGTGATCGGGGCGGGGGTGGCGGTTCCGCGCGGCGCCGTGGTCCGGGGCGCCGCGCTGTGGCCGGGCACGGTGCTGTCGCCCGGGGAGCGCGTCGAGGATGCGGTCGCCGCCGGGGAGCTGCGGGTGGCGGCGGCCGCCATGGGCTAAAGCCGGACCCGGGGGCGGCTACCGCACCGCCTGCACCAGCACCACGGTGATGTTGTCCAGCCCGCCGGCGGCGTTGGCGGCCTCGATGCAGCTCGTTCACCGCGCGGCGCAGATCGCCGTGCGCGCCGCGCAGGATCTCGGCGATGCGCGCGTCGGGCACCATCGACGAGAGGCCGTCCGAGCAGAGGAGGAGCACGTCCGAGACCTCGAGCGGCATCCGGTCGACGTCCACCTCCACGGTGGGCTTCATGCCCAGCGCGCGGAGGATCACGTTCTTGTGCGGGAAACGCCTTGATCTCAGCGGGCGAGAGGGCGTGGGCCTTCAGGTGCTCGGCCAGGAGCGAGTGATCCTCGGTGAGCTGCTTCAGGTCTCCGCGCCGCCACAGGTAGGCGCGGCTGTCGCCCACGTGCCCGACCAGAGCTCCGCTCCCCTCGCGCGGGAAGGCGGCGCTGACGATGGTGGTTCCCATCCCGTGCAGCCGCTCGTCGGTGCGGGCCCGCTCGTGGATGCGCAGGTTGGCCAGCTTGACGCCGGTGATGAGCCGGTTCTCGTCGTAGGTCTTCCGCGGATCGAGCTTGTACGGCCAGGTGGCGTCCTCGTCCCGGCCGGTGAGCCGGAAGAACTCGGCCATCTCCTCGACCGCGATCCGGGCGGCCACCTCGCCCGAGGCGTGCCCGCCCATCCCGTCCGCGACGCAGTACAGGCTCTCCTCGGGCAGGAGGAGGAAGGCATCCTCGTTGTGCGTCCGCTTGCGACCGACGTCGCTGGCACCGGCGTGGCTGAACCGCATTCGCGGGGAAGGTTAACCTGGGACGGGAGGGCGGTCGAGGTGAGGGTTGCGGGTAGGGCTCCCCGAACCCGAACCCGGCTTCCCGGCACGCAATGCGCGGGTTCGGGTTCGGTCTCAGGGGAGAATGATCTCGACCGCGGGCCCGATCGAGACCCTCACCCGGCCCTGGGCCTGGTACAGGTCGCCATCCACAGTGTACCTGGGCCGGTCGCTGGTCAGCACCAGCTCGCGGGCCACCTCGTCCAGGGCGTGCCGGCGGCGCCAGGGCCGGCCGGCCCGTATGCGGGGCAGCGACAGCGCCAGCGGCAACAGGGGAGCGGTCACCCCGACCGCGTGGAAGAAGCCGGGCTGCTCGTCGCAGCGCTGGAAGGCCTTGAAGCCCAGCCCGATGTCGGGCGTGGTGCCGGCCAGCAGGGTGAGATAGCTGCCGTCCGGCCACTCCTCGCCGTCGGTCTCGACGCGCAGCCGCTCCCGGCGCATGAGCGACAGGGCGAACGGGCCGCCCCGCAGCGCCGACCCCACCGCGCGGATCACGAGCCAGAGGGCCGCGCGCGGGGAGGGGTCGCCGGCCCGGTAGTAGGCCTCCAGGAAGGTCACCACCGCCCCGGTTCCGAAGATGAACCCGTACCGCGCCGCGCCCTCGTCGGCCTCGACGCGGAGCAGGTCGCGATCCACGGTCCGGAGCGGGATCCCCGCCGGCGCTGCTCCAGCACCGACTTGAGGATGGCGTCGGGGGTGCCGCCGATGCCGTGTCCATGGGCCACGGTGTTCATGGCGCCGCCGCGCAGGAGCAGGACCCGCGGCAGCGGCCGGCTGCCGTAGGCGCGCGCGAAGGCGGTCAGCACCACGTGCCCCGTGCCGTCGCCGCCGTTGACGCCCAGGACGTCGATCTCCGCCGCCTGGAAGCGGCGCACGGCAACCTCCAGCTCCTCGGGGGTGGAGGCGTCGAGGACCTCGCCGTCCCCGTCGAGGCGAGCCCGCAGGCGAGCCACCGCGCCGGGCCGGCGCTGGTTGCGCCGCGCCCGCGGGTTGTTCACGATCCCGATCCCTCCCATGCCGACCCTCTCCCCTCCCAACCCGCCCTTGCACGTCGTGCTCGTGTCCCCGCAGATCGCCCCCAACGCCGGCAACGTGGCCCGGACCTGCGTGGTGACCGGTTCGATCCTCCACCTGGTGGGACCGCTCGGCTTCTCCCTCGACGACCGCCACCTGCGCCGGGCCGGGCTGGACTACTGGCCGGACGTACAGCACGCACTCTACCGCGACTGGCCGGAATTTGAGGCCCGCGCGCTCGGCGGTCAATCTCCCGGGCGGTCTGCGCCCGGGCGCCTGCACCTCTTCACCGCTCGTGCGAGCCGGTCGATCGACGAGCAGCCCTTCGCCCCCGGCGACTTCCTGATCTTCGGCCACGAGCAGCACGGGCTACCCCCGGCGCTCCTGGCCGCCTGGCCGGATCGCCAGGTCGGGATCCCGATGCTGCCGGGGAAGAGGAGCCTGAACCTGGCGGTGGCGGTGGGGGTCGGAGTGTATGCGGCACTGGGCTGCATTGCGCAGAGCGATCTCCGAACCCGCACCCGAACCTGAACCCGGCCTCTCGTGCCCGTCCGAGTCCCGCGTCCCCAGGCCCGGGGACCGTGCACCGACGGAAATCCGCCGGAACCGGGGCCAGGGGCCAGGGGACTCGGGACAGGGGCCCGGGTTCACGGATGACGGGTTCGGGAGCGGGTGCGGGTTCGGGCAGGAACGCCGAAGTGGGCTATCATGCCCTTGGAATGAGCTTCCTCCACGAGCCGGGCGACCTGGCGCGGACCCCGCTCGCCGCCATCCTGCTCGAGGCGCTGAACCTGCGCGCCACCGGCGTGCTGACGGTCCAGCACGGCGGCGGGACCTCCCGGATCTTCATCCAGGACGGAAAGCCGGTGGGCGCGCAGGTGGTGAGCGGCGTCCGGCCGCTCGGGCACATGCTCCTGCAGGCGGGCGCCATCGACGTCGATACCCTCTCCAGGAGCCTGGCCGTGATGGCGGAGACCCGCCGGCCCCAGGGCGAGATCCTGGTGGAGATGGGCGCCGTCTCCCGGGAACAGGTCGACCGGGCGCTCACCGAGCAGCAGGCAGGCTACTTCAACCTGATCGCCGCCCTGGAGCAGGGCGCCTACGCCTTCGACGCCTCCACCCCGGTGCCGGCCTGGGCCGGCCAGAGCCACCTCTCGCCGCTGCGCACCATCGTGGACGCGCTGGAGCGCCCGCAGGCCGGCGCGCTGGTCATCTCCGCGCTGCAGCCGGTGTCGAACGGCGCCCTGCGGCTCGCCTCGGGGTACCGGGGCGTGGCCAGCGCCTTCCGCTGGACGGCGCTGGAGCAGGTGCTGGTGGCGCGGCTCGAGTCGCCCACCACGCTGGAGGCGTTCTTCGCCCCCTCCGACGTGCCGCCGGAGCGCGCCCGGGCCATGGTGGCCGCCCTGCTCCTGCTCGGGCTGGCCATCGCCGCCGGCGACGCGCCCCAGCCGACCGGCGAGACCTCGGCCGGGCTGGACCTCTCGGAGCTGGAGCCGCCGCGCCCGGGCTCGACCCCGGCGCCGTCCGCGCCGGCGGCCGCGCCGGCCGCCGCCGTCCCTCCCACCCCTGCGCGGCGCAGCGATCCCGCCGAGGCGCGCGCGCGCCGGCAGCGGCTCCTGCAGCAGGCGATGCGGAACATGGGAATCGGACCCTTCGCCGGCGCACCCCGCCCGACGCCGCCGCCCACCCCGGCCCAGGCCGGAGCGGCCCAGCCCGGGGCGGCCCCGCCCCGTCCCGGCGCGCCGCCCGGCTCGGCGGAGGCGGTGCTGCGCCAGGCGCTCCTCGAGGCCGCCCCCCGCGCCCGGATGAAGGACCCGTTCGCCCGGCTCGGGCTGCCCCAGGGCGCCGGCCGCGACGCGGTGAAGCAGGCCTTCCTCTCCCTGGCCCGCAAGTTCCACCCCGATCGCTTCGCCTCGCCGGCGCTGGCGGACCTGGCCGACACCGTCAAGGACTTCTTCACCGCCGTGAACGAGGCTTACGAGACGCTCTCCGACGAGAAGAAGCGCAACGCCTACCTGTCCCAGAGGAGCGACGCCTGGTCCGCCGAGGCCGAGGCGGCGCGGGTGGACTTCGCCAAGGGCGAGGCCTGCCTGCGGACGCGGGACTGGGTCAGGGCGCGCGGGTTCCTCGAGGCCGCCGTCCGCGCCGATCCCCAGGCCGACTACCAGGCGGCCCTGGCTCTGGCCATCCTGAGCGACCCGACCGCGCGCGACCGCGAGCGGGCCCGCACCCTGGCCGAGGAGGCCCTGCGGAGCCCTTCCTGCGATCGGGCGGCCTACGTGGCCGGCCTCCTGGCCCGGGACGACAAGGACGCCGCCCGCGCCGAGAAGCTGTTCCGGGCGGCCGTCGCGGCGAACCCGCGGAACGCCGACGCGGTCCGCGAGCTGCGCATGCTGGAGCGCAAGCGAGCACGGTGACGCTCCCACCCACGCCAACTTGACTCCGCAGACCTTCTACGGCGAGATCTATCGAGCGCAGGACGCAAGAAAGACGGCCGGTTGCGAGCGCAGGCCCGGCCGGATGAGGCTGGGCCGGAGCGAGCCGGGGAGGAGGCGGGCTCCGCCCGCCGACGGAGCGAGGCGGAAGGCCGAGCAATCGATACCTGGGGGGCTGAGCCTCACCCAGCCCCCCAGCAAGAAAGAGGGCCACTTGGCGAAGCAGCACCTGCTCCTCGTAGACGGCGATCCCAAGTCGCTGCGGGTGATGGAGGTCTCGCTCAAGAAGGCGGGCTTCTCCGTCACCACGGCCGTGAATGGCCGCGATGCCCTGGAGAAGTGCGAGATCTCCCCACCGGACCTGATCCTGTCCGACACCAAGATGCCGGAGATGGACGGGTTCGAGCTGTGCCGGCGGCTCAAGACCGACGACCGCTATCGCGGCACCCCGTTCATCTTCCTGACCGGCCAGAAGTCGGTCGAATACAAGGTCAAGGGCCTCGAGCTGGGCGTCGAGGACTACCTGACCAAGCCCATCTACATCAAGGAGATCGTCACCCGGGTGAAGATCCTTCTCCAGAAGAAGGAGAAGGAGCGGCTGGAGAAGAAGGACCTCAAGGCCAGCTTCGCCGGCAGCCTCTCCGACATGGGCGTGGTCGACCTGGTGCAGACGCTGGAGATGGGGAAGAAGTCCGGGGCGCTGCACGTCAAGAACCGCAAGGGCGTCGAGGCGGTCTGCTACTTCCGCGACGGGCGCATCCTCGACTGCGAGCTGTCCGGCAAGCTCACCGGCGAGAACGCCTTCTACCGGCTGCTGAACTGGCAGGAGGGCGAGTTCGCCATCGAGTTCAAGCCCATCGAGCGGGAGGAGCGCATCCCCGTCTCGACCCAGGGCCTGCTCATGGAGGGCATGCGCCGCATCGACGAGTGGGGGCGGATCGTCGAGCAGCTCCCGGCCCTGGACCGGGTCTTCGAGATCGACTACCCGCTCCTGGCCGAGCGGCTGGCCGAGATCCCCGACGACGTGAACGCGCTGCTCCGGCTCTTCGACGGGCGGCGCACGCTGGAGCAGGTCATCGAGGAGGCCGACTACGACGACCTGGCCGCCGCCGGCGTGATCTCGAAGCTCTTCTTCGAGGGGATCATCAAGGAGACCTCGCCCGTCCCGGTCGAGGAGCCCGCGCCGCCCGGGCCGGCCCTGGGCGCCGCCGAGCGCGCCTCGGCGCACGCCCCGCCCCCGGTGCCGCCGCCCGAGCCCGACGGGGTGGACTGGTTCGCCGGGCCGGTGGCGGGCGGCCCCGTCCAGCACGAGCCGCCGCCGCGCCCACGGTCGCCGCCGCCCATGCCGTCCGACGGCGCGGCGGCCGGACACGCCCCGCCCGCCGTCGTGCGGCGCCCCTTGCCGCCGCCACCGCACGCGCCTCCGCCCGGCTGGACCCATGGCGGAGCCCCGAGCCTGCGGTCCCCGACCCATTTCTCGATCCCCGTGCCGCCGCCCGGGACCGTGCCGCTGCCTCCGTCGCTGGGTGGCCCGCGCACCGCGATGGCGGCGCCGCACGTCTCGGTGCCGGGCGGACGCGAGGAGCCGCTCCCGGCGCCGCGGCCCCCGGCCCCACCGCAGCCCCCGTCGGCCGGCGCGCCGCGCCGGCCCGGCGCGATGACCGCCGCCCGGGTTCCGGCGCGCCCGGCCCCGCCCCCCCGCTCCCGCCTCGCCCTCATCGTGGGGGCCGTGGCCCTGGCCGCCGCTGCCGCTGCGGCGACGTGGTACGCGGCGGGGATGCCGGGGTGGCCGCGGTAGCTGGTTGCTGCGCCTCGGATTGAGCCCTCGCGCGCCGCGCGCGACCGGGTTAAGAGTCCCGGTCTGATGAAGGTCCTCGGCATCGAAACCAGCTGTGACGAGACCGCCGCGGCCGTGGTGGAGGACGGCCGCCGGGCGCTCTCCGACGTCGTGGCCACCCAGATCGACATCCACCGCCGCTGGGGCGGGGTGGTCCCGGAGCTGGCCAGCCGCAACCACGTGGTCCAGATGATGCCCGTGGTCGACGAGGCCCTGGCGCTCGCCGCCGTCGGCCCCGACGCGATCGACGCGGTCGCGGTGACGAGCGGGCCGGGGCTGGTGGGCGCGCTGCTGGTGGGCGTGCAGGCCGCCAAGGCCCTGGCCCTCTCCTGGGGAAAGCCGCTCGTCCCGGTGAACCACCTGGAGGGCCACCTGGTGGCGGCCTTCCTGGGCGAGACACCGCCGACCTTCCCGTTCCTCGGGTTGGTGGTCTCGGGCGGCCACACCTCGCTCTACGCGGCGCGGGATTTCGGCGACTACAAGCTGCTCGGGCAGACCCGCGACGACGCCGCGGGAGAGGCCTTCGACAAGGGTGCGAAGCTCATCGGCTTGCCGTACCCGGGCGGCGTGGCCATCGACCGGCTGGCGAAGGAGGGAGACCCCGCCGCCATCCGGTTTCCCAGGGCCATCGTCAAGGGCTCCGATCTGGACTTCAGCTTCTCCGGCCTCAAGACCGCGCTCCTGCACCACGTGAAGAAGCATGGCGTCCCGGAGGGCAAGGGGCTCGCGGATCTGTGCGCCAGCTACCAGGAGGCCATCGTGCGGGCCCTGGTGGAGAAGGCGTTCCGGGCGGCGCGCCGGTTCTCCTTCGACCGGCTGGTGCTCTCGGGTGGGGTGGCGGCCAACAGCCGGCTCCGGGCGGCGGTGGCGGCGCGGGCGGCCGAGTACGAGGGCATGATCGCCTTCCTCCCCCCGGTCAAGCTCTGCACCGACAACGCGGCCATGATCGCGGTGGCGGGCACGCACGCCCACCTGCGCGGCGTCCGCGCCGGCGCCGATCTGAACGCCGATCCGGCCTGGCGGCTCTAGACTGCGTCCACAGATCCGTGAACGAGCCCGAGCCCGAGCCCGCGCCCGAGCGAAGATCGCCGTGACCGACGCCACCTACCCATCCCCCCGCGCGCTGCTCGAGCGCTACGACCTCCGCGCCAAGAAGACCTGGGGCCAGAACTTCCTCGGCGACCCCGGGGTGCTGAACGACATCGCCGCCCTGGCCGCGCCCGCCGCCGGCGAGACGGTGGTCGAGCTGGGCGCCGGCCTCGGTCACCTCTCCGCGCGCCTGCTCCGGCGCGGCGCCCGCGTGGTGGCGGTCGAGCGCGACCGCGACATGGTCCGCGTCCTGCGGCGCGAGCTCGGGGATCGGCTCACGCTCCTCGAGGCCGACGCCGCCCGGCTCGACTGGCCGGGCCTGGCCACGCGGTTCGGCGCGTCCGACGCACCCGGAGCGGCACCGCGGCTGGCCGTGGCCGGCAATCTCCCCTACCACCTCTCGAGCCCCATCCTCTTCTCGCTGCTCGACTCCGCGCCCTCCATCCGTCGAGCCGTGTTCCTCCTCCAGCGCGAGGTCGCCGAGCGGCTCGCGGCAGAGCCCGGCGGCAAGGAATACGGCCTCCTCTCCGTGCTCCTGCAGCGCCAGGCCGAGGTCGAGGTCGCCCGCCGCGTCCCCGCCGGCGCCTTCTGGCCGCCCCCCAAGGTCGAGAGCGCCGTCCTGTGCGCCCGCTTCCGCCCGCCCGCCGACGCCGTGCTCGACGAGGCCCGCTTCCGCCGCCTGGTGAAGGCCGGCTTCGCCCAGCGCCGCAAGACGCTGCGCAATGCGCTCGAGGCGGGGCGGGTGGCTCCGCCGGAGCGGCTCGCCGCCGCGCTGGAGGCCGCCGGGATCGATCCCGCCAGGAGAGGGGAGACGCTGTCGGTCGCGGAGTGGGCGGCGCTGGAGAGGGCGCTGGGACAGGGCTGAAGGATCGGTCCGGTGGTAGGCTCGAGAGCGGAGCGCGCCTCACCAGGGGGGACAGCCGTGACGAGATACTTGCTTGCGACCGCGATGCTGGCCATCTCCATCGCCGCGCGCGGAGAGGAGCCGCTGAACGAGAAATGGCTCGACGAGGATCGGCGTCTCCTCGCCGCCCTGAAGCCGGTGCTCAGCCACGCGCCGGACAACGTGGCGCCGATCCGAACGCAGTACGGGCTTGAGGTCGAGCGATCGATGAAGGATCGGGAGCTCGGCCTCGGCAATTCCCTATCGTTCCATGTGAAGGGCGGCGGATATGCCTCCGCGACCGTGCTGGTGATCGCGGACCGCTCCGGGCGGATCTTGCGTGGCGAAATAGTCGTGAGCGCATCGAAGCAAGCCTGGAGGAGGCTGGGCCGGGAGCTCGACATGGCGAGCATGAAGAACGTTTCCGGGCTGGACGCCTGACCGGGCCGGGGGGGATCCGGTACAGCTTCGGCGACGGCAACCTGGTGACGCAGTACCACGCCCATTTCGGTTTCTCGGCGACACCGGACGTCCCCACCGAGCTGAAACAGGACTACGACCAGCTCACGAACCCGCTGGTGGACGGCGCGTACGCCAAGACGGTCGGCTACGGCAACGCCACGCCTCGGCAGCGCCTCGCGCTCCAGAGGATTCTCGATCTCGGTCGGAGAGACCTCCTCGAGGCCATCGCCGCCTCGCCCAGCCCCGAGGGCCGCATGTACGCCGTGGAGGCGCTGTGCCCGGAGGACGCCGACTGGGCCGACGCGGGAGGCGCGTGCACGCGGACGATGTCGAAGATCGCCGAGTTGCAGGCCGCTGTCCGCGTGTGCTGGGGGGACATCTGCTTCCAGGAGCCCATCTCGTCCGTCCCCGACGGCCGTGACCTCATCGTCCGGGTGTCGCGGCGATAGCTCCGCCCCGCGCATGCCGCACCGCCGGAACAGCACACCAGCCGGGGCAGCGCCGGAGCCCGAGCCCCCTGTGCCGCGAGCACCGCGGGAGCGCGGCCGCCGGCGAAAGAGGAACGCGCGCGGAGTGGGAAACGGCTGCGGGCGAGCCGGTGTCTGAGGTCGGGCACCCCGCGAAGCGGGTAGTGCCCGACCGAGTTCGGCGAGTCCGCGGCGCCCGGTGCTCTCGAACGCGCGCGGCCGTGAGATCAGTTGCGCGACCGCGGTAGCGGCACAGGGGGCTCGGAGCGAAGGCGCGTAGCGGCAATGCCCGCGAACGGAACAGGGCCTCGGAGCGAAGGCGCGCCTGCGCGGCGTGCCGGGAACGGGGCCCTGACCGGATCACAACCCACGGGCGCCCATCCGCTAACCCTCTGCCCGCCCGCCCACCTGTCGAACGGGCGCCCGTGGAACTCGCGGCCGCTACAGCCCTCCGGCGCGCGCCGTGGCCAGCAGCAGGCTCATGTTCCGTGCGCCGTTCTCACCCAGGTACCGGCGGAACACCGCCTCGTCGAGCCGCATGCTCTGGATGGTCGCCTGGACGATGGTCTCGTAGCTCGGGGCGTTCGGCTTCCTGAGCTCGATGGCGATCTTGAGAATCGCGCGCTGGAAGGCGGGGTCGATCCCCTCCAGCCCCTCTTCACCCCGAAACCCCGCCCTCCGCACCGCCTCCTGCTGCTTCGTCGCGATTCGGCTACCCATCCGGTACCTCCGCTGCCACAGCCAAGCGCGAAGACCCGCTGACGATACGTGACGTCAGATGCAGTGTCAAATGACCTGTGATCCCATGATCAGGGGTAGCACGATCCAGTTGTCAGGGATGGCCGCGCCCCCGTTGCCGAGCGTCCGATGCGCGTGGCAATCTCGCCCGTTCTCTCCAGCCCGTTTTCTCCAGACGGAGCGCATGGACCGACCCAGGCACATCGCCATCGAAGGTCCCATCGGCGTGGGGAAGACCGCCCTGGCGCAGATCCTGGCCGAGCGGACCGAGGGGCGGCTGGTCCTGGAGCAGCCGCAGGAGAATCCGTTCCTGGCAGGCTTCTACGCCGAGCGGCACAAGTACGCCTTCCAGGCGCAGCTCTTCTTCCTGCTCTCGCGCTACCAGCAGCAGCAGGCGCTCCTGCAGCAGGACCTCTTCAACCAGTCGACCATCTCCGACTACCTGTTCGCCAAGGATCGGATCTTCGCTGCGCTGACCCTCGAGCCAGCGGAGCTGGCGCTCTATCAGCAGGTCTACGAGCTCCTCGATCCGCGCGTGGCGCGGCCGGACCTGGTGGTGTACCTGCAGGCGCGCACCGAGGTGCTGCTCTCGCGCATCAAGAAGCGCGGGCGCGACTACGAGCGCGGGATGGATCCCGCCTACCTCGACGCGCTGGCCAAGGCGTACCGGGATTTCTTCTTCCACTACGAGGAGACCCCGCTCCTGGTCGTGAACACGAGCGACATCGATTTCGAAGTCAATGCCGAGGATCTCGACGCCCTGCTCACCGTCATCGCGCGGCACCGGAAGGGGACCCGGCATTACGTGCCGATGGGAACGAAATCGGGTTAGATTCTGGTCTCCACGAACGGGCGGGACCCCTCGCGGGGCCTGCACCGGAGGTCAACGCGAATGTCCTCGCACGCCCCTGGGGCGCCCAAGCACGTCACCATCCACGAGCTGCGCCGGATGAAGCAATCCGGTGAACGGTTCGCCGCCGTCACCGCCTACGACGCCACCGCCGCCCGCCTGGTGGCCGCGGCCGGGGTCGAGGTGGTGCTGGTGGGCGACTCGCTCGGCATGGTGATCCAGGGCAACGACTCCACGCTGCCGGTCACGCTGGATCACATGGCCTACCACTGCGTTGCGGTCCGGCGCGGGCTGGCGCGCGGCGACGGCCGGGCGCACCTCGTGTGCGACCTGCCCTTCGGCAGCTACCAGGCCTCGCCCGACGAGGCGGTCAAGGCCTCGGTGCGGCTGGTGGCCGAGGGCGGCGCCGAGGCGGTCAAGCTGGAGGGCGGCGCCGAGTTCGGCGAGGTCATCCGGCGCATCGTCCGGGCCGGCATCCCGGTGATGGGCCACATCGGGCTCACCCCGCAGTCGGTCCACAAGATGGGCGGCTACGTGGTGCAGGGGAAGGACGCCGACCGCGCCCAGCAGCTCCTGCGCGACGCGCGCGCGCTGGAGGCGGCGGGCTGCTATGCCATCGTCCTGGAGTGCATCCCCACCGAGCTGGCGCGGCTGGTGACGGCCCAGCTCGGCATCCCCACCATCGGCATCGGGGCCGGCCCGCACTGCGACGGCCAGGTGCTGGTGCTGAACGACCTCCTGGGCCTGGACGAGTCCTTCACCCCCAAGTTCGTGAAGCGCTTCGCCGAGCTGGGGCAGGCGGTGCGCGCCGCCGTCTCGGCCTACGCGGGCGAGGTGCGCGCCGGCACCTTCCCCTCCGAGGCCCATGCCTTCCACTCCAGCGCGCTCCGGCTCGTGCCGCTCACGGCCACCGAGCAGGAGCCCAAGGATCCACCGGACGCGATGGGGGCGCCGATCTAGCGTGAAGGCTCCCCGCCTCTTCACCGACCCGGCCGAGTGGCAGTCGCGCTGCCTGGCGGCGCGCGAGCAGGGCGCCCGCCTGGTCCTGGTCCCGACCATGGGCTTCCTGCACCAGGGGCACCTCTCCCTGCTGCGCGAGGCCCGGCGCCGGGCCGACGAGGGCGCCGGGCGCGGCCTCTCCCTGGCGACCATCTTCGTGAACCCCACCCAGTTCGGGCCGAACGAGGACCTGTCCCGCTACCCCCGCGATCTGCCCGGCGACCTGGAGAAGTGCGGCCGGGCGGGGGTGGACTGGGTGCTGGCGCCGGAGAAGCCCGATGCCATGTTCGCGGGAGACCACCAGACCTGGGTGACGGTGGAGCGCGTCTCCCAGGGGCTGTGCGGGGCCTCACGGCCCGGCCACTTCCGCGGGGTGGCCACGGTGGTCGCCAAGCTCTTCAACCTGACGCGGCCGCACGTGGCCGTCTTCGGCGAGAAGGATTACCAGCAGCTGGCGGTGATCCGGGCCATGGCCAGGGACCTGGCCTTCGGGATCGAGATCGCCGGCATGCCCATCGTCCGCGAGCCCGACGGCCTGGCGCTCTCCTCCCGCAACGCGTTCCTGTCGCCGGAGGAGCGCGCCCGGGCGCTGGCGCTCTCGGGCGCGCTGGCCGAGGTCCGGGAGGCGGCCGCGGGCGGGCAGCGGGACCCGGCCCAGCTCCGGGCCCGGGCCCGGGCCCGGCTGGAGGCGGCCCGGGCGCGAATCGACTACGTCGAGATCGTCGACCCCGCCACGCTGACCCCGGTGGCCCGCGCCGAGCCGGGGAGCGTCATGCTCCTGGCCGCGTTCGTGGGCACCACGCGCCTCATCGACAACGGCCGCCTGCCATGAAGGGCAAGCCGGAGAAGGCCGACCCTGGAGTCAAGCTCGTCGCGCAGAACCGCCGCGCCCGCTTCGACTATGCCATCGAGGACACCTGGGAGGCGGGGCTGGCGCTCACCGGCAGCGAGGTGAAGTCGCTGCGCGAGGGGAACGTCAACCTCTCCGACGCCTACGCGCAGCCCCGGGACGACGAGCTCTTCCTGGTGAACTGCCGCATCGGCGAGTACAAGCAGGCGGCCCACTTCGGACACGCGCCCCTCCGGGACCGCAAGCTGCTCCTGCGACGCCCGGAGATCGACCGCATCCGCGGCAAGGTCGAGCAGCGCGGCTACACCCTCGTCCCGCTGCGCCTCTACTTCAAGCAGGGCTGGGCCAAGGTCGAGATCGCCCTGGCCAGGGGCCGGTCGCACGAGGATCGCAGGGAGGCCATCGCCGAGCGGGAGTCGAAGCGGGAGATGGACCGGGCCATGGGGAGGTCCAGGCGGCGGTAGCCGCCCCGCGGGGCAGCCGCGCGCAGCCGCGAAGCGGCGAGCACGGCGCAGGGCCCCGCGAAGCAGGGGTGGGGCCCCGGGAGCTCTGCTCCCGGGGCGGGGCGGCACGCCCCGTGAAGATCGCGCGCAGGGAGGCCATCGCCGAGCGCGAGTCGAAGCGCGAGATGGACCGGGCGATGGGGAGGTCCAGGCGGCGGTAGCCTGAACGGCGCGGTCCTCCGACATCCCGCGCCATCGGGTTCCGCGGCACCCATCGATCGCCCTGGATCCGCTCCTGCTCAGGCGTATCCGGCCAGGATGGGGGCAGGCTCGCCTTCCGGCCGCGCGCCCTGCTAGCTTCGAGCAGCCGTGTTCGACCGGCTGACACTGCTCGAGGATCTGGTGGACTGCCGCGGGGAGGTGCTGGCAGGCCACGGGACGGTGATCTCCCCCCAGACCATCGAGGAGGCGGGCGAGCATGCTCCGCACCTGCCGCGGAGGAAGCTCTCCGAGACGCCCCTGGCCGCCGATGTGGACGTGCCCTTCGAGAGCCCGGCCTACGAGCCGCTCTTCGGGCGGCGCGGCGCGCGCGAGGCGGTCGAGCGCACGCTCCGCTCCATCGACCTGCCCGAGCCGCTGGTCGAGGAGTTGCTGGCCGCCCGCCGCGATCAACCCCTCGTCTACCGGCACGCCCTGCTCACCGCGGCCGTGGGCGTGCGGGTGCTCCTGACGGCGGTGGGCCCGGCGCGGACGCTCGACGATCTGGCCGCGGCGGCACTGCTCCACGACGTGGGCATGCGCCAGCTCTCGCCCCGCCTCCTGGCGCACCACGATCGGCTCTCGGTCGAGCAGGTCCATCGCATCGCGGCCCACCCGCTGCTGGGCGCCTACCACCTGGCCCGGGTGCTGGGCCACCACCCCGCCGTGGCCGCCGCCCGCAGCCACCACTGGCGCTGCGGGCAGGGCTACCCGGGGCTGGCCGGGCCGCCGGCTCGCGCCATCGAGGTCATCGCCGTCGCCAGCGCCTTCTGCGCGCTCACCCAGCCGCGCCCCTACCGCTCGGGCGCCTACGATGCCCGGGGAGCGGTCGACGTGCTGGTGCGCGAGACCGTGACCGGCCACGCCGACGCCAACACGGTCAAGCTGCTGGTCCACGCGCTGCGCGGCGGGACCGGCGATCCGCGCGCCGTCCGCTTCGGCACCTCGCGCGAGGGCCACGGGCCCGCCGAGAACGGGCACGCTCCGGTGGAGGCTCCGCAGAGAAGTCACATCTGAGCCGCGGCGCGGTTTCCGCGCCGGGCCACGGTCACGGCCCTACTCGAGCCCGCAGGCCCTGCGCAGCGTGTCCCAGGAGTAGATCCCGGTGGAGTGCCCGTCCGACCAGCGGAACTGCACCGCGTACGATCCCACCGGGGCGATCTCGAGCGGGTGGATGTCGGACGGGATGGTGGCCGGATCGAGGATCTTGTGGCCGGTCCCCTCTTCCACGCAGGCCGCGCACGGGCAGGCGTCGCGCATCCTCGCCGCCGGGACGGTGACCTCGGGGCCGCCCGGCCAGAGGATCCGGATGGCGCCGTCGGGCAGGACGTCGAGCGCCTCCGGCGGCGGGGCGGACGGCTTCCGGAACTGGATGCGGTCGAGGAGGCCCATGGTTCCCGTCTGATCTGTCGCGGGCGCGCCCGGCCGTCAAGGGCGACGCGCCAGCGCCGTCAGCAGATCGGACCGGTCCTCGTGCGGTGCGGTGCACGGCCGCGTTTCGGCCACGTACAGCTCGCTGGCGCCGAGGTCCGGCGCCAGCCGGAGGATGGCGGAGGAGCGGGTCCCGTAGACCGGGTCGCCGTGGATGCAGGTGGCGTCTCCCCCGGGCGGCGGCGCGCCGTGGTGGGTGAGGAGCTCGCGCAGCCGCGGCAGCGAGGGTTCGGCCGGCCAGCGCGCGCGCAGCCACTCCGCCCGCGCTCCGCGGCCCTCGCGATCGCTCTCGGTGATGAGGTGGAGCCCCGGGCCCAGCGCCTCGAGCCCCTGCTCCTCGCCGTCGTACCACCAGAGGATGGCGCCCTGCACGTCGGCCACCAGCAGGTGGAACGGGTTCCAGCGCGCCGCGTCCAGCGGCCGGAGCGCCTCCGCGGCCTCGGCGGCGCTCCCCGCCGCCAGCGCCATCGGGACCAGCTCACCCCGGGAGCGCCGGGAGGGATCGGGGAAGCCGTCGAACCGGACGTAATGGTTGGTGACCCCGGCGAACACGCCGCGGGCGGACACGCCGATCCAGGTCCCGCCGGCCTGCAGGTCGAGCGGCGCGGCCCGGCGCGTCTCCTTCCCCGAGCCGCGCAACGCCCAGCCCTCCGAAGGGCGATCCAGGTGCTCGTCGCGGTTGGCGGCCACCAGGACGGGCCAGCGAGGGTCGACCTGGAGCGCGAGGGCGAGGGTGCACATGAGATGGAGTCTACTGTGGTCGCCCGACTTGGACTTGGGCTTGGGCCTGAGCTGAAATGGCCCAGGTGTGGTCCGAGCAGTCCAGCTCCACGTTCCCGGACCAAGTCCAGGTCCAGGGGCCGGTTCGGCGGCTTCCCTTCGGCCCGGTGCTGCTACTTCACCTTCCTCGCCGCTCGCACCCGCTCCAGCATCAGCTCGCGCAGGAGCGCCAGCGGGCGGGGGAGGGTGGGGCCGAGCTTCTCGAACCACTCGGCCTGCGAATCCAGCTCCTCCTCCCACTCGTTCAGATCGATGCGCGTCGCGGCCGCGATCGCCTCGCGCGAGGCGTCGATGCCCTCCAGGACCAGGTCGCCGGGGCGCGGCGTGTACCCGAGAAGCGTCTCCTGGGCGGCGACCTTGCCGTCGCATCGGTCCAGCACCCACTTCAGCACCCGCATGTTGTCGCCGAAGCCCGGCCACAGGAACTTGCCCTCGGGGCCCTTGCGGAACCAGTTCACCATGAAGAGCCGGGGCGGGTCCGGGATGCGCTGCTGCATGTCCAGCCAGTGCCCGAGGTACGTGCCGGCGTCGTAGCCGCAGAAGGGCAGCATGGCCATGGGATCCCGGCGCACGCCCTCCTTCAGCCCCATGGCCGCGGCCGTCGTCTCGGAGCCCATGGTGGCGCCCATGTACACGCCGTGCGTCCAGTTGAACGCCTCCAGGACCAGCGGGACGGTGGTGGAGCGCCGGCCGCCGAAGAGGATGGCGGAGATGGGCACGCCCCTGGGGTCCTCGGCCGCCGGGGAGAGGGCCGGGTTGTTGCGCGCCGGCGAGGTGAAGCGGCTGTTGGGGTGGGCGATCTTCTCGGTGGAGCCCTTCTTCCAGGGCGCGCCCTTCCAGTCGATGCACTCCGCCGGGGCCTCGCTGTCCATCCCCTCCCACCAGATGTCTCCCGAGGCGGTCCGCCCGACGTTGGTGAAGAAGGAGTCGCGCCGGACGGTCTCCATGGCGTTGGGGTTGGTCTTCCGGTTGGTGCCCGGGGCCACGCCGAAGTAGCCGTTCTCGGGGTTCACCGCCCAGAGCCGGCCGTCCTCGCCCACCCGCATCCAGGCGATGTCGTCGCCCACCGTCCGGATCTTCCAGCCCGGGAAGGCCTCGGGCGGGATCATCATGGCGAAGTTGGTCTTGCCGCAGGCCGACGGGAACGCCGCCGACACGTACTTCTTCTCGCCCTGGGGCGACTCGGCCTCGAGGATGAGCATGTGCTCGGCCAGCCAGCCCTCGTTCCGGGCCATGAAGCTGGCGATGCGCAGCGCCAGGCACTTCTTCCCCAGCAGCGCGTTGCCGCCGTAGCCCGATCCCACCGACCAGATGGTGTTGTCCTGGGGGAAGTGGCAGATGTAGCGCCGGGCGGGATCGCAGTCGCGGACGGAGTGCAGGCCCCGGTTGAACTGGTCGGAGCTGCCCAGCCGGTCCAGCGCCACCTTCCCCATGCGCGTCATGATCCCCATGGAGAGGACCACGTAGATCGAGTCGGTGATCTCCACGCCCACCTTGGAGAAGGGCGAGCTGGCGGGGCCCATCAGGTAGGGCACCACGTAGAGGGTCCGGCCCTTCATGGCCCCGTCGAGCAGGCCGGCCAGCAGGTGACGGGCCTCGGCCGGATCCATCCAGTTGTTGGTGGGGCCGGCCTCCTCCTTGGTGGGCGTGCAGATGAAGGTGAGGTGCTCGACGCGCGCCACGTCGTTCGGGTTCGAGTGGTGGTAGTAGCAGCCGGGCCACCTGGACTGATCGAGCGGGATGAAGGTTCCGTCGGCGACCGCATCCTTCATGAGCCGGTCGAGCTCCGCCTTCGAGCCGTCGCACCAGACGATGCGCTCGGGCCCGAGGAGCTTGGCCGATTCGTCGACCCAGCGGACGAGATGGGGGTTCTGGGTGGGGCGCTCGCCGGTCATGGGCACGTTGTGTTCCTTTGAAGTGGCTCGCCGCGATGCGAGTACCACGCTGCTCCCGGAGTTTCGAGGCTAGCGCAGCCGTGCCGTGCAGGTCGAGCGCCGGGTTGCCTCCTCGGGGCGACGGTGTGTCGCGGATCGCGCCTAAGATAGCCAGCGCGTGCCGCCTCGCCGGACGGATTGCCGCGGGTAGCTGGGAAACGGGCACGGAAGGGGCGCGCCCGGGAGACCGGAGTGCTCGCCTGTATAGTGTTGCCGCGAGACGCCATGGGCACCTTGCCGTCATGCTTCGACACGGACCCGAGCTGATCGTCGGGGGCGTACGCTTCCACGCCTGGGCGCCCGGCGTGGATCGGCTGGCCGTCCGGGTGGAGGGGGTCGATCACGCCATGGAGCGCGGCGAGGGCGGCGCCTGGCGGGTCGAGGTCCCCGGCGCCGGGCACGGCACCCGGTACCGGCTGGTGGCGGCCGGAGGGGAGCCCCGCCCAGATCCGGCCTCGCCCTGGCAGCCCGAAGGCGTTCACGGATCGTCATGCGTCTTCGACCCCGGGCGCCGCGCCTGGAGGACGTCCTTCGCCGGGTTGCCCGCGCAGGAGCTGGTCTTCTACGAGCTCCACGTGGGCACGTTCACCGAGGCGGGCACGTTCGACGCGGCGGCCGAGCGGCTCGCGGATCTCGCGGAGCTGGGCGTCACCTGCGTCGAGCTCATGCCGGTGCAGCCGTTCCCGGGCGAGCGCAACTGGGGGTACGACGGCGTGTATCCCTGGGCCGTCCACGAGCCGTACGGCGGACCGGCCGGCCTCCAGCGCTTCGTCGATCGCGCGCACGGCCTGGGCCTGGCCGTGTGCCTGGACGTCGTCACCAACCACCTCGGCCCCGAGGGGAATTACTCGGGCGTCTTCGCGCCGTACTTCACGCCCCGCCACCGCTCGCCCTGGGGGGACGGGCTCAACCTCGAAGGACCCGGCGCGGCGCCGGTGCGCGCCTTCTTCGTCGGGGCGGCGCTGCGCTGGGTGCGGGACTTCCGGGTGGACGCGCTCCGCCTCGACGCCACCCACACCATCACCGACGCCAGCCCGCGGCACCTGGTGGCCGAGATCGCCGAGGAGCTGCGCGGCGAGGCGGCCCGTAGCTCCCGCCACATCCAGGTGGTGGCCGAGGACGAGCGCAACGATCGGCGCGTCCTCGACCCGCCGCCGGCGGGATGGGGGTGCACCGCGGTCTGGGCGGACGACCTGCACCACGCCATCCACGCCCTCGTGACCGGCGAGCGGGCGCGCTTCCTGGCGGACTTTGGCCCACCCGAGGAGGTGGCCGAGGCCCTGGGCCACGGCTTCGCCTACCGCGGGCGGCACTCGCGCCATCGCAACCGGGCCCACGGCACCGGGGTGGAGGGGCTGGCGCCCTGGCGGTTCGTGGTCTGCGACCAGAACCACGATCAGGTGGGCAACCGTCCCCTGGGCGAGCGGCTCTCCGCGCTGGTGCCGGCGGAGGCGCTCCTCCCCATCTCCGCCCTGGTCCTGCTCGGCTCGGGCCTGCCGCTGATCTTCATGGGCGAGGAGTACGCGGAGGAGAACCCGTTCCTGTACTTCACCAGCCACACCGACCCGGCGCTGGCACGGGCCGTCTCGGAGGGGCGGAGGAGGGAGCACGCGGCGGCGGCCGGGCCGGAGATCCCCGACCCGCAGGACCCGCGGACGTTCTTCCGCTCCCGGCTCACGCATCGCCGGGACGGCTTCCACGGCGCGGTGCGGGAGCACTATCGCCGCTGCCTCGGCCTGCGCCGGCGCCACCTCGACCGGATCGCCGAGGCGTGGCCGGCGGTGGAGCGGGACGGCAGCGCATTCACGCTGCGGCGACCGGGCCTGACGGTGCGGGCCAACTTGTCGGCGCGGGCCGGCGCGGCCCTTCCGCCGTGGGGCGTGGCCATCGAGGAGGGTTGACCGGTCCCGCTCCCGCTCCCGCCCCGAGGCGATCGCGCGACGCGACGGTCCCCCTGTCCGGAACGGGACCGGGCGCGGCAGCGGAGCCTAGTACTCCGCCCGCAGCATGATGCGGCCGCCCAGGTAGCTGTCGCTGGCGCTGCTGGCGGTGCCGAACGTGGTCTTGGGCTGGCCCAGGCCCGAGTACGAGACCGACTGGTACTCGAAGACGGCCTTGAGGGAAAGGGGCCCGAAGAGGCGATAGGCGGCGCCGGCCTGGAGCGCGAGCCCGTGCGCCGAGCCCTTCCCGAGGACGCTGCCCACCAGCTCCTTCTTGGTCGTCCAGAGCGTGTACCCGCCGCCGCCCAGCAGCGTCAGCGAGGGCGTGACCGGGAGCTGGGCGTCCAGTCGCAGCTCGTACCCGGAGGGCTTGGTGTCGGCCAGGCCGGCGATGGCGGGCGAGGTCGTGACCTGCAGGCTGCGGTAGGCCACGGCCGGGGCGAGCACGAAGCGCGAGCTCGCCGTGGGCTGGAGGCGCCAGACCGCGCCGACGTCGAAGGCGGTGAGCTTGCCGTCGTGGTTCCCCTCCGAGGAGCCGCTGGGCGGCTTCACCTTGAGGCCGACGGACTGACCGTAGTCGGCGAAGACGCCGATGCCGGAAAGGATCCGGCCCGCGCCCGCCCAGGCCGCGGGGTAGAGCTCGAGGCGGACGCTGGGGACGAAGATGGCGCTGGCGCTGTACGTCCGGAGCAATCCGTCCACCCCGGCGGCGGCGCCCGAGTAGCTGAGCTTCCGGTTCGTGATCCACAGCCCGACCTCGCCCGCGAAGCGCAGCCGGCCCTCGGCCGACGGCGGGGGCGAGGGCTCTTCCCTCCTGGGCTTGGGAGCCTTGGCCGGCTCGGCGGGGGGCGGCGGCTTCGGGGCCGGCTGGGCCACGGCCGGCGGCGGCTTGGGGGCCGGCTCCGCGGCGGGCGGCGGCGGCCTGGGCGGAGGGGCCTTGGCCGCCGGCGGAGGGGGAGGCGGAGGTGGTGCCGCCCGCTGCGGCGGTGCCGCCGGCGAGGGCGCCGCCGCCCCGGCCCCGCGCAGCACCTCGTCCAGCTCGGTGGCGAACCGGTCCAGCGCCTGCGGGCGGAGCCGGCCGTCGGGGGTCAGGCGCAGGCGCCAGATGCGCGCCGGCTTGCGCGCCGTCGAGGTCGGGGTGGTGAGCGACAGGATCAGGCGGCGCTCTCCGGGCTCGCCGGTGACCGCGCCTCCCAGGTAACCGACCACCCCGGCGCGCTGCAGCTTCTGCGGGTCGGGCCGGTTGTTGGTGATCACCCGCGAGGCCGCCACGCAGTCGTAGGACTCGCACACCTGGAGCAGGATCTGGCGCCGGACGCGGCTGGCGTCGCCGCGGATGGTCCCGATCGCCAGCTTGGAGCCGGACTGCGCTCCACCCACGCCGGGGACGGCCAGGACCAGCGTGGCAAGCACAGCCATCGTCACGGTACGCATCGTCGCTCCTTGAATCCTCTGGAGTCCGGCCCGCCCATGAAAGTCTGGAGGGCTCCTGGGAGCAACCCCCAAAGGCAGAATCCCGGCGTGGCGGTCCGCCCCCACGATATCGAGGCGCCGGGCGGCGTCAACTTTAGGTGAAGGTGGGCGGCGCGCCCACACGGGCCGGGGATGCGGGCGCCGGCCCGGCTACTTCTTCTCGAGCTTGGCCCGGAGCAGATCGCCCAGGGTGCCGAAGCCCTTCCCGGGCGGGCGCGGCGCGGCCCGGGCCAGGTACTCCTCCGCCTCGGCGCGCTCCGCGGCCTGCTCGGCCTCGCTCCTGGAAAGCCGGATGCGGCCCTGCTCGTCGATGGCGGTGACCAGCGCGCGGAAGACGTCGCCCACCTTGAACGCCTTGCGCAGGTCGGCGCCGCGCGGCGTGCCGGTCTCGCTGGCCGGCACGAGCCCGCGCCCGCCCGCGAACCGGACGAACACGCCGAAGGGCTCGATCTTGTCCACGCCGGCCTCGACCAGGTCGCCCACCTTGGGCGGCGGGGGCGGGGCCGGGCGGGCCGGCTTCTCCGGCCCCAGCGCCGGCTCGGGCCTGGGCGAGAGCGCCTTCACGGATAGCGAAATGCGCTCGCCCTTCTTCGGGTCCTCGTCGATTCGGAGCACCGTCACCCGGAGCTGGTCGCCGGCCTTGAGCAGGTCCTGCGGCTTCGAGACCCGGTCCCAGGCCAGCTCGGAGACGTGCACCAGCCCCTCCACGCCGCCGATGTCCACGAAGGCGCCGTAGTCCTGCACGCTCGTGACCGCGCCTTCGAACACCGCCCCGGGGGCGAGCTTCTCGCGGGTGGCCCGGGCGCGCGCGGCCCGCTCCTCCTCCAGCAGCGCCCGCCGCGACAGCACCACGTCGCGAGCGTCGGCGCGCTGCACGCGGAACTGGAGCTTCTGTCCGACGAAGGTCGAGGGATCGCCCACGAACCGAACGTCGATCTGCGACACGGGGCAGAAGGCCCGCACGCCGTGGACCTCCACCTCCAGCCCACCCTTGTTGACCGCCTTCACCACGCCGTCCACCGCCAGCCCGGTCCGCGCCGCCTCGATGAGCGCCTCGCGGCCGTGATCCGCGCTTCTGGGCGTGGCCCTTCGAGACCACCACCCCGCGGTCGCCGGCCTGCACCACGACCGCGTCCACGATGTCGCCCACCCGCGCCTGGACGTTTCCCTCCGCGTCCGTCAGCTCGGCGGTCTCGATCATCCCCTCGGCCACGCCGGACCCGAGCTCGAGGAAGGTCACGTCGGGTCCGACCTGGATGATCTTGCCGGCCACCTTCTCGCCGACCTGGAAGCGGCGGCGCGGCCCGGCCTCCTGCGACTCGGCCAGCATGTCCGCGAACGAACCCTCGTCGGGGGGCGTCACGACCGGGGAGGGCGGCGGCTCCGGCGCGGGCGCGGCCGGGCGGGTGGAGGCGGGGCGTGGCTCGCGCTCCCGTTCGCGGCGAGGCAGGCCGATCGCGGCGCGGGCCACCGCCGGGGCGATCCGCCCGCGGCTTGCGCGGATCGGGCGCCGGCGGGGGGCTGCGCGGCGTGGCGCGCTCCTCCGCGACGCGCTGCCACAGCGGCCGCGAATCCTGCGGCGCGGCGGGGCGGGAAGCTGCGGCGGCCGGCGCGGACTGTTCCTGCGACCCCGGGGCCGCGGCGCTTCGCCTCGGCCGGGGGTCCGATCTGGCCCTTGCGGATGACGATGGGGCCCGGCGAATCGGGCTTCTTCCGGTCCTGCATGCGGGCCGTCTTATAGCAGAGGCAACCCGTCTCGCGTAAAACGGGCGCATGCGCGAGCGCCGCACGGTGGTGTTCGTGTCGCACGGGGACGAGACCGCGTTGCGGCTGGCGGGGTCGTGTGCCCTCGCCGCGGCCGCGATGGGCTGCCGCGTCGACGTGTTCCTGTTCGGGGCCGCCGTGCCCGCGGTCGTCGTCCGCGCACGGCGAGCCGGCGGACGAGCCCGGTGCCCTTCTCCACCAGGCGCGGGGCGCCGGCTGCCGCCTGATCGCGTGCAGCGCCAGCCTGGTGGACGAAAGGGTCGATCCCCGGGCGGCCGAGCGTGCGCTCGACGCCGTGGTGGGGTGGCCCACCGTCCTGGCCTGGAGCGAGGGAGTGGTCGAGCGGTTCAGCTTCTGACGAGCGAGCAGGCTCCAGCTGGGCACCCTTTCGGCCGCCGGCCGGAACACCCATCTTCGCCCGAGCGTTTGCATGGGCAGCGCCCGAACCACCGGAGCCTCGATGGTCAGCCTCTCACTCGATCCACCCCCCTCCGCCCGGGACGGCCGCAGCTCCCACGGCGGGCGTCGCCTCGGTGCTCACCCTGCTGGTGCTCGCTCGTCGCCGCTTGCGGCTTCGTCGCCGGCCGCTGGACGGCGCCGGGCGGCCGCTTCCCGATCACCTGGTCGAGGGGTGGCGGGCCGGCGGCGCGGTCCGATGCCCCGGCGCAGGAGACGCCCCGCGCGGCCGCCGCCGCGCCCGCGCCGGCCGGCGCCGCCCCTGCCGGCCCGACGGCGCCCGCCCCCGCGGTCGCCGCTGCGGCCCCCGAGGCCGCCCCGGCGGTACCGGCCGGGCCGAGGCGGCTGCTCGTCACGCTGCAGGGCCCGCTCGAGGAGGCGATCACGGCCGCGGTCCCGCCCGCCGATCGCGGGTTCGCCAACGAGCTCACGCAGGTGGTGAACCGGCTCCTGGTGTGGAACCTCCAGGTGGCGCGCGACGGCCGCAGCGGCGATCGGCTCGAGGTCCTCTACTCGCCGCCGGCCGGGGGAAGCGAGCCCGGCGCGGCCGAGCCGGTGGTGCACGCCCTCCGCTACGACTCGCAGAAGCTGGCGGCGGTGGTGGCCGCCTACCGGTACCAGGCCCCGGGGGCGCGCTGGCATCGCTACTACCGGCCCGACGGGTCGGAGGTGGAGGAGCGGCTGGTGGATGCCCCCACGCCCGACTACGACCAGGTCACCTCGCTGCTGCGCGACGGCCGGCGGCACAAGGGGGTCGACTTCCGGACGCCCGTGGGTTCCCCGGTGTTCGCGACCTTCGACGGTGTGATCGAGCGCCGCAACTGGAACTTCGCCGGCAACGGCAACTGCCTCGACGTGCGCGACCTCGCCAGCGGGCGGCACGCCATCTTCCTGCACCTGGACGTGCTCCCGAAGGACATGGTCCCCGGGCGGCAGGTCAAGAAGGGGGAGCGGATCGCCAGCTCCGGGAACAGCGGCCACTCGTTCGCACCGCACCTGCACTACCAGCTCGAGTCTCCGGACGGGCAGGTGCTGGACCCGTTCGCGGTCCAGCCGACCCGCCGCGCCGCGCTGGACGGGGCGGCACGGGCCGCTTTCGACGCGGAGCGGGTCCGGCTCGACGCCGCGCTGGCCGGCACCACCGTGGCCAGCAATTCCATCGGCGGGGCGCCGGTCGCGCCGCCGCCCGCGCCGCCCGCTGCGCGCTAGCCGCTACACCTTCCGGCCGCCCTCGGCCGCCCACTTCTCCAGCATCTCGGTGGTGACCGACTTGGGCCGCTCGATGGGGTAGCCGAGCCCGCGGTCCCAGACCAGGTTCGCGAGGACCCCGAGCGCGCGGCCGACGCCGAAGAGGACCGTGTAGAACTCCTCCTCGGTGATGCCGTAATGGACCTGGATGACGCCGGAGTGTGCGTCGACGTTGGGCCAGGGGTTCTTGGTCTTGCCGTGCTCGGTGAGCACGCCCGGTGCCACCTCGTAGATCAGGTTCACGAGCCGGAAGAGCGGGTCGTCGGGCAAGTGCTTGCGGGCGAACTCGTTCTGGGCGGTGAAGCGCGGATCGGTCTTGCGGAGCACGGCGTGGCCGTAGCCCGGGATCACCTGGCCGGCGTTGAGCGTGTCCCACAGGAACTGCTTGAGCTGCTCGGGCGTGGGGAGCTTGTCCCCCATCTTCTTCATCACGCCGCGGATCCAGGCCAGCACCTCCTGGTTGGCGAGGCCGTGGAGCGGGCCGGCCAGGCCGTTCAGCCCGGCGGAGAGCGAGTAGTACGCGTCGGAGAGCGCCGAGCCGACCAGGTGGGTGGCGTGGGCGGAGACGTTCCCCGACCTCGTGATCGGAGTGCAGGATGAAGTACATTCGCATCACGTCGTCGTAGGGCCGCGCCCCGCCCATCATGTGGGCGAAGTTGCCGCCCCAGTCGAGGTTCGGGCTCGGGGGATGATGGAGCCATCCTTGTACTTGAGCCGGTAGATGTGGGCCGCCAGCGCGGGGAGGCGCGCCAGGAGGTTCATGGCGTCCTCGTAGGTGGGGTCCCAGAAGTCGTTCTTCTTGAGCGTCCCCTCGGCGTGGCGGCGCGCGAAGACCGACTCGCGCTGCATGGCCAGCACGCCAGCGGACAGCAGGGTCATGGGGTGCGTGTCGGCGGGCACCGCCCGGAGCACGGTCCTCACGTAGGCGGGCAGCTCGGCGCGCGCGCGCCAGTCGGCGGCGACCTCCTCCGCCTGCCCGGCGGTGGGAATGTCGCCGGTGAGCAGGAAGTAGAAGAAGCCCTCCACGTACGGTTGCTCGCTCCCCGGCACCTTGGGCAGGGCGGCGAAGGTCTCCGGGATGGTCTTCCCCCGGAACCGGATGCCCTCCTGCGGGTCGAGGTACGAGATGTCCGTCACCAGGCAGTGAACGTCGCGCGCCCCGCCGATCACCTGCCCGATGGTCACCTTGTCGATGACCAGCTCCGCGAATTCCTTGTTGAGCTTCTGCGTGCGGGGGCGGAAGGCCTCGATCTTCTGCTTGAGGGTCTGCTTCAGGCTGGAGTCAGGCATGGTGGTCTCCGACGGCGGCTGGGCTGGGCTCCGCTGGACCTCAGGGTGCCCCCTTCATAGCAGGCAGGATGCGATCTCGCTCTCCCCCGCGCTCGGCGCGCGGGCCGGGTGTCAGGCCCCGCGACGAGCCGGGGGCCGGCACCCAACGGGAATCATCCCACCGTCAGGAGAGAGCCCGCGCGTGCAAGAAAGGAGCGGGGTTGGCGGAGGGCCAGCCTGTTGAAGTCCTGAACGGTACGAAGTTGAGGCAGATCAACCGCGCCCGGCCGCCAGCGCCGCCGCGACCTCGGCCGCGACCGAGCGCGGGCGGGGGCGCTCGGCCGCTGGCGAGGCCGCCGCCGCAGGCGCCTGGGACTCCCCCGAAACCGGGGAGTCCCCGGAAGCCGCGGGCTCGATCTGGTGCGCGTCGCGAGCCTCCTCGCGGACGGCGGGGGCCGAGCGGCACGTCCGGCACCAGGGCTGGTTGCGGATGGCACCGTCGGCCATCCGGCGGAGGCCGAACTGCGAAAGTGGCCGGATCTTCTGACACTTCAGGCACATGAGGGTGATGAACACCTCGTTTCCGTCGGCGTCGAAAACGGAGGAGCGGCGCCGCCTCGGGCGGCGCGGTGCGGTCTCCTTCCTGGCCGCAACCTTGCGGGCGGGCTTGCCCGAGATCCCCCCTGGCGATCACCGGCGCCACCATGACCTTCACGGCCATCGTCGAAGCCTCCTCCTGGAGGGCAGAAGAGCCGTCCCCGCTTGCCCGGCGCAGCCGCTCCGGAGGGTCCGGCACCGCAACGGTAACCAGGGGGTCTGACAGCCCGGCCGCCATTCCCCGGTCGGGGCCGGCAGTGCCGGCGCCGGGCCGGGAGGGCACGCGCAGCCTCGAGCGGCCGCTCGGTTCGGGCTCTCGCCGCGGCCAGCGGGAAGAGGTGCGGGTGCGGGGCCTACGCCCGGGGCAGCGCGTACGCCACCACCTGGACCAGGCCGATGAAGGCGGCGAGGGCGGCGGCGGTGATGGCGGCCTTGGTCGTCGCCTTGAACCAGATGATGAGCGCCGGGACGGCCAGCGCGATGCCCAGCACCAGCCCGAGGTGGAGATGGGCCACCTGCAGCCGCAGCAGGTTGAGCTGGGTCAGCACCTCGAGCCCCGCCGCCACCACCGAGATGATGGCGAGCCCCCGGCTCTGCGAGGCGGTGAGCAGGACCAGCGCAGCGACGAACCCGGAGTACGCGAGCGCGCTCTGGACGTGGAACATGCGACGGCTTGTACGCCGTCCCGGGCGCGGCAGGCAAGAAATCGGAGCCGCCGCGGTCAGCTCCCGCGGGCGATCCCGCGCAGCACGTACTGCACGATGCCGCCGTGCCGGTGGTACTCGGCCTCGATGGGCGTGTCGATCCGGACCGTCACCGGCACCTCCTCGGTGGCGCTGCCGGCGCGGTGGATGACCAGGCGCGCCGGCTGCCGCGGCCTGACGCCGCCCGAGACGCCCAGCAGGTCGAACGTCTCGGTGCCGTCCAGGCGCAGCGTCTGCGCCGTGACGCCCTCGGGCAGCTGGCAGGGCAGGATGCCCATGCCCACCAGGTTGGAGCGGTGGATGCGCTCGTACGACCGGGCCACCACGAAGCGGACGCCGAGCAGCGCCGGACCCTTGGCGGCCCAGTCGCGCGAGGAGCCGGTCCCGTATTCCAGGCCGGCCACGATGCAGAGCGGGACGCCCTCGCGCGCGTAGGCCTCGGCCGCGTCGTGGATCGACATCCGCTCGCCGCCGGGCTGGTGCACGGTGACGCCGCCCTCGGAGCCCGGGAGCATGAGGTTCCGCACCCGCACGTTGGCGAAGGTGCCGCGCACCATGACGTGGTGGTTGCCGCGGCGCGCGCCGTAGCTGTTGAAGTCGGCCGGCTTCACCCCCAGCGACTGGAGATACACGCCGGCGGGCGAGGTCGGCTTGATGGCGCCCGCCGGGCTGATGTGGTCGGTGGTGACCGAGTCGCCGAAGATGGCCAGCGGCCGCGCCCCGCGCACCTCGCCGGGGGTGGTGGGCGTGAGCGGGAAGGGCTGGAAGTAGGGCGGCTCCTGGATGTAGGTCGAGCCCGGATCCCACTGGTACAGCACGCCGCCGCGCACCGGGAGCTCGGCCCAGGCGCGCTGCTCGGCGGTGGCCCTGGCGGCCGGCGCCGGGCCGGAGAGCTCGGCGTAGTTGGTCCGGTAGGCGTCGGGATCGCCGGCCGCCGCCCGGAGCGCGTCAATCTCCTGGGGCGTGGGCCACAGGTCGCGCAGGTACACCGGCTGGCCGTCCCGGCCCTTGCCGAGCGGCTCCTTTTCCAGGTCCACGTCGATCCGGCCGGCGATGGCGAAGGCCACCACCAGCGGCGGGCTCATGAGGAAGTTGGCCTTCACCGACTGGTGCACCCGGGCCTCGAAGTTGCGGTTGCCGGACAGGACCGAGGCCCCCACCACGTCGTGCCTGGTGACCAGCGCCTCGATGCGGGGATCGAGCGGCCCCGAGTTGCCGATGCAGGTGGTGCAGCCGTAGCCCACCGTCTGGAACCCGAGCGCGTCCAGGTCCTTCTGCAGGCCGGTCTTCTCCAGATAGCCCGACACCACCCGCGAGCCGGGCGCCAGCGAGGTCTTGACGGTGGGGCGGACATGGAGGCCGCGGGCCACCGCCTTGCGCGCCACCAGGCCCGCCGCCAGCATGACGCTCGGGTTGGAGGTGTTGGTGCACGAGGTGATGGCGGCGATGAGGACGTCGCCGTGCCCGACCTCCACCTCCTGGTCGCGCAGCCGCGGCGCCATCCCCGGGATGTCGCCCTCGGGCGTGGGCGTGGGTCGGTTGTTCACCATCTCGTACTCGGTGAGCGTGTTGGTGTTCTTGCGCCCTCCGTCGGGCAGGGACTCGGGATCCTGCAGGCCGCCGCCGGGATGCGGGGCCCCGTTCTCGTCGGTGAGGCGGTAGCGCGCGCGGATGGTGGCGGGATCGAGGCCGAACCCGGTGGCGTCCTTGCGCACCAGCAGGTCGCGGAAGGTCTCGCCCAGGACGGGCAGCTCGATCCGGTCCTGCGGCCGCTTGGGGCCGGCCACCGCCGGCCGCACGGTGGAGAGGTCGAGCGCGATCAGCTCGGAGTAGTCGACCTCGCCCGGCCCGGGGATGCGGAGCAGGCCCTGCGCCTGGTAGTAGGCGCGGAAGGCCTCCACCACCTGGCGCGGCCGGCCGGTCGCCTCCAGATACCGCACCGACTGCGCGTCGGGCGGGAAGAAGCCGACCGTGGCGCCATACTCCGGGGCCATGTTGGAGAGGGTGGCCCGCTCCGGCACCGGCAGCGTCTCGGCGCCCGCGCCGAAGAACTCGACGAACTTCCCCACCACCTTGGCCTTGCGCAGCAGCTCGGTCACCCGCAGCACCAGGTCGGTGGCGGTGACCCCGGGGCGGAGCGCGCCGGTGAGGTGCACGCCCACCACGTCCGGGGTGAGGAAGTAGACGGGCTGGCCCAGCATGGCGGCCTCGGCCTCGATGCCGCCCACGCCCCAGGCCACCAGGCCCAGCCCATTCACCATCGGCGTGTGAGAGTCGGTGCCCACCAGCGTGTCCGGGTAGGAGATCCCGTCCTGCTCCAGGACGCCGCGGGAGAGGAACTCCAGATTGACCTGGTGGCAGATCCCCACCCCGGGCGGCACGATGCGGAGCTTGTGGAACGCCTGGGTGCCCCAGCGCAGGAACTCGTAGCGGGCCCGGTTGCGCTGCATCTCCAGGCGGGCGTTGATGGCCAGCGCGTCGGCGGCGCCGAAGGCGTCCACCTGCACCGAGTGATCGATCACCAGATCCACCGGGACCACGGGTTCCACCGACGCAGGGTCCTTGCCCAGCCTGGCCACCGCCGAGCGCATCGCCGCCAGATCGGCCAGCAGCGGCACGCCGGTGAAGTCCTGCAGGAGCACCCGGCCGACCACGAAGGGGATCTCGCGGGTGCGCTCGCCCCGGGGAGACCAGCTCGCCAGGGCGCGGACGTCCTCCTCCGTGACCCGCTGGCCGTCGACGTTGCGGGCCAGCGACTCGAGGACGATGCGGAGCGACACCGGCAGCCGCGAGACCGGGCCGAAGCCGCGGCGCTCCAGCTCGGGCAGGGAGACCAGCCGGCCGGTGCGGCCGCCGGGGATGGAGAAGGGGGTGACGAGGCCAAGAGGATCGGTCACCATCGCCGCCTTACATATTCGCTCACCCTCCGGAAGCAAGCGGCGTGACGGGGGCTCGGGTACGAATGGGAGAGCCGACCGGCGGAGGCCGACCGCATGACCGCTCCCTCGCAGATCTATCGCCCGTCGCTGGCCCTGCTGACCGACTTCTACGAGCTGACCATGGCCTTCGCGGCCTGGAAGAGCGGGGCGGCTCGGAAGGAGGCGGTCTTCACGCTCTCCTTCCGCGAGAACCCCTTTGGCGGCGGCTTCAGCGTGGCGGCGGGGCTGGAGGACGCCATCGACCTGATCTCGCACCTGCGCTTCGCGCCCGACGATCTCGAGTTCCTGCGGGCCCAGCGGGGGACGGACGCCGGGCCGCTCTTCGACGAGGGATTCCTGGAGGCGCTGGCGCGGCTCGAGCTGGAGGTGGACGTCGACGCGGTGCCCGAGGGGACGGTGGTGTTCCCCCACGAGCCGCTGCTGCGGGTGGTGGGCCCGGTGATGCCGGCCATGCTGCTCGAGTCGGCGCTGCTGGCGGTGGTGAACTTCCAGACGCTCATCGCCACCAAGGCGGCCCGGGTGTGCCTGGCGGCGGAGGGGCAGCCGGTGCTGGAGTTCGGGCTGCGCCGGGCCCAGGGCATCGACGGCTCGCTCTCGGCCGCCCGGGCCGCGTACGTGGGCGGCTGCGCCGCCACCTCCAACACGCTGGCCGGGAAGCTGTGGGGCATCCCGGTCAAGGGCACCCACGCCCACTCATGGGTCATGATCCACGACGACGAGCGCGAGGCGTTCATGGCCTACGCGCGCGCGCTCCCGGCCAACTGCGTCTTCCTGGTCGACACCTACGGGACGCTGGACGGCGTCCGCCACGCCATCGAGGTGGGCCGCTGGCTGCGCGGGCAGGGGAAGGAGCTGGTCGGGATCCGGCTCGACTCGGGCGACCTGAACTGGCTCTCCATCGAGGCCCGCCGCATGCTCGACGAGGCCGGCTTCCCGGAGGCCGCCATCCTGGCCTCCAACGAGCTCGACGAGATCATCGTTCGCAGCCTCAAGGACGAGGGGGCGCGCATCGCGGTCTGGGGGGTGGGGACGCGCCTGGTCACCGGGCACGAGGATGGGGCGCTGGGCGGCGTGTACAAGCTCGGCGCGGTGCGCGACGGCCCGGGGGCGCCCTGGGTGCGGCGGGTGAAGCTGTCGGAGCAGGCGGCCAAGGTGAACATCCCCGGGCTGCTTCAGGTCAGGCGCGTCGAGGACGGGGCCGGCCAGGTGGCCGCCGACGTCATCTACGACGAGCAGCTCGGCCTCCCGCCGCGCGCCGTGATGGTGGATCCGGTGGACCCGACCCGCCGCCGGGAGGTCCCGGCCGGCCCCTCCGAGGACCTGCTGGTCCCGGTGTTCCGGCGCGGCCGCCAGGTGTACACGCCGCCGCCGCTGGAGCAGGTCCGGGCCCGCGCCCAGGCCCAGCTGGCCCGCTTCCACGGCGGGGTGAAGAGGTTCGTGTATCCGCACCATTTCCCGGTCGGGCTGGAGCGCGGGCTGTACGACGTGCGCACGCAGCTCATCCTCGAGGCGAGGAAGGCGCCGGCCTAGGTCGGCATCGGCATCGGATTTCGGCATCGGCATCGGCATCGGCATCGGATTTCGGCATCGGCATCGGATTCGGCATCGGCATCGGATTCGGCATCGGCATCGGATTCGGCGTCGGCGTCGGCCATCGGCGTCCGCATCGGACCATTCGGCGTCGGCCATCGGCATCCGCCATCGCATCGGCGCTCATCCCCACCCGGGTCTGCCCCGTTCGCAAGTGCCTCTCCGAACACCCCTTCGGCTAGATCCCGCCGCGCGCGCCACTCCCCGGCGCGCCCGGAGGTTCGCACATGCGCATCGGCGTTCTGGGTTCTGGCGTGGTGGGGCAGACACTGGCAGAGGGGTTCTCGAAGCACGGCCACGAGGTCATGCGCGGCTCGCGCGATCCGGCCAAGCTCCGCGCCTGGAAGGACGGCGCCGGGGCGGCGGCGCGCACCGGGACCATGGTCGAGACGGCCCGCTTCGGCGAGCTGGTGGTGCTGGCGGTGAAGGGCACCGGCGCGACCGCGGCGGCCGAGGCGTGCGCCGAGGGGCTCGCCGACAAGCCGGTCATCGACACCACCAACCCCATCGCCGAGGGACCGCCGGTGAATGGCGTGCTCCAGCTCTTCACCGGGCCCAACGCCTCCCTGATGGAAGAGCTGCAGCGGCGCGTTCCGCGGGCGCGCTTCGTGAAGGCCTTCTCCTGCGTGGGGAGCGCGCTGATGGTGGACCCGCGGCTCCCCGGGGGGAAGCCGACCATGTTCCTGTGCGGCAACGACGACGGCGCCAAGCGCCAGGTGATGGGCCTCCTGGACGAGCTGGGCTGGGAGGCCGAGGACCTGGGCCGGGCCGAGGCGGCGCGCGCCATCGAGCCGCTCTGCATCCTGTGGTGCATCCCGGGGTTCCTCCGCAACGACTGGACGCACGCGTACAAGGTGCTGCGCGGCTAGAGGGGCACGGGCCCGGGGTCAGCGCGTCTCCCACCTCTGCGCCGACGCGCAGCGTCGGCCCCGAGACGCCAGCTTCCGCTGGCGCTGCGCTAACATGCGCCGCGGGCCGCCCCACAGCCGGCGGCCCGGGGGCCACCGCATGCGATCGAGCTTCCGCTGGACGATGGCGCTGTTCGTGGCCGCCCTGGCCGCCAGGGTGCACGCTGCCACGGAGATCACCGTGGCCATCCACTCGAACATCGAGGAGGCGGTCAAGGCCGCCCAGGACGATCCGTTCATCGACGAGGCGGTGTCGTACTTCGGCGAGCAGAAGGCGCGCCAGCTGTGGAAGGTGGCCGCGTCGAGGATGCCCACGCTGGTCGTGACCGATCGCGACGGCGACGCTGCCCGCGCGGTGTACAAGGCGCTGAAGCGCGTCCTCGAGAAGGGGGAGGACATCGACAAGGCGCTGGCCGAGGCGAAGAAGGAGCTGAAGAAGTGAGCGGGCACCGGTCCGGCTTCGCCGCGGAAGGGGGCGGCGCGGCGGGGCCGGGGCTCAGGCGGCCGGCGTGCCGGTGGAACGCGCCATGCGGATCGCATCCCACCGCTCGCCGTTGCGGCGCGGGTAGGCGCGCGCGATCCGGGCCCGCTCCTCGAACCCGTGCTTCCGGTACAGCGCCAGCGCGGCCTGGTTGTGCGGGAACACGTGCAGGACCAGCTCGGCGGCCCCGGCCGCGCGCGCCCACTCGATGCACGCCGAGAGGAGCGCGGTCCCGACCCCGCGCCGCCGGCTCACGGGGGCCACCAGCATCCCCAGCTCCGGCCGGGCCCGGCCCACCAGCGCGGCCAGCCCCAGCGGAGCACCCCCCTCGCCCTCCTCGGCCAGGAGCAGCGCGCCGTCGCCGGTGCGGAGCAGCGCCTCCCAGCGGAGCCGGACCTCGCGCCGATCCACCGGGGCCTCGGTGGCGATCCAGCGGCCCTCCTCCGCCACACGGGAGAAGAGATCGAGGCAGGCCGGGAGATCCTCCCGCTCGACGCGTCGGACGCGCACCACCAAAGGCTAGCACCGGCTGCGGCGGCCGACAGGCGAGGCGGGCCCCGGAAGGTGCGCGTGGCCGCGCACGCCGGACGCGACCCGGGGTATCCTGCGCCGATGAATGCCCCCAACCCGTGGAGCGTCGTCCAGGCCGCCGACTACGAGCGCCACATGGGGCCGGACGGGGTGGACCAGCTCGGCCCGCTGTCGGCCCTGTTCCAGGAGGTGGTGCTGGCCGCCCAGCCCGACCGGCTGCTCCTCATCGGGTGCGCCACCGGGAACGGCCTCGAGCACGTCGATCCCTCGGTGACGAGGCGGATCGTGGGCGTGGACGTGAACCTCCAGTACCTGGGGATCGCCCGGCAGCGCTTCATCCACCTCGGGCCGCGGCTCGAGCTGTTTCACACCGACGTCACCGCCTTCCGCTCGGCGCCGGCCGCCTTCGACCTGATCCACGCCGCGCTGGTGTTCGAGTACCTCCACCCGGAGGTGCTGGTGCGGCGCATCTCGGAGTGGCTCGGCGAGAAGGGCACCTGCTCGGTGGTGCTGCAGCTGCCAGGCGGCGCGTCGCCGGAGGCGCCCTCGCGCGCCATGCAGCTCATCGCCAAGGCCATGCGCCTCGTTCCGCCCGAGGAGCTCACGCGCCTGTGCGAGCACTACGGGCTCACGCTCCGCCGCCAGAAGGAGGTCCCGCTCAAGCACGGCAAGCGTTTCTGGCACGGCGTGTTCGGCCGAAATATGGCCGGCGCGCCCGCGTAGGGATGCTGCAGAGGAGGTGGCATGCTCTGCCCTTACTGCCGCACCGAGAACGTGGAGGGCGCGACCCGCTGCGCCGCCTGCACCAGCTGGATGGTCGACCCCCGCCCGCCCGCCCGGGAGTGGACCCGCGCCCGGAGCGGGCGAATGATCGCCGGCGTGGCGCGGGGCCTGGCCAACCGCTTCGGGATGCCCATCGCCGCAGTCCGGCTGGTGTTCCTGCTCTCCATCCTCTTCGGAGGGTGGGGGATCCTGGTCTACCTCGCGCTCTGGATCGCCATGCCCCAGGAGCCGCGGCTGCTCCCGGCTTCGGCGAGCCCGTCGCCGGGGCCGGCGCAGCCGCAGGAGCACCCCGCCTGAGGTCCCGGTTCACTCGACGTCGAGCGCCTCCGGCGCGATCCCGACGGTCGGGTCCCAGAACCGGAGCGGCAGGATCACCCAGATGCTCACCGGCCTGCCGGTCCGGTCCTTCCCGGGGATCCAGTCGCAGCCGGAGACCGCCTGGCGCAGACGACCCAGCACCGCCTCCGGCGCGTCGTCGAAGGTGCCGAAGCTGACGACGCGAGCGTCGCGCGAGACGGCGAACTCGACCCGGATGATCCTCGAGGGGTCCACGTCGGGCGGGAGGGTCACCTGCCGAAGCTTTGCCGCGACGCACGCCGGATCCGCGAGGCGCGGCTTCACGTATCCGACGCCGACAGGCCGCGGGGCGTCGGGATCCGCCGGCGCCGCCGCAGCGGGCGCTCGCATCTCGGGGGAAGGGCGCTCGCGCCCTCGAGCTCCCGCGCAGGCGACGATCAGGGGCGCCAGCGCCAGCAGGGCCATCGCGGTCCGCATCGCTCCCTTTCTCCCCCGTTCCGCCAGCCGGGCGCCGGGTGGAGATTGCACCACGCCGCGCACCATCCGTCCACGCGCTCGGTCGCCCTACCGCCGTCGGGAGGTGGTCGCTGCGCCGTGTGGGCGCCGCGCGCAGGCGGCGCTCACCCGCCCGCACTCGCTCCGCCGCGGCAGGCGCGCGCATTGATGCCGCCGACGCCTCCGGTGTAGAGTCCGCCCGCGCGCCGCGGCCATCTGCCGCGGCGCCTTCGTCAATGAAGAACGCCAAAGAGCCCGCGCCCGAGGGCGAGCCCCAGGAGCACCGGGCACCATGATCGCCACCCTGGTCGTCGTCGCCATCCTCGTCACCGGGGCGAGCGGCCTCATGGCCGTCGCCTTTCACCGGCGGCCGGCGCTGGGCCAGGCGCTCGCCTGCGCCGCCATGTGCCTGGGCGCGCTGGCGGGCGTGGTGGCGGCCGTGGCGGCGCTGCTCGCGCCCGCCGCGCCCGAGCTGGCGCTCCCCTGGTCGGCGCCGGGCGGCGCGTTTGCGCTGCGCGTCGACGGGCTCGCCGCCTTCTTCCTGTTCCCGGTGCTGATCGTCCCGGCGCTCGGCTCCCTCTACGGCGTGGGGTACTTCCCGCAGGCGCGGCTCGGCGCCAAGGCCATCCGGCTGCAGCTCTTCTTCGGGCTCATCACCGGCTCCATGGCCCTGGTGGTGGTGGCGGCCAACGCCATCCTGTTCCTGGCCGCCTGGGAGGTGATGGCGCTGGCCGGCTTCTTCCTGGTGCTCACCGAGCACCAGGAGCGCGACGCCCAGCGGGCCGCCTTCGTCTACCTGGCGGCGGCGCACGCCGGCAACCTGGCCCTGTTCGCCATGTTCGCGCTGCTCGGGCGGATGGCCGGCTCCTACGACTTCTCGGCCATGGCCGGGCTGGCGGCCGCGGGCGGGGCCGCCACCGCCGTGGTGGCGCTGGCGCTGTGCGGCTTCGGGATGAAGGCCGGCATCCTGCCGCTCCACTTCTGGCTGCCCGGGGCGCACTCCTCCGCCCCGAGCCACGTCTCCGCCCTCATGTCCGGCGTCATGCTCAAGATCGGCGTCTACGGCCTCCTGCGCGTGGCCGGCTTCTTCCGGGCGCCGCCCGCCGCCTGGGGCACCGCCATGCTGGTGCTGGGCGGCGTCTCCGCGGTCCTGGGGGTCGCCTTCGCGCTGGCGCAGCACGACGTGAAGCGGCTGCTGGCCTACCACTCGGTGGAGAACATCGGGATCATCGCCATGGGCATGGGGCTGGCGCTGCTCGGCCGCGCCCGCGGCGATGCGGCCCTGGTGTTCCTGGGCTTCGCCGCGGCCGTGCTCCACACCGTGAACCACGCCACCTTCAAGAGCCTGCTCTTCCTGGGCGCCGGCGCGGTCATCCACGCCACCGGCACGCGCGACCTCGACCACCTGGGCGGGCTCTCCCGGGCCATGCCGCGCACCGCCGCGCTCTTCCTGGTGGGCGCGGCCGCCATCTGCGGGCTCCCGCCGCTCAACGGCTTTGCTTCCGAGTGGCTCGTCTACCTGGCCTCGCTCCGCACCGTCTTCGACGTCGGCGCCGCCCCGCACCCGCACATCGCCGCGGTGGCGGCGCCGGTGCTGGCGCTCGTCGGCGGCCTGGCGGCCGCCTGCTTCGTGAAGGTGTTCGGCACCATCTTCCTCGGCCACCCGCGCTCGCACCACGCCCAGCACGCGCACGAGGCGTCCGCCTCCATGCTGGCGCCCATGCTGGTGCTGGCCGTGGTCTGCGCCGCCATCGGCCTCTTCCCGGCCGCGCTCCTCCCGGCGCTGGCCCGCGCCGCCGCGGGCTGGGCGGGGCTCCCGCTGGAGGGGCTGGGGCGGTCGGCGGCCGAGGCCGGGAACTCCGCCTGGCGCGTGAGCGCGGTGGCGGCGGCGCTGATCGTCGTCGGCCTGGCGGTGGCGCTCCTCCGCCGGCGGCTCCTGCGAAGGCCGCAGCCCGGGGCAGAGACCTGGGGATGCGGCTTCGCCCGGCCCACCGCCCGGATGCAGTACTCCGGCTCGTCCATGGCCGGCATGCTGGTGGGGAGCTTCCGCTGGGCGTTCTTTCCGCACACCAAGGTGGTCGCGCCGCACGGCGTCTTCCCGCACCGCTCCATGTACAGCACCTACGTGCCCGACACCGCGCTGGAGCGCGGCATCGTCCCGGCCCTGTCCTGGCTGGCCCAGCTGGCCGCGCGGGCGCGGAGCAGGTTCCTCGGGGCGGTGCAGTTCCAGGCCCTGCTGCTGGTCTCCGGGCTGGTGGCGCTGCTGCTCTGGCTCGCCTTCGGGGGGGTGCAGTGATGCGCCACCTGGTTGCGCTGGTCGCGTTCCTGGCCTTCCTGCTGCTCTCGCCCTTGCTGCTCGGGGTGGTGAACCGGGTGAAGGCCGTCTTCGCCGGCCGCACCGGCGCACCCTTGCTCCAGCCCTACCGCGACCTGCGTCGGCTGCTGGGCAAGCAGGCCGTGTACAGCCGGACCACCACCTGGGTCTTCCGGGCCGGCCCGGTGGTGGGGCTGGCGGCGGTGGTGGCCGCCGGGCTGCTCATGTCCTTCGGCGGCGCGCCCGCGCTGCTGCCCTTCCCGGGCGACTTCATCCTCTTCGCTTACCTGCTCGGCCTGGGCCGCTTCTTCACCGCGCTGGCCGCGCTCGACACCGGCTCGTCGTTCGAGGGGATGGGGGCCGCCCGCGAGGTCACCTTCGCCTCGTTCGCGGAGCCGGCGCTGTTCCTGTGCCTGGTGGTGCTGGTGCGGGCCACCGGCTCGATGTCGCTCTCCGGCATGCTGCGCGCCGAGCTGCCCGAGATCTGGCACACCCAGGGCCCCGCGCTCCTCCTGGCGGCGGTGGCGCTGCTGGTGGTGGCCCTGGCCGAGAACGCTCGCATCCCGGTCGACGACCCCAACACCCACCTCGAGCTCACCATGATCCACGAGGTCATGGTGCTCGATCACTCCGGCCCCGACCTGGCCTTCATCCAGTACGGCGCCTCGCTCAAGCTCTTCCTCTTCGGGGCGCTGGTGGTCCGGCTGGCGCTGGGCTTCCCCTTCTCCTCCACCTGGTGGTCGCTGCTCGCGTTCCTGGGGGGCATGGCGCTCTTCGCGGTGGTGCTGGGCACCATCGAGTCGACCACCGCCCGACTGCGGCTGATCCGGGTTCCGCAGCTCCTGGTGGCGGCCTCGGTGATGGGGGCCTTCGCCCTCGTCCTCATCCTCCGGTGATCCCATGGCGCTCTGGACCGGGTTCGTGTTCGTGCTGGTGGTGGGGCTGGACCTGGTGGTCCTGGCCTCGAGCCGGCTGCGCGGCGCCATCCGCACCGTCGCCTTCCAGGGGGCGGTGATGTCGGCGCTGCCCCTCCTGCTCGCCACCGAGCACCACCAGACGGTGCACGTGCTGGCGCTGGCGCTCGGCGCGCTGGTGGTGAAGGGGGTGGTCATCCCCGGCATGATGCTGTGGGCCATGCGCGAGGCCGCCATCCGACGCGAGCTCGAGCCCATCGTCGGGTTCGTGCCCTCGATGGTGCTGGGCGCGGTGGGGGTGGCGCTGGCATTCACCTACTCCGGCTCGCTCCCCCTGCCCATCCACGCCCGCCACACGCTCCTGGTGCCGACCGCCCTGTCCACCGTCTGGACCGGGCTCATCCTGGTGATGACTCGCCGCAAGGCGGTGGCCCAGGTGCTCGGGTTCCTGGTGGTGGAGAACGGGATCTTCGTCTTCGGGCTGCTGCTCAGCGACTTCATGCCCTTCATGGTCGAGGCGGGGGTGCTGCTCGATCTCCTGGCGGCCATCTTCGTGATGGGGATCGTCATGTTCCACATCAACCGTGAGTTCGCCTCGCTCGACACCCGGCGGCTCACCAGCCTGAGGGACTGAACGGTGCTGCTCCTCCTCCTCGCGCCCCTGGCCTTCGCGGCCCTGGCCTTCGCCATCCCCTCCGGGCGAATCCGCCCGCGGGTGCTGCTGGTCGGGGCCGTCCTCCACGCGGCCGGCGTGGCCGCGCTCTGGGTGCTCCGCCCCGGCCCGGCGCTGGGCGGCTGGCTGGCGCTCGACGCCGCCGGGCTGCTGACCCTCTCCACCGTCAGCGCCGTCTTCCTGGCCTCGGGCGTGTACGTCCAGGGCTATCTGGCCACGCACCCGGAGCGCGACAACCGGGTCTTCGTGGGAAGCCTGCTGGTGCTGCTCTCGGCCATGACCGGGGTGTCGCTGGCCCAGAACCTCGGCCTGCTCTGGGTGATCATCGAGATCACCACCCTGGCCACCGCCCCGCTCATCTACTTCAAGCACGACGCGCTCTCGCTGGAGGCCACCTGGAAGTACCTGATGGTCTGCTCGCTGGGGATCGCCCTGGCGCTGCTGGGCACCTTCTTCCTGGCGCTGGCCTCGGCCGGGCCGGGCGGTCCGCGGACGCTGCTCCTCTCCGACCTGGTGGCCGCGGGCGGCACGCTCTCGCGCCCCTGGGTGCGGATCGCCTTCGCCTTCCTGCTGGCCGGCTACGGCACGAAGATGGGCCTGGCCCCGTTCCACACCTGGAAGCCGGACGCCTACGGCGAGGCCCCCGGCGTCCTGGGCGCGCTGCTCGCCGCCGGCGTCACCAACGTCGCCTTCCTGGCGCTGGTGCGGGTCACCACCGTCTGCCAGGCGGCGGGCGAGGGCGCCTTCGCCCGCGGCGGCCTCCTCGGCATCGGCCTGCTCTCCATCCTGGTGGCGGCGGTGTTCATGGTCGGGCAGCGCGACTTCAAGCGGCTCCTGGCGTACTCCAGCGTGGAGCACATGGGGATCCTGGCCCTGGGCGTCGGCCTGGGCGGCGCGGCGGCGGCGGGCGCCTTCTTCCACATGGTCAACAACGGGCTCACCAAGGGGGTGCTCTTCTTCGCCGCCGGGAACATCCACCGCGCCTTCGGGTCGAAGCAGGTCGATCAGGTCCGCGGCGCCGCCCGGCGCCTGCCCATCTCCGGCCCGCTCTTCCTGCTCGGGTTCCTGGCCATCACCGGCTCGCCCCCGTTCTCGCCCTTCTTCAGCGAGTTCGCCATCCTGAGCGGCGCCTTCCACGTTGGGCGCCCGGTGGTCGCGTCGGTCTTCCTGGTGCTCCTGGCCCTCATCTTCGTCACCATGGGCGAGCACCGTGCTGCACATCGTGCAGGGGGATCCCGGCGCCGACGAGGAGCCGCGCCAGTTCCACGATCGCGTCCTCACCGCCGGGCCGCCGCTGGTGCTGATGCTGGTGGTACTGGCGCTGGGGCTGTGGGTCCCGGACGCGCTCACCGCCCTCTTCGAGGCAGCCGCGTCGGCGGTGAGAGGCTAGCCATGGCCGAACCGGTCCTGCCCATCCGCGGCGGCGAGGCCATCCGTTCGGCGGCCGTGACCGAGCTCCCGGCCGAGCTCTTCCAGCGGACGCTCGCCGACACCCTCGCGGCCGGAGCCCGCGCCGTCGCCTACTGGGGCGAGGCGGCCGGGCCGGGCGTGGTCCGGGTCACCGCGGTGCTGGCCGACGACGGCGGGCACGAGCTGGGCGTGCTGTCGACGCTGGCGGGCGAGTCGCTGCCCTCGCTGGCCGAGGCCCACCCGGCGCTCCAGCTCTTCGAGCGCGAGCTGGCCGAGCAGCTCGGGGTGGTCCCCGCCGGCCATCCCTGGATGAAGCCGGTCCGCTTCCAGCCGCTGCTCCGGCCCGGCCCGGACCCGTGGGGCCGCACCCAGCCGTTCGAGACCATCCCGGGCGGTTACCCGTTCTACGCGGTCGAGGGCGAGGAGGTGCACGAGGTGGCGGTGGGCCCGGTGCACGCCGGGATCATCGAGCCCGGGCACTTCCGGTTCCAGTGCCACGGCGAGGACGTCTTCCACCTCGAGATCGTGCTCGGGTACCAGCACCGCGGGATCGAGTCGCTCCTCTGCGGCGGGCCGACGCGGCGCAGCGCCGCCCTGGCCGAGTCGGTGGCCGGGGACACCGCGGTCGGGCACGCGCTGGCGCACGCGCGGGCGGTGGAGGGGCTGGCCGGCGTCGAGGCGCCGCCGCGGGCCGCCGTGCTGCGCGCCGTGGCGCTCGAGCTGGAGCGGCTCGCCAATCACGTGGGCGACCTGGGGGCCCTGGCCGGCGACGTCGGGTTCCAGCCCACCGCCGCCGCCTGCGGGGCGCTGCGGGCCGAGTACCTGAACGCGGTGGCCGAGCTGTGCGGCAACCGCTTCGGGCGCGGGCTGGTGGTCCCGGGCGGCCTGCGCCACGACCTCCCCGCCGAGGCCGCCGACCGGCTGGCCGATCGCATCGATCGCGCCTGGGAGCGGACCGCCGGCGCGGCCCGCGTCTTCTTCCGCGCCGCCTCGGTGCGGAACCGGACCGACCACACCGGTGTGGTGCCGCGCGAGCTGGCCCGCCAGCTCGGGCTGGTGGGACCGGCCGCGCGCGCCAGCGGCGTGCCGGTGGACGTGCGCACCGCCCACCCGTTCCCGCCCTACGGCGCGCGGCCCATCACCCTGGTCACGCAGGGCGGGGGCGACGTCTCCGCCCGCGCCCGCCTGCGGCGGGACGAGGCCGAGCGCAGCGTGGCCTTCGTCTCGGCGGCGCTCCGCGCCCTGCCGGCCGGACCGGTGAAGATCGACGTGCCGCCGCCAGCGCCCGACCGGCTGGTGGTGTCGCTGGTGGAGGGCTGGCGCGGCGAGATCTGCCATGCCGTCCGCACCGGGCCGGACGGCACGTTCGCCCGCTACAAGATCGTGGACCCCTCGTTCCACAACTGGATGGGGCTGCAGCTGGCGCTCCGCGGCGGCCAGATCAGCGACTTCCCGCTCTGCAACAAGAGCTTCAATCTCTCCTACGCGGGGCACGACCTGTGATCGGCATCCTGCTCGAGCGGCTGCGGCTGGGCGGCCAGACCATCGCCTACCCGAAGGGCCCGGCCCGCTTCCCGGCGCGCTTCCACGGCCGGCCCGCGCTGCACCCTGACCGCTGCGTGGCCGGGTGCACCGCCTGCAGCGACGTCTGCCCGTCGGACGCCGTCGCCAGCGCCGGCTCGCCCGGGCTGGCCCTCGACATGGGCGCGTGCCTCTTCTGCGCGCTGTGCCAGGAAGCCTGCCCGGCGCAGGCCATCGAGTTCACCCGCGACTACCGGCTGGCCATGCGCACGCAGGACGAGCTGCGGGTGACGGGTGACGAGCCGAAGCTGGCGCGGGCGCTGGAGACGCGGATGCTGAAGCTCTTCGGCCGCTCGCTCCGGCTGCGGCAAGTCTCGGCCGGCGGCTGCAACGGCTGCGAGGCCGAGCTGAACGCCAGCGGCAACATCCAGTTCGACCTGGGGCGCTTCGGGATCCAGTTCGTGGCCTCGCCGCGGCACGCCGATGGCATCGTGGTGACCGGCCCCGTCTCCGAGAACATGCGCGCCGCGCTGCGCTCGGCCTGGGAGGCGACCCCCGCGCCGCGGCTGGTGATCGCGGTCGGCGCCTGCGCCATCTCGGGGGGCGTGTTCGCGAAGAGCCCGATCTGCCACGGCGGCGCCGAGCCGGCGCTGGGCGTCCCGGTGGACCTGTTCATCCCGGGGTGCCCGCCGCATCCGGTGACCATCCTGGATGGCTTGCTGCGGTTGCTGGGCAGGGTGGAGGGGGACCGGCTGCAGCTCGTCGGGACCGGGATCGTGGAGGAGTAGCCCCGCTGCGCGAGCGCGCGCGGTCCCTTCCGGCGCGATCCACGGTCGCATCCATGGACCTCGGTCCGCGCTGCGAACGCGATCGGGACCCCGATGCAACGAAAGGCTCCAACACGGCTCACGCGGGCCCTGGCACGTTCCGTGCTCTCCTGCGTGGGCATGATCGCGCCATCGACCACCACTCCCGCCAGCAGCACCAGCGCGCCGCTGACGGAGGCGAACGGGACCTTGTCGAGCCGCGGCCAGGCCGGGAAGTCCTCGGCCGGCAGGCTTCGAGCTCTCCTCGTCCGCGAGCACGGTGCGCTGGCGGACTTCCTCCTCGCGCTCGCCGAGTTCGATCGGAAGCGCGGCTGGCGAGAGCTCGGCTATGCCAGCCTCTTCCCGTTCCTGCACCGCGAGCTGCGCCTGTCCAAAGCGGCCGCCTTCTTCCGGAAGACGGCGGCCGAGCTGGTGCAGCGGTTCCCGGACGTCCTGGAACCGATCCGCGATGGCCGCCTGTGCCTGACGAGCGTCGTCGAGCTGGCGAAGGTGCTCACCCCCGAGAACCGGGACCGGGTTCTGCCGAGGTTCTTCCACTGCTCCAAGCAGGAGGCGAGGGCGGTGTCCGCGGAGCTGGCTCCGGACTCGCAGCCCGTCCGGCGGACGGTCGTGACGGCGGTGTCCCCTCCGACCCTGACCGTCGTCCAGGGTGCAACTCCCCCTCAGCCTCAGTGCTGCCCGGGCACGGCGGGGGTGGAGCCGAACGGTGAGGCGACGCCTCCTGCGGAGACTCCGTCGCAAACGGTTCGCCCAGGCGAACTCCATCCCCCGCAATCGGGTGGGCCCGACCGTCCTGCGGGGGCTCCACCGCGCGACACCGCCGAGCCCCTCACGGCCGACCTCCGCCGACTCCACATCACGGTCTCCAAGCGCTTCCTGGACAAGCTCGAGGCGGCGCGTGCGGTCCTCTCCCATTCCGTGCTCGGGGCCACGACGGAGGTGATCCTGGAGACCGCGCTGGATCTCGTCCTCGAACGGGACGCGAAGCGGAAGGGTCTCGCGGGTCGGCCGCGGCGGGCCGGAGCCACTCCACCCATCGGTTCGCCCTGCGTCCCGGCCGCCGTTCGGCGCGAGGTCTGGAAGCGCGACGGAGGCAGGTGCCAGTGGCCGCTGGCCTCCGGAGGCGTCTGCGGCTCGACCGTGCGTGTGGAGCTCGACCACGTGCGGGCCCGGGGACAGGGCGGCCGCGCCACCGTCGAGAACATGCGGCTGCTCTGCCGGTTCCACAACGATCTCGCGGCGCGGGTGGCCTACGGGGATGCGCTCATGGATCGGTACACGGGAACGAAGATCGGGCGAGTCGTCGACCGTGAGCCGGCGGGCGACGCTCACGGACCGTGCGATTCGTCGCCGCCACGCGCCGGCTCCGGATGACGCGACACTCGGCGGGGCAGCACGCCGACGAGGCCTCCACTGGATGAGCCCAGATGATCAGCAGACAGGCCGGCTCGGAGCGCTGGCGCTCGCGGCTCGGAGCGCTGGCGCTCGCAGGAGCGTTGCTCCCGCTCTCGTCATCATCGCACCCGCGCCACCCCGATCTCCTCGCCGCCCAGGCGGACGCGCCGGACCGGGCGGAGCCCGGCGGCGCCATTCACGCCTGGTCCCACCACGATCTCGCCGGGCTTGGCGATCGTCAGGATACGCTCGGTGCGCTCGGCCGTCTCGCCCAGCACGGTCAGCTCGAAGCTCTCGGCGCTGACGTTGCCCAGGACGACCGGGCCCCCGTCCACCGCGGCGCGCAGGGCCATCCCGGCGCCGAGGCTGCCGATCAGGTCGCGCGCCTCGCGCGCGGCCAGCAGGGCGAAGCCCGCATCGTCCGGCGTCGGGCCGGAGGCGCCGAAGGCGGCCAGCACGCCACAGGCGCCCATGCGGATGGCCAGCCCGCCGTGGTTGAGGGCGGCGCGCTGGAGCGACTCGACCGCGCTGCGGATCGCCTCGGCGGCCGGCGGCGGTGCCGAGGCGGGCAGGTGCAGGGTCATCCGCAGCAGGACCACGTTGCGCGGGGCGACGGGGAGCGCCTCCGCCACGGCGTGCGGGTCCCGGACCACCTGGTTCGGCCCCGTGACCTCGGGCGCGTCCAGCCGGCTGGTGGGGCGGGAGATGGGGATGCTGGGGGGCGTAGGGTGCCGATCGTGCGAGGAGTGGCTCCGCGACTGCCGCTTGTCGAGCCGCACGTCGGTGCGACCGAACCGCAGCACGCACCCGGGATGGAGCCGCGCCTCCTGCACGCGCTCGCCGCCGACATACGTGCCGTTTCGGCTCTCCAGATCGACCACCCAGATGTCGGCGCCGCGCCGCTCGAACATGGCGTGCATGCTCGAGATCCACGGGTCGTCGAGCTGGAAGTGCGCCTCCGGCGATCGGCCCACCACGGTGGGCATGTCGGGAAGCTCGAAGACGGCTCCCGCGCGCGCGCCGTTGAGGACGACGAGCTCTGCCAAGACGGTTTCCTCCAGGGCCTGGATTGTACCGCACCCAGGCAAGGAGACGTCCGTCGGGCGCAATCGTCCGATACCGCCGCATGGCGGGCGGCGTCACGCGGTCGGGGGGGCTGCGGCGCGGCGGGGGCGCTCAGACCACTCGCCGCCGGGGTGCGGCCACCACGCCGCCGATCACCAGCAGCACGATGGCCCCGAGGATGCTCCCGATGAAGCCGGCCGGGGTGAACCCCGCCGTGTTGCCGCCCGCGAGCGCCGAGACCACCAGCCCCCCGATCACCGATCCGGCAACGCCGAGCACGGTCGTCATCACGAAGCCCAGCGCCTGCCGCCCGGGGACGACCGCCCGAGCGATGAGGCCCACGATGAACCCGAAGATGATCCACGCGATGATTCCCATGCCGGTTCCCTCCTACCGTCCTGGAGAAGCTAGCCCCGGTGCATCCGCGGCGGCTCGCCAGCATGGTCCCCACCCGGGGAGGGGCGCGAGGGACGGGAGCCGGGCCAGCCTCCCGCGCCCGTCGCCGCCCGCCGCGCCATCAGACGGGCAGGCGTCGCACGTCGGGGACCGGGGCCGGCAGGTCCGTCAGACGTTCCCATCCTCGGGCACCATCACGACGTTCCCGATGATGAGGAGCACGCAGGCGACGATGATCGCGCCCAGGAACCCCGCGGTGAAGCCGGCCACCGTTTGCTGCGCCAGGCGGTCGATGACGATCCCACCCACCAGCCCACCCACCACTCCGAGGGCGGTGTTGGCGAGCAGCGGCGGCGTCTGTCGCTCGGGGGCGACGGCTCGGGCGAGGATGCTCATCCCCAGCCCGGCGAGGATCCACACGATCACCAGCATTCCGGCAGCTCCTTTCGCAGTGCCGGGAACGTAAGGCGGGCAGGCGCGCGGCGCGCCGCTCCCTCGGGCCGTCCGGTCGTCCGGCCGTCCGGTCGGGACGGGCCGGTCGGGCCGGGCCACAACCGGGATGCGGCCGCTGCCGCCGGGCCTGCCCGCCCGGCTACTCGACCTCCTCGGGCAGGTCGCCGTCGGCTTTCATCAGCTCGCGCATGACCACGGTCGCGTAGCAGCCGCGCGGCAGCTCGAACCGCGCCCGGTATCCGTCCCCGGCGGGCTCGAGCGCGATGGCCACCGGCAGGCGCGCGGTGCGCCGGGTCCCCTCGGCCTCGCCGCCGCCGCGGGCCAGGTCGGCGACCGTCACCCCGGAGGCGGCCAGCACCCGCGCCTCGCGCGCCAGCGCCTCACCCTCCGCTGGACGGAGCTTGTGGCCGAACATGGGACCGGCGGGCGAGACCTCGAAGCGCACCACCCGCGGCCCGTCGGCGGCCGGATCCTGGCAGGTGAAGAGGCCGCCGCTGTCGAGCTTCTTGAGCACGTCGCCGGCGAGGGCCGAGGCGAAGAGCCCGTCCTGGATCCGCTCCGCCAGCCAGACGTTGAACAGCTCGGACTGGAAGGCCGAGATGCACAGCCGGCGGAGGAAGCGGTCCCGGGCGGCGCGCGCCGACTCGGGGGTTCGCTCACCCCGGAGCAGCGCCCGGCCGACGGCGGCGTTCTGGCCTCCGGCCCCGAAGCGCTGCGGACCGAAGAAGGCCGGGAGCCCGCGCTCGGACAGCGCCGCGGCGCAGGCCCGGGCCGACTCCAGATTTCCCCGCGGACCACCACCTCGAAGCGGTTGGCCCGCACATGGCCGGGGCGGAGCTTGTTCTGGTGGCGTGAGACGTCCAGCACCGCCAGCCCGGGCCCGGCCAGGGCGGCCGGGTCGGGATCGCGCGCCAGCGGGAACGAGAGCCACTGGGTCGTCACCGCCTCGCGGTCCTTCAGGCCGGCGTACCCGGCGTCGCGCTCCTGCACCGAGAGCGCCCGGGCCAGGGTGCGCAGCACGTCGCGGGTGGTGCGGCCGCGCTTCTCGACGCGCAGGTAGAGGTGAGGCCCGCTTCCCGAGGGCAGGTAGGCCGGGATCTCGTCGACCCGGAAGTCCTCGGGGGAGGCCCGGAGCGTCCCGCCCGAGCCGGGGAGGTCGGCCGTGACGTGGGGCAGCGCCCTCATCGCCCGCTCGCGATCTCCTCCAACTCCGCCAGCTTGGGCCGGATGGCGACGCCCAGCCCCTCGTCGGCCTCGCGGGGGAGCCGCTCGCCGGCCACGAACAGCTGGAAGAAGAGCAGCTCGCGGAGCGCCGCCAGCAGGAGGCGCGCCGGATCGGAGGAGGGCTCCAGCCGGGACAGGGCGGCCCCCCTCATGGCCGCCACGTTCCCGAGCAGCGTCTGCTCGTCGAGGGTCCCGTCGTCGGCGTGCGCGGCGCGGGCCCACACCGGGGCCAGGGGCGGGGCGGAGTCGGCCAGGAACGCGCGCACCCCGGCGCGGAAGGCGGGACGGCCGGCCTCGGGCACGGTCGCCGCCACCAGCCGGTAGAGCTCGTTCATTCCGCTCACGACCGTGCGGAGGCGCGAGACGGGATCGGCGTCGAGCGGGTGCGCCACGGCCTCGACGTACCCCGCCTCGGCCAGGTGGTAGAGGATCTTGGTGGCCTCGAACTCGGAGAGGTGGAGCCGGGTGGCGATCTCGCCGACGGTATGGGTGCCGTCCACCATCGAGAGCACGGCGTTCTCGGGCGGCTTGAGGGTGATGACCCGGCGCGGCTCGCGCCGGCGGAGGTAGGCCCGCGGTCCCGGGATGCGGGCCTGGAAGAGGCTCATCTCGTCGATGCGGCGGATGCCGTCCATGAGCAGCGACTGGGTGTTCACGGCCAGCGGCGTGCCCGGACGGTCGGTGACGTCCTCGTCCACGAGCTGGAAGGTGCCGTCGCGCGAGAGGAGGATGGAGTGGAAGACGGCGGTGACCTGCTCGTGGAAGCACTTCCACAGGTCGTTGGCGGCGAGCACGCCCGCGTCCATCAGCGCCCGGCCCAAGGGGCTTGCCGCTCTGCGCGGCCTCGGCCACCTGCGGCTCGCTGGCGAACCCGAGCCGGACGGCGACCTCACCGAGCCGCTCCGCCGGCACGCTGGACGCGGCGCGGCGCACCTCGCCGTCCTTGAAGCTGATGGAGCGCTCGGCGCCCCCGCCGCACACGGTCAGCACGCCCGAGAGGCGCGACTGGTGCACGAAGGCCACGAAGTCGGAGATGGGGAAGCCGTTCAGGTCGCCGGCCAGGATGCAGCGGGGCTGCGCCGCGGTGCCGCCCGCGGCGGGCGTCCGGCGGGCGACCAGCAGGTCGGCCGCGGCCGGCAGCAGGAGGAAGCGCCCGGCCCGGTCCGCCAGCGCGCGGCGGACCTCGTCGGACTGCGGGACCACGCGGCCGTGCGGATCGATGTCGAGGAGCAGCGGCATCCGGGGTGTTAAACCACGGGAGGCATGTGGGTCGCGAGTCCCGCGCGCCACGCCCGAACCCGCACCCTGTTCAGTCCTTGTCCCACTTCCCCTTGTTCCGCATCCACTCCTCCTCGTCCTCGAGCGTGAACTCGAGCCAGGCGGCGTCGAGGGCGGGGAGCGAGAGCCGGCCGGCCTTCATGAACACGGTGGGCGTGGCGTGGACGCCGGCCAGACTCCCTCGGCCTGCGAGGCGCGGACCTGCGGCTCGAACCTGCGCCTGACGTCACCGCGTCGCGCGAGGTCGGACGCGATCGAGCCCGACCTCGGCGGCCGCCGAGGCCATGGCGTCGAGGCCGTGGCCGGGGGCCCGAAGAGCGCGTCGTGCAGGCTTCCAGAACGGTGCCGTGCTTGCGCCCCCACTCGCCGGCGACCGCCGCGTCCAGCGCGCCGGGGTGCGCTCGATGGGGAAGGGCTTGAAGTGGAGCTTCACCCGGCCGGCGTGGGCGGCCACGAACGCCTCCAGCGTCGGGCCGGAAGGCTGGCAGAAGGGGCAGGTGAAGTCGGAGTACTCGACCAGGGTGAGGGCGCGCGCTCGTCGCCCAGCGGTGGTCCGAAGCCCGCGACGTCGAGGCTGGCCCGGCGGTCGAAGGAGGCGTAGTACGCGCGCCACGAAGTCCCCGGACGGCCTGCACGGTGGCCCCCGGGCGCGCCGGCCACCGCGGCGGCGAGCCGCACTATCCCGCGCCGCGTGCTTGCACGCGTGGTGGGTGCGGAGGCACTCGCCACCGTGTGCGGGCAGCCGCAGTAGCAGAAGTCGCCCTGCGCGTCCAGCTGGGCCACGAGCTTGCGCTGCTTCGGGTGACGGCCGCCTCGAGCGCAGGCCGGCCAGGGTGGCGTCGGGATCGGCCGGGCCGGCCTGCGCGTCGGCCGGCGGCGAGGCCGGGGCGGCCGCGCGCGGCCGCCGGGCCGGACCGCGGAGGCCGCGGCGAGGGCGAAGAGGAGGGCGAGCGGTCTGGTGGTCATGGGCGGCCGAAGTTCTAAGCGAGATTCCACGGGGGCCGGGGCGGGGCGAAGCCGCGCCAGGCGAGTACGACGGGCTCGCGTCCGCGCCTGGGCTGGCGGGTGGGGCCGGATCTTCTTACACAGCACCAGCCCCGACGTGACGCGAGAGCATCCGGCCGGGAGCGCGGGGCGATCCGCAAGGAGCCGGGCGGCAGGCTCGGGGTGGCCCTCGTCTACCCGAACGCCTACCGGCTCGGCATGGCCAACCTGGGCCTGCACGCGGTCTACCGGCTCTTCAACGGCGACGCGGCGGCGGTCTGCGAGCGAGCCTTCCTGCCGGAGGACGACGGGGCCCGCCCCGGTGGGTCGGGACGCGCCGTCTCCGACTTCGACGTGGTGGCGTTCTCGCTCTCGTTCGAGGACCGACTACGCCAACCTGCTGGCCATCCTCGACCGCGCCGGCCTGCCGCTGCGCGCCGCCGACCGCGACGACCGCCACCCGCTGGTGGTGGCCGGCGGGATCGCCCTCCAGATCAACCCCGAGCCGGTCGCGCCGTTCCTGGACGTCATCCTGGTGGGCGAGGCGGAGGTGCTGATCGAGCCGTTCCTGGGGCTGCGCCCGGGCAGGAGCGGCCGGCCGGGCCTCCCTGCTCGACGAGCTGGCGCGGCTCCCGGGCGCGTACGTCCCTGGCCCTACCACGTCGAGTACGCCGACACCCGCGCGCCGGACGGCGGCTGGGTGACCCGCTTCGAGCCCCGGGCCGGCGCGCCGGACCGCGTCGAGCGGCGCTGGGCGGCCGATCTCCACGGCCTGGCGACCTCGCGGGTCCTCCACTGCCCGCAGGCCCAGTTCGGCGATCTGTACCTCACCGAGGTGGCCCGCGGCTGCCTGTGGGGTGCCGCTTCTGCGCCGCCGGGTTCGTGCAACGTCCGTACCGCGAGGTCGATCTCCACACGCTGCGCGGCGAGGTGCCAAGGGGCTCGGGCCGGGCTCGACATCGGGTTGGTCGGCCCGGACACCAGCGACTACACCGGCCTCGACGCCGCTCACCTGCTCCATCGGCGAGTCGGGCGAGGACCTTCAGCCCCTCGTCGCTGCGGGTCGACGCCATCACGCCGGACGCTGGCTCGCGGCGCATGGCCGAGGGCGGCGAGCGGATCCATCACGCTGGCGCCCGAGGCCGGGACCGCCGAGGATGCGCAAGGTCATCAACAAGGACTTCACGACGACCGAATTGTCCAGGCGGCGGAACGCCCGTCTGGCAGGGCATGGCCACGTCAAGATGTACTTCATGTGCGGCCTCCCCACCGAGACCGACGACGACGTGCTCGGGATGGCCCACCTGGCCGTCCGCATCCGCGAGGAGGTGATCCTGCCGCAGGGCCCGGGCGCCGGGCGGATGGCGGCGCATCTACGCTCTCGGTCAACCCCTTCGTCCCCAAGCCGTGGACCCCGTTCCAGTGGGGTTGCCCATGGACGACCGCGAGTGCCTGGAGGCGAAGCGAAAGCTGCTCCTCGAGGCACTCCGCGGCCGCCGGCATCGACGTGGACTTCATGAGCCCGCCGCGAGAGGCCTACCTCCAGACGCTGCTGTCGCGCGGCGACCGGCGGGTGCGCCGATCTGCTGGAGATGGCGCACCGGGAGCGGGCGGGGACCTTGGCCGGGCGCTCTGGCGCTGGGCGGAACGCGATCCGCACTCCTTCGTGCGCCGGGAGATGGCCCGGACCGAGGTCACTGCCCTGGAACTTCCTGGGCCAGGCGCTGGGAAGAGCTACCTGGCGCGGGAGCTGGAGCGCGGCGTGGGCGCGAGGATCACGGCGAAGTGCCGATCGAGCCACCTGCCGCGCCTGCGGGCTGGCCTGCGCCAATCACCCCGAGCTCCTCCCCGTCGCGGGCTACGCCACGTGGCGGTACGGGCCCAAGGCGGGTACGAAGGGCGCGTGACCGATCGAGAGGCGATGGAGGAGGCGCTGCGCCTGGCGGCCGGCGGCGGGCGCGGCCGGCGAGGTGCCGGTGGGCGCGATGGCGGTGCCGAGGGCAGGTCGTCGGGCCGCGGCCGGAACGCCCGCGAGGCGGCCGCCGACCCGACCGCCCACGCCGAGCTGCTGGCCATCCAGGCCGCGGCCCGCGAGCTGGGCCGGTGCGCCTCTCCGGCGTGACCCTCTTCGTCACGCTGGAGCCCTGCGCCATGTGCGCCGGCGCCATGGTGCTGGCCCGCATCGACCGGCTGGTCTACGCCGCCGCCGACCCCAAGGCCGGCGCGGCCGGCTCGCTCCAGGACCTCTGCAACGACCCGCGCCTCAACCATCGGTTCCCCGTCGAGCGGGGCCTGCACGGCCGAGGAGTCGGCACCGCGCTGCTCGCCCGGGAGTTCTTCCGGACGCGGCGGGGGTGATTCAGGTCGGAGTCCGGGCTGGAGGTGGCGTGCCCCGAGGCAGGATGCCCCATCGCGTTCGACCGCAGCGGGCCGCGCAGCGACCGCCCCTTACCCCTTGGCATCACTGGCCAGATCGGTTACATCCGCGCGTCGGTCTGGAGAGCTGGCCGAGCCTGGTCGAAGGCGCCTGACTCGAAATCAGGTGTACCGGCAAC
>CAVTOU010000014.1:0-517244 GCA_963736345.1 uncultured Pseudomonadota bacterium | reverse complement strand
CTACACCATGAACCTCTTTGACCTCATCGGGAAAGACAAGCTGACGCCCGAGCTCAAGGAAGTCCTTGCAGGAAAGGATGGCGAGCTGCGGGCAAGGTCCATGGATTGCCTTCTCGACGTCGGCGGGGAATCCTTCTTCGCGGGAATGGAGGACGTTTTAGCCGACGAGGAGTTCGGGACCCAGATCAAAGAAATTTTCGAACTCGAAGCATACCGGAAAGTCATGGGCGAACACTTGGAGAAAGTCGCGGGAGAGGGGCAGGAGTCGGAGGTGGAGAGGATGGAGGCGGCCAAGGTCCTCGGGATGATGATGCCGGAACCCAGGGTCATACGCCAGTTGGGCCGATTCCTGAGGGACCCGTCGCCCGACGTTCTGAACTACGCCCTGGACAGCGCCGCCAAGCTCAAGCGAAGGAGACTCATCCCCCTCATCGTCCAACAGCTGGGGAATCCCCTGACCCGTCAAGTTGCCAAGGACGCGCTGGCCGCTTATGGCGGCAGGATCCTGGGCGTCCTGGTGCGGAATCTGAAAGACCCCAAGCAGAGCATCTCCGTCCGCCGAGAGCTCCCCGAAGTCCTGGCCCGGATGGGCACCCAAAGGGCGGCCGACGCCCTTGCCGCCGAACTTGTGAACGGTGACGATGAAATCGAACCTGAGATCATCGAAGCCCTCTACCGGATCAGGTCCGGGACGCCCGGCATCGTTCTTCAAGGAGAAAAAGATCGTCCCGGCTATCCTGGCCCAAGTCCGGATGGGCTACAAAACCCTTCTCGAAAGCCGGCCGGGAGAGGATCCCGGAAACCGGTTGGCCTTGCGGATCAAGCGCATCTTCGACCTCCTCTAGCCTCATTTATCCCTCCGAGGACATCGTCAAGGCGTATCAGAACATCTGCCAGGGGACGCGGAAGTCCATCGACTATTCCCTGGAGCTCCTGGACAATGTCATCCGCAAGGACATCAAGGAGTTCCTTTTTCCCTTGATCGAGGACCTCCCGCCGGAAGAGAGGACCCGACGCTGCCGGAAGCTGTATAAAGGCCTCGAGAAAAAGGGGCGCGATCCGGACTTGAAAGGAGGGCCTGCCTTCCGCTAGAATCGGGAGCAGGGCATGCAATGGCCAACCTGTATGTTTATCCGAAAACGGGAGATCCGTTCACCTGCGCCTGGAACGTGACCGGATGTCCATCGGGAGGGCGTGGAGAACGATCTGTCGCTCCCGGACCAGTTCTGTTCGAGCCGGCACGCCATGATCGCGGTGACGAACGGTGGGATATGTCATCCGGGACTTGGGGAGCAAGAACGGCGTTTTTGTCAACGGGATGAAGATCCAGCTCGAGACGGAGCTCAAGAAGGGGGACGAAGTCCTCCTCGGATCGACGAGGATCATCTTCGACCAGGAGGCCGCGACCCGCATCGAGATGGTGGAAGGACCTCCCGGCCTCGGCGCGTTCAACACCATCATCGGGGTCCGGGACATCCTGAAAAAGCCGGTCGTGGAAAAGAGCGCCCGGCCCCCAGCCTCAGCCGGCGGACTTCGAAGACTCCGCCGAACAAAAGATCCCTCTCCGTGCTCAACGAGGTCAGCCAGGCCCTCATCTATCACCTGCCCCTGGACGAGCTTCCTCGACCACATCATGGACCTCATCTCCCAGAACATCCCCATGGACAGGGGCGTCCTGATGCTGAAGGAAGGCGACCCGGCCCAGCTCATCCCCAAGGTCGATTACACCTCGGGCAGCATCCGTCTCGCCCCGGGCGACCTTCTCTGCCTTTTCACGGACGGCATCACCGAGGGCCGGAAGGCCGACCGGGAGGACTTCGGGGAGGAGCGCCTCCTCGCGCTCCTTCGGGAGAACACCGCTATCGATGCCCGGGCTGTCATGGCCAAGATCTTCGAAGAGGTCCGGGGTTTCACGGGCCGCGCCGATCCGTCGGACGACATGACCCTCGTCCTTGTCCGGAGGTCCGGCTGATGGGGCCCCGATGAACGAACTGAGGGTGGCGGCCGACCTCCGGGCGATGGACAAGGTCCGCGCCTTCATGAAGAAGGTCCTCCGGGGCGTCGAGATGACCGAGGAGGACGGTTTCAAGATCGAGCTTTCCCTCCACGAGATCTGTATCAATATCGCCCTGTACGCCTACCCGGGCGAAAAGGGCGAGATCGTCCTCCGGGCCTGGCTCGAGGGGGACCGGGCGTGCTTCGAATTCCGGGATACGGGGATCGCCTTCACCCGCGGCCCGTCAAGCCTCCGGACATCCTCCAAAAACTCAGGACGGGGCACCGGGGAGGGTTCGGGATCTACCTGTTCCGGACCTTGATGGACGGCTATGAGTACAGGCGGGAAGTGGGGCAGAACGTCCTTCTCGTCTTCAAGAAGCTCCGGGGAGCCGTCCCTGCCAAATCAGTATAGGACGTTCGCCTCGCCTTCCTTTTTGATGAGCCGGTCGATCTCCGCCAGGATGAGGTCCCGCCGGGCCAGGACGGCTTCGATCTCCGCGTCCTTGAGATAGTCGCCGACGATCGTCTTGATGGTCTCGAAGGTCAGGGGCTTGATCTTTTCGACGAACGCCCGCGGCAGCTCGCTCATCAGCTTGGGGCCCTCCCGGTGCTTTTCGGTGTAAATGAGCTCTTTGACGAACTTTTTCCCGGTCCGGAAGGAACGGGAGTGGTCGATGAGGACCATCCGAAAATCCGGCGTGACGAGGATCTGGTTCAAGTGGCGATCCTCGTTGGCGATGAGGTTGTCCCAGGCCCTTTGGAGATAGGTGGCCCTGTTCCAGTTGAAGACCTTGATCATCGGGGTCTTGATCTTCCGCTCGGTCTTCTCCCGGAGGGTCGATACAGTCCGGGATCCAGATCTGGAGGGATCCCCGGTTCTCATGGAACCTCCGCTCGACGGTCGGGGGGACCATCCCCAGGCCGAGGCATTTATCGAGGAGATAGGCCGCGATCTCGTACCTCCACCCTTCCAGGAATCCCCCCATCATGCCCTCGGGGTTCTTCCACAAGGCGTCCCGGACGACGCCATCCCCCTGCAGCGTCAGCCTCCACGGGCTGGTGACGGCCTTGTCCCCCCGGATCTGCTCCGAGCCCGCGATCTCGGCCGTCAAGAGGAACGATTCCCACTTCGGCCTCTCTGCCAGCTCGTCGGGCGTGAACTGGGCCAGGGCCGGCCCGGCCCCGAGCGCCGCCCAGGCCAGTGCGGAAGCGAAAACGAGTCTCTTGTTCATGTTCCCTCCCCTGATCGTCCGGTCCTCTTCTTCGCCCTGTATTCCCTCACGATCAGGACGCACAGGCCGAGCCAGATGAAGACCATGACGACGTTGATGATGGCGTAGCGCTCGATGGAGAGCGAGAGCCAGGTCGTCCCGATGAAAACGGCCAGGGCGGCCAGGGCGTCGCCGCCCCGGACGAAGAACGTGTCGATCGCGGCCTTGGCCTTGTATTTCTCCTCCCTCGGCGTGATGAGGAAGAGGGCGGCCCTCGTCGTGTTCATGAGCGAATAGTCCGTTCCGTTCTCCAGCGACTTGACCCACTTGACCAGGAGGAGGGAGGCGCCGAAGGCGATGTAGCCGTACCCGCCCAGGGCGATGAACGGCAGGATGAAGAGCGCGCCGCCGACCCCGATCCATTTGAAGATGCGCGAAACGAGGAAGAGCTGGATGACAAGCGCCAGAAGGTTGGTCAGGAGCTGATAATCCGCGAAGAACCTGCCGATGATCTCCTCCAGGGACAGCCCGCCCGCCGTTCCGGCCTGGATGGCCTGGAGGGCCGCCCGCCTGCTGACATCGCTGATGATATATTCGCCCGTCGCGTTGATGAAATTATAGACGCCGATGAGGAGGGCGATGAAGAGAAGGTACCGGCTCTTGAAGACCAGTTTGAATCCACCGCCCTTCTTCAAGGGCTCTTCTTGGGCTCTCAAGGCGAGCTTGCGCTCCTCCGTGCAATCGGCCAGCCTCCCGGCGCAGGCCCGGACCTCCAGGTAGTGGACACGAACGGAAAGGAGGACGGTGACGACGAGGACGGCCGCCGAGACGAGCATAAGCCTATAGACGCCCAGGGGCCCGATCAGCCATTCGGCGATTCGGGAGCCTGAGACGGCCCCGAAAGTGGCCCCGAACGCGATGAGGGGGAACAGGCGTTTCCCGGCTTCTTCCGTGTAGAGGTCGTTGGCGAACCCCCAGAATTGGGCCACGACGAGATAGTTGAATATCCCGATCCAGGTGAAGAAGGCGATGCCCATGGGCTTGAGGGCCAGCCCGGCGAGGTGCAGGACATAGAAGACGACGAGGTTCGAAGCGAAAAAGAGGGTTACCCACGCGATCAGGATGTGCCGGGGACGTTTCGAGGCAAGAGCGCTGTACGCCTTGACGACGAAGATGAACAGGAACGCCTGGGCGGCGCCGAGATAGGACTGGACCGCGGCGTCGTTCCCGGCCAGGAGGAGGGCGTTCCGGACGGGCTTGATGAGGTAATAAGCCAGGAGGAGCAGGTAGATGTTGAGGCCCAGCAGAAGGGCCTTGGGCGCCTCACCCGGCAGGACGACCGTGAAGAGGCCGAGGAACTTCTCGCAAAGCCCCTTGGACGCCGCGTCCTTCGTCATTCCGGGCGCGGGAAAGGCTTTCGGCTCCACTCCGTTCTCCTCAGTCCCCGACTCCTTCCAGGAGCCGGATGATCGCGACCTTTCTTTGGACGAGGGCCTGGACCTCCTCTTTGGTGAGATAATGGGACAGGCGCGCCCTGAGCTTCGCATCATCGAGTCCCCGGATCCTAGCGAGGAGACCTTCGGGGACCGGTCCCTGGACGCAGCCCGACCGGGGTTCGGGGGAAAGGCCGAAGGCCTCGGAGAAATCCACCCTATGGACGATCCAGGTCCCGGTCTCGACGAGCGTATCCTCGAGGTTGTCGCAGTCGTCGTCCACGAGGAGAGCAAAGATCTTGACGGTCTCCAGCCTGTCGCGGAATACCGCGGGATCCGGGGGTTCGAAGCCTCTGGCCCGGCGGGCGGTTTCCGGAAGGGCCCCTTCGACGAGCAGTTGGAGCGAGCCCTTGACCCCGCCGATCTCCCGTTCGACGACCGGGGGCACGATGTCCAGTCCGAGCTCCCGGGCGACCTCGTAGGCCGCGAGCTCGTACATGTAGCTCGTGGAGAGGACCGAAGGACGCCGACGGTCGACGTATTTGAAGATCGCCCTCCGGACATCCACGCCGTCGGCCAGGACGACGGTCCACGGCTCCGTCCGCCCGCGCTGGGCGCCGCGGAAGATGTCCCCGACCGGGGCGGTCCGGAGGAACTCTTCCATATCCGAAGACCCCAGGGCGCCCGCGCTCGAAGGGGGAGGGGCGCCCGACGCTTCTTCGCCCCGGTCGGATCCTCCCCAGAGGACGAAATCCCCCCGCTCGATGATCAGGGCGGAGTCGGCCCCGCCGTATAAGAGGGAGATGCCCGTATCGATGGTCCAGAGCCTGCCGTCGAAGCGACTCAAGTACAGGGGCGAGAGGACGGGGCTCTGGCTGTTGCCGTGATTGAACGTGTGGGCGATGACCATGGACCGGGCCCCCATGTTCTTCAAGATGCGCCCGAAGTCGTCCCGGATCTCCCCCTCGTCCCGCGTCGCCAGGTCCCTGAACCAGAGCGGGCCCTTCGCGTCGTAGACAGTCTTCGGCTCGAACGACTTCCCGTCGAGCATGAGGATTTTCCCCCGCCCCCTGAAGAACGCCAGCTCCTTGCGGAGAAGGTCGTTGATGGTCCCGATCTTCCGGGTCGAATACTCTTCGCTGATGCCGCCGTGGACGAACACGGTATCGTTGATGCGGATGACGGCGTTCTTCTCGAGCAGCCACTTGCCGTAGCCCTCGTTGAACCCCGAGAAATAGCTCCTCTTCTCCAACGATCACCTGCTGGAGCGCATCTCACCCAATCCGCTCATCGAGCTCGGGCCCGACGGCGCGGACGGCTACTTCCGGCCGCTGGTCGCCTACCTGGCCTCGCTGGAGCGGACGCGCCCGCTCGAGGTCGATCGGGTGCTGCCCGGCCACGGGCCGCCCTTCGGCCGCCACCGCGAGGTGATCGCCACGCTGCAGGCGTTCTACCAGAGGCGCCAGGAGCGCTTCCTGGCGGCGCTGGAGGAGGGTCCGCGCTCCCCGTTCGAGATCGCATCGTCCCTCTTCAAGCAGCTCCGGCCCGGCGACAGCTTCCTGGTCCTCTCGGAGGTGATCGCCAACCTCGAGGTGCTGGAGGAGCGTCGGGCGGTGGTGAGGGAGGAGCGGGAAGGGGTGCGGAGATACCGGCGGGTGGAGTGACCGAACCCGCACCCGAACCTGAACCCGGCTTCTCGTCACCCGTGCTCCGAGTCCCGTGGCCCGTCACCGTGCGCCCGGTTCGGGTTCGGGGCAACGCCATGTACACTCCCGCGCCGTGAGACTCCCCCGCATCCACCCCCTCGACACGCTCCTCATCTTCGTCCCCGCCGCCATCGCCGTCCATCTGGCCTGGCCGGAGCGGTCCACCGCCGCCTTCGTGCTCTCCTGCCTGGCAGTCGTCCCGCTGGCCGGGCTCATGGGGCGCGCCACCGAATCCCTGGCGGCCCGCGTCGGGACGGGGCTGGGCGGGATCCTCTCGGCCGGGCTGGGAAACGCCGCCGAGCTGATCCTGGCTTTGGCGGCCCTCCGCGCCGGCGAGCTGGAGGTGGTGAAGGCCTCGCTCACCGGGTCGATCATCGGCAACCTCCTGCTGGTGTTCGGGGCCGCGGCGGTGGTGGGCGGGGTGCGGCGGGAGAAGCAGACCTTCAACGTCACCGCGGCCGGGGCCGGCAACGCCACCCTGTACCTGGCGGCGGTGGCGCTGGTCGTGCCGGCGCTCCTGCACCATGGCGTCGATCCGCACCCCGAGACCCGGGTCCCGACCTCGGTGGCCATCGCGGTGGTGCTGCTCGCCCTCTACCTGGTCTCCTTGATCTTCTCGCTCCGGACGCACGCGCACCTGTTCGAGGCCGACGCGGAGGCGGAGAAGACCGACCCACTGGTCGATGCGGCGCGCGCTGCTGGTGCTGGGCGGTGCCACCGCCGCGGTGGCCGTGGTCTCGGAGATCCTGGTGGCGAGCCTGGAGGGCGCGGCCCATACGCTGGGGCTGTCGCGCCTCTTCGTGGGCGTCATCGTGGTGGCGGTGGTCGGGAACGCCGCCGAGCACAGCACCGCGGTCCTGATGGCCCTCCGCGACAAGATGGACCTGGCCCTGCAGATCGCCGTCGAGTCCTCGAAGCAGGTGGCGCTCTTCGTGGCCCCGGTGATGGTCTTCGCCGGGCTGGCGCTCGGCCGCCCGATGGATCTGGTGTTCACGCCGCTGGAGGTGGCGGCGGTGGGCGTCTCGACCGGCGCCATCACGCTGGTGGCGCTGGACGGCCAGTCCAACTGGCTGGAGGGCGCGATGCTGCTGGCCGTGTACGCGGTCCTCGGGGTGGCGTTCTACTTCTGACCGCCCGGCACGGGTGTGCCAGCCGCGGCGGGCGTGCTAGGACGTTGGGCGGTGGCCGATCTCGCCCTCCTCGTCCTGACCCTGTTCTGGGGAACCACCTTCACCTTCGTGAAGAACGTGCTGGAGGTGTCCTCGCCGGGCGTCTTCCTGGCGGCGCGCTTCGGGGTGGCGGTGGCGGTGATGCTCCCCGTGGCGCTCTGGCGCCGCGCCCCCCTCGGCCGGCACTTCGGCCGGCGCGGCGGCATCCTGGGGCTCTTGCTGCTCGCCACCTTCGTCTTCCAGACCGTCGGGCTCCGGTTCACCACGCCCTCGCGCTCCGGGTTCCTGACCGGGATGTGCGTGCTCCTGGTCCCGTTCGTGAGCCGTTACCTGCTGGGCCGCCGGGTCCGGGCCGGCGCCTGGGCGGGGGTGGCCCTGGCGGTGGTGGGGCTGCTCGTCCTGAGCCGGCCCTTCTCCGGCGACGTCCCGGACGCGGTCCGGCTCGGCGATGCCCTCACGCTGGGCTGCGCCGTGGCCTGCGCCTTCCAGATCGCCCTCATGTCGGAGTGGTCGCCGCACCACCCGCTCGTGCCCTTCACGCTGGCGCAGATCGCCGTGACCTTCGCCGGCGCCCTGCTCCTCATCCCGTTCGAGGGAGTCCGGTTCGACGCCTCGCGGACCGGCACGTTCGCGGGCGTGGTGGCCTTCACGGGCGTGTGGATGACGGCCGGCGCGTTCTTCGTCCAGAACTGGGGGCAGCGCCACACCACCGCGGTGCGGGCGGCGCTCATCTACACGCTGGAGCCCGTGGCGGCGGCGCTCTTCAGCCACTTCTACGGCGGGGAACCCCTGGCCGCGGCCGACTGGGTGGGAGGCGGGCTGATCGTGCTCGGGGTCCTGGCCGGCGAGGTGGGGGGCGCGCTCGAGGGGCGCGCCCGCGCATGCGCGCCCGGGCGGGACGAGCAGCCCGGCCCGGAATTCCCCGAGCGGCCCATCGTTCCCTGAGCATGCGCGCCCCGCTCTTCGCCGCCCTGACCGGAGCGCTCCTCCTCGGCTCGTGCCGGACGGTCGTTCCGCCGGCGGCGCCCGAGCCCGCCCGGACCGCCGACCGGGCCCTCGAGGAGCTCGCCCCGGGCGCGTTCCCCGCCTTCTCCGACGACCTCGACTACGCCGGGCTGGACGACGCGCTGGAGCGGTCGCTCGCCCACCTCTCGCGCCTGGCCGCCGCCGATCCGGGCCGGACGCTGGCCTTCGGAAGGGAGCTGGTCCCCATCCAGCGGGTCCAGGCCACGCTGGTGCGCTTCCGGGAGCTCGTGCTGGCGAGGCCCACCCCGGCGGCGCTGAACGAGGCGGTGCGGCGCGAGTTCCGGGTCTTCCGCTCCGTCGGCGACGGCCGCGGCACGGTGCTCTTCACCGGCTACTACCTGCCGGAGCTGCACGGGTCGCTGGCCCGCGGCGGGCGCTACCAGGTCCCGCTCCACCGGGCGCCCGACGACATGGTCCAGGTCCGGAGCAAGGACTTCCCGCAGCTCGCGGACGACGTGGTCGGCAGGGTGGTGGCGGGCCGGCTCGTCCCCTACCCGACCCGCGCCGAGATCGCGGGCGGGGCGCTCGACGGCCAGGGCGCCGAGCTGTGCTGGGTCGACTCGGCGGTGGACGCGTTCTTCCTGGAGGTGCAGGGGAGCGGCGTGGTGCGCCTCCCCGACGGGACCACTCGCGTGGTGAGCTATGCCGGCAAGAACGGCCACCGCTACGCGGCCGTCGGGGCGGAGCTGGTCCGGCGCGGCGCGCTCAAGCCCGACGAGGTCTCGATGCAGAGCATCCGGGCCTGGCTGGACCGGAACCCGGGGGCGCAGGCGGAGGTCCTGGCCCGCAATCCCTCGTACGTGTTCTTCCGCTTCGCCGAGGCGGCCACCGGATCGCTGGGCGTGCCGGTGACGCCCGACCGGACCGTGGCCGCGGACGCGCGGGTCTTCCCCAAGGGCGCCCTGGCCTTCATCGAGACCGAGCGCCCGGTGGACGCGACCGCGATCGCCATGCGCCCCTTCTCGCGCTTCGTCCTCGACCAGGACGCGGGGGGCGCCATCCGCACCTCGGCTCGCATCGACGTCTACTTCGGGAGCGGCGCCTACGCCGAGAACGCGGCCGGGCACATGAAGCAGCCGGGGCGGCTCTACTACCTGCTCCTGCGCTGACGGCGCCCTCTCAGTCGACGGTGGGCTTCTCGAGCAGCGGCCCCCAGGCGGCGGCCGCCACCGGATCCGCGCTCCCCACCGTCAGGTAGCGCCGCCCGAGCAGCGAGAAGGTCGCATTCTGGGCGGCCGACCAGCGGTCGCCGACGCGCTTGCGCAGCTCGTCGGGGCTGAGCCCCGCGCCGACCGCCCGGAGCACGTCGCGCTCCGAGGCGGTGAGGAGCGGCTCCACCGCCGGCGGAGGGAGCGGCGCGAGCGTGCCGTTCACCGGGATGCGGTCGGGTGCCCGCCCGTAGGTGTCGAGCCCCGGGTATGCGGCGGCCAGACGCTCGAAGAAGCGGCTGGCGATGGCGACGCTGCCCTCGTCGAAGGCGATCCCGCTGCGCCAGGGCGGTCCCGTGCTCGACCAGGCGACCCTGCCAGAGAGCTGGAAGGGGCCGGGGACCCGCTCGTTGACGAGCTCGAGGAAGAGGCGCGAGCCGGGCTCGAGGCGCAACGGCGCCGAGACCTGACATCCCTGCGGGCCGTAGTCGCTGGTGGGACCTGCCCAGTACCCGCCCTCGCGGAGCGCCACGCGTGCCTCGCAACGGACCGGGGCACGCGGCGCGCGGCGCGGGTTCTCGATGAACTCCAGCATGGCCGAAATGTAACAGGAGGTGCGGCCCGCCCGAAACAGGTCCACCCGACCCGCCGAGCATGCCTGGGACGGATCGGGTGGGTGTGTGGAGCCCCGTGGGGACAGAGGGCCTACAGCTGCGGAGCGGCCGCGGTGCGCGTCGCCTCGCCAGCCCCCTCGGCCCCGGCCTCGGCCGGCTCGTTGGTCCAGCCCAGCCTCTCCATGATGTAGAAGGCCAGCGAGAGGACGATGCCGACCAGGGTGGCGAGCACCATGCCCTTGAGCTGGGCCTGGCCGACGGGGATGGCGATGCCCGAGATGCCGATCACGAACACCACCGCGGACAGGAGCAGGTTCTTGGACCGGGAGTAGTCGACCTTGGCCTCGATCAGCATCCGGAGGCCGGAGGCCGCGATCACGCCGAAGAGCATCATGCTGATGCCGCCGATGACCGGCACCGGCAGGGTGCGGATGGCGCCGCTCACCTGGCCGAAGAAGGCGATCACGATCGAGATCACCGCCGCACCGCCGATCACCCACACCGAGTAGACCTTGGTGATGGCCATGACGCCCATGTTCTCGCCGTAGGTCGTGGTCGGGCAGGAGCCGGTCAGGCCCGAGAGCGTGGTGGAGATGCCGTCGCCGAGCAGCGAGTTGTGGAGGCCGGGAACCTTGAGGAGGTCGCGGCCCACGATGTTGCTCGTGACGAACAGGTGGCCGATGTGCTCGGAGATGACCACCAGCGCCGCCGGCAGCACGATCAGGATCGAGGCCCAGTCGAACACCGGGAACACCGGCCTGGGGAAGGTCAGGAAGGACGCGCCGGTCACCGCGCTGAAGTCGACGGTGCCAGGGACCCAGATGTTGACGAGGACGGAGAGCGCGTACCCCGCGAGGACGCCGATCAGCACCGGGATGGCCGCCAGGAAGCGGCGGAACACCATCGAGCCGACGATCACCACCGCCAGCGTGAAGACCGAGATGAGGGTGAAGACTCCGTCCAGCTTGCCGTCCTTGAAGAAGGACATGCCGGTGGCGACCGGCGCCAGCTCGAGGCCGATGAGCGCGACGATGGGGCCCATGGCCGCCGGCGGCAGGACGATCGAGAGCCACCGCCGCCCCGCGAAGCGGATGATGAGCGACACCACCACGAAGGCCAGGCCGGCGCAGACGAAGCCGCCCGCCGCATGCTGGAATCCGAGCTGGGGGGTTGCCCCGAGCGTGATGCAGGTGATGGCGGGCGCGATGAAGGCGAAGGAGGAGCCGAGGAATGCAGGCGCCTTGCCGCGGCAGACGAACAGGTAGATGAGCGTCCCGATGCCGTTCATCAGGAGGACGAGGGCCGGGTTCACCACCTCCGTCTTGGCCGCCTGGTTGAACAGGATCGGAACGAGGATCGACGCCCCGAACATCGCGAACAGGTGCTGAAGCGAGAGGGGGATGCCCTGCAGCAAGGGCACCTTCTCCTCCACCTCGATGATTCGTCTGGTAGCCATCCCGACCCTCCTCAGCGCGCCCGGCGCGCCTTGGGTTTGAGGTGCCCGGCCGTCCCGCGCCCCTCCGCCCGGTGCGGACGGCTCGGCGTGGATCCTGGGACGGGCAGCCGGAGGCGCATGTTGCCCGGCGGGGCTGACAACCCGCGAGAGGCGTGGGGGAAGGCGCTGCGCCGGCGGGCGGCCGGCCGGCCCTTGCGCCGGCGGCGCCCGGGGACGCTCCGGGGCGACGCCCGAGAAGCCCCAGGAAACTCGCGGGGGATCGGACCTGGAATGCGCTTGCGCGGCGTCAACTTCCCATCGGGAACGGATTCTTGGCGGGCAGCTGGGCGGCCGGCGAGCCGTTTCGCCTGGGGCCCGCGGCCGGGCTCGCGGGCGGCCGGGCGGGGACGGCCGCGGTCGGGGCGGCCTGCGATATCTGGAACGCGTTCACGAGGCCCGCCAGCTCGGCCGACTGGCCGTTCAGCTCGCTGGCCGCGCTCGAGGACTCCTCGGCGCTGGCGGCGTTCTGCTGGGTGACGCGGTCCATCTCGGACAGCGCAGCGTTGACGAGCTCGAGGCCGTGCGCCTGCTTGCCCGCCGCCTCCGAGATCTCCGAGACGAGGTCCGAGACCTTGCTCACGCCGGACGCGATCTCGGTCAGCTTCCCGGCCAGCTGCCGGCTCGCCACCTCGCCCTCGCCGGTCTCGGCCACCGACTGGCGGATGAGCGCCTCGGTCTTGGTGGCGGCCTCCTTGGCGCGGAGCGCCAGGGAGCGGACTTCCTCGGCCACCACCGCGAACCCTCGACCGGCCTCGCCGGCGCGCGCCGCCTCGACCGCGGCGTTGAGGGCGAGGAGGTTGGTCTGGAAGGCGATGTCGTTGATGTCGCGGATGATCTGCGACGTGTCCTCGGCCGAGGAGCGGATCTTCCCCATGGCGAGCTGCATCTGCTCGATGGCGGTGGTCCCCTCGGTGGCGGCCGAGCGCGCCGTCCGGACCAGCCCGTCCGCCTGCCGGGCGCTCTGGGCCGACTGCCTGGCCATGGCCGAGACCGATTCCACGCTGAAGGTGGTCTGCGAGAGGCTGGCGGCCTGCTCGGAGGCGCCCGAGGCCACCGCCTGCGAGGAGCCGGCGATCTGGGCCGCGGCGCTCGACACCTGCAGCGCGGCCTCCGCCACCTGCGCCAGCGCCTCGTCGAGCGCCCCGGCCGTGGCGTTGAGCGCGTCCTTCATGGCCGCGTGGTCGCCGCTGGTAGCTGCCGGTCATGCGCGCCCGGCAGGTCGCGCTCCGCCAGCCGGGCCAGCACCTGGGTGGCCTCGTTGACGGGGGCGAGCAGCGCGTCCAGGGTCTGGTTGACGCCCTCCAGGAGCTTGCGCGCCTCGTTCCGGTACCGGTCCGGCTGGGCCCGGGCCGACAGGTCGCCTCCGGCCAGCCGCTCCAGCACCCCGGCCAGCTCGCGCATGGGCGCGATGACCGCGTCGAGGGTGTCGTTCACGCCCTGGACGATGGTCCGGAACCCGCCCGGCTGCTGGCTGGCGTCGGCCCGGACGTCGAGCCGACCCTCGACCGCCGCCCGCGACAGGCTGGCCGCGTCGGCGATGAGCGCCTTGAGATTCGCGCGCACCTGCTCGACGGTCTCGTTGATGAAGCGCTTCTTGCCCGGGAGCGGCTCGAGCACCGCGTCGAAGTTGCCGCGGCCGAACTCGGCGAAGATGTCGAGCGCCTGTCGCTTCAGCGCCACGTGGGCCGCCACCATGGCGTTCACGCCGTGCGCCATGGCCCGGTAGTCGCCGGCGAAGCGCTTCTCGTCGATGACGGCGTCGATGTCGCCCTTCTCCTGCTCGGCGCTCATCCGGTTCATCTCGGCGATGAGCGCCCTGAGATTCGCCCGCACCTGGTCGATGGTCTCGTTGATGAAGCGCTTCTTGCCGGGGAGCGGCTCCAGGGTGGCGTCGAAGTTGCCGCGTCCGAACTCGGCGAAGATGCCGATGGCCTTGCGGCTCTCCGCCAGGTGGACCTGGACCATCTGGTTGAGCCCGTGGGCCACGGTGCGGTACTCGCCCGCGAAGCGCTCCTCGTCGACCGTGGCGTCGGTGTCGCCCGCCTCGTGCTCCGCGCTCATGTGGTTCAGCTCCTCCACCAGCGCGCGGATGCTGGTCACCACGGCGTTGAGGCTGTCGCGGACCTGGTTGAAGTCGGGGCCGTGGCTCTCGGTCAGCGGCTCGGGCAGATTGCCGGCCGCCAGCCGGCCCAGCCGCCCGTCGATGATGGCGAAGAGGCGGGTGATGCTGCGGGAGAGCAGCACCACCGGGCTGAGCATGATCACCGCGAACACCAGGTACATGATGATGAGGATCACCCCGGACCGGGTGATGAACGCGTCGATGTCGCCGGCGTCGCTCTCGAGCATCCCCCGGGAGAGCGTCTCCAGCTCGCCGATCCGCACGTCGGTGTCGGTGACCAGCGGCCGGTGCGCGAGGACCGCCGCGATCACCTTGTCGTTGGCGCTCTTGCGATAGCCGGTGCCGGCCGGCGAGGCGTCCCGGCCCCGCTCCGCGGCCAGGGCGGCCTCGGCGGCCCGGCGCCACTCGGCCCAGGGGGCGCGGAGCTGGTCCCAGGCGGCCGCCTCCGCCGCCGTCTTCTGCTGCCCCTCGTACTGCGCGTAGGCCGCATCGATGCGCTGGAAGCCCTGGCCCGCCTGCGCGTACAGCTCGGCCCGGGCCGCGTCGGGCAGCTGGTCGGTGGCGAGGGCCTGCACCGCCAGCGAGACGTCGTTCTGGGCGCCGTGCAGCGCCGACACCGCGACGTAGCTGGGGATGCGCACACGGAAGGCCGTGCCGGAGTGGTTGTGCAGCCAGATCAGCACGACCAGCCCGCCCAGCAGGTCGAGCGCCAGGATGCAGACCACCAGGACGAAGGTCACGAGGATGCGATTGCCGATGCGGAGCGTGCGGAACATGAAGGATCTCCCCCCTTGGCAGGGCGAAGCACAAAGCACACGCGCTTCGCCCTCGTGGTGATCCGGTATGCGACCGCAGCAGCGGGCGGTCCGGGGGGCGAGAGAGCAGGATGGGTGCCAGGTTCACCGGGCGGCGCCAGGGCGGCGGCTCGAGATGGATCGGCCGCGATGTCCCGGACATGGCACCTGCGCGCGAGTCGCTGGCCCCGCCGGCCGCCCGGGGCATCTTCCACCCGGGTATGATCGCACCTTGGGCGTAGGGGTGTCGGAAAGCCGGTGTAGAACCGGGCGCGATGCGACGACCTCTGGTCGAGCTCCACCGCGGTGGGGTCCGGGTGCTGAATTCGGCCCTCCACCTCGACGCCACCCGCCGAGTCGAGTGCGCCTTCGTCTCGCATGCCCACGGGGATCACATCGCCCGGCACGAGCGGACCATCGCCACCGCCGCCACCCTGGCCCTCATGCGCCACCGGCTCGGCGTCCCGCGGCGGGCCCGCGCCGAGCAGCTGCCGGCCTCGCCCCGCAGCCCGTTCGGCCTCGGCGATCTCACCCTCGAGCTCTTTCCGGCCGGCCACGTGCTGGGCTCCGCGCAGCTGCGGGTGAGCCGCGACGGGATCGCGCTCGGCTACACCGGGGATCTGTGCACCGAGCCCACCGACGCCGCCGAGCCCGCCGAGGTCATGCCCTGCGACGTGCTGGTGCTCGAGTCCACCTTCGGCCTGCCGCGGTACGTCTTCCCGCCCAAGGCCGAGGTGCTGGCCGCCGTCCGGCGCTTCGTCGACGACGCCCTCTCCGATGGCGCCACCCCCGTGCTGCTCGGCTACGCGCTGGGAAAGGCCCAGGAGATCCTGAAGCACCTCGCCGAGCGCGGGTATCCCTGCCGCGCCCACCCGCTGGTGCACGGGGTGAACCGGGTCTACGAGGAGATGGGGGTGCGCTTCCCCGGGGTGCGGCCGCTCGGGCCGGAGGGGCCGGATCGCGGCGAGGTGGTGGTCTGCCCGCCGCACCTGTCCGGGAGCGCGTCGATGCGCGGCGTCCGGCGCCGCCGCACAGCCGCGCTGACCGGCTGGGCGCTCGACGGAGGCGGACATTTTCGCGGGGCGGACGCGGCCTTTCCTCTCTCGGACCATGCCGACTTCCCGTCGCTCCTGGCCTATGCCCGGGCGACCGGGGCGGGTCGCGTATACACCATCCACGGCCAGGCCGAAGCCTTCGCGGCGGCGCTGCGCCGGCAGGGGATCCGCGCCCAGCCCCTGCGCGAGCAGCTGCAGCTCGAGCTGCTGTGAGCGCGGAGGGTGGCCGCCCCATCTAGCCGCTGGCTAGGCGGTCCGGCTACACTCCGCGCCCATGCACGACTTCGAATTCCACAACCCGACCCGCATGCTCCTCGGCCGGGGCACCATCGCCCGGCTGGCGGAGCTCATCCCCTCGCGCGCCCGCGTCCTCGTGACCAGCGGCGGCGGCTCGATCAAGAAGAACGGCGTCCGCGACCAGGTGCTGAAGGCGCTGGCCGGCCGAGAGGTATTCGAGTTCGAGGGCATCGAGCCGAACCCCGAGTACGAGACGCTCATGAAGGCCGTCGAGCGCGTCAAGAAGGAGAGGATCGACTTCCTCCTGGCGGTGGGCGGCGGCTCGGTGCTCGACGGCACCAAGTTCGTGGCCGCGGCGGCCCGCTACCCGGCCGGAAAGGATCCCTGGTCCTTCGTGGTGGAGCACGGGGCCAGCGTGACCGAGGCGGTGCCGCTGGGCTGCGTCATGACCCTGCCTGCCACCGGCTCGGAGGGGAACCCCACCGGCGTCATCTCGCGGCGCGCCAGCGCCGAGAAGTTCTACTTCGGCGCGCCGTCTTGCTTCCCGGCCTTTGCCGTCCTCGACCCGACCACCACCTTCAGCCTGCCCAGGCGCCAGGTGGTGAACGGCATCGTCGACGCCTACACCCACGTGATGGAGCAGTACGCCACCACCCTCGGCGCCCCGCTGCAGGACCGGCAGGCGGAGGGCATCCTGGCCACCCTGGTCGAGAGCGCCGGCCGGATCCTGGCCGACCCGCCCGACTACGACGCCCGCGCCACCTTCATGTGGTGCGCCACCCAGGCGCTCAACACGCTCATCGGCTGCGGCGTGGACCAGGATTGGGCCACCCACATGATCGGACACGAGCTCACGGCGCTGTACGGGCTCGACCACGCGCTGACGCTGGCCATCATCCTGCCGGCCGCCCTGCGCGAGCGCATCGAGGCCAAGCGCGCCAAGCTGACCCAGTACGGGAAGCGCATCTTCGGCGTCGATCGCGCCGAGGCGGCCATCGATCGCACCGAGGCGTTCTTCCGCGAGCTGGGCATGAAGACCCGCCTCTCCGAGCACGGCATCGACGCCCGGGCCGCGGCCGCCGAGGTCGAGCGCCGCTTCACCTCGCGCGGCTTCACCTCCGGCGAGCGGGGCGAGGTGGACGGCAAGCTGGCGGCGCGGATCGTGCTGGCGCGGGCCTGAGAACCCGTCCTGCGGTTCCGCGAACGGCGGCGGGGCGAGGGCCCTCCGTGATAGAACCCCGGCCGTGATCCAGCTCACCGTCTCGGGCGACGCGGCCGGCCAGCGCCTCGACAAGCTCGTCCGCAAGGCCCTGCGCGACGTGCCACTCAGTCACGTCTACAAGATGTTCCGCACCCGCAAGGTGCGGGTGAACGGCGCGCGGGGACGGGCCGAGCAGATCGTGGCCGAGGGCGACGTGGTGGTGATCCGGGGCGACGAGGAGCGACTGCTCGCCCGCCCGGGGCCCGGCCCCGGGCAGGCCCGGGTCACCTTCACGGTCCTGCACGAGGACGCGGACGTCCTGGCGGTGAACAAGCCGGCCGGCCTGGCCGCGCACCCCGGGACCGGGATCGAGGGGGCCACGCTGGTGGAGATGGCCCGCACGTATCTCGAGACCCCGGAGCTCCCGCCCACGGAGTTCCGGCCCTCGCCGGCGCACCGGCTCGACCGCGACACCTCCGGGGTGGTGCTGGTGGCCAAGCACCGGAAGGCGATGGTGCGGCTGACGGAGATCTTCACCAGCGGAGAAGGAGTCCAGAAGACCTATCTGGCGCTGGTGAAGGGGAAGATGCCGCGCGACGCCGGGACCATCGACCTGCCGCTGTCGGAGCACGAGCAGACCTCCCGCTCGAAGGCGGCGCGCGGCGTGAACTTCCAGGAGGCGGTGACGCGCTGGAAGGTGGCCTCCTCCGGCAAGGAGGCCTCGCTGCTCTCGGTCCGCATCGAGACCGGCCGGACCCATCAGATCCGGCGCCATCTGGAGGCGGTGGGCCACCCGGTGGCCGGGGATCGGCGCTACGGCGACTTCGCCTGGAACCGGCTGGCGCGGGCGCGCTGGGGGCTGCGGCGCATGGGCCTGCACGCCTGGAAGCTCGTCCTCCCACACCCCACCACCGGGGCCCCGCTCCGCCTGGAGGCGCCGGTGCCGAAGGACTTGCTCGAGGTCCTCTCCCGGGCGAACCTGGCGCTCCCCCCCGGGGCGACCTCGATCCCGGACCAGGGCGGGCCACGGGCCGCCCGTCCGGAGGGTCGCGATTGAACTCGCGTCGCAAGCGCGCATAGATTTGCGAGCCCATGGAGGTTCCCACGACGCCCGAGAGCCCGAGAGCGGGTGAGCCCACCGACCGCGTGCCCGCCCGCGTGGTCCTGGAGGGCCTGCCCCGCCGGACGCTGGGCAAGCGGGCGCTGCGCTGGTTCCTCTTCTTCGCCATCGGTTGCGTCAACGCGGCCGTCGTGGCGCTGGTGGTGGGCTACGTCTACTTCTCGCGCGGCCTCCCCGACATCCCCACCCTGGCCAGGTACCGGCCCCCCATCATCACCGAGATGATCTCGGCCGACGGGCAGCTGGCCGGCGAGTTCTTCAACGAGCGCCGCAAGGTGGTCCCCTACGAGCGCATCCCCAAGAAGCTCGTCCAGGCGTTCGTGGCCTCCGAGGACCAGCACTTCTTCGAGCACGGCGGGATCGATGTGCTGGGCACGATCCGGGCCGCCATCAACACCTACGTGCTCCGCAAGCACATCCAGGGCGGCTCGACCATCACCCAGCAGACCGCCAAGTCGATCCTCATCAGCGCCGAGGGGTTCGAGCGCGGCACCAAGCGGAGCCTGTCGCGCAAGATCCGCGAGCTGATCCTGGCGCGGCGACTGGAGGACGCCTTCACCAAGGAACAGATCCTCTGGCTCTACCTGAACGGCGTGTACCTGGGCCACCACTCCTACGGCGTCGAGGCCGCGGCCGAGAACTACTACCGCAAGAACGTGGAGGACCTGACCCTGGCCCAGGCGGCGCTCATCGCCGGCCTGCCCCAGGCGCCCACGCGCTACTCCCCGTTCCAGAACGCCTCCGCCGCCCGGGATCGCCGCCGCTACGTGCTGCGGCGCATGACCGAGGAGCGGATGATCACGCCCGAGGAGCGCGACGCCGCGGCCCAGGCCGAGATCGACGTCTACCCGGTCGACGACGTCTTCCGCGAGACCGCGCCCTTCTACGTCGAGACGGTGCGCCGGCAGATCGTGGAGCGCTACGGGAACGATCGGCTCCTGGCCGACGGGTTGCGCGTCGAGATGACCATGAATCTGGAGTCGCAGCGCGCCGCCCAGGCGGCGGTGCTGAAGGGGCTCCAGGAGGTCGATCACCGGCAGGGCTACTACGGGCCGGCCGCCCACCTCACCGGGGCGGAGGCGCTCCCGCTCCAGGCGCGGCTCACGGAGGTCTGGCCCAGGGGCGAGATCAAGCTCGGCGAGTACTGCGTCGGCATCGTCTCGCACGTGGACGACAAGGCCGGGGTGGCCGAGGTGCGGGTGGGCCAGAACGTGGGGCTGCTGCCCATCTCCGGCATGCGCTGGGCGCGCAAGCCCAACCCGGAGGTGAGCTACCCCGACGCGCTCATCAACCGGATCTCGAGCGCCCTGCGGGCCGGGGACGCGGTGGTGCTCCGCCGGGTGGAGCGGAAGGAGCTGGTGGCCCGCGAGTCGGCCCTGGCCATCGGCAGGGCCAAGGACGTCCCGGACGCCCCGCTGCTCTTCTCGCTGGAGCAGGACCCCAAGCTGCAGGGTGCGATCGTGTCGGTCGATCCCTGGACCGCCTACGTGCCCGCCATGGTGGGCGGCTACGACTTCGAGGCCTCCGAGTTCAACCGCGCCTTCCAGGCGTGCCGGCAGCCGGGCTCGGCCTTCAAGCCGGTGGTGTACTCCTGCGCGGTCGAGAAGCTCGACTTCACCCCGGCCACCATCCTGACCGATGCGCCCTTGGTCTACCGCGACAGCGACAACTCCTGGAAGCCGCAGAACTACGGGCAGGACTTCAAGGGCGACGTGACGCTCCGCACCGCTCTCGTGAACTCGATGAACATCCCGGCGGTGAAGACCTACGAGGCCCTGGCCAACAAGCTCGGCCTGAGCGTGCTGGCCGACTGGGCCAAGGGCCTCGGCCTCACCACCCCCATCAAGCTGGAGCTGGGCAGCGCGCTGGGCTCCTCCTGCGTCAACCTGTGGGAGCTCACCAACGTCTATGCCACCTTCGCCCGCTACGGCGAGCGGCGGCCGGCGACCTTCGTGAAACGGGTCCTGGACCGCGACGGAAACGTCCTCGAGGATCACACCGACTACCGCGATCCCTGGGTGCCGCTCCCGGAGCGGCTGGCGGCCGGGGTGGCCGAGGTGGAGCGGCCTCACCAGCAGGTCATGGACGAGCGGACCGCCTACATCCTGGTCCGCCTCATGCGGGAGGTGGCCACGGTCGGGACCGGTGCCCAGGCCGCGCGGCTGGGCAAGCCGGCCGCGGGGAAGACCGGGACCACCAACGACTCCTTCGACACCTGGTTCATGGGCTTCACCCACGACCTCGCCACCGGAGTGTGGCTCGGCTACGACATCAACGAGACGCCGCTGGGCCGCTACGAGACCGGCGGCCACGCCGCCCTTCCCATCTGGCTCGACTACATGAGCGCCGCGCTCAAGGATCGTCCCCAGCCCGAGTTCCAGGCGCCGCCGGGGGTGGTGGACGTGCGGATCGACCCGGACACCGGCAAGGCGGTCTCCGAGGGCGAGCGCGGCGTCTCCGAGCCCTTCAAGGAGGGGACGCAGCCCACCGCGGATGCGGCCGGCCAGCAGCAGGTCGAGGTTCAGGATCTGTTCGAGCAGTGAATCGAGCGCCGGCGCTGGCCGGCCCGCGACCGGGCGGAATCGGATGTGGGAGACGGGCGGCCGGCCGCCAACTTGATCTGTCCGTCACCCGGCGGGTACCATCGAAAAGCGTCGGGAGTGCGCGAATTTCCAGCGTAGGCGGCGGTGCCAATGCGGCTCGAGATCATTGCCAGGCTGGGCGTGAAGCGTGCGCTGCTCATCTGCTCGGCGCTGGCGGTTCTCGCCGGCGGGGTGGTCACCGCCCTGGTGCTCAAGCAGACCATCCACGGCGCGCTGGTGTCGGCCATCGCCGAGCGCGGGAGATCCGGCGCCAAGGTGCTGGGCACCTCGCTGGCCCCGCTCTACCTGCAGGGCGGCCCCGTCCTGTCGGTCACGAATCGCATCAACGAGGCATGGGACGAGCGAACCCACGTCTACATCATCGCCATTCACCAGGTCGGGAACACCATCACCGGGCGCAAGACCCGCGCGGATCTGAAAGCCTCGGTCGACGACATCCTGGCCCGGCACCTGGAGCACGGCATCGACCAGCCCAACATGTTCGTGAGCGGGGCCATCATCGCCATCACCCAGCCGCTGGTGGTCCACACGGACGAGAGCCCGGGCCACCCGGCCGAGGATCGCCGGGTGGGCACCCTCCTCGTCGGCCTGGACGCCTCCGGCCTGCCCGCCTCGGTGCGCGAGCTGGAGAGGGGGCTCTTCCTGGTGCTGGGGCTGGGCGGCATCCTGGTGGTGGCGTTCGTCTACCTGCTGGTCACGCGCCTGGTGCTGCGTCCCATCGAGGAGATGAGCACGGTGGCCCGCCGGGTCTCGGACTGGGACCTGACCGCCCGCGCCGAGGTGGGGCGCCACGACGAGCTCGGGAGGCTGGCCGGCTCGCTCAACCAGATCGGCGAGAACCTGGCCGCCACCCTGGCCAGGGTGCAGAGCGTGACCGGCGGGGTGGGCACGGTCATCGAGCGCATCTCCAAGACCGGCTCGGCGGTGTCGAGCGGGGTGGGCACGGTCTCGGCCCGCGTCCTCGACACCTCCGCCTCCATGGGCGACATGATCGCGAGCCTGCGGGGGATCGCCGAGAACGTGGAGGTGCTGGCCCAGAGCGCCGAGGAGTCGTCCTCGTCGATCCTGGAGATGGCGGCCACCAACGACGAGGTGGCGGAGAACATCCAGGGGCTGGCGGCCAGCGTGGAGGAGACCACCGCCGCCATCGAGGAGATGACCTACTCGATCAAGGAAGTGGCCAAGAACATCGAGGAGCTCTCGGCCACCACCGAGGAGACCAGCTCGTCCATGAACGAGATGGACGTCTCCATCTCCCAGGTCGAGACCAACGCCAACGAGACCGCCAAGCTCTCCGAGCAGGCGCAGCGCGACGCCGAGATGGGGGCCGAGGCGCTCTCCCGCACCCTGGCCGGCATCGACAAGATCAAGGAATCCTCGCGCGAGGCCGCCTCCGTCATCGAGGCGCTGGGCAAGAAGATCGCCGCCATCGGCAACATCCTCAACGTCATCGACGACGTGGCCGAGCAGACCAACCTGCTGGCCCTGAACGCGGCCATCCTGGCGGCCCAGTCCGGCGAGCACGGCAAGGGGTTCGCGGTGGTGGCCGACGAGATCAAGGACCTGGCCGAGCGCACCGGCGCCTCCACCAAGGAGATCGCCGAGCTGATCCGCACCGTGCAGGACTCCTCCAAGCAGGCCGTGTCCTCGATGGACCGCGGCGTGCGGAACGTGGAGGAGGGCGTGCGCCTGGGCCAGGAGGCCGAGACCGCGCTCAAGAAGATCCAGGAGTCGTCCGAGAAGTCGACGCAGATGGTCCGGTCCATCGCCCGCGCCACCATCGAGCAGGCGCGCGGCTCCAAGCAGGTGACGGTGGCCATCAACCGGATCGCCGAGACCGTGCAGCAGATCGCCACCGCCACCGCCGAGCAGGCCCGCGGCTCCGAGCAGATCATGAAGAGCGCGGAGAAGATGAAGGCCATCACCAAGCACGTGGAGCGCTCCTCGCAGGAGCAGGCCCGCGGCTCGAAGCAGATCACCCGCGCCATCGAGTCGATCTCGGAGATGGTCCATCATCTGAACCGCGCCCAGAAGGAGCAGACCAAGGGCTCGGAGCAGGTGATGACCGCGGTGGTGCAGATCAAGCAGGTGGCCGAGGCCCAGACGCACTCGGTCCGCGAGCTCGAGGCCGCCATCGTCGACCTGGCCAGCCAGGCCGAGGCGCTGCGCGGCGAGGTGCGGAAGTTCAAGGTCTGATGCAAGGGACAGGCCTCGGGCGAACAGCACGGCCGTGGATGGATCGGGGTCGGCGCCCGTCACCCACCCGGGGCGGCGTCTCCTGAGGCCTGGAGCCTTCCGTTCAGAACTGCGGCGCCGTCCCGATGCCGCCGGTGCGGGCGATGATCTGCGCCACCTCGAGCAGGTCGTGCCACTCCGCCGGCGCCAGCGGGATCACGGAGAGCCTGCCCTGCCGCAGCAGCACCGAGCCCTGGAAGGCGGGCTCCAGCTTGAGCTGCTCGAGCGGAACGGCCGCCGGGAGCGGGTCGACGGCCCGCACGTCGACGCAGACCAGGTCGCCGTCGCCTTCCGGATTGGGGTAGGCGGTGCGGACCACCTCGGCGAGGCCGACCGCGCGCTTCTCCCCGGAGTGGTAGATGACGGCGCGGTCGCCGCGCTTCATGGCCTGCAGGTTACGCTGGGCCTGCGCGTTGGACACGCCGGTCCAGGCGGTCGTCCCGTCCCTCACCAGGTCGGCCCACGAGTAGGTGGACGGCTCGGTCTTGAGCAGCCAGAAGGACATCCGTCGACCATAGGGGCCGCCCCTCCCGGCCGCAACACCAGCGGCGGGGCAACCCGACCGGCCTCGTGTTATAGGAGCGCCGTGTTCGGGCTGTCCTTCACCGAGGTCCTGATCATCGCCGTCCTGGCCCTGATTCTGCTCGGGCCGGAGCAGCTGCCCAACGCCGCACGCACGGCCGGGAAGTGGATGCGCGAGTTCCGCCGCGCCACCGAGGATCTGAAGGACCAGATCGAGACCGAGATCTCGCTCGACGATCGCAAGGCCCGGCCGAGCCTGGTTCCGCCCGTGCCCGCCGCGCCCGTGCCGCCTCCGGCAGGGCCGCCTCCGGTCGCCAGCGCCGACAACGTGCCCGGCCTGGAGGCCGCGCTGGCCGAGCCGGCCCGCCCCGAGCCGCCCCCCGCCGCCGAGGCCGCCCCGGAGCAGCCGCCGCCCGCATGAGTGCGCCGGCCCCGCAGCTGCCGCCCGGCGGGTCCGAGCCGGAGAACGAGGTCAAGCTCACCTTCGTCGAGCACCTGCGCGAGCTCCGCAAGCGGCTCCTGCAGGCCATGTACGGCATCGCGGGCGGCATGGCGCTGGTGGGGTGGTTCGTGCCCCGCATCGTGGACGGGCTCATGGCGCCGGTGGTGAAGGCGCTCCCCAGCGGGCACCAGACGATCGTGTTCACGAGCGCGATCGAGCCGATGATGGTCTACATCAAGGTGGCGCTCTACGGTGGCATCTTCGTGGCCGCGCCCTGGGTGCTGTGGCAGCTCTGGCTCTTCATCGCGCCCGGCCTCTACAAGCGCGAGAAGCGCATGGTGTGGCCCTTCCTGTTCTGGGGGACCCTGCTCTTCTACTCCGGGGCGGCCTTCTGCTACTGGCTGGTGATGCCCCAGGCGTTTCCGGCCATGCTGGCCTTCGCCTCCGACCAGACCCTGACCCCGATGCTGGCCCTCTCCGAGCAGCTCTCGCTGGTGATGGCCATGCTGCTCGGCTTCGGGATCATCTTCGAGGTGCCGGTGATCATCGCTTTCCTCTCGATGATCGGCCTCGTCAACTGGCGGTTCCTGGCCAAGTATCGCCGGCACGCCCTCGTGGTGAACGTGGCCCTGGCGGCGATCATCACGCCCACCGGCGACCCCTTCAACCTGGCGCTCATGGCCGTCCCGATGATCCTCTTCTACGAGGTGGGGATCGTCCTGGCCCGCGTGCTGGGCAAGAAGCCGCCGTCCCCCGCGCCGGCGCAGGGTTGATCCCCGCTCGTGGTCCCGTTTCGGGGCCGCTAAGATACGGGGATGCTCCTCCTGCAGGTCGCCGCCGGGCTCTTCGCCCTCGTCATGCTGGCGCGGCACATCCCGTTGGCGCTGCGCGCCTTCCGCGACCGGGAGGAGGACCGCCAGGGCCGGGTGTTCGTCCACGTCTTGAACGTGGTCCTGGCCCTGGCCATCCTGGCCGCCGCCATACTCGCCGTGGCCATGAAAGGCCTGGGGGCGAAGCTTATCTGGAGGTGACCGGGACCCCTCCACAGGCCGGGGGCGAACGGCCACCAGACCCGCGGAAGGACTGGAGAGCGGCCATGGCAACCCCGCAGGACGTCGTCTTCCTCGCCGCGCGCCGAACCCCGTTCGGGACCTACGGTGGCTCGCTCAAGGAAGTCAGCGCCACCGACCTGGCCGTGCATGCTGCCCGGGCTGCGCTCGAGCAGGCGAAGGCTCCGCTGGACGACTACGGCCACGTGGTCCTGGGCAACGTGGCCCAGACCTCCCCGGACGCCATCTACCTCTCGCGCCACGTGGGGCTGCGCGCCGGGTTGCCGGAACGCGTACCTGCGCTGACCGTCAACCGCCTGTGCGGCTCGGGATTCGAGGCCGTGATCCAGGCGGCGCTCTTCATCCGGGCCGGCGAGGCGGAGCTGGTCCTGGCGGGCGGCACCGAGTCGATGAGCCAGGCCCCGCTGGTGCTGCGCGGCACCCGCTTCGGGTTCCCGCTCGGCAAGGCGCCGCAGATGGAGGACATGCTCTGGTCGGCGCTCACCGACAGCTACGCCCAGCTCCCCATGGCGCTCACCGCCGAGAAGCTGGCCGAGCGGAACCACGTCTCGCAGGAGGCGGTGGACGAGTACTCCGTCCTCTCGCAGCGGCGCTGGGCGGCGGCGGAGGAGGCGGGCCGCTTCCGGGAGGAGCTCGCGCCGCTCGAGGTCAAGGCGAGGAAGGGCACGGCGCTCTTCGCGCGCGACGAGCACCCCCGGCCGGACACGACGGTGGAGGCGCTGCGCAAGCTGCCCAAGGTGTTCAAGCCCGACGGCGTCATCCACGCCGGCGCGGCCAGCGGCGTGGCCGACGGTGCCGGCGCGCTGGTGCTGGCCTCGCGCGCCTACGCCGAGCGCCGTGGGCTCCGGCCGCTGGGCCGGCTGCTCGGGTTCGGGCACGCCGGCGTCGACCCGACCATCATGGGCATCGGCCCGGTGCCCGCCGTCCGCAACGCCCTGGCGCGCACCGGGAAGCGGATGGAGGAGATCGACCTCTTCGAGGTGAACGAGGCCTTCGCGCCGCAGGTCCTGGCGGTCGAGCAGGAGCTGGGGCTTCCGCGCGACCGCACCAACGTGGACGGCGGGGCCATCGCCCTCGGCCATCCGCTGGCCGCCAGCGGAGCCCGCATCACCATGCACCTGCTCTACGAGTTGCGCCGGCGCGGGGTCCGGACCGGCATGGGTGCGGCCTGCATCGGCGGGGGACAGGGTGTCGCGCTGGTGGTCGAGGCGGAACCGTGACGTGGGAGATGCGCTTGCCGGGAGAGGGTCGCGCCGCTAGCGTCCAGGGCGGGCCGACGGCGGCCCGACGGTCCCACCGAAGCACGGAAAGGTCCTAGAGAGATGTATCGTCCCCGACGCACCGGCGACCTCCGCAACTCGCTCACCTTCGGCGGCCGGATTCCGGCGGTCATCGGCCTGCTCCTGGCGCTGATCCTCATCGCCACCGCCGGGTCGTGGATCCTGCGCAACCAGGCATGGGCCGAGCTCTCCCCGGAGCTCATGGGCGCGGGTCAATGGTGGCGGCTCGTGACCTGGCCCTTCGTCCAGGATCACCCGCTCAACCTCCTGTTCGGCGGCTTCATGCTGTACCAGTTCGGCAGCCAGCTGGCCTACGACTGGGGCGAGGGCCGGTTCCTGTGGACGTTCATCGCCCTCACCATCGGTGCCGGGCTCATCACGTTCGTGCTGGCGCTGCTCCTACCGCCCCTGAGCGCGCTCGTGCACGTGGGCATGTGGCCGGTGCTGGATGCGCTCCTGCTCATGTGGGCGCTGCGCTACCCGGACCAGCAGATGAGCTTCTGGGGCGTCCTCCCCATGACCGGCCGAACCATGGCCATCCTGGTGGTGGCCGGGACGGTGCTGTACGGGCTCGCCGCCGGCGGCGTGAACGGCCTCTTCCTCTTCACGCCGCACTTCGCCGCGCTCTTCCTGGGCTGGGTTCTCTCGCGCTCGCGGATGGGCATCCCGCTGCGCCGCTGGAAGCTGGCCTGGCGCGACTTCCGGCTGGAGCGGCAGATGCGCCGACGCTCGAGGCACCTCAAGGTGGTGCGCAAGAACGGGCAGGACGAGCCGCCGCGCTGGCTGAACTGAGGCCACGCGTCGTTCCGTCCGGGCGGTGGAGCGGGCGCGGGATGAGCTTCAGCTGACCGAGACCTGCTTCACCGCCGAGCGGTACACCCAGATCCGCGCCGTGCTGGTGCGCGCGTCGGCCGGGATCATGAAGAACCCGGACGTCCCTTCCTTGTAGTCCGGGCTGAACCCGGCCACCTGGCGGCCGTCGCGGAAGGTGACGCGCACGCGGTTGCCCTGAGGCGAGGTCGGTTGCTCGCCGGGGGCGAGCATGAAGAACACGGCCTTGACGCGGTCGGTGGGGACCGCCTCGGTCGGCCCACCGGCGGCGGCCGCCAGGGGGAGCTCGGGGGCCTCCAGATCGGCGTTCTCGACGAAGCCGCGCTTCACCTGCCCTTCCAGCGTGTGGACCACCACGCGATGGATGCCCCGGATGCGGTGGTCGTCTTCCGCGGGCGGCGCCACCACCTCGGGCTCGGGCGCGTCGAGCACCTCCACCGCAGGCGGCACCTCGGCCTGCGCCGGCGCGGCCGTCCGTGCCGGAGCGATGGCCGGCGCGGCGCGCGAGGCTGGAACGACCACCGGTGCGGCGGGGGCCGGGGCGGGCTCCTCGGCGGGCGCGTCGTCCACGAGCTGGAGTGCGTCCGCGGGCACCTCCTCGATCATCTCCTCGACGTCGACGGTGGGGATCTCCTCTTCCCCGAGCGCCGCGTCGGGCTGGGCGCCCGCGTCCGGCGCCTCGGCACCGGGCGACGGCTGCAGATCGACGGGCGCTGGGGTGGCCGCCGGCGACCGCTGTGGCTCCTCGGGCTCCCAGGGGATCCCGGCCGCCATCTGCGCCTCGGCGGGGGTGAGCTCGCGGGCCGGGGCGTCCGGGGCCACCTCGGCCGGCGTGAGCTCGGGCGCAGCCGGGCCGCCCTCCTCGGCAGGAGCCGCGTCCCACGGCATGGGCGCCGCGCCCCCGGTGGCCCACTCGGGCGCGGCGGCGTCGGCGCTGGCATCGAACGAGCCACCGGACTCGAGCTGGAAGCCCTGGTCCAGCGCGCCCGGCTCGGGCTGCCAGGCGGCGGCCTCGTCGGTTGCGAGCGAGGCGGCGGCGTGGAACCCGTCGTTCTCGAGGAGATCGCCCGGCTCGCCGGCGCCCAGGCCCCGAATGTCGGCGGGAACGTCGAACTCGGTCCGCGGGGCATCGATGACCCGCAGCGCCTCGGGACCGACCGCGGCCTCCGCGGCCGGATCGAACGGAAGCAGCGACTCCAGATCCTCGGGCGGCGCGTCGATGGCCGGCACGGGCGCGGTGTCGTCGTAGCTGCCGAACTCCGTCGCCGCGGGGATGGCCGTCCGGCGGCCGGCTCCCCGGACCACCCATCGGGCGGCACGGGCGAGAGGTCGTCCGCCGTGACGAGGGTCGCCGGCAGGGGCTCGGCGCGCTCCGGCGTCTGCCGCCGACCGGTCCCAGGCTGTCGCGTCGTACTCGCCGCCCGGCACGGGAGCCCAGGCAGGCTCCTCGCCCTCGCCCGGCAGCGGCGCGGGCGCGCCGGTCTGATCGAGCAGCGGCTCAGCCGCCTCGAGGGCAACGCCCTCCGCGTCGGGGACCTCGCGGCGGGGCGGAGGGGGCGGCGCGTCGGGCACGCTCTCCACCGCGGCCGCGACGCCGCTCCAGTCCTGATCCTCGTCGGCGGCCGGCGGCGCCACCAGCCCCTCATCCGCGCTCTCGAAGCTCACCGCCTCGGCTTCCTCCGGCGCCTCGGCAGCGCCAGCGGGGATGCCACGCCGCCGTCTTCGTAGGACGGAGCGCTCGAATCGTATCCTGCGGCGCCGGCCTCGGCGGGGGCGGCGTTCGGGTCGTACGGCGCCGCGTTGGGATCGTACTGCGACGGCGTTCGGGTCGTACGCGGCGCGCGGGTCGTAGCCGGAGGCTCCGGCGTCGGATGGCGCGGCGTTGGGATCGTACGGCGGCGGCGTTGGGTCGTACGGGGCGGCGTTGGGATCGTAGGCCGGCGGCGTTGGGATCGTACGGAGCCGCGTTCGGATCGTAGGCGGGCTGCGTTGGGATCGTACGGCTGGTTGGGATCGTACGCGGCGGCGTTGGGATCGTATGCCGGCGGCGTTCGGATCGTAAGGCTGCGTTGGGATCGTACGGGGCGGCGTTGGGATCGTATCCGGCGGCGTTCGGATCATACGGCTGGTTGGGATCGTATGCGGCGGCGTTGGGATCGTACGGGGCGGCGTTCGGATCGTACGGCTGGTTGGGATCGTATGCGGCGGCGTTGGGATCGTACGGGGCGGCGTTGGGATCGTATCCGGCTGCATTCGGATCGTACGGCTGCGTTGGGATCGTACGGCGCGGCGTTGGGGTCGTACCCGGGGGCCGCTTCCTGGCCCTCCACCGCCAGCGAACCCGGGTCGAACAGCGCATTCTCGGCCGGCAGCGGCCTCGTCCCGCGCGGGCGGCTGCTCCTCGTACTCCGCCGCGGCGGGCTCGGCCTCGACGCGGCGGCTCGATCTCGCCGATGGGCTCGGGCGCTGGCTCGGGCGGCGGCGGCGGCCGGTTGCGAAGGCCGGCCGGAAGCAACGACTCGCGCAGCCGGGCGGCGGCCGCGTTCACGTCGAACCCCGGCCGCGCGCGGGCGGCGCCGGGCTCGACCCCGACGAGATCGCGCAGCTCCCCGTAGCGGGCCTCTTCGTCCGCAGAGAGCCCCTCGACCTGCCGCTTCTGGTCGAGGAAGCGGAACTCCTTCATCACGCTGCGCGCATCGGACATGTGACGATCACCGCCGGCCGGCCAGGGGCCCAGGGGCACTCCAGATTGGATGATACCCCGGCGTCCCCGCGCCACAAAAGCCGAGACCGCCTTGATTTCAGGCGCGGCTGCGCCCATCTATTGCGCCCGCATGCTGGGAACGTCGCCGCGCCCCATGGCGAGGAAGCGCCCTGCCGGCCCCCCGGCCGAGGTATTCCTGCCCACCTCGCCCGCGGAGCTGGCCGATCGGGGCTGGGACGCGCTCGACGTGCTCCTGGTCACGGGCGACGCCTACGTCGATCACCCCAGCTTCGGCGCCGCCGTCATCGGCCGCGTGCTGGAGGCGGCGGGATATCGCGTGGGCGTCGTGGCGCAGCCCGACTTCCGTTCCCCCGCCGACATCGCCCGGCTCGGCCGCCCCCGGCTGTTCGTGGGCATCACCTCGGGTGCGATGGACTCGATGGTGAACCACTACACGGCACACAAGCGCCGCCGCTCCGACGACGCCTACACGCCCGGGGGCGTCTCGGGACGCCGCCCGGACCGGGCGGTCACCGTGTACGCGCGCCTCGCCCGCCAGGCGTTCGGCCCGAACACGCCCGTCGATCCTGGGCGGCATCGAGGCCTCGCTCCGGCGCATCGCCCACTACGACTACTGGGACGATCGCGTCCACCCTTCCGTGCTCCTCCCGTCGGGCGCGGACCTGCTCGTCTACGGGCAGGGGGAGCGGCCGGTGCTCGAGGTCGCGCGGCGGCTCGCCTCGGGCGAGGACATCTGCGGCCTGGTGGACGTCCCCGGCACGGCGGTGGCGCTCCCGGACCTGGGGCTGGCCGGCCTCGAGGGCCGATCGCGCGGGGTGGTGGAGCTCCCGCCGCTCGAGGAGATCCTGCTCGACAAGCGCCGCTTCGCAGAGTTCAGCCGGCTGTACCACCTCGAGCACAACGCCGACAACGCCCGCATCCTGGTGCAGCGACACGGGCGCGGCGAGCGGCTCCGGCACGTGCTGGTGAACGAGCCCATGCCGCCGCCCGATACCGCCGAGCTCGACCGGATCGCCGAGCTGCCCTACGCTGCGCGAGGCGCACCCTTCCTACGGCGGAGCCCACATCCCGGCGCTGGAGCAGATCCGCTGGTCGGTCCAGATCCTGCGCGGGTGCTCGGCCGGGTGCGCCTTCTGCTGCATCACCGAGCACCAGGGGCGCGAGGTGGCGAGCCGCTCCGAGGCCAGCGTGCTCCGCGAGATCGGTCACCTGGCCAGGAAGGAGAACTTCAAGGGCACCATCAGCGACGTGGGCGGCGCCACCGCCAACATGTGGCAGATGACCTGCACCGACGCGGAAGCGCACGCCCTTTGCCGGCGCGCCTCCTGCGTCTACCCGAGCATCTGCAAGTTCTTCCGGGTGGACCACGGGCCCCTGGTCCAGCTCTACGAGAAGGCCAGGGCCGTGCCCGGGGTGAAGCACCTCTTCGTGGGCTCGGGCGTCCGCTACGATCTCGCCCAGGCCGACCCGAAGAACGGCGAGCGGTACCTTCGCACCCTCGTCGCGCATCACGTCTCGGGCCAGCTCAAGGTGGCACCCGAGCACGTCTGCGAGCCGGTGCTGAAGATCATGAAGAAGCCGGCGATCGACTCCTTCGAGCGCTTCCGCGAGGACTTCCGGCGCTTCAGCCGCGAGGCGGGCAAGGAGCAGTATCTGGTCCCCTACTTCATCTCCTCGCACCCGGGCTCCTCGCTGGAGGAGGCGGTGCAGCTCATGGAGTACCTGGTGCGGCACCGCTGGAAGCCGCAGCAGGTGCAGGATTTCATGCCCACCCCGATGACCCTGGCCTCGGACATCTACTGGTCGGGGTTCCACCCCATGACCGGCAAGCCGGTGCACGTGACCCGCGACCTGGGCGAGAAGCGGATGCAGAAGGCGCTCCTGCGCTGGGGGGATCCCGCCAACCGGCCGCTGGTCGAGGAGGCGCTGCGGCGGACGGGACGGCTTCACCCCGGCCGGCGCCCGGGCGCGGCTCCGCTCCCGCCCGGTCGACACGGACCCAAGGTGAAACGGGGCGCACGCCGACCGCGGCCGCCGCGCTGAGCCGATATCGAGCCGCCCCGGGGATCCTCGGCTCCGGGTGAAGATCCAGTTTTCTCCCGCGCGGCTCGAAAATGGATCGGCGAGGAGATCTCTCCTAGAGATCGGCAGGTGCCGAACGTCGTCGATCTCACGCTCGTGTCCCGGGCTCGCCGCGTCCTCCACTCCCTGCTCGACGAGCGGGGCCTGGGCTTCTTCCTGCTCCCCACCTCGCGCGTCCCGCGGCTCGATCCGCGCCGCATCGCCTGGGTGGTCGAGGCCGCACGCCGCAAAGCCTCGCCTGCCGCGCAGCGCGACCCGAACGCGCTCTCCCGGACCCGCCGGGTGGTGCGCCGGGAGCTCATCCGCAGGCTCTCCGAGGCGCTCATGCAGGCGGGGCTGTAGCGGTTCTTCGCGGCCAGGTCGGGGGCGCGGGCGAGGGCCGGGAAGCAGTTACGGCCTTCCGGAGGCCTTCGACACGTACCGCAGCCGGAGATCCATGAGGAGATTCTCCAGGAACTTCTCCTCCTCGGCCGTCAGGTTCCCGCGCGTCTTCTCCCGCAGCATGTCCAAAAGGTCGATGGTCTGCTGCGCCAGCGGCAGGTTGGGAGGGATCTCCTCGCCCGTCTCGGGGTGCGGCGCGTCCCCGAGGTGCACGAAGGCGGACGACCCGAGCGAGAGCACGAACGTGTAGAAGTCGATGGTGGGCTTTTTCTCGTCGGGCATGGCGAGATCCTCCGTCTACTCGAGCTCGAACCCGATCCGCTCCGCTGCATAGCCCCGCTGCACCAGCAGGACCAGCTGGCCACCCCTCCGGGCCCGGACGGTGGCCCGCTCGAACTCGGCGGCGGTGCTCACCTCCGTCGAGTTGACCTCGCGGATGAGGTCCCCGGGCTGGAGCCCGGCCTCCCCCGCCGGCGATGCACCGGCCACGCGCCGGATCACCACCACCCGGCCGCCCTGGACCTTGTCGTCGCCCACCGTCAGCCCCACCCGGCGCTGCACCAGCAGGCCCGCCTGGGCCGGCGACAGGTCGACCGCGGTCATGCTCACCTCGAGCTTCCTGGCGCCGCGCCGGAGGTCCAGCCTGGCGCTGCCGCCGATGTCGAGGTCCCGCACCCGGAACCGGAACTCCTCGGCGCTCCGCGGGGCGTACCCGTTCACGCCCTCGATCCGGTCGCCGCGCTGGACGCCGGCCCGGGCGGCCGGCGAGCCGGGGTCGACGTCTGTCACCTGGACGCCGCCCGGGGCGCCGCCCTCGTCTTCTTCGCCCGCGTTCTTGGAGGCGAGGTCGCGTACCGCCACACCCAGGTATCCCTCGCGGACCTCGCCGTGAGCGATCAGGTCCTCGGCCACGCGCCGGGCGCGATCGATGGGGATGGCGAAGCCGATCCCCGCGCTGCGCTCGCCCAGGATGGCGGTGTTCACGCCGATGAGCCGCCCGCCGATGTCGAGCAACGGCCCGCCCGAGTTGCCGGGGTTGATGGAAGCGTCGGTCTGGATGAAGTCGAAGAGCGTCCGGTCCTCGGACTTGAAGTTCCGGTGCACGGCCGAGACCACGCCGGTGGTGACGGTGTGGGCCAGGCCGAAGGGATTGCCGATGGCGATGACCGTCTCGCCGATCATGAGATCTTCGGACCGGCCCATGGGCGCGAAGGGGAGCCGGTCCTTGGTCTCGAGCTTCAGGACGGCGAGATCGGAGGAGGGATCGGTCCCCACCACCTTGGCGATGAGCTCGCGGCCGTCGAGGAGGCCGACGCGGAAGCGCGCGCCCCGCTCCACCACGTGGTTGTTGGTGAGCACGTAGCCGTCGGGCGACACGATCACGCCCGAGCCCAGCGAGGTGACCTGGTAGCCCTTGCGGTAGCGCGGGTGCTCGAGCAGGTCGCCGAAGAAGAAGTCGGAGAGCGACTGGGGCGCACGCCGCGTCGGGACGCGGATGCGGACCAGCTCCTCGGCCGCGACGTTGACCACCGCGCCCCGGACCTTCTCGACCGCGATCACCACCGGCGTGCGGCGCGAGGCGGGCGGGCTCTCCTCGGCGCGCGGGAGGGCCGCACCCCGGGCCGCCGTCGCGGTCGCCAGGGAGAGCAGGGCTGCGGCCGCGAAGGCCGATCTCATGGCCGCCTACTGCTGGGGCGCGCCGGCGGGCGCCGCCTCGTCCTCTTCCGGCTCGTCGTCGAGCTCCTCGCCCTCCATCGACGCCTCGACGGTGAGCGCCTGGTCGGCGAGGTCGGGAAGGGACTTCAGGTGCTTCTCGTAGTCCTTCTCGTCGAGGATTCCCTTGCGGACGTAACGGTGCGCGACGCGCTTGTCGATGAGCTTGGTCTCGATCGGGTCTGCCATGGTGCTCCGGGCTGGTGTGGGATCGGGGACGCGGAAAATAGGCGCCGCCTTGCGGGTACGTCAAGCGCGTGTTAGCGCTGTCGCCATGCAGGGTTGCAGGGTGGCGGGCGCGGGCCGGCTGGCGCGCCTGGCCGGGTTGTACGCGATCGTGGGCGGCGACGACCCGGTCGCCCAGGCCGAGGCGGTTCTCTCCGGGCGCGCCGCGGTCATCCAGGTGCGGATGAAGGCCGCGCGGCCGGCCGAGGTGCTCGAGGTGTCGCGCCGCATCGTCTCCCTGGCCGCGGGGCGGGCGCTGGTGCTGGTCAACGATCGAGCCGACCTGGCCCTGCTCTCCGGCGCGGACGGCGTCCACGTCGGCCAGGACGACCTCCCCGTGGCGGAGGCGCGCCGCCTCCTCGGGCCGGACCGGCTGGTCGGCTGGACCGCGCGGACCGTCGAGGAAGCGCGGGAGGGGCTCGCGCAGGGCGCCAATCACGTCGGCTTCGGCCCGGTGTTCGTCTCGCGCACCAAGTCGATGGGTCCGCCGCCGCACGGGATCGCCGGGCTGGCGGAGGCCTGCCGCGCGCTGCCGGGGCCGGTGGTGGCCATCTCCGGCATCGGCCGTGACAACATCGCCGAGGTGGCCCGCGCCGGGGCGGCCTGCGCCGCGGTCATCGAGGCGCTCTTCGGCGGAGGCGACCCGCGTCGGAATGCGCTCGACCTCGGCCGTGCCTTCGCGGCGGGGCGCGAGGGGAGGATCGCATGATCACCCGGCGATCGCGCATCGGCCTCACCCTCGACGTCGACGAGGACGGCCGCCGCTACGAGATCAAGCAGGGCTACGTCGAGGCGGTGCTGGAGGCGGGCGGCCTGCCGGTCCTCCTGCCGCACGCCGAGCCGGTGGCGGCCGCGTACCTGGCGCTGATCGACGGCCTGGTGGTGACGGGCGGGGCCTTCGACATCCCGCCCGAGCTGTACGGCGACGCGCGCCGGGAGGTCTGCGGCCCTTCCAAGGCGGACAGGACCCGGTTCGAGAAGGAGATCCTGGAGGCGGCGCTGGCTGCGGGGCTGCCGGTGCTGGGAATCTGCGGCGGGATGCAGCTCCTCAACGTGGTGCGGGGCGGCACGCTCTATCAGGACCTGCCGTCGGACGCGGGCATCGGCGGGCACGAGCAGCCCGCGCCCAAGGACGTGCCCACACATCCGGTGAAGGTCGCGGCCGGCACGCTCCTGTGGAGGCTCCTTGGCCCGCCCGTGCCCCAGCACCGGGTCAACTCCACGCACCACCAGGCGGTTCGCGAGCCGGGCACCGGGGTGCTGGTCGCGGCCACCGCGCCCGACGGCGTCATCGAGGCCATCGAGCTGCCGGACCTGCCCTTCGCCGTCGGCGTCCAGTGGCATCCCGAGGCGGTGCGGAGGCACGACCCGCGCCAGGCGGGGCTCTTCACCGGGCTGGTGGAGGCCTCCCGGGGCGGGCCGCGGTGAAGCCGCGGGTGCTGGTGGTGGCCGGGCTCGATCCCTCGGGCGGCGCGGGGCTCCTGGCCGACGCCGAGGCGCTGGCGGCGGTGGGTGCCCGCGCCTGGACGGTGGCCACCGCCCTCACCGCCCAGGGCCGCGGCGGAGACCGCGGGTTCCTGGCCGTCCCCCCGGCCACCCTGCTCGATCAGATCGAGGCGCTCCTCGGCGGGGGGGAGCGTCCACGCGCGGTGAAGACGGGAATGCTGGCGACCGCGGAGCTGGCCCGGACCCTGGCCGGCCGGCTCGCGGAACGGCCGCTCCGGCGCGTCCCGCTGGTGGTCGATCCGGTGCTGGCCTCCAGCTCGGGCGCATCCCTCCTCGAGACGGCTGGGCTCTCGCCGGCCGCCGCGCTCGCGCCCCTCCTCGAGAGAGCCCGGCTCGCCACCCCGAATCTGGCCGAGCTGGCGGAGCTCACCGGCGAGGACACCTCGACCGACGAGGCCGCGGTCCGGGCCGCGCGGCTCTTGCCCGCGCGCGCGGTGCTGGTGAAGGGCGGCCACCGCGCCGGCGCGCCGGTGGACCTGCTCGTCGAGGGGCGCAGCGTCGTCCGCCTCGTCGGGCGCCGCCGGCCCGGGACCGCGCGCGGGACCGGGTGCAGGCTGGCCTCGGCCATCGCAGGCCTCCTGGCGCGCGGGGCATCGGTCGAGGAGGCGGCCCGCCGGGCCAAGACCGTCGTCGAGCGGTACCTCGATGCCGCCACCCGAGCCCGCTAGGGGCGTCCACCCAGCCCAGGTCCGCCCCACCCCGTCCAGATGTCGACGGCACGCGCGGGTTGCTGCTAAGTACGTCCCCTGCGACAGGTTGGCGCACCTGGAGTCCACGCACCGGAGCAAGCATGCCGAGCAGTGGAGGGCGAGCGCGCGCGCTGAACTCGCGCTTCGGGATCCCCGGGGTCGCGTTCCGGGAGGGCCCGGGCGAGCTGGAGAGCGTGGAGATCGAGAACCGCCACGCCGAGGCCCGCATCGCTCTCCAGGGGGCGCACCTCCTGGCCTGGACGCCGCACGACGAGGAGCCGGTCATCTGGGTATCGGAGGCAGCCCGGTACGCGCCGGGCGTTCCCATCCGCGGTGGCATCCCCATCTGCTGGCCGTGGTTCGGGGCGCACGCGAGCGATCCGAAGCTGCCCCACCACGGCGTCGCCCGGACCGCCGCTTTCCAGGTGGTGGCGGTGGAGCGCCTCTTCGATGACCGGATCCGGCTCACCTTCCGCCTGCCCGACGGACAGGGCGAGGAGGCGTGGCCGCACCCCACCGAGCTGCTCTACATGGTGACGGTGGGGCGGACGCTGGAGCTGGATCTCGTGACGCGCAATGCCGGCCCTGAGCCGGTGACGGTGGGCCAGGCGCTGCACACCTACTTCCGGGTGAGCGACTGGGCCGGCGTGACCGTCCACGGCGTCGAGGGGTCGCGCTACCTGGACAGGCTCGACGGCCAAGAGAAGGTGCAGGACCGAGCGCTCCGGCTGGCGGGGAAGACCGATCGCGTCTATCTGGAGTCCGTGCGCGACTGCGTCATCGAGGATCCGGGGCTGTCGCGCGCCATCCGGATCACCAAGCGGAACAGCCACTCCACCGTGGTGTGGAACCCGGCGCTCGAGGGGGCGGCGCCGGAGAGCGACTTCGGGCCGAGCGGCTCGCGCCGGATGCTCTGCCTCGAGACCGCCAACGCCATCACCGACGTGGTACGGCTGGAATCGCACGCCGTCCACCTGCTCTTCGCGCGCGTCAGCGTCGGGCCGGTGGGCTAGGGAGCCAGCATGACGACCCGGGTCTACTTCGTTCGGCACGGGGCCACGCAGCTCACCGCGGAGAACCGGTTCTCGGGGGCGGTGGGGGTGGACCTCTCCGACGAGGGCCGCGCCCAGGTGGCCCGGCTCGCGTCCCGCATCGCCGGCGACGAGATCGCCGCCCTGTACTGCAGCAGCATGTCGCGCGCCGTCGAGACGGCCGAGATCCTGGCCCGCCCGCGCGGCCTGACGCCCATCCAGGACGATGGGCTGAAGGAGATCTCCCACGGTCGCTGGGAGGGGCTCACCCGCCAGGAGGTCGAGGAGCAGTTCTCGGAGGAGTACACCGCCTGGGAGTCCGATCCGTTCACGTTCGCCCCGGTCGGAGGCGAGAGCGGGATCTCGGTGCTGGCCCGGTCGCTCCCGGCGGTGCGCCGGATCGTGTCCGCGCACCGGGACCAGACCACCATCGTGGTCTCGCACAAGGCCACCCTGCGGCTTCTGCTCTCCAGCCTCCTGGGCATCGACCCCCGCGGCTACCGCGACCGGCTCGACCAGTCGCCGGCGTGCCTGAACGTGGTCGACTTCAAGGACTCGGTCCGGGCGCGGCTCATGCTCTTCAACGACACCTCCCACTACGCCAACCAGCCGCGGACCCCGGCCCAGAACCTGTCCAAGTGGTGGGACGTGGGCCCGCGTGCCGAATCCGGGCCCGCGCCCGAGAATGCCACGGACCCGCGCCGGTCGTGAGGACGGCGCGACACCCAGCTGCTTCGACCCCTCAGCAAGGAGATGCTCGACATGAGATCGGTCCTATTCGGTTGCCTTCTCTTCCCCGTGCTCCTGGTCGCTGTCCCCGCACACGCGGACGACTCCACCCCCGTCGGCAAGTGGAAGACCATCGACGACAAGTCCGGGAAGCCCAAGTCGGTCGTGGAGATCTGGGAGGATGGCGGCAAGTTCTACGGCAAGGTCGACCAGCTCCTCGATCCCAAGCCCGACGACCCCCACCCCGTCTGCAAGAAGTGCAGCGGCGATCTCAAGGATCAGCCCATCCTCGGCATGAGGATCATGTGGGGTCTGAAAAAGGACGGCAGCAGCTGGTCGGGCGGCAAGATCCTCGATCCCGACAACGGCAAGACGTACCGCTGCAACCTCATGCTCGCCGAAGGCGGGAAGAAGCTGCAGGTGCGAGGGTTCATCGGGATCGCGCTGATCGGGCGGACGCAGACGTGGGAACGGGAGGAGTAGGGCCGCAAGGCGCTGCCGACTCCGGTCGCAGCCCCGCCGCTGCGGTTGCCCCTGCCGTTGCCCTCGTCCCGGCGGCTCCTCGGACTCCAAGCGTTGGGGGGGCAGCGGTCAGCTCGCCTGCCTTCTGTCCATCTCCGCGAAGAACGTCGTGGTCCGGAAGAAGACCAGATCCACGTTGCCGGTCGGCCCCTGACGCTGCTTGGCGATGATGAGCTGGACCGGGACGGTGTCGCCGGTGGCGTGGCCAGTCTGAGCGTCCTTGGAGTCCTCCTCGCTCCGGTGCAGGAAGAGGACGATGTCGGCATCCTGCTCGATGGCCCCCGACTCGCGCAGGTCGGAGAGCATGGGCGGCTCGCCCTTGCGCTTCTCCACGCTGCGGTTGAGCTGCGACAGCGCCAGGATGGGGCACTGCAGCTCCTTGGCCAGCGCCTTGAGCGAGCGGCTGATTGTGGCGATCTCCTGCTCGCGCGACTGGTTCGGGCGGTCGGTGGGGGCGTGCATGAGCTGGAGGTAGTCGACCACCACCAAGTCCAGGCCGCCGCTCTCGCGCTTCAGCTTGCGGCACTTGGAGCGGAGCTCGACCGGCGTGAGCACGAAGTTGTCGTCGAGCCAGATGGAGGCCGCGCCGATCTTGTCGGCCTGGGTGGCGAGCCGGTCCCAGTCGTGGCGGCCCAGCTGTCCCTGCGAGAGGCGGCGCCAGTCGAGCTTGGCCTCGGAGGCCAGGATCCGCAGCGCCAGCTGATCGGACGGCATCTCGAGCGAGAAGAAGGCCACCTTGCGGTTGGCGCGGGTGGCGGCGTGGACCGCCACGTTGAGCGCGAAGGCGGTCTTGCCCACCGAGGGGCGGGCGGCCAGGACCGTCAGCGTGCCCGGCTGCAGGCCGAGGGTGTTCCGGTCGAGGCTGTGGATGCCGGTGGGGACGCCGGTGACGGGCGAGAGCCCCTGCTGGACGCGCTTCTGGACGGCCTCGATGCCTTCCAGGGCCCGCAGGGTGGGCTCGGAGATGCGCTTCAGCGTGTCGAGGCTGGCACCCTGGGCGGCGCCGAACACCTCCTGCTGGGCGGTGTCGAGGAAGCGCTGGATGTCGGTGCCGGACTCGTACCCCAGCTCCACGATGCGCTGGGCCGTCAGCATCATCCGGCGGGCCATCGACTGTTCGTGCACGACGCGTGCGTAGTGGACCACGTTGGCGGCCGAGCCGATGGCCCGCGCCAGGGAGAGCGTCAGCTCCGGCGGCACCGCCCCGCCCAGGAGCCCCTTGGCGTCGAGCCGCTGCTGCACGAGGATGGGATCGAGGGTGCGCGCCTCGCGGGCCAGCTCCTCGCACGCGCCGTACACATGCTGGTGCGCGAGCAGGTAGAAGTCGCCCGGGCGCAGCAGGGCCGCCACCTGATCGAAGGCCGCCTCGTCGGTGAGGATGGCGCCCAGCACCGCCTGCTCCGCCTCCACGCTGTGGGGCAGATCGCGTGCGGTCCGGAGCGGGGAGACCGCGGCCTCACCTGCGCGTCGAGCGGGATCCTCCAGCATCGAGCCGCGAACTCTAGCAGCCGGGGCCGACGGGATTCATTGTCGAAGTGCGGTGGACAACCCCGAAAATCGCCAGGAAGAACCTGGTGGAAAGCGCGTGGACGGGGTGTGGAGAGACTGTGGATGGAGGCCGCGGGGGTGACCCTGGCGAGCGGCCCGGGAGGGGTCTGGCGACGGATTGGCCCTCCAGATGCCCGGCTTTCGCCTGCTTGCACGAGGCTCCGGGTGCCATCGACGCGGAGTGCGTCCGCCGCCCACACCGACCGCCGTCGACCGTTTCTGCGGGCGCCGGTACAAGGGAACCATGCGCGCTCCCCTCGCCCTGGCATCGCTCATCGCCCTGCTCCCCGGCTGCGCCGAGGTCGGAAAGCTGGCCGCGGCCGCCGTGGATCCGCCGAAGCTCACCTTCCGGTCGGTGGACGTGCGCTCGCTCGACCTCGAGGGCGCCACCCTCGGCTTCAACTTCGACGTCGAGAACCGGAACTCCTTCGGCCTGGACGTGGCCAAGATCACTTACGGGCTGGAGGTGGAGGGGACGCGCGTCACCACCGGTGACATCCCCGGAGGGCTGAGGCTGCCGGCCAGGGGAAAGGCGCCGCTCACCTTCACGACCCGCCTCCGCTACCGCGACGTCCCCGGCATCTCCTCGCTCCTCGGCAAGCGCGAGGTGGTCCGGTACCGGCTCTCCGGCTCGGTGGGGGTGCAGACGCCGCTCGGCGTGCTGGAGCTGCCCATGTCCCACGAGGATCAGGTCAGTATCCCGCGCGCGCCGCGCTTCAGCCTGGACGGGCTCAGCATCCGGTCGGCCTCCCTTTCCCGGGTCTCGCTGGAGGTGCGGGTCCGGATCACCAACCCCAACGGCTTTCCGCTGCCCGCCGGCCGGCTCGACTCCGCGCTCTCGCTGGGCGGCGCGCAGGTGGCGCGGGTGAACGATCGCGCGCTCTCGACGGTGGCCGGCAACGGCAGCGCCGTGATCGCCATCCCGGTCCAGCTCGACCTGCAGGAGGCCGGCCGGGCCGCGATGGACCTCGTCCGCGGCGGCAGGGTCAACGTCGGCCTGCGGGGCGCGGCCGATGTCGCCGGGCTGCAGGTCCCGCTCGATCTGGGAGGCAACTTCTCCGCCCGCTAGCGGGCCGGGGTCGCCGCGCCCTTGGCGGCGCGAGGCCGGGTCATCGACGCCGACACGCGGGTCACCATGCGGCTAGACCGCGGCGGCCGCGACCCCGCGCACCGTGTAATAGATCGCCTGCGGGTGATGCAGCACCACGGCGCTGGTCGACTGCTCGGGGACCATCTGGTGGGCCTCGGTCAGCGTGACGCCGATGGTCCGGTCGGGCTCGAGCAGCTTCCACACCTGCGTCTGATCCGAGAGCTCGGGCCAGCTCGGGTAGCCGGGCGAGTAGCGCTTGCCCTCTTCGGCGGGATCCCGAGCTCCTTGCGAACCCGGTTGTGCCAGTAGTCCGCCAGCGCCTCGGCCGCCTCCACCGCCAGGCCGTGCACGAACAGCGCCTGGCTGTAGTCGCCGCGGTCCTGCGCCTCGCCGGCGAGCCGGGTGGCGGCGTCGCCCACGGTGACCACCTGGAAGGCGACCACGTCCGAGCCGGGCTCGTCGCGGAAGTAGTCGGCCAGGCACAGGTTCCGGTCGTCGGGCTGCCGGGGGAAGTGCAGGCGCGCCAGCTCAGAGCGCCGGTGGACGGGATCGAGGATGACGAGGTCGTTCCCGGCCGCGTGGCAGGGGAAGTAGCCGTACACCACCTTGGTCATGAGCCACCCTCGCGACTGCGCCTCGCCCTTCAGCTCCTCCAGGCGCGGGCCAAACTCCTCGCGGATGAGCCGCTCGTACTCGGCCCCCTTGGCCTTCACGCCCCATTGCAGCTTGAAGAGCTCGGCCAGGTCCAGGTGCGGCCAGATGTCGGAGAGCGGGATCTCGCCGGCCGGGACGACCCGGGCCCCCCAGAACGGCGCGGTGGGGACGCGCTCGGCGGGCGAGACGGCGGCGGAGCGGCGCGCCGGCGCCGGCGCCATGGGCTTCTCGGCCGGGCGGTTCTTCTCGGCCACCGCCTTCTGCAGCACCTCGTGGCGGAAGCCGTCGCGGCGGGCCGGGTCGACCAGCGCCTCGACGATGTCCAACCCCTCGAAGGCGTCCTTGGCGTAGAAGACGCCGCCGGCGTAGGGCGTGCCCTCCTGCGTGAAGTGGGCGCGGTAGCCGAAGCGCCGGTTGATGGCGGCCCCGCCGATGATCACGGGGAAGGACAGGTTCCGCCGGTGCAGCTCCTCCACGCAGAACGGCATCTGCTTGGAGGTGGAGACGAGCAGCGCCGAGAGGCCGACCGCGTCGGCGTTCACCTGGAGCGCCTTGTCGAGGATGGTGGCGACCGGGACCTGCTTCCCCAGGTCGTGCACCGTGAAGCCGTTGTTGGAGAGGATGGTCTTGACCAGGTTCTTGCCGATGTCGTGCACGTCCCCGTACACGGTGGCCAGGACCACGTTCCCCTTGGTGACGCCCTCCTTCCGCTCCAGGAACTTCTCGAGGTGGGCCACCGCCCTCTTCATCACCTCGGCGGACTGGAGCACGAAGGGGAGGATGAGCTCGCCCGCGCCGAAGCGATCGCCCACGTCCTTCATGGCCGGGAGCAGCACCTGGTTCAGGACCTCGACCGGCGAGTGCCGCGTCAAGGCCTCGTCGATGAGCGCCTCGATCCCGTCCGGCCGGCGGTGGAGGATCTGCAGGTGGATGCGCTCCTCGGCCGGCCGGTCCGCCAGCGCGGCCAGCGGATCCATTGCCGCCTTCTCCGGCTGGCCCTTCTCGCCGAAGTGGGCGATGAGGCGCGCCAGCGCGTCCTCGCGGCGGTCGAAGATGAGGTCCTCGGCCAGGGCCCGCTCCTCCTCGCCCAGCGAGGGGTAGGGGCGGATGTCCTTCGGGTTCACGATGGCCAGGTCGAGCCCGGCCTGGACCGCGTGGTAGAGGAAGACCGAGTTCACGACCTCGCGGGCGCCCCGGGCCAGGCCGAAGGAGACGTTGGAGACGCCCAGGGTGGTGAGCACGCCCGGGTTCTCGGCCTTGATGCGCCGGATCCCGTCCAGCGTCTCGACCGCGCTGTGCCGGTACTCCTGGCCGCCGGTGGCGAGCGTGAAGGTGAGGGCGTCGAAGACCAGGCTGTCGGGCGGGATCCCGTACTCCCGGGCGATGGCCACGGTGCGGTGCGCGACCTCGGCCTTGCGGTCGGCGGTCTGGGCCATGCCCTTCTCGTCGATGGTCATGGCCACCACCGCCGCGCCGTAGCGCTTGACCAGCGGCAGGACCTTCTTGACCCGCTCCCCCGACTTCTCGAGGTTGATGGAGTTGACGATGCAGCGCCCGGGGGTGGTCTTGAGCGCTCCCTCCACCACGTCGGCCTCGGTCGAGTCGATCATGAGCGGGGCGTCGACCGACTGCGCCAGGAGCTTCACCAGCGTGCGCATCTGCGCCGCCTCGTCGTCGCGCTCGTTGAGCGCCACGCAGACGTCGAGCACGTGCGCGCCGGCCTCGACCTGGCCGCGGGCGATCTGCACCAGCCCCGGGTAGTCGTCGGCCAGCAAGAGCTCCTTCACCTTGCGCGAGCCCTGGGCGTTGAGCCGCTCGCCCACGATGAGCGGCCGCGGGTCCATGGTGAGCGGCACGGCCTTCATGGCCGAGGAGAGCTCGGGCGCCGCCGGAGGCCGCGTCCGCCGCCGCGGCGTGAGCGCCCGGAGCTTCTCCACCACCGCGCGGAGGTGCTCGGGGGTGGTCCCGCAGCAGCCGCCCACGATGTCCACGCCGTACTGGCCCGCGAACTCGGCCAGCGCCTCGGCCAGGGCCTGGGGCGAGAGCCTGTAGACGGCCCGGCCGTCCTGGTTCTCGGGCATGCCGGCGTTGGGCAGCACCGAGACGTAGTGCGAGCAATGCTCGGCCAGGTAGCGGACCGAGGCGCGCATCTCGGCCGGGCCGGTGGAGCAGTTGAGGCCGATGGCGTCCACCGGCAGCCGCTCCAGCGAGGCCAGCGCCGACCCGATGTCGGTGCCGAGCAGCATGCGGCCGTTCTGGTCGATGAGCGTCGGCTGGGCGATGAGGAACACCTCGCGCAGCGACTCCTTCCGGGCGGCGTCCGCGCCCAGCACCGCGGCCCGCAGCTCGAGCATGTCCTGCTGCGTCTCGATGATGATGGCGTCGACGCCACCCTCGATGAGGCCGCGCGCCTGTTCCAGATAGATCCGCTCCAGCGCGTCGGCGGTGATGTTGCCCAGGGCCGGGTCGGACGACGAGGGCAGCATCCCGGTCGGACCCATCGAGCCCGCCACGAAGCGCGGGTGCCCGGGGGTGGAGAACCGATCGGCCGCGCGCCGGGCCAGGATGGCGGCCCGGCAGTTCACCTCGTAGGTGCGGTGGCCCAGCCCGTACTCGTCGAGCTTGAGCCGCGACGACTGGAAGGTGTTGGTCTCCACCGCGTCGCAGCCGGCCGCGAAGTAGCGAGCGTGGATGTCCTCGACCAGGTCGGGGCGGGTGAGGGTGAGGAGGTCGTTGGCCCCCTCCTTGCCGCCGAACTCGGTTGCCTTGAGCTGGTGGCCCTGGATCTGGGTGCCCATGGCGCCGTCGAAGACGACGGGGCGGCGCTCGATCAACTCGCGGAGGGTCACGGTGCGTTCCGATTCTCCCGGAGGGCGCAAACGAGGCAAGCCTGCACACCCGAGGCGGGACCCTTCGCCATGCTCAGGGCGGGGGCTTTTTAGCGGTTGGCATCACGTGGCCGCAATACGCTTCAAATCGCCACGGGCGCCCCGCCGATCGCGAGGCTCCACCCCAGTTCTACGTATGGCCTTCCGATGCTGTCAAGCTCACGGACGATACTCCGGTCTTGCGGACGGCGTGGCACGGCGCCGCTGGCTGGCCGTCCTGAGAACGATCGGGGCAACCAGATCCGACGCTCGCCCGGCCGTCCGCTCGAGCGGCAGAGGCTGCGGGGCGATACACTCCTTCCGTGATCCGCGAGGCGCGCTATTTCGAGGACCTGGGCGAGGGGCGCGTCCGGTGCACCCTGTGTCCGCGCGACTGCCACCTCCGCCAGGGGCAGGCCGGCTTCTGCTTCGTGCGCGAGAACCGGGGCGGGAAGCTCGTGACCACGGCCTGGGGCCGGTCCACCGGGTTCGCGGTCGACCCCATCGAGAAGAAGCCGCTGGCCCACTACCTGCCCGGCTCGACGGTCCTCTCCTTCGGCACCGCCGGCTGTAACCTGGGCTGCCGCTTCTGCCAGAACTGGGACATCTCCAAGGCGCGCCTCAGCGACCGCCGGGCGGAGGACGACTGGACGCCGGAGCGGGTGGTGGCGCTGGCCCGGGAGGCCGGGACGCCCGGGATCGCCTTCACCTACAACGATCCGGTCATCTGGGCCGAGTACGCCATCGACGTGGCCCGGGCCGCCCACGCGGCCGGCCTCTTCACCGCCTTCGTCACCGCCGGCTACGTCACCCCCGAGGCGCGGGCCGAGATCTTCCCGCACATGGACGCGGCCAACGTGGACCTGAAGGCGTTCACCGAGGACTTCTACGCCAGGGTGACCCTCTCCCACCTGGCGCCGGTGCTGGACACGCTGGAGTGGCTGGCGCGCGAGAAGAAGACCTGGGTCGAGGTGACGAACCTCGTGATCCCCGGCAAGAACGACGATCCCGACGAGACCCGGGCGCTGGCGCGCTGGCTGGCCGAGCACATGGGCCCGGACGTCCCGCTCCACCTGACCGCCTTCCACCCCGACTTCCGGATGCGAGACCTCCCGCCCACGCCGGCCGCGACGCTCCGGCGGGCGCGCGAGATCGCGCTGGGGGAGGGCCTTCACCACGTGTACACCGGGAACGTGCACGACGCGGCCGGGCAGACCACCTACTGCCCGTCCTGCGGTGAGGCCGTCATCGAGCGCGACTGGCACGCGGTCCGGCGCATCCGGCTCCGGGGCTCGGCCTGCGCGGCCTGCGGGACTCGGATCGCCGGCCGGTTCGAGGGCGGGCCGGCGGGTCCGAGCAGCGGGATGCGGTGGAGCCTGGGGTTGCCGCGGGCGTGAACGCGCCCCGCGCTACTTGGGACAGAGCGGCAGGCTCGGGTCGTCCGGGTCGGGCGTGATGGGCAGCCCGTCCCCGTCCGGCGGCGGGGCGTGAAAGCCGGAGAGGTTCGAGTAGATCTCTTCCGACAGCCCGCAGGCCGCCTTCCCGCAACGCCCGGCGATCCAGGAGCAGAACTCGATCTCCTTGTGGGTCACCCGGTCGGTCCGCGTGTAGCAGGTCTTGAGCTTCTCCTCGCAGACCGCCTGCTCGTCCTTGTTGGGATTGAGGTTGCCGATCTCGGCCTTGACCGCGTCCACGCAGGAGGCGTGGGTGGTGCCGAGCGGGGTGCACTCGCAGAGCCGCTCGCCCAGGTCCTGGCAGGAGTTGCCGCAGCCCGCGGCCAGGAGGGTGATCGCGGCGAGGCGCAGGGACGAGGGCGCGCATCGAGGTGCGGCAGAATCGCCTGGAGCCCCGCGGGCGTCAAGCATCACGGCAGGCCCCGACCCTGCCCCGGCAGCGCCTGAATGATCGCACCGCCATCCCGCGTCTGCTATGGAGACGCGCATGCTCGCCCTCGCGCTCGCCCTGGCCGTCGCCGCCACCCCCGCCCAGCCTCCCGCCGCGCCGGACGCCCAGGCGCTCGTCCGCAAGGTTCAGGCCTTCTACGAGCGCACCCGCGACCTCCACCTCGCACTTCCAGCAGACCTACACGTACGCGGGCTTCGGGCGCCGGCAGGTCTCCTCGGGGCTGCTCCTGGTGAAGAAGCCCGGGATGATGCGCTGGGACTACCAGAAGCCGACCGCCAAGACGGTCGCGGTGCAAGGGAAGCCGGCTCGTCCAGTACGAGCCGGACGAGAACCAGGCCTACGTGGACGAGCACTTCGACTCGAGCGGCATGAGCGCCGCCCTGACCTTCCTCCTGGGCAAGGGCGACCTGGAGAAGGACTTCCTGGTCTCGACCAGCTCGAGCGGAGCGCTCGTGCTCCGGCCGCGCGAGGCCGATCCCCGCGTCGACAACATCGAGCTGGTGGCCGGCCCCGACGGGCAGATCGCCGCCACCCGGGTGGTGGACGGTGCCGGCAACGTCAACGAGATCCAGTTCGAGGGCGTGAAGCGCAACACCGGCATCCCGGACTCGGCGTTCGACGTCAAGCTGCCGGAGGGCGTGATCCGCCTGTCCGCGCCGGCCAGGTAGGTCGCCCGGGACGCGATCCCTAGGCCGCGGCCAGCGCCTCCTCCCGCGCCTTCTCCATGGCGGAACGCACCCGCGGCGACGGATCGACCAGCAGACCCGCCGCCACCCCGAAGGCGAACCCGCCCAGGTGCGCGAAGTTGTCCGCGTTGGGGAGGAGCTCGCCGGCGAAGGCGAGGATGGCGACCGTGGTCAGGCCGTGCACGGCGATCCTCCGTGCGGTGGCGGGCGGCAAGCGGCGGTGCTGCCGGATCGCGAACGACACCAGCGCGCCGAGGTAGGCGGCCACCGCACCGGTCGTCCCGGCGTAGTCCTTGGCCACGAAGGCGAAGCTGGTCGCGGTGGCTGCCATGCCACCCCCGACCAGGATGGCCACCAGCCAGCGCGGGCCCAGGAACACCTCGACGATCGGCGCGACCACGAAGAGCGCCAGGATGCTCACCGCCAGCGCGGTCAGATCCTCGTGGACGAGCGAGGCGGTAAAGAACCTCCAGTACTGCCCCTGGGCGATGAGGGCGTCCACCTTGGCGAGCTGCACCAGCATCGAGTGGCGCAGCGACAGGAAGGCCAGCGCAGAGCTGAAGGCGATGATCAGCGCCACCCAGCCGGTCATCTTCGGCTTCCGCCCCAGCAGCTCGTCGAGCCGGGCATCGCCGGTCCAGGTCCTGCGCTCGAGCGCGAGCGGCTCGAGCCCCTGCGCCCGGCGGCGGCGCGCCGAGGAGAGGTCCTGCCAGAGGCGCCAGCCGAGCAGGGTAAAGAAGAACGGCACCAGCAAGAGGAACATGGCCTGGCGGGAGCCCTGCCCGGTGCGCTCGGCGAGGGCGCCGATGACGGCCATCACCATCACCGGGGGGCCGAGGATGGTCACGAACGCGAGCAGCCACCGGAGCGACCGCAAGAGCACCCGCTCCTGGGCGGACGTCGCCGGCGCGCCCGCCGGAACCACGACTCGCGCAAGGGTCGAGCGCAGGGCGGCGATCGAGGCGACGACGCCGAGCAAGCCACCCACCACCGAGCCCAGGACCAGCCAGCCGCGCCAGTCCTCCGGGACGAGCACGGTCGCGAGCGGGAGCGTCACCCCCAGGACGACCACCGGGGCGAGCGGATGCCACAACGAGCGCAAGAGCCTCATGCCCCACACGTATACTCCAGCGTCCGAGGCAGATGGCGCCGGACGCGCCCCGAGCCTAAGGAACCGCATGGTGACCGCCCTGCCCCTTCCGGCCGTCGCGGGCCTCGCCCTCGCCGTCTTGGCCATGACCCCGACCCCGTCCGCCGCCGACTCCGCCGAGGCGTCCTGGAGAGCCTGGCGCGAGCGCCGCGAGGCGCGCCTGCGGCAGCCGGAAGGCTGGCTGGCCCTGGCCGGGCTCCACTGGCTCTCCCAGGGGGAGAACCGGGTGGAGGGGCTGCCCGGCGTGTTCGTGCTCCGGGGCGGACGGGTGACGGTGCGGGCCGCCCCCGGGGACGGGTATCTCCTGGGCGGGGCACCGGTCACCGAACGCGCGCTGGCCAGCGACGCGGCCCAGAAGCCGGATCGGCTGCACCTCGCGACGCGGGTGGTGCAGGTCATCGAGCGGGGCGGCGCGCTCGCCCTCCGGGTGTGGGACGCGGCCAGCCCGGAGCTCAGGTCCTTCCGCGGGATCGAGACCTTCCCCTACGATCCTCGCTGGCGCATCGCGGCGCGCTGGGAGGCGTACCCCGCGCCGCGCGAGGTGGAGCAGCCCTCCGCCGCCGGCCCGCCGCAGAAGGCGCTGGCGCCCGGAAAGGCGCACTTCACCGTAGGTGGGGAGGAGCTGTCGCTCGAGCCCACGCTCGAGGACGGGGTGCTGATGTTCGTGTTCAAGGACGCCACCGCGCCCGCGCAGACCTACGGCGCCGGCCGCTTCCTGACCGCCAATCTCCCGTCGGGCGGCAAGGTCGTGCTCGACTTCAACCGGGCCTACAACCCGCCCTGCGCCTTCACCCCCTACGCCACCTGCCCCCTCCCCGGTCGCCAGAACGTGCTCCCGGTGCGCATCGAGGCAGGGGAGAAGAAGTACGGGGCGCACTGACGCGGCGCACGCGCCGGAACGGCCCGCGGGCGTCGACCCGCATCGCGATCCGCAACAGCGGCCCTCCGGTCTCCGTCAGCGCAGCACCTTGAGCCCGGCCCGCGCCGCCCGCCGCGGACGGGCGGGCGCCGGCGGCCGGCGGGCCCGGGCCGGCTCCCGCCCGACCACCCGGCCGACCAGATCGTAGTCGGCCGCGTCGGTCACCTCGAGGGTGACGATCTCGCCGGGGTAGGCCATGCCGTCGTTGACGTAGGTGAGGCCGTCGATCTCCGGCGCCTGCTGCGCGTGCCGGCCGACCAGGAGGTGCTCGGTCTCCTCCGAGGCGCCCTCCACCAGCACCTCCAGGCGGCGGCCGATGAAGGCCTGCTGGTGCGCGCGCGAGACGTCGCGCTGAACCTCCATGATCCGCTGGAAGCGGGCGTGCTTCACCTCCTCCGGCACCTGGTCGGGGAGGAGGGCGGCGCTGGTCCCGTCCTCGCGCGAGTACTCGAAGACGCCCAGCCGCTCGAAGCGCTGCTCCTCCACGAACCGGAGCAGATCCCGGAAATCCTCCTCGGTCTCGCCGGGCAGGCCGACGATGAGCGAGGTGCGGAGCGCGATCCCGGGCACGCGGGCCCGCAGGCGGCCGAGGAGGTCGCGCAGGAAGGCGGAGTCGCGCCCGCGGCGCATGGTGCGGAGCAGCCGGTCGGACGAGTGCTGCAGCGGCATGTCCAGGTACTTCACGATCTTCGACTCCTCGGCCATCACCTGGACCAGCGCCTCGGGGACGTCGCGGGGGTAGGCGTAATGGAGGCGGATCCAGCGGATCCCGTCCACGCGGCACAGCTCGGGGAGCAGGTGGTGGAGCCGGACCTTGCCCGGGAGATCGTACCCGTAGGCGGTCAGGTCCTGCGCCACCAGCGACAGCTCGACCGTCCCCTGGGCGGCGAGCGCCGCGGCCTCGGCCACCAGGTCGTCGATGGGGCGGGAGCGCTGCGGCCCTCGCAGCCGGGGGATGATGCAGAAGGCGCAGTCGTTGTCGCAACCCTCGGCGATCTTGAGGTAGGCGGTGTGCGAGGGGAGCGAATTCACCCGCGGCGTGGCGGCCGAGTGGACGAAGTCCGGATCCGGAACCACCAGGCGCTTGGCCTGCGCATCGGAGACGATCTTCGCCACCTCGGGGTAGGCGCCGGTGCCGAGGAAGTGGTCGACCTCGGGCAGCTCCCGGGCCAGCTCCTCCGCGTGCCGCTGGACCAGGCACCCCGTCACCACCAGCTTCTTGCAGCGGCCCGTGCGCTTCAGCTCGGCCAGCTCCACGATGGCGTCGACCGACTCCACCTTGGCGCTCTCGATGAACCCGCAGGTGTTCACCACCACGATCTCGGCCGCGGCCGGATCCTGGACCAGGCGGAACCCCGCCTGCGCCAGGGTGCCGAGCATCACCTCGGAGTCGACCCGGTTCTTGGGGCAGCCCAGGGTGTGCATGTAGACGCGGGTGGTCATCGGGCGCGCGGGGATCTAACAGACCGGGGGTGGCCCGGCAATCCGGCGCCCGGGTGGTGCGGTGCGTCCCGCTGGCCACGGGTCTATCTGGTGCTCTTCTCGTTCACCTTCTTCTGGGCCGGGTTCACCGGCCTGGCCATCACCATCGGGGCGATCCTGACGCTGTTCGTGATGATGCAGATCACCGGGCGGCTGGACTGGGCGGAGGTGTTCTCGAGGCCTCCGCCTCCCGCCGCCCAGCCGCTCCCGACCAGGCCTGCCTAGCCGCGGGGGGAGGGGAAGGGCGGGGCGGGCGCGTACTCCTCCGCGCTCGCCCTGCCCGCTCTGGCGCTGCGCGTGCCGGGGCACACCGGCAACGGGCGTCAGGCGGACCGCCTCCTTCTCAGCGCCCATCCGCCCGCGACCACCATCCCCAGCCCCGCCAGCACCATCGCCACCTGCAGCGCCGCACGGGTGGAGCGCGGGCCGTATTCGATCTCGAAGGCCGGCTGGGTGCCCGCCGGCAGGTAGTGCCGCCAGAACGTCTCCGGCCTCCCGTGCTCGGGAAGGTTGAAGCGCACCGGCAGCATCCCTCCGGACGCGACCGCCTGGCCCTCGCTGCGCGGGGCCAGGGCCCTGGCCCACATGGCGCGGGGCGCCGTGGCCCACTGCATGCGGTCGTGTGCCGCCTCCGTTCGCTGGCGCGAGCTGGCCCGGATCCCCGGGGGAAGGTACAGCGACCACTCCACCTTGCTGATGCGCAGGTCGATGGAGGGGAGGAGCGCAGGGACCGCGCCGCTCCGGGGCATCCCGGCGATGCGGGAGAGGTACACCACCTCCACCTCGAACTGGCGCATCTCGCGCTCCACCGAGGGGGAACGCATGAGCGGCAGGAGCAGCCGTCCGCTGGCGTCGCGGACCGGCTTGGCCGGCTCGCCGCCGATGATCACGCTCTGCAGCTCGGACTCCAGGCCCTTCCCCGCCGGAAGGTCGATGCCCAGGAACGCCTGCCGCGCGTTGCGCATCCGGAAGACGCCCCTGGTCATGGCCCGCCCGTCGGCCGCCACCACCGTCGTGTAGCTCGCCTGGTCGACGGTGGCCGCGTCGAGCTCCTTCTCCGGGTGGCGCTCGAAGGCCACCCGCACCGCGTAGGGGTGCTGCAGGTAGCGGACGGCGTGGAGGATGGGCTTGTCGGTGTGCTCCAGGAGCTCCGGGGCGCTCCGCACGTCGATGGCCGCCGCGCCGTCCACGCCGGTGACCTTCAACTCCAGATTCCCCGCCGACTCGATGCCCAGCGCCCCCGTCTCGGAGCGCACGTCGAGGACCTGGAAGGTGGGCAGCGTCCCGCCGTCCCGGGGCGGCTTCCAGTCGTAGGCGAAGGAGAGCTCGAAGGCGTCCCGGACCAGCGAGGCGGTAGTCACCTCCAGCACGCTGGCGCCGTCGCGCGAGGTCACCGCGTGCTCGGCGATGCCCTGGCCCTGCGCGTCGAGGAGCTCGACGCCCTCCGGGAGCCGCACCGCGAACCGGTTCTGGCCGCCGCGCTGCACGAGGTAGCGCACCGCTGCGAAGACGCGGATGCGCTGCTCCTCCGGCGACACGATCTGGAGCGTCCTGGCCACCATCCGGACCTCGCCGCGCGGGGCGGCGGCGTCCCCGGCGCTGGTGCTCGGCGCCGACCAGTACAGCTCGGCCCGGCCATCCTCCGGCAGGAGCGCGTGCAGGACCGCCCCCTCGACGCGCACCTCCGTGGCCTGGGCAACCTCGGGGTGCATGCCCGCCGCCGGCAGGCGGGCCGTCAGGGTGCCGGCCACGCCCGGGACCAGCTCGAGGCGGGCCAGGCCCGGGTCGGCCTTCACCAGGAACGAGAGCTCCACCGCGTGCGCCCCCGGTCCGCGCAGCGGGAGCTGGTACCGCCCCCCCGCCAGCGCGGCCGCCGCCGGCCGGCCGTCGACCTTCACGGCGGTGAGCGCGTGCGCCCGGGCGATGAGCGGGATGGCCACCCATCCGTCCGCGTGCACCTCGACGGCGATCCGCGCCTCCACCTCCAGCCGCTCACCCGCGAGCGAGGCGCGGTAGTCGGCCGAGACGGTCGTGAACGCGCGCGGCGGCGGCAGCGGGCGGGCGTCCTCGCCCACCAGCCCCTTGAGCTGCGAGAACGGCACCGTCACCTCGGCGCCGGGCGGCAGCTGGGCGGCGCGCGCGCCGGCGGGGAGGACCAGGCACAGGATTGCGGCCAGGGCGGCGCCCGCGGCCGGTGTCCCGCCGCCGGCCGGGCGGTGGGCGCGCCACAGCCACACCAGGCCCGGCACGGCGAAGGCCGCGCCCAGGACCGCCGTCGCCCAGCCCAGTCCGGCCAGGGCCGTGAGCAGCAGGAGGACCACGTTCCCCCACCGCACCAGCTGCTGCGCCATCCGGAGCAGGCGGGCGCTCGCCAGCGGCAGCTTGCGAACCTCGATGCTCAGCGCCAGCCAGGCGGCCAGCACCACGCCGGTGAGCGCGTGCCGGTGGGTTCCCAGGACGAAGTGGCCCACCGCCAGGGTCGCCGCCGAGAAGAGCGCGGCCGCGATGGCCATCCCCGCGGTCGAACGCCGCCAGCGCCACACGCCCAGGAGGCAGAGCGTGAGCGCGAAGCCCGCGCCCAGCATCGCCCAGCGGATGGGCGCCTCGAAGCGGCGGTCCAGGTACACCGCCGAGAGGCTGGGCTCCTCGCCCTCCAGGAGGTATCGCTTGAAGAGGTACGCCCGCCCCACCAGCGGCAAGCTCACCCGCGGGTGGGCCCTGGCGGCCTGGTCCTCCTGCGCCTCCTCGTCGAACGCGAACCGCTTGCGCAGCGACGCCTCCCCCGCCTGCGCCGCGGGGGTGCCCATGGGCGAGGCCAGCGCCGCCAGGGGCGAGCGCACCAGGTGCCGGAGCCGGCGGAGCAGGCCGTAGCGGATCGAGGAGTACTGGGTGAGGTTGCCGGAGAAGTGGAGCGGGTCGAGCCGCGAGGGCAGGTACACGGTCCAGATCGCGCTCATCACCCCGAGGTCGGTGGAAGGCACCTCCAGGTGCAGCGAGCCGGCCAGGCCCGGGGCGCGGTTGTCGCGCGAGTAGACGATCTCCACCGGGAAGGCGGTCTCCAGCTCGGAGGCCCCGGCGGCCGCGGCCAGGCGCGGGATGACCAGCGACTGCCCGACCTGCGGCTGGCCTCCCTCGCCGAACAGGTTCTGGTTGGCGACGGCGATGACCTTCCACTTGGATGCGTCGTGGTAGTAGCTCAGGGCCAGATCGCTGAGCGACCAGCCCTCCTCGATGTGATGGACCGCCAGGTTCTCCCCGCTGCCCACGTCCCGGCTCTTCACCAGGGGTAGGAGCACCACCCCTCCGTCGTCGTGCCTGGTGGCGAGCGCAGGGCCAGGCGGATGAGCCTGGCCCGGAGCGAGCGGGGGACCGGGAGACCGGGCTTCATCCGGTCCCCCGGCAAGATAGGATGGGTTGACCGGGTCGCCCGAGACGAAGGCGGCCCACAGCCGCGAACCCCCGGGAAGCGTGACCGCCAGGTAGGGCTTGAGGTTGTTCTTCACGAGGAAGGTGGCCTTGACCACCTCCTGCCCCTCCTCGGTGAGCACGGTGGTGAAGTAGGCGGCGTCGATGGTGGCCTGAGGCAAGGACACCGTGGCATGCCTGGCGATCCGCACCTGGCCCGAGAACTCCTTGCCCGGGTGGCGCCAGGCCAGCGTGAACGGCAAGGTCACCCCGGAGACGAGGTGGGCGGGCAGGTGCTTCACGTCGACCGCCTCGCCGCCCTGCATCCGCTCCTGCGCGATCGAGACCGGCGACTCGGCAGAGGCCGCCAGCCAGGCGCGCTGCTCGTCGACGTCCTGGGCCACCAGCACCGGCAGCTCCGCGGTCTCGGCCGGCTTGGGCAGTTCGAACCCGAGCCGCAGCGGGACCCGCCCGCGCTGGGCCCGCACGAAGCTCGCCACCAGCCTCTTGTCGGCGCCGGTTCCCTCCACCGCCCAGTGCGCCAGGTCCCTGCCCTCGACGCTCAGGAGCTCCATGGCGGCGGGCAGGCTCACCGAGAGCGCCTCCCGCCCTCCCCCGGTGATCTGGAACTCGAAGGTGGACCGGCCCGAGGTGGTGTCCTCCCGGTAGACCACGTACGTGAACGACTCGACCGAGACCCGGCTCGGCGCCGCGCCGGTGCGGGCGCCCGCCCAGTCGATGCTCAGGGTCTCCGCCGGCGCGGTGGTGGCCTCCAGGACCACCCCGCCACGCTCGCCGCGGAAGCGCTGCTGCACCGCCGGCTCGATGCGCGCCGCCTTCCCCGGGAGCCGCAGCCGCCAGGAGGCGGTCACCGGGGTGGCGAAGCCGAGCTGCACCCGGTCGCCCGCTCCGGCCAGGGCCACCACCAGCTCGGCGCGGAGGGCGTGCGCGCCCTGGCCGCGCGCCAGGAGCACCGCCGCGCCGCGCTCGACCGATACGGCCGCGGGGCGCCCGTCGAGGGTGGCGCGCCGCACCGCCGCCGGGGCGCGCCACAGCGGGACCGCCGTCCAGCCGCCGTCGGAGAGATGAACGGGCAGCTCGAGCCGGACCACCAGGGTCCGCCCGTCGGTCTCGCCCTCGATGCGCGCCTCGCCCAGCGAGAACGGGATGGCGGCGCGCTCCGGGCGCGCCCGCCGCGCCTGCTCCAGGAGCTTCGCGACCTCGGACCAGGGGAGCTTCACCGGCGTGTCGTCGGAGAGGATCGAGGGCGGCCGGCGGGCGGGCTGCGTGGCCGGCGGGTCCTGGAGGGCGGCCTGGCTCTCGGCCTGCCGCGCTCCCTGCGCCTGGGGGGCCTCCGGCTCGGGCTCGACCTCCATCACCTGCGCCGGGTCCTCCTCTTGCTGGGCCGCCGACGTCGACGCAAACAGCGCCATCACCAGCACGGGCATGAAGGACCGCATGATGACCCCCAGACGTTGGCTCGACGCGACGGAAGCGGCGGTGCAGCGGAGCGCGACGCGAGATCCGATCCGATTCTCCTATCAGTTCTGGAGACCGCCGGAGGGAAAACCGGCGCGCGGCGCGCGTTCAGAGCTCGAGCACCACCGGCAGCACCGTCGGCCGCCGCCCGGTGGTGCGGCGGAAGAAGCGGCGCACCGCGTCGCGGGTCGCCTCCTGCACCTCCTCCACGTCGGCGCGGGCGGTGGGGGAGAGCTCCTCGAGCGCGCGGACGATCTCGCCCCGGATCTCCTCCTCGGAGCCCTCGAACCCGGCCACTCCGCGCGCGAAGAGCTCCGGCCCGCGGATCACCGAGCCGGTGGTGCGCTCCACCGCCAGCACCGCGATGCACAGCCCGGCCTCGGCCAGGAGCCGCCGGTCCCGCACCACCATGGCGCCGATGTCGGCGCCGAGCAGGAGCTCGCGGTCGGTGTAGACCCGCCCGGTCGGGACCGGGTCGGGGAGGACGGTCGCGCCGGCGTCGGAGAGCTCGATCACCTGGCCGTCGGTGACGATGTGGTGCCCCGGGACGCCCTCCGCCACCGCGTGCGCGGCGTGGCGGGCCAGGTGGCGGTACTCGCCGTGGATGGGGACGAAATGCGCCGGGCGGGCCAGGGCGATGAGCCGGCGCTGCTCCGCCTCGTGCGCGTGGCCGGAGACGTGCAACGGCCGCAGGCTCTCGTAGACCACCCGGGCGCCGCGCCGCGCCAGCTCGTTCACCACCTGCCCCACCGCGACCTCGTTGCCCGGGATGAAGCGCGACGAGAGGATCACCAGGTCGCCGGGGGAGAGCTCCAGGTCCGGGTGCTCGCCACGGGCCAGGCGTGCCAGCGCACTGCGCGGCTCCCCCTGCGTCCCGGTGGTGAGGATGCAGATCTCGCGCGGCGGGAGCTCCCGCGCCTCGGCGGCGCTGGCCGGCATCCAGGCCGGCAGCTCGAGGTACCCGAGCTCGCGGGCCACCGCCACGTTCGCCTCCATCGACCTCCCCAGGAAGGTGATGCGGCGGCCGAAGGCGCGGGCAGCGGTCACGACGCCCTGGATGCGGTGGACGTTGCTCGCGAAGCAGGCGACGAAGACGCGCCCCCGGGCGGCCTCGAACGCCTCCTCCAGCGCCGGCGCGACCTGGGCCTCGGAGAGCGAGGTCCCGGCCCGCTCCGCGTTGGTGGAGTCGGAGAGGAGCAGCCGGACACCGTCCCGCCCCAGCGCCTCGATGGCCGCCAGATCCATGGCCGGGCCGCGGATGGGGGTCGGGTCGATCTTGAAGTCGCCCGAGTGGAGGATGGTCCCCTGCGGCGTCGAGAAGGCCAGGCCGCAGGCGTCGGGGATCGAGTGCGTCACCGCCAGGAACCGGGCCGAGATGGGCGAGGCGTCGCCGGCCGGGCGCGCGTCGCCGGGCGCCACCGTCCGGAGATCGGCGGCCACGCCGGCCTCCACCAGCCGCGGCCGGAGCAGCGCCAGCGTGAACGGCGTCCCGTACACCGGCGCCCGCACGTCCCGGAGGAGGAAGGGCAGCGAGCCGATGTGGTCCTCGTGGCCGTGGGTGAGGAAGACCGCGCCGACCTGCTCGCGGCGCTCCCGAAGCCAGGAGAGATCCGGCGCGATCACGTCCACGCCGATGGGCTCGTTGGGGAAGAGGATGCCGCAGTCCACCACCGCGATGCGGCCGTCGCACTCGACCGCCATGCAGTTCATGCCGATCTCGCCCAGGCCGCCGAGCGGGACGATGCGAACGGGGGGAGCCACGGGGGGTGAATCTACTCTTTGCCGCCACTCCTCGCACGCCCGAACCCGAACCCGAACCTGTACCCGGCGGGCCACGGGAAGCGGATCACGGGCACGAGCGGCCGGGTTCAGGTTCGGGTTCGTGTCACGGAGTGGCGCGCCCGCGCATCCGTCACCCGGATCGATTATCTTCGCTTCCCTCGATGTCCCCCGCCGAAGCCCACCCCGACCTCCTGGCCGACCTCAACGACGCCCAGCGCGAGGCGGTGCTGCACGGCGAGGGTCCGCTCCTCGTCCTGGCCGGCGCGGGGAGCGGCAAGACCCGGGTCATCGTCCATCGCATCGCGCGGCTGGTTCGCGAGCTGGGGGTGTTCCCCTGGCACATCCTGGCGGTCACCTTCACCAACAAGGCCGCCGGCGAGATGCGCCAGCGGCTCCTCGGCCTGCTCGGCCCGACGCTGGCCCCGGACCTCTGGGTCCAGACCTTCCACGCCTTCGGCGCGCGCTTCCTGCGGCGGGAGGCGGCGCGGGCCGGCCTCTCGCCCTCCTTCACCATCTACGACGACGACGACCAGCTGCGGCTCGCCAAGCGCATCCTGTCCGAGTCGGGCAAGGACGAGGAGCTCTCGCCGCGCGACCTCCTCACCCGCATCGATCGCTGGAAGAACCTGGCGCTCACGCCCGAGGAGGTGCCGCTCTCGCCGCACGACGAGGAGGGGCGCCGCGACCGGGACCTGTACGTTCGCTACACCGACGCGCTCCGCCGCGCCGGGGCGGTGGACTTCGGCGACCTGCTGATCCTGCCGGTGAAGCTGCTGGAGCGGGACCCGGCCTTGCGCGCCCGCTGGTCCGGCCGGTTCCGGCACCTGCTGGTGGACGAGTTCCAGGACACCAACCCGGCCCAGTACCGGCTCCTCAAGCTCCTCACCGGCGAGAAGCGGAACGTGTGCGTGGTGGGCGACGACGACCAGGCCATCTACCGCTGGCGCGGCGCCGACGTGGGCAACATCCTCGGGTTCGATCGCGACTTCCCCGGCACGCGGGTGGTGAAGCTGGAGCAGAACTACCGCTCCACCCGGACCATCCTCGACGCCGCCTACGCCGTCATCTCCCGGGCCCGACAGCGGCGCGAGAAGCGGCTCTGGACCGACGCCGGGCCGGGCGCCCCGCTCTCGCTTCTGCTGGGCGACGACGAGCACCTGGAGGCCGAGCGCATCGCGCGGGCCGTGGCCGAGGAGCGGGCGCGCGGCACCGACGGCGACGAGATCGCCGTCCTCTACCGGACCAACGCCCAGTCGCGCCCCATCGAGGCGGCGCTCCGGGTGGCCCGCATCCCGTACGTCATCGTGCGTGGCACGAGCTTCTACGACCGCGCCGAGGTGAAGGACGCGGCCGCCTACCTCCGGCTGGCCCTCTCCCCCGGCTCCGACCTGGACGTGGAGCGGGTGGTGAACAAGCCGGCCCGGGGAATCGGCGACCGCACGCTGGAGCGGCTGCGGGCCCATGCCGCCGCGCGCGGCATCTCGCTCCTCGCCGCCATGGCCGACGCCGGGGCGATGGAGGGCCTGAAGCCCGCCGCGCGCCGCGCCCTGGGCGAGTTCCAGGCGCTCGTGGCCGGACTGTCCCAGGAGGTGCCGCGGCTCGACGCCGGCGTGGCGGTCCAGGAGGTGCTGAAGCGGACCGGCATGCTGGACCGGCTGACGGCGGAGCACAGCGACGAGGCGGCGGAGCGGGCCGAGAACCTGGCCGAGCTGGTGGCCGCGGCGCGCGAGTTCGACGAGTCGCTGGTGGGCGAGCCGCCGCCGCGCGACCCGGAGGAGGTCCGCCCGCCGCCGCTGGCGCGCTTCCTGGAGCAGATCGCCCTGCTGGGCGAGGCCGACGGGGAGACGCCCGAGGGCCGGGTGGCGCTCATGACGCTGCACGCCGCCAAGGGGCTCGAGTTCGAGGCGGTGTTCCTGGCCGGGGTGGAGGACGGGACGCTCCCCTACCAGCGGCCCTGGGCCAGCGAGGAAGGCGACGAGAGGGACGAGAGCCTCGACGAGGAGCGGCGCCTCTGCTACGTGGGCATGACCCGCGCCAAGAGGCGGCTCACCCTCTCGCTCGCCCGGCGGCGCATCGGCTACGGCGACGGCGGTCCCTCCTACCGGGAGATGCCGCCGTCGCGGTTCCTGCAGGACCTCCCGCCCGAGCTGTTCGGCGAGCTGGTGGCGCGCGAGGTCCGCGCCCGCGAGGCCCGCGCGCGCGGGCCGGTCATCCGGCGCTCGCCCGGGGCGCTCCCGGGCGAGCCGCACATCGAGCTGGACGGCGAGGAGGCGACGCCCGCCCGGGATCTCCCCGGCGCGCGGGCGCCCTCGGCCAGGCCGCGCGAGCCGAAGGTGGACTATTCCTACGATCAGCGGCCCGACGCCGCCGGCGGGGCGCTGTCGCGCGGCGTCCGCGTCCAGCACCAGGCGTTCGGCGAGGGCGTGGTGCTGGCCTGCGAGGGCAGCGGCGCCGACCGGAAGGCCACCGTCCGTTTCGACATCGGCGACAAGCGCGTGCTGGTGCGATATCTGACGCTGGTCTGAAGGCTTCCCGGAAGGGTTCCGAGCCCGAGCCCGAGCCCGGAGAAGCGGGCGTATGATGACCTGCGATGGCCGTCCCCCAGCCCCACCGCCCCCACCCGCCCGTCACCGAGGAGCTGGTGCGGGCGCTGCCCAAGACCGACCTGCACTGCCACCTCGACGGCTCGCTCCGGCTCGAGACCATCCTCGAGCTCGCCGAGCAGCACGGCGTCAGGCTTCCGGCCGACACGCCCGATGGGCTGGCCCGCGCCATCCACATGGGCCAGAACTGCGCCTCGCTCGAGGACTACCTCACCGCCTTCGACATCACGCTGGCGGTGCTGCAGACGGAGGAGGCGCTCTACCGGGCCGCCTACGAGCTGGCGGTGGACTGCGCCGCCGAGAACGTGCGGTATCTGGAGGTGCGCTACTCGCCGGTGCTGCACACGCGGCAGGGGCTCAAGTCCACCACCATCGTGGACGCGGTGCTGCTCGGGCTGCGCGATGCCGCCCGCAAGACCGGGATCCGCTCCAACGTGATCATCTGCGGCATCCGCCACCTCGACCCGCAGACCTCGGTGCGGCTGGCGGAGCTGGCGGTGGCCTACAAGGGCAAGGGCGTGGTGGGGTTCGACCTGGCCGGCCCGGAGGAGGGCCACCCGGCCCGCCGGCACCGCGAGGCCATCCAGCTCATCCTGGACAACAACGTCAACGTCACCATCCACGCCGGCGAGGCCTACGGCCCCGAGTCGATCGCGCAGGCGGTCCACTGGTGCGGGGCCCACCGCATCGGTCACGGCGTGCGGCTGCGCGAGAACGGCGAGCTCCTCAACTACCTCAACGACCACCGCATCCCGCTGGAGATGTGCCCCTCGTCCAATCTCCAGACCGGGCTGGTGTCCTCGCTGGCCAGCCACCCGCTCAAGTTCTACTTCGACTTCGGCCTGCGGGTGTCCATCAACACCGATAGCCGGCTCATCACCGACACCACGGTCACCAAGGAACTCCTGCGGGCGCACCGCGAGATGGGGTTCTCCCTGGACGATCTCTGCACCCTGCTGGTGCAGGGGTTCAAGAGCGCCTTCCTGCCGTTCCGGGAGAAGGCGGACCTGCTCCGCCAGGTCAACGCCGAGATCGCCGAGGTGCTGGCGCGCTTCTCCGCCCAGGTCGCGGGCGCCCCGGCCGAACGCGAGGCGGGTTCGCGGTGACCGCCCGGCTGCGCTTCCGCTCCCCCATCGGGCCGCTCACGGTGGAAGCGAGCGACGAGGGTGTGTTCGGGATCTCGTTCGGCGCGGCCGGCCCGGCGCATCCCGGGGTGTCCGCCCGCGCCCGCGCCCACCTGGCGGCCGCCGAGGAGGCGCTGGCCGACTACTTCGCCGGGCGCGCGCCGCGGGTTCCCACCCTGGACCTGCGCGGCACGGCCTACCAGCAGGCGGTCTGGAGGGCGCTCCTCGCCATCCCGTGGGGTGAGGTCCGGACCTACGGTGACATCGCCCGGGAGCTTCGCAGCGGGGCGCGCGCGGTGGGCGGCGCCAACCACCGCAACCCGGTCGCCATCCTGGTGCCGTGCCACCGCGTGGTGGCGGTCAACGGCGGGCTGGGCGGCTACGGCGGCGGGGTCGAGCGAAAGCGATGGCTCCTGGCCCACGAGGCCGGGCACGCGCCGGCGCTGCACCTGTGACCGTTGGCGCGTCGAACGGGGAGCTCGGCGCCCGGGTGCCCGGGCCGCAGCCCCGTTAGAACCGTTGCCGTGAGGTGGGGAGCGCGTACCCTGAGGCGGCGTCCTCGACCTTGCGTTGGCGCGGCCCGCTTCGTTGCCCTCGCCTGGCGCGGTGCGTAGCATCGGGCGGGGGGGTCGCTTGTCACCAGGAGTCATCGCATGAACGTGCTCGCCATGATCCTGGCCGGCGGTGAGGGGCGGCGGCTCGATCCCCTCACCCGCGAGCGGGCCAAGCCGGCGGTGCCCTTCGGGGGGCGCTACCGGATCATCGACTTCGTGCTCTCCAACCTGGCGAACTCCGGCTTCCTCAAGATGAAGGTGCTGGTGCAGTACAAGTCCGAGTCGCTCAACACTCATATCCAGCGCGCCTGGCGGCTGACCGCCCTCCTCAACCAGTACGTGGAGCTGGTGCCCGCCCAGCAGCGGGTCGGGCCGAAGTGGTTCGCCGGCTCGGCCGACGCCATCTACCAGAACCTGAACATCATCACCGACGAGGAGCCGGACTACCTGTTCGTGTTCGGCTCCGACAACATCTACCGCATGGACGTGCGGCAGATGCTCGAGTTTCACCTCGACAAGAAGGCCGACCTGACGGTGGCCGCCATCCCGGTGCCCGTCGAGGAGGCGGGCGAGTTCGGGATCATCGAGGTCGACTCCGAGAACCGGATGATCGGCTTCGTGGAGAAGCCCAAGGGCGGCGCCAAGACCATGCCGGGCAATCCCGACCAAGTGCCTGGCCTCGATGGGCAACTACCTCTTCACCACCGACGCCCTGGTGCAGGAGATCGTCCGCGACGCCGGCGACCCCAACAGCGCCCACGACTTCGGCAAGTCGATCGTGGCCTCGATGTACCAGCGCAAGAAGGTCTACGTCTACGACTTCGCCACCAACGTGGTGCCGGGGCAGTCGGAGCGCGAGCGAGGCTACTGGCGCGACGTGGGGAGCATCGACGCCTACTACCAGGCCAACATGGACCTGGTGGCGGTCGACCCCATCTTCTCGCTCTACAACTACGACTGGCCCATCTACACGGTCCAGTACAACTACCCGCCGGCCAAGTTCGTCTTCCGCCTGGAGAGCGAGGGCCGGGTCGGCCAGGCCACCGACTCCCTCATCTCGGAGGGCTGCATCATCTCCGGCGGCCAGGTGCACCACTCCATCATCTCGCCGAAGGTCCGGGTGAACAGCTACTCGTTGGTGGAGGACTCGATCGTCTTCGAGAACGTCAACATCGGCCGCCACTGCAAGATCCGGCGGGCCATCGTCGACAAGCACGTGGACATCCCGGCCGGCTCCACCATCGGCTACGACCTGGAGAAGGACCGGCGCCAGTTCCACGTCACGGACAGCGGGATCGTCATCATCCCCAAGGGCATGCACATCGAGCCCGGGAGATAGCCGGAGCCGCTAGCCGGCCTTGAGCGTGTTCACCATCCGCTCCGCCTTGTTGAAGGCGATCTGCAGATCGACCGGCTTCTCCATCACGTCGAAGGCCCCCAGCTCGAGCAAGAGGTCGCGCAGCGCCTGATCGCCGCCGAAGGCGGAGATCACCAGCACCGGGATGCGGGCCGTCCGCGCGCTGGCCTTGAGCTGCTGGAGCGCGTCGCGCCCGTCGAGCTTGGGCATGGAGATGTCGAGCAGGATGAGATCGGGGAGCTCGGCCGCCGCCAGCACCAGCGTCTCGGCCCCGTCCCGCGCGAACAGCACCCCGTGCCCGCGGCTCTGCGCGTAGGCCGCGTAGAGCTTCGCGACCGCGGAGTCGTCCTCGGCCACCAGGATCCGCATCGTGCTCCTCGCGGCGCAAACTCGCCCCCGGAAGGATACCCCGGGCAGCGAGGGGCGCAACGCCCGCCCGGCGATCCCACCTGGCTTCGAGGGGTTGAGCCCGGTGATCCCACGGGGGCCGTGCCCCCGCCCCCCGCTCAGCGGCTCCACCAGTAGGACCACTTCACCAGGAAGGTGTCGGTGGTGGGGCCGGGGCCGAGCTGGATGGGACGGATGGTGAGGGGCGGCGATGGGTCCGCGCGGACCGTCGGGAACCCCGAGCGCGGCCTGCGAGCGGGAGTAGACGAGGAAGAGTGTCGACCCCAGCCGGTACTCCCAGCGGAGCACCACGTTCACGTTGAGGGTGAGGGTGCGGAAATCCGGGTTGTCCCATGGCACCCCCGGGTCGTTGGCCGGATCGGCGATCTCGGGCCCCAGGTCGCCGAACGGGATCCGCCCGCCGTGCGCGGTCGCGAGCCGGAACCGGCTGTAGCGGCCGTAGGACGAGTAGAGCTGCGCGTAGCCCTGGAGCGTGAGGCGCGGGGTCAGGACCAGCTGCTGCCGCAGGGTGACGGAGAGCGCCGGCGAGGTGAGCCTGCCCAGCAGGAAGCGGCGCTCGAGCGGGTCGGCCGCGCCGTCGTCGGTGACGAACCGCGCCGGCCAGACGCCGTGGTTGTAGCTGAGGCTGAGCCGGGTCTCGAGGCGCGCCTGGGGCCGGAGCATCAGGTTCGCCCAGCCGAACCAGTAGGGCAACGGCACCAGGCCGTCGCGCGGAAGCGAGCGCCCCCATCCGCCGCCGGCCTCGACCTGCCAGCGGGCGCGAGGCATCGCTGGAGATCCAGAAGTCCGCCCCCACGTCGCCCGGGAGCTCGAGGGCCAGCGGGGCCGCGGCCCGCCCCTGGTCGACGCCGGACTGATCGATCTCGCGCACGTCCCAGTCGATCGAGGTTCATCCAGGCGTCGAACCCGAACCAGTCGAAGCTCCGCAGCTGGAACTCCGAGGCGGCGTAGATCTGTCCGCCGCGCCGGAGGCCGCGGCCGTCGGTGGTGGTGCGCGCCTCGCCCAGCACGGCGAAGGCGTAGGAGTGAAACGGGCCGCCGCCCTCCGGGCGCACGAAGCGGAGGATGGCGCGGCCCAGCTGCTCGTTCTGGGTCCGCTGGAATCCGACCGCGTTCAAGTCCAGCCGCGGGCTCTCGTACTCCCAGTGGAGCTCGAAGCGCCAGGGCTCGCCGCCGGCCCGGCCCAGGGCCGCGTGGGCGCCGACGCCGAGGTCGCGCGGCCGGATCTGCGTCCCGTCTGGCAGGGTGCGCTCCGGCGATCCCCCCAGCGCCTGCGAGCCGGTGACCTGCCCGCGCAGGAACCACTCGCCATCGACGGTGCGCAGGGCGAAGTCCAGCGCGGCGGCGTTCCCGGCCAGGGCATCGCACCGCTTCGGCCGAAGCTCGTCGTCCTCGATCCGGCTCTCGCCGTCGCTGCAGCGCGGTCCGGACAGGACGGCCGACGTGAAGGTCGCGCCCAGGGAGACCCTGGGGTCGGGTTGCCAGCGGGCCACCGCGGCCAGGAAGTTCTGCGAGGCGGGCGCGAGCTGGGGAAGCGCCGCCCGGGGGCCGAACCAGAGCGGCCGCGCCGGCGAGAACCGGTAGCCGCGGTCCGGGTGGGCCTCGTCGCTTCCCGCGCTCTCGCCGGACACGAACGCCTCCAACAGGCCGATCTGCAACCCGTCGCTCACCGTTCCCGACAGCTTGGCCGCCGCCAGGATGGGCGCGTCCAGGCCGATGCGCCGCGAGTAGAACATCTGCTGGGGCGAGGCGCGGTTCTGGGGCGCCACCGGCCGGAAGATGTCCATCCCCTGGGTGAAGAAGGGGCGCTTCTCGGGGAAGAACATCTCGAACTTGGTGAGGTTCTGGACGATCTGGTCCGCCTCCACCTGCCCGAAGTCCGGGTTCACGGTCGCCTGGAGCGAGAGCCCGCGCCCCACCGCCGCCTTGAGATCGAGGCCCACGTCGCCGTTGGGGAGGAAGAGCCGGGGCCGGGGGCGAAGATCGTCCTCGTCGAACTGCGGCCGCCAGGTGAGCCGGCCGGCGACGTACGGGGTCAGCTCGACATCGGCCGGGGGCGCCAGGCCCCCGAGGCCGATCAAGGCTGGAGCCGCGCCACCAGGCCGCGCGCGTTGCGGGGGACTCGGATGGAGAAGTCCTCCTCGTGCGTGCGGCCGACGATCCGCCGCACCGCGAACCCGAACACCGGCTGGCCGTGGTCCTGGAAGCGGAGCGCGGCCAGCGGGATGGCCAGCTCGGCCGACCACCCGTCGGCGGTGGCCGAGGCCGCCCCCTGCCACACCGCATCCCAGTCGGCCACGTAGTCGTCGTCGTCCGACTGCAGTCCGTCGGACAGCACGCCGGCGGCCGACACCGAGAACACGAATGCGTTCCGGGCCTCGCGCACCGAGTCGATGAAGACGGTGACGGAGTCGCCGTACGGGGCGTTGTCGCGCCGGCCCCCCGCGCGCTGCACCAGCCCCGGGTGCGGATCCCGACAGCGCACGCCCACGAAGAGCGTGCTGTCGTCGAACAGCACGTGGACCGTGGTCGCCTGCCCCGGCGGGGCCCCTTCCTCCGGGAACCGCTGGACGAACGCGTCGAAGGCGGGTGCGGTGTTCCAGGCCGGCTCGCCCAGGACCCCGTCGACGGCCACCGGGCCGTCGCGGCGGACGGCCTGGACGGGATCGCCCGGGTCCAGGGCGCGCGCCGCGACCGGGAGGGCGAGGAAGGCGGCGGCGACCCGGGCGAGGGAGAGCGGCACGCAGGCGAGATTCCTGTGGGATTACCGCATCGACTCCATGCGTTCTGATCCGGCTCCTGCGTGGAACCTGGACCACCCGAAACGTGACGCCGTTTGGCCGCACCCTTATAACGCATTCCGCCATGCTCGATCGACTCGCTCGCTTCGTCCTCGTCCTGCTCATCGCCGGTGCTGGCGCGCTCTCGCTCGCCCGGGCCGACGAAACCCCCGCCCCCGCAGGCATTCCGCACCTGGCCTTCGAGCTGTACCGGCTCGAGAACGGGCTCACCGTCGTCCTGCACCAGGACCGGACCGTGCCCCTGGTCGGCGTCCACGTCGAGTACGACGTGGGCTCGAAGGACGAGAAGCCGAACCTGACCGGGTTCGCCCACCTCTTCGAGCACCTCATGTTCGAAGGGACGCATGCACCTGCCCAAGGGGGCCGCCGACCGGCTGCTCACCGCGGCCGGGGCCAGCGGCAACGGGGCCACCTCCCAGGACTCGACCGTCTACTGGGAGCAGGCCCCCTCCAACGCGCTCGACCAGCTCCTCTACATCGAGTCGGAGCGGATGGGCTGGCTCCTCCCCACGCTCGACCAGCCCAAGCTCGACAACCAGCGCGAGGTGGTGCTGAACGAGATGCGCCAGAACTACCAGATGCGCCCCTACGGCATGGCCTACGAGCGGACTCATGGCCGACGCTGTGGGACCCGGAGTTCCCCTACCACTGGCTCCCCATCGGCACGGAGAAGGACGTCCAGGCGGCCACGCTCCCCGAGGTGCGGGAGTTCTTCCAGAAGTGGTACGGGCCGGAAAACGCGGTGCTGGCCATCGCCGGCGACTTCGATCCCGGGCGCGGCCAAGGCGCTGGTGGAGAAGTGGTTCGGGTCCATCCCGGCGCCGCCCAGGCCGGTCCGGAGCGTGCCCGACCCGAAGCCGCTCACCGCCGAGAAGCGCATCACCATGGAGGACAACGTCCAGCTCCCGCGGCTCTACATCGCCTGGCAGACCCCGCGGGTCTACGCGCCGGGCGACGCGGCCCTGGACGTGCTCGGCGACATCCTGGCCGACGGCAAGAGCGCCCGCCTCGTGGACCGGCTCGAGATGCGAGGAGCGGATCGCGCAGGGGGTCTCGGCCGGACAGTCGAGCATGGCCCTGGCCAGCGAGTTCATGGTGGTGGCCACCCCCAAGCCGGGCGTGTCGCTGGAGCGCCTCCTGCGCGAGATCGACGACGAGATCGCGCGCATCGCCGCGTCGCCGCCCACGCCCGTCGAGGTGGAGCGGGCGCGGAGCAAGATCGTGGCCGGCGCGGTGTTCGGCCTGGAGGCGGTGGGCGGGTTCGGCGGCCGCGCCGCGACGCTCGCCAACTACACCGTCCGGACCGGCGACCCCGGCTACCTCGAGCGGACCTGGCCCGCTACCGCGCGGTCACCGCCCGCCGACGTCTCGCGCCGCGGCCCGGACCTACCTCAAGCAAGGATGCGCGGGTGGTGCTCCAGGTCGTGCCGCGGCGCGGGCGGCACGCCGCCGTCGCCGTCGGCCCGGCGCGGGAGGTGAACCGTGAGGATCCCGCATCCGCGCGCTGGCCGTCCTCCTCGCCGCCCTGGCCTGCGCCACCCCCAGGCCGCCCTCGCCCGCCTCGCCCCAGGCGCAGCCGCCCGCCCCGGCCACCTCCGAGGCGGAGCCCGCGCCGGCGCCGGTCGCCCAGGCCCCCTCGGTCGACCGCGCCCAGCCGCCGCCGCTCGGCCCCAACGCGCCGCTGCAGCTGCCCCGGCCAGATCCACTTCGTGCTCGCCAACGGGCTGCGCGTCCGGCTGGTCGAGCAGCACCGACTGCCCATCGTGGCGCTCGAGCTGGTGGTGGACGCCGGCGCCTCCCGCGATCCGGCCTGGCTTCCCGGCCTGGCCAGCTTCACCGCCGCCATGGTGACCGAGGGACACGGCCCGCAGGACCTCCACCCGGATCTCCGACGAGCTCGGGCTGCTGGGGGCGTCGCTCTCGGCGCCAACGCCGGCCCGGACGCCGCCTCGCTGGCGGGCGGCTGCCTCTCCGAGCACCTGCCGGAGTTCCTGGACGTCGTCGCCGACGTGGCCATGCACCCGTCCTTCCCGCGCCAGGACTTCGAGCGGGTCCAGGACGAGCGGCGCGTGACGCTGCTCCAGCAGCGGGACCAGCCCGCCATCGTCGCCGCCAAGGCCTTCGCGTCCGCGTTCTGGGGCGGACCACCCCTACGGCCACGCCATCATCGGCACCGAGGCCGCGCTGGCGCGCACCCGCCGCGCCGACCTGCTCAAGTTCCACGATCGCTACTGGCGCCCGGCCAACGCGGAGCTGGTGGTGGTAGGCGACGTCACCGAGGCCCAGCTCCGCACGCTTCTGGATCGGTCGCTCGGCCTCGTGGAACGCCGGGCGGAGGCCGCGGCCCAGCCCGGCCGCGCCCCGGTGGCGCCGCACCGGACGCTCCTCATCGACAAGCGCGGCGCCTCCCAGTCCTACCTGGCGCTGGGCGCTCCGGGCCTCGATCGCCGCTCGCCGGACTTCGTGGCCGCCACGGTCATGTTCGAGGTGCTGGGCGGCGGCACCTCCTCGCGCCTGTTCCGGACGCTCCGGGAGGAGAAGGGCTACACCTACGGCATGGGCGCCGGGGCGGACGCGCGGCGGCTCGGGCGGCGCCAGCGTGGTGCGGGGGAGCGTCAAGGCGGAGGTGACCGGGGCGGCGCTCCGGGACCTCCTGGCCGAGCTGGCCCGCATGCGCGACGAGCCGGTCCCGGCCTACGAGCTGGATGAGGCCAAGGCCGGCATCGTGCGCTCGCTGCCCGTCCGAGTTCGCCACCGTGGGCGAGATCGCGGGCCGCCTGGGCGAGCTCGCCGTCCACGACCTCCCCGACGACTACTGGAACGGCTACGCGCAGGCGGTGGAGCAGGTCAGCGCCGCCGACGTGCAGCGCATGGCGCAGAAGTACCTCGACCCGGGCCGGCTCACGCTGGTGATGGTCGGTCCGGCCGAGGTGGTGCGCCCGCAGCTGGCCGAGCTGCCCATCGGCAAGGTCGAGGTGCAGCGGCAGCTGAACCCGCCCCTGCCGCGCAAGCCGGTGGCCACACCGGCCCGGGCGGCGGCGGGGCCGAGCGCGGACTGACGCCCGGTTGCCGCGCAGCCCGGCAGGGGCCAACTTCGAGCCATGGAGGCGAGCGCCCCCGCCGGCTGGAACCCCGTCCCGACCGCGACCTCGGCGGTGGAGGACGCCGTCCGTACCATCGGCGGGCAGCTCCTCGCTTCCATGCAGGAGCAGCCTTCTCCGGGGATCCTCACCAGCAAGGGGATCAACGCCCGGCTCATCGAGTGGTCGCTGCGAGATCCGGCCTTCAAGGCGCGGCTCTTCCGCTTCGTCGACGTGCTGCCCGCGCTCGAGTCCTCGGCGGAGGTGGTGCGCCACCTGCAGGAGTACCTGGGCGAGGGCGCCGTCGAGCTGCACCCGGCGTTCCGCGCCGGCCTGGGCGCGGCGTCCGTGGCGCCGGGGTTGGTGGCCGGCCCCGTGCGGGGCCGGGTCGCGGCCATGGCGCGGCAGTTCGTGGCCGGCGAGAGCGTCGAGGATCTCGCTGCGGCGCTTCCGCGCCAACGCCGCGGCCGGCATGGCCACCACCATCGACCTCCTGGGCGAGACCGTCCTCTCCGAGGAGGAGGCGGACGCGTTCCTGGCGCGAAATCTCGAGGTGCTCGACACCTTCGACCGGGCCCTTCGCGGCGAGGCGCCCTGCCAGAGCGATCTCGGCCCCCTCGGCCGCGCCGAACCGCGCGTGAACCTCTCGGTGAAGCCGTCGGCCCTGGCGCCGGACGTCCAGCCCGCCGACCCCGAGGGCGCCGTCGCTTCGCTCTCGCGCCGCCTCCGCCCCATCCTGCGCCGCGCCGCCGAGACCGGCGCCTTCGTCAACTTCGACATGGAGAGCACGCGCTGGAAGGAGCTCACGCTGGCGCTCTTCCGCTCCATCCTGGAGGAGGCCGAGTTCCGGGAGGCGCCCGCCGCCGGGATCGCCATCCAGGCCTACCTGCGCGAGAGCGAGCACGACCTGCGCCCGCTCATCGCCTGGGCGAGGTCCCGCGGCCGGCGCATCGGCGTGCGGCTGGTGAAGGGAGCGTACTGGGACAGCGAGATGGTGCTGGCGCGACAGCGAGGGTGGCCGGTGCCCGTCTGGACCAGGAAGCCCGAGACCGACCTCGCCTTCGAGCGGCTCTCGGTGCTCTTGCTCGAGAACGCCGACGTGGTCCTGCCCGCCTTCGCCACGCACAACCTCCGCTCGGTGGCACACGCCCTCGCGCAGGCCGAGCGGCTCGGCGTCGACCGGCGCGCGGTCGAGTTCCAGGCGCTCTACGGCATGGCCGACGATCTCAAGGCGGCCCTGCTCCGGGCCGGCTACCGCGTGCGCGAGTACTGCGCCGTCGGCGACCTCCTGCCCGGGATGGCGTTCCTGGTGCGCCGGCTTCTCGAGAACACCAGCAACGAGAGCTTCCTGCGGCAGCGGCACGCCGGGGTCGAGCCCGCCCGGCTGCTCGCGAGCCCGGCCTCCCTCGACTCCGCGGCCGCCCCGCCGGGCGGCCGCACCGCTCAGGATGAACGGCCACCGGGTGCGAGGGGCTTCCGGAACGCCGCCAGCGCCGACTTCACCCGGGCGGCTCCACGGGCCCGGATGGGCGAGGCGCTGGCGGCCGTCGGGGAAGAGCTCGGGCGGCGGTACCCGCTCGTCATCGCCGGCAAGGAGGTTCGGACGGCCGCGGAGATCGTCTCGGTCGACCCGGCGCATCCGTCGGTGGTGGTGGGGCGGTGCGGCTCGGCCGGCCCGGCCGAGGTCGACGCCGCGCTGGCGGCGGCGCGGGCCGCCTTCCCGGGCTGGGCCCGGACGCCGGCCGCGGAGCGGGCGGCGGTGCTGGAGCGCGCCGCCGAGCTGATCGAGGCGCGCCGGTTCCGGTTCGACGCCCTGATGGTGCTCGAGGCCGGCAAGCCCTGGCTCGAGGCGGACGCCGAGGTGAGCGAGGCCATCGACTTCTGCCGGTTCTACGCGGCGGAGATGCGGCGGCTCTCCGAGCCGCGCCGGACCCAGGAGGTGGCGGGCGAGCTGCTGCCACGAGGAGTGGCTGCCGCGCGGCGTGGGCGTGGTGATCTCGCCATGGAACTTCCCGCTCGCCATCCTGACCGGCCTCACCGTCGCTCCGCTGGTGGCCGGGAACGCGGTGGTGATGAAGCCGTCCGGGCAGACTTCGGTGCTGGCGGCCTGGCTCTTCCAGGCCCTGGCCGAGGCCGGGCTCCCGCCCGGAGTCCTCGCCTACCTGCCCGGCCCCGGGGGATCGGCCGGGGCGCGGCTGTGCGAGCACCCGGGCACCGACTTCATCGCCTTCACCGGATCGCGCGAGGTGGGGTGCCGGCTCTGGGAGGTGTCCGGCAGGACCGCGCCCGGCCAGGCGAGCTTGAAGAAGATGGTCTGCGAGATGGGCGGGAAGAACGCCATCCTCATCGACGCCGACGCGGACCTCGACGAGGCCATCCCGGCGGTGCTCTCGAGCGCCTTCGGCTACGCCGGCCAGAAGTGCTCGGCCTGCTCGCGCGTCATCGCCGTGGAGGGCGTCTACCCGCGCTTCCTGGACCGGTTCCTGGCCGCCTGCCGGAGCGTGCCCATGGGCGATCCGGCGCGGCCCGGGACCGTGGTGGGGCCGGTCATCGACGCGGGCGCGAAGGAGAAGATCCTGGGCTACGTCGAGCAGGGCCGGCGCGAGGCGCGCCTGGCGTGGCAGGCCGAGCTCACCCCGGAGCTCTCGGCCTCGGGAGGCTTCTACGTCCCGCCCACCGTCTTCACCGAGGTCGAGCCGGGGCACGTCATCGCGCGGGAGGAGATCTTCGGCCCGGTGCTGGCGGTGCTGCGCGCGCGGGACCTCGAGGACGCCTTCGAGCTCGCCAATGGCGTCGAGTACGCGCTCACGGCCGGCCTGTTCTCGCGCAGCCCGTCGGCGCTGGAGCGGGGCCGCCGCGAGCTCCTGGCCGGGAACGTCTACCTGAACCGCGGCATCACGGGGGCCATCGTCGAGCGCCATCCCTTCGGCGGGTTCAAGATGAGCGGCGGAGGCACCAAGGCCGGCGGCCGCGGCTACCTCGAGAACTTCATGTTCCCGCGGGTGGTGGCCGAGAACGTGATGCGGCGCGGGTTCGCGCCGGAGGAGTGAGCCGCCCCGAAATGCGCTACAACGCATGGAAAGGGAGGCACACACATGGCGAGCCGACGGCAACCGCGGAAGGAGCTGGCCGGGCAGGTGGCGCTGGTGACGGCCTGCTCGAAGGGCATCGGGCAGGCGTGCGCGCTGGCGCTGGCGGAGGCCGGCGCCGACCTGATCCTCGGGCTGCACGACGCCTCGAAGGGCGCCGCCCTGGCCCGGCGCATCGAGCGCATGGGCCGGGTGGCCCTGCCGGTGCAGATGGACGTCTCGCGCCTCGACCAGATCCGCAGCGCGGTGCGCGAGGGCGTGCGCCGCTTCGGACGGATCGACATCCTCGTGAACAACGCCGGCATCGGCGCCCCCAACCCTGCCGAGCGCGTCGCCGAGAAGGACTTCGACGATACGCTGGCGGTGAACCTGAAGGGCACCTTCTTCGCCGCCCAGGCGGTGGGCAAGGTGATGATCCGCCAGCGGCATGGACGCATCGTGAACATCGGCTCGCAGGCGGGGGCGGTGGCCCTTCCCACCGAGTCGGTCTACTGCATGACCAAGGCCGCCGTCGCCCACCTCACCAAGTGCCTGGCCCTCGAGTGGGCCCGCCACGGCATCACCGTGAACGCGGTGGCGCCGACGTTCATCGAGACCCCCGGCACGCGCAAATGGCTCGACGACAAGGCCTTCCGGGCCTCGGTCGTGAAGCGCATCCCGCTGGGCCGGGTGGGCACCCCGGAGGACGTGGCCGGCCCGGTGCTGTTCCTGTGCTCGCGGAAGGCCTCGCTCATCACCGGGGCCACCCTGATGATCGACGGGGGGTGGACCATCCAGTGAGGAGCGGCCCCGGCCGCCGGCTCAGGGCGTGACGTTGATCTCGACGGTCTGCCCGCCGCCGAGGTCCAGGCCGGACAAAGTCACGGTGTAGCTGGCGTCCGGAGATCACCCCACCTCGACGGGCAGGGGCGTCGATCTTCCGCACCCGAGCGGTGAAGCGGACGCGCTCCCTCGGGGCAAGCCCCGGCACCTGCGCGCCGGTGCGCGATTGCCCCCCGACTCGCCGGGCGGCACGTTGTCGGCATGATTCCCATCGGGGCGGGGCACGAGCGAGCGCCGTCCGCCGGCTCCGGCAGGCGGGCGCTGGATTGGGTGGCGGGGTCGCCGCTGCTCCACGTGCTGGCCCGCGCCGGCTTCGGCGCCAAGGCCTTCCTCTACGCCAACATCGGGTACTTCGCCCTGCGCCGGGCCTCGGGCTGGCACGGCCCGCTGCTCGACGTGAAGGCGGTGCTGGCGCGCCTGGCGCGCTCGTCGCTCGGCCCAGCCCTCTCGGCGCTGGTGGGAGCCGGGATCGCCTGCCTGGGTTGCTGGTTCGTCATCGAGGCGCTGGCCAACCCGGCAGCGCGCCGCGGGGCCTGGGCCGCGGTCTCGAGGGTGGGCCAGGCCGTGGGGGGTCTCGGGTACGTGGGCCTGGGCGCGGTGGGCATCCGGATCCTCTTCGGCCTGAGCGTCGGTCCCTCGGGCGACTCGCTGGCCCGCACCGGCGTGGCGGAGGCGCTCGGGATCCCGGGCGGCCCGGTGGTCGCCGGCGCGCTCGGCGCCATCGGGGTGGGCGTCGGGATCCGGCAGGCGGCCCAGGGGATCTCGCGGTCGTTCCTCTCCTCGCTGGACCTGTCGGAGGTGCCGGCCGCGATCCGCTGGTGGGCCGTCTTGCTCGGGACGATCGGGTTCGTCGCGCAGGGCTGGCTCTTCGCCTCCGCGGGCGCCCTCGTCCTGCGGGCCACGCTGGCGCGCGCCCCCGGAGAGGCGGCGGGGACGCGGGGGGTGCTGAAGCTCCTGGCGCACGAGCCCTTCGGGCCGATCCTCCTCGGCGCCATGGCGCTCGGCCTCCTGGGCTACGCCGCCTACGCGGTGGTCGAGGCCAGCGCGCGCCGGTTCCCTGCGGGCAGCGTCACTTCCCCTTCGGCTCGGACTGGACCCAGCGATCGTAGGCCTGGAGATCGTAGAGGCGCGTGAACCCCTTCTTCTCGAGGACCTGCACGGCGATCCCCGAGCGACGCCCGCTGTGGCAGTAGATCAGCAGCGGGGTGGTGGTCGGGCCCAGCTCGGCATACCGCTGCGCCATCTGGTCGTAGGGGATGTTCACGGCACCGGGGACGTGCCCGGCGGCGTACTCGTCGGGCGTCCGCACGTCCACGACCTTGATCCCGTCGGCCACCAGCCTGCGCGCGGCGGCCGCATCGACGATCCCCGGTGCGACCTGATCCGCGGCCTTGCCTTGCGCCGGGGTCTCGGCGCGGGTGGGCCCCGCCGCGACGGCGAGGAGGGTGAGCAGAGGAAGGGTGAGTCGGCACATGGTGATCTCCTGCAGGTAGGAGACGCGGACCCGGGACGAGGTTTCACGGTGGCATGCCCGGTCCGCACCGCGACACCTGTACGCGGTGCGGCGGATGCTAGAGGGGCACCACCGGGGCACCACCCCGCCAGGGTCCCCTGTCAGCCGACCGGGGTAGAGTCAGACGAGCTGGCGTCCGGACGCGCGGACGCGGGCGCCCGACATGCCCGAGCTGCAGAACGAGTTCACCTGGTCCAAGTCGCGGCACGAGAAGTTCGCCGAGTGCCGGCGGGCCTACTTCTACGCGTACTACGGCAGCTGGGGCGGGTGGGAGGCCGAGTCCGGGACCCCCACGCGCGAGCTGTACGTCCTGAAGAAGCTCTCCTCGCGGTGGCAGTGGGCGGGCTCGGTGGTGCACGGGACCCTGAAGCGCATGCTGCAGGCGGCGCGGGCCACCGGGACGTTCTGGCCGCTCGAGAAGACGCTCGAGCGCACCCGCATGCGCGCCCGCTCCGAGTGGGCCTGGTCGCGCGACAAGAGCTACTGGCGGGAGCCGTCGCAGATCGTGGGCCTGGTCGAGCACGAGTATGGCGAGGCCGTGCCCGCTGCGGACTGGAAGAAGCTCTACGAGCAGGTCGTCGAGGGCAGCCTGCGCGCGTTCTACGCGAGCCCCACGCTGGAGGTGATCCGGAGCTTGTCCCGCGACCAGTGGCTCTCCGTCGACGAGCTCGACTCCTGGGATTTCGAGGGGACGAAGATCTGGGTGGCGGTGGACTTCGCGTTCCGCGATGCGGAGGGCCGGATCCACGTCATCGACTGGAAGACGGGCAAGGAGCGCGACGTCGATCACACGCAGGTCGGCATCTACGCCCTCTACGCACAGGGGAAGTGGAGCGTCCCGCCGGAGCAGGTGCGCGGCGGGCTGGTCTACCTCGTGCCCAACGGTGCGCCCGGCGGCGAACTCGTCTCCGTGGCGGCGGATGAGGCGGCGCTGGCGGCCTGCCGGACGGAGATGCGGAGCTCGATCGCGACCATGCGCGGCGTCCTCACCGATCCGGAGCGGAACGTCGCGAACGAGGCCTCGTTCCCGCGCCTTCCCGAGCGCGACTCCTGCCGCCGCTGTCCCTTCCGCCGGCCCTGCGGGCGGGTCTAGCGCGGAGCGCGAGGCGCATGCGGACCGCGGCCAGCGACCGGCCGCCCGGGAGCGGGACGCGGGTGCGCGCCCCGGCGCGGAATCCGAGCACGGCGTAGAACCCGGCGGCGGCGCGGGCGGCGAGCACGTGGACCGTCCGGTGGCCCTCGCTTGCCGCGGCGCCGCAGACCGCCTCGGCCAGCGCGCGGCCCAGGCCGTGCCCCTGCGCGCCGGGCCGGACGAAGACGGCGGTCAGCTCACCTCCGCGTCGGGCCGCGTAGCCGAGGATGCGCCCCGACCGCTCCGCCACCAGATAGCGCTCGCCCCCCGGTCCCATGGCCCAGCGGTGGTAGAGCGGCGGCAAGGATGCCCAGGCGGCCAGCTCGGCGTGCGAGTGGAGCCGTGCGGGGAGGGCGCGGATGGCCGTGTGCATCGCAGCGGCACAGGCGCGGGCGTCGGCGGGGCTTGCGGGGCGGAGGAGGAAGGTGATGCGAGGACCCGGCGCACGAGCCACGAACGCGGTCCTGGGCGTGGAGGTGGACCTAGGCGTAGACGAGCAAGCAACCATCACGCAGGGACTTCGTCTACGTCCAGGTCTACGTCCACCTCTACGTCCACGTTCAGTTACGCGTGAGCGGTGACCTGCTTCAAGATGTCGAGCTCCTCGAGCGCCTTCCCCGCCCCGATCACCACCGCGGAGAGGGGGTCCTCGGCGAGGAAGACGGGGAGGCCGGTCTCCTCGCGGAGGAGGACGTCGAGGTTCTTGAGGAGGGCGCCGCCGCCGGCGAGGACGATGCCGCGGTCGGCGATGTCGCCGGCGAGCTCGGGGGGAGTGCGCTCCAGGGTGACCTTGATGGCCTCGACGATGCCGTTGATGGGCTCGGAGATGGCCTCGCGGATCTCGGAGGAGGTGACGGTCAGGGTGCGGGGGACGCCGGCGACGAGGTCCCTGCCCTTGACGTCCATGGTGAGCTCCTCCTCGGTGGGGTAGGCGGTGCCGATGCCCATCTTGATGAGCTCGGCGGTGCGCTCGCCGATGAGGAGGTTGTACTTGCGCTTGATGTGCTGGATGATCGCCTCGTCCATCTTGTCGCCGGCGATGCGGACGGATCGTGAATAGACGATTCCGCCCAGGGAGATGACGGCGACGTCGGAGGTGCCGCCGCCGATGTCGACGATCATGTTGCCCGAGGGCTCGGTGATGGGGAGGCCGGCGCCGATGGCGGCGGCCATGGGCTGCTCGATGAGGTAGACCTCGCGGGCGCCGGCGGACTCGGCGGCCTCGCGGACGGCGCGCTTCTCGACCTCGGTGATGCCGGAGGGGATGCCGATGATGATGCGGGGCTTGACGAAGCTCTTCCGGTTGTGGGCGGTCTGGATGAAGTACTTGAGCATCGCCGCGGTGACCTCGAAGTCGGCGATGACGCCGTCCTTCATGGGCCGGATGGCGACGATGTTGCCGGGGGTGCGGCCCAGCATCTCCTTGGCTTCCTTGCCGACGGCCAGGACCTTGCGGCCGCCGCGAGCGTCCTGCTGGACGGCCACCACCGAGGGCTCGTTGGAGACGATGCCCATCCCGCGGATGTAGATGAGCGTGTTGGCGGTCCCGAGGTCGATCGCCAGATCGCGGGAGAGGATGTTGTGGACGAAGTTCAGCACGGGCGTTCCCTACTACAACGCGGCGCGATCCAAAACCTTTCTGCGCCTTACCCCGGCCGGGCACGGGGGAAATCCCCCGAAAGGCTGTAGGCCCTGGAAGCGGGACGCGCGAAAGCGGGCGCTTATGGAGCGGGCGCCCGCCCGGCGTCGCGTGCGCGGACGGAGCGTCCGGATGCGCTGCCCGTGGAGGTTCGTTCGGCTCGGCCAGCCACCCCTGCGCTCGCGACGGCCCCTCTAGGCGTGTGCGGTCACCTGTTTCAAGATGTCGAGTTCCTCGAGAGCTTTCCCTGCCCCGATGACGACGGAGGAGAGGGGGTCCTCGGCGAGGAAGACGGGGAGGCCGGTCTCCTCGCGGAGGAGGACATCGAGGTTCTTGAGGAGGGCGCCGCCGCCGGCGAGGACGATGCCGCGGTCGGCGATGTCGCCGGCGAGCTCGGGGGGAGTGCGCTCCAGGGTGACCTTGATGGCCTCGACGATGCCGTTGATGGGCTCGGAGATGGCCTCGCGGATCTCGGAGGAGGTGACGGTCAGGGTGCGGGGGACGCCGGCGACGAGGTCCCTGCCCTTGACGTCCATGGTGAGCTCCTCCTCGGTGGGGTAGGCGGTGCCGATGCCCATCTTGATGAGCTCGGCGGTGCGCTCGCCGATGAGGAGGTTGTACTTGCGCTTGATGTGCTGGATGATCGCCTCGTCCATCTTGTCGCCGGCGATGCGGACGGATCGTGAATAGACGATTCCGCCCAGGGAGATGACGGCGACGTCGGAGGTGCCGCCGCCGATGTCGACGATCATGTTGCCCGAGGGCTCGGTGATGGGGAGGCCGGCGCCGATGGCGGCGGCCATGGGCTGCTCGATGAGGTAGACCTCGCGGGCGCCGGCGGACTCGGCGGCCTCGCGGACGGCGCGCTTCTCGACCTCGGTGATGCCGGAGGGGATGCCGATGATGATGCGGGGCTTGACGAAGCTCTTCCGGTTGTGGGCGGTCTGGATGAAGTACTTGAGCATCGCCGCGGTGACCTCGAAGTCGGCGATGACGCCGTCCTTCATGGGCCGGATGGCGACGATGTTGCCGGGGGTGCGGCCCAGCATCTCCTTGGCTTCCTTGCCGACGGCCAGGACCTTGCGGCCGCCGCGAGCGTCCTGCTGGACGGCCACCACCGAGGGCTCGTTGGAGACGATGCCCATCCCGCGGATGTAGATGAGCGTGTTGGCGGTCCCGAGGTCGATCGCCAGATCGCGGGAGAGGATGTTGTGGAGCCAGTCGAGCACGGCGGTTCCTGGCTAGGGCAAGGGTGCGGGAAAGAGGGGTTTCACGGCGAGGTGGTGCGAGAGGGCCGGGGGCGCTCGCGCCGGGCCCCTTTGTACCACGCCGCTGGCTCGCGCGCTCCCCGGGTCCAAGGACTTTGCCAGCCAGTGCGGTTCCGATAACCTCGCCGAGAAGACCATGGCGAGACCGGACGCCATGCCCCTGAACCGACCGCCCTGCCCGACCTGTGGGTACCTGGCCGACCCGAGCGCCGGCCCGGTGAACTTCTGCCCCAAGTGCGGTCAGGACCTGCGGTCGGACGCCGGCGACCGGACCTCGACCTCCTCACTGCTGGGCATGGTCGTGGCGGATCGCTACAAGCTCATCGCCCACCTGGGAGAGGGTGGGATGGGGTCGGTGTACAAGGCCGAGCACATCCGCATGGGCAAGGCCCTGGCGGTGAAGGTCCTGCGGGGCGACTTCGCCCGCGACGCGGCCGCGGCGGAGCGGTTCCGGTCCGAGGCGCGCATCGTGTCGCGCCTGTCGCACCCGAACACCATCGCGGTCTTCGACTTCGGCGAGATCGAGGCGCTGGGCGGATTCTACCTGGCCATGGAGTACGTCCCCGGCCGCGACCTGGCGCGGATCCTGCGCGAGGAGGGGGCGTTCCACGAGGCGCGCGTCGCCGACATCGGCCAGCAGATCCTCGGCTCGCTGGCGGAGGCGCACGAGGCCGGCGTCATCCACCGCGACATGAAGCCCGGCAACGTCATGCTCATGCAGACGCGGCCGGGGGAGGACTTCGCCAAGGTCCTCGACTTCGGCATCGCCAAGCTGCGCGACGAGGTGACCGGCGGGCAGACCAGCGCCGGATCGATCGTCGGCACCCCCAACTACCTGGCGCCCGAGCAGGCGCGAGGCGATCCGCTGGATGCGCGCTCCGACCTGTACGCGGTCGGCTGCCTGCTCTACGAGCTGCTGGCCGGGCAGCCGCCCTTCGGAGGCCGGAACCCGATGGCGGTGGTGAACGCACACCTGCACGAGGCGGTCCCGCCGCTGGCCCAGGCCGCGCCTGGCATCTCGCGCCGGCTGGTGGACATCGTGCACCGGGCGCTCTCCAAGCGCCCGGAGGACCGGTTCGCCTCGGCGGACGCGATGCGCGAGGCCATCCTGGCGCTGGGGGAGCCCACCAGCTCGCGCTCGCTGGGGCCGGTGCCGCAGGTCACCGGCGAGCTCAAGATCGCGCGCCGGTCGGACTTCGCGGAGTTCGAGCGCCAGCTGCGGCGCTTCCGGCGCAGCCGGGTCACGGCGCCGCTGTGGGTGCTAGCCCTGGCCCTGGCGGTGGGTGCGCTGGTGTGGCGCTGGAACGACGTGTACGCACTCCTGGCGGCGCGCGCTCCGGCCGTGGCGGCCCAGCTCCCCGAGGCGCTCCGGCCGGCCGAACGGTTCGACGGGATGGAGCACGAGCCCAACGACGTGCCCGCCCGCGCCAACCTCCTCCCCCTCCCGGTCGGGCCGGGCGGCGAGCCCGCCGGCGCGGTGATCGTGAAGGGGTTCATCGGCGCTCGGCTCGGACCGCAGACCGGCGACGCCGACGTGTTCCGGATCCAGGTCCCGTCGCTGCGCGGGCCGTCGCGGCTGGTGGTGCGCTGGCGCGCCGAGGGGTCCGAGGAGGGCATCTACGGCCTGGACGTGGCCCTGACCCTGAACCGCGCCCCGCGCGATCCCGGCGAGCGCGCCAGCGCGCCCCTGGTGGCGTCGTCGGACCGCGGCGGACCCGGGCAGCCGGAGGAGCTCAGCGCGCAGGTGGACCCGGGGACGTACTACCTGAGCGTGCGCGAGCACCACGAGCCGGGCGCCGGGGCGGTGGAGAAGCCCAGCGATCGTTACCTCCTCGAGGTCCGGCTGGCCGAGATCCACCCCGACGAGGAGGTGGAGCCGAACGACTCCCCGGAGGCCGCCGGGCTGCGCTCGTCGGAGCGCTACGCCGACTGGCTCTCCACCGCCGAGCGGAACCCGCTCGCCGAGGCGACGCCGATGCGGGCCGAGCTGACGGCCGGCGACGTCGACACGTTCTCGGCCCGCATCGAGGGGCGGGCCGGGCTTCTGCTGGCGCTGCCCGAGCCGGGGCTGGCGCTGGCCGCCACCGTCTGGAACCCGGAGGCGGCCGATTTCGATCCGGTCGGGCCGGGCCGCGTTCGCTTCGAGCCGGCCGGCCAGGCGTCGCCGGGCGAGCCGCTCCTGGCTCCGTTCCGGCCGGCGGCGACCGGGGCGCCCGCGCTCCTCCAGCTCCGCGCCGCCCAGGGCAAGGGCGGTTACACGGCGCTGGCCCTGGGCGCGGGCCCGGCCTCCGGGGCGCTGGCGCTCGAGCAGGTCCGCAGCCTGGCCGCCGCGGACCGGCTCCCCGCCGCGCTCGAGCTGGCGGCCGCGGTGGCCCGCCACCTGCCGCGCTCCCCGGCCCGCAGCGACATGCTCGGGCTGGCCGGGCAGCTGGCCGCGGAGGCCGCCCCCCGGCTCACCCCCGCCGACCTGCCGCGCTTCGAGCGCGCGGCGCGCCTGCTGGGCGCCGCTCCCTTCGAGGACGAGGGCGGCACGGTTCGGTACCGCGCCGCCTTCGAGCAGCGCGTCGAGGGCAAGGGGCCGCTGGCCGAGGAGGCCGCCCTGCTCGTCATCCGCCGCGCCACCCCGTGCACGGCGGCGGGCGTGGCCGAGCGGGTGGAGGCGTTCGTGGCGCGCTTCCCGGCCTCGCGGCGGCTCGCCGAGGTACGCGTGTGGCGCGCCCGCGCGCTGGAGGCGGCGCTGTTCGAGGCCGGCTGGAAGGACGCGGGCCTCCACAAGCAGGCCGTGGCAGCCTGGGAGAAGGTGGCCAGGAGCTCCGCCGGGTCCGAGGCCCGGGCGGCGCTGGAGCGGCTCAAGGCCAGGACCCAGCCGCGCGAGGCGCCCAGGCCGGTCTGCCCGGATCCCGGGGGGCCCTGAAGCTCCTAGCGGAGCCGGGCCAGCACCACCACCGAGTAGCCGACCGCGGGCCGCGCCGCGACGTTGTGGTACGAGTGGCGCTGGTCTCCGCGGAAGGCGACCACGTCGCCCGGTCGGAGCGTGAACCGCTCGCCCGCGACCGCCAGCACGATCTCGCCCTCCTCGCAGGCGAGGTACTCGCGCGTGCCGGGCGTGTGCGGGATGCCCGTCATGTGGCTCGCGGGCGGAAGCGCCAGGCGATCGAGCTCCATCCCCGGGATGGGATCGGGCAGGAGCTTCCGGATCTCGACGCCGGTTCGCACCTGGCGCTGCAGCGCGCCGCTCGGGTAGTGGGCGGCCTCGGCGTGCGGCGAGGAGATCAGCTCCTCGAGCGACACCTGGAGCGCGTGCGCCACCCGGCTCAGCACCGAGAGGGTCGGGTTCCCGGCGCCCGACTCGAGGCTCGCCCAGGTGGAACGCGGGAGGTCGGCCAGCCGCGCCCATCTGGTCCTGCGTGAGCCCGCGCGCTTCGCGCAGCCCCCGGATGTTGTCCCCCAGCCGGGCCGGGATGGGTTCGTCCATGTCGGCGGGTAACCGCGCTCCACTTCGCTGGCACGGACGACGACAGGGCGGAGCGCCCGCGCCAAGAAACGTCCTGCCATTCGAGGAGGACGGACATGGAGCTACGAGGAAGCGCAGCGCTGGTGACGGGCGGAGGGCGCGGGCTGGGGGAGGCGCTGGGGCGGATCCTGGCGCGCGCCGAGGACGTTGCCCGCAGGATCGCCGCGCTCATGGTGCGCGCCTGGAGCTGGCGGACCTGCCCGAGCGCTCCGGGGAACGGGAGGTCCGGCCGTGAGGCCCGCTCCGCAACCGCGAGATCCGCGCTCGGTGCGGCTCCTGGCCGTCGACCAGCGGACCGAGACCGTCGCCGAGCACCCCTTCACGGCGCTGCCCGCGCTGCTCGAGCCGGGCGACCTCCTGGTCGTGAACGACGCGGCCGGCGCTGCTCGAGCGGGCGCTGGAGAGGGTCGAGGCGGCGGGCTTCCTGATCCACGAGTTCGGGGACGCGCTCCTCGTCCTGGGGCGCCCCGGGGAACGAGGCCGGAGGGCCGCGTGATGTGGTAGGCGGGCTACGCCGCCCTCGAGAACACCTCTCCCAGCGCAGCGCGGATGCGGGCCATGACCGGTGCGGAGCGCCGCCGGGAGGTGATGCCGTGGGTCGCTTGCCAGGCCCGGCAAGCGGCGCAATCGACGTCGGCATCCGCGCCGGCATCGACCCGCAGACGGGCCAGCCCGGGCGCGTCTAGGAGGCACGTGGCGAGGAGCCCCGCCCGGGTGAGACCGTGGCGGAGCGGGAGGACTCGCGAGGGGCGGTGCGGGATCACGCCGTCGCGCGTGATCTCCAGCGGGGATGCACGACCAAGCACCGCCTTCACCAGCCAGCGGCTGTCGGACAGCGGATCCGATGAAAGCTCCTCCCCCAGGAATCGCCGCTGCGTCGCGCGACGCCATGCCGCGCCCGGATCGGGAATCGTCAGAACGGGGTGATACAACTGCACGGTTGACTCCTCGTGGTGCCAGCGGCCGGGCTGGCGCTGGCGCTCCATCGTGTGCTCGGATGAGTGGAGAGAGCACACCGCGTGCCACCCGATCTGCGATGGCTGCACGCCCGGACTCCGGGCCGTTGGCTGCTCGTGTGCGCCCACGAGGCGCACCCGAGTGTGATCGTGCGAAGACAGGGTGGCGGCGCGGGCGTCACGCTGTGAAACCGCGCGCGTCGCGTGAACCGGGCACCCCGCCCGTAAGCCCGCCTTCCGTGCGTGCGAGCAGGCGTATGCGACGCATCCGACATTCGGGGCACGGGAAACGGCGGAGGCGTGGACGCGTAGAGAGCCACATGGAACGAGCAGCGTCGATGCAGGCGCCGGCGGCACGCGTGCGCCTCGCCACGGTCGGCGATCTGGCCCGGCTGGCCGAGGTCGAGCTGCGGGCGGCGGCCCGCTTCGGCGAGGTCGGCATGGTCGAGGTGGAGCGCTTGCCGCCCGTGGCGCCGGAGCTGATGGCGCGCCAGCAGGCGCTGGGGCTGGTCTGGGTCGCCGGCCATCCTCCGCTCGCGTTCGCGGTGGCGCTGGACTTCCCCGGCGCCCTGCACCTCCACGAGGTCGACGTGGTGCCGGAGGCCGCCGGCCGCGGCCTGGGGCGCGCCCTCATCGACGCCGTCTCGGTGGAGGCGGCGCGGCGCGGTCTGGGCGAGGTCACGCTCGTCACCTTCCGCGACGTGCCCTGGAACGCGCCCTACTACGGGCGGCTCGGCTTCCGCGAGTCGCCCGGGGCGGCGCGGCGGCCGGAGATCGCCGCCCTCCTCGAGGAGGAGCGCCGGTCCGGGCTCTCCGCCTTGGGCGTGCGCGCGGTGATGGCGCGGGCGGTGGCGCCGCTCCCCTGAGCGGGCGGCGGGGCAGGAACGAAGAGGCCGGCGCCTGGCGGCGCCGGCCTCGGAATTCGCTCGAGGGAGGCGCGGCACTACGCCGGCGCGGACTCCTCGGCCTGGACGGTCACCTTCACCTTGCCGACCACCTCGTGGTGCAGCTTCACCGGCACGTCGAAGTCGCCCACGGTCTTGATGGGATCGCCGAGGTCGATGGAGCGCCGGTCGATCTGGAGCCCGCGCGCTGCCAGGGCCTCGGCCACGTCCAGCGCGGTCACCGAGCCATAGAGCTTGTCCTGCTCCCCCACCTTGCGCTTCAGGGTGACGGGCGTCTCTGCCAGGCGCTTGGCCACCGCCTGGGCGCTGGCCTTGAGCTTGGCGGCCTTGGCCGCCGCCACCTGCTTCTGGTGGTCGAGCTCGCGGACGTTCTTGGGGTTGGCCGGGACGGCCAGGCCGCGAGGGAGGAGGAAGTTCCGCCCGTAACCGGGCTTCACCTCGACGAGCTCGCCGCCCTTCCCGAGGTTCTCCACGTCTTCACGGAGGATGAGCTTCATGGCGCCTCCTCACATCTGCCCGACGGTGTAGGGCAGGATGGCCAGCATCCGGCCGCGCTTGATGGCGGTGGCCACCTCGCGCTGGTGCTTGGCGCAGTTGCCGCTGATCCGGCGCGGGATGATCTTGCCGCGCTCGGTCAGGAAATACTTCATCTGGTTCTGGTCCTTGTAGTCGACCTTGAGGTTCTTGTCGGCGCAGAAGCGGCACACCTTGCGCCGCCCGAAGCCGCGCCGGCCGCCCTCCTCGCCGCCGCGCTCGCCGTCGCGATCGCGATCGCGGTCGCGATCCCGGCCTCCGCCTCCTCCTCCGCCGCCGAAGCCGCCCCCGCCGAACCGGGAGCCGAACCCGCCGCCCATCTTTCCGCCACCCATGTCAGGTCGCGCCATGGCTCATTCCATCCCTTCCGCCGGCTCACCCTCGAAGGGCTCCTCGCCCGGCGCGAACTCGCCCCGCTCCTCGCGCGGCTTGGCCTCCTCCTCCACCGGCTGGATCTTCACGTCCGGCTCGACCTGGCGGGCGTCGAAGTCCACCTCGTCGGCGATCTTCACCGACTGGAACTTGGTGACCACGTCCATCATCTTGAGGTTGCGCTCGAACTCGTGCACCAGCCCCGGCCTGCCGACGTACAGGGCGTGCATGAAGATCGCCTTGTTGTTCTTGGCGACGGGGAAGGCGGTCTTGCGCTTCCCCTGGTTGGTGAAGCGGATCACCTTGCCGCCCTCCCGGCTGACCACGCCGCGCAGGCGCTCCTTGATCTCGTCCACCTGCTCGTCGGGCGTCTCCGCCTTGATCAGGTAGATGGTCTCGTACTCGCGTACGATCTTCTTCGTCTCGGCCATGTCGCTCCCCTCGGGTTCGTAGCGGCGGTTCGCCCGCCGCGAGGAGTGTGCCGTCGCCGGCCCCATGCCGGCTGGCGGGGTGTTCGTCAGCTCTCTTCCTCTTCGCTCGCCGCCGCACGCGGGCGGCGGTTCACCTTGTTCATCGCCTTGTGCGCGCCCAGCTCGACCGCCAGCCGGGCCGCCTCGGAGGCCTTCTCCAGGCAGGCGTCCAGCTCCCCCTCCTCGGCCTTCGCGAACTTGCCCAGGACGTAGTCCATGGGATCGATCAGGGGCGGAGGCCGCCCCACGCCGATCCGGACGCGGGCGTACTCGGGGCTGCCCACGTGCGCGTTGACGCTCCGCACGCCGTTGTGCCCGCTGTGCCCGCCGCCGATCTTGAGCTGCACCCGGAACGGCTCCAGCTCCAGGTCGTCGTGCAGCACCACCAGGTCCTCGAGGTCGAGCCTCCAGAAGCGGAGCGCCTCGCCCACGGCCTGGCCGGAATCGTTCATGTAGGTCTGCGGCTTCATGATCCAGACGCGCTCCGGCCCGAGGCGGACCTCGGCCAGCTCCGCCGCGAACTTCTGCGCGGTGAAGCGGGACCGGGCCAGCTGCGCGAGGCGGTCGGCGGCCAGGAAGCCGACGTTGTGCCGCGTGCGCGCGTACTCCTCGCCCGGGTTGCCGAGGCCGACCACGAGCTTCATGGAGGGCCGTCCTACTTCTTGCCCTTGCGCTCGGGCTTCCCCGGGGCAGCGGCCGGGGCCGCGGGTGCACCCGCGGCCGGGGTGGCGCCCGGAGCACCCGGGGCGCCGGCGGCCGCAGGAGCGGCACCCGGGGCGCCGGGGACGGCCGGGGCGCCCGGAGCAACGGGTGCGCCCGGGACTGCGGCAGCAGCGCCCTCCGCGCCCGGCACGGCGGCGGCCACCGGGGCCACCACCTCCTCCTTCTCGGGCACGGCCACGAACGCGACCACGTAGTCGGTGGTGTAGCGGAACTTGCAGCCCTCCGGCGCCTTCACCTCGGAGATGTGCAGCGAGTGGCCGATCTTGAGCTCGGTGACGTCCACCTCGATCTTGACCGGGATCTTCGTGGGCAGCGCCTCGACCAGGATGTCGTGCGCGGCCAGCGAGAGGATGCCGCCCTCGGTCTGCCCGACCGCCTTGCCCACGGTCTCGACCGGCACGTGCACCTTCACCGGCTTGTCCATCTTCACCTCGAGGAAGTCCGCGTGCAGCAGCTCCCGGGTGACCGGATCGACCTCGAACTCCTTGAAGAGGACGTGCTTCTCGGCGCCGTCCATGGTGAGGGTGAGGATGGTGTTGAACCGGTGGGGCGTCTCGATCGCCTTGAGGAGCAAGGCGGGGTCGACCGCCACGTGGGCGGGACCCGTTTCACCGCCATACACCACGGCGGGGATGAGACCCTTGGCGCGAAGCCGCCGCGCCGGGCCCTTGCCCCGCGACTGGCGCTGCTCCGCATTGACGACGTTGTCGGCCATCTGTTCCTCCCAATGGACTCGCCGCCGCTCCGGCGGGCGAGGGGCCTTTCGCTCGCGCTCTGGCCCTGGGTGGTCGGGGGCCCGGCGAACCGCGCCAGGCCTTGAAGAAGGCGGCTAACTAGCCGAAAAGCCGCGTCCAGTCAAGCGAGAGCGTTCGCGGCCCACCCCCCCCCCGGGGCGCGAGCAGGGCGCTAAGGACCTCCATCCAGCAGGAGCCGCACCCGCTCCAGCAGCGCCGATGCCGTGAACGGCTTGGCCAGGAACCCGGGGCCAGCCTCGGGCACGCCGCGCTCTGCCATGGCCTCGCGCGAGTACCCCGAGACGAACAGCACGCGCAGCCGGGGCACGCGGGCGGCGAGCTCCTCGGCCAGGGTCGGCCCGCTCATCCCGGGCATCACCACGTCGGTCACGACCAGGTCCACCGGTCCCGATGTCTCCCCGACCACCTCGATGGCCTCCCGGCCGTCACCGGCCTCCAGCACCCGGTACCCGGCGCCGCGCAACGCCCGGCTGGTGATGCCGCGGACCAGCGGATCGTCCTCGACCACCAGCACGGTCTCCGATCCCACGAACCGCCCGGTGGCGGGTGGCTCTCGCGATGCGGACGACGGCCGCGAGCAGCGCGGGAAGGCGATCTCGAACGCAGTCCCGGACCCAGGCTCGCTCTCGACCTGGATGCGCCCGCCGTTCTGGGTGACGAGCCCGTAGACCGTCGCCAGGCCCAGGCCGGTTCCCTTCCCGGGCGGCTTGGTGGTGAAGAAGGGCTCGAAGAGGTGGGACTTCACGTCCTGCGACATGCCCGAGCCGGTGTCGCGGACCTCCAGCTGCACGGCGTCGCTCCCGCGGTCGCCGGCCTCGCCGCCGGGAACGTTCCGGGTCGAGATGGTGAAGCGGCCGCCCCGCGGCATGGCATCCCGGGCGTTGACGGCCAGGTTGAGGAGCACCTGCTCGATGTGTCCGCGGTCGCACAGGACCGGCCACAGCCCCGGCTCGCGCTCGACCAGGAGCTCGACGTCCTCGCCCAGGAGCCGGCGCAGCATCTGCTCGTTCCCGCCCACCACCTCGGAGAGATCGGTGGGCTCGGGGGCGGTCACCTGCTTGCGGCCGAAGGCGAGCAGTTGCCGGACCAGCTCCTGCGCCCGCTGCCCGGCCTCCCGGATCTGCTCCACGTCCTCGGCGCCGGCGGCCCGCCCCGCCGCCGCGTCCTCCCGCAGCACCTCGGCGCAGCTCAGCACCACGGTCAGGAGATTGTTGAAGTCGTGGGCGATGCCCCCGGCCAGCCGGCCCACGCTCTCCAGCTTCTGGGCGCGCTGCACCTGGTCCTGGAGCCCGCGCCGGGCGGTGACGTCGACAGCCACGCCCGCCACCCCGGTGATCGTCCCCCCCCTCGTCGCGGATGGGCCCCCAGCGGCTCTCGAAGGTGAAGGGGCCGAGCCGGTTCTCCGACTGGAAGCTCTCGCCGGCCAGGGCCCGCTGGAAATCGCCGAGCACGCCGGGGTTTTCTCGGTACACCTCCGCGACGGTGCGCCCCACCACCTCGCCGGGCTTGAGCCCGAGCATGGCCAGCCCGAGCCCCTCCGACAGCGTGAACAGGCCGTTCCGGTCGGTGGTCCACTGCACCAGCGGTAGGCTCCGCACCACCGCGCGGTAGCGTGCCTCGCCCTCGACCAGCCGGCGCTCGGCCTCGCGCTCCGCCGACCGATCCCGGAACACCAGCACCACCCCGATGACCTCGCCGCCGGGCTCGCGGATGGGCGCCCCGCTGTCGGCGATGGGCCGCCGGGTCCCGTCGCGGGCCACGAGCAGGAGGTGGTTGGAGAGCGCGACGGGCGCGCCGTGGAGCAGCACCCGGGCCACCGGATCACCGGCCGGCCCCCCGCTCTCCGCGGACTCGACCCGGAACACCTCGCCCAGCATGCGCCCGGTCGCCGCGGCCGCGCTCCAGCCGGTGAGGGCCTCGGCCACCGGGTTCATGAGGGTGACGCGCCCACCGCCGTCCGTGGCGATGACCGCGTCGCCGATGGAGCTCAGCGTCACCGCCAGCCGCTGCCGCTCGCGCTCCAGTTCGTCGGTGGCGAGGCGGCGCCCGATCACGTCCTGGAAGACCGCGGCCATCTCGCCCGGCGCGGTCTGGAAGGCGTCGACCTCGTAGGCGCCGGTGATGCGGCCGTCCTGGTACGGATCTGCTGGGTGTGCCAGGGGATGCCGTCGCGCGCCGCGGCCCGGTAGCGGTCGGGGACCTCGGTGAGCGCCAGCGGCGGGAACGCCTCCTCGATGGTCTTGCCGACGAAGGCGGCGTTCTCGACGCGCAGGATCCGGTCCGCAGCGGGGTTGGCGCCCGTGAACACCAGCCGGTCGCCGCGCTCCAGCCGGTAGAAGTGCATGCCGTACGGTGCGGCTTCCACCAGGGCGCGGAACCGGCCGTCGTCGCGTCGCGTCGCGGTCCGCCTGCCCTTGCCGCGGGAACGGCCGCGCATCGATCATCCCCCTGCCCGGCGCCGGAATGCCCAGGCGCGCCGAGCCGATGATGCGCCGAGTCTAACGCCGGTGGCCGCAAGAGGCGCGAGTACCTCGCCCTGGGGTGCCGCCGACCCCTCCCTCGCGCAGCCTCACCTGCTCATGATCAGACGAAGAGCGAGGAGAGCGAGTCGGCCGAGTGGATCCGGCGGACCGCCTCGGCCAGCAGGCCGGCCACCGACAGCACGCGGATCTTGGGGCACTGGGCGGCGGCGGGGGAGAGGGCGATCGAGTCGGTGATCACCACCTCCTCGATGGGGCTCTTCGTGATCCGCTCCGCCGCCGGGCCGGAGAGCACGCCGTGGGTGGCGTAGGCGTAGACGCGGGTGGCGCCCTTGTCCATGAGTGCGTTGGCGGCCTGGGTGAGCGTCCCGGCGGTGTCGATCATGTCGTCGAGGAGCACCGCCGTCTTCCCCTGCACCTCGCCGATCACGTTCATGATCTCGGCCACGTTGGCCTTGACGCGCCGCTTGTCGACGATGCCCAGGGTGGCGCCCAGCCGCTTGGAGTAGGCGCGGGCGCGCTCCGCCCCGCCGGCGTCGGGCGAGACGATGACCACGTTCTCGGCGTCGCCGTCGAAGCGCCGGCGCATGTGCTCGAGCAGCACCGGCGCCGCGTACAGGTGGTCGAAGGGCAGGTTGAAGAACCCCTGGATCTGCCCGGCGTGCATGTCCATCGACATGACCCGGGTGGCGCCGGCCGCGTCGATGAGGTCCGCCACCAGCTTGGCGGTGATGGGCACGCGCGACTGGCTCTTGCGATCCTGCCGCGCATACCCGTAGTACGGGATGACCGCCGTGATGGAGCCGGCCGACGCGCGCTTGAGCGCGTCGCACATGATGAGCAGCTCCATCAGGTTGGTGTTGGCGTCGGGCGAGGTGGACTGGATGATGTACGTGTCCATCCCGCGCACGTTCTCGCCGATCTCGACCTGGATCTCGCCGTCCGAGAACCGGCTGACCACCGCCCGCGCCATCGGGATACCGAGCTCCTTGCAGATGGCGTCGGCGAGCTTCCGGTTCGAGTTCCCGGAGAAGATCTTGAAATCCGGCCGGGTCCCGTTGGATGACATCGCGCGCTCCCGCTCGAGGCGAAGACCGGACGTGCCGCCGCGGCACGTCCACGAGGGCGCTCCTTATACCGGAACCCTCCGACTTCCGCGACGGGAGCTATTTCGCGAGCGGGGGAGAGGCCGTGCCAGGGGGCCCGTCCCCGGCGGCCGATCAGTCGTCGTTCGGATCCGTACCGGTCGGGCGTGGCGCAGCTCCCTTGCGGAGCTCGCGGTCGTACTCGGCCAGGATGGCCTTCTCCATGCGGTCCCGCGTCTCGGAATTGAGCGGGTGCGCGATGTCCTTGAACGTGCCGTCCTTGCGCCGCTTGGCCGGCATGGCGATGAACAGGCCCGAGTTGCCGTGGATCACCTTCAGATCGCGGATCACGAAGCAGCCGTCGAGCGTGATGGTGACGTACGCCTTGAGCTTCTCCTCGTTGACGGGGAAGACGCGGACCTCGGTGATCTCCATGCGGTAACCCTCGGTTGGCGTCGCGCTGTCCGCGCCTCGAGGACGCGGAGCTGAAGGCTGTTGAACCCGTCCCTCCCGATCGTTAACGCGGCGGCATGCGCGGCGCCCCTGCCCGAAAAGACTCCGAAAACCGTCGGACCACTTCCCGACATCATAGCGACGAGCGCGCCGGCTCCGCGGAGCCGCCCCAAGAGCGGTGCCAGCGCGGGGCGGTGCACCAGACAGGTCTCCTCGAGGTCGTTCCCCGCCCGGGATGTCGAGAACGGAAGGGGGCGGCCGAGCGAGCGGGCGGGTCCACCAGCCCGACGCGCCTCGTCGAGCCAGGCGTAGGCGTCGCCGGCCCGGATCGCGAGCGCGGGGTCCTCCGGGAAGAGCAGCACCAGGTCGAGCGTGCGGTACGTCGGCCGGACGCAGCCGCTCGCCGCGGCCCGCCGCCCAGGCCGGTCCCGGGCCGAGGAAGAACGGAACATCGGACCCGACCGAGAGCGCGATCCGCCGCAGCGCCTCGCGATCGCGCACGCGGAACGCCCGCGCCAGGCAGCGGATCACGGCCGCCGCGTCCGACGAGCCGCCGCCCAGCCCCGCGGTCACCGGCGTGCGCTTGTCGATGCGGATGGCGATGGCGTTGCGGGCGCCGAACCGGTCGCGGAAGATCAGCGCCGCTCGGGCGGCGAGGTTCGCCTCCCCGCACAGCTCGGGCCGGCCGGGGACATGGCAGGTGACGGGCCCCGCCCGTGGCGAGATGCGGACGTCCACCCCATCACAGAGGTCGAGCGGCGCCATGAGCGTGAGGATGTCGTGGTAGCCGTCGGGGCGGGGCGGCCCGACGCGCAGGACCAGGTTCACCTTGGCCGGGGCGGGCGTGGTGAAGCGCACGCGCTGCCTCTATCACGCAACCGGGGCGCGCCCGCTCCGGGATTCGGGAGCCAGCGCGGCCTCGGGTAGAGTCCTCCCTGGAATGCGCGCTTACGCCCTTCTGGCCGTGCTCGGCGGGGTCCTGGCGCTGGGCGGGTGCCACCGCGCCGGCCCGGACGAGGTGGCCGTCAAGGTGGGTGTGAACGGGTTCGATCCGTGGCGCATCGAGGCGCGCGCGGGGAAGCCCCTGGTGCTGGTCATCACCCGGACGACGGATGAGACCTGCGCGACCGAGATCGTCATCCCGGACGCGGGGCTGAACGTGCCGCTGCCGCTCGGGAAGCCGGTGCGGGTGGAGCTCACGCCGGCCAGGGCGGGAACGCTTCGATTCTCCTGCGCCATGAAGATGTTCCAGGGCGAGATCGACGCGAAGTAGAGGGCGGTCGCTGCAAGACGTGGCGTCCTTTCGAGTGGCCGTTCGCCCCTCTCACTTTGCCGAGCCCTCCGTGGGCGCCCCGGTCTATGCTCCGCCCCGTGCGCGACCGAAGCTACGACCATGTCCAGTACCGGGTGAGCGAGATCGAGCATCGGTACGGCGAGAACGTCCACATCATCGCCAACCCGTTCCTGCTCGGCCAGCTCGCGACCCTCTGTGCCAAGGGCACGCTCCAGCCCGAGATCAACCGGCTGGTGCGGCTCCTCTACGAGGACCTCATCCGCACGGTCCTCAACAACGAGTTCCCGCGGAGGCGCGTGGCCGTGCCCACGCGCATGATCGACAGCTCGCCCCAGGCCATCTTCGAGGGCGAGGTGGTCGACCGGGCGGTCCGGGCCGTGACCGTCAACATCGCCCGCGCCGGCGCCGTCCCCTCCCAGCTGGCCTACGATCTCCTCAACGAGACGCTCGACCCGGCCCTGGTCCGGCAGGACCACATCATCATGAGTCGCATGCTCGGCGACCACGAGGAGGTGGTCGGGGCCGGCATCGGCGGCATGAAGATCGGCGGCGACGTCGACGACGCCTTCCTCCTGTTCCCGGATCCCATGGGCGCGACCGGCTCGTCGCTCGCCACCGCCATCGAGACCTACAAGAAGAAGGTCCCCGGCAAGCCGCGCAAGATCATCAACATCCACCTCATCGTCACGCCCGAGTACCTGCGCAACATGACCAGGGCCCATCCGGACGTGGCGGTGTACGCCATCCGGCTGGACCGCGGCCTTTCCTCGCCCGACGTGCTCGCCACCATGCCCGGCACCCGCTGGGACGAGGAACGCGGCCTCGACGACCACCAGTACATCGTCCCGGGCGGCGGCGGCTTCGGCGAGATCATGAACAACGCCTATGTCTAGCGCGGGTGTGGTGGGGGACACCGCGGTCGACGTCCTCATCGCGGAGGAGGATCTGCGCGCGCGCGTCGCCGCCATGGGCGCCGAGATCACCCGCGACTACCAGGGGAAGGCGCTGGTGCTCATCGGCGTCCTCAAGGGGAGCTTCATCTTCCTGGCGGATCTGATCCGGGCCATCGACCTGCCGGTGCTGGTGGATTTCATCGGCATCAGCTCCTACCAGGGCACCCGGTCGACGGGCGTGGTGCAGATCACCAGCGATCTCACGCGGCCCATCGAGGGCAAGCACGTGCTGCTGGTGGAGGACATCGTCGACACCGGCCTGACCATGCGGTACCTCCTGGACAACCTCGCCACCCGCCGGCCCGAGAGCGTGCGGATCGCGGCCCTGCTCGAGAAGCCGGCCCGGGCGCAGGTGAAGATCCCCATCGACTACCGGGGGTTCGTGATCGGCGACGAGTTCGTGGTGGGGTACGGTCTGGACTGGGACGGGAAGCTGCGCAACCTGCCCTACATCGGTGTGCCGCGCGTGAAGTAGGAGGTCTCGGTGCAGGCTCCCAGAAGCGCTCTCGGTGCCGCGGCGAAGGGGTTGCTCGCCTGGGTGGCGATCCTCGGCCTCCTCGGGGTGGTCGGCTATCTGGTCTCGGAACGGAACTCCCGGACCTGGTCGCTGGCCCCGGAGGAGGGGCGACTCGTCGTGAAGAAGGGGCTCTTCTTCCCCACCGGCCAGACAGAGTTCAGTAGCGCCGATCCGACGCTGGCCAAGGTGTACGCGCCGCTGGTGCCGCCGCCCGGGAAGCCGCTGCCCGACGCCCAGACCTTCGCCGATCAGGCCGAGCTGGACCGGCAGATCTACGACCTCCTCTCGGCCTGGGCCAAGGACGACGTCTCCAGCGGCGACCCCGCCCGGCTCGAGCGCGGGCTCGGCTACCTGGAGCGGGCCATGGAGCTGCCCGCGCTCTCGGCCTCGCAGCGCGACAGCCTGGCCGCGCTCCGGGCCGAGTCGGGGTACTACGAGGCGCGGCGTCTCCTGGAGAAGGCGCGCGCCGAGCTGTCCGAGGCGGCCGAGAAGCTCCGGCTCACCGCCGGCTCGCGGTCGCCGCACGCCCTCGACGCGGAATCGCTGCTCAAGGAGATCGGGCCGGCGCTCGAGGCGACCACCGGCGCCGTCCGGGCGGCGGGCCCGGCCCGCACCCCCGAGGCGCCCCCGCCGCAGCCCACCCCGGCCTCTCCCCCGGATGGCCGTCCTGCCGATACCTCGGCCGGCAAGTAGCTGCCATCCGGGCTGTGATCCTCCTGACCACCTGCGGCCCGGTACCGTCGGTGCGAGCGCAGGGCCGGGCGGATGAGCCTGGCCCGGATCGAGCGGGGGGTTCGGGGGGCCGAGCCTCACCGGCCCCCCCGTGTAGATGGACGGGATGGGAAACCCCGGAGCCGGTGTAACATCGGGGGGTCATGGGGTCTTTTCACGCGCGAAACGGACCGGGCGAGCTGCTCGCCCGCTACAGCTTCCTCGAGCCACTGCTGGAAGGGCGGCGTGTGCTGGAGGTCGGGGCCGCGCGCGCGACCGAGGGCGCCTCGGCGCTCTTCCTGGCGGAGCGCGGCGCCGCCGCGGTGCTCTCGATCGAGCCGCAGGACGCGGATCTCGAGGCGGCGCGCCGAGCCGGCCACCACCCGTTCGTGCAGTTCCACGCCGCCCTCCCCGCCGGCCTCCGCGCCGGCGCCTTCGATCTCGTCCTCCTCGCCGACGGCAGCTCGCTCGCCTCCGCGCCGGATCAGGTGGCCGAGCTGCGGCGGCTCCTGGCGCCCGGCGGACGGCTCGTGACCGCCATCGCCGCGGGCGGCGCCGGCCTGCCCGACCTGGTGGGCGAGGCGCCCGAGGGCGCTCCCCCGGCCTACGAGACGTTCGTGAACGCCCTCTCGGACCACTTTCCGCTGGTCGAGGTGGCCGCCCAGACCGCCACCGTCGGGTGGGTATTCGGGATGGGCTCCGACGACGAGCCCGAGATCGCCATGGACGGCACGCTGGCGGGCACGCCCGACACCACGCGCTACGTGGCCATCGCCGGCGAGGAGCCGAGCGGGCTTTCCGGCTTCACGGTGGTGGCCCTCCCGGTCGGCCCGCTCATCGAGGCCGCCAGCAGCCTCAAGCACGGCACGGCCGGCGAGCTCGAGGCCGCCCGGTCGCGCGCCGCCGACGCCGAGTCGGCGGCCCAGGTGGCCGAGGAGGCCATCGCGGCCGAGCGCGCGCGCGTGGCCGAGCAGGCGGCGGCGCTGGCGGCGCTGGAGGTCGAGCGCGACGGAGCCCTGCACGCCCGGGCCTCGGCGGTGGCCGAGGCGGAGGCGCTGCGCGCCGAGCGCGAGCAGGCCATCCGCGCCCGCGACGCGGCCCGCGCCGAGGCGGACGCCGCCGCCGCCGAGCGCGACCGCGCCGTGGAGGGGGTCCGGCAGCGCGAGGGCGAGCGCGAGACGCTCATCCAGGAGCGCGAGACCTCGCGCACCCGCGAGCTCGAGGCGCAGCGATCGCGCGAGGTGGCCCTGGCCGAGGCGGTGGCCCTGGGCGAGTCGCTGGCCCGGTCCGAGGCGCTGGCCGCCGAGCTGGCCCGCGATCGCGACGCCGCGCTGGCCGCCCGCGACCAGGCCGCGGCCGAGGCGGCCGAGCACCGGCTGGCGCTCGACGAGGCGCGGCTGGCGAGCGGCGCGCTGGAGGGGCAGCTGGTCCAGGCCCGCAACGAGGCGGCGCGGCTGACCGCGCGCGCGCAGGAGCTGGAGAGCTCGGCGGGCGATTCGAGCGGGGTTCGATCGCGCGTTCAGGAGCTGGAGGCGCTGGCCGAGGCCGAGAAGGCCGGGGCCTTCGAGGTGCGCGCTCAGCTGGATCAGCTCCGGGCCGCGGCCGGGGCCCGCGACCAGGAGCTGGACGCGGCGCGGTCCGCCCTGGCGGCGTCGGAGGAGGAGCGGGCCCGGCTGGAGGCCGCCCTGGCCGAGCGCCGCAGCGTCGCGCTCGAGTCCGACGCGGCCCTGCAGGCGGCGCGGTCCGAGGCGCAGGCGGCGCGCGCGGCGCTCGAGGCCGCGCTCGACCGCGCCACCCGCGCCGAGGCGAGGACCTCCGAGCTGGAGGAGGCGCTGGAGAAGGCCGCCCAGGCGCAGCCCCGAGCGCCGGAGCCGGATGCGGCGCGGGGCGAGGAGCTCCGGGCGCTGCGGGACCGCGTCCAGGAGCTGGAGTCGGTCGGGGGCCGCGTCCAGGAGCTGGAAGCGGCGCTGGAGCAGCGGCAGGAGTCCGCCCTCGAGACGGACGCGGCCCTGCAGGCGGCGCGATCGGAGGCGCAGGCAGCCCGGGCCGCGCTCGAGGCGGCGCTGGACCGCGCCACCCGCGCCGAGAAGGCCGCCGAGGCCGCGCCCGCCGCCGAGGGGGAGGGCATCGCCGGCGGTGAGACCGTCGGTGGGCCGGCGGGGGAGGCCGAGGCGCTGGCCGCGCAGCTCGCCCAGGCGAACGCGGCGCGCGATGCGCTGGAGCAGAAGATGGCCGAGCTCAAGGAGAGCTCGGATCGCAAGGTGTCCGACGCCCGGCGCGCGGCCTACGACGCCGCCGCCAAGGCCGAGGCGGCCCTCCGGGAGGCGGAGTCCGCGCGCCGGCAGCTCGAGGCGGTCGAGTCGGACGCGGCCGGCGCGGTCCAGACCGCCCGGGAATGGGCCCAGGTGCGGGAGGCGCTCGAGGCGCAGGTGGCGGAGCTCAACGCCCGCCTCGACGCCGAGGCGGAGCGGGCCGGAATCCTCTCGGCGCAGCACGCCGAGGCCCGCGCCCAGCTGGAGAGCGCCGCCGAGCGCGGCGCCCCCGCCGAGGGAGCGGCCCAGGCGGAGGAACGGGCCCGCCGGGCCGAGGAGAGGGCCGAGGACTTCGCGCAGCGGGCGCTCGCCGCCGAGGCGAGGGCCCGCGAGCTGGACGCGGTGGCGGCCCAGGGCGCCGGCGCGGCCGAGGCGGTGGAGACGGTCGAGATCCTGGAGGTGGAGGATCCCGAGGGGTTGCGCGCCCAGCTGGCGGAGCTCACCGCGGCACGCGCGGGCCTGGAGAAGGAGCTGGCCGAGGCGCGCAACGCTGCCGAGGCGGCCGAGGCGCAGGCGGCCGAGATCGCCGCCGAGCTGCAGGCGGTCCGTTGGGAGAAGGACGAGATCGACCAGCGCCTCCAGGCGGCGCAGGGAGGCGGCGCCTCGAACGGCGACACCTCGCGGCTGCGCGACGAGCTCGCCTCGCGGATGGCCGAGCTGGCGCTGCAGCGGCGCGAGGCGGAGCGGCTCGAGGCGGTGGTGGCGTCGCTCTCGATCCGGACCGAGTCGCCCCCGGAAGCGGACGGGGCCGAGCTGGAGCGCAAGCTGGGCGAGGCGCTGCAGCGGGCCGCCGATGCCGAGGCGGCCCTGGAGGCAATGCGCAACCAGGCGTCGGGCGACCAGGGCGAGGCGCTCCGCCGGGCGGCGCAGGAGCGCGATGCCATCGCAGTCCAGGTGGCGGAGCGGGACGGGAAGATCGCCCGGCTCCAGCGCGAGGTGGCCGACAAGACCGAGCGCCTGGGGCGGCTCGCCAAGGAGCTGGGCGAGCTCAAGGCCAAGGGACTCGGGAAGATCTTCCGGTAGACAAAGGGCCTACCAGGACGGCGGCCCCCCGCTTCCCTGGTGGCCCCGGATCGGTCTATCGTTACGCCCCGTGAGCGAGACACGGCGCTACGAGCGAATCGACATCGAGCTCCCCTGCCGTCTCTACATCCCGGGCGGCCCGGACGGGCTCAAGTTCGAAGCCTTCTGCACCTCGCGCAACCTGGGGCTGGGCGGCACCTTCGTCGCGTCCAGCTTCCTCTTGCGCAGGGGCCTGGAGCTCTACATCGAGCTGGGCCTCCCGGAGGGGCCGCTCGCCATCCGCTCGCAGGTGGCCCATACCGTCGACATCGACGACCCCGAGTACACGACGGGGATGGGCATCGAGTTCCTCGACGTCGATGCCCACGGGCGCGAGACCCTGCTCCGCTACTTCACACCGCTCCGTTACCACCGCTTCTACGAGGGCTTCGTCCACGAGTTCCCGCACCTCAAGAAGTCGGTGCCGCTCCGCGACGTCTCCCTGGTGCTGAACCTGTGGGAGGAGTGGAAGATCCGGAACGAGGGCGGCCCGGCCTCGACGGCCTCGGGCGCGCCCGAGGCGCCGGCGCGGCCCGACAAGGCGGCGGCGACCCGCGCGCTCCGCGGCCGCAAGTAGCACCATGCCGACCTTGCAGGTGGTTCCGCGGCTGGTTACGCCCAGCCGGTGGACACCGCTCGCCCGCCCTCGCTCGGCCTCCGGCATGCCGCGCTCAAGGTGCGCGACCTCGCGGCCGCCGAGGCCTTCTTCACCGGGCCGCTCGGGTACCGGGTGGCCTGGCGTCCCGATCCCGACGACGTCTACCTGGTTCGCGACGGCGACAACCTGGCGCTGCACCGGGCCGAGCACGGCGAGGGGACCGGGATGCTCGATCACCTGGGGATCCTGGTGGCCAGCGAGGCCGACGTCGATGCCTGGGAGCGGCACCTCGACGCGGCCGGGGCCCGCATCTCGGCGCGGCCGCGGACGCACCGCGACGGCTCGCGATCGCTCTACGTCGAGGGGCCGGAGGGGATCGTGGTGCAGGTGATCCACTGGTAGTAGCATCATCCGAACCCGAACCCGAACCCGAACCCGAATACCGTACCCGTGATCCCTTTCTCGCTGCTAGCGTCCCCGCGTAGATGAAGCCCGTCCGCCTCGCCCTGCTCTGGCACATGCACCAGCCGCTCTACCGCGAGCCGGAGACGGGCGAGTACCTCATGCCCTGGGTCCGGCTCCACGCCACCCGCGCGTACAACGACATGGCGTGGATCCTGGAGCGGCACCCGCAGGTGCGCTGCACCGTCAACTTCGTCCCGGTCCTGCTCGAGCAGCTCGATGACTACGTGGCAGGCCGGGCCCGCGACCGCTTCCTCGACCTGACGCTCCGGCCGGCGGCCGATCTCGCCCCCGAGGAGCGGCAGGCCATCCTCCGGTCGTTCTTCATGGTCGACTGGGAAACCAACATCCAGCCCCTGCCGCGCTACTGGGAGCTCCTCCAGAAGCGCGGCCGCGACGTGCGGCACGTCGACCTGGCCCGGCTGGCGCAGTCCTTCTCCGATCAGGAGCTGGCCGACCTGCAGGTGCTCTTCAACCTGGCCTGGATGGGCTTCGGGGCGCACGCCGACGAGCCGGTGGTGGCGGCGCTCCAGCGGAAGGGGCGCGACTTCACCCGCGAGGACGCCGACGCCTTGCTGGCGGTGCAGCAGAGGATCCTGGCCGGCATCGTCCCTCGCTGGCGGGCACTGGCCGAGCGCGGCCAGGTCGAGCTCTCGACCACGCCGTACTTCCACCCCATCCTTCCGCTGGTCTGCGACACCGACTCGGCCCACCGCGCCCTGCCGGGGCTTCCGCTGCCGCCGCGATTCGCACACCCCGCCGACGCGCGCTGGCAGGTGCGCACCGCGCGGGAGAACCACCAGGCGCGGTTCGGGCGCGCGCCGGCCGGGATGTGGCCGGCCGAGGGGTCGGTGTCCCCGGAGGCGCTGGAGGTGCTGGCCTCGGAGGGCGTGCGCTGGGCCGCCAGCGACGAGGCCGTCCTGCTCCGCTCGCTGCCGGACGGCGCCTCGCGGATGCGCTCGCTGTACCGGCCCTGGCGCGTCGATGCCGGGGCCGGGGGCGAGATCCGGATGCTGTTCCGGGATCGATCCCTCTCCGACGTGATCGGGTTCACCTACGCCAAGGTGAGCGCCCGGCACGCGGCCCGGGACTTCACCGCGCACCTGCGCGCGGTGGGCGAGGCCTGGAAGGCCGACCGCCAGCAGGGCCCGGCCACGGTGGGCGTCATCCTGGACGGGGAGAACGCCTGGGAGCACTACCCGGCCTCCGGGCACGACTTCCTGGGCGAGCTGTACGCTGCGCTCGAGGCGAGCCCCGAGATCGAGACCGTGACGCTCTCGGAGGCGGTGGCCGACGCTCCTGGGCCGGTCATCCCGCGCATCCACTCCGGCTCCTGGATCGAGGCCTCCTACCGCATCTGGATCGGCCACGCCGAGGACCGGCAGGCCTGGACGGCGCTGGGCCGGGCGCGCGAGCAGATCGAGGCGGCGGCCCGGCTGGGCCAGGTCGACCCGGAGCGGCTCGAGCGCGCCCGCCGCCACCTGTACGCGGCCGAGGGATCGGACTGGTACTGGTGGTACGGCGAGGACTTCACCACCGAGCTGGCCGCCGAGTTCGACGGGCTCTTCCGCGGAAACGTGATCCGGGCCTCGCTCCTGGTGGGGGCGCCCCCTCCCGCCGAGGCGCTCACGCCCATCAAGCGGGCCGGCGAGCTGCACGCCGCCGGCATCGAGGCCAAGCCGCTGCGGGAGCCGACGCTGCTCCTCGAGCCGGTGCTGGACGGGCGCGAGACCGACTACTTCGAGTGGCAGGGCTCCGGACTGTACCGCCCCGGCCAGCACCGCGGGTCCATGTACGGAGGGTCGCAGAGCTTCAACGTGCTGCGCTACGGCTTCGACCTGGAGGCGCTCTACCTCCGGCTCGATCCCGCCGAGTCGCCGGCGCGCTCGGCCGAGGTCGCCTCTCACCTCAAGGTGTCGCTCATCGCGCCCGCAGGCCAGAGCTGGATCGACTTCGAGGTGTTCGCCGACGGCCGCCTCCGGGCCGGGCGCCACCAGGGACGGGAGACCGGGCAGATCGTCCTTCGCGACATCGTCGAGATCCGCATCCCGTTCCAGGCGCTGGGCCTGACCGCCGGGACCAAGGTGGCGCTGTGCGTGCACGCCCTGCGGGGCGAGGTCGAGGTGGAGCGCCTGCCGCGGTACGGGTTCGTCGCCTTCACCGTCCCCGACAGGGACTTTGAACGCGTGAACTGGGGAGTGTGACCCTTCCTGAGCCCGTGGAAGGGCCCGGGCGCAGGCGCGGGCCCCAAAAACCCGCCCGCGTCCGGTAGGTGCGCGGAGCGGGGGAACCGCGTTCGAGCGGCTTGCTCCCACCGCCGCGGGGTCGTGTATCCTCGCGCAGGTCCCCATGGCCGAGGAGAACACACGGGCGCGCATTCCGGTGCCCACGAGCCCGAGCCAGCCGCGCGTGGACGGCCACGCCGACCGGCCCATCGTGTTCTCGGTGGTGGTGGTGCAGGGGCCGGCCGCCGGCGCCCGGGTGGCGCTGGAGCGCGAGGTGGTCATCGGACGGGACCCGCGCTGCGAGCTCCCCATCGGCGCCGCCGACGTCTCCCGCCGCCATGCCCGCATCGTGCCCGACGCGGACGGCCACCGCGTGGTCGACCTGGGCTCGACCAACGGTACCTGGGTGAACGGGCGGCCCATCACCTCGCGCAAGCTGGCCCCCGGCGATCGCATCGAGCTCGGCTCCTGCGTGCTGCGCTATCTCCGCCAGGGCGAGGCCGATGCGGAGGACCTGGCCGCGCTGGCCGACCTGGCGCGCCGCGACGCCCTGACCGGCCTCGCCAACCGGCGCGCCTTCGAGGAGTCGCTCCAGCGGGAGGTGGCCCGGGCGCGGCGCAGCGGGGGCGCACTGGCGGTGGTGGCGCTCGACATCGATCACTTCAAGCGCGTCAACGACACCCACGGCCACGCCGCCGGCGACGTGGTCCTGGCCGAGGTGGCGGCGCGGGCCCAGCGGGCGCTGCGGGCCGAGGACCTCCTGGCGCGGGTCGGCGGCGAGGAGCTGGCGGCGCTCCTCCCCGGGGCCACCCTGGCCGCGGCGGCGGAGGTGGCCGAGCGCATCCGCCACGCCGTGTGCGACGCGGCCATCCCGGTGGGCACCACCGCCGTCGACCTGACCGTCTCCCTGGGCTGCGCCTCGCTCAACGCCGAGGAGCGGGAGGCCGCCCCGCTGCTGGCGCGCGCCGACGCCCGGCTCTACGACGCCAAGCGCGCCGGCCGGAACCGGGTGGTGTGGGCGCCGCCCTCCGCGGAGCCCACGCCCGGCGACGGCATCCAGGGCCCCGAGACCGCTGGCCGCTGAGCCCGGCGCGCACGATTCGCCGTCCCGCCGGCCGCTTTCGCCTGCGCCCTGCCTCCGGCCGGGTTATCCTCGACCCCCGTGTGACGCGCCGCCCGGCCCTCGCGATCCTCTTCGTCATCGTGTTCGTCGATCTTCTCGGGTTCGGGATGGTCATCCCGGTCATGCCCCTGTACGCGAAGGCGCTCGGGGCGTCGGAGGCGTGGACGGGCCTCCTCTCCACCGGCTACTCCGCCATGCAGTTCGTGTTCGCGCCGATCTGGGGTCGGCTCTCGGACCGCATCGGGCGGCGGCCCGTGCTCCTGGCCTCGATCTTCATGACGGCGGCGGCGTTCCTGGTGTACGGGCTGGCCGGCTCTTTCGCGGTGCTGCTCGCCTCCCGGCTCTTCGCCGGCGCCGCCACCGCCAACATCGCCATCGCCCGCGCCTACGTGGCCGACGTGACCGCGCCGCAGGATCGGGCGCGCGGCATGGGGCTCATCGGGGCCGCCTTCGGGCTGGGGTTCGTGCTGGGCCCGGTGACCGGGAGCGCCCTGTCGCACGTCTCGCTGGCCACGCCCGGGCTGGCGGCGGCGGGGCTGGCGGCGCTGAACGGCCTGGCCGCGCTGCTGGTCCTCCCCGAGCCGGAGCAACGGAACCTGCGCTCCGCGGCGGCGCGCGGCCGGTTCACCGCATTCTTCCGCGAGATGGGACTGCCTGGCATCCGGCGCGTGGTGCTGGTGTACTTCATCAGCGTGCTGGCATTCAGCGCCATGGAGGCCACCTACGCGTTCCTGGTGACCCAGCGGTACCAGATCGACCAGCAGCACGTGGGCTACCTCTTCGGCTACATCGGCATCCTGGTGGTGGTGGTGCAGGGAGGGCTGATCGGGCGGCTCACGCGCCGGTTCGGCGAGGTGAACCTGCTCGTGGCAGGGACCGCTCTCCAGGCGCTGGCCCTGGCGTTCTTGCCCTTCGCGGGCAGCACCGGCGGGCTGTGGCTGGCCACGGCGCCGCTGGCGGTCGGGGCAGGCCTGGCGCAGCCTTCGCTCTCCTCCCTGCTCTCGCGCCTGGCCCGCGCCGACGAGCAGGGGGGGACCCTCGGGCTGGGCGAGTCGGCCGCGGCCTTCGGGAGGATCCTGGGGCCGGAAGCGGGCACCTGGACGTTCGGGCGATGGTCGCAGGCCTTCCCCTACGTCGCCGGAGGCGCTCTGATGGTGATCGCGGCGGGGATCGGTTCCACCCTGCGCCGCGGCGCCGGGGCCGTCGGCGCGCTCGACGCGCGGCAAACGTCGTAGCAAGGAGACGTCGCAAATGCCCGAGCTGCGAAGGGACCCCATCGTCGGCCGCTGGGTGATCATCGCCACCGAGCGGGCCCACCGCCCGTCCGAGTTCGCCCACGTCCCCGCCGTCTCGCGCCCGGACGGGATGTGCCCGTTCTGCCCCGGCCACGAGGACAAGACCCCCCGCGAGGTCTACGCCTGGGGCCGCCCCCACGGCGCGCCCGCCAACGGCCCCGGCTGGAAGGTTCGCGTCGTGCCAAACCGCTTCCCCGCGCTCAAGATCGAGGGGGACCTGGATCGCCAGGCGGAGGGGATCTACGACCGGATGAACGGCATCGGCGCCCACGAGGTGGTGATCGAGACCCCGGACCACGCCCGGACCCTGGAGGCCCAGGGCCAGAACGAGATCACCGAGGTGCTGCTCGCCTTCAAGGCGCGGATCCTCGACCTGCGCAACGATCAGCGCATCCGCTACATCGTGCTCTTCAAGAACCACGGCTCCCTGGCCGGGGCCTCGCTCGAGCACGCCCACTCGCAGCTCATCGCCCTGCCCATCGTGCCGCGGCAGGTGCTGGCCGAGCTGGAGGGGGCGAGCCGCCATTACCAGCTCAAGGAGCGCTGCATCTACTGCGACATCGTCGGCCAGGAGCGGAAGGATCGCTCCCGGCTCGTCTACGAGAACGACGAGTTCGTGGTGCTGGCGCCCTGGGCGCCGCGCAGCCCCTTCGAGACCTGGATCGTGCCGCGCCGGCACGAGTCGATGTTCGAGGCCGAGCCGCGCGAGCGGCTCTTCCTGTGCGCCCAGGCCCTGGGGACGTCGCTGCGCCGGATCTCGGCCGCTCTCGGGAACCCGCCCTACAACTTCATGGTCCACTCCAACCCGTTGCGCGACCCGCCCAGCCCCAGCTACCACTGGCACATCGAGCTCATGCCCGCCCTGACGCAGGTGGCCGGGTTCGAGTGGGGCTCCGGGTTCCACATCAACCCGGTCCCGCCCGAGGAGGCCGCGGAGTTCCTCCGCAAGGTGGCCGGCTAGCCGGGAGCTGGATGGACGTTCTGTTCGTCGCCTCCGAGGTGGCGCCCTGGTCCAAGACCGGGGGGCTGGGCGATGTGGTTGGGTCCTTGCCTCGCGCGCTGGCCGCGCGCGGCCACGCCGTCTCGGTGGTGAGCCCGCGCTACTACGGCATCGACGTCCGCAAGCCGGGCTTCGAGCCGCTGAACCGCGCCGTCAGCGTCCGCGGCGAGCCCACCACGCTCTGGCTGTACCGCGCGGGCGGGGTGAGCTTCTACTTCGTCGAGAACGATCGCTACTACGGCTCCCGCCGCGGACTGTACGGCGACGTCCACGGCGACTACGGCGACAACGCCGAGCGCTTCGCCTACCTGTCCCGGGCGGCGCTGGCCGCCCCGGCGGCGCTCGGCTTCCGGCCCCGCATCGTCCACCTCAACGACTGGCAGACGGGGCTGGTGCCCTACCTGCTCCGCCACGAGCACGGCGAGGACCTCTCCCTGGCCCGGACCCGGACCGTGTTCACCATCCACAACCTGGCCTACCAGGGCATCTTCTCGAAGCACGTCATCCCCGCGCTGGGGCTTCCCTGGAGCGTGTTCCGCTACGAGGCGATGGAGTTCTACGACCACCTCTCCTTCATGAAGGCCGGGCTCACCTTCGCCGACGCGCTCACCACCGTCTCGCCCACCTACGCCCGGGAGATCCTCACGCCCGCGGGCGGGGCCCAGCTCGATGCGGTGCTGCGCCACCGGGCCCAGGACCTGACCGGCATCCTGAACGGGATCGACGTGCAGGAGTGGGACCCGTCGACCGATCCCCACCTCCCCGCCCACTACTCGGCCGACGATCCCTCCGGCAAGGCCGTCGACAAGGCCGAGCTGCAGCGCGAGCTCCACCTCCCGGTCCGCCCGGAGGTGCCGCTCATCGGGATGGTGGGCCGGCTGGCGGAGCAGAAGGGGATCGATCTGGTGACGGCGGTGCTCGGCCGGCTCGCCACCCTGGACGTGCAGGTGGCGGTGCTGGGCAGCGGCGAGCGCCGGATGGAGAGCACCTTCGTCCGCGCCTCGCGCGAGCACCCGGAGCGGGTGGCCGCCCGCATCGGCTTCGACGAGGGGTTGGCCCACCGCATCGAGGCCGGCGCCGACCTGTTCCTCATGCCCTCGCGCTTCGAGCCCTGCGGCCTGAACCAGATGTACTCGCTCCGCTACGGCACCGTGCCGGTGGTGCGGGCGGTGGGCGGCCTGGAGGACACCGTCGAGGACTGCGACGGTGACGATGCCGGCACCGGCTTCAAGTTCCGCGAGTACCACCCGCGCGCGCTCTGGACGGCGCTGGCGCGCGCCCTGAACGCCTACCGCGACGTCGCCGCCTGGCGGAAGCTCATGCGGCGCGGCATGGCCCAGGACTTCAGCTGGGATCGCAGCGCGCGGGGGTACGAGGAGCTGTACCGCCGGCTGGCGGGATAGTCACTCCAGGCCGCGATCTCGCAGCTGGTCATCGTCCTCGCCGTGCAGGTGCCCGAGCTCGTGGAGCAGGGTGATCTTCACCTGCTGGTCGAGTGCGGCCCGGTCGTGGGCGAAGCGGATCAGGTTCTTCCGGTAGAACACGATCGACCGGCAGCGCGGCCCATCGCGGGCCTCGCAGGGCTCGTCCTGCGGAGGGCCGCGGTACAGGCCCAGGATGGCGGGCGAGAGGGGCGGATCGACCGCCAGGAGATCGGTGGTGTCCGGGAGATCGCGGATCTCGATGGGGATGCCGACCAGAGCCTGGCGGTCCTCGGGGGAGAGCTGCGCGACCGCCTGGTCGACCTCGGCCCGGAAGGCGCGAAGGTCGACGGGCAGGTCCGGGGCGAAGGTCTTCGGGTCGAGGCGCTGGGCCTTGCCCAGGAACTGCTCGGCGCCGCGCGCATCCCCGCGGCGCTCGGCCAGCAGCCCGAGCTGGTGCAGCGTCCAGGGGTCGTCGGGTGAAAGCGCCAGCGCGCGCTGGAAGGTGCGCCGGGCCTCGTCGAAGCGGCACAACTCGAAGAGCGACACGCCGCGCTCGTAGACGACGTCGGGATCGTCGGGGAGGACGGAGAGCGCCCGGTCGAGGTGGCTCAGGGCGGCGCGGTTCTTCCCGAGGTCGTTCTCGGCGATGCCGGCCATGAGCTGGAGCTCGGCCGCCAGCTCCCGATCGCGATAGGGCGGGCGCAGCGCCGATCGGGCGCCGCGGAGCGCATACTCCAGGCCGGTCTCGAGGGCGTCGCGCTCGTCGGAGAGGCGCCGGACGTAGAGATCGGCGGCGCCGAGCAGCGCCAGCGGGTGGTCCGGGTCGATGGACAGGGCGCGCGCGTAGGACAGCCGCGCCTCGTCCAGGCGGCCGAGCGCCACCAGGGCGTCGGCGCGGACGGCCAGCCCGGCGACCAGCCGCGGGGCCAGCCGGATCGCCTCCTCGGCGCAATCCAGGGCCCGGTCGCCCAGGCCGGCGTCGAGGGCCCGCTGGCCCTCCTCGATCAGCGTGCCCGGCGCGGCGAGCGGATCGCGCGGCAGACAGCGGTCGGGGCGGGGGCGTACGGGGCGGACGCCCGGTGGCGGCGTGACGCGCGTGGCGGTCTGCGCCCCGGAGTTGCGGGCCGCCGGGGGCTCGGGGGCGTCGAGGGCGCCCGCCGTTCCGGGCGGGGGGGAGGAGGTGGATCGGGAACAGGCCGCGGCGAGAAGCAGGACCACCGCGCGGCGAAGCGGGCGGGACATGGCGCGAGGAGCTTGCCACAGGGGCCAGGGGCACGCCAGACGAAGGGCCGGGCAGGGAGTCGGTCCCACATTCGACGACCGGGAGTGGAGGGCAGCGCAGGGTGGTGGGACCGGGCGGGGGAGCGCACCCGCGGTGTGTGCTCAGGTCGCCTTGGCGCCGTTCTCCCCGCCGTAGACCGGGGAGAGCCCGTGCGTGAGGAGGTCCAGCACGTGGCGGCGCCAGGCGTCCGGCTTGGGCGGCTCGCTCACGAAGGGACGGACCGCCTCGTGGGCGGAGGCGACCAGGGCGGAGAGCCCACCCACCGTCACCACCGCCAGGACCGGATCGATGCCGTGGTCGGAGCTGCCGCTCATGAAGGCGGCCGCCCGCCGGACCGGGTCGAGGAGCGACGGATCGGTGGTGGTGAGCTGCGAGAGGAAGGGTGCGCCGTCGAGGTACTCGCGCACGAGCACCTGGGCGCCCATCGGGTCGCGGTTCATGGCGTCCAGGTACGCGGCCACCACCGTCTCGGCCGTTCCGGCGGAGCCGTTCTCGAGCAGCCCGGCGATCTCGTTGGCGGCGTTGAGCCAGACGGCCCGCAGGATGTCCAGGTAGAGGGCCCGCTTCGACGCCCAGTGACGGTAGATGAGGGCCACGTTGCAGGCGGCGCCGCGGGCGATGCCTTGCACGCGCGCCCCGTGGTACCCGCGCTTCGAGAACTCGATCCGGGCCGCCTCCCAGATCCGCTCCGCGATCCCTGCGCGCGGAGGACCGATGCGACGGCTGGCCACGGACCCATCCATGAAACAAGGTCTTACCCAGCGGCTTGATTCAGGTCAAGTGTCGCTGAGCCCCCTTGCGGGGCAGGGGTCGGAGTGATCGGATACATGGAGGCCATGAATCGTGGGTGGCGACGGCCCGCGCCGCGGTCCGGCCCGGGGCGATCCCGCCTGCGCCACACCCCGAGGAGCCGCTCCAGGTGAACGTGTCCGGGTCGGATCGAACCATCCTCCACCTCGACCTCGATGCGTTTTACGCGTCGGTGGAGCAGCTCGACGATCCGTCGCTGCGCGGCCGGCCGGTGATCGTGGGCGGCACGGCGCGGCGGGGCGTGGTCTGCGCGGCCAGCTACGAGGCCCGGAAGTTCGGCGTCCGCTCGGCCATGCCGACCGCCCGCGCGCGCCGGCTCTGCCCGGACGGCGTGTTCCTTCCGCCCCGCTTCGAGCGCTACGGCGGGCTCTCGGAGCACGTCTTCGGGATCTACCGTCGGTTCACACCTCTCGTGGAGCCGCTGGCGCTCGACGAGGCCTTCCTGGACGTGACCCACAGCCGCACCCTCCACGGCTCGGGCCGCGTCATCGCGGTGTCCATCAAGCGGGCGGTGCGCGAGGAGTGCGGCCTGGCCGTGTCGGCGGGCATCGCGGAGGTGAAGCTGGCCGCCAAGATCGCCTGTGACCTCGGCAAGCCCGACGGGCTGGTCGAGGTGCCGCCCGGCGGCGTGGGCGCGTTCCTGGGGCCGCTGCCGGTCTCGCGGCTGTGGGGCGTGGGTGCGGTCACCGAGGCGGCGCTGCGCCGGATCGGCGTGCAGACGATCGGGGATCTGCAGCGCATGCCGGAGGCGGCGCTGGCCCCGGCGGTGGGCGCGTCGCACGCGCGCGATCTGCGCGCGCTGGCGCTGGGGGAGGATCCGCGCGAGGTGGTTCCGGACGAGGAGGCCCGCTCGGTCGGCGCCGAGGAGACCTTCGAGGAGGACACCACCGACCGCGCCGCGCTCGAGCGCGAGATCCTGGGCCAGGCGGTCCGGGTGGGGAGGCGCCTGCGGGCGGCGGGCCTCGAGGGGCGGGTCGTCACGCTCAAGGTGAAGTACGGGGACTTCAGCCAGATCACGCGGCGCGTCACGCTGGACAGCCCGACCGACGATGACCGGCTCCTCTACGACGCGGCCCGCGCCCAGCTCGACCGCGTGGACCTGACGCGCCCGGTCCGGCTGACCGGGATCTCGGTCTCGGACTTCGCGACGCCGTCGGAGCAGGGCCAGCTGGGCCTGTTCCCGGCCCCGGCCCAGGTGCCTGCTCAGCCCGAGGCGGCGCGGCGGCAGGCGCTCAACACGGCGCTGGACGCCATCGCGGGCCGGTTCGGCGATGGCGCGGTGGTGCGGGCCGACCTGGCCGACCGGCCTCGGCGCGGCCAGGGCGGTCCCGAGGAGGAGCCGGAGGGCGAGAGCTGAGCCCCTGCTCCGGCCGGGGCGCAGCCACGGGAGTGGCCGACCGGGGGGTTGCGCCCGGGCGTCCTCCACCCGGCTACCGCGCCGTGCACCCGTGGCCCACCTTGATGGCCATGGCCGGACCGGGACGAGAGGCCGGGTGGGCACCAGCCAGCCAGCGCAGCCGCGAGGAGATCGACGCGCGGACGGCAGCCTTGCGTGCGCTCGATGCCTCGCCGGTGCCCTTCCTCGTGGCCGGGGCCTACGCCTTCCGCGAGTACACCGGCATCTTCCGGGACACCAAGGATCTCGACCTCTTCATCCGGGTGCGAGACCTGGAGCCCGCCTTCGCTGTGCTGGAGGAGGCGGGGTTCCGGACCGAGCTCACCGATCCGGTCTGGATCGGCAAGGCCTTCCGGGGCCCCTGGTACGTGGACCTGATCTTCTCCTCCGGCAACGGCATCGCGGTGGTCGACGACGCCTGGTTCGAGCACGCCCGGCCGGCGCGCGTCATGGGGGTGGACGTGCTCCTGGCGCCGCCCGAGGAGATGATCTGGTCGAAGAGCTTCGTCCTGGAGCGGGAGCGCTACGACGGAGCCGACGTGAACCACCTCATCCGCGCCTGCGGCAGCGAGCTGGACTGGACGCGGCTCCTGGCCCGCTTCGACCGGTACTGGGAGATCCTGTTCTCGCACCTGCTCCTGTTCCGGTTCGCCTACCCCGGCGCGCGCGACGACGTGCCGGAGTGGGTGGTGCACGAGCTCGTCCGCCGCACGCTGGCCGCGCCCGACGAGGCGCCGCCCGAGGAGCTGTGCCGGGGGAACCTCATGTCGCGCGTCCAGTACCAGCACGATCTGGAGCGGGGGCTCACGGATGGGCGGCGCTGGGACGAGGCGGCCCGGTCGCCGGGGGAGGCGGAGGGAGATGGCGGAGGGGAGCTCGACGTTCCGGCTGGCGGCGACCGCTGACCTGCACTGCCGGGCGGATCAGCACGGCCGGTTCCGGGAGACCATCAAGGCCATCAACGGCGAGGCCGAGGGGCTGGTCATCGCCGGGGACCTGACCGATCACGGGATGATCGACGAGGCGCAGGTCCTGGCCGAGCAGCTCACCGGGTTGCGCGTGCCCTGCACGGCCGTGCTCGGGAACCACGACTTCGAGGGCGGGGTGGCAAAGGGAGATCGTCCGGGTCATGAGCGAGGTGAAGGTGCACGTCCTGGACGGCGACTACGCGGTCTTCGACCACCGGCTCGGCATCGCGGGTGTGAAGGGGTTCGCCGGCGGCTTCGAGCGCGCCATGCTCCAGGCGTTCGGGGAGCCCGCCATCAAGGCATTCGTGCAGGAGGCCGTCAACGAGGGGCTGAAGCTCGAGGCGGCGCTGGCGCAGCTCGACATCGAGAAGCGGATCGTGCTCATGCACTATGCGCCCATCCTCGGGACGGTCGGGGGCGAGGACCCCGCCATCCAAGCCTTCCTGGGCACCACCCGTCTGCTCTCTCCCTGCGAGGCGTTCGGCGCGCGCGCCGTCCTGCACGGCCACGCCCACCACGGCAGCCTGCAGGGCGCGACGCCCAAGGGGATCCCGGTCTACAACGTGTCCATGCCGGTGCTGCGCAGGCACTTCGGCGACAAGCGGTTCCGGGTGATCGAGATTCTAGGGTGGCCCGCGGGTGTCGGCAGATTCAGTGCCTCAGCGGCGGCGGACCGGCCGCCTTGCGCACGCGATCCAGGATCTCGTCCATGCCCACCGACTTCGGGATGTAGCCCTGGGCGCCCAGGAGCTCGGCCTCCCACTCGAAGCCGTAGGCGGACAGGATCAGGATGGGGACGGCGGCGCTCTTGGCGTCGCCGCGCATGCGCTCCATGACGCCCCAGCCGTCCAGGACCGGCATCTTCAGGTCGAGCAGCACGATCCCGGGCGCCTCCTCGGCCACCTTGGCCAGCGCCACCGCCCCGTTCTCGGCCTTCTGGACGGGGTAGCCGGCCTCCGTCAGCACCTCGGAGAGCGCGTCGCGAAAGTCGTCGTCGTCGTCCACCACCAGGATGTACTCACCCGGGGTCATGTCGGTCCCCCGCGCAGCGTGCTGGCGATCTCCGCCGCGATGCGGCGGGCCTCGGGCAGCGTGCCCGGCGGGAGCGTGACCGCCCCCACCACCGGGTGCCCGCCGCCGCCGTAGCGCTCGCAGATGCGCGCGATGTCGTGGACCCGCCGGTGGCGCGCCCAGGGGTTCGATCCCACCGACACCTTGGTCCGCTTCGGGTCGCGGGTCACGACCACCGTGTAGGCGGCCTCGGGGAAGAGCTCGTAGGCGATGAACTTGTTGGCCGCCTCGACCGGCGTGTCGCCCAGGTCGATCTCCACCACCCCGTCCTGCGCCCGGGCGTGCTCCCGGACCAGCTCGATGGCCTTCTGGTGGCGTTCCAGGATGGGCGCCAGCGGCCCGGCGATCCAGGGCTGGGCCGCGATGCCGGCCAGCGGCTCGCGCTGCATGGCCTGGATGAGCCTCGGGGGAAGCGCGGGGTCCTTGGTGGACTCGAGCAGCGTCATGATGCGCAGAGCCGGCTCGCGGAGCTCCACCGCGGTGCGCGGAGAGTCGAACTGCGCCGCGTCGATGACGTCCGCCCAGTGCACCAGGTCGCGCAGATCGTCGGCGCGCCAGCCGAAGCGCTCGGCCAGGATGCGGACCAGGAACCCGGTGCAGCTCGGGGCGGTCGGATCCCATGCCTTCTGCGGCGAGGGATGGCGCTCGTAGGCCTCGCGGTCGGCCGGGGTCGGAAAGGCGCTGGCGTGGTGATCGAACCACCAGTGAAGTCGGGGCGAGAAGCGGAAGTCGACGCAGGCGACGATCTCGGCCTCGAACGCGTCGGCCGGGAAGGGATCGCCCTGCTGGTGCTGGAGCGGGCGGTACCGGATCGAGTCCGCGGCCACCCCCAGGTGCTCCTGCGCGAACCGTCCGAAGACGGCCGCCGAGGCGCAGCCGTCGAAGCAGTTGCCGTGATACAGGAGGTGGAGCGGCATCGGCGCGGGAATGTAGTGAACTTCGAAGCATAGCGTCAACGCGGGGACGGCGGACGCGCCACGCCGCCATGGGACCCGTCGGGGTGGAAGGGAGAGCATGGGCCCTGCCGGCGCCCCGCGCCCGCCCGCACCTCGCCCCGAATTCCGGCACGGGTCCGCTCCCGCTCCGTCGACGCTCGTCCAGAACCTGTCGAGGGGCCGGCGAGCGTGCGGGGCAGCTCGTCCCCGTTCACGCAATGTGACGAGCTCGAGCCCAGGCGGCCGGAGGACGCCGCCGCCATCCGTCGGATAGGGGGCGCCGCGGGGGGCGGATTCCGCCCGGGCTGACCCGGGGCGGCCGGGTCACCGTGCGGATGGTGGCGGCCCCGCGTTTCGGCGAGTTACACTGACACTCCGAATGGATGCGATCCGCGTCGGGGCCCTCCTCGACGACAAGAAGTTCGACCTGAGGCTGTCCCTTCTGGCGGGCAAGCAGGGGCTGTCCCGTCGCATCAGCGCCTCCCGGATCCAGAAGCCGGGCCTGGTGCTGGCGGGCTTCACCGAGTACCTGCACAAGGAGCGGGTCCAGGTCTTCGGCAACACCGAGATGAGCTACCTGGCCACGCTGCCGCGTGACCGGGCCGGCGGCGTCCTCCGACAGTTCTTCGCGCAGGACGTGGCCTGCCTGGTCGTGACCAAGGGGCTCGACGTCCCCCCGGAGATGCTGGCGGCCGCGGACGAGGCCGGCGTGGCCCTGCTGCGCACCACCCACCTCTCCTCCACCTTCATCGAGTCGGTCCAGACCTGCCTGGAGGACGTGCTCACCGCCCAGACCTCGATGCACGGCGTGCTGCTGGACGTGTTCGGGGTGGGCATCCTGCTCCTGGGCAAGTCCGGCATCGGCAAGAGCGAGATCGCCCTCGACCTGATCATGCGCGGCCACCGGCTGGTGGCGGACGACATCGTGGACGTGCGTCGGCGCACCCCGGACTCGGTGGTGGGGGCCGGCTCCGAGATCATCAAGCACCACATGGAGATCCGGGGCCTGGGGATCATCAACATCAAGGACCTCTTCGGCGTGGCCGCCATCCGGGACCGCAAGAAGATCGAGATCGTGCTCGAGCTGGTCGAGTGGGACCCGAGCGTCGAGTACGACCGGCTGGGCGTCGAGGACCGCAAGTTCCGCATCCTGGACGTGGAGATACCCATGCTCATCGTCCCGGTCCGGCCGGGGCGAAACATGACCACCATCGTCGAGGTGGCGGCCCGGAACCATCTGCTCAAGCTGCAGGGGCATCACTCGGCGCGCGAGTTCCAGGACCGGCTCAACCGCGCCATCGCCGTGGCGCCGGGAGGCCGCGTCGGAGAGCTGGACGTGGAATGAACGGGGCGGCGCAGGGCATCCAGGTGGTGATCCTCACCGGCGTATCGGGGTCGGGGAAGTCGACCGCCCTGCGCGCCCTGGAGGACGCCGGCTTCTACTGCGTCGACAACCTCCCCATCATCATCGTGGAGAAGCTGCTCGAGCTCTCCGGCCACACCGCCGGCGAGGTCTCGCGCATCGCCCTGGGGGTCGATGCGCGCGAGGGGCGCTTCCTCGCCGAGGCCCCCCGCGTCATCCAGGAGCTGCGCGAGAAGGGCGCCGACGTGGAGGTGCTGTTCCTGGACAGCTCCGACGAGACCTTGATCCGCCGCTACTCCGAGACCCGGCGCCGGCACCCGCTGGCCGGGGAGGGAACGGTGGCGGACGGGATCGCCGCCGAGCGGCGGGCGCTCTCCGACCTCAAGGCGCTGGCCGACGAGGTCATCGACACCACCACCCTCAACGTGCACGAGCTCAAGCGCCTCGTCACCCGGCGCTTGGTGGGCACCGAGAGCACCAAGCTCGGGGTGACGGTGGTCTCGTTCGGCTTCCGGTTCGGGATCCCCACCCACGCCGACCTGGTGCTGGACGTGCGCTTCCTGCCCAACCCGTACTTCATCCCGGAGCTGAAGCCGTTCCCCGGAACCGATCCGCTGGTGGCGGAGTTCGTGCTCTCGCAGCCCGACGCCAGGGCGTTCCTGGACCGGATCACGGAGCTGCTCGGGTTCCTGCTGCCGCGCTACCGGAGCGAGGGGAAGAGCTATCTCACCATCGCCATCGGCTGCACTGGCGGGAAGCACCGGTCCGTGGCCCTGGCATCCGCGCTCGCGGAGCGGCTCTCGTCCGGCGGCCAGCCGGTCCGGCTCTGGCACCGCGACATGGAGAAGGAGTAGGGGGCGGTCCGGAGCAGTGGCTTGTGGGCGAGCCCGAGGCTATGGTACGGCCGCCGGCCGGGCGTCCCGGTCGTGGCTGTCCGGCCGCGGTGCAAGGGGCCGGGAGGCAGGGAGCGGAACACTGGGCCATGGTCGGACTGGTCGTCGCCACGCACGGGCAGCTGGCGGAGGAGCTTCTGCGTACCGCCTCGGGCATCGTCGGCTCGATGGAGCGGTGCGAGGCCCTGACCATCACGGCCGCGTCCTCGATGGAGGAAGCCCGGAGCCGCCTGGGGGCGGCCATCCACCGGGTGGACGACGGGGAGGGTGTACTGGTCCTCACGGACATGTTCGGGGGCACCCCCGCCAACCTGGCCCTCACCTTCCTGGAGGACCGGATCGAGGTGGTCACCGGCGTCAACCTCCCCATGATCCTGAAGCTGGCCACCGGGCGGGCCGACAAGCTCGCACTGCGGCCGCTGGCCGAGCTCATCACCGGATACGGCCAGAAGAACATCACCCTCGCGTCCGAGCTGCTGCGCACCCGCGCCCGGAGCAACAGGAGCTGACCCGCCCATGAATGTCCGGTTTCGCGGGTCCGTCCCATCACCGTGATCGTCCTGATCCGCGTCGACAACCGCCTCCTGCACGGTCAGATCCTGGAGGCCTGGGTCCCGCGGCTGCGGGTCCAGAAGGTGGTCATCGCCGACGACCTGGCCGCCTCCAGCCCGCTGGCCCTGGCCGCCATGACCCTGTGCGTCCCCCCGGAGCTGCCCATCGAGGTGCGGCCCGTCCGCGAGGTGAACTGGGCCGCGCTGGCCGCCGACCGGAGCCGGACCCTGGTCCTGGTTCGCGAGGTGGCCGACCTCTCCAAGGCACTGGCCACCGGGCTCACCGCCCAGCTCGCGCCCACCGTCAACGTGGGCAACGTCCACTTCGCGCCCGGTCGCCACGCCGTCACGCCCTCGGTGTTCCTGGGGGACCCGGAGCTCCAGACCCTCCGCTCGCTGGAAGGCGAGGGGTTCTCCATCGAGGCCCGGGCGATTCCGGCCGAGCCCCCCGCCGGGATGGCCGAGATCGAACGCCGGTACGCCGCGGCCCGTTAGGTTAGACTGCCCTGGCTTGGGTTACGTCATCCTAGGCTTGGTGGCCGGCCTGGCCGCCGTCGAGCGCAAGGGCTTCCTGCAGGCGATGCTGTCGCGCCCCATCATCCTGGGGCCGGTGACCGGCTGGGCGCTGGGCGATGCGGCCGGAGGCCTGCTCATCAGCCCGGTGCTGGAGCTCCTGTGGCTCGGGGCGGTCAACCTCGGGGCGGCCGTTCCGGTGCACGAGGCGCTGGGGACCGTCGCGGTGGTGGGGGGAGCGGTCCTCTCCGCCCGGCACATGGGGGGCGCGGTCACCCCCGAGATCGCCACGCTGGCGGTGCTGGTGGCGGCGCCGGTGGCCTTCCTCGGGCGCGTGGGCGAGCGGAAAGGCGAGATCTGGAACCAGCGCATCGCCGCCCGGGCCGAGCACGAGCTCGCCATCCACCACCTGGCGGCGGCCGCGCGCTGCAACCTCTACGGCCTGGTGGCCTCGTTCCTGGTGAGCGCGGTGCTGGCCCCGGTGGCCGCCGCCCTGGCGGTCCTGGTCGTCCCGGCCGTGCTGCGGCTGGCCCCGCTGCTGGCCGCGCCGCTCCGGGTCGGGTTCTACGCGCTGGCGGCGCTGGCCTGCGCCGCCGCGGCCAAGGCGCTCCGGGCCCGGGCCGCGCCGCTCTCCTTCTTCGGGGCGGCCGCCGCCACCGCGGTGCTGGGGCTGGTGGCCGTGCTGGCCGGGAGGATCATGTGAGGGCCTCGCCCGCGCTGGCCTCGGTGGTGCCGGTGCCGCGGCGGACGCTGGCGCGCGTCTTCCTGCGGAGCCTGTTCCTGCAGGCCACCTGGAACCGGCGCGGGATGCAGAACCTGGGCTTCGCCTACGCCATCGAGCCGGCCCTGCGCGCCCTCTATCCGGACTCGCCGCGCCGCGAGGAAGCCCTGCGCCGGCACCTCGGGTTCTTCAACTGCCACCCCTACATGGCCGCTGCCATCCTGGGCGGCGCCATCCACCACGAGGAACGGGTCGCGGCCGGGCTCGAGCCGGCGGACGCCCCCCAGAACTACAAGCAGACGCTGCAGGGGCCGCTGGCCGCCATCGGCGACGGCTTCTTCTGGACCGCGCTGCGGCCGTTCTTCGGAGCGGTCGGGGCGGTGGGGGCGCTGGCGGTCGGGCTGGCCGCCGTCTGGGTGGTGGTGATCGTCTACAACGCCATCCACCTGAGCCTGCGCATCTCCCTCTTCCGCGCCGGCTACCGCCGCGGGGACGCGCTGGTGCCGCTCCTGGCGCAGCTCTCGCTCCCGGTGGTCGCCGATCGGCTGCGGACGGCGGGGGCCGCCCTGGCCGGCGTGGCGGCCGGGATGGTCGTGTTCCGGGGAACCATGGCCGTCGGAGCCCTGGCCGGGCTGGTGGCCGGCGCGGTGGCGGTGCTGGGCTACGCCGCCCTGGCGCGCGGGACGCGCCTCTTCACCACCCTCTACCTGGCCGCCGCCGCCGGCACCGGCGCGGCCGTCCTGGTCGCCCACCTCCACGGGAGCCGCTAGCCGATGCCACGCCTGGTCCGCACCTTCGTCATCACCAACTCCCTCGGGCTCCACGCCCGGGCCGCGGCGCAGCTGGTCCAGACAGCCAACCGGTTCCGCTCGGAGGTGCTGGTGGAGAAGGACGGGATGGAGGTGAACGGGAAGAGCATCATGGGCGTGCTCACCCTGGCCGCCGCCAAGGGGGCGCAGATCACCGTCTCCGTCGAGGGCGACGACTGCGAACCGGCCCTGAACGCGCTGGCCCGGGTCATCGAGAGCGGATTCGGGGAGAAATGAGCCCAGGCACCTCCACCATCCTGGTCGGCCTGGCGGCCTCGCCCGGCATCGCCATCGGGCAGTGCTGGACCATGGAGCGGCGGAGGGTCCAGACACCCAAGCGGCGGCTGGCGGTGGAGGAGGTGGAGTCCGAGCTGCTGCGCTTCCGGGCGGCGCTGGAGGCGTCGGACGCGCAGCTCGACGAGGTCCGGCGCAAGGTCGAGATCTCGGGCGGGCCCGCCGCCAGCGAGCACATCGCCATCATCGACATGCACCGGATGATGCTCCACGACGAGATGCTGGTGGGCGAGGTGCAGCGCCTCATCAAGGAGGAGCGCGTCAACCCCGAGTGGGCGGTCAAGCGGGCCGCCCGGCGCATCAAGAGCGCCTTCCACGAGGACGCGGACGAGTACTTCAAGGAGCGCCGCGCCGACGTGGATTTCGTGGGGGAGCGGCTCATCAAGAACCTGCTGGGGCAGGCGGCGGACGTGGAGGGCGCGCCGCCCGAGGGCGCCATCATCGTCGCCCACGACCTGTCGCCGGCGGACACGGCGCTGCTGCTGCACGGCAACCGGGTGGGCGCCTTCGTCACCGACGCCGGCGCCCGGACCTCGCACACCGCCATCGTGGCCCGGGCGCTGGAGATCCCGGCCGTGGTCGGGGTGGGCCGCATCACCGCCAGCGCCGGGCGCGGCGACTGGCTGGTGGTGGACGGCACCCGCGGGGTGGTGCTGGTCAACCCCTCGCCGGCCGAGCGGACCGAGTACCAGCAGGCGCGCGAGAAGCTGCTGCGGGAGGAGCGGGAGCTGCTCCGGACCCGCGACCTCCCCGCCGTCACCCAGGACGGCGAGCAGATCCGTCTCGGCGGCAACATCGAGTTCGCCGAGGAGGTCACGAGCCTGCTGGCGCACGGCGGCGAGGCCGTCGGCCTGTACCGGACCGAGTACCTGTTCCTGGGGCGGCACGAGCTGCCCAGCGAGGAGGAGCACTACCAGAACTACCGCCGCATCCTGGAGGCGGTGGGGCGCAGGTCGGTGACCATCCGCACCTTCGACCTGGGTGGCGACAAGCTTCCCGCCGGGATGCGGTTCCACGCCGACAACCCGGCGCTCGGCCTGCGCGCCATCCGCTACTGCCTGCGCCAGCCGGACATGTTCCGCACCCAGCTCCGGGCGCTGCTCCGGGCCTCGGTGCACGGGAACCTCAAGATCATGTTCCCCATGATCTCCGGCGTGGCCGAGCTGCGCGCCGCGCGTCGGGCCCTGGACGAGGCGCAGGCCGAGCTCACGCGCGAGACCATCCCGACCCGCAAGGTGCCGGTGGGGATCATGGTCGAGCTGCCGAGCGCTGCCGTGCTGGCAGACCGCCTGGCCCAGGAGTCCGACTTCTTCTCCATCGGCACCAACGACCTGATCCAGTACTCGATCGGCATCGACCGCCAGAACAAGGACGTGGCCTACCTGTACAAGCCACTCCACCTGTCGGTGCTGCGGATGCTGAGGGGCATCTGCGACGCCGGCAAGGCGGCCGGCATCCCGGTCTCGGTCTGCGGCGAGATGGCCGGTGACGCGCTCCACACCCTGGTGCTCATCGGACTGGGCGTGACCGAGCTCTCCATGAACGGCCCATCCATCCCTGTCGTGAAGCAGGTCATCCGCGGCTCGCGGGCGTCCGAGGCGCGAGCCCTGGTGGACCGGCTCCTCTCGCTCACCTTCGCGGACGACATCGAGCGGGAGGTCCGCGACGAGATGCACCGCCGCTTCCCCGAGCTCTTCGAGACCACGTCCCTCCCTTCCGGCGGCATGGGCTGAGCAGCTGCCGTGGTGCGTCGCCGCGTGAACGGTCGCCCCTCCGCGATGTTGACATCCTCGGTGGGTGGCGAATACCTTCCCCTTCCCCCGGAGGAGCCCATCCATGCCGATGAATGACTTCCTGTTCACGTCCGAGTCCGTCACGGAGGGCCATCCCGACAAGATGGCCGATCAGATCTCCGATGCGGTGCTGGACGCGGTCCTCGGCCAGGACGTGAAGGGCCGGGTGGCCTGCGAGACGCTCCTCAAGACCGGGTACGTGATGATCGCCGGGGAGATCACCACCAAGGCCAAGATCGACTACCCGCGCCTGGCGCGAGAGGTGGTGAAGGACATCGGCTACACGTCCGGCGAGATGGGCTTCGACGGCAACACCTGCGGCGTGCTGGTGGCGGTCGATCAGCAGTCACCCGACATCGGCCAGGGCGTGGACGTGGGCGGCGCCGGCGACCAGGGCATGATGTTCGGGTACGCCTGCGACGAGACGCCTGAGCTCATGCCGGCGCCCATCCAGTACGCGCACGCGGTCACGAAGCAGCTCGCCAAGGCGCGCCGGGCCGGCCTCGACCTCCTGCGCCCGGACGGCAAGAGCCAGGTCACGGTGGAGTACCGCGACGGGAAGGTGGCCCGCATCGAGGCGGTGGTGGTCTCCACGCAGCACTCGGCCGAGGTCTCGAACAAGAAGCTGCACGCGGCGGTCCGCGAGGAGGTCATCGCCCGGGCGCTGCCCAAGCGGCTCCTCGACCGCCGCACCAAGATCCTCATCAACCCCACCGGCCGGTTCGTCATCGGCGGCCCCATGGGCGACACCGGCGTCACCGGCCGCAAGATCATCGTCGACACCTACGGCGGAATGGGCCGGCACGGCGGCGGCGCCTTCTCGGGCAAGGATCCGTCCAAGGTGGATCGCTCGGCCGCCTACATGGGGCGCCACGTGGCCAAGAACGTGGTGGCCGCCGGCCTGGCGCGCCGCTGCGAGGTGCAGGTGGCCTACGCCATCGGCGTGCCCGATCCGGTGTCGGTCATGGTCGAGACCTTCGGCACCGGCACCGCCCCCGACGCGCGCATCGCCCGCGCCATCCGCGAGGTCTTCCCCCTCACCCCGCGCGCCATCATCGAGTACCTGAACCTGCTCCGCCCCATCTACCGCCGCACCTGCAACTACGGCCACTTCGGCCGGACCGAGAAGGCCTTCACCTGGGAGTCCACCGAGAAGAAGGACGTCCTGCGCGAGGCCGCCGGGGTGAAGGTGAAGGTCGCGGGGTAGGCCAGCGAGCCGTCGGTTCTCTCGGCCGGGGGCTGCGAGAGCGGCTCCCGGCTCTCGTTTGTCGGGGTGGCCGCGCACGTCGGCCGGGGGCGGCCGGCCTCCTGCCCGCTACTTCTTGCCCAGCTCGCGGGCGACCTCGTTGCGGGCGTCGCCGATCTTCAGCACCTGGAAGGCCTTCTGGCCGGCTTTCCGGAAGGCAGCCACGTCGGGCTGCACCAGGACCATCCCCTTGGCCTCGAGCTGCTTCCGGACCTGGAGCTCCTGCGCCAGGATCTGCCGCGAGACCTCCTCGCCGGCGCGATCGCACTCCTCCACCAGGATCTTCCGGTACTCGGCCGGGAGCGACTGGAAGTACTTCTCGCTCACCACCTCGAAGTTGATGAGCATGATGTGGCGCGTCTCGTTGGCGTACTTCAGCACCTCGAAGAGCCGCCCGGCCAGCACGTTGTTGTAGACCAGCTCCACGCCGTCGATGCTCTTCTGGCGGAGGGCCGGGTACATCTCGATGAAGGGAAGAGCCACCGGCGACGCGCCCAGGGCGCGGATCGACTCCTGCCAGATGGGCGCCGGGGCCGTGCGGATGCGGAGCCCCTTGAGGTCGGCAGGGGTCCTGATGGGCTGGTTGGTGAAGAAGTGCCGGTACCCCTGGACCCAGTTGAAGGAGACCACCCGGAGTCCGTGCTTCGACGCCAGCTCGTCGAGCCACTTCAAGACGACGGGCGACCTCCGCAGCCTGGCGACGTCGTCGAGGTTCTCGACCAGGTAGGGGCCGTTCATCACGGCGATGTCCGGGACGTAGTTGCCCAGGCGGGCCGAATCGGTGTTCTGGCCGACGCTGGCCCCCTGCCGCATCCGCTCGATGATGTCCTCCTCCACGCCCAGCTGCGCGCTGTGGAACACCTCGATCTTCAGGCCGCCATGGGTCCGCTCCTCCACGCGCTTGGCCCATGCCATGAACCCGGCGTGAAACGGCTCCTTGGCGCCGAGCACGTGGTTGAACTTGAGCACGAACGCCTGGGGGCCCTCGGCCAGCGCCGGCACGCCCGCCGACGCGAGCGCCAGGACGACGAGCGTGCGCAGCGGGAACGCCTTCACGGAATCGTGCATCGGAACCTCGAGCCGAGAGCGCGGATAGCCCCGTCCGGGTGCCGTCGGCTTCGGAGCCGGTGGTCGTGCCGGCGCCGTGCGAGACGATGAGGTCGTCCCCCGAAATGCGGTGTGCCAGGGCCGTGCCGGTTCCGGCCACCCTCTTTGCTCCCGGTGAGCGTGCGGGGGAACGACGAGGTACGCGGGAAAAGCGCTCTGGGAGCCATTGCCCCGACCCGATTGCGCTCCCCCGAGCGAAATGGGCTCTGCCTACACGGGGTGCCGTGAACCCGGGCCACCACGGACCCACCGGCCCCGACGCGCCGGCGCATGTACGTGCCCAGGTTCCCGACCTTCCAGGCCTTGCTGTAGTTGAGCGTGGTCCAGCGCTCCGGCCAGGCCAGCGGCGAGCGGATGATCTCCACGTTCGACTTGAACGAGGAGTAGAGGAGCCAGAAGAGCGGGAGCAGGGTGAGCAGGGTGAAGAAGCCCATGATGGTATAGGCCACCACCCGGCCCACCGGTCCCACTTTCCCGTCCGTGAACTCACGCTTGAAGAGGCGCATGGCCGCTCGCTCCTAGTCCAGCTTCCGCGTGAAGGTGCGGAACAGGAACTCCACCGCCACCCGCGCCGGCCATCGCGAGGGGCTTCCCATCCCCGGGACGGCGCATCCGGGCTTGACCGCCCCGCGGCCAGCAATTATCCTTCCATCCGGATAGAAGGATGGACAGCGCCGCCGCCCGCCGACCCCAGGCCCTCCTCGGATGGATGGAGCTGCTCGCCGACCCCACCCGGCTGCGCCTGCTGCGCGCGCTGGAGCGGCGCGAGCTCTCGGTCCTCGAGCTGTGCGAGGTGGTGGCGCTCCCGCAGTCCACCGTCAGCCGCCACCTCAAGGCGCTCTCGGCCGCCGGCTGGGTCGGCTCCCGACGGCAGGGCACGCAGAGCCTGTACGCCTGGGCCTCCGACGCAGCCGCCGGCGCGCGCAAGCTGTGGGCGCTGGCCCGGGCGGAGCTCGAGGGCTGGACCGCGGCGGTGCAGGACGCGAAGCGGCTCGAGGCGGTGCTGGCGCGGCGCGACGGCGCCCGCCGTTTCTTCGCGGGCGCGGCGGGCGCCTGGGACGAGCTCCGCGCCCGGGTCTACGGGCGCGGCTTCGGGACCGAGGCGCTCCTGGGGCTCCTGCCGGCGTCCTGGACGGTCGCCGATCTCGGGTGCGGGACCGGTGCGCTCACGGCCGCGCTGGCGGCCCGGGTGCGGAAGGTGGTGGCGGTGGACCGATTGGCGGCGATGCTCCAGGCCGCCCGGCGGCGCACCGAGGGCCTCCGCAACGTGGAGCTGCACGAGGCCGACCTGGCGCAGCTCCCGCTACCGTCCGCCAGCTGTGACGCCGCGATGCTGGTCCTGGTGCTCGCCTACCAGGAGGACCCCGGCCCGGTGCTGGCGGAGGCGCGGCGGATCCTTCGCCCCGGGGGGCGCCTGGTGGTGGTCGACGCCGTCCGCCACGCCGACGAGGAGCTGCGCCGCCGCATCGGACAGGTCCACCCCGGGTTCGCGCCCGACGATCTCTCGGCCCGCCTGCGTGCCGCGGGATTCCCCGCCGCCACCGTGCGAAGCCTTCCCCCCGAGCCCGGCGCCAGCGGCCCGGGCCTGGTGGTCTGTGCGGCAGGCACCTCCTCCGACTAGCTTCCCTCCCCACGAAAGGAACGAAGAGCCCATGTCCGTCTCGACCGCGAAGAAGAAGCCCGTGCTCAAGGCCGTCCCGGCCCCCGCCCCCGACCACCGGGTCAAGGACCTCGGGCTGGCGGAGTGGGGGCGCAAGGAGATCGACCTCGCCGAGAAGGAGATGCCCGGGCTCATGGCGGTGCGGCGCGAGTACGCCCGCAGGAAGCCGCTGGCGGGCCAGCGCATCACGGGTTCGCTGCACATGACCGTCCAGACCGCCGTGCTCATCGAGACGCTGGTGGAGCTGGGGGCCGAGGTTCGCTGGGCGAGCTGCAACATCTTCTCCACCCAGGACCACGCCGCGGCGGCGGTGGTCGTCGGGAAGCACGGCACCCCGGAGCGCCCCCGTGGCGTGCCGGTCTTCGCCTGGAAGGGCGAGACGCTGCCCGAGTACTGGGACTGCACCGAGCGCGCCCTCGACTTCGGCGGCGGCAAGGGGCCCACCCAGATCGTGGACGACGGCGGCGACGCCACCCTGCTCGTCCACAAGGGGGTCGAGTTCGAGAAGGCGGGGCGCGTGCCCACCCCGCGGGCCGAGGACTCGGAGGAGTACGCGGTCATCCTGGCGCTGCTGGCCCGCCTCCTGAAGGAGGACCCGAAGCGCTGGACCCGGGTGGCGCGGGACTGCGCCGGCGTCACGGAGGAGACCACCACCGGCGTGCACCGCCTCTACGAGATGCAGAAGGCGGGGACGCTCCTCTTCCCGGCCATCAACGTCAACGACTCGGTCACCAAGTCGAAGTTCGACAACCTCTATGGCTGCCGGCACTCGCTGGTGGACGGGCTCAACCGGGCCACCGACGTGATGCTGGCCGGCAAGCTGTGCGTGGTCTGCGGCTACGGTGACGTGGGCAAGGGCTGCGCCCAGGCGCTCCGCGGCCAGGGCGCCAGGGTGGTGGTGACCGAGATCGATCCCATCAACGCGCTCCAGGCCAGCATGGAGGGCTTCCAGGTGGTGCGCATGGAGGACGTGGTGCAGGCCGCCGACGTCTTCGTCACCGCCACCGGCAACGTCGACGTCATCACCATCGAGCACCTGCGGGCCATGAAGGACTGCGCCATCGTCGGCAACATCGGCCACTTCGACAACGAGATCGACATGGCCGGGCTCAAGAAGGATACCCGGCGCATCAACATCAAGCCGCAATACGACGCCTTCGTGTTCCCGGACGGCCACCGGGTGCTGGTGCTGGCCGAGGGGCGGCTCCTCAACCTGGGGTGCGCCACCGGGCATCCCTCGTTCGTGATGTCGAACTCGTTCACCAACCAGACCCTGGCCCAGCTCGAGCTCGCCACCAACCGCGCCGCGTACCAGAAGCGGGTCTACACGCTCCCCAAGCACCTCGACGAGAAGGTCGCAGCCCTTCACCTCGAGCAGATCGGAGCCCGGCTGACGAAGCTGACCAGGAAGCAGGCGGCGTACATCGGCGTTCCGCAGAACGGGCCCTTCAAGCCGGATCACTACCGGTACTGACGCTCGACCCGCTCCTGCTCCCCCCTCCGGCTCCCGGAAAGGGATGGCCAGGGGGCGTGCTCGGTCGCCACACCTCCGTTTTTCGCGGGAACGGGAGCGGGGAGCTGGACCGGGGCCGCAACTTCCCGAGCAGGTCGCGTTGCCCTCCGCGGTCCGGTGGGCTACTTCCTGCGGTCCATGAGCCTCCTCTCCGCCCTCCTCCTCGGGCTCGTGCAGGCACTCACCGAGTTCCTGCCGGTGAGCTCCACCGCCCATCTGCTCGTCTTCGGCGAGCTGCTGGGCCAGCACCTCGAGGACGAGCACTTCCGGGCCTTCGTCACCATCATCCAGAGCGGAACCACCCTGGCGGTGCTGATCTACTTCCGGGTCGAGCTGGCCCGGCTCCTGGCCGCCGGGCTGGGCTCGCTCAAGCGGCTCCGTCCCTTCGAGAACCGCGAGTCGCGGCTGGCCTGGTACATCGTGCTGGGCACCATCCCGGCCGCGGTGCTGGGCAAGCTCCTGGAGCGCCGCATCGAGGCCCTGGGCAACATGGTCATCGCCGGATCGCTGATCGTGCTCGGGCTGGTGCTGGTGGTGGCGGAGCGGCTGGCGCGCCACGTGCGCACCGTGGAGGACGTGACCGCCGGTGATGCTCTGCTGGTGGGCTGCGGCCAGGCGCTGGCGCTGGTGCCGGGCAGCTCGCGCTCGGGCTGCACCATCACCGCCGGCATGCTGCTCGGCTTCAAGCGAGAGGCGGCCGCCCGCTTCAGCTTCCTGCTCTCGGTGCCCATCATCCTCGGCGCGGGCGCCTACAAGGTCTACAAGGACGCGCCCATGCTGCGCGGGCATCCGGACTGGGTGATCGCCACCCTGGTCGGGACGGGGGTCTCGGCGGTGGCCGGGTACCTGGTCATCGGGTGGCTGCTCGGGTGGCTGCGCACGCGGACCACTTACCTGTTCGTGGTGTGGCGCATCGTGGCGGGCGTGGCCATCGCCTTCCTGATCTGGCGCGGGGTGCTGCCGTCCGGCGAGGCACCTCCCCCTCCCGCGCCGGCCTCGACCTCGGCCCCGTGACCCTGGAGCGCCTCGCCGCCGCGGTTCGATCGCACGCACCCGCGCCGTTTCCGATGGAGCGGATTCCGCCCGAGCGCCTGCCCCCGGGCGGCCTGGCCCGCGGCGCGGTGCTGGTGCCCATCTTCGAGAAGGACGGAGAGGTGAACGTGCTGCTCACCCGACGCCCGGCGGGGATGAGGCGCCATGCCGGACAGATCAGCTTCCCGGGCGGACGGGTCGAGGAGGGGGAGGACTCCCTCGCCGCCGCGCTGCGGGAGGCGCACGAGGAGATCGGGCTCGCGCCCGCGGCCGTCCAGGTGGTGGGACCCCTCTCGGAGACGGTGGTGCTCCGGTCCGCGTTCCGCTTGACGCCCTGGGTGGCGGAGGTGCCATATCCGTATGCCTACGTCGCCGCGCCGGACGAGGTCGAGAGCATCCTTCTGGTCGCGCTCGCGGCGCTCGCCGCCCCGGGCGCTCACCGCGTCGAGCGCGGGGAGGCCTGGGGCATGCCCGTCGAGGTGCACGAGTTCTCGGCCGGGGTCGACGTGATCTGGGGTGCCACGGCGCGGGTGCTGGCCGAGCTCGTGGACGTGTGGAGGAGCACGTGAAGATCTATCCGGTCATCATGGCGGGCGGTTCGGGCACGCGGTTCTGGCCGCTCTCGCGCCGGAACCGCCCCAAGCAGTTCCTGGCCCTGACCGGGGACGCGCCGCTCCTGGCGGCGACGGTCCAGCGGCTGCCCCCGCTGGCCCGGGCCGACCGCACCCTCGTGGTTTGCGGCCCGCAGCACGCGCGGGTGGCGCGCCGCCTCCTGCCGGGGCTGCCGCCCGAGAACTTCATCGTGGAGCCGTGTCCGCGGAACACGGCGCCGTGCGTGGGCCTGGCCGCGCTCCACGTGGCGGCGCGCGACCCCAAGGGCGTCATGGCCATGCTGCCGGCGGATCACCACGTGGGGCGGCCGGACGCGTTCCGCGAGGCGCTCGGCGCCGCCGCCCAGCTGGCCGAGACCGGCGCCATCGCCACCATCGGAATCCGCCCCTCCCGCCCCGAGACCGGCTACGGCTACCTGCGCCTCGGGCCGCGCCTGGCGGTGCGCACCCGGGGCAGGTCGCGGCTCACCGCCCACAAGGTGGCCCGCTTCGTCGAGAAGCCGGACATGGTCACGGCGGCGCGCTACCTGGCCGAGGGCGACTACCTCTGGAACTCGGGGATCTTCGTCTTCCGGGCCGACGTCATCCTGGACGAGATCGGCCACGCCATGCCGGTCCTGCGCGAGCAGCTCGACGCCATCGGCAAGGACCTGGGCACGCCGCGCTACGCGCGCACGCTCCGGCGCGTCTTCCCCTCCTGCCCGGCCATCTCCATCGACTTCGGAGTGATGGAGAAGAGCCATCGCATCGCGGTGGTGCCGGCGGAGTTCGGGTGGAGCGACGTGGGATCGTTCGCCACCCTCTCGGAGGTGCGCAAGACCGATGCCGAGGGCAATGTCATCGACGGCGAGGCGATGGTGCTGGGAGGGCGCAACGACGTGGTGCTGGCCGGCGCCGGACGTCCGGTGGCGGTGATCGGGCTCGACGACGTGATCGTCGTGGACGCCGGCGACGCGGTGCTGGTGTGCCGCCGGGATCGGGCCCAGGACGTCCGCAAGGCGGTCGACGAGCTGGCGCGGCGCGGCAGAGAGGATCTCCTCTAGAGAGGTCCCCCACGGGCGAGCCGGCGGGTGCTATAAGGCCCGCCCGGTTTGCGGACGCGGCCGGTGGCAGCCCCTCGCCAGAGACCTGCGGCACCGGGGCCGCCGGACGAGATTCAGGTTCCGGAGGATCGAACATGCCCAAGATTTCGCCCACCATCTTCCGCGAATACGACATCCGCGGGACCGTCGACCAGGACCTCACCGAGACGGCCGTCAACCTGGTGGGCAAGGCGCTCGGCACCCGCGTGCGCGAGGCGGGCGGCCGGCGGGTGGCGGTGGGGCGCGACGCTCGCCTCTCCGGGCCGAGGTTCGCGGCGGCCATGCACGAGGGGCTCACCTCCACCGGCCTCGACGTGGTGGACCTGGGCATGGTCCCGACCCCGCTCACCTACTTCGCGGCCCACACCATGGACGTGCAGGGCATCTGCATGATCACGGGTTCGCACAACCCGCCCGAGTACAACGGCCTCAAGGTCGGGCTCGGCTCGGCCACCTTTCACGGGCCGGAGATCCAGGCGCTGCGCGAGCTGGCGGAGTCCGGCGGCTTCGCCACCGGCTCGGGGACGGTGACGCCCCACGATATCGTCACGCCCTACCAGCAATACGTCCGCGAGAACCTTCGCTGCGGCTCGCACCGCCCCAAGGTGGTGCTGGACGCGGGCAATGGCTGCGGCGGCGTGGTCGCGCTGCCCATCTTCCAGGCGCTCGGGTTCGACGTGGTGCCGCTCTTCCTGGAGCCGGACGGCAACTTCCCCAACCACCACCCGGATCCGACCGTCGAGAAGAACCTCGAGCCCCTGCGGCGCAAGGTGCTGGAGCTGGGCGCCGACGTGGGGATCGCCTACGACGGCGACGCCGATCGCCTCGGGGCGGTCGACGAGAAGGGGAACGTGCTCTGGGGCGACCAGATCATGATCCTCTTCTCGCGGGCGCTGCTGGCCGAGGTGCCGGGCGCGGCCATCGTGGGCGAGGTCAAGTGCTCCATGACGCTGTACGACGACATCGCGCGGCACGGCGGCCGCCCCATCATGTGGAAGGCCGGCCACAGCCTCATCAAGGCCAAGATGAAGGAGGAGCACGCCCAGCTGGCCGGCGAGATGAGCGGCCACATCTTCTTCGGCCACCGGTGGTTCGGGTTCGACGACGGCATCTACGCCTCGGCCCGGCTGCTCGAGCTGCTCACCCACACCGAGCGGCCGCTCTCGACCTTGCTGGCGGACGTGCCCAGGACCTACTCCACCCCCGAGCTCCGGGTGGACTGCCCCGAGGACAAGAAGTTCACGGTGGTGCGGATGGCCCAGGAGTGGTTCCGGGCGCGCTACGACGCGGTCACGGTGGACGGCGTGCGGGTGGTGTTCCCGGACGGATGGGGCCTGGTGCGCGCCTCCAACACCCAACCGTTGCTGGTGCTGCGCTTCGAGGCCCGCACGCCGCAGCGCCTCGCCGACATCGAGACCCTGGTGCGCGGCCGCCTCAACGAGATCCTCCGCGAGGTGGGCGTCTAGCGGGCCCCGCGGGGCGCGCCGCTGGTCGTGAGGTGCCCGCCGGGCGAGCTCCGTGACCGACCGTGAAGGAGGGATCGACCGGGGCGGGGATCGCGGCGCGATCCATCTGGGTCCGATGGTGAAGAGGAGCAAAAAAACCCGTGTCGCTTCCTTGACGATCATGATCGCGACGCGTTAACCTTCTCCGCAGTTGTCCATTCAGGCATGTCCATCGAAGAGAGATGGACGTTTCGAGGAGGGAACAGATGCCCGCGAAGAAGGTCAAGAAGGTTGCGAAGAAGCCGGCCAAGAAGGCCGCCAAGAAGAAGAGCAAGAAGTAACCGTCAGGCTTCCATCGCATAGCGCTGCGGCCGCCTCAGGGCGGCCGCTGCTATTTTGAGCCACTGGAGCGGATTTCCGTGTCCCTCACTGCCAGCGAGATCGCCCAGGTGGTCGCCGAGCTGCAGCTGCTGGCCGGCTCGCGCGTCAGCGCGGCGTGGGTGCACGGCGAGCGTGCGCTCACCCTCGAGCTCCACGGCCGCGCCGGCGAGGTGCTCCTGCTGGTCTCCGCCGAGCCGGACCGCTCGCGCCTCCACGCCGCCCTGCGCCGCCCCCCGCAACCCGAGTCGCCCTTCCCCTTCCAGGCCGTCCTGCGCCGCGAGGTGGAGGGCGCACGCCTGGCGGCGATCGCCTCGCGCGCCGGGGACCGCGTCGTCTCCCTCCGCCTGGAGCGCGCGAGGGGCGCGGTCGACCTGGTGGCCGAGCTCACCGGCCGCCACGGCAACCTCTTCCTGGTCGGCGAGGACGGGATCATCCTGGCCGGCGCCGGGCGGAACCTCTCCCAGCGGCGCCGGCTGGTGTCGGGCCAGCCCTACGTCGCCCCGACCCTGCCGCCCGCCGGCGTCTCGACCGATCTCGACACCCCCCGCGCCGGGCGCGCGCCGCGCTTCATGCCGGCGGCCGGGGGAAGCTTCCCCCTCTCCACCGCCATCGAGGCCCACTACCAGCAGCTCGAGGACCAGCGTCAGCTCCTGGAAGGCCGCCGGCGGCTGCGCGAGCCGCTCCGGGCGGCCGTGGCGCGCTCGGTCCGGGCGCTGGCCAAGCTCGCCGAGGAGGCCGAGCGGGTGCCGGCCGCCGAGGACGACCGGCGCAAGGCCGATCTGCTCAAGACCAACCTGCGGCTGGTCCGGCGCGGGGCGCGCGAGGTGACGGTCACGGAGTGGACCGAGGAGGGCCCGCGCGAGGTGCGGCTGGCCATCGATCCCGCCCTCACCCCGCAGGCCAACATGGAGCGGTACTATCGCCGCTACCGCCGCATCGTGGACAGCGCCGCCCGGGTGATGGCGCGGGCGGACGAGGTTCGCCGCCGCGAGGCGGCCCTGCGCGCGCTGCTGCTGGAGCTGGAGGGCGCGCCGCTCCCGGCGCTGCCGCGGATCGAGAAGGATGCGCGGCGGCTCGGGGCCGGCCCGCGGCGCGCGGCAGGCCCGCACCGCCGCGACGAGCCGCTCCCTCCCTACCGGACCTTCCGGTCGGTGTCGGGCGTGGCCGTCCTGGTGGGGCGGGGCGCCGAGCGGAACGATGCCCTCACGCTGCGGGTGGCGCGGGGGAACGACCTGTGGCTCCACGCGCGCGGGAGGACGGGCGCGCACGTGGTGGCTCGCCTCGACAAGGGCAGGGCGCCGGACCAGGACACGCTCCTCGACGCCGCGCACCTGGCGATCCACTTCTCCGACGCCCGCGGGCAGCCGCAGGCAGAGGTGGCGTACACGCGCGCCAAGCACGTCCGCAAGGCGAGGGGCGCCGCGCCTGGCGCGGTCACCTACAGCCAGGAGCGGGTCATCCTCCTGCGGATCGAGGCGGGTCGGCTCGAGCGGCTCCTGGCCGAGGAGGAGGGCGAGGAGCCCGCCGGGTGAGATCCGACCGGGGCCCGTCGAGCAGCCGAGCCCACGGGACCTCGCCCGCTGATCCTCCGGACCCATCCCCCTGGAATGACGGAAGGCGGGGAGGTCCGTCGCCCACCTCGACGCACGCGCTCGCCCGGCCGGCCGGCGGGGGGACCCTTGATGGGCCGGCACCCGCCCTTCTAGGATCGCGAGGCAGCGGCGCGAGCCCACACCCCGCGTCCGCCGGCGCCTTCGTGACCCCGAAGCAGTCGAACCGCCAGCTCATCCTCTTCCGCGGCCGCGAGACCCGCGTCGCGGCCGCCCACCGGTTGGCGGACGATCCTGTCCTCTCTCCTCTCCGAGCGGGTCCGGCTCACCGTCCACGACAACCGCTCCACCATGGTCTCGTTCCGGCGCGGCGGTGGCGAGATCCACTACCGGGTGCACCACATGTTCCTGGGCGCCCCGGACGACGTCGTCTCGGCGCTGGCATCCTTCGCCGCCAGCCGCCGCGGCGCCGCCGCCCGCCAGCGCGAGGCCGGCGGCCGCATCGACGCCTACGTCCGGGTCCACCGCGAGCGGATCGCCGCGCCCCGGCACATGCACCTGCAGCCCCGCGGGCGCGCTCACGACCTGCAGGCCATCCTCGACCGGCTCAACGCCCGGCACTTCGGCGGAAAGGTCGAGGTCCGGATCGGATGGGGCCCGGTGCGCGTCGGGCACCGGCGACGGACCGTCAAGACCGGCGTCTACGTCCAGGACGCGCGCATCATCCGCATCCACCCGACCCTCGATCGCAAGGAAGTGCCCGAGTTCTACGTGGCGGCGGTGGTCTTCCACGAGATGCTGCACCAGATCGTGCCGGCGGTGGAGGTGAACGGGCGGCGCATCGTGCACGGGTGGGAGTTCCGCCGGCGCGAGCGCGACTACCCCGACCACGCGCGCGCCAAGGCCTGGGAGGAGGAGAACCTGTCGCTCCTCCTCTCCTCGCCAGCTTGAGCCGCGACGCTCCGGGCGCCGCCTCGGCGCGTTCACCCGGGAGCCCCCAAACCGGACTGCCACCCCAGCGCCGAATCCGAAGGCGGCCGGGCGGGATCGATGCCATCATCCGCGCGTGGACCACGTGCGCCCACCCCGAGCGCAACCTCGCCCGCGGTGGTGGGTGCTGCTCGCGTTGCTCGCAGGCGGCCAGACGGCCTGCGTCCACATCCGGGGAACCGAGGAGCAGCCGGCCATCCTCCGGTTTCGCATCGAGGGCATGAAGCACCTGGACGAGGGCGATCTCAAGAAGCGCCTCGCCACCCAGGAGTCCCAGCGCTCGCCGCCCATTCCCATCATCGGGCCGCTGATCCACCAGATGGCGGGCGCCCGGCAGGACCTCGGGCAGCTGAAGCGCCCGCCCCCGGTGCCCATCTTCGGGCCCATCCTGTACGCGCTCCGCGGCACCCCCAACAACGACATGGTCTCGCTGCTCGACCGGGACCGGCTGGCCGTCGACCGGGAGCGGGTCGAGGCCTACTGCCGGGACCACGGCTACTACGACGCGAAGGTCGTGGACACGCAGGTGGTGGGGGTGGGCGAGGGGCAGGCGGACGTGACGCTGAAGGTGGACGAGGGCCAGCCCATCCACGTCACCCGCATCGACATCGACGGCCTGGACGCCGCGCCCGAGGCCCGCGCAGCGCTCGAGAAGCCGGCCCTGCACGTGGGCGACGTCTTCGCGGTCGCGGCCTACGACGCCTTCCGCGAGCAGATCGCCGCGGCGCTGCACGACCACGGGTGGGCGATCGCCGAGGTCACGCAGGAGGCGCAGGTCCTGCCGGACGAGCACGCGGCCATCGTGCACTACCGCGTCGAGGCGGGACAGCGCTACCGCTTCGGTCCCATCCTTGTGGCCGGCACCGGGAAGGTGCCGCGCGAACGCGTCCGCCAGCAGGCGGCCGACGAGATCAAGACCGGCGAGTGGTACGACGAGCGCAAGCTCTCCTCGGCGCAGAACCACGTCTTCTCCATGGGGGTGTTCGGCGGCGTACGCGTGAGCCGCGGCACGCCCGATCCGCAGCGCGGCATCATCCCCATCCTGGTGGCGGTCCGCGAGGCGCCCTTCCGCAGCGTCCGGCTGGGGCCGAGCCTGGGGGTGGTCTCCAACAGCCGCATCGACCTCTCGGCGGTGGCCGGCTGGACCAATCGCAACTTCCTGGGCGGGCTCCGCAGGCTCGACCTGTCCCTCACCGCCGGATATGCGTGGCTCATCACGCAGCCGCGCGATGAAGGACCCATCGCCACCCTGTCGGCCGATTTGACGCAGTCGGGCGTCTTCCGGCGGTACATCGACGTGGGCACGCACCTCGAGGTGCAGAGGGGCCTCGAGTCGGGGTACGAGTTCTGGGCCCAGCGCGCCCGGCTGGCGTTCCCCATCCACATCACCCGGCGCGTGACGTTCGTGCCATCGTACAACTTCGAGGTGTACGAGCTCGATCACGTCTCCGCGTTCCCCGACCCGAACAACCCCACCAACGTCCTCCCCAGCCCGCTGCTCACTTCGTGCACCAAGAGCGCGTCGGGCCACTACGGCGTCTGCCTCCTCTCCTACCTGGAGCAGCGGATCGAGTTCGACGGGCGCGACGACCCGCTCAACACGCGCCGGGGCTTCTACGCTGCGCTCACGGTGCAGGAGGGCGGGCACGTGGGAGGGTACGGCTACCAGTACCTGAAGCTCCTGCCCGAGGCGCGGTTCTACCTGCCCATCGGCGAGCGCTCGGTGCTGGCGGCCCGCGCCCGCATTGGCGCCTTCATCCCGCTGAACGAGAATGGAAACCCTCCCACCGTGGCGCTGTTCGAGTCGGGCGGCGCGAACGCGATGCGCGGCTACGGCCAGAACCGGCTCTCGCCCATGGCCTGCGTCTTGTCGGGGCAGTTCGACGCGAACGGAACACCTCTGTGCAGCAACAAGTTCTACCCCGTGGGTGGCAACGGACTGGCCGAGTACTCGCTCGAGTTCCGCTTCCCCATCCATGGGTTCCTGTTCGGCGCGGTGTTCACCGACGCGGGCTACGTCTCGGGTGGCTCGGCCGTGCCCACCGCCTGGCGCGAGGCCTTCGCCCCCGCCCGGCTGCAGTGGGCGGCCGGGTTCGGGATCCGGTACCGGACGCCGGTCGGCCCGCTGCGCCTCGATCTGGCCGGCCGGCTCCCCGACGACCTCTCACGCAACGTGGACTTCAACCACCGGTTCCCCTCCGTCCCGCTGGGCACCCACCGCGAGCCCATCCTGGCCCTCCAGCTCACCATCGGGGAGGCCTTCTAGTGCGCCCGCTCCGCGTCGGCCTGGCGGTCGTCGGCTGGGGGATCCTCGGGTTCCTGGCGCTGGTCGGGGTGACGCTCTCGGCGCTGGTGGCCTACGCCACGACGCCGACCGGGAGGCGGGTGGCGGCCGCGAAGGTGATCCAGTACGCCGACGCGCAGGTGGCGGGCAGCCTCCAGCTCGGCGGGGTGGAGCTGCGGCCGGGGGGCGCCATCGCCATCCGCGACTTCGAGGCCTACGACCCGGACGGACACCTGGTCCTGCAGGTCGACCGGTTCGTGGTCTCTGCCGACGTGACCCGCCTCCGCAACAAGGCCGTCGGCCTGGACGTGGAGCTCGACGGCGCGGCGATCCTGGTGGACGAGAACGAGGATGTGAAGCTCTCGCTGGCCCGCGCTTTCGCCCCCGCCCATCCGTCGCCGCCCCGCCGCGAGGAGGCGAGGAAGCCGTTCTGGAAGGACCCGCTGGGCGGCTGGACCATCCGGCTGCGCCGGGTGGCGATCCGCGACACCAGCGTGTGGTGGCGGGACGCGGGGGGCAGGACGCGGGTCGAGGTCCAGGATCTCTCGGTCGACGCGCGGGCCATCCTGGGCCCCGGCCGCGGCCGCGCCGAGGTCTCGCTGCGCGGCCAGGCGCTCTCCCCGGTGCCGGGGGCGCTGGTCTTCCAGATGCGCGTCCTGCTCGACGGCGACGCCCTGCGCGTTCCGATCCTCCGGGCGCAGCTTGGCCAGACCGCCATCGACGCCCTGGCCCAGGGGGACCTGGGCCGGCGCGTCGGCCGCGCCGCCCTGACGCGCGCCACCCTGGTCCGCCAGGAGGCCCGCGATGTCGTGAAGAACGCGCCCCCCGGTGCCAACCTGACGCTGGAGGCCTACGGCGAAGCCGACGGGACGGTGGCCACCGCCGCGGTGCACGTCGCGCCCCAGGCCGCCGGCGGCGCGGGCGGCGGGGACGCGGCCGCCGCCATACGGCTGGACGGGACCCGGGCCCTGGGCTTCGACCTCGCCACCCAGGCGCTCGATCCGTCCGCGCTCATCGCCACCCTGCCGTCCGCCAGCGTGACCCTGAGCGCGCGCGGTGGGCTGGCCGGCGAGAGGTTCTCCTCCGCGCGCGGAAACCTCGACCTGGATCTGGCCCGCTCCCGCCTCCGCGCCGGCGAGCTGGGCCCGGCCGCAGCGGTGGTGCGGCTGGATCGCGGGAGCTGGAACGTGTCGCGCCTGTCGCTCGACGCCCCCGGGGTGCGGGTGGAGGGTGCGGGCTCGTACCAGCAGGGCGGCGCCGCCTCCGCCCACCTCACGGCCGAGGTCGGCGACCTGGCGCGCGCGAGCGACAACGCCGGCAAGCTCCTGGGCCGGTCGCTGCCGCGGCTGGCCGGGCGGGCCCGGGTCGACGCCAACCTGAGCGGGACGGCTGTGGCCCCGGCGGTCGCGGCCCAGGTGGTCTCGCCCGGGCTGTCGCTGGGAAGCGCGTCCGTCGCCGGCCTGCAGGCGCAGGTGAACGCCAGCGGGCCATTCCGGCCCGGAGAGCTGCGGGTGGAGGCACGGGTGCAGCGGGTCTCCTCCGGCGAGAGGGTGGTGGCCCAGGAGCTCGCCCTGAAAGGTGCGCTCACCCCGGCCGCGGGCGAGCCAGGCGCGGCCACGGCCGACCTCTCCGCCTCCGGCCTGGTGCCCTCGCTCGGGCAAGGAGCCGGTCTCGCTGGAGGCGGCCGCCGCCCTGCCGCGCGACCACAAGGTGCTGCATCTCTCCCAGCTTTCGCTCGCGTATCCCGGCACCCGCTACGCGCTCGAGACCCCCGCCACCCTGACCTTCGAGGGCCCGCGCGTCGATCGGCTGGCGCTCGTCTCGGGGCCGAGGCGGATCGCGGTGGAGGGAGGTATCGGTCCGCGCCGGACGCTCGACGCGCGGCTCGAGGTGGTGAAGCTCGACCTGGCCAAGCTGCCGGCCGGGCTCCTCCCCGCCCAGGACCGCATCGCCGGTGAGCTCTCGGCCGACGTGCGCGCCACCGGGGCGCTCTCGCGGCCTCGCCTGGAGGGGCAGCTCGACGTGGAGGGGGGCGCGTTCCGGACCGAGCGGGCGCTCACCGTCAAGGGGTCGGCGCGCTACGACGGCGCGGCCCGGCGCGCCGCCGCCCGCCTGACGGTGGGGCGCGGGCCCGGCGGAAGCGTCGACCTGGACGCGGATCTCCCCGTCCCGTTCCGCGGGCGGGCGTCCGAGCCGGTCTCTGCCACGCTCCGGGCCGACGCGCTCCCCATCCCCGCCCTGCTCGACGTCGCCGGGGCGGAGGTGCCGCTCTCGGGCCGGCTGGGGGGGACCTTGCGGCTCAGCGGCACCGCCGGCACGCCCGAGCTCCGCGTCCAGGCCACGGTCGCGGACGGCACCTTCCGCGATCTGGAGGGGATCGCCCTGGACGCCACCGCCGAGGTGGCCGCCGCCGCCCAGGCGAAGGCGGAGGTGAGGCTGGCCGATCGCCCGGCCGTGCGCCTCGAGGCGCGCGCTCCGCTCTCCCTGGCGGCGCTGCTGGCCGACCCCGGCAAGACGGTGCGCGGGCTGCGCCAGGCGCGGCTGGGCGCCGACGCCACGGTTGTCGATCTGGAGCTGGCGGCGGTCTCGGGAAGGCTGGGCATCCCGTCGGGCATGCGCGGCCGGGTGACGGGCGAGGCGCACGCGACCGGCACGCCCGGCGCGCTGCGCGGTACGGCGGCGCTGGCGCTCGGCGACGGCGCCTACGGCGGCTATGCCGGGATCACCGGACGCGTCGAGGCGGCGGCGCGCGACGACCGTGTGGAGGCGCGGGTGACGGCCCAGCTGCAGGGGCAGGACCTGCTGCAGCTCACGGCCGCGCTGCGGGTGCCCCCCGAGCGGCTGTCCACGCGCCCCGGCCTGGAGGCGGCCGGGCTGGTGGTGGACGGGACCGTCCCGGCCGTGGAGCTGCAGCGCGCCGCGGCCGCCTCCGGCGTGGCGCTGGGCGGGGTGGTCGACGTGAAGCTCCACGCCGAGGGGACGCTGGGCCGGCCCGTCGTGCAGCTCGACGGCTCGGGCCGATCCATCCTGGTGAAGGGGCGCCCGGTAGGGCAGGTCCGCGTGGTCATGCGCGCGGCGGGCGATCGCGTCACCGGCGAGGTGGGCCTCGACCCGACCGCCGGCGGCAAGCTCACCGCCACGGTGGCCGTGACCGTCCCCATCTCCATCGATCTCCGCGGCGCTGCGCTGCGCGCCGCCCCCACCCAGGTGAGGCTGCGCGCGGAGGCCGTGGACCTGGGGTTCGTCCCGGCCATCCTCCCCAAGGCCGTCCGCGCCGCCTCCGGGAAGCTCGACGCGGACATCACCGCCACCGGGCCGCTGGCCCACCTCGCGCCGCGCGGCACGGTCCGGCTCGCCGACGGCCGGCTGGCCCTGCTCGAGTACGGCGACTGGACCGGGCTGACCCTGGACGGCTCCATCACCGAGGACGCGGTCGAGCTCCGGACCCTCGAGGCGCGCCGCGGCGAGGGCACGCTCCAGATCCACGCCGCGCTGCGCGGGCTCACCACCCCCAGCGCGCAGCTCGACGGGCGCATCGAGACCCGCAAGCTCACCTTCACCCGGGCTGGCATGGACCTCGCGACCGTCACCGTGGGCGTGAAGGCCAGCGGCACCTACAAGGAGCACCGCCTGGACGCGCGTCTGGACGTGCCGGACGGGCTGGTGCGCCTGGCCGACAAGCTGCCTCGCGATCTCCAGTCGCTGGAGAAGCGCCCCGACATCACCATCGGCCCCAGGCCGCCGCCCAAGAAGGCTGCGCCCGCGCCGGCCCCGGGGCCGGACGGTGGGCAGCCGCTCACGGTCGCGGTGCGGCTGGTCGCCCCGGGCCGGTTCCTGGTCCAGCGGGTGAGCCCGCGCGTCAACGTGGAGCTCAAGGCGGACGTCACCTACGAGCACCAGGCCAGCGGCGACTTCATGTCCGGCTCGGTCGAGGTGGTGCGCGGGTTCGGCGAGCCCTTGGCCGATCGGCGCTTCGAGGCGAAGCGGGGGCGCCTGACCTTCACCGGCGGCCCACCCAAGGCCGCCCTCATCGACGCGGAGGCCGAGTACGACGACACCGCCAACAAGGTGGTCGTGACCGTGACGGTGAGCGGGCCGGTGGCCAAGCCGCAGATCAACCTCAGGAGCCAGCCGGCCATGGACGAGGGCCAGATCGCCATGCTCATCGCCACCGGCCAGACGGACCTCAAGCCCGGCGGCGGCGGCGCGGCCGGCGCGGCGCAGAACGACGTGGCCCGCAGCGCGGCGCAGTCCCTGGGCTTCGCGGTCTTCAACACCTTCATCCGCGATCAGCTCCCCTTCGCCACCGGCGACGTGAGCCTCAACGCCTCGGCCGCCAAGGTGAGCGGCTACATCCCCGGGACCAAGATCTTCGTCGGGTTCACGCGCCGGTTCGATGCCAACCGGCAGCTGGGCGAGAACGAGGACGAGGTCAAGCTCCAGTACGCCATCACGCCCCAATGGACGCTGGAGGGGCGCTGGGGCAACGAGAACACGGGCGGGGCGAGCTTGATCTGGTCCAAGGACTACTGAACGGGAACGGGGGAGCGCGCCACCTTCCACAGCTCCCGCGCCAGCCAGGCCGCCAGCACGAGCCAGAGCAGCGTCCGCACCAGGCCCACCGGGTGGAAGACGTGGTCGCGGAAGGCCGGGTCCCAGCGCAGGCCGCGCACCTCGAAGGCCGCCCAGTAGTCGATCAGCGAGACCGCGGTGAGCGGGCCGAAGAGCGGCCAGGGCGCCGCGACCAGCGGCGCCGGCCAGGAACCCGTACAGCGCGTACTGCGGGCTCCACACCTTGTTGGTCGCGATCCAGACCGTCAGGGCCAGGGCCGCGCCCAGCCGGACCGCGCGCCCCGCGTCCGCCCGCCGGCGCGCCGCGCGCGCCGCTGCCAAGAGCGCGAAGCGCGCTGGCGGCCAGGAGCGGTCCCGACGGAGAGGAGCTCGAGCAGCGGTCCGCGCGGGATCCCCAGCGCGTGCCAGGCCGAGTTCTCCGCGCCCGCGCCCGGCGTTGAAGCGGAAGAACCAGGACCAGCTCTCCGGGGCCAGGAGTGGCGAAGGGGAGGTTCACCACCAGGACGACCGCGGCCAGGACGCAGCGCCGGCGGCCAGAGCCAGCCGCCGCCAGCGTCCGGGTGGCGCCGCCTCGCCCCAGAGCGCCCCCGCTGCCGGCAGCACCAGCACGCCCGGGAAGAGCTTGGCCGAGATGCCGAGCGCGGTGGCCGCGGCGGCCGCGCGGTCGGCGCTGGCGCGAGAGCTCGAGGGCCGCCAGCGCCAGCAGGGCGATGGGGAAGAGGTCCCAGTTGAGCCCGGCGTACAGGGCCAGCGCCGGCGTGGCCGCCAGCCAGGCCGGGCGCGCCCCCGGGATGCGCTCCAGGGCGAGCAGCGCGGCCAGGAGGCAGAGCGCCAGGAGCAGGTAGGTCACCGTGAAGTGGGCCGCCGCGCCGCCCGGAAGCCAGTGCGGCAGCCACAGGAACAGGCCGAGCAGCACCGGGTACTCGATCTGGTCGTCGAGGTACGGGCGAGGGTGGCCGCCGCCCAGGTACCGGTCGCCGTGCATGGCGATGACGTCCGAGTAGCAGAGGTGCTGGAACGACCAGAAGCGGTAGCGGGGCCCGGTGTGGAACAGGCCGCGGGCGATGTTCACGTACCCGAGTCCAAGCCAGAGGAGGGCCAGGCCCAGGATGACGTTCCGTGCGCGGGCGGAGGTTCCGGTCGGCAAGGGGTCGAATGATACCGCAGAGCCCGGAGACGGGGGCCGTGCCGGCCGGCGCGACCCCTCGGCCTTTCCCGTGACCCGGTGGTTGCGCGGGATTCGTCATAGGATGGCGCCCGATGGACCTCCTCGGCCAGCTGGCGTCCGACCTCGGTGAGCTCCTGAGCCGGAGCGGACCGGCAGCGCCGGCCGTCCTCTTCCTGGCCAGCCTGATGGAGTACCTGGTCCCGCCGCTCCCGGGCGATCTGGTGGTCTTGCTCGGGGCCTGGTACGCGGTCCAGGGGGTGATCTCCTGGCCGCTGGCCTTCGCCGCCGCCACCGCGGGCGCGGTGGTGGGGGCGGCGCTGGACTACGGCATCGGTCGCTGGCTCGCGCCGCGGCTCGATGCCCGCGCCGCCCGGCGCGGCCCGCTCTCGGCCGGGAGGCTGGCGCGGTTCGTGAGCGCATACCAGCGCTGGGGGGCCGCGCTCCTGGTGGCCAACCGGTTCATGCCCGGGCTGCGGGCCTTCGTCTTCATCGGGGCCGGCGCTGCCGGGATCCCATTTCCGCGCGTGCTCCTCCTGGGCGGCGTCTCCGCGGCGCTCTGGAACGCGCTGTTGCTCGCGGTGGGAGGGCTGGTGGTGCGCAGCCTCCCCGAGCTCGTCGAGCTGTTCCGCGCCTATAGCAACCTGGCCTGGGCCGTCTTGCTGGGGGCGGCCGTCCTGGTCTTGCTCGGGGCGGGGCTGCGGCGCGGCCTCCGGGCCGCCGGGCGGGGTGAGCGGTGATCGGGCTCCTGGCCGCCGTGGCGCTGGCGGCCGCAGGGCCGGCCATCCCGCAGGGCCGGGCCCGGTACCGGGTGGAGATCGCCGGCGCGCCGGTCGGGTTCTCGGAGCTCTCGGTGTCGTGCAGCGGCCCGGGCTGCACCCTGCTCTGGCGATCGCGGTTGCGGCTCCCCGCGGCGTCGGGCGGGACGCTTCGGACGCGGCGCATCGAGGCGAGCGTCGATCGCGCGGGCGGGCTGGACAGGCTCGAGGTCGAGGTGGACGGGGTCCGCCGATCTCCTCCGCATCGTCGGGGGATGGTGCCGCTGTCGCTGGCCGAGCTGGTCCTGGCGGCGCGCGGGGGCGGCTGCATCGACGTCCTCGACGAGGAGAGCGGGCGAAGCGGCCCCGCCTGCGCGAGGATCGAAGCCGGTCGGGTGCGCGTCGAGGTCCTCGGGGTGGTCGAGGAGGTCTCCCCGGGCGCGGACGGCTTTCCCGACGCGGTGGAGATCGAGGCGCAGGGCACGCGCTTCGTTCGCGACGCACGTGCCGAGGTCCCGTCCGCGCCGCCGCCGCTTCAGGTCCGCGTGCCAGGGCCGCCCGGTGGGGGTGCGCCCAGGCGGTTCTGTGGGCTGGCGCCGGACCCGCCCTCACCCGAGGTGGATCTCTCCTCGCTGCCCGCGCCGCGCCCGGACGGGTCCAGCTGCCGCGACCAGGCGCGGGCCTACGCCGCCGCGCTCCGCCGGCGCGGGATGGCTGCGCGGGTCGCCCTGGGCGTCGCGGACGACGGGCGAGGATACGTGTGGCATGCGTGGGTCGAGGCTCGCACCGCGGCCGGCTGGGTGGCCGTCGATCCCGCCCTCGGCCAGCTTCCGGCCCTGGGCCCCCGCTTCACGGTGGCCCGCCATGGCGGGGACCCCGCCTCCTTGGCCGAGGCGGGACGCCGCATCCTCGCCTGCTGGGGCAGGGCGTCGGTCGAGTAGAGCGCGGCCAGGGGGGTGCGAGAAAGCCAGCTCTCGTGCGGCGCCGGTTTGGCGGTACATTCACGGGATGCGGATGCGCTGGCCCTGGGGCAACCGCCCCTTCAACCGCACGGAGGAGCTCGCCGCCGCCGACGTGGCCCGCGCCCGCGGCCGCCGCAAGCAGGCCATCGCCGGCTACCGGCGCGTGCTCGAGGCCAATCCCGAGGACCTGACGGTCCACGCCAAGATCGCCCCGCTGCTGGCGGCGACCGGCGACCGGGACGGGGCGCTGGTCAGCTTCCGGAGGGCGGCCGACGGCCAGGCCAAGGCGGGATTCCACGAGCGGGCGCTCTCGCTCTTCATCCAGGCCGCGGAACACTACCCCGACGAGGAAGCGCTCTGGCCGGAGATCGCCCGGCTCCACCTGCAGCGCGGCCGCAGGGCGGAAGCGGTGGCGGCGCTCACGCAGGGTGGATGGCGCCTCCACCTGGCCCGGCAGTACCCGGTGGCCGAGCGCGTGCTCCGCCTGGCTCTGCAGTTCGAGCCCCATGACGCCGACGCCATCGCCATCCTGGCGCGCACCGTGCGCGCCGCCGGGCGCCGCGAGGAGGCGGTCGAGCTGCTGAAGGACCTGGCGGCGCGCGTGCACGGCCGCCGCCTGGCGGCGGTGCGCGGGATCATCTTCCGGGTCGACCCCACCTTCGGGAACCTGTGGGGCTGGATCGAGGCGTTCTTCGGGAGGCGGTGAAATGGAGCTCGAGGAGGAGATCCGGTCCCGGCTCGCCGCCGGCGACGCGCCCGGCGCGGCCACGCTGGCCATCCGCCGCCTGGGCCCGGAGGTGCTCCGCTACCTGCGCGCGCTGCTGCGCAGCGAGCCCGACGCCGAGGAGGCCTTCTCGCAGTTCGCCGAGAACCTGTGGCGCGGGCTGCCGAGCTACCAGGGCCGGGCCAGCTTCCGGACCTGGGCGTTGCGCGTCGCCCACCACGCCGCGCTCAACCTGCGCGACCAGGCCTGGCAGAAGCGGGGGCGGCGGCTCGAGACCGGCGAGGCGTCCCGCATCGCCGCCGAGGTGCGCACCGCCTCCGCCGTGCGGGTCGATCGCCAGCGCGACGCCCTGGATGCCCTCAGGGCCAGCCTCTCGGTCGAGGACCAGGCCCTGCTGGTCCTGCGCATCGACCAGGCGCTCTCCTGGAAGGAGATTGCCGAGGTGTTCGCCGAGGGGGAGGAACCCGTCCCCGCCAACACGCTCATGAAGCGATTCGAGCGCGTCAAGGAGCGGCTGGGGAAGATGGCGCGGGAGAAGGGGCTCCTGCCCTAGGCGCGTCAGCCCTTCTCGACATGGTACGAGGCGAGGAACTGGCGAAGCCGCTCGATGGTGTCGTCGCGAGGGTGCTCGATGGAGAAGAACTCCCGGTCCTCCCAAACCACCGCGGCCTCGATGGCCCGGGCCATCTCCTCGTCGAACTTCCGGTAGCGGCCCAGGTCGACCCATCCCCCCTCGTCCTCGACGAAGGAGGGCGGCATGAAGTCGAAGACCACCTGCAGGCTCCCGTCGCTGAATCGCCGGATCTCGGGCTCGCCGGCCGGATCGAAGCCGGACACCGGGATCGTCTCCACCAGCGCTGCGTCCGGGGAAGGCGGCATCGGGCGATCCTCCACGCCTGTCGGCGAGGGCAGGGTCGTGAACCGGGACGCGGGGGACTCTAGGCCGTTCGTCGCCGGGTGACCAGCCTCCGTCGACCCGGCCGGCGCTACCCGCCCCCCCGCTTCGCCAGGAACCGCAGCAGCGCCATCGCCTTGGGCACGAGCGAGGAGAGATCGACCTCCTCGTTCGAGGTGTGGAAGGCCTTGCCGCGCGGGCCAAGACCGTCCACCGTCGGGATGCCCATGGCACCCAGGGTGCAGGCGTCGGAGCCGCCGCCGGCGAGCGGGGCCTCGCCCATCCCCAGCCCGCTTTCCCGCTGGCACTCGCCGTACTGCTTGGCCAGCACCGAGGAGGCGGGGGTCCGCTCCAGCGGATCGCGCCACGACCCCTCCTCCAGCTCGATGGAGGTGCCGGGGATGGCCACCTCGGCGGCGATGGCCCCCAGCGCCTGCACCAGCGCGTGGCCGTCCTCGGCCCTCTCGAAGCGCAGGTCCACCTCGCACTGGGCCTGGGCGGGGATGGTGTTCTTGGTGGTGCCGCCGGAGACGGTCCCGACGTTGACGGTGACCCCGTGCTCGGCGCTGGTCAGCCCCTGGGCCCGGTCGATGAAGCGGGCCAGCGACCAGATCGCGCTGCGGCCCTTCTCGGGCTCGTTGCCGGAGTGGGCGGCCAGGCCCCGCGCCTTGGCCTTGACCGAGCCCACCCCCTTGCGCCGGGTGATGAGCAGGTCGCCGGGTCGGCCGGACTCGAAGCACAGCGCGCTGCCGGCGCCGGTGGCGTGGGCGCGCGTCAGCGCCTGCGACTCGGGCGAGCCCGCCTCCTCGTCGCCCACCAGGATCCCGCGCAGCGGGACGCGCTCCAGCAGCTGGGCGCGCTTGGCCGCCGCCAGCCCGAAGAGCATCACGGCGATGCCGCCCTTCATGTCGAACGAGCCCGGGCCGAAGCCGCGGTCGCCCTCGCGCCGGAAGCCCTCGAAGCTCCCCGGCGGGTGGACGGTGTCGGTGTGGCCGGTCAGGAACACCGGCGCACCGGCGGCCTTGCCGGAGAAGAGCACGTGCGGGCCGTACCGCTGGGAGGCGCGCAGCTCGACGTCGAGGGCCAGCGTCCGGAGCTGCCCGGCGGCGAGGTTGGCGACGGCCTCCACACCGTGGCGGTTGGCGGTGAAGGAGTTCTGCAGCACCAGCCGCTCCAGGAACGCCTCCATGGCGGTGCGCTGAAGGGAGAGCCAGCCGATCGCATCCTCCAGCCGCGAACCCATCTCGACTCCTCGGCCGGCCGCGAGCCTCGCCCGGGGATCTCCGCCTGCGGTCCGCTGGCCGCCTGCCGGCGGTCCCGGTATAAGGGCGACGGATGGCACTGGGCAAGCGCTACCGGGCTGCGGTCATCGGCGGGTCCGGGTACGGCGGCGCGGAGATGATCCGCCGGCTGCTGGTCCACCCGGACGTGGAGCTGGTCCGGGTGGCCTCGGTGGACTACGTCGGCGAGCCGCTCTCGGCCGCCGATCCCGCCCTGGAGGGGTTGACCGACCTCCGCTTCGAGGAGATCGCGCCGGCCGAGGCCGCCCGGGGCATGGACGTGGTCCTGCTCGGCCTCCCGCACACGGTGGCGGCCCAGAAGGTCCCCGAGCTGGCGGCCCTGCCCGACGTGCGGGTCGTCGACATGAGCGGCGACTTCCGGCTCAAGGACGCGGCCGCCTACGAGAAGTGGTACGCGCACCGGCACCCCTGTCCGGAGCGGCTCCGGGATTTCGTCTACGGCCTCCCCGAGCAGAACCGCGAGGCGATCCGGCGGGCCCGCTTCGTGGCCTCGCCCGGATGCTTCGCCACCACCATCGAGCTGGCGCTCCTGCCGCTGGCGAGGAGAGGGCTGCTCGAGGGAGTGCTCCACGTCCAGGGGATCACCGGCTCGTCCGGCGCCGGGGTGGCGCCCAGCGCCGGCACGCACCACCCGGTCCGCGCCGGCAACCTCCGCACCTACAAGCCGCTCGAGCACCAGCACGTGCCGGAGATCACCGAGACCCTGACCGCCGCCGGCGGGCGCGACCTGGCGCTGCGCTTCGTTCCGGTCTCGGCGCCGCTCGCCCGCGGGATCCTGGCCACCGCCTTCCTCGAGCTCCCCGAGGAGTGGACCCAGGAACGACTGGTCGCGCTCTACCGGGAGGCGTACCAGGGCGAACCCTTCGTGCGCGTGCCGCGGAAGCGGCTCCCGGAGGTGGCCGCGGTTTCCGGCTCCAACTACGCCGAGGTGGGCGTGGTGGCCGGGCCGCCGCGCGGCGGCCGCCGCACCGTGACCGCCTTCGGCGCCACCGACAACCTGGTCAAGGGTGGGGCGGGCCAGGCCATCCAGAACATGAACCTCATGCTCGGGCTCGACGAGAAGACCTCGCTCGCCGATCCCGGCCCGTGGCCGCCATGATCAAGACCATCGTCCTCAAGCTGGGCGGCGAGATCGTCGAGTCCCCCGAGCTCGACGTCATCGCCGCCGACGTGCGCGACGCTGGTGGAGGGCTTCCACCGCGTGGCCATCGTCCACGGGGGCGGGCCGCAGGCCACCGCGCTCCAGAGGCGGCTCGGGATCGAGACCCGCCAGATCGCGGGGCGCCGCTACACCGACCCCGAGACGCTCGAGGTGATGAAGTACGTGGTCGCCGGGCAGCTCAACGTCGATCTGTGCGGGCGGCTCCTGGCGCGCGGGGTGATGGCGGTGGGGCTGCACGGCGCCAGCGGACACGTCATCCAGGCGCGGCGGCGTCCGCCCAGGGTGATGCAGGGCGCCGGGCCGGAGCCGGTCGACCTGGGCCTGGTCGGCGACGTCACCGGTTTCAACCTGCCGCTCCTGGGCGATCTCTTCGAGCGGCGCTACGTGCCGGTGCTGGCCTGCCTGGGCTGCGACCAGCGGGGGCAGGCGCTCAACATCAACGGCGACACCGTCGCGAGCCAGCTGGCCGGGGCGCTGCGCGCCGACGCGCTCGTGCTCGTCACCTCGCACGCCGGGCGTGCTGCGCGACGTGAAGGACCCGTCGAGCCGCATCCCGCGCATCACCCGCCCCGAGTTCGAGCGGCTGGTGGCGGACGGGACCATCTCCGGCGGGATGATCCCGAAGCTGGAGGAGTCGTTCGCCGTGCTCCAGGGCGGTGCCGGGTCGGTGGTCATCGTCGGCAAGCTCGAGCCGGGCGACCTGCGCCGGGCGGTGCTCGAGCCGGGCAGCGCCGGGACGGTCCTCGAGCCGGGATAGCGGTGCTCCCGGACGCCGTGCCCGCTGGTCGGCAGCCTGCGCCTCGCGGTCGCGTCGTGCTCGCATGGCGAGTCCGCGCGAACCCCTCTTGGAGGCTGTTCCGCGGGGTCGTAGAGTCGCTGGTGGAGGACTCACATGCCGAATGTCACCGTCGTGTCGCGCGGCGCGACCCAGCTCCTCCTGGTCGATTTCTCGACCTGCGAGCCGGGCACGTTCGCCCCTGTCATCCAGGAAGCCCAGCGCGCCATCTGCAGGCAGCCCCTGCAATCGGTCCGGGTCGTGACGGTCTTCGAGGACGTACGCTTCGACAGGGGCACGGTGAAGGAGATGCAGCAGTACGCCTCGACGGTGATGCCGCACCTCAAGAAGTGCGCCCTGGTCGGCATCGACGGGATGAAGAAGGTGGTCTTCGGCGCCATCAAGCCGCTCTTCAACGTCCCCTTCGATCTCTTCGAGGACGTCGAGTCGGCGAAGGAGTGGGTCGCGCAGGGTTGAGCGCGAGGCCCGCACCGGGGCGGCACGGAGGTGCTACCCTGGGTTCACCAGGAGCCCTCATGCGCCCTTCGCTCGCCCTTCTCGTTCTGGCCGGCCTGGTGGCCGGCTGCATCCACAAGAAGGCGAGCCCGGCCGCGGACACGCCCGTCCAGATCCAGGGCAGGATCCTGACCGAGGACGCCGACCACTTCGTCAACCCGACCTCGAGCCCGCTCTTCGGCTATTCCGCGACCACGCCCATGGTGGGGAAGTGCAGCTTCTCGAAGTGCCTCCAGGACGGGTGGACCTCGGCCACGCCGGACGGGAACGCGGTCACCCGCTGCAACTTCGGCGACTGCACCAGGAACGGCTGGGTGACGGAGCGCCCCGACGGCACCAAGAGCGAGACCCGCTGCAACTTCGGCAACTGCTTCAAGGACGGCTGGGTCACGACCCACGACGACGGTGCCACGCTCGAGGTCCGCTGCGACTTCGGGGATTGCATGAAGAACGGCTGGACCACGACCTCGTCCAGCGGCGAGACCGCCCAGACCCGCTGCAGCTTCGGCGACTGCGACGGCCAGGGCTGGACCACCACCGCCGGGTCCACGACCATCACCTGCAGGTGCAGCTTCCGCGACTGCAGGAAGGAAGGGGCGGGCTGCAGCGAGTAGCCCGGGATCCGGATCAGCCTCGCACCCGCTTCCAGTAGAGCGCCTCGTCCTCGCCCGCCACCACCAGCGACGGCAGGAGCCCCACCCGCCGATAGCCCAGCCGCTCGTAGAAGCGTTGCGCGCCGGCATTGGACGCGGAGGTGAGGAGGAAGGAGTGGGCGCTGGCCCGGGCCGTCTCGGCCTCGTAGGCCGCCAGGAGCTGCGCCCCCAGCCCGCGCCCCTGGAATGGCTCCAGCACGGCCAGGAGCCGCAGGTATCCTCCAAGCGCCAGCGTGCCCGAGGTCAGGAACCAGGCCAGGCCCGCCGGCGCGCCCTGCTCGTCCGCGACCAGGAGACCCTCCCCGCGCGCCAGCGCGGCCTCCAGGATCTCCTGCAGCTTCTGGGCGGAGCGGCCGTAGCGCCGCAGCAGCGGCAGCTCGGCCAGACCGGCGGCGAGGGTGGGGAGGTCGGCGGCGGCGAGGGGCCGGATCACGTCCTGACCCTCTTTTCACGGATACGGCAGGAAAGGCAAGGGGACCAGGCGATCGGAGGCGCGGAGCAGCGCGCGCGCGCCGGCGCGGAGATCGAACCACACCCGCGCCTGCCCGGCCTCGTCCTCGCGGCCCAGCGGGCCGTCTCCCTCCACCGAGAGCTCCACCTCGGGCGGCACCGGCACCGAGAGCGTCAGCCCGTCGATGGCCGTCCCTCCCAGGTTCCGGATCTCGACCCCGCCGTCGGGCAGGTAGACCAGCTCGACCTCGCCCAGCGCCCGCAGGCGGTCGCCGGCCTCCGCCCAGGTGAGCGAGGCGAGCCTTCCGGCGCGGACGCCATCTGCGACCCGGCCCAGGGCGGCGTCCAGCCATGGGTCGATCACCAGCCGTCCGCCCGGCCCGGGCCGGACCGCCAGCCGCGAAAGGTGCTCGGCCAGATGCGTGGTCCGGGCCGAGGCGCCCAGGTACGTGTGCGCCACGAACAACCCGCGCGACTCCTCCAGCGCCGACAGCGCTCCCTCGGAGAGCGCCGCCGCCAGCACCTCGGGCGCCGCGAAGAACATCGACGACCGGAACAGCCACAACCGTCCGTCCAGCGGGAAGGGGGCGATGGCCGCCCGGACCTCGTCCGGACGCCCTCCCAGCACATCGTAGATGCGCGGCTGCCCCTGGCCCTCGTCGCCGGCCGCCCAGATCCAGCCGACGCCGGACTCGGCCAGCAGGTCGCGGATCCCGTACGTCCCGCTGGTCTGCCAGCCCTGGGCGGAGATGGCCTCGCAGTTCGTGTACGGCTCGTGATCGATCCAGGTGACCGGGGCGAACGCCGCCGCGTCTTCCAGGCCGGCCCGGACCGCGTCCCGCGTGTCGCGCTCGCTGGTGATGCCGTGGAGCGCGACCTCGGATCCCGCCCGCTCCAGCTCCTCGGCCAGGGCCCAGCTCTCGCGGTCGTCCAGGCTCCCGCCCTTGCCGTGCACGAAGAAGGTGCGGGTGATCCGGAGCCCTCGCCCCAGGAAGCCGGATCCGGGATGGGCCGCGCCCCGGCCCGAGTCGCCCCACAGCACCGCCCGCAGCGCCGCGGGATCGGTGCGATCGGCGTGGTCGGTGAACACCACCGCGGCCCGCGCGCCGCGGGGCCAGCGCTCCAGGACCACCGGCAGGAAGGGCGCGCCCTCGGGAAGCGGGAACAGGTGGGCCTCGAGCCGGTCCTCCTGTCCCGGGGCGCGCGGCGCCAGGGGCCGCGGCTTGCGGGGATCGAAGCTGCCCCAGGCGAGGTGCTGCCCGACCGGCGCCTCGGGAAGGTGCTCGTAGCACGTCTCGAAGGTGGAGAAGGGGCGAGCCGCCGCGTCGTCCAGGTACAGGATGGCGCGCACTCCCCCCGCGGTTCGCTCCAGCCGCGCCGCCGCCAGGCCCGGTCCCCCGGCGAGCACGACCCCACCCGCCGCCACCAGGAGCGGCGTCCCGCGCTCGACGCGCAGCGGGCCATCCACCGGCGCGAAGCGCAGCGAGCGGTTCACGGCCGAGGGAACGCCCGGCCAGGAGAGGGAGAGGGCGATGCGCTGCTCCTCGGCGTGCACCAGCCAGCGCACGAACACCGCCAGCGACCTCGCGCCGCCGGGCTCGGGCGCGAGCTGGACCAGCGCCTCCCACTCCGCGGTCGCGGCCCGGGCGTTGAGCGTGCCATCGCTCCCCGCCTCCCACTCCAGCGGGACATGGATGGAGCGGCCGGCCGCCTGCACCTCGAGTGCCGCCTCGAGCGGCACGAGCTCGAGGCCCAGCGGGACCGGGGTCGGTCCCCCGCCGGGGACGCCGGCGAGCACGAGCCCGGCGGCGAGCAGGGAGAGCGGGGGCACGAGCTTCAAGATGCCGCAAGCCGACCGCCGGTCAAGGAGCCGGGGTAGGCAACCCGGACCCCGGCCTCACTCGAAGGGGATGAGGTGCAACACCTCCCCCGGCACGGCCCGCAGCAGCTCCGCCGCCGTGCGCGGGAGCCGCACGGCGTTGCGCACGAGCTGCACCTCCACCCGCACCGCCCGGAAGCGGTTCCGGCCGCGGCGCGGCTCGTGCGCCACCAGCCACTCCTGGCCGCGCCCCTCGAGCGGCTCGCGGGCCAGTCGCGCGCGCCGGTGGGCGCGCACCAGGGTGACGTCGGCCAGCCTGGCCTCGTAGTGCGGCCCGCCGTCGAAGGGATCGATCCGGTTCACGTACCGGAAGCCGATGCGATCGAGCAGCCGCCGCACCGGCTCGGTGCCCGGTCCCACCTGGCCCAGGGCGCGCCGCACGCCGGTCGGGAAGAGCGTCGCGTAGACGTCCACGGGCGGGAAGAGCTGCTGGATGAACTCCTTGTTCTCGCGGCTCTTCTTGTCGGCCGTCTGGTAGTCGAGATCGGTGAAGCGGCGGCCGAAGGCCTCCCAGAAGACGCTCCGGCCGCCGGGCGTGAGCGGCGGCATGAGCTCGGCCAGGACGGTCTCGCGGAAGCGCGCCGGGTGGGCGGCCATGTAGAGGAAGCGCACGTAGGCGAGCTGCTTGCCCGGCTTCTCCGGCCCGCCGCGGCGGGACGGGTGCACCACCAGGCCACCGATCTCGGTGGGCCCGTCGAAGTGGTAGCCGATGGAGAGCACCGTGTGCCGGAAGTGCCGGTCCAGCGTGCTCGAGTAGTGCTCGCGCTCGTTGACCTGGAAGAAGGTGCAGGGCGACTCGCGGGTGCCGTGCTGCGCGATGACCATGGAGGTGCCCACCGCCTTGCCGGTGCGGGCGTCCTCGGCCACGAACACGTACGCCCGGTCGAGCGGGTCGCGGATGCGACCGGTGAAGCTCTGCACCGACTGGTCGATGATCCCGGAGAGCGCGCGCGGGTCGTCCGGAAGGTTGACGGTGTCGAGCACCCGGGCCAGCGCCGAGAGGCTCTCGAGGTCCGACCGCTGGGCGTCGCGGAGGAGGAGCATGCGGCCGCCGTGGGCGGCGCCTGCCGTCTAGCACGGGGAAGGTCACCTGTCACGGCCGTGGCTCCCGGGGAGACCCCGGGACCGGGGCGGCGGCGCCGGTGCTAGCATGTCCCGAGGAGGTGGCCATGCTCCCCGACGAGGCCCAGCAGATCGAGGCGGCGATATCTGCCCACATGCAGTGGCTGGCACGGATCCGGACCGCCATCGCGCAACGCACGAGCGAGTTCACGCCAGGCGTGGTCCGGCTCGACAACCAGTGCACGTTCGGCAGGTGGCTCTACAAGGGCATCCCCGGCGCCGCCAGGGGATCGCCGGTGTTCGAGGAGATCCGGCGCGTCCACGCGCAGTTCCACGAGCAGGCGGCGGCGATCCTGCATCTGGCGGTGACCGGAAAGGCGAGCGAGGCGGAGCGCCTCATGTCGCCCCGGGGCGAGTTCATGACCACCTCGGGTGGGCTCATCCTCAGGCTCCGGGCGCTGATGAACGGCTGACGGGGATCCACCCGGGTTCCGGTCGGGTTCCCGGTTGATCTGGGCGGGCTCCCGTGCGATGCACCGCCTCCATGAGGGCGGTGGTCCAGCGCGTCTCGCGCGCCCAGGTCCGCGTCGAGGGCTCGATCGCCGGGTCGATCGAGCGCGGGCTGCTGGTCCTGCTGGGGGTGGCCAGGGGCGACGGCCCGGACGACGCCCGGGCCATGGCCGACAAGCTGGCCGCGCTCCGCATCTTCGAGGACCCGGACGGAAAGATGAACCTGTCGGTGAGCGACGTCGGGGGCGGGATCCTCGTCGTCTCCCAGTTCACGCTGCTCGGCGACGCCCGCAAGGGGAACCGGCCCGGGTTCAGCGATGCCGCCCCCCCGGACGAGGCGAACGCCCTGTACCAGTCCGTGTGCGATCAGGTGCGGGCCAGGGGCCTCCCGGTTGCGCAGGGCGTGTTCCGCGCGCACATGGAGGTCGAGCTGGTGAACGACGGGCCGGTGACCATCCTCCTCGACTCCCGCAAGCTCTTTTGACGAGAGGTGAATCGATGAACGATTGCCTGTTTTGCAGGATCGCGGCCGGCCAGGCCCCGGCCAAGGTGGTCCACCAGGACGACGACGCCATCGCCATCGTGGACATCAACCCGCAGGCGCCGACCCATCTCCTCGTCATCCCGCGCAAGCACATCCCCACCTTGAACGACCTCGCGCCCGAGGACGACGCGCTGGTGGGCAAGCTCCACCGGGTCGCGGCCAAGCTCGCGGCCGAGCGCGGCATCGCCCAGGAGGGCTGGCGGGCCGTGTTCAACACCAACCGGGGCGTCGGACAGACGGTCTTCCACATCCACCTGCACCTGCTGGGCGGCCGGCGGATGACCTGGCCGCCGGGGTAGCCCGCCGTGCCGTCCCCGAGCCCGCGGCGGAGCGCGCTGTACGTGCCAGGCGCGAACGCCCGCGCCCTGGAGAAGGCCCGGGGCCTGGCCGCCGACGCCGTGCTCCTCGATCTCGAGGACGCGGTCGCGCCGCAAGCCAAGGACTCCGCCCGCACGCAGGTGGTGGCGGCGCTCGCGTCCGGGGACTGGAGCGCGGAGCGCGTGATCCGCGTGAACGGCGCCGGAACGCCCTGGCACGCCGGCGACCTCGCCGCGGCGGCGGCGGCCCGGCCCGACGCCGTGTGCCTCCCCAAGGCCGAGTCGCCCGAGGTGATCCGCGCCGCCGCCGAGGCGCTCGATCGCGCTGGCGCGCCGCCCGGAATGGCCCTCTGGGCCATGATCGAGACGCCGCGCGGCGTGCTGGCGGCGGGCGAGATCGCCCGCGCCACGCCGCGGCTCGCCTGCCTGGTCGCCGGCACGAGCGATCTGGTGAAGGACCTCCGCGCCCGCCATACCCCGGGCCGTGCCGAGGTTCTGACCAGCCTGTCCCTCGTCCTGATCGCGGCCCGCGCCGCCGGGCTGGACGCGCTCGACGGCGTGTTCCTGGACCTCACCGATGCGGCCGGGCTCGAGGCGTCCTGCCGCCAGGGGCGCGACCTGGGGTTCGACGGGAAGACGCTCATCCACCCATCGCAGCTCGAAGCGGCCAACCGCATCTTCGCCCCGAGCACCGACGAGCTGGAGTCGGCTCGCCGCATCGTGGCCGCGCACGCCCAGGCCGCGGCGGCCGGTCGCGGGGTGGCGGTGGTGGACGGGCGGCTGGTGGAGGCGCTGCACGTGGCCGAGGCCGAGCGGATCCTGGCGCTGGCGGAGCGCATCGCACGGCGCGCGAACCCTTGAGCGCCGACCGGGCGCGTCCGCGCCCGCCATCTGGCCCGCCCGGGGCCCAAACCCGCCGTGGACACCAAAGCGGCCCTTTCGTAGAGTGATGAGTTCACCATGCGCGGCATCCGCGGGGCCACCCAGGTCGGGGAGAACACCGTCGAAGCCATCGAGGACGCGGTGGGCGAGATGTGCCGCGAGATCTGCCGCCGCAACCTTCTCGAGCCCTCGGACATCGTCTGGGCCATCTTCACCGTCACCCACGATCTCGACGCCGACTTTCCCGCGCGGGCCGCGCGGGCCTCGGGCTGGAACGCGGTCCCCATGATCTGCTCGCAGGAGATCCCGGTCCCGGGATCGATGCCGCGGGTGATCCGGGTCCTGCTGCACGTGGACTCGGAGGGTCCGCGCAACCACGTCTATCTGCGAGGCGCGGAGGCCCTCCGGCCCGATCTGCACCGGAAGCCGTGATGCGCGGGGCCCCGGAGAATCGTTCATGAGCGCGCTCCCGGGCACCGTCGGCGTCGTCGGGCTCGGCCTCATGGGCGCGTCGTTCGCCATGGGCGTCCGCCGGGTGCGGCCCGGGGTGAGGCTGCTGGCGGTCGAGCCGCGGGCCGAGGTGCGGGAGCGGGCGCTGCGCGAGCGGGTGGTGGACGAGGCGTTCGCCGCGCCGGAGGCTGCGCTCGCGACCTGCGGCCTGGCCATCCTGTGCACGCCGGTGGCCGGGATCGAGGGGCTGCTCGAACCGGTGTCGCGGCTCCTTCCCGCCGGCGCCATCCTCACCGACGTGGGCGGCGCCAAGGAGCGGGTGGTGAAGCTGGCGCGCGAGCGCGTCCGGGCCGGCGTCGCCTTCGTGGGGGCGCACCCGATGTTCGGCGGGACCGGCGGCTACGCCGGCGCGAGCGCCGACAAGTGGATGGGGGCACGGTGGCGGTCTGCACCGACGGGCCGGCGGCTGCGGTCGAGGCCGTGGCGGAGCTGCACACCTCGCTCGGCGCCCGCGTCCAGCGCTGCAGCGCGGCCGAGCACGACGCGGCGGTGGCCATGATCTCGCACCTGCCGTACCTGGTGGCCTCGGCGCTGGCGGGCGCGGCCCGCGAGGCGGGGCCCCTGGCCATGAGCCTGGCCGGCCCGGGGCTGCGCGACATGACCCGGCTGGCGGCCTTCCCATTCGACATCCAGGGCGAGGTGGCGCGCCGCAACGCCCACCTGCCCGAGGCGGCGGCGCGGCTGGAGCGCCACCTCAAGGCCATCCTGGCCGCCATCGCCGAGTCGCCCGAGGCGGCCCGGAGCGCGCTGGAAGCGGCGCGCCAGGCCAGGGAGGAGCTCTTTTGAGCGGGCCGCTCACCTGTCGCCGGGAGGGGCCGCTCCGCGGGGCCGTCTCCGTCCCGGGCGACAAGTCCATCTCCCACCGCAGCCTGCTCTTCGGCGCGCTGGCGGCGGGCCAGACGCGGGTGGCCGGGATCCTGGACGCCGAGGACGTCCACTCCACCCGGCGGGCGGTGGAGGCGCTCGGGGCCGTCGTCCGGGCCGACGGCAGCGAGCTGGTGGTGACCCCGCCCGAGGCGCTGCGCGAGCCCGGCGACGTCATCGATTGCGGCAACTCGGGAACGAGCCTGCGCCTGCTGGCCGGCGTGCTGTCGGGCGTCCCCGGCCTCTCGGTCCTGACCGGCGATGCATCGCTGCGCAGGCGGCCCATGCGTCGGGTCATCGATCCCCTGCGCCGCATGGGCGCGAACCTGTCGGCCCGCGACGGCGGCCGGCTCCCCCCGCTGGTGGTCCAGGGCGGTCCGCTGCGCGGCGCGCGCCACGTGCAGGAGGTGGCCAGCGCCCAGGTGAAGAGCGCCATCCTCCTGGCCGGGCTGCGGGCCGAGGGCGAGACGACGGTGATCGAGCCGGAACGCTCGCGCGACCACACCGAGCGCATGCTCCAGGGCATGGGCGTACCGGTTCGGATCGACGGGCTGGCGGTCACGGTCTCGGCCGCGCGCCCGCGCGGCACGCGGGTGGACGTGCCCGGCGACATCTCCTCGGCCGCCTTCTTCCTGTGCGCCGCGGCCGGCCTCCCCGGCTCCGAGGTGACCGTGCGGAACCTGGGCGTGAACCCCACCCGCACCGGCGTCCTGGAGGTGCTCGAGGCCATGGGCGCCGCGGTGGAGCGCGCCGGCGAGCGAGAGGTGGCGGGCGAGCCGCGCGCCGACGTGACCGTCCGGGCCAGGGAGCTGGTGGCGGCCGAGATCGCCGGCCCGCTCATCCCTCGCCTCATCGACGAGCTGCCGGTTCTGATGGTGCTCGCCAGCCAGGCGCGCGGGCGCACGGTCATCCGCGACGCCCGGGAGCTCCGGGTGAAGGAGTCCGACCGGCTGGCGGCCATGGGCGAGACCCTGGCCGCGGCCGGCGCGCGCATCGAGCTCTTCGAAGACGGCTGCGCCATCGAGGGCCCCACCCGGCTGCGGGGCGTTCCGGTGCGGACCCGGCTCGACCACCGCATCGCGATGTCCATGGCCGTGGCCCAGCTCTTCGCCGGCCCGGCCGAGGCGGTGGTCCTGGACGACGTGGCCTGCGTGGCCACCAGCTTCCCCTCCTTCTTCGACCTCCTGGATGCGCTCACGCCCGCTGGAGACGATCGGCCGTGATCACCGGCGCGACCGCACTCTACGGCGTGATCGGGAACCCCGTCGCCCACAGCCGCTCGCCGGAGATGCACAACCGGGCCTTCGCCCGGCTCGGGATCGACGCCGCCTACGTGGCGCTGCCGGTCCCGCCGGACGGCCTGGACGATGCGCTCCGCGGGGCGCACGCGCTCGGCTTCCGGGGGCTGAACGTCACCGTGCCTCACAAGCAGCGCGCCCTCCAGCTCTGCATCAGGGTGGACGAGGTCTCGGAGCAGGTCGGCGCGGTCAACACGCTGCGGCGCACCGCCGGCGGGTGGGAGGGCTTCAACACCGACGCGCTGGCGGCGCGATCGCTGCTCGAGGAGGCGGGGGTGGGGCGCGGGACGCGCGCGCTGCTCCTCGGCGCCGGCGGGGTGGCCAGGGCCGCGGCCTGGGCGCTGCTCGAGCGGGGGGCCGATCTCCGGGTCATGGCCCGCCGCGAGGAGGCCGCCGCCGAGCTGATCCACGACGTGGGCGTCCCCAGCCCCGGGGCGCGGCCCTGCATCGTCGGGTTCGGGGCGCTGGCGGCCGAGGCCGGCCAGGCCGAGGTGATCCTCAACGGGACCACGGTGGGCCTGCACGGGCAGGACGACCGCTTCGCGGACCTCGCCTTCCGGCGCGGCCAGCTGGCGGTGGACTTCGTCTACGGGCAGACCTCCTTCATGGCGGCCGCCCTCGAGGCCGGCGCGCGGCTGATCCGCGGCGAGGCGATCCTGGTGCGCCAGGGGGCACTCGCCTTCACCCTATGGACCGGGCATGCCGCGCCCGAGGCCGAGATGGCCGCCGCGCTGGCCGCGCCCGCGGGGAGCTCGAGATGAGTCTTCGCTACCTGACCGCTGGCGAGTCGCACGGACCCGGCCTGGTGGCCGTCGCCGAGGGGTTCCCGGCCGGCCTGCAGGTGGACTTCGAGGCCGTGAACCGCGATCTGCGCCGCCGGCAGAAGGGCTACGGCCGCGGCGGCCGTCAGAAGATCGAGAGCGACGCGGCCCAGTTCCTGGCCGGCCTGCGGGGCGCGGTCACCACCGGCGCGCCCATCGCGCTCGTCATCTGGAACAAGGACCACGAGAACTGGAAGGAGCTGGTCTCGCCCTACGCCCGCGGCGGCAAGAAGTTCACCCAGGTCCGGCCCGGCCACGCCGACCTGGCCGGCGCGCTCAAGTACGACCTCGACGACGCCCGCGACGTGCTGGAACGCGCCAGCGCCCGCTCCACCGCGGCCACGGTGGCGCTGGGCGCCCTGGCCCGCGCCCTGCTCGGGCAGGTCGGCATCGAGGTCGCCTCGCGGGTGGTGGCCATCGGTCCCCGCGCACAGGCGTTCGCGGAGCCGCCCACGGCCGAGCAGCTCGCCGCCATCGAGGCCTCCGACCTCCACGTCGACGACGAGGCGCTGGCGGCGGAATGGCGCGCGCTCATCGACGCCGAGAAGGCGCGCGGCGGCTCCATCGGGGGCGCCTTCGAGGTGTACGCCACCGGGGTCCCCATCGGCCTGGGCAGCCACGTCCACCCGGACCGGCGGCTGGACGCGCGGCTGGCGGCGGCGCTGTGCGGGATCCAGGCCATCCGCGGGTTCGAGGTCGGGGACGGACTTCAGACTTACCGGCCCGGCTACGAGTTCCACGACGCCATCCACCACGATCCCGGGCGCGGGTTCTGGCGCGAGACCAACCGCGCCGGCGGGCTGGAGGGCGGCATGACCAACGGCATGCCGCTCCGGGTGCGGGGGTACATGAAGCCCATCCCCACCATGCTCCACCCGCTGGCCACGGTGGACCTCGCCACCCGCGAGGCCACCCAGGCCCGCTACGAGCGGAGCGACGTGTGCGCCGTACCGGCGGCCGCGGTGGTGGGCGAGGCGGTGGTGTGCTGGGAGGTGGCCGCGGCCGTGCTGGAGAAGTTCGGGGGCGACACCTTGGGCGACCTGAAGAAGGCCCTGGAGGCCTATGCCGCTCGGATCCGGTGAGATCCTGGCGCTGACCGGGATGATGGGCTCGGGCAAGAGCGCCACCGCCCGGGAGCTCTCCCGGCTCACCGGCCGGAAGGTGGCCTCGCTCGACGAGGAGATCGAGCGGCTCGCCGGCAAGACCATCGCCGCGGTGTTCGCCGAGGACGGCGAGGCGGCGTTCCGGGCCCTGGAGCGCCAGGCCATCGCCGCCCTTCCGCCCGGCGTCATCGCCGACCTGGGCGGCGGCGCCTTCTGCGATCCGGTCAACGCCGAGCGGCTCCTCTCCGCCGGCCGGGTCGTGTTCCTGGACGTCTCCCCGGCCGAGGCCGCGCGGCGCATCGGGAACGATCCCACCCGGCCGCTGGCGAGACGCTGGGAGGAGCTGCTGCAGGCCCGGCTGCCCCTTTACCGGCGGGCACATCTGAGGGTGGCCACGGACGGGCTCTCGCCCGACAATGTGGCCCGCTCCATCCTCGCAGCCCTGTCGAGGGAGGCACCGTGACCGCCCGGACCCGCCCCACCCCGGAACGCCGCGCCCGAGCCGCCGCGGGCGCCGCCCAGGCCCTTGCGCCGGGCGAGACCCACGTGGTCGAGATCATCGCCGCGCGCCAGGGGGAGCACAGCTACCCCGTGCACGTCGGGCGCGGCGCCGTCCGCGCGCTCTCGCCGCTCCTGGAGGGCGTGGATCGCGTGGCCATCGTCACCTCCCGGCCCGTGCTCCGCACGCCCATCGGCGCCGAGGTCACCGGCTGGCTCGAGGGCGGCGAGCCCCTGACGTTCACCCACCTGCTGGCGGACGGCGAGAGGGGGAAGACGCTGGCCGAGTTGGAGCGGGCGGCGGTGGCGCTCCTGCAGGCCGGCTGCACCCGGCGGAGCCTGGTGGTGGCGCTCGGGGGCGGCACCGTGACCGACGCGGGAGGGTTCCTGGCGGCCACCTTCATGCGCGGGATCCCCTGGATCGCGGTCCCGACCACGCTGCTCGCCATGGTGGACGCCGCCATCGGCGGGAAGACCGGCGTCAACCTCCCGGTCGCCAAGAACGCGGTGGGCGCCTTCCATCCCCCGCGCGCCGTCCTGGCCGACCCGGTGGCCCTGGAGAGCCTGCCCGCCCGCGAGCTGGCCAGCGGAAAGGGCGAGGTGGTGAAGTACGGCGCGCTCGACCCGGCCCTGCTGCCCCCCTTCGCGGCCGCCTGCGCGGGCAAGGCCGTCGACGCCGCCGTGGTGGCCGCCTGCGCACGCATGAAGGTGGACGTGGTGGCGGAGGATCCCACCGAGCAGGGGCCACGCAAGCTCCTCAACCTGGGCCACACCTTCGGCCACGGCGTGGAGGCTGCCGGCCGGTTCGCGCGCTACACGCACGGCGAGGCGATCGCGGTGGGCCTGGCCTTCGCGTTCCGGCTGGCGCGGCGGCTGGGGCGCATCGGCCTTCCGCCGGTGGAGGCGATCGAGGGAGCGCTGCTCCGGGCGGGCCTGCCGACCCGGGCCCCGCCGGCGATCGCTCGCGCGGCCGCCCGGCTGATGGCGTACGACAAGAAACGGACCTCGGGCGGGCTGCGCTGGGTGCTGCCCCGGACACAGGGGGACGCCTGGGGGGTCGAGTGGAATGTGGAGGCGGGCGCCCAGGAGGTGCAGGATACGATCGAAGAGATCTCGGCACCCGTCCGGAGGAACGCTCGGGCGGCCGCTCGGAGGACGCGATGATCTTGCTGGTGAACGGTCCCAACCTGAACCTGCTCGGCGAGCGCGAGCCGGAGATCTACGGGCACACCACGCTCCACGAGATCGAGAAGCTGGTGCGCGACGCCTGCGCCGGCTGGAACGTCGAGGTGAAGGCGTTCCAGTCCAACCACGAGGGCGCGCTCATCGACTTCCTCCAGGAGCACCGGACGCGGGCCCGCGGCATCATCATCAACGCCGGCGCCTACACCCACACCAGCCACGCCCTCCACGACTGCCTGAAGGGCATCCCGGTCCCGGCCGTCGAGGTGCACATCTCCAACGTCCAGGCGCGCGAGGCCTTCCGGCGCGAGAGCGTCATCGCCCCGGCCTGCCGCGGGGTCATCGCCGGGCTCGGCATCCGCGGATACCTCCTGGCCGCCGAGTGGCTGTGCGCCGAGATCGGCGCCACCCCGCGCGACGATCGCGGCCCGCGCGCCGCCTGACGCCCGCCGCCGCGCGATGACCGCGCCGTCGCTCGCGCCCGCCCTGGTCGATCGCTACCTGCGCCTGCTCGAGGTCCCACCGCGGCCGCCCGGCCGGGAAGCCCTGGCCGAGCTCACCGCCGCCCAGCTCACCCGCGTCCCCTTCGAGAACGTCTCCAAGCTGGTGGGGCTGCGCCGGCTGGGGCTGGCCGGCCTGCCGCCGGCGGAGCTGCACCTCGAGGGCATCGAGCGCTTCCACCTGGGTGGCACCTGCTTCGCCAACAACTACCACCTGTACACGCTGCTCGTCGCGCTCGGGTACGACGCCAGGCTGTGCGGCGCCGACATGCTCCATCCCGACGTGCACGTCGTGATCGCGGTCCGGCTGGAGGGGCGCGAGCTCCTGGTGGACGGCGGGTACGGGGCGCCGTTCCTGGCGCCCATCCCCCTGGACGCGCCCGGGGACCAGGTCCTGGTCCTGGGGCCGGACCGCTGGGTGATCGAGCCGCGCGGTCCGGCCGGCTGCTCGCGCCTGCGGGTCTACCGCGGCGGGGTCTTCAAGCACGGCTATCGGATCCGGCCGGCGGCCCGCGCCATCGAGGAGTTCGCGCCGCGCATCGCCGAGTCGTTCGCGCCGGAGGCGACCTTCCGGAAGGCGCTCCTCCTCATCCGGCAGTTTCCCGGGCGGTCCATCACCATCCACAACCTGGACCGCATCGACTCCTGGGGAACGGAGGGCCGGATCGCCAGGCTGCGCGGCCGGGAGGAGCTGCCCTTCGAGGTGGAGCGCACCTTCGGCATCCCGCGAGACCTGGTGGCCGACGCGCTGGCCGAGATCTCGGGGATCCAGGAGGCGTGGGGCTAGGATCGGCGGCCGGGGCCCACGGCCTTGGCAGGTGCTGGCGAATCGCGCATCCACCACCACCAGGTCGGGCTTGCGCCAGCCCGCGAAGTCGGCGATGCACTGCTCGGGGTCGTTCGCGTGCCACCGCTGCCGGTTCCAGACCACGCCCATGAGGTTCTTCATCCCGACGGGCGTGCACGCCGGGGCGCAAGACGCGAGGTCCGGCGGAGGTCGGCCTAGCCGTGCCGCGCATCTCGGTCCTCCTGCCGGCCCGCGATGCCGCGGCCACCGTGCGCGCGGCGGCGGTCTCGATCCTGCGCCAGACCGAGCGCGACCTCTCGCTGGTGTGCGTGGACGACGGCTCCCGGGACTCGACCGGCGAGGCCCTCTCCCGGCTCGCCGCCCGCGACCGGCGCGTGCGTGTGATCCGCGGCCCGGGCGAGGGGATCGCGCGCGCCCTGGAGCGGGGGCGGGCGGCCTGCGACGCCGAGGTGGTCGCCCGCATGGACGCCGACGACGTGGCCCACCCGCGCCGCCTGGCGCTCCAGCTCGAGGCCCTCCGCGGCAACCGTTCCCTGGCGGCGGTGGGCGGCCGCGTGCGCCTCTTCCCGCGCCGGGCGCTGCGGGCCGGCATGATCCGCTACGCCGCCTGGCTCAACGGCCTCATCACGCCCGAGCAGGTGGAGCGCGACCTGCTGGTGGAGGCGCCCCTCGTCCATCCCGCCTCCGCCATCCGGGCCGACGCGCTGGATGCCGCCGGCGGCTGGCGCGACGGGCCGTTCCCCGAGGACTACGACCTGTGGCTGCGCCTCTCCGCGGCGGGGGGACGGCTCGCGAACGTGCCGGCGATCGTGCTCGACTGGCGGGAAGGGGCGGCGCGGCTCACCCGCACCGACGCCCGATACGCGCTCCCGCGGCACGCGGCCTTGAAGGCGAGGCACCTCGCCGAGCACGTGGTCGGGCGCGGCGCCGAGGTGGTCCTGTGGGGCGCCGGCCCCACCGGGAAGGCCTTCGCCGGCGCGCTCGCGGCGGAGGGCGTCGGCGTCCGCGCCTTCCTGGAGGTGGACCCGGCCAAGATCGGGCGGACCATCCGCGGCGCCCCGGTCCTCCCGTACCGCGAGGCGGCGCGGTTCCGGGGGACGGCCATCCTGGTGGCGGTGGGCGCGCCGGGGGCGCGCGAGCTCATCCGCGCCGAGCTCGCGGCCGCGGGCCTGGCGGAGCTCCGCGATTACCGCTGCGTGGCCTGAGATCGTTGGCGGGCTACGGGCCTGGTTCCGCGCCGACGAGCGCGCCGCACGCCGCCCGGAAGTCGTCGGGGATCGGCGCCGCGAAGGCGAGCGGCGACCCCGTCACCGGGTGCGCCAGCTCGAGCCGCAGCGCGTGCAGCATGATCCTGGGGATCTCGATCTCGCCCACCCGGCGCGGCCCGCCGTAGCGCGCGTCGCCGAGCAGGGGCGCGCCCAGGTGGGCGAGGTGGACGCGGATCTGGTGGGTCCGGCCGGTCTCGGGCCGCGCCTCGACCAGCGCGCCTCCGGCCCCGACCGCGAGCGTGCGGTAGCGCGTGGCGGCGGGATCGCCTGCGGGCGACACGCGCCGCAGCCCGGGGCGGGCGGGGTCCTTCCCGAGGGCGACCTCGATCCGGCCCTCGGCCGGCGACGGGGGCCGGACGGTCAGCGCCAGGTACATCTTCTCCGGCCCGCCCGTCCGGAACGCCTCGCCGAGCGCCGCGGCGGCGCGCGCCGAGCGGGCGAAGACCGTCACGCCCGAGGTCTCGCGGTCCAGGCGGTGCACCAGCGTGGCGGGGGAGCCGAGCAGCGCCGAGACGAGCTCGGGAAGCGTGCCGCGGTCGGTGGTGAGGGTGGGCTGGGCGGGGATGCCGGCGGGCTTGTCGACCGCGGCGAGGTCGTCGTCGGCGTACAGGAGCCGCGCCGCCTCGAGCGGCGGGGTGGCAGCCGCGGCGCGCCCGCCCTCCTCCAGGTTCACATCGATCCGCTGCCCCGGGTGGACGCCGCGGCTGGCAACCTTGCACCGCCGGCCGTCGAGGAAGACGCCGCCGGCGTCGAGGGCGCGCCGCGCCAGCCCGCGGGAGATTCCCCCGCGCTCGGCGATGAACCTGTCGATGCGATGGCCCGCGTCGGCCGACGGGACGTGGAGCGTCAACCGCCGCACGCGAGCGACCGGCTAGGCGGCAGCAGGCTTGGCCGCGGGGCTGCTGGCGCACGCGTCGCTCTTCGGCGCCTCCGCCTTCTTCTCTGCCTTCGCGACCTTGTCAGCCTTCTCGCCCTTGTCGGCCTTCTCGCCCTTGTCGGCCTTCTCGCCCTTGTCGGCCTTCTCGCCCTTGTCGGGCCGGATGGCTGCGTCGTGCTTCCCGCCGTAGTCGGTGATGTAGAAGCCCGATCCCTTGAACGCGAACGAGCTGGCGGAGATGAGCTTCCTCACCTTCGACCCGCACACCTCGTGGACCTCGAGCGGCGGCGCCGACATCTTCTGCAGGACGTCGAACCGCCCGCACTTCGGGCATTCGTACTCGTAGATGGGCATACCGGGTGCTACCTCTCGGCGGAACGTAAAGTCCGGGGCGGCCAAGTCAAGCCGCCATGATGTCCCGGGATCGAGCCCCAGGCCCCGGACGGCGTGCCAAGCGGGCGTTTTCCGGGGTGATGGACCGAGAAGCATCCTACCAAGGAGGGAGACTCGCATGGAAGGGCTCACGCTCGAAACCGTTGCCGCCGACGTCGACGCCCTCATCCGCGAGCTGGAACAGGAGCGGGCCCGGTCGGTCGCGGGCGTCGAGCTCGAGCCGGCCATCGCCCATCTCTTCGCGTCGCGATCGCGCGCCGCGCACAGGGCGACCGCGGCGGCGCTTCGCGAGGCGGGCCGAGCCGCGCTGGCGGATCGGGTGGCGGCGCTCCGGGCCGAGCGGGCGGGCGCCGAGCACGAGGAGGCGTGGCGAGCGGCCGAGGCGCGCGCCTCGGCCGCCGGACCCGACGGGCCGGCGCCGTTCGCGGCCCTCGAGCTCGCCCTGGTGCGCGAGCCCGACCGGGAGCGGCGGCTGGCGCTCTCCCGGGCGGCGTCGGAGGCGCTCGGGGCGCCGGCCGCGTCGCGCGAGGCGATGCTGGAGGCGCGGGCCCGGGCCGCAGCCGAGGTCGGCCTCGCCCCGGACTGGCGCGCGGTCGTGAACGGCGATCAGCTCCTCGCCGCCAGCGAGGACGCGTACCGGGACGTGCTCGCGTTCCGGTCGCGCAAAGAGCTGGCGATCGCGCCCGAGCCGGGCGGCGATCTGACCCGGGCCGACCTCCTGCACCTCCTGGCCCTCATCCCCTGGGACGGCCTCTTCCTCGGCAGCGGCCTCGCCGCCGCCGTGCGGACCACGGCCGCGCCGCTCCGCCTCGACCTCGATCGGATCCAGGTGGACGAGGGGCAGCGCGCGGCCCAGTGGCCCGGCGTGCACGTCACCGGGGCCCGGCTGTCGTTCCGCGCGCGGGGCGGCGCGGGCGACTGGCAGGACCTGCTGGAGGGGCTGGGGCGAGCCTTGGCCGCGGTCCACGTGGCGCCGCACCGGCGCGATCCCGTGGTGGCTGCGGCGCTGGGCTGGCTCCTCGGGTCGCTCCTGCTCGAGCCGCGCTGGCTCCTCGACCGGGCCGGGGTGGAGCGGCGGCAGGCGCCCGACGTGCGGCGGGACCTTGCCCTGCGCCGCCTCTTCGCGCTCCGCGCCCGCGCGGCGGCCTTCCGGGTGGCGAGCGAGGTCCAGCGCGGCCTCTCCGGGGAGGCCTGGCGCAAGACCTACCGGGAGGCGTTGACCGACGCCACCGGCGCCGCCTGGGATCCGGTCCGCGCCGCGCGCGACGGGGACGCGCTCGACCACGCCGCCGCGCTCTCCGGCGCGGGCGCCGGCGAGTGGCTGCGCCGGGAGGTGCGGGAGCGATACGACGAGGACTGGTGGCGGAATCCGCGGATGTCCGAGTTCCTGGCCGGGCTGCTCGCGGCGGGGGTGCTGCCGGACGCGGAGGGGGAGGGCGGTCGCGAGCCGGCGATGGCGGGCGCAATGCTCGTGGAGGTGATGGAAGGGAAGACCTAGCGCGCCAGCCCTTCCCTGGCCGCCGCCGCGCCCTGCGCCCCCGAGACGACCTCCAGGATCCGGTAGAGCCCGAACTTGGGAAGCTGCATGTACCCGGCCCAGGCCGAGGCTGCCAGCACGCCGTCGGCGAGCCAGTCCGTGAACCACTCGGCCGCGAAGCGGACGTCGCGGTCCTTCTGTCCGGCGCCGTTCTCGCGCACCCAGCGCTGGTTGTAGCGCTCGTGGACGCCGACGGGCTTGGCCAGGATGAGCGGCAAGCCCAGCGCGGCGTAGAACACCAGCTCCGAGGGCTTGGTCCAGAGCACGTCGGTGCGGGCCAAGAGCGCGTTGAAGCGCGCGTAGTACTCGCGGAAGGTGGGGGCGGAGAGGATGTCGATGCCGTTGCCGAGGAGCGGCTCCATGCGCGCGCCGTGGATGGCCTCGCGGAACCGCGCCTCGACCTCGGGCCGGACCCCGGCCACGAGAGCGATGCGCACGAACCCCGACTCGAGCGCGCGCCGGAACCCGGGCAGGAACGCGGCCGCCATCCCGGCCTGGGCCCCGGCCCCGCCCACCGCGAACGTGAGCTGGGCGGGCTTCCCCTCCTCCTCGCGCGGCAGCGAGCCCAGGAAGTGGACCAGCTCCTCCGGCACGGACCGGCGGAACTCGGCCGAGGGGTCGAGCCGGACGATGCGGGCCGCGAGGTTCTTCTTGAGCACGCTCAACGAGGGGCCGCCCACCAGCGAGTCGGGGAGCGGGAAGCCGGTGAAGGTGATCCGCTCGGCCGGTACCCCGTAGGCCTGCAGCCGCCGGGCGGCGCGGCGGGTGGGGACCAGGTAGCGGATCCGGGTCTCGCGAGGCTGGACCGGGGCCCAGACGCGGTTCAGGTCGGTGTCGGTGACCACGCAGTAGATCTGGTCGAGCCCGGCGCGATCGGCGACGATGGCGGGCGAGTAGAAGGTGGTGAGGAGCGGCGCGCCGGTCTGGCGCAGGTACCGGATCAGCCCCTGGCCCAGGTTCCGGCGGATGAGCCGCTCCAGGGTGAGGACGCCGCTGGTGGGCGCGGAGAGATCCCGGTACGGGTGGAGGCGCGGGATGTTGGTGGTCCAGTCGAGCAGGGCCCGAAGCGGCGCGCCCACCACCGGGATCTGGGAGAGGCGCGAGACCGTCTCGTACGCGCTCCGCACCCGGCGCCAGAGCCGGTCCTCCTCCTCGGCCACGATGGGGGGTCGATCCACGTGCAGGACCTCGCACCCAAGCTGCTCGGCCAGGGGGGTCGCAGCCCGGAGGTGGCCGTAGCCCATCTCGACGGCCACGACGGCCGGACCCGGCGTGATCTGCGGATCGGGGACCATGAGCGACGCCTGTCAACCCACCCTACCGCAGCACGCCGCGGCGGTGGAGAAGACAGGCGACCGCGGGTCCGGTCCTCAGGCCCTGGCCTCGACCGGCGGCGCCAGCTCCTCGCGGGCCGGGGCGAGGTGGGTGCCGCGCTGCACGCGGAGCTGGTTCCCCCGCCAGACGACCTGGTCGGTGAAGAATCCCTGGACCAGGGCGGCTCCGAAGAGCAGGTCCTTGGCGGGGATGAGCAGCAGGTGCCGCAGCGGGAACCCGTCACCCCGGAGGGCGCGAGCGCTCGCCGCGTCGATCGCCGTCTTGAGGGCGCACACGACCCCGAAGGCCACGAGCGAATCCTGCTCCCACGCCGCCGAGAGGCCGACCAGCGCCAGCAGGACCGGGTTCAGCATGAGCTGCGCCGAGTACGCCGGCGCGCCCACGAGCTTCCGCTGGAGCACGCTCCAGCGCGCGTACCGGCCCCAGAAGTCGCGGACGCTCCGGTCCCGGTTGACGTTCAGGACGGCGCGGCTGGCCACCACCACGCGCTTCCCGAGCTTCCGCCGCATCCACAGGCCGAGGATGTGGTCCTCGGCCAGCACGTCCCTGACCGCCTCGAACCCCCCCAGCCGTGCCAGGTCGGCCTTCCACAGCGCCATCGACTTCCCCACCACGATCTCGCGGTGGAGGCGGTGGGCGGCGACGATGGCGGGCCCAACCGATCCGGCGAGGTGCAGGTTCTCGAAGACCGAGCCGAGCCGACGCTCGCCGGTGCCGACCACCGGGTGGGTGACGAGCCCCACGCGCGGGTCGGCCATCTCGCGGGCGATCTCGGTCAGGTATCCGGGGCCGACGCGCACGTTCGAATCCGAGACCACGAGGAGCGGGTGGCGCGCCGTCCGGCAGAGCCCGACCAGCTGGTTCACCTTGGGGTTTCGCCCTTCCTCGTACCACTGGAGGACCACGCGCATCCGATCCGGCCAGCGGCGAGCGGCGGCACGCGCGACGGCGAAGGCGGGATCGCGCGGGCTCTTCACGCCCAGCACGACCTCGTAGGCGGGGTAGTCCAGCGCGGCGAACGAGGCGAGGTTCGCGTCGAGCTCATCGTCGACGCCGCAGAGCGGCTTCAAGATCGAGACGGGCGGGAAGGGGCCGCAGGCGTCAGGCGGCCTGCGCCACGCGCGCAGGTGCCAGCGGAGCATGGCGTACTGGATGGCGAGCGCTGCCAGGCCGATGGCCGCGAGCAGGAAGAACGCCGCGCCGACCGACGCGCCTGAGAGCATGCGGACGCCTCATCTCCTCTCCCCCGCTCGCCTCAACATCGAACAGCCCCCATCCTGCCCTGCCAGCGTGCCGGATGGGTGAAAGACCGGTGACGCCTCCACGATAGGGATCATCCCCCTCCCGGCGAGCCGCGCCAATAACGCACTGCGTCCAGGCGCACGGTGGGCAGCTCTCAAGCCCGCGTCATGACGCGGTGCATGCATCCCGAGGGGGCCCTTCCGTGACGAGCCGATGACAGGCGAGCCGTAGCGTCGTTCCACGCGCCGCTCCCATTTCGGTGCACAGGAGCCCGATGACCCCCGCCCCTCTGTCTGCCGCGTCGCTCGACGCCAGCGTCCCGCCGCTCGCGCCGCTGGACCGGTCCACCATCGAGGCGCTGGTCCGCTCGGGCCGGCGGCTCCTCGTGCAGGGCGCAATGGGCGTCAACGCCTCCGACGGACTGGCCGGCAAGGTCGCCCGCCACCGCGGCGAGCGGCTGGTGGGCGTGGGAACGATCTCCGGGGTCGTGAAGACGGACGAGCAGCTGCGCGCCGAGATCGGGCGGGCCCGCCGGGAAGCGCCGGGTGGCTTCGTGGGTGTGAACCTCATGGCGGCCATCGACAAGCGCGACTTCGCCCGGCTCGCGGCGGCGGCCCTGGCCGAGCGCGTCTCGTTCGTGGTCCAGGGCGCGGGCATCTCGCGCGAGATCGTCCGGTGGTGCCGCGATGCGGGCGTGCCGTTCGCCGGCATCGTCTCCTCGGGCCGGCTGGCCGCCATGTACGAGAAGTGGGGCGCCGAGTTCCTGGTGGCGGAGGGCGCCGAGGCGGGTGGGCACATCGGCGACATCGGACATCCCTTGCCGACGCTGCTGGCGGAGGTGCGGGCGGCGACCTCGCTGCCGGTGATCGCCGCCGGCGGCATCGATGTGGCCGACGTGGGACGCTACCTGACCGCCGGCGCGGCGGGGGCGCAGCTGGCCACGCGCTTCCTCGCCTGCTCGGACGGCAACGTGCACCCCGCCTTCAAGGAGATGCACCTCGGGAAGGGTCCGGACGACGTGGTCATCATCACCAGCTGCGTGAAGGGGATGAAGGCGCGGGCCGTCCGCAACGCGTTCACGGAGCGGCTGGCCCGGGGCGAGGCCATCCCGCCGAGATCCAAGGCCTGGTACTTCGGCCGGGAGGGTTATGCCGGGCGTCGCAAGGCGTGCATCGAGTGCCTGGCGGCCGAGGTCTGCCGGTGCCGGTCCAGCGGTTTCAAGGAGAGCTTCTGCATCACCGACGCCCTGCTCCTCTCGGCGGTCAAGGGCGACCGCGAAAACGGCCTCTTCTACACCGGCCAGAGCGTCACCGGCGTGGGCGAGACGGAGGTCGCCGGCCTCCCTTCGGCCGCGCAGATCCTGGAGGATCTGGAGGGCCGGCTATCCGGCTTGGCCGAGCCCGTCCGCGATGCCGCCGTGGCCTAGGGAAAACCATCGTCCTGGGCGTCCCGGGAGGGACGAGCGTCTCGACGGGTGCGGTTTTTTCGGCTAGCGTTTTGCGGTCCGCTCCTCAGCAGGTGGACCGAACGTCATCTCGACGGATCGTCAAACCGAAGAAAAGAGAAGTGTGAATGGCGACTGGCACCGTGAAGTGGTTCAACGACGCGAAGGGCTTCGGCTTCATCACGCAGGACGACGGTGGTGAGGACGTGTTCTGCCACTACAGCGCGATCCAGGGGGAGGGCTTCAAGAGCCTCTCCGAGGGTCAGAAGGTCGAGTTCGACGTGGTGAAGGGGCCGAAGGGCCTGCAGGCCGCGAACGTTCGCAAGCAGTAGCCCAGCGATACGCTCGAGCTGACCGAGCCCGGCTTCTCCCTGGGAGGCCGGGCTTGATATTGGCCTTCACCCGGCGCGCGAGAGCCAGACCATCGCCGCGATGAGTGCCACCGCCAGCGCGGTGGCGAGCACGATCAGGGCCGGGGCACGGCTCCGCTCGCGCACGAAGCGCTCGATGCCGGGGCTGGCGAGCCGCGCCCTGCGCGTCTGATCGAGGTAGAGGCGGCCCGTGTCCGGGAGCGCCGGCATCCGCTTGCCCTGTCTCATCGGGGCGGATCCTAGCGCCGCGCGGGACGGTTCGGGGATCGCCCGTGGGGAGCGGTCGATTGCGAACGGGGAAGCCGATCCGCACCGTGGGGTGGGGAGGGGACCCACATGGCGATGCGAACGCACGAGCTACACCCTAGCCTCGTTCACGCACCGCTGGTGCTCCTGCCGGCGGCGGCGCTGGTGGACACCATGGCCGCCTCGCGGCCCGGCCACCGCGGCCTCGAGCGCGCCGGGTGCGCGCTGTGGTGGGCGACGACCTGGTCCGGGCTGGTGGCGGGGCTCACCGGCATGGCTGCTTCGCAGGAGATCCAGGTCGACAGCGATCACGCCCGCGATCTCATGTTCGTCCACGGGCTCGGCAACCTCGCGCTGGTGCTGTCGGCGCTGGGCCTCTCCGCCTGGCGCAGCCGTCACCGCGCGTCCGCCACCAGCGCGGCGGCCGGGCTGGTGGCGGCCGGCATCGGCGCCTACACCGCGTATCTGGGCGGCGAGCTCGTGTACGGCCACGGCGCCGGGGTGGTCCGCCTGGGCGGCCTGGCGGCGGAGGCGCCGGCGCTCTTCTCCCGGGCCGCGCCCGCTCGCCTGGCGCGCGATGCCGGCCGCGGGCTCTTGTGGCTCCTCCGCCGGGCCCGGAGAGCCGCTTCCGGCGAGCAGCGGGTGGACCGGACCGCGCTCGGCCCGATCGCCGAGGCAAGCACGCCGGCTCCTGCTTGACCGATAGCGACACGTACTCGTCGTCCAGGCGACGATGTAGGTGCGCACGCCGCCGGTCGCATGAGCGCGTGACACGCGGCGGGTTTCCGTCCCACCCCAAGTTGTCGCTCGCGGGCGATCGGTGACAAAATAGCGCCACGAAACAGGCGATCGGCCGGGCCGACGGCTTCAAGGGCCGGCCGCTCGTCTCTCGTCGGCCGGGAGTGGGCGGCCGAACACGGGAGCGCGGATGCCTGCATCAGTGGACACTGCAGCGGGACTGGAGCTCCTCGACGTCATCCAGCTCAAGGGCGTGAGCCGCTTTTCCGGCTGCATCTCCGTGCAGGGCGAGGCTTTCAGCGGGCTGCTCTTCTTCCGGGACGGCCAGATCATCCACGCCGAGGCCGGCAGCCTGGTCGGCGAGGAGGCCTTCTACCAGATCGCGCAGCGGCCCGGCACCAGCTTCAGCCTTCAGCCCAACGTCACCACCACCAGCCACACCATCCACCGGAGCTGGCAATTCCTGCTGATGGAGTCGCAGCGGCTCGTGGACGAGGCCCGACGCAAGAATCCCTCCGCGGCGCAGGCTCCTCCGGCGCAGGAGAAGAAGGTCGACCTCGTGGACCGCATCCGGAACGTGGCGGGGGTCGTCTGGGCCTCGCTGGAGTCGAAGACCGGGGTTCCGCAGGCGGCCGGATCGAGCGCCGATCCGATGGAGGAGAAGACCGCCCACCTGGGCGCGCTGGCGCGCGTGGTGGGCGAGCGGCTGCGGGTCGGCGAGGTCGTCGGTGCCACGGTCCAGGGCGCCGACCGCAACCTCCTGCTCATGGCCACCAAGGCCTATCACCTCCTCATCCTGGTCCAGGGCGGCGCCCACGCCGGCGCCACCGAGGCCGAGATCCGGAAGCTCCTGGCAGCGCGGCGCTAGCTCATGAGAGGGGAAGGCATGCAGGCCTTGCTCGAGGACCTCAACTCGCTCCCGGGCGTGGTCGGCAGCATGTTCTGCGACGCCCACCACGGGGTGCTGTCCCGGGCCTTTCCGGTCGACTTCGACGAACAGTCGCTGACCGCCATCGCCTCGGCGCTGTCCGCCTCCACCCCGGAGCTGAAGACCGTCACCGGGCCGGTGGGCGTGCTCGACCTGCGCTACCGCGAGGCCCGGGTGGTGATCCGCCCCGCCGGCGACGCGTCGCTGGTGGTGCTCTGCGATAAGTCGGCCAACGCGCAGGAGGTGCTGGCCTTCGCCTCCGTGGCCTGCAAGAAGTTCGAGCGGCTCCAGAACCCGGACCTGACCGGCCCCATGACCGCGCCGGCGGTCCCGGTGCTGGGCGGGACGCAGAGCTCCACCGCGCTGACCGTGCGCGGAGACGCGGTGGTGGTGAGCCCGCCGCGGCGCAGGACCGGCGCCATGCTGGGCGTGGCGGCCGCAGCGCTGGCGATCGGGGCGGGGGTCGCGTACCTGGCCTACACGCTGTGGGGCCCGGGGGCGGCTCCCCCCGCACGGTCTCGGCGACGTCCAGCGTCCAGCCCGCCGCCGGGGACGAGCCTCGCCGCGCCGCCACCCCCACCGGTCCGGTCGAGATCAAGCTCCGCCTCTCGGGGGCCGACGCCCTCGCGGCCGAGCTGGTGCCGGCGCTGGCGGCGGCGTATCTCGGCTCGCTGAAGGCGACCGACGTCCAGGTGACCAAGGGCGAGGCGGATCATGTGGTGGTCCGCGGCTCGCTGGATGGCGCGGCGGTCGGGTTGGACGTCACCGCCGGCGGCAGCGCCAAGGGGCTCGAGAACCTCCTGGCCGGAACGGCGGACGTCGCGGTCGCCACCCGGCGGATCAATGCCGAGGAGCGGCAGAAGCTGTCGGTGCTCGGCGCCATGACCTCGGCCGCCAACGAGCACGTGCTCGGGCTGGACGGGATCGCCGTCATCGTGAACAAGGCCAACTCGGTGGCGGGGCTGAACCGCGAGCAGCTGGCGTCCATCCTGAGCGGGGCCGCCAGCGACTGGTCGTCCTTCGGCGTGGCCGCGGACGACGAGTGGTCGGCGGTGGGCGTCACCGGCAAGGGCGGCCCGGTCTCCTCGGGCGTCCACGTGTACCTGCCGGACGACCGCTCGGGGATCGCCGAGGTGGTCCAGTCCGCCGTGCTGGGCAACAAGCCCTGGGCCAAGGACGCCGAGCGGCAGCCCAGCTACCAGGCCGTGGCCGACAAGGTGATCGCCGATCCCGGCGGGGTGGGCCTCGTCCCCATGCCGGCCGTGAACGGCGCGCGGGCCGTGCCCATCGCCGACCTCGACGACCCTCCGCTCATGCCCACCGCGTTCACGGTCGCATCCGAGGACTACCTGCTGACCCACCGGCTCTACCTCTACACCGCCCAGTCCAGCCCCAACCCGCAGGCGGCGCGGTTCGTGGACTTCGCGCTCTCGGCCGAGGGGCAGGCGGTGGTGCGCAAGGCCGGGTTCGTCGAGCTGGCCGTCAAGGCCGAGCGCCGGGCGGCGCCGGCCGGGGCTCCCCAGGACTACGTGCGGTTCACCGCCAACGCGCGGCGGCTCTCCAGCACCTTCCGCTTCGAGCCGGGCTCCTCCGGCTTCGACAGCCGCGCCCAGCGCGACCTCGACCGCGTGGTCGACTACCTGCGCGAGAACGACCTGAGCGGCAGCGCCGTCCGCGTGCTGGGCTTCGCCGACTCGATGGGCGGCAAGAACGTCAACCAGCAGCTCTCGGTCGATCGGGCCAACCAGGTGGCACAGGCGTTCGCCCAGCGAGGCATCGCCGGCGTGACCATCGCCGGGCTCGGTTCCTCCCTCCCGGTGGCCGACAATGCCAGCGAGGATGGCCGCCGCCGCAACCGCAGGGTCGAGATCTGGGTGACGAGGTAAGAGCGGCGGGCCTGGAACCTCCGGACCGGCCGCAGCTGCCACGTTTTCGGGCGTGCTTACTTGCGGTACACCGCCGCCCGGCTGAGATAGCCGCTCTTGATGAGCCTCTCGTCCAGGTTGTCCTTGGTGACCAGGGCGGGGGCGAGGAGCACCGCCTTCACCGCCCGCTTGTTGTTGCTGATGGTCCGGCCGCCGGTCTCGTAGGCCCTGCCGCGGCCGACCGCCTCGGCGATCTCCAGCGCCGCCTTGCCGAGGAGCCGGGTGTCCTTGAACACCGTCATGCCCTGCTCCCCCTTGACGATGCGCATGGCGGCGGCCAGGTCGCCGTCCTGGCCGGTGACGGGGACCTTGCCGGCCAGCCCAGCCGCGGCCAGGGCCTTGACGCAGCCGCCCCCGGTGCCGTCGTTGGGGGTGAGCACCCCCTGGACGTTGTTGCCGGACTCGCTCAGCGCCTGGTTGCACAGCCGCTCGGCCTCGTCCGGACTCCAGTCCTTCACGGGCGACTCGAACACGATCTTCACGTCGCCGCGATCGACCAGGGGCTGGACGTACTTCATGCCGCCCTGCTTCACCAGCTTGGCGTTGTTGTCGGTGGGGGCGCCGGAGAGGACGATGTAGTTGCCCTTCGGGATCCGATGGGTGAGCCACTCGCCCTGCAGCTCGCCCACCTTCACGTTGTCGAACGACAGGTAGTAGTAGTCGTGCGGCGAGTCGAGGATCAGGCGGTCGTAGCTGATCACCTGCACCCCGGCCCTCACGGCGCGGTCCACGATGGCGGCCGCCGCGGTGGCGTCGTTGGGAGCCACGATCAGCACCTTGATCCCCTGCGCGATCATCGACTCGCACTGGGCCAGCTGCTTGGCGGGGTCGTTCTCGGAGATCTGCACCAGCAGGTCGATGTTCCGCTTCTTGGCCTCGGCCAGCATGGTGAGCTTGTCCTTCACCCAGCGCTCCTCGCGGACGGGCAGGGAGACGCCGACCTTGAGCCTGCGACCGCTCCTATCGGGCGCGGCGGCCGGAGGCGGGAGCAGCGTGGCCGGCAGGACCTGGTCGGTGGCGGAAGCGGGGGCGGGCGCCGCGGCGGTCGCGGTGGCGCCGCCGGCCTTGAGGGCCGCCAGCTGCTCGCGGGTGGCGCGCAGCTCGTCCTCCAGCGCCTGGGCCTTGCGCTCGGCGGCGGCCTGCGCGGCCTGGGCGCTGGCGAGGTGCGCGTCGGCGCTGCCCAGCTCGCGGTTGCAGCGCGCCATCTCGGCGACGGCGGCCCGCTGATCACAGGCGGCGAGCGCCAGTGCGGTGGCAATCACGAACAGTCGCTTCATGTCGGATCCTCGATCGATACGAAACACGGCGGGGCGGGCCCGAGGGCTCGCCGGGCGCCGCCCGCACGAGCCGGGAATGTCTCGGGTCCTCGGGAAGAAGATCGCGGAATGGTACCGCAGAATCGCCCGGCGATAGAAAACACCGGCCGTGAGACTGCCCCGCGATCGTGGTCGGGGTGGGTGTGCGATACCGAGCTACAGCGGCAGGTTGCCTGTCCTGAGCCTGTCGAAGGGCTACAGCGGGATGTTCCCGTGCTTCTTGGGAGGGAGCTCCTGCCGCTTGGTCCGGAGCATGTCCAGGGCGCGGATCACCCGGGGCCGCGTGTCCTCGGGGCGGATCACCTCGTCCACGTACCCGAGCTCGGCGGCCTTGTAGGGGTTGGCGAACTTGTCACGGTACTCCTGGATCAGCCGGGCCCGCTCCGCCGCGGGATCCGCGGCCGCGGCCAGCTCCTTGCGGAAGACGATGTTCACCGCGCCCTCCGGGCCCATCACCGCGATCTCGGCGGTGGGGAAGGCCAGGTTCACGTCGGCCCGGATGTGCTTGGAGGCCATGACGTCGTAGGCGCCGCCGTAGGCCTTGCGAGTGATCACCGTGACCTTGGGAACGGTGGCCTCCGCGAAGGCGAAGAGCAGCTTGGCGCCGTGGACGATGATCCCGTTCCACTCCTGGTCGGTGCCGGGCAGGAACCCGGCACGTCCACGAAGGTGAGGAGCGGAATGTTGAACGCGTCGCAGAACCGGACGAAGCGGGCCGCCTTGACCGAGGCGAGGATGTCGAGCACGCCGGCCAGCACCGCCGGCTGGTTGGCCACCACCCCCACCGACCGCCCGTTCAAGCGCGCGAAGCCGACCACGATGTTCATGGCGTGGTGCTCCGACACCTCGAAGAAGTGGCGGTCGTCGACCACGGCCTGGATGACCTCCTTCATGTCGTAGGGCTTGTTGGGGCTGTCCGGGATGACGCTGCGAAGCGAGTGGTCGCGCCGCCCCACGTCGTCGGAGCAGGGCTGGGCGGGCGGATCGTCGGCGTTGTTGGCGGGCAGGAAGGAGAGCAGCTCCCGCACCGCCTTGAGCGCCGCCTCCTCCGTGTCGAGCGCGAAGTGCGCCACGCCCGAGCGCGTGGAGTGGGTCTTGGCGCCCCCCAGGTCCTCCTTGGTGACCTCCTCGTGCGTCACGGTCCGGATCACGTCCGGGCCGGTGATGAACATGTAGGAGGTGTCCTTCACCATGAAGATGAAGTCGGTGATGGCCGGGCTGTAGACCGCCCCTCCGGCGCATGGGCCGATGACCACCGAGATCTGCGGGATCACGCCGGAGGCGAGCGTGTTGCGCAGGAAGATGTCGGCGTAGCCGGCCAGCGACACCACGCCTTCCTGGATGCGCGCGCCACCCGAGTCGTTGAGCCCGATGACCGGGCAGCCGACCTCCATGGCCCGGTCCATCACCTTGCAGATCTTCTCGGCGAAGGCGCCGGAGAGCGATCCCCCGAAGACGGTGAAGTCCTGCGCGAAGACGAACACCTGGCGGCCCTCGACCAGCCCGTAGCCGGTGACCACGCCGTCGCCCAGGATCTTCTGCGCCTCCATCCCGAAGTCGGAGCAGCGGTGGGTCTTGAAGCGGTCCAGCTCCACGAACGAGCCCGGATCCAGGAACATTTCGATCCGCTCGTGGGCGGTGAGCTTCCCGGACTGGTGCTGGCGCGCGATCCGGTCGTCCCCGCCGCCCTTCTCGGCCTCGGCGTCGAGCGCGTCGAGGCGGGCACGGCGCGGGTCCGGATCCGGCGCCGGGATGGTCGAAGGAGCCGGTCCCGAGCCTCTTGAAGGAGCCTGTCCTGAGCTTGTCGAAGGAGGCTTCTGCATGCTGGGGCCTCGCGGGAGGGTCCCCTCTCATAGGCAAGCATTTCCGGGCCATGCAACGGGAAGTCCGGGGCGGGAGCCCCGGCCATCCGCTCCCGCCGACGGAGGCGGACTCGGCCACGGGGTTCACAGCACCCGGCCGGAGCGGCTCCACCAGCCAGCCCAGGCCCGCGCCGCGGCCTCCCGCTCGGCGGGAGGCGCATCGGGCGAGTACTGCACGGGCGACGGCGCAGCCTCGGAGAGCTCCGCCGCGGCCGCAGCCCGGACCTGCCGGTCGCCGCTGGTGAGCCCCGAGAACAGCCACTCCGCCCGGCCGCGCCCGCGGTTATCCTTCCACCACGACAGCCAGCGGCGCGGCTCCGCGCCGATCCGCTGCAGCGTGATGCGCGAGAGCGCCTCGGCCGCGGCCGCCGCGTCCGCGCCGGACGAGGTCTCGAGCACCTGCACCAGCAGCGGAATGGCCTCGACGTCGCGCAGCGAGCCCAGGGCGCGGGCCGCGCCGGCCACGCGGGCCGTCACCCCCGAGAGGAGCGCCCGCCGGAGCCGGTCCGGCACGCCGCGCATGGCGGGGTGGTTGCGGTTGCGGGCCAGCGCCTCGGCGGCGGCGGCGGCGACGCGCGGGTCGGCGTCCAGGGCGCGATCGGCGAGCGATCCGAACGCGGCCGGCTCGGCCGCGGCCCCCAGCAGCACCGCCGCGCACCTCCGGCGCGCCGGGTCGGGCTCCTGGAGCACGCCCAGGAGCAGCGGGACCGCCGCGGCCCCGTGCAACGAGAGCGCCGCCGGCACCGGTCCGACGCGGGTCGGCTCCACCGCCTGCTCATCCTCGACCGGGCCGGGAAGCGCGGCCACCAGCGCCTGCACGGCCGCGTCGCCTTGTGCCGCCAGCCGGGCCACGCTCTGGGCGCGGCGCGGCGACCCGGGTGCGGTGTCGACCAGCCGGGCGATCTCCGCCCTCCACGCCGCGGGTGGGGTCGGCGCCGCCCTCGTCCCACAGCTCGACGTCGATGTCGAAGTCGGGGGTGCTGGCCAGGCCCGGCTCGCGCGTGCGCCACTCGTCGGGGGCCTCGGCGCGCTCGGGCCTCGGGGGCGTCGGCGGCTCGGTGCGGGGCGGCTGCGCCGGGCGAGGCGGCTCGCCGGCGGGTGGGGCCGGGGGCTCGGGCGGCTCGCCGGCGGGCGGGGACGGCGGCCGGGAGGGCCCTGGGGTCGGGCTCCCGCTCCGCTCCTGGCGGCGCTGCTTCCGCTCGCGGATGAGCCGCTCGAAGGCCGGTCCCACCGCCGCGACGAAGAGGAGCAGGTCGCCGAGGCGCCGCGCCGAGACCGGCGCCTCGCCGTTGTCGGCGTACAGGACACAGGCGGTCCGGTCGCGCAGCACGATGGGGCAGACCAGGACCGTCCGGGGCACGCCGCGCCCCAGCCCGGAGAGGATGGCCTCGTTCCCGGACAGCTCACCCGCCACCGGCCCCAGGTACGGGGCCCGGGTCTCGATCACGGTGCGGAAGATGCCCGGGTCGCTGGTGTAGATGGCAGTGCCGCGGCACATGTCGCGCGCGCTCTCCTCCAGCCCCAGCGCGTCGTGGCCCGCCACCGCGTCGCGGGTGACCGCGAACAGCGCCGCGAACTCGAAGAAATCGCGCGCATAGCGCAGCGCCACCACCACCAGCTCGTCCCGGGTGGGCGCGGCCGCGAGCGCCGCGCGCGCCTGCTCCAGCGTCCAGCGCGGGGGCGCGCTCCGGTCGATGATGGGCTCGGCGGCGGTTGGCCCGGCGGCGGGGCCGGCCTCGGCCGCGGGGGCATCGAGGTCCCTCGCCTCCTCGTCCAGCCACGGGAAGTCCTCCGACTCGAGAGCCTGGGCGAGCGCGGCCGCGAGCGGCTCGAGCGGTTCGGACGCGTCGCGGATGAAGCCGACCACCGGTGGAGGCGGCGGCGGCTCCGACTCCTCGGGCGCGGCGGCCTGCTCGGCGCGCGCGTCCTCCCCCGACGCCTCCGGCTCCCCTGGGGCGACCTCCGGCTGGTCGAAGGGCGTGCCCTGCAGGCCGGGGAGGCCGCCGCTCCGCGCCGCCAGCGCGGCGAAGCGAGGATCGAGCGTCCCGCCGTAGAGGCGGTGGATGAGGGCGCGGACCCGCCACTCCGGCCCGACGTGGGCGGTGAGGTGGAGCGAGAGCATGAAGCTGATCTCGTCGAGGAGCCCCAGGTCCACCGGGTAGGTCGCGACCAGCGCCAGCTCGCGCCCGTCGAGCGCGAAGGGCGCCAGGCCGTGGCGCTCGGCCACCCGCGACGGGAACACGCGGCGGGCCCGGGCGTCCGCCGCCTCCCAGGCGGCGGACGGCGCGGGGGAAGATCGGTGGCGTGGGAGAGGGCCGCCAGCAGCCGCGCCTCGTCGACCGCGTCCAGTTCGAGGAGCGCAGTGTCGAGCGCCCCGCCCACCTGGGCCTGGCGGGCGAGCGCCTGGTCCATGGTCGCGCCGGCAACCGCACCTTCTTCCACGAGGAGGGCGGCGAGATCCGTCGGCACGATCGCGTTTGTAGGACCCCTACGGGCGGTGGTCAAGGCGCCTCGACCACCCACGTCCGGGCCAGGAGGTCGTGGAGCGCCCGGCCGCTCCGCGTGAAGAGGGCCAGCAAGACCCCGAGCCCGAGAAGGAGGAGCGACATCGTCCCCAGCACCGCGCGGATGGTGGCGCGGCCGAGCCCGGGGCGCTTGCCGTCCGGTCCGACCACGCGGATCCCGACCAGGCGCTTTCCCAGCGTCGCGCCGTACATGCCGTGCGCCAGGAGCTGATACACGGCGAACAGGAACAGGGTGCCCACGAAGATCGGCCCCGTGATCCCGGAAGCCTCGGCGCCCGCCAGGTCGAGGGTGGTGGGCAGGTCGAGCGGGGCCGGATGCGGCAGGCGGTCCAGCGCCAGCCGGAGCGCGAACGCGAAGAGCGCGGCGAACGGAAGCCCGTCGAGGACCCACGAAAGGAACCGCTTCCAGTCCGGCGCCCGCCGGACGTGGACCTCGACCGGCCCGACCATCACCTCGAGCGTTCCGGACTCGGAGGGCGCCCGCTCGCGCCAGAGCTCGACCTTGGGGGCCGGCGCCCGGGGGGCGGTGGGTTCGGGCCCGAGATCCACGCGCCGCTCGCGCGGCATCTGCGAGAGCCTCAGGTCCCACTGCGAGGGCTCCGGGACCGGGGGCCGCGCCTCCGGGACGCGCGCAGGGACCGCCGGCGTCGGGGGCGGCTCCGCCCTGGCCGCGGGCGGCGGCGCCGGCACCGGGGGCGGGGCGACGCGCGCGGGCGACGGCGGGCTCGCCCGCGGCGGCGCTGCGGCGGGTGGCGGCGGGCTCGCCCGCGGCGGCGCAACGGCGGGCGGGACCGCCCCGGCTGGCGCGCGGCCGGGCGGCATGCGCGGGGGCGGCGGGGATGCGGGACGCGCCGGCGGCGAGGGCGCGGGCGCTCGGGCCGGGTGCGGCCCGGGTGCGGCCCGGGCCTCGTCCGCGGCGCGCCGGTCGAGGTTCAAGGTATCGTCGAGCACGGGCGCGAACGGCTCGGGCCGCAGGCTCAGCGGGGCGCCGCAGCCGGGGCAATAGATGGTCCCGTCCTTGGTCTCCCGGTTGCAGCGGGGACAGCGCACGGGCCGAGGCTACGGGGCGCGGCGTGGGGGGTCAAGGAACGGCGCTCGCCCGCGTGGGGCAGCCTGGATCGCTCACCCCAGGTCCCCGAACCTCGCCTGCAGCAGCGCGGCCGCCACCACGGCCGCCGTCTCGGCCCGGAGGATGCGAGGTCCGAGCGACACCCGGCGCGCCCCGGCCGCCTCGCAGTGCTCGATCTCTCCGGGCGAGAGGCCGCCCTCGGGGCCGACCAGGGCGGCCACCCCGGGGGAGCCGAGGACGGCGCCGAGCGGCTCGCCACCGGGGTGGAAGGCGAACCGGGCGAAGCCCGCCGGCACGCCCGCCAGGGCGGCCTGGAGCGATGCCGGCTCGTCCACCGCCGGCACGTCGGCCCGCCCGCACTGGCGCGCCGCCTCGCCGGCGATCCGCCTCCAGCGCGCCGCCCGCGCCTCCCCCCGCTCCCGGTCGAGGCGGACGATCGAGCGCTCCGCGCCGAACGGGCAGAGTCGGGTCACGCCCAGCTCGGTCGCCTTCTGCACGACCCAATCCATCTTCTCGCCCTTGGCCAGGGCGACGACGAGCCAGAGCGCGAGCGAGGGGCGGGCCTCGCGGCGCGGCCCGATGCGCAACCAGGCGAAGCCCTCCTCGACCTCGGCGGGATAAGAGCCGCCCGCCCCGTCGAAGAGCTCGACCTCGGCCCCGGGCGCCAGCCGGAGCACGTCGCGCAGGTAGTGGGCCGCCTCCGGCGTGAGCGAGGCCCGCCCCTCCGCGATCCGCTCCGGGGGAAGGAACAGGCGGCGCGCGGTCACTCGGCGCCCTCCCGGCCGAACGCGAGCAGGCTCCACTCTCCGTCGCGCCGATCGCGCTGCGGGAGCGGGCGCAGGCCGGCGCGACCGTAGGCCGCCCGGACCTCCTCCTCCTGCGGCCCCAGGATCCCGGACACGATCGCCACGCCGCCGGGCATGAGGTGGCGCGGCGATCTCCGCCGCCAGCTCGATGAGCGTGTTGGCGAGGATGTTCGCCACCACCACGTCGAAGCCTCCCGGGATGGCGGCCAGCGGCTCCTCGCCCAGCTCGACCTCGGCGCCGTTCCGCGCCGCGTTCTCGCGGGCGACCGAGACGGCGACCGGATCGTCGTCGTTGCCCCGGACGTGTCCGGCCCCGAGCTTGCGGGCGGCGATGGCGAGGAGGCCGGACCCGGTGCCCACGTCGAGCACGGAGGCGCCGGGGGTCGAGATCAGCAGATCGGAGAGGGCCGCCAGGCACAGCGCGGTGGTGGGGTGCGAGCCGGTGCCGAAGGCCATGCCGGGATCGAGCACCACCTCGACCGCGCCCGGCGGCGCCCGGGCCGCCACCCACGACGGCCGCACGAACACCCGGCCGACCGCGATGGGCCCGAGCCCCTTCTTCCAGCTCTCGCCCCAGTCCTGGTCCGGGATCTCCGCCACGTTCCCGCCCAGCGCGGCCGCGGCGCGCTCGGCCTCGGCCCGGTGGCCGAACCAGCCGACCAGCACGGCCGATCCCTGCGGCGGAGCGTGGCCGGGCATGGGCGCGACCTCGCCGTCCCGGACCTCGACGCCGGTCGCGCCGAGGTCCCAGAGCTCGGCGCTCCGGATCTCGGCGAGATCGGGGGTGGTGGAGAGGGTGAGGGAGTAGGTGGGCACGGGGGAAGCTTATGCCACGGTTTCTGCCGGGTTCAGGTTCGGGTGCGGGTGCGGATAGGTGTGCGATATCGTCTCCGACCCCCATTTCGCACCCCCTCGGCATCGGCGGTACCATGCACGGCGACATGGGTTTTCGCGTCTTGCTCGTCGAGCCGGACCCCGGCCTCGCGGAGGAGATCCGCCGGGCCTTCGGGCCCATCGGGTTCACCGTCACGGCAGTGGGGATGGGCGAGCAGGCCGTCGAGCGCTGCCGCGAGGAGCACCCGGACCTGATCCTGCTCGCTGCCGAGCTGCCCGACATGAGCGGCTTCTCGGTCTGCAATCGTCTGAAGCGAGCGGTGAGCGGCGTTCCGCTCCTGCTCTACACCGCGGAGGCCACCGACGCGGCCATCGAAGCGCACCGGGCCACCCGGACCCGGGCCGACGACTATCTGAAGAAGCCCTTCGAGCTGGCCGAGCTCCTCGGCCGGGCGGCGGGCCTTCTGCACGCCGATGCCCCGGCGCCGCCCCCGCCGCCCGCGCCGCCGGCCGCTCCCAGGCTGGACGGCAAGCGGTCCCCACCGCCGCCCACCGAGGCGGATGCGCCCCCGGTGCTGCAGCGCGTGTCGTCGTCGCGCGTGGCCTCGCGCGGCCTGGCCAGCGCGATGGCGGCCGCGGCGCACCCGCCGGCCGAGCCGGCCGCACCCGCGCCGCCTCGCGCTCCGCCGCCGCCGGCCGCCGGCACCCCCTCGCCCGCCACCCCTCCGCCGGGTGGCCCCGCGGCCGGCGTGGAGCGGCCCGTCCCCACCCCGCCGCCGCAGGCCGCCCCGACCTCCCCCAGGCCGCCACCGGTTCCGCCGGGCGCGCCCGCCCCGCGGCCCCAGGCCACCCTGGGCAAAGTCCGGATCTCGGGCCCACGGCTCGACCCGACCGACATCCTCTCGGAATGGCCGCGCGATCCGGCGCCGCCCAAGGGCACCCCCGACGAGAAGATTGAGTACTTCCGCGATCGGCTGCGGGCGCGCGACGCGTTCCTGGCCAAGGTCCGCGACGCCCTCTCCGTGCTCAAGGCGCAGATGGCCGAGCTCGCCGGCGAGCGCGACGGACTGGAGGACTCGCTCGCCGCCGAGCGAGCCCGCACCGAGGAGCTGTCGCACCGGCTCCAGGAGGCCGGCCAGGACGCCGCGGCCCTCTCCGCCCAGCTGGCCGAGGTGCGCGGCAAGCTGGAGGAGAGCGAGGGCACCCGCCGCTCGCTCTCGGACGTCCTCAACGAGACCATGCAGCAGCACGAGGCGGCCGACCAGGCCTGGTCGGCGCGCGTGGCCAGCGCCGAGGAGGCGCGGGCGCGGCTGGAGGCCGAGCTCGCCGAAGCCATGGAGAGCCACGCCCGCGCGGTGGCATCGCTCGAGGCCGACCGGGCAGACGAGCGGGCCCGGCTGGAGGGGGCTCGCGCCGAGGCCGAGGCCGCGGCCCAGGCGGCGCTCTCGCACGTGGAGGAGCAGCGCCAGGCGGAGCGCGAGGGCGCCGGCGGCGCGGCTCGACGCCGCCCAGGCGCGCATCGAGGAGGTCACCGCCGAGCGCGACGGGCTGGAGGCGGAGCGGGCGCGGCTGGCCTCGCTGCTGGCCGAGCGCGATCAGTCGCTGGCCGATCTGGACGCGCGCGCCGGCGAGGAGCGGCAGGAGGCCCGCGCCGAGAACGACGCCCTGCGGGCGCAGGTCGACGAGGCCCAGGCCCAGCTCCAGCTCGCGACCGGCGAGCGGGACGACGTGCAGGCGCGCCTCACCGCGCTGCGAGGCGGAGCTGGAGCGCGCCGGCGATGCCCGGCAGCAGCTGGAGGAGATGCTCCGGCAGGCGCGGGCCGAGACGCGCGCCCACGAGGAGAAGGCCATCGCGGCCGAGCACGCCTTCCAGGTGAAGGCGGCGGAGCTGGTCGCGGCCGAGAACCGGACCAACGACCTGACCCAGGCGCTCGACGAGGGGCGGGCCTCGGTGGAGGGCACCCGGGGCGAGCTGGCCCGCGTCGAGTCGGGGCGCGCCGAGGCCGAGCGCCGGGCCGCCGAGGCGGTGGCCGCCCGCGACCAGCTGGCGCGCGAGATGGAGGCGACCCGCCGCGCCGGCCGAGGGGGAGCGGGACCGCGTCAAGCGGCTCGAGGCCGAGGTGCAGCGGCTGGCCAAGCTCGAGCCGGTCGCCGAGGAGGCGGCCCGGCTCCGCAAGGAGGTCGGCTCGCTGCGCGAGATGGTGCAGCAGCGGACCCAGGCGGCCGAGGCGGCCTCGCGGGCCGTGCAGGCGGCGGCCGCCGAGCGGGCCAAGGTGGAGGAGCGGCTCTCGGTCGAGGCGGGACGGCTGCAGGGCGGGGTGTCGCGGCTCGACGCGGACCTGACCGCGGCCCGCCGCCGGCTGGCCGAGGTGGAGGCCGAGCGCAACGCCCGCGCCGCCGAGCTGGCCCGCGCCAAGGCCGAGCTGGAGCGGTTGCACGGCGAGGTGACGCGGCTCGGCGCGACCGCCGAGGCGCGCCAGAAGGCGGCCTCGGTCGAGGCGGGCGGGCTCGAGCAGCGGCACCAGGCCGAGGTGGCCCGGCTCAAGGCGGCCATGGTCGACCTGGAGAAGCACCTCGAGGTCCGGGCCCGGGCCGAGATGGTCGCCAAGAAGCGGGTCCAGGAGCTCGAGAAGGCGGCCGCCGCGCCTCGCGGCCGCCGCCGACCCGGCCGACGTCGCCCGGCTCAAGGAGGCACTCCAGAAGCTCAAGGACGAGGTGGAGGAGCTGCGCGGCGAGAACGATTTCCTGAACGGCGAGGTGGCCCGCTACGTCCAGAAGAACAAGGACCTGCTGGCGCAGATCGCGTCGCTCAAGGAAGCGTGAAGGATCCCAGCCTGGACCCGCCCGACGGCGCATCGTGATAGTTCCCTGCGCCATGCACCTCCGGGCGTTCCTCCTCGCGACGCTCGCCGCCTCCGGCCCCGCGCTCGGCGACGAGCCCTGCGCGCCGGTGAAGCCGTGCGAGATCCCGGACCAGGGCTCGGCACAGGCGCAGGAGCCGCCGGCGGACTTCGCCGAGCAGGCCAGGCAGGTCGCGGACCTCCTCGGCTGCCGGGGTCGGATCCCGGTGGGCCTGGACGCCGCCCCGGTGAAGGCCTTCTGCGCCCGGCAGGCGAGGGCCCAGGCCCGCGCCGGCCAGGCCCGGGGCGCGCTGCAGGCGATCCTCCAGCCACTCCGTCCGGCGCGCCTGCCGTCGGCCGCGGTCTACCCGCTCTCCGGATCGGACCTGGCCAGCGCCCTGGCCGCCTACCCGGACGCGCGGAACGTGACCTTGACGTCGAGCCTGCCCTGCGGCGACCCGCGGCTGCTGCCATCGCTCCGCGATCCCGGCCGGCTGGCCGCCTTCCTGTCCTCGGTGGCGGCGGAGGGCGAGCGGCTCCCGCGGCTCGGATCCGGGCCGTCGCCTTCCGCTCCTGCGGCCGGGGAGGCGGGCGCGCTCCCGCTGCTGCTCTGGGCGGCGGCGGTGGAGGGGGACGAGCCGGTGGGCCTCAAGTACGTCCGGGTCGAGCCGGCCGGCACGCTGCGCTACCTGGGCGCGGCCGAGATCGCCTCGATGGAGAAGGCGGCGGGTCCGCCGCCGTTCGACAGCTGCGAGCTGGCCATCGTGCGGCGCGGCGAGCCGGCCGGGACGTTGCCGCGGTTGGTCCGGAACCTGCGCGCCGATCTCTCGAACGCGGGCGTGGCGGCGGACCCGGGGCCGCTGGCGCACCTGGATTCGAAGGGGAACTTCGCGGCGGTGCTGGTGGGCGCGGCCGCGCTCTCGGGCGACGGGTTCTCGCGCCTGCGGGAGCTCGTGCTGCGGCGGGCGGTGTTCACGATCTCCGACGGCACCGGGCCGAGCCCCGAGCAGCTGAAGCAGGCCGGGCTCGCGCAGGAGATCCACCGCGCCGGCGAGGCGAAGGTGGCGGTGATCCGGCGGCAGTGACCGGGCGGCCGGCGCCGGCCGGCGGTCGAGCCGCCATCGCCCCGGCGCGTTCTTGTCCGGCGCACCTGCGTGTGCAACGCTGGCCGGGGACTCCGGCGCGGCCGGGGCCGGAGGGCAGCCATGCAGGCCAGGCACCTGGCGGATCGCCTCGCGGACTGGATCGAGCACGGGCTCCTGAGCGACGGGCAGCGACAGCGGATCCTCGAGTACGAGGCCGCACGAGGCGCCGGCAAGGGGCACTCCTGGGTGCTCTACGGCTTGCTCATGCTGGGCGGCTCGGTGGTGGGCATCGGCCTCATCTCGCTCATCGCCGCCAACTGGGACGAGATCCCGGCCGCAGCCAAGCTGGTCGGCGCCTTCGCGGTGCTGATCGCGCTGGCGTGGCTGGCCTACCGCGCCCGGGAAGAGGGCCGGCACATCCGCTTCGACGTCCTCGCGGTCCTGCTCTCGCTGGGCGTCCTCGGCACCATCGCGCTGGTGGCGCAGGTCTACCACACGGGCGGCGAGCTCTTCCTGGCGCTGGCCTTCTGGCTCGTGGCCATCGCGCCCCTGGCGCTGGTGTGCGGCCGCGGATTCGTCCCAGAGCTGTGGGTCGCCGCCAGCCTGGTCGCGTTCGTGGCGTGCGTGCTGGCCGAGCGCTGGTGGGAGGGCCTCGGGCTCCGTTACGACGGCGAGGACCTGTGGACCCTTTTTCCGGGGACGCCGCTGCTCTGCCTGCTGGCCAGCAACCTCCTGGCGCGGCGGCCGTCGGCGCGGGAGTTCTCGCGCGGGTATGCCGTCTGGAGCTTGGTGGGCGCGCTGACCGGCATCGCGGTCATCGACTTCTCCTGGTCCGTCGAGCACCCGCGGGTGGGCGCCGCCTGGATGGTCGCCACGGCGGTCGCGGCGGTGCTGGCGGCCGCGGCGCTGTGGCTGCGGGGCGACGTCCCGGGGAAGGGGCGGCTGGCGGTGGCGGCGCTGGTGGGGGTGGGCCTGCTGGCCTTCGTCCCGTTCGCCTTCGATCTGGGCGGTCACCACGGCGGGAAGGGGTCCCAGCTGGTCGGGGCGGCCTTCACGGTGGTGGCGCTCCTGCTCCTGGCGGCGTGGTTCGCGGCGCGCGACGCCCGGCGCTGGTTCAACGCCATGACCGTGCTGGTGGGGATACGGCTCCTCATCGTCTACCTCCAGGTGATCGGCGACCTGGCCACCACCGGCCTGGGGCTGGTGGTCTCGGGCCTGGTGATCATCGGGGTGGCGCTCCTCTGGTACCGGACGCGGTCGCGGGTGGAGGCGCTGTTCGGAGGGCTGGTGCGATGATCGAGAACCCCCGGCTGGCCCTGGCGGTCGCCTTCCCCATCCTCTGCCTGGCCGGGCTCACCGCCTACAAGCAGGTGCGGGTGATGGTCGGCACGAGCGTGGTCATCCCCATCGCCGGCTTCGATCCGCGCGATCTGCTCTCCGGCCACTACCTGACCTATCGCCTCGACCTGGGCCCGGGCAGCGCCGCGATCTGCGACCCGGGCTGGGAGCAGAGCCAGCGCCCGGACGAGGTGTTCGTCTGCGTGATCGCCGATCACGGCACCATGACCTTGGCGCGCCGCATCCTGACGTACGAGCTGCCGTCCTCCGGGACGACCCCGGGTTGCACGGTCGTGCTGCGAGGCCGGTGCGAGCACGGCCGCTTCCTGGCAGGGATCGAACGGTTCTACGTGCCCGAGGAGCACGCCGCCGCGCTCGACCAGGCGGTGCGATCGCAGAAGGGCGCGGTGGTGGTGGCGGTGGACCGCTCCGGGCGCGCGGCGGTGAAGGATCTGCTCATCGACGGCAGGCCGTGGCGCAAGGCCGTCCAGCAAGGAGCGGGGCGGTAAGCGACCGGCCCTCCTCCGCGGGCGGGCGGACGGGCCCTGCTCCTGCTACACCTGTCCAGTCCATGCCGCGGCCCTTCGGCGTCTACGTTCACTTCCCCTACTGCACGCACCGGTGCCCGTACTGCGACTTCGCGGTCACCACCGATCGGCCGCCGGCGGGCGGGCGGTATGCGCGGGCCGTGCTGGCGGAGCTGCGGCTCCGGGCCGGGGAGTTCGACGGGCTCTCGCTGCGCAGCATCTACCTGGGCGGCGGGACCCCGTCGCTCTGGGATCCGGCCGAGATCGGCGAGGTGCTCGCGGCCGTGCGCGGCCGGTTCGCGGCCAGCGCCGTGGCGCAGCTGGAGACGACGCTGGAGGTGAACCCCGAGTCCTGCGATGCGGGCCGGCTCGGCGCCTGGCGCGAGGCGGGCGTCAACCGCGTGTCGGTGGGGGCGCAGTCGTTCGACCCGGGGGTGCTGGCCAAGCTGGGCCGCCGGCACGGTCCGGAGGACGCCGAGCGCGCCATCCGGCAGGCCGCCGATGCGATCGGCAACGTGAGCGTGGACCTGATCCACGCCGCGCGGCGCTCCACGCCCGCCATCGCCGCCGCGGACGCGGCCCGGGCGGTGCGCGCCGGCGCGGTCCACGTCTCCGACTACGCGCTCACCGTCGACGCGGAGGTGCTGGCCGAGGAGGTTCCCTTCGCGCGCATGGCGCGGCAAGGGCGGCTGCCCCTGCCCGGCGAGGACGAGGCGGTGGCCCAGGGCAGGGCGCTGCGCGCGGCGCTGCGCCGGGTGGGGCTGCGCCGCTACGAGATCTCCAACCACGCCCGCCCCGGGTTCGAGTCGATCCACAACCGGCTCTACTGGGAGTGCGAGAGCTACCTGGGCCTGGGGGCGGGCGCGTACGGCTGCCGCCGCCGTCCGGAGGGCTCGATCCGCTACGGCAACCTGCGCGCGGCCGGCGCCTGGATGGCGGCGGTCGAGTCCGGCCGGGCGCCCACCGCCGAGGAGGATCGCATCGAGCCGCGCGCCGAGCGCAACGAGGGGATCATGCTGGCGCTCCGGACCCGCGAGGGGGTGCCGCTGGACGGCCTCGGGCCGACGGCGACGGCGGAGGTGGAGCGGCTGGTCCGGCGGCGGCTGGCGGTGGTCCGGGCGGGGCGGCTGATGCTGACCAGCCGGGGCCTGGACCTGCACAGCGCCGTCGCGGAGAGGCTGTTCGAGTAGGATTCCGCACGTGTCCTGCTCGCAGAGCTTCGTGGATCACGCCGTGGACCTCCTGGCCAGCGTGGGGCCGGTGCAGGCGCGCCGGATGTTCGGGGGGTACGGGATCTACGCGCGCGGGGTCATGTTCGGCCTCCTCGACGACGACGAGCTGTTCCTCAAGACCGACGAGCAAAGCCGGGGGCCATTCCTCTCGGCGGGCTGCCGCATGTGGAGCTACGGCGGGATGGCCGAGACCGGCTACTACCGCCCACCGGACCAGGCGCACGAGGATCCGGAGTCGATGGAGCCGTGGGCCAGGCTCGGTCTCGAGGCCGCGGTGCGGAAGAAGGCCGCCCGCGAGGCGAAGGCCGCCGCCAGCGCGGCGCGCCGGGCCGCCCGCCAGCGAAGGGCCGGCTCCACACGCCGCACCGGGCGCGCCGGGGCCTCGCCGCGCGAGGCCAGGGCCGTGCCCTCGCACCGGCGGTCGAGGTCGCGGTAGCATCCGGGGATGCGTCGCCTGGTTCGCTCCCTGGTCCTCGCCCTGGCGCTCGGGCTCGGCGCCGGTGTGGGCGCGATGCTCGTCTCCCGCGCCTTTCCCGCCCGCCGCCCGCTCCCCGATCCGCCCTCGGTGGTGGTGAAGGTGCGCGAGGTGGCCGAGCTCGAGACGCTGCACGTCTCGCTCTACAAGAAGGTCACCTTCGCGCCCGAGCCCAGCCAGGCCGACAGCATCTGGGGAGATGTGGCCGGCTGGCTGCGCTTCACCTTCCGGGAGCCGCGCGGCAAGGCGATCGTGTTCGCCGACGCGCACCTGGGGCTGGATCTCTCCAGGCTCGACGTGCAGAGCCTGCGGGTCCAGGGCCGGGCCGTCGAGGTGGCCCTGCCGCCCGTCAAGGTGGAGGTGGTGCTCAAGCCCGCCGAGACCGAGATCATCGGCTCGAACCTCGACTCCGCTCAGACCGCCCACCTCTTCGAGCTGGCCCGGCTCGCCTTCCAGCGCGAGGTCGAGGCCGACGCGGCGCTGCGCGGGCGGGCCCGCACCTCGGCCGAACGCGCCATCCGCGGGCTCCTCCTCTCCGCCGGGTTCGACGAGGTCCGGTTCACGGACGGACCGCCGCCGCGGACGTGACGGTCAGGCCGGCGGGACCGGCTGGCCCTCCAAGCTGGTGGGGCGCGGCGGCCGGTCGGGATCACGTCGCGTGAGGCGAGCAAGAGCACGGCCCGGCGAGGAAGATCCGGGCCGTACCCGCGTCACCGTGTCGTCGGTGAAGCTGTCCGGAGGACGTCCGCCCGGGGAAGCGGACGCCCTCCGGACATCGTGCACTCGTCGTCCTGCCAGCCCCGTCGTTAGAACCGGCGCACCGCGCGATTGGGGGGGAACCGCACGGCGCGCTCGGCGGAGGAGGTGACGGGGATGGGAACGCAGAGAGTGGAGGGGATTGCCGCCAGGACCTGTAGGAGCTGGCGAACGCTCTCCGCGAGATGGATGACGAAACGCACGAGCTACAGCGTTGCAGCGCGCGTGCCGCCGCTCCCGAATACATGGCGGCCCTGATCATGCGGGAAGCACGCCGCTTTTCCCGATCGGGGGGGATGGGGTGGCCAGGACCTGGGTCGGTCGCTCCGGGCCCCGTGCCTTCGTGCTCACCGCGTGAGCCGGATCGGCTGCTCCTGCGTGGCGTCGACGGTCGCCGCGAACGCCGAGAACTCCGGGTACGCCTGCGGCTGGACCCGCGCCCGGCTCAGCTCCAGCCGCTCGGACCGCACCAGGGCCCCGCCCTCCGCGGCGCGATCGGTGCGTTCGTACACGCCGAACGGGGTGGCGAGTCGAGACGGTGGCGCGGCCACCACCTGCATCCCGGCGGGAGGGACGATCTCGATCTGGGTCACGGTTCGCTCGGACGTCTGGAGGAGCAACGGGGTGGTCCGGGCGGCGAGCCGGACGTATCGCCCGGCGAGATCCGCCGCCGCCAGCGCCGACTCGAACACCAGTCCGCCGTCGGACGGGCGTGCCAGCTGCGGCGCACGCCCGCGCCAGCGGACCAGGAGCGGTGCATCGGGATCGTCCTCGCCCTCGAATGACACCTCGGCCACGGTGATCCCCTGGAAGCTCCGGGTCAGCATGCTCTCGACCGCCTGCCGGCGCTGGGTGGCGTCGAGCGACTCGAGCTGCGCCTTGAGCACCGCCCCGACCCAGCCCGGGTAGCGCTCCGTCCCGGAGAGCTCGCCTGCGCCATCCGCCGCCACCGCGACCCGCAGCTCGGTCTGCTTGACGTCTCCGCCGCCGGGGCGGGGGGTCCGGTCCACCGAGGGTGCATCGCCGGGTCCCGGCAGGACCAGCGCCTCGCAATCGGCCAGCCACCCCGGCAGCACGCCGAACGGGTTCATCCGCGTCGAAGGATCGAGCCAGACCGTCTGGCCGCCGGCGCGGACCCGCAGCACCTGGGCCGGGTAGACGCCGGCCGTGGGGAAGCGATACGGCGCGGGGTCGGCGGAGAAGGGCCGGACCAACGCCACCCGCACCTCCAGCCCGAGCGCCTCCAGCACCGCCCGGAGCACCACCAGGCGGTTGCCCCGTCCGCGCGATAGCACCTCGCTGGCGTCTTCCAGGAGCGGTCCGTCGCCCAGGATGGTCCGGGCGACGCGCGCGTAGGCGGCCCGGGCCAGGCCGGTGGGGCTCGGATCCTTGGCCTCGGCCCGGATCTGACGGGCGAAGGCGGTCAGCTCCTCGGTCGGCAGGGTGCGCCCCACCAGCCGGTCGGCGATGCTCCGCTGGAAGGCATCGCGCGAGGCGCCGGTGCCCACCGCCACGAAGGGCATGGTCTCGCTCATGCCGGGCGATTCCGGCTCGGGGAGGAAGGGCGGGGCGTCGCGGCGCTCGGCGCGCATCACCTGGAAGGCGCCCTCCTGCACGATCTGCGGGGCGCGCATCCCGTGCGCGTCCGCCGCCAATCCGGCGCCGGCGGGCGCCCGGACCACGTAGGTGGAGCGGAACAGACGCTCCCGCGGGGCCTGGAAGAAGAAGGGATCGGCGGCGTACCCCATGGCGCCGAAGGGGGCGCGCACGGCGCGGATGTAGTCGACCTGGACGTAATCGCCGGGCTCGAGGCCGGAGAGCGAGAGCGAGGCCTTCTCGTCGCTGGACCGCTCCGGCTCGATGGTGCGGCCGTCCGGCTTGATGGTGCGGGCGGCGATGATCTCGGCGCCGGCGGGGATGGAGAGCTCGCCGTGCTGGTCCACCCCGGCCTGATCGAGGACGTGGATCACCTGCTGGGTCCGCTCGGTGGCGACGCCGCCGGGGTGGATGTCGATGGCGGCAGCATCGAGCACCATCACCGAGGAGACCCCCAGCCGCCGGCCGGCCGCCTCGTAGGCGCGGATGGCGGCCCGGGCATCCTCCGAGAGATCGTCGAGCGCCTCGCGCCCGTCCTCCAGGGCCAGCGCACGCCGCAGGGACAGGTTGCCGCCGTCGAGCAGCAGCGCCCGCTCCTGCGCGGCGCGGGCGCCGGCGCGGTCCCCGGCCAGCTCCAGGGCGGTGGCCAGCGAGACCTGGATGCGGGGGCTGCGCGGCCAGAGCACGGCCAGCGCCGCCATGCGGCGGGCCGCGGCCGCGGGCTGGCCCTCGCCCACCAGGGCCTCGGCCCGGGACAGCCCGAGGTCCACGTCCCAGGGTCGCGCCGCCACCAGCGGCTCCAGCGCCGCGCCCGCGCCGGCGGCATCGCCGCGGGAGCGGAGCTGCTGCGCCAGCCGCTCGCGTCCGCCGCGGCACCTGGCCAGCAGCGCCCAGGTCTCATCGATGCGGGCCAGCGCCTGACGCCGCACCGCCAGCGACCGCGCCAGGTCGGCGGCCTCGCAGCTTCCGCCGGCGGTCAGCGCCTCGGCCGCCAGCGCCTCGGCCCGCTCCGGCAGGCCGCGGGCCTCGGCGGCGCGGCCCCGCGCTGCCAGGGCGCGGGGCCGGGAGGCCGCCGGCGCGGCCAGCGCGGTGAGGACCTCGTCGGCGTCGTCGAAGCGCTCTTCGGCCCTGAGCAAGGAGGCCAGCATGACGCGCGCCTCCGCGTGCCCCGGGTCGGCCCGGAGCGCGTCGCGCAGCGCCGACTCGGCGCGGGTCTGGGCCACGCGGCGGTCCAGGGTGGGATCGTCGTCCCGGGCGTCCGCCAGCGCCACCAGCACCGAGGCGGAGCCCGGGGCCAGCTCCAGCGCCTCGGAGAGGAGCACCTTGGCGCCCTCGCGATCGGGGAGCAGTGCGTCGCGCGCGCCCAGGAGCCGGGCCAGCACCGGGCCAGCGCCGCCCGCCATCGCCTCCGCGAGCTGCCGGCCGGTGGCGATGGGGGTGGCCGGCGCGGGCCGGGCCGCGACAGGCGGGGGAGGCGCCCCGGCGGCGGGGGCGGTCCAGACCGCGTCGGAGGGGGTGCCGTCGGCGCGCGGCAGCGAGATGGAGAGCGCGCCATTGCCGTCGGTGCGGGCCAGCTTCACCACCAGCCGATGCCACCCGGGGCGGAGCTCGAGCGGGAGATAGGCCACCCCGGGGAGCCAGGCGGCGAAGGCCCGCCGCTCGTGCACGAAGGCGCCGTCGATGGTCAGCCGCACCGTGGCCCCGGTGTTGAGGGTGAGCAGGTACCGTCCGCCGCGCGCCAGGGTGACGTCGGAGGCCAGCGCGAACACGTCGCCGAGCGGCGGCTCGCCGTCGAGCGCGAAGGTGCCGTCGGGCGTGGGGATGGCGCGGCTCCGGGAAGGAGGGAGGCCGGCCGGCGCCGGGACCTCGGCGGGGAGCTCGCCCGATTCGGGTGGGATGGCCCGGTCGAAGTCGAGCACGCGCAGCTCGCTGAACGGCCCCATCACCGTCCAGGCGGTGACCGCCCCGTTCTCGGACCGGTACCGGCTGGCGGCCGCCGGATCCCCCAGCGCCTCGGCGACCAGCGCTCGCGCCACGCGGGCCCGGTAGGCGGCCACCCCGGAGAGCCGCCCCGAGGCCAGGAGCCGCGCCACCCCCGCATCCACCTGGGCGGCCCGGGCCGGCGACTCCTCCGACAGCTCGGCGAGCCTCCGCATGGCGACGATGGCCAGCGGACCGGCCGGATCCGCCTGGGCAGCGGCCAGGAGGGCGTCGACCTCGGCCGCGCCGTCGAGCACGCGGCGCGCTCGAAGCGCCGCGCCCATGGACCCCCAGCCGTCGCCGTCCCGGACCGGGCGGGGCGCCGGGAGCGCGGGATCCCTCGCCTCGGCGATCGCCGCCGGAGCGCGCGCGGCGCGGGGCGCTGCGCAGGCCGTCCCGGCCAGCGAGAGGGTCAGGAGGATCGCCCTCCGCCGACGAGGCCAGGAGGCCACCGGCACGCGCGCACCCGTCACGGAGCCTCCTTCCCGGCGGCGGGCGCGATCCGGATCCGCCGCGCGAAGGCACGGTCCACCTGGACCATCAGCACCCGGAAGGCGGCGTAGTCCCTGGGGCTGACGCGGCGGGCCGGCAGGAGCACGTGGCCCTCGGCAACGATGGCGCCGGGCTCCTCGCGGTACCCGACCGCGAACCCTCCCAGCGGCCCGTCGGCCTGGACCGGCTCCGGCAGCTCGCGCACGCGCCAGCCCGGCGGCAGCGTGTAGCGGTAGCGGAAGCGCGTGTCCCGCGGCCCGCCCAGGTCGAGGTCGTGCTTCCGGGCCGAGAGCGAGGCGTAGGACTCGACGTAGCCGGTGGTGGAGCCGAAGGGCGTGAAGCGCAGGCCCGGGCCGTCCGGCTGGGCGCAGCGCGGCACCGCCAGCGTGAACCGGATGTCCACGTCGTCCTCGATCCGCGCCAGGTCGGAGGTGGTCACCGACTCCACGCGCGACCCGGGGAAGAGCTGGCTCATGGACTGCTCCAGCAGGGCGCGCCTCCCCTCCTCCACGCCGTAGGAGCGGCGGTACCCGGGTGCCTCCATGCCGGTCACGCGCCAGCCTCCGTGGACGCTGGCGCTGCCGTCGGCCGCCAGCGAGAGCTCGAGGTCGGCGTCGAGGCGGTTCTGGTCGGGCCGGGCCTCCGGGATGGTACCGAAGCGCGGCGGGCCGTCCGGGTTCACCACCAGCACGGTGGCGCCGCGGTCCTCGCCCGGGAGATCGCGCGAGCCGGAGTAGGAGGCGGTGCCGTCGAGCCACAGGTCGAGCTCGGGCACGTACACGATGGCATGGTTGAACACCGCCAGCGAGGCGGGGTGCTCGGCCATCCGCCCCAGGCGCCGCATGCGCAGGAGCACCAGCCGCGAGTCGATGCCCATGGCCTCGAGCAGCGCGTGGAGCAGCGAGGCCTTGTCCTTGCAGTCGCCGAAGCGCCGGGAAAGGATCTGATCCACCCGGTACGGCTTGTATCCGTGGATCCCGAACTCCAGGCCCACGTAGCGGGTCTGCGAGACCACGAAGTCGTAGGCGGCCCGGACCAGCGCCAGGCGCGTCTCGCGATCGGGGGGCGCGGGCAGGATCTCGGATGCGGCCACCACGGCCCGGCCGTTGGTCCTGGGCGGCGGCGGCTTCGGCGCGGGCCGGGCGCGCACCTGCTCGGCGATGCGCTGGGCGGCGGCGCGGATCTCGGGCGTGACCCGGAGCTGGTCGCGCACCAGCCGCCAGTAGAACTGGTTCACCTCGTCCCAGGTCTGGTACGTGGAGAGGTGGAGATAGCGGGCCACCTCGCTCCACCCCGGCATGCCCGGCTCGGTCACGATGCGGGGCAGATCGCGCGCCGCGTAGCGGTGCTCGGTGACGCCGCCCGGCAGCGAGCGGACCGCGTGCTGGACGCCGGCGGGCTGGTTGGCGTGGATGGCCCGGCTCTCCGGCAGGAGCAGCACGTAGTCGAAGCGAAGCTTGCGCCAGGGCTCGTCGAGGAAGGTGAGGTCGCCGAAGTAGTCCGAGAGCAGGTTCTCGGAGGCGGTGTCGTCGATGCGCCAGGACAGCTCCAGGACGTCGCCGGATGCGAGCGCCGGGAACGACAGGGTGCGCGCCAGGACGTCGTAGTAGAGCCGGTACCAGGGCTCGCTGGTGCTCTCCACGTTCTCGTCGTGGCTCTCGATCACCCGCCCGTCGGGCTTTCGCACCAGGGCCCGCTCCACCCGGACCTCCTGCCGGTCCGGCGACCAGGCCAGCTGCTGGCGGCGGAAGGCGTCGGCCCCGCGGGGGGTGAGCACCTTCACGATCCGTTGCGTGTAGGAGGACGACAGGCCGGTGGGCAGGACCCGGGTCACGTGAAGCTCCCCCAGCACCACCGCGTCCTCGTCGGGCGCGGCGGCCGGCGCGGCCACGGCCAGGGCCTGCGCATCCAGCTGGTACGGCTTCCAGAAGCGCTCCTCGTCCGGGGTCAGGCTCCGGACCAGCTCCTTGAGCGCGACGTTCTGGGGGCGGAGCGCCAGGGCCCGCGACAGGTCCTCCTTGGCCTCCCGGGCGCGCCCGGCCAGGAGCCGGGCCCGGCCGCGCCGCTCCCAGGCGTCCGCGTCCTCGGGGCACAGGTCCAGCGCCCGCGCATAGGCCGCCTCGGCGGCGTCCGGATGGCCGTTCGACGCGAGCAGATCCGCCAGGCGCAGGTGCAGGCCCAGCTCGGACGGGGATACCCGCAGCGACTCGCGCAACAGGTCCACGGCCCCCTGCAGATCCCCGCGGTCGAGCAGGTGGCCGACGAGGGAGGCCCGGGCCGCCGGATCGTCGAAGCGCAGCGCCAGCAAGGTGCGCTCCCGCCGGATGGCGTCGTCGGCGCGCCCCAGCCGCATCGCCGCCCGGGCCGCGGCCCGCACCGCCACCGGCGCGGTGGGGAAGAGGCGCGCCGTCTCCTCGGCCAGCAGCGCGGCCCGCGCGATCAACCCGGAGCGCTCCAGGGCGTCGGCCAGCACCACCCGCGGCTCGGCCCAGCCGGGCGCGGCGGCGATGGCGCGCTGCAGCAGGAGGGCCGCCGCCTGGGGCCGGTTCTGGTCCAGCTCCTCGCCTGCCTGGGCTCGCAGGAGGCGCGCATCGCCGGGCGCGAGGCGGAGGGCTGCGTCGAGGATCCCCCGCCGCCTGGCCAGGTCCTCCTCCAGCGCCGCGGCGGCCAGCTGGGCGTCCACGGAGCGGGGCGCCAGGGCCGCGGCGCGCGCCGCCTCGGCGGCGGCCCGCCGATCGTCGCGATCGCCGGCGGCCCTGGCCGCCAGCACCGCCGCGAGGGTGGCGTGCGCGTCCGGGTCGGCGCGGCCACGCCCCTCCCCGGCGCGGCGGGACAGGACCGCCGCGGCATCCTCCAGCGGCGCCGGCGCCGGTCCGGCAGCCGGGGCGGGAGCGAAGGGGTCGCCGGCCGCGAAGCTCCGCCCCTCGCCGCGCTCGTCGGCCAACCGCAGGTAGAAGCCCATGGGGCCGGTCTGGTGGCAGAGCTTCACCAGGATCCGGTTGGGCCCCTTGCGCAGCGTGACCGCCGCCCCCCGCTGATCGAGTCGGGCGGCGTGGTAGGTCGGATCGTCCACCGCCAGCGCGCCGTTCACCCATACCCGGGCGGCGCCGCTGCCCCCGAACCAGAGCCGCACGCGGTCCTCGCGAGGCGCCACCACCACCGTGAGTGCATAGGCGACCACCTCGCGGGCGGGGCGCAAGGTGGCGCCGAGGTGCACGAAGCCGCCGCTCTCCGCATCGCGAGGGACGGCGCGCCAGGCCACCTCGCGCTCCTTGCCGGGGGCCCGCGCCGTCGGGTCGATCCCCTGCTCGGGCGGGAAGGCGGTGGCGAGGCCGCGCTTGCCCTCGTCGTCGAACGGTCCCATGACCTGCCAGCCCGGGACGAACCCGAGCCGGCGCAGCTGGCCCTCGGCGCGGAGCAGGTTTCCCCGGCTCCGCTCCAGGCCGGCCAGCTGGAAGCGGGCCAGGGCGCGCACCTCGGCATGGGCGCCGGGATCGCCGAGGGTGCGCTCGTACACGGCCGCCAGCCGCCCCAGGTCGGCGAGGTCATCCTCCAGTGCGCCCAGCGTGGCCAGGTCGGCGACGCCCTCGGGCCCGCGCCGGTGCCGGTCCAGGGCCGCCGCCGCCGCCGTGAACCGCTCGGCGACCGGATCCGCCGCGCCGGGGCCGGGCGCCGGAAGGTCGCCCGGCAGGGCCCAGGTGGAGCGCGCCAGGAGCAGGGCGGCGAGCGAGGCCAGGGCAGGGAGGGGGCGGAGCATGGGGGCGCCCAGTGTAACGCGTCGGTCCCTGGAACGATTTCTCGAAACGAGAAGGGCCCGGAGGCGGAAGCCCCCGGGCCCGGTCCAGATCGGGTGCAGCCGCTAGTGAAGGCCGTGCTCGCGCTCGGAGGCGCCGCCCACGTGAACGTGGACGCGCACCGGGACGGCCTTGCCGTTCGAGTCGAACAGGTTGCTCGTGTCCGGCACGGGACGGACGCCCAGCGGATCGCCGGACTTGAGGCCGTTCTTGGCGTGCCCGTGCAGCTTGGCGGCCACGATCTGGTTCGAGCCGGCCAGGGCGGCGTAGATGACGGTCGAGTCACCCAGCTCCTCGATCAGGTCGACCTTGGCGCGAAGCCCCTCCTCGGGCTTGCAGAGCACCAGGTGCTCGGGGCGGAGGCCCAGCGTGAGCTCGCCGTCGGGGATCTTCGCATCGGGGAGGGTGCCGATGGTGATCTGTCCGGCCTCGCCCACCCTGAGGGTCAGCTCGTTCGCGCGCCGCGCCGCGGCCTGGGCGGCCAGGAAGTTCATCTTGGGCGAGCCCAGGAAGCCGGCCACGAACAGGTTGGCGGGGTTGTCGTAGAGGTCGAGCGGGCGTGCCGACCTGCTCGACGATGCCGCCGTTCAGGACCACGATCCGGTCGCCCAGGGTCATGGCCTCGACCTGGTCGTGCGTCACGTAGATCATGGTCGAGCCCAGCTCCTCGTGGAGCTTGGAGAGCTCGATGCGCATCTGCACGCGCAGGGCGGCGTCGAGGTTGGAGAGCGGCTCGTCGAAGAGGAACACCTTCGGCTTGCGGACGATGGCGCGGCCGATGGCGACGCGCTGCCGCTGGCCGCCGGAGAGCTGGCGAGGGGTGCGATCGAGCAGGTGAGAGATCTGGAGGATCTCCGCGGCCTTGGCCACGGCGGTCTTGATCTCGTCCTTGGGCCGGCCGGCAAGCTTCAGGCTGAAGCCCATGTTCTCGGCCACGGTCATGTGCGGGTAGAGCGCGTAGCTCTGGAACACCATCGCGGTGCCGCGCTTGGCGGGCGGGATGTCGTTGGCCAGCTCGTCCCCGATGTAGACGTCGCCCGCCGTCGCCTCCTCCAGGCCGGCGATGATCCGCAGCAGCGTCGACTTCCCGCAGCCCGACGGACCGACGAACACGACGAACTCGCCGTCCCTGATCTCGAGGTTCACACCCGTGAGGACCTTGGGCCCGTCGCCGAAGGTCTTGTCGATTCCCGCGAGCCTGACGCTTGCCACGAATTCACCCCGTTTTCTGCAGTCACTTCGACGTGCGATGGACCGGTTCTGGTGGAAGGGGCGGCGATGCCGAGGGCTCCGCCGCCCGGCAGTTTACCCCTTCAGGGCGCCGGCGGTGAGGCCGGCGATGAGTCTGCGGGACGAGAAGACGAACAGGATGAGCAGGGGCAGCACCGCCAGCCCGGCCCCCAGCATGACCGCGCCCCAGGGCGTGTTCTGCGGGTCCTGCATGGACCGGAGCGCGAGCGGAATGGTGTACTTCTCGACCGAGCGCAACACGATCAGCGGGCTGATGAAGTTGTTCCAGGACCCGATGAAGGTGATGAGCCCCAGCGTGCCCATGGCCGGGCCCAGCAGCGGCAGCACCACGCTCCAGTAGATGCGCCATTCCGTGCAGCCGTCGCAGCGGGCCGCCTCCACCAGCTCCTTGGGAATGGCGGAGGTGATGTACTGGCGCATCATGAAGATCCCCAGGGCGCCCGCCGCGCCCGGCAGCCAGAGCGCCCGGTGCGTGTCGATCCAGCCCAGCGCGTTCATGATCATGAAGGTCGGGATCATGCCCAGGAACGGCGGGATGAGCATGGTGCCGAGCACGACCACGAAGAGCTGCTTCTTGTACTTGAAGTCGTACATGGCGAAGGCGAACCCCGCCATGGAGCAGAAGAACAGGGTGAGCCCGGTGGTCAGCACGGAGACGTACACCGACCACATGAAATTCTTGGGGAACGGCACGCGCCGCATGAGCAGGCCCCAGTTCATGGGGACCGCCCAGCCCGGAAGCAGCGGCGGGGGCATCTTGAAGATCTCGTCCCGCGGGTGCGTTCCGAAGGTGAACATGAAGTAGAAGGGCGCGATCATGATCAACGCGCCCAGCGCGATGATCACGTAGGCCGTGAGGGTGCCGGCCTTCCGGTTGGGGTTGAACTTGCTCACGCTGCACCCTCCGTCCCGCCGTGGCGAGCGAATAGCTTCTGGTTGGCGAAGGTCAGGATCGCGATCAGGATGAACAGCAGCCAGGAGATGGCGCAGGCGGTTCCGAAGTCGTTGTAGTCGAAGCCCGTCTGGTACATGTACATGGCCGTCGTCAGGCCGGACCGCTCCACCCCGCCGGCGGGGCCGAGGATGATGTACGGCTCCTCGAAGAGCTGCAGGTTGCCGATGATGGTGAGGGTCACGGCGAACAGCATCATGGGCCTGAGCAGCGGGATCACCACGTGGCGGAAGGTCTGCCAGCGGCTGGCGCCGTCCATATCGGCCGCCTCGAACAGGTCCGCGGAGATGGCCTGGAGGGCCGAGAGGTACAGGACGGTGTTCCAGCCCAGGTAGCGCCACCACACCACGAACGACACGGCGGGCTTGGTGTAGGGCGACTTGCCCAGCCAGTCGATGTGCTGCTGCGGGAAGAAGTGCCCGATGCCCGGCATCCTGGCCAGGGAGTCCAGGGTCGCGTTCACGACCCCGAAGTCCTTGGAGAACAGCGTCGTGAAGATGAGGGAGATGGCGACCGACGAGGTGATGAAGGGCAGGAAGTATGCGCCGGTGATGGTGTTGCGGAACCGCTTGTAGGCGACGTGGAAGAAGTACGCCAGCGGCATGCCCACCAGGTGCTGGGGAAGGCCGGAGGCCACCGCCACCCAGAAGGTGTTCTTGATCGACAGCCAGAACCAGGCGTCCCCGAGGGTAAACGTGTAGTTCTCGAACCCGACGGACTTCATCCCGCCCAGCCCGGTCGCGGGATCCCACCGCTGGAACGACAGGTAGGCCGAGAAGAGGATGGGGAACAGCCCGAAGACGGCGAAGATGATGAAGAACGGGCTGATGAACACGTACGGGGCGGTGCGCTTGAACTGGGTGAGCGCCCTGAGGAGGTCGAGCGCTAACGTCCCGAGGATGCCGGCCCCCACCGCGATCCCGAGCCACTTGCCCAGGGTGAGCACGAGCGGCTGGCCCCCCGCCTCGGGATGAAGCTTGCCCAGGTTGTTGACGATCAGGCCCGCCAGCACCACCACCGTGAGAACCGCGGCGACCAGGAGCTGACGTCGCACGCCGCGGTGCCGTGCCGCGGCGTCGGCCGCGGTGCCCCCGGTCTCCGGAGGGGGCGAGGGGGCGGCCTGCGCCGCCTGGGTAGCCGTCTGAGCCATGATTGCCTTCCCCGGTTACTGCCAAAGACCCGATCCGGACAAGAAATTCGGAACGGGGGCCGGACCGCACCCCCGTTCCGAAGTGTATCAAACGCGAGCCGTCCGGGCGCTACTTGCGGATGCGGCGCTCGATCTGCTGCTGCGCGTCGGCCAGCGCCTGCTTGATGTCCTTGTCCTTCTCGAGGACCTGCTCGAGCTCGGCGGTCACGATGCTGTCCGCCACCGGGTCGAGCTTGTTGACGGTGATGCTGGGGGCCTTGGCCGCGGCAACCTTCCACAGCTGACGGGCCTTCTGTCCGCCCAGGAACGGCATGGGCTGGTCGAGGAAGGGGTCATCCTGCGCCGAGAGGAGGGCCGGCCACGCGTCGAGGGACTTCAGCGCGTTGAGCTGCTGCTCCCTGTCGAAGCACATGAACTTGATGAACTCCCAGGCCTCCTTCTTGTGCTCGGCCTTCTTCGGGATGGCGTAGAACGAGCCGCCCCAGGTCGCGAACGCGCCCGCGGGGAGCTGCGACGCGCGCCACAGGCCCTTGGTGTCGGGCGCCAGCCAGTTGTTCAGGTGGCCGGCCAGCCAGGCGCCGATCGCCTGCGAAGCGATGGTGCCGCGCTTGAAGCCCTCGGACCACTCGTTGGACCAGGCGCCGACCTTCGCGTCGATGCCGGCCGCGCGGGCCATCTTGGCGTACTCGAAGGCCTTCGCGAACCGCGGCGAGTTGACGAGGACCTTGCCCTTCTTGTCGAAGTAGATGCCCTCGCCGTCCTTCAGGTTCGAGCGGATGTAGATGCTGTAGATGTCGTTGGCGTGCGCGAGCAGGTACGCGCCCGTGGCAGCCTTCACCTTCTTGCCGGCCTCGATGTAGGACTCCCAGGACTTGATCAGGTCGGCCTCGGTGACGCCGGCCTTGTCCATGATGTCCTTGCGGTAGAAGAGGGTGCCCGGGCCGACGTCGGCCGGCATGGCGGCGAGGATGCCGGTGCCGGACAGAGCCTGGGACCGCGTGAACTTCAGCAGCTTGTCGAGCATGGGCTTCCCGTTGTACGGGGCCGCGCCCAGGTCCTCGAGGCCGCCCGACTCGGCGAACCGGCCGATGAAGCTGATCTCGACCGCCATGACGTCCGGCAGGTTGGAGCCGGAAGCCAGCGCGGTGATCATCGCGTTGTGGTGGTCGCCGAACGCGAGGGACACCAGCTTGATCTTGACGTCAGGGTGCTTCTTCTCCCACAGCGGGATCGCAGCCTTCGTCGACTCGTCGAAGCTCGGGAAGGACGCGACGGTGATGTTGGTCTCGGCCCGGGCCGTCATGGCCATGGCAGAGACGAGCAGCGCGAGCGCCCAGCGGAAGCAACGCTTCATGTCATCTCCTCCGATTGTGAACAACACCGAACGACATCGGCGTACTGCGGGGAAAGCACGCCCGGCCTGCCGTCAGGAAGCAGTCCGGAGCGTGCTGGAATCGGGCGGTGAATACACCCGACAGGGGGAAGAGCGCAAAGGCCGGTGAGCGGGCCTGGGTCACGGCAGAACGACGTGCGGCCGGCGGCCGTATTCAGCCCATCCGCGAAACGCCAGGCTCCGTTGAGGTCGAAGCATGTCCAGGACGTCGCTGTGTCGCTCCGGATGGCCAACGGGCAGTCACTCCAAGCCAAGGCTCCGCAGTGCGGGGCCTCTTGTTCGTACAGGGGACCCGCACTGTGCCGGGGCGGCGCGCAGGGCGCAATGGTCCAGTGCACGAACTAACCCAGTCAAAGCGGACAAACCCTGGACGCCAAGCCTCGGGATCTGGGCTCGGTCCCGCTGAATCCACACGGAAAGGCCGGGCTTCGTCCAGGGCCGATCAAAGAATTTCAGAACCGAACAAAGTGGCATCCGACTGCCGAGCGCCTGGCCGTTCCAGAACGGCCCGCCTACCGGCCGCTTCTCGCCCTACTCCGCCCGCGCCAGCGCGATCACGATCACCGATCGCGCCCCGGCCGATCGCAGCGCCTCCGCGGCGGCCGCGGCCGTCGCCCCCGTGGTCACCACGTCATCGACCAGGACCAGGTCTCGCCCGGCGACCGACCGATCGGCGGCGAACGCGCCGGCCACGTTCCGGGCCCGCTCGGCCCGGCTCTGCCCGACCTGCGGCGGCGTTTCCCGGGTGCGGCGGAGCGCGCCGCGCAGCCGCCGGGCGCCGTCCCCGGCGGCCCGCGCCAGCCCATCGGCGAGCAGCGCCGCCTGGTCGTACCCGCGGGAGATGCGCCGGGCGCGGCCGAGCGGCACCGACACGATCGTCGCGCCGGGCGGAAGCGCGACCTGGTCCGCCAGCCACGCACCGAGCGGGCGCGACAGCGCGGGCCGGCTCCCGTACTTGAAGGCGTGGATGGCGTCGGCCAGCGGCCCGCCGAACAGGCCGCCGGCGCGAACGGCGTCGAAGGGCGGCGGGGCCGCGCGGCACGGGCCGCAGGGATCGTCGGATCCGGGCTGGCCGCAGCGCGCGCAGCCCGCCGGCACGGGCAGGAGCGCTTCGGAGCACACGGGGCAGAACGGCTCGGCGGCCACCGGCTCGCCGCAGGCGGCACAGCGGGGCGGGGAGACGAGCTCGAGCAGCGACTGCGCCGTCGCGCGGAGCGCGCGGACGAGGGAGATCGCGGGCACGCCCCGAGCTTACCGCATCACCAGCCCGAGCCCCTTCATCTCCTTGGGCTGCGGCAGGCCCATGACCTGAAGGGCGGTGGGCGCCACGTCGGCCAGGATGCCCTTCTCCCGGAGCTTGGCGCCGCGGAAGTCGGGGTCGGCCAGGATGAACGGGACCGGGTTGAGCGTGTGGGCGGTGTGCGGCTCGCCGGTGACGGGATCGACCATCATCTCGCAGTTGCCGTGGTCGGCCGTGACGAGCATGGCGATCCCGGCCTTCTGGCAGGCCTGCCAGAGCTTGCCGATGCACTCGTCCACCACCCTCACCGCCTTCACGGCGGCCTCGAGGATGCCGGTGTGCCCCACCATGTCGGGGTTGGCGAAGTTGGCGAGCACGAAGCCGTACTTGCCGGAGAGGAGCGACTGGACGAGCTTGTCCGCCACCTCGCGGGCGCTCATCTCCGGCTTCTTGTCGTAGGTCGGGACGTCGCGCGGCGAGGGCACCAGGATCCGGTCCTCGTTCTGGAAGACCGTCTCGCGCCCGCCGTTGAAGAAGAAGGTGACGTGCGCATACTTCTCGGTCTCGGCGGTGCGGAGCTGGCGCTGGCCGCTCCGCGCCACGATCTCGGGGAAGATCTCGGAGAGATCCTGGGGCTCGAAGGCGATGGGGTAGGTGAAGGTCTCGTCGTACCGGGTCATGCACACGTAGGCCGAGAGCTCCGGCGGCGTGCCCCGGTCGAACTCCTTGAACCCGGGATCGGCCAGGGCGCGGGTGATCTCGCGGGCCCGGTCGGAACGGAAGTTGAAGAACAGGATCGCATCGCCGTCGCGGATGGGCCCGATCGCCTTGCCGTCGCCGTCCACCACCACCGTCGGCTTCACGAACTCGTCGGTCTCGCCGGCGCCGTAGGCGCGCTCCATGGCGGCCACGCCGGAGGAGGCCTTGTACCCCTCGCCCTTCACCAGGGCGGCGTAGGCGAGCGCGACGCGGTCCCAGCGCTTGTCGCGATCCATGGCGTAGTACCGCCCGCACACGGTCGCGACCTTCCCGTAGCCCGTCTCCTTGAGGCGGTTCTCGACCTGGCGCATGTACTCGATGCCAGCCTTGGGCGGCGTGTCGCGACCGTCCATGAAGGCGTGCACGAACACGCGGGCCACGCCCTCGCGCCGGGCCAGCTCGAGGCAGGCGTGCAGGTGGTCGACGTGGCTGTGGACGCCGCCGTCGGAGACCAGGCCCAGGAGGTGCAGCGCGCCGCCCGACTCCTTGGCCCGCCGGGCGGCCAGCAGCAGCGCGTCGTTCTTGAAGAACGACCCGTCCCCGATGGCCCGGTTGATGCGGACCAGATCCTGGTAGACGATCCGGCCCGCCCCCAGGTTGGTGTGCCCCACCTCCGAGTTGCCCATCTGCCCCTCGGGGAGCCCCACCGAGAGCCCGCTCGTCTCCAGCGCCGTGTGAGGGTAGTCGCGCGCCAGCGCGTCCATGTTGGGCGTCCCGGCGATGGCGATGGCGTTCGCCTCGCGCTGGGCGCGGAGCCCCCAGCCGTCGAGGACCAGCAGGAGGACGGGCTTCAGCTTGGGCACGGGGCTCTCCCTTCCGTTGAAGGCGAGATGTTAGGGAGCCGCCCGCCCCGCCACAAGAAGCATCCCGCCGCATGGGGGAGGTTCCCCGGGGACCGGCGACTACTTGTGATAGGGCTCGCCGCGGAGGATGGTCATGGCCCGGTACAGCTGCTCCACGAGCACCAGCCGGGCCAGGCGGTGGGCGAGGGTGAACCGCGACAGGGCCAGCTTCTCCTGCGCCCGCTCCAGCACCTCGGGCGCGAGGCCGTCGGAGCCGCCGATCACCAGGGTCACGTCGCGCCCCTGCTCCAGCCAGCGGCGGACCCGGTCGGCGAAGGCGACGCTGGTGAGCTCGTCCCCGCGTTCGTCCAGGGCGATCACGTGCTCGCGGGCCGGGATCTTGGCGAGGAGCGAGGCCCCCTCCTCCTCGCGCGCTCGCGGGGTGCCGGCGAGCTTCCTGGCCTCGGGCACCTCGGCCAGCTCGAAGCGGACGCAGCGGGCGAGGCGCGAGGCGTATTCACCGACCGCGGGCGCGTAGAGCCCGGAGCGGTCGCGGCCCACGGCCAGCACGCGGAGGCGCACCGGGCCTCACCCCCCGCACCGGGGCGGCGCGTCCAGCGTCGCGTCCGCCGCGCGGCGCGGCTCGAGCGCGAAGGCCGGGACCCCCCCGGCCGCCGCGGCCCCCGGCCCGCCGAGGTGGAGCTCGCGCACCGCGCCGGCGGCGCGGTAGCGGACGGCGCCGAGGAGGCCGTCCTCGCCGTAGAACTGCTCGGCCTCGAACGGGGTCCCGTCCACCGTGCCGCGGCGCGTGACCTTCACGACCCGCCCCTCGTCGTCCCGCTCCACCTGGCGGCTGGCCTCGCCCGGGCAATCGCGGAAGCTCGCGGTGGCGGTGTGGAGCTTGCCAGCCGCGCGCAGGCGCTCGTGCCGCGCGATCGCGTCCTCGGTGGCGCTCCGGGCCACCCGGCCCTTCGCCTCGCCGGCGCGGGGGAGCGGCGCGGGCGCCTCGCGCTTCTCCTGGGCCGCGGCCGCGTCCTGCTCGTGCTCCAGCCCGGGGGCCTCCCCGCCCTCGGATGCTCGCGCCGCCGGAGGCGGGGGTCGGGCGAACTCGGACGGCGCCGACACCGACGGCTCCGGCTCGGCCGCCGGGGGCGCTTCGGACCTGGCGGCGGCGGGCGCGCCGTTCGCGGAGAGAGCGTCCTTCTTCGCGGCGCCGCCGGCCGAACCGCGCCCCGCCGACCTCGAGTAACCGTCCGGCTGGTCCGGCCGAGGGGGTGCGCCCACGGTGCCGCCGATGAGGTCGGCCTCGTCGCCCCCGCCCGGCGGCGAAGCCGCCTTGCGCTTCATGGGCGCCGGCTTCCGATCGGGCCGCTCCTTCAGCCCGAGCGGGCCAGCGTCCGCGGCCGCCCCGGAGGGCTCGCGGCGCCTCTCGCCCTCGACCTCGTCGCGCAGCCCTGCCTCGCCGCCGGGCTCGGGAACGGGCTTGGCCGGCGCCGCCGTCACCTTGCCGGCGACCGCGGGCGGCGGGGCGGGCGTCGCGGCGGCGGAAGGCGCGGGCTCCGCCGCCGGCGCGGCCGCCTTCGCCTCCCCGGCCTGCGCGGACCGCGACACGAGCTCGGAGCCCTCCGGCTGCGACACCGGGCTCCTCACCGTGCCGGCCAGGCGGACGGCCAGGAGCGCCACCGCGGCCACGCCCACCGCGCCCACCGAGGCGCCCCACACCCACGACGGCAGGAAGGGCTTCGGGCGGCGCTCCCGCGCCGCCTCGCGCGCGGCGGCGAGCAGGACGGCCTCGCCGCGCTCCGGCGCGGGCTCGGGAGGAAGCGCCGACATGGCGCTCCGGGTGGCGGTCATGCGGGCCAGCTCGGCCCGGCACTCGGCGCAGCCCTCGAGGTGCGCCCGGAGCGCACGGGCGTCGCGCCGCCCCAGCTCGCCGTAGGCCAGGTCGAGGAGCCGCTCCCGGTATGTGTCGTGCGAGGTCATGGGTCAGGGAACGGCGCTCCTCGGGGTGGGCAAGGCGGTCTCCGGGCCGATGCCGCGCGCGGTGAGCTCGGCCCGGAGCGCCTCGAGCGCGTAGCGCATCCGGCTCTTGACGGTGTTCTCCGGCGTCCCCGTGACCTCGGCGATTCTCGGCGAAGCGCAGCCCGCCGTACTCGCGAAGCAGGAACACCTCGCGTTGCTCCGGCGGAAGCGCCTGGAGGGCCGCCTCCAGCTTGGGCCGGATCAGCGCCGACTCCGCGGCGCGGTCGGGCGGCGGGTCCTCGGCGGCGGGGTCGGCGCGGCGGCGCTCGCCCGGGTCGGCCGGCTCGAGCGGCTCGGCCCTCCGGAAGGCCATGCGGCGCGCCTCGTCGACGGCCAGGTTGCGGGCGATGGCGAAGAGCCAGGTGGTGAAGCGGGCGCGTTCCTCCCAGCTCGCCGAGGCCTTCACCACCTTGAGGAAGGTCTCCTGACACAGGTCCTCGGCCCGGGCGCGGTCGCCGGTGAGCCGGACCAGGAACGAGAACACGGGTGTGCGGTGGCGGCGCACGAGCACCTCGAAGGCCCGGGCGTCGCCGGCCTTGAAGCGGAGCATCAGTCTCTCGTCGCTCTCGTCCAAGAACCGGCCCTGGGGCCCACGGGATGCAACGCGCGGGAAGGCGGAAGGATTTGCCGCGGCAGCAGTGTAGGACGGGGGCGGGGAATTGGGGAATCCGTGAACCGGGGGGGTCGCGGAGGGTGGGGCGGAAGATCGGACTGCGCCCTCGCCCGTTCCACCGAGCAGCGGCGGGCAGGAAGCCCGCCCGGGAGATCCTCATGGACTGGCGAAAGCACCTGCCCCGAACCTGGCTGCTCGGCGTGTCCACCCTCGTGCTGGCGCTGGCCGGCGGCGGCGCCGGCGCCGAGCCCTCCCGGCCGGCCCGGTCGGCCGCCGGCCCGGGAGCCGTGCTGAAGCAGATCGCCACGCTGCAGCGCGGGTCGCCGCAGCTCGACGGTGAGGCGACCGGCGCCGAGCCCTCGAGGACGCTGGCGCCCTACTTCGTCATCGCCGGCGAGGGCGAGGGCGAGCGCCTGCCGCTGGAGGAGACCCGGGCCCGGGCCACCATCGCCGGCCCCATCGCCCGGGTCCAGGTCACGCAGGTCTTCCGCAACCGCGGACCGAAGCCCATCGAGGCCGTCTACGTGTTCCCGGCCTCCACCCGCGCCGCCGTCCACGGCATGCGGCTCAAGATCGGCGAGCGCACGGTCGAGGCGCGGATCGAGCGCCGGGCCAAGGCGCGCGAGGACTACGAGGTCGCCCGCGCCGAGGGGAAGCGGGCCGCGCTGCTCGACGAGGAGCGCCCCAACGTCTTCACCATGCGCGTCGCCAACATCATGCCGGGGGATCGGATCGTGGCCGAGCTCGACTACTCGGAGCTGATCGTCCCGGAGCAGGGCGTCTACGAGCTGGTGTATCCGACCGTCGTCGGCCCGAGGTACGGAGGCGGCGCCGACCCGGCCAAGGACGGGTGGATCGCGAATCCGACGCTCACCGAGGGAAGCCCGGCCCCGTACCGCTTCGGCTTCTCCGCCCACCTCGAGTCCGCCATCCCGGTGAAGGATCTCTCCTCCCCGTCGCACCAGCTGGCCGTCTCCTGGCGCTCGCCCCGCAGCGCCGACGTGGTGGTGAAGGGCGAGGACGGCGGCAACAAGGACGTGGTGCTGCGCTGGCGGCTGGCCGGCGACGCCGTCGAGTCGGGCGTGCTGCTCTTCCCCGGCGAGGATGGCGGGGGCTGGTTCCTGGCCACCCTGGAGCCGCCGGCCCGGGTTCGCCCCGAGGCCATCCCGCCGCGCGAGTACGTGTTCGTGCTCGACGTCTCCGGCTCCATGCACGGCTTCCCGCTCGACACCGCCAAGGCGCTGATGCGGGATCTCCTCCCGCGGCTCCGCCCGGTGGACCGGTTCAACATCGTGTTCTTCTCGGGCGGGTCCTTCGTGCTCTCGCCGGGCGAGTCGCTCCCGGCCACGCCCGAGAACGTGCGCCAGGCGCTCGCCACCTACGAGCAGCAGCAGGGCGGCGGCGGGACCGAGCTGCTCCAGGCGCTCCGGACCGCCTACGACCTGCCCCGGGCCGACCGGCGCATCGCGCGCTCGGTGGTGGTGGTCACCGATGGCTACGTGGGCGTCGAGGCCCAGGCGTTCCGGCTGGTCCGCGAGCGCCTTCCCGAGGCGAGCTGCTTCGCCTTCGGCATCGGCAGCGCCGTGAACCGCGCCCTCATCGAGGCGTTGGCCCGCGCCGGCCAGGGCGAGCCGACCATCGTGCTGTCCGCCAAGGACGCCACCCCGGCCGCCGAGCGCCTGGAGCGGATCATCGCCGCGCCGGTGCTGTCGCAGATCCGCTACCAGGTCGAGGGCCTCGAGGCGAGCGACGTCCTCCCCGGCGCCCTGCCCGACCTCCTGGCGGAGCGGCCGGTGACGCTGCTGGGCCGGTACCGCGGCGTGCCGCAGGGCAAGATCGTGCTCACCGGGCAGTCGGCGGGCGGCGCCTTCCGGCGCGAGCTGGACCTCTCCGGCGCCGCCCCGCGCCTCGACAATGCGCCGCTGCGCGTGCTCTGGGCCCGGCGCTGGGTGGAGCTGCTCCTCGACGAGCAGCACCTCGGGCCGGCCAAGGAGATCGAGGAGGCCATCACCGACCTGGGACTGGCGCACCACCTGCTCACGCCGTTCACCTCGTTCGTCGCGGTTGACTCCGAGGTGGTGAACCGCGGCGGCCAGGGGGAGATGGTGAAGCAGCCCCTGCCGTTGCCCGAGGGCGTCTCCAACCTGGCGGTGGGCGGGCCGCTGCGGGCCAAGTCGATGGCCGGGCAGGCCAGGGGGGTGGTGGGCGGAGTGCTCGCTTCCCCGGCGCCGCCGTCGCCGACCATGGCCCAGGCCGAATCGGCGGCCGAGGACAAGCTGGAGAAGGAGCGCGACGACGGCCGCATCGGCGCCAAGAAGCCTGCCGCGGCGCCGCAGGTGGTGGTGGTGCGCGACAGCCAGAGCGGCCTCGCCTCGATCGAGGGCGTGCGCGAGGCCGTCCGGTCTGCGCTGGCCAGGCTCGCCGCGGGCGGGCTCAGGGGCGAGGTCGAGCTCCGGCTCACGCTGGACGCCTCGGGCGCGGTGGTGAAGGTCGAGGTGCTGCGCGCGCCCGACGCCGCGGCGCGCGCCCGGATCGAGAAGGCGCTTCGCGGGCTGCAGAGCGGGGCGAGACCGGCCCGTGCGGCGACGTACCAGGTCGTGGTGCGGGTGGGCTAGCTGGTCGCGGGGGGAGGTCGAGGGCCCGGGTCGCCGGCCGTGGTGGCCCGAGCCCCGCCGTCACGGGGGGAGCATCCCGCCTCCGGCCCCTCCGACATGCCCCCCACCGGGCCAACCGGCGGACGACGACGCCGGCAAGCGCGCATGGCGCCGGCCGCCAGGCGAGCGTACATACGCCGATCGTGATGGACGCCGTCGTGGTGGGCTCGGGACCGAACGGCCTCTCGGCCGCGGTGGTGCTAGCCCGCGCCGGCGTGAGGGTCCGCGTGCTCGAGCGGGCCGACGCGCCGGGCGGCGGCGCAACGACGCTGCCGCTCACGCTCCCCGGATTCCTCCACGATCACTGCTCCGCCATCCACCCGCTGGCGGTCGCCTCCCCGCTGTTCCGGTCGCTGCCCCTCGGCGAGCACGGCCTGCGCTGGGTCACCTCCCCGGCGGCCGTGGCGCATCCCTTCGACGACGGCACCGCCGCGCTGCTCCTGCCGTCCCCGGCCGACACCGGCGCCACCCTCGGGCCCGACGCCCGGGCCTGGGGGGCGCTGTTCGGCCCGCTGGCCGGGGGCGCCGGCGACCTCCTCGACGATGTCCTCGGGCTTCCCTTCCGGCTGCCGCGGCACCCGCTGCTCCTGGCCCGCTTCGGCATCCCGGCGCTCCTCTCCGCCGGGGCGCTGGCGCGGGCGCGCTTCCGTGGCCCGCGCGCCCGCGCGCTGTTCGCGGGCCTGGCCGCGCACGCGGCGCACCCGCTCGACGCGGCCGGCTCGGCGGCGTTCGGCCTGGTCATGGGGGTGGCCGGGCACGGCCGGGGGTGGCCCTTCCCCCAGGGCGGCGCCGGCCGGCTCACGCAGGCGCTGATGTCGATCCTGCGCCAGGCCGGGGGCGGGGTCGCGACCGGGAGCGAGGTCCGGACGCTCGGCGAGCTGGAGGGCGCCGGCGCGGTGCTGCTCGACCTCGTTCCGCGCGGCGTGCTCCGGCTGGCCGGCGATCGCCTCCCGGGCCGGTACGCGCGCCGGCTCCAGCGCTACCGGCACGGTCCCGGCGCCCTGAAGGTGGACTGGGCGCTGGACGGTCCCATCCCCTGGCGCGCGCCGGAGTGCGCGCAGGCCGCCACCGTCCATCTGGGCGGGACCTACGAGGAGATCGCCGACGCCGAGGCGCGCGCGGCCCGCGGCGACCTCGCGGCCCGCCCCTTCGTGCTCCTCGCCCAGCACACGCTCTTCGACGCCTCCCGGGCCCCGCCCGGACGGCACACCGGCTGGGCCTACGCCCACGTCCCATCCGGCTGGGACGGCGACGCCGCCGCGGCGGCGGACGCGATCGAGCTCCAGGTCGAGCGGTTCGCGCCCGGGTTCCGCGACCGGATCCTGGCCCGCGCCGTTCGCCCGCCGGCCACGCTGGAGCGCGAGAACCCGAACCTGGTCGGGGGCGACGTCGGCGGGGGCGAGAACTCGCTGCGCCAGCTGCTGGCTCGCCCCGCCCTCCGGCTCGCGCCCTGGACCACACCGGTGCCGGGGCTGTTCCTGTGCTCGGCGGCGACGCCGCCGGGTGGCGGCGTGCACGGGATGTGCGGCGCCCACGCCGCGGCGGCGGTCCTGTCACGGCTCGGCGCGCGCCAGGGGCTCCGCGGCTGAGCGGACCCGCCGCGGGCGGGCGCGCTGGACGCGCATCGCCGCGCCTCACGGTCGGCCGGCCACCCTCGTAGGTCGAGGTGGGACACGCGCGATGGGCGGCGTCGCGTCCGCCGACCGCGCCGCGTCGGCGGGCGGACCCGGCTGTTGCGGGGCACCCGGCTGCGTCCAGGCTCAGAGCCGGGCAATGCGGCCGGATTTCGAGCGCCGGGAACGGTCCCCTCCTTGCATGTGTATCCCCTCGAGAGGCCCTGGCCCGATGCCGACCTGTCCTCACGTCGAGCGCTGTTCCCTGCGTCAGAGCATCGGGATGAAGGCTGCGCTCGGCGTCTGGCAGAGCTTCTACTGCGAGGCTGGGTTCGCGCGCTGCGAGCGGTACAAGCTGGCCAGCGCGGGCGTGGACGTGCCCGCCCGCTTGCTCCCCAACGGGAAGCTGCTCGACGGCCAGGATGCGGCCATCGTCGCGGCCAAGCGCACCGGCTGAGGGGCCGAGACGATCCGACCGGGACCGTGCCCACCCCTTGCGCCGGCGCCCGGCGCGCGCTTCCATGAACGCATGATGCTGATCCGGGCCGCGGGCGGCGTGGTGTGGCGCGATGCCGGCGAGCGCGCCCGGGTCGCGATCATCCACCGGCCGCGGCGCGAGGACTGGAGCCTGCCCAAGGGAAAGCTGCGGGACGGCGAGCGATGGGAGGACGGAGCCCTGCGCGAGGTCCGCGAGGAGACGGGCGGCCTCTGCAAGCGGCTCGAGTTCGCGGCGTCCACCTGGTACGTCCCGAACCGCACGCCCAAGGTGGTGCTCTTCTGGAACATGGTGCTCCAGCGCGCCGGCGAGCTGGACGCCGGCGACGAGGTGGACGAGGTCCGCTGGCTCGACCCGCGGGCCGCGCTGGACCGGCTCGATCACGAGAACGAGCGCCGCGTGCTGCAGCGGGCCGTGGCGCGGCGCGAGGCGCGGTTGCGCTCGGGCCCGTCCGACGCGATCGGCCAGGCCATCGCGGCGGCGCGGGCGCGCCTGCTGCGGCTCGGCCTGACGGAGGCGGTCGACGGAGAGACGCTCGGGACCGGGCTGGCGCGCCTGGACCGCGCCGAGGACGCGCTCTTCCGCGAGCGGCACCGCAAGGCGCGGGCGCACCTCGAGGCGGCGGGGCGGATCGCGGACGGCGTCCGGGCGCGTAGGGACTAGCACCCATCGTCCTAGCCTGGATCGGCGCCCCCTCCTGCCGGAGATCGGACGGGCGCATCCGGGCGTGGGGGCGGTCGCCCGTGGGGGCGGGCGTCCTGCCGCTGTCGACCATTCGCCGGCCATCTCCCCGGCGCGGCCTCGCCGCGCCCGGGCTGGGTCGGCGCGCGCACGACGGCCGTGCTCCGCCAGTCCGCCAGGGAGACGATCCTCTTGCGGATCTCGATCCGGCTCGCCTGGAGGGCCCACGCCACCACCCGTCCGCGCCCGGGAAGCTGAAGCTCCGACCCGGGCTCGAGGAGATGGTCGCGCGAATCGCCCTCCCGCGTGACGACCACGAGCCCGCTCCGAAGCCGCAACGACGAGCCCTCGCCGGAGCTCGGCAACCGGACCGCCTGGCCGCGGGACAGCTCCCGGACTTCCTCCGCCTCCCCATCCGGATTCCACCAGCGGCGAAGGCCGCTCCACGACCACCGCATGCATCACTCCTCACCCCGGCCAAGTGCCGATCGATCGGCAGATGCCCGCCGCGGCCCGATGTGACGCGGCCAAGTGCCCGCGCCCCCGTTCGAGCACCTCGGCGGGCGGGGGGCCCCGGAGGCAGGACGGGCCCGACCCGCGGAGGGTCGAGCCCGGTGAGGACCGTCGGATCCGGCGGCTACGGCTTCCTGGGCGCCGGCGCCCCGTTCGCGGGCGCCGCGCCGGGCTTCATGGCCGCGGAGAGGTGCTCGTAGAGCGCGTACTTCTCGCGGATGTCCTTCTGCGCCTGGTCCATGAGCTTCTTGTAGTTGGCGGGGTTTGCCGCCTCCACCTGGCGGAAGCGGGTCTCCTGGCCCACGAACTGCGAGAGCTCGATCTTGGGGGCCGGGCTGTCCAGCTTGAGCGGGCTCTCGCCGGCGGCGACGCGGCGCGGATCGTAGCGGAAGAGCGGCCAGTAGCCGGAGTCGACCGCCTTCTCCTGCTGCGAGATGCCGTCGTTCAGGTCGTAGCCGTGCGCGATGCAGTGCGCGTAGGCGATGATGAGCGAGGTGCCGGGGTAGCTGTCGGCCTCCTTGAACGCATTCACCGTCTGCGCGTCCTTGGCGCCCATGGCCACCTTGGCCACGTAGGGGTGGCCGTAGCTCATGGCCAGCATGGCCAGGTCCTTCTTGGGCATGGCCTTGCCGGCCATGGCGAACTTGGCCGCCGCCCCCATGGGCGTGGCCTTGGAGGCCTGGCCGCCGGTGTTGGAGTAGACCTCGGTATCGAGCACCAGGATGTTCACGTCGCGCCCCTGGGCGATGACGTGGTCCAGGCCGCCGTAGCCGATGTCGTAGGCCCAGCCGTCGCCGCCCACGATCCACACCGACTTCTTCACCAGGGCGTCGGCGATGCGCGAGAGCCAGCGCGCCTCCAGGGTGGTGTCGTGGGCCAGCTTCTCCTTGAGGGCCGCCACCCGCGCGCGCTGCTGCTCGATCCCGGTCTCGGTCGACTGGTCGGCCTCGAGGAGCCCCTTGACGAGCTCGTCGCCCACCGTGGCACCGAGCTTCCCGAGCAGCTCCCGCGCCTGCTCCTTCTGCTTGTCGATCGCCAGCCGCATGCCGAAGCCGAACTCGGCGTTGTCCTCGAAGAGCGAGTTGTTCCAGGCCGGCCCGCGCCCGTGCGCGTCCTGGGTGTAGGGCGTGGTCGGGAGGTTGCCGCCGTAGATCGACGAGCAGCCGGTGGCGTTGGCGATGAGCGCCCGATCGCCGTAGAGCTGGGTGAGGAGCTTGATGTAGGGGGTCTCGCCGCAGCCGGTGCAGGCACCCGAGAACTCGAAGAGCGGCGTGAGGAACTGCGTGCCCTTCACGTCCAGCTTCACCTTGACGCGCTCGGGGTCGGGGAGCGAGAGGAAGAAGTCGAAGTTCACCCGCTCCTTCTCCTTGAGCGGCAGCGCGTCATGCATGTTGATGGCCCGCTTGCCCTTCTCGGTCTTGGACTCGGCCGGGCACATCTCCACGCACAGGCCGCAGCCGGTGCAGTCGTCGGGCGCGACCTGGAGCGAGTACCTGGCGCCCTTCACCTCGGCGCTCTTGTAGTCCATGGCCAGGAAGCCGGCCGGAGCCTTGGCCGAGAGCTCGGCCGCGTAGTACTTGGGCCGGATGGCGGCGTGCGGGCAGATGATCGCGCACTTGTTGCACTGGATGCAGAGGGGCGGCTCCCAGACCGGGATCTCGAGCGCGATGGAGCGCTTCTCCCACTTGCTGGTGCCGGTGGGCCAGGTGCCGTCGACCGGGAAGGCCGAGACCGGCAGGTGGTCGCCCTTGCCGGCCAGCATGAGCGCGGTGACGCGCTTCACGAAGTCCGGGGCCGCGTCGGACACCGCCGGCGGCCGCGGGGTCCCGCTGGCCTGCTTGCCGTCCAGGTTCACCTGGAACAGGTGCGAGAGGGTGTGATCGACGGCGGCGAAGTTCTTCTTCACCACCTCCGGCCCCTTGCGCGCGTAGGTCTTCTCGATGGTCTTCTTGATGCGGGTGATGGCCTCGTCGCGGGGCAGGACGCCCGAGACCGCGAAGAAGCAGGTCTGCATGATGGTGTTGATGCGGACGCCCATGCCCGTCTCGCGCGCCACCTTGTAGGCGTCGATCACGTAGAGCTTGAGCTTCTTCTCCAGGATCTGCGCCTGGACCTCGCGCGGGAGCTTGTCCCAGACCTCGTCCGGCCCGTAGAGCGAGTTGAGCAGGAAGGTCGCGCCCGGCACCGCCTGCTCCGCCATCTCGTACTTCTCCAGGAAGCCGAACTGGTGGCAGGCCACGAAGTTGGCGCGGGTGACCAGGTAGGCCGAGCGGATGGGCCGCGGGCCGAAGCGCAGGTGCGAGGTGGTGAGCGTGCCCGACTTCTTGGAGTCGTAGACGAAGTAGCCCTGGGCGTAGTTGGGCGTCTCCTCGCCGATGATCTTGATCGAGTTCTTGTTGGCGCCGACGGTGCCGTCCGCGCCCAGGCCGTAGAAGAGGGCCCGGACCACGTCGTCCGGCTCGACGTCGAAGGTCGGGTCGACCTTGAGCGAGGTGTGGGAGACGTCGTCGGTGATGCCCACGGTGAAGTGCCGCTTGGGCCGCGGCCGGGCCATCTCGTCGACCACCGCCTTGACCATGGCCGGCGTGAACTCCTTGGAGGAGAGGCCGTAGCGCCCGCCGATCACGTTGAGCTGGTGGTGGAAGCGATCGATGTGAGCCTGCTCGGCCTCGCGCAGGGCGGTGACCACGTCCTGGTAGAGCGGCTCGCCCAGCGCGCCCGGCTCCTTGGTCCGGTCCAGCACCGCGAGGTGCTGCACGGTGCGGGGCAGCGCGGTCATGAAGGCGCCCAGGTCGAAGGGCCGGAAGAGCCGGACCTTCACCAGCCCGACCTTCTCGCCGCGGGCGTTGAGGAAGTCGAGGGTCTCCTGGATGGTCTCGCAGGCCGAGCCCATGGCCACCAGCACCCGCTGCGCATCGGGGTCGCCGATGTACTCGAACAGCTTGTAGGAACGGCCGGTGAGCCGCCCGAACTCGTCCATCGCGTTCTGGACGTGATCGGCGGCCACCGCGTAGAACGGGTTGCAGGCCTCGCGCGCCTGGAAGAAGGCGTCCGGGTTCTGGGCCGTGCCGCGGAGCTGGGGCCGATCGGGCGAGAGGGCCCGGGCCCGGTGCTGGGCCACCAGGTACTCCGGGATCATCTTGCGGAGGTCCTCGTCGGCCAGCTCCTCGATCTTGGCGACCTCGTGCGAGGTCCGGAACCCGTCGAAGAAGTGGAGGATGGGGACGCGCGCCTCGAGGGTGGCGCGCTGGGCGATGAGCGCGAAGTCGTGCGCCTCCTGCACCGAGGCCGAGGCGAGCAGCATGTAGCCGGTCTGGCGGACCGCCATCACGTCGGAGTGGTCGCCGAAGATCGAGAGCGCGTGCGTGGCGAGCGTGCGCGCCGAGACGTGCATCGCCATCGAGGTGAGCTCGCCGGCGATCTTGTACATGTTGGGGATCATGAGCAGCAGGCCCTGCGACGCCGTGAAGGTCGTCGTCAGCGAGCCCGCCTGCAGCGCCCCGTGCACCGCGCCGGCCGCCCCGCCCTCCGACTGCATCTCGGAGACGCTGGGGATGGTTCCCCAGATGTTCTTGCGGCCCTTGGCCGACCACTCGTCCGCCCACTCGCCCATGTTGGACGACGGGGTGATCGGGTAGATGGCGATGACCTCGTTGGTACGGTGGGCGACCGATGCGACGGCTTCGTTTCCGTCCATGGTCACCTGGCGCCTGCTCATGCCCATCCTCCTCGTCGCGCATCGCGTGCGCGCAAATCCGGGGACCCCGGCCCGCGCGCAGAAGCTGCGGGCTTGATCGAGGTCAGGAGATGTCCTTGCAACCGCCGAGCCTTCCTCGGCGCCGCGCTGCTACCTGCCCCCACGCCCGATGAGCGGCGAAGTGTAGCAGCTTGGCATCCTGCTGGGGGGGGCGGATGAGGCTCGGCCCCCCCCAAGTCCCCCCGGCCCGCTCCGGGCCAGGCTCATCCGCATGGCCCCTGCGAGCGATCTTGCTGGGGGCCGGGTGAGAGGCTCGGCCCCCCAGTCCCCCCGCCGCGCCTCGTCATGCCTTGCGCCTTGAGTGCGACCGGGCGCCCGTACGATCCTGTGCCTCCAATGGTGCGGAAGGTCGGAACGGCGCGGATCGTGCGCGAGATCGGCCGCGGCGGCATGGGCGTGGTCTACGAGGCCCTGCAGGAGGGGCTGGACCGGCCCGTGGCCGTCAAGGCGCTGGATCAGAAGCTGGTCCGGTCCAAGGAGCAGCTGGAGCGGTTCCGGCGCGAGGGACGGGTCTACGCGCGGCTGCGGCACGAGTCGATCGTGGCGGTGCACGACCTGGTCGAGAAGGACGAGCAGGTCTTCCTGGTGACCGAGTTCGTGGACGGCGCCGACCTGGCCCGGGTGCTCACGGCGGGCGGAGCGCTGCCGCCCGACTGCGTGGCGGTGATCGGCGCGCGCATCGCCGACGCGCTCGACTACGTCCACTACAGCAACATGCTGCACCGCGACGTGAAACCCGCCAACATCATGCTGTCGCGGGACGGCGAGGTGAAGCTGATGGACTTCGGGATCGCCAAGGGCGAGGACGATCCCGCGCTCACCCGCGCCGGCATGCTGGTGGGGAGCCCGTCCTACATGGCCCCCGAGGTGCTGAACGGCGAGGAGGGCGGGCCGCCCGCCGACGTGTGGGCGCTGGGCGTCACCCTCTACGAGCTCCTCACCGGGGAGAAGCCGTTCAAGGGGCGCAACTCCGACGAGCTCTTCGCCCTCATCCGCCGCGGGCGCTGCCGCCGGATCCGGTCCGTGGCCGCGTCCTGCCCCTGGCGGCTGGCCCGGGCCGTGGAGAAGTGCCTCTCGCGGCGCACCGCCACCCGCTGGAAGAGCGCCGGGGCGCTGGCGCGAGCCCTCGACGGCTGCGCGGCGCGCGCGCTCCGGAAGATCCATCCCCGCGCCCGGCTCCTGGCGCTGCTGGCGCACCGCGGCTTCGCCACCGAGGAGCTGGCGCTGGCGCACCTCGAGCCCGAGGCGCTGGCCAGGACGCGCCTCGCCGACGAGAAGGGCACGGCCACCATGGTGGAGTTCCCGGTGCGCCGCCCGGCCCGCCGCATCGCGCTGGCGGCGGCGGTGGCCATCGGGACCGCCCTCGGCGTCCTGCTCGCGCCACCCTGGTGACGCGGGGCATCACACGGGGGCTGCGCCGCTCCCCCACGCTGTCGCGCCGGGCCCCCACCCCGCACACAGGCGGCCCGCCACCTCACGCGCAGCAAGTGCAGGCCCCGCGGGAGCCTCCCACCCGGAGGCGACCACCCCGGGCCAGATCCAGCTCCGCCTGGACAATCCCGTCACCGGCCCGCTCATCGGAACGGCCCCGGTGGCGAGCACCGGGAGCAGGTACGCCTACGCGACCGCCACCGCCCCGGTGAGCGGCGCCTCCGGCATCCGCGACGTCTACCTGGTCTTCGACGGCGCGGGGACGCGGGTGAGCACCTTCCAGCTAGCGCCTCACCGCAGGTAGCCCCTCCTGCGGTGAGGACGGGGGGCGGCCCGGCCATCGTCGGCGGTGGCCGGGCCGTTTTGTGTTCACGGTGCTGCGCCGCTCCTCCGGGCCGCTTGCCCGGCGCGCGGTGCCCGTTGGGAGGCTGCCCGGCCTCCGTCACGAGCTCCCGGGGAACCGTTCACTCGCGTCCCAGGTCCAGCACGCTGACGAGATCGCCCACCACCGGGTTGGCGTCGCGAGCCGAGAGCGGGGCCAGGCCGCCGGGGAGGGGGCGCGCGCCGGACCCGGCCGTGTGCGACGCGGACCGACCGTTCACCCCTTGCCACCCCGCACCCTTGGTGCGACGGTCGGGCCATGTCCCCCTCGATCGCAGCCCGGGGCGGCCTGCCCGCGCTGGCGGCCCTCCTCCTGGCGTGCCACGGCTCCAGGGACGCTCCCTCGACGCCGCCGCCCGCGGGCTGCACGCCCTCGGGCTGGCCCACCGTCGCGAACACCGGGATCCCGGCCGGAACGCCGACGCTCCAGGCGCTCTCGGAGGCGAGCATCCACACCGCCCACGACGGTCAGGTGTTCGACGCAGTCGACCTGCAGGGCCGGCTCTACGTCGATCACCGCGACGTGGTGATCCGCCGCTCCCGGCTACAGGGCGACATCTACTACGCCGTGTACGCCACCGAGGGCGGGGCCGGCCTCACCATCGAGGACTCGGACATCGTCGGCGGCGTGCTCATCCCGGACGGGTTCACCGGCCGGCGCAACCACCTGCACGCCGCGGAGGGCGGCTACAGGGACGACGGGTCGATCTTCGCCGCGTCGCACGTCCTGCTCGAGGACAACCTCATCGATGGCCTGGTGGGCGACGGCGGGGCCCACCTCGACGGCATCCAGGTCATGGCGGGCGACGACATCGTCATCCGCCACAACTGGATCGAGGCCATCTCTCCGCCCATCGAGGGCGGCGGCGTCAACGCGGCCGTGTTCTTCAAGCCGGACTTCGGCACCATCGGCAACATCGTGGTCGACTGCAACATGCTCATCGAGGAGGACGGCTACTATCCGCTCCGCATCGATGCGCGCGGGATGGTGGCGGTGCGCCACAACCGCTGGCGGCGCGGTCACCTGGGGAGCCCGGTCCACACCGAGAACACGGTGATCACGGACTGGGAGGACAACGCCTACGAGGACGGGGAGGCCATCCCCGCGCCCTGACCGGCCCGCGCCCCGGGGCCGTCCCGGCAAGAAGAGGCCCCCGGGGGAGACGATTGGCAGCGGCGGCGTGCACGCCAGCGCCGCCGAGGCGCCGGCCGGTCAGCTCGGGCGCGCGTCCGCCCGCGGGACGGCCGCGCTCGATCCCCGCACCACCAGCTCGCCGCGCAAGACGATGCGGCGCACGACCTTCTCGGGGTCGGCGATCCGCTGCAGGAGGAGCTCGGCCGACTCGCGCCCGATGTCGTAGGTGGGCTGCGCGATCACCGTCACGCCCGGCTCCACCAGCCGGGTCCAGGGCAGGTTGTCGAACCCGGCCACGGCCACGTCCTCCGGCACGCGGAGCCCGGCCTCGCGGAGCGCCTCGGTCAGGCCCAGCAGGATGAGGCCGCTCGACGCCACCACGGCCTCGGGCAGCTGGGGGCGCGAGAAGAGCACGCGCGAGACCTCGCGCGAGCGGTCGGCCACCGGCTGCACGCCGAACGCCTCGGTGGCCAGGCCGCGCGCGGCCATGGCGGCGGCGTAGCCCTCCAGCCGCTGGCGCCCGGTGGCGCTGGCGGCGCCGTGCAGGAACACGATCCGGCGGTGGCCGTTCTCGAGCAGGTGCGCGGTCAGGGCCCGCGCCGCCTCGAAGTTGTCGATCACCACCGCGTCGGCGGAGGTGTCCGCATGGCAGCGATCCACCAGCACCAGCGGGAACGGGTAGTCGCCGGCCCGGAAGCCGTCGAGCAGGCGCAGGGAGGGCGAGAGGATCACGCCGCTCACGTTCTCCTCGCGCATGAGCTCGATGCAGGAGGCCTCGCGCTCGGGGTCCTCGTCGGTGTTGCAGAGGATGAGCCGCATCCGGTGCTGGTAGGCCACGTCCTCGACGGCCCGGCTCACCTCGGTGAAGAACGGGTTGCGGATGTCGGACACCACCAGCCCGATGGTGTCGGTCCGGCGCGAGCGAAGCCGACGGGCCGCCAGGTCGGGCCGGTAGTCGAGCGCCTTGACCGCCTCGAGCACGCGGCGGCGGATCTCCTCGCTCACCGCGTGCTGGCCGTCGAGCACCCGCGAGACGGACGCCACCGACACGCCCGCCTTCTTCGCCACGTCCCGGATCCGTGCCACGGCGGCAGCATCCTATGTCAGGGGCGGCACCGGCGCGACGCCATCTGCCTAGCCCGGCGCTCCACCCAGCCGCGCCTCGAGGCGCGAGGTGAAAGCGTTCACCACCAGGCGCGCCGGGTCCCCCAGCACGCCGAAGAGCAGCTTCTTCCCCAGCGGATCGACCGGGAAGGCCTCCAGCGCCAGCGTGCACCCGGGCCCGGCCTGGCCGGTCACCTGCACCACCAGCTGGACGCGGTTCCCGAACGCCTTCCCGGCCACCGACTTGTTGAAGTTGGCCTCGAGGCGACCCGTGGCCGGGTCGCTGCCCCTGGCCAGCTTGCCGTCGATCTCCTTCATCACCTCGGCCGCGGCTGCCGCCACCTCCGCGGCCGGGCGGGAGTACACCTTCGATTCCTTCACGTCGTATGGCATCTCGCCTCCAGATCCGCTCGCAATCGCCGCCCGCGCCCCGCCCCCCAGTTCACCTCGCCACGCCCGCGACCTCCACCCGCCTCGCCAGCTCCTCCACCATGGCCGTGCTTCCGAAGGCGGTCCCCGCCAGGCTGGCCGCCAGGGCGCCCGAGGCGACCGCCCAGCGCAGCGCCTCGGCGAGCGGCATTCCGCGCGCCAGGCTCCACACCAGGCCGGCCACCATCGAGTCGCCGGCGCCCACAGGGTTCCGCTCCACCACCGACGGTGGCGCCGCCAGCCAGGCCCGCTCGCCGTCGGAGAGGAGGGCTCCGCGCTTGCCCAGGGACACCAGCACGTTGCCGGCCCCGCCCTGGTGCACCGCCCGCGCCGCCGCCAGCACCTGCTCGGCGGTCTCCACCGGCAGCCCGGTCAGCTCGCGGGCCTCGGCGGCGTTCGGCTTGACCAGGAACGGGCCGGCCGCGCAGGCCAGCGCCAGCGCCGGCCCGCTGGTGTCGAGCAGCGCCCGGCCCCCGGCCGAGCGCACGATCCGGATCACCTCGGCGTAGACCTCGGTCGAGGCGCCCGGGGGCAGGCTGCCCGAGAGCACCCACCAGTCGTCCGCCCGGGCCAGGGCGCGGATCTTCTCCACCAGTCGCAGCTCCTCCTGGCGGGTCACCTCGGGACCGGCCTCGTTCACCTTGATGTGGCGGTCGGGGGCCACCACGCTCACGTTGGTGCGCGTCTCGCCGCCGGCGATGCGGACGAAGTCGGTGGCGATGCCCAGCCGCGACAGCCCCTCGGCGATCATCTGCCCGGCGTGGCCGCCCACGAATCCGAGCGCCACGCTCTCGGTGTCCATGGCGCGGAGCGCGCGCGAGACGTTGAAGCCCTTGCCACCCACGTCCACCCGGTGGCCGCTGGCGCGGAGCACGTCGCCGAAGGCGATGGCCGGCACCTGCAGCTCCCGGTCGATGGCCGGGTTGAGGGTGAGCGTGTAGATCACGGCGCCGCCCAGTACCTGTCGAGGAGCGCCGCCTCGGCGGCGGCGGTCCAGACGCCGCCGGGCCCGAGCTGCGCGGCGATCTCGGGCTGGGTCCGGGCAAGCTCGTCGAGGCCGGTCAGCGGCAGCCCGGTGGCCTGCGGAAAGATGAGGATCTTCCCCGGGAAGCGCCCATCCAGCATGGCGCGCACGCCCTCCACCGCCGCCTCCATCCCGCCCACCGCACCCACCGAGCGCGCCGGCGAGAGGTGGCCCTTGACGGTCTTCTCGATCACCACCCCCTGGTCCGGGAGCGCCGAGCCCGAGGTGCCGGTGTACTGGGCGCCGTGCAGGTAGACCTTGCCGAGATCGAGCGGGCCGTAGGTGCCGTTGGGGACGCCGGCGAAGAACACCAGCATCCCGTCCACCGCCATGTGCGTCGCCGCCTGGGCCATCACCTCGCCGATGGGGACCGACACGATCACGTCGTCGGCCCCGCGGCCCCGGGTGGCCTTCGAGACGATCGCCCCCAGGTCCTCGCCCGGGCCCACCGCCATGAGGGTCCGCCCCCGCGCCTCGGCCAGCGGGGCCAGCCGCGACATCATGGCGCCCAGGCGGGCCGGGTTGGTGTCGGAGGCGATCAGCACCGCCGGCCCGGCCTCCAGCTCGAGGGCGCGCTGCACGTGCATCTGGCCCATGGGCCCGGCGGCGCCGACGTACAGCGCCACCCCGCCGGCGCGCAGCTCGCACCGGTTGCGGGCCTCGCCGTAGGAGGCGCCCGCGTCCGGGCCGGCGTTCCCGAGGTAGGCGATGTAGTCGTAGTGAATGCGCCCCATGTCGATCGCCACCAGCCCGTCGAGCGGGGCGTCGCCGACCACGTTGAACGTGCCCCGGCGGGCCACCATCCTGGCGACCTCCCCCACCGCCGCCGCCGAGCGCGGACCGAGCACGATCACGTCGTCGAACCCCTCGCCGCCGGTCTCCCGGGCGCGCAGGTCGGCGTAGCCCTCGGGCGAGAGCCCGTTCCGCACCAGGACCGCTGCGCCGCGCGAGCGGGCCTGCGCCTCCACCTCGCTGGCCAGGCCGGCCGGGACGTCGGTGAGCACGAACCTGGCGGGCGCCGCCAGCCGGCGGGTGCAGCGGTACGGGGTGGGATCGCCCGCCCGCCCCACGATCCACATGGTGCCCCCGGCCTTCGGCTCCAGGCGGCGGCGCTGGGTGTACGACGCCTCGACGCAGGCCCATGGCTCGGTGAGCGCCGTCTCGGCGTAGCCCAGGTCGGCCTCGAGCGGCAGGACGAAGCTCTGGCCCCGCACCGACAGCACCTCCGGCCCGATGAGGTGGTACTGGGTCAGGCCGCCCGGGATGGTGTAGCCGTAGGCGGTGCTCTTGCCCTGCGCGTCGTAGATGTCCGGTTGCAGGGCCAGCCGCATCCCCGGCCGGTATCGATCGCGCAGCCCCGATCCGACGCGCACCACCGTGAGCGCCACCTCGTGCCCGAGCCGCGTCGGCTGGGTGGCCAGGTCGCGGTCGTAGAGCTTGGCGTGCTTCCCGCCCTGCTTGATGAGCTTCACGTCGGAGAAGCACATCCCGACCGCGTCCACGCGGACCAGGAGCTGGTCCGGCCCGGGCTCGGGGACCGGGAACCGCTCCGGCTTGCCCTGGCGGCCGATGCTCTCGACCCCGGTGCCGTACAGGTTCCAGGCGATGGTCTCGGCGGGGACGGGGGGCTCGGGGCTGCGGTAACGCTGGTACGCGCTCATGGCAGGATCGCTTTCTCTCGGACCTCGGCCGCGGTGGAGCAGGAGAGGGCGCGCGCGGCCACCTGGCGCGCCTGCTCGAAGGAGAGGGAGCGGACGCGGGCCTTGACCGTGGCCAGCGCGGGCACGTTCACCGACAGCTCATCCACGCCCAGGCCCACCAGGATGGGGATGGCGACCGGGTCGGCCCCCAGCTCGCCGCACAGCCCCACCCACTTGCCGGAGCGGTGCGCCCCCCGGGCGGTAAGCTCGATGAGCCGCAGCACCGCCGGGTGGAGCCCATCCGCCCTGGCCGCCAGGGTGGGGTGGCCCCGGTCCATGGCCAGCGTGTACTGGGTCAGGTCGTTCGACCCGATGGAGAAGAAGTCCACCTCGGACGCGAGCGCGTCGGCGGTGAGCGCCGCGGCCGGGATCTCGACCATGATCCCCACCTCCAGCGGCGGGCAGCCGATCTCGGCCACCACCTCGGCCAGCAGCGCTCGGGCGGCGCGCACCTCGGAGACGTCGGCCACCATGGGGAACATGATGCGCAGCCGGCCGGCCGGGGCGGCGCGGACGATGGCCCGGAGCTGCTCGCGGAAGAGCTCGGGGCGGCCCAGGCACAGCCGGAGCCCGCGCACGCCCAGGAACGGGTTGGCCTCGGGGGGCATGGGCAGGTAGGCGAGCGGCTTGTCGCCGCCGACGTCGAGGGTGCGGACGATGACCGGCTTGCCGCCCAGGGCGGCCGCCACCTCGGCGTAGACCGCGCGTTGCTCCTCCTCGGTGGGCGGGACGGAGCGCTCCAGGAACAGGAACTCGGTCCGGAGCAGCCCCACGCCCTCGGCGCCGGCGGCCGCCGCCTGCCGCGCCTCGGCGGCGCTGCCCACGTTGGCGGCCACCTCCACCCGGTGACCGTCGCTGGTCACGGCGGGCTCGAAGGCGTCGCGCACCGCAACCCGACGGCGCTCGGCTCGCGCCGCCAGCTCCTCGCCGGCCCGGGCCCGCTCGGCCGCGTCCGGATCCCGCAGCACCGTGCCGACCTCGCCGTCGAGGACCACCGCGGTTCCGTTCGGCCACTCGAGCACGTCCGGCCCGGCGCCGACCACCGAAGGCAGGCCCAGCGCCCGCGCCAGGATGGCAGCGTGCGAGGTGGGGCCGCCGGCGGCGGTGCAGATGCCGAGCACGCGCCCGGCCTCGAAGGAGGTGGTCTGGGAGGGCGAGAGCTCCGGGGCCACGATCACCACCGGGTGCGGCGGCAGGTCCGGCGCGGCCGGACCTCCGGCCAGCACGCGCAGGACGCGCTCGGCCACGTCGCCCAGGTCGGCGGCGCGAGCAGCCAGGAGCGCGTCGTCGAGCTGCGAGACCGAGGCGGCCCGCAGCTCCAGCACCGCCTTCCAGGCCGCGGCCGCGCCCTCGCCGGTTTCGATGCGCGCCAGGGCGCTCGCCACGAGCTCCGGATCCTCCAGGATCTCGGCGTGGACCTCGAAGATGCCGACCTCGGCCGCGCCGCCCTGGGCGAGGCGTGCCTGCAGCCGGTCGCGCACGACCACCAGCTCGACCCGGGCCGCCGCCAGCGCCGCCTCCAGGCGGGCGCGCTCCTCGGGCGGCGTGCCGATCCCCCCGGGGAGGGCGGCGGCCGCGGGGGCGCGGAGCTGGAAGACGGGGCCCACCGCCAGGCCGGGCGCCGCAGCCACGCCGCGGCGCAGGCGCGGGTCCACGGCCGGTGAAGCGGGCGCCGGCGCGGGTGCGGGTGCCGCGGCGGGAGCGAGCCGCTCGGCGGCCGCCGGCGCCTCGGCCACCTCGGGCGCATCGGAGACGCCCTCGCCCAGCCCGGACGCGATGGCCTCGGAGAGCGCCCGGAGCGCCTCGTCGCGATCGGCGCCCTCGGCCTCGATGCGGATGGAGCTGCCGCGCTTCACGCCCAGCGTGAGGAGCGAGACCAGGCTCTTGCCGTTGGCCTTCCGGCCGCCGTGGTGGACCCGGATGTCGGCCGCGAACCTCTTGGCCAGGGTCACGAACTCCTTGGCCGGGCGGGCGTGAAGGCCGGTGCGGTTGCGGATGACGAGCTCGATCCCCGAGTTCATGGCTCACTCCGTCGGCGCGCGGGTCAGGCACTCGACCACCACCGCCGGATCGCTGGCCTCGATGAGCGAGCGGGTGAGGGCCGCGTCCTCGACCACCTCGGCCAGCCGCTGCAGCACCTCGACCTGCTCGTCGCCCTGGGCGGCGATCCCGATGACGAGGAAGGCCTTCTCCCCGTCCTCCCACTCCACCCCCTCCGGCACCTGCAGCACCGAGATGCCGGTGCGGCGCACCAGCCCGATCTCGTCGAAGGTGCCGTGCGGGATGGCCACCCCGCTGCCCAGGTAGGTGGACATGGTCCGCTCCCGGGCCTGCATCCCGTCGACGTAGCCCGGGGCCACGCACCCGGCCCGGACCAGGAGCTCGCCGGCCTGGCGGATGGCGTCCTCCTTGGACCGGACCCGGGCGCCGAGCCGGATCAGCTCGGGGGTGAGGAGCGGGACCGCCATGGCTACGTCCTCTCCAGCACGTCGCCCTTGGCCGCCAGCTCCTTCACCAGCCCGTCGAAGACCGGGTCGTTGATGAAGTGGTTGAAGGCGACGACGACCGCGTTGGGGGCGTGCTTGCGCACCGTCTCGGCCAGCCCCTTGTGCACCACCACCACCTTGGCGTCGGGCGGGACCGCCCGGGCCGGCTTGTGGACCACCTTCACGTCGAGCTGCGCCGCCTTGAGCTTCTTCTTGAGCGCGTTCACGCACATGAGGCTCGAGCCCATGCCCGCCTCGCACGCGACGATGATGAGGTCGACCTGCCCCGCCGGAATGGAAGCCGCCATGACGTCGTCTCCTTCTTGCCCCCGGGCCGGCCGGGCCGGCCCGGGGGCGAATGGTACGGACGAAGCTAGGAAGCCACGGCCGCCGCTGCCGCCGCCTCCTCCTCGTCCTCGCCGGTCACCTTCTTCGGCACCGGGAACACCTTGAGGATGAGCGACCCAACCAGGAAGGACGCGACCGCTCCCACCAGCACGCCCGAGAGCACCGCGAAGTGCATGCCCTTCGGGATGACCAGCAGGTAGGCGAAGATCGAGCCCGGGGAGGGGGTCGCGACCAGGCCGGCGTTGAAGATCACGAACACGAAGTCCGCGCAGATGCCGCCCGCCCACATGGCCAGCAGCATGATGGGGTGGGCCAGCACGTATGGGAAGTAGATCTCGTGGATGCCGCCGAAGAAGTGGATGACGATGGCGCCCGGCGCGGACTGCTTGAGCAGCCCCTTCCCGGACATCCAGAAGGCGAGCAGGAGCCCCAGCCCTGGCCCGGGGTTGGTCTCGAGCAGGAAGTGGATGGCCTTGCCGGACTTGGCGACCTCGGCGATGCCCGCCGGCGCCAGCACGCCGTGGTTGATGGCGTTGTTGAGGAAGAGGATCTTGGCCGGCTCGACGATGATGTCGGCCAGCGGCAAGACCTTGTTGGCGACGAGGAAGTCGACGCCGGCGCCGAACGCCTTGCTGACGCCCTGGACGAAGGGCCCGGCCACGCCCTGGCCGATGAGGACCAGCGCCAGGCCCAGGAAGCCGGCGGTGAGGTTGTTCACCAGCATCTCGAAGCCGACCGGAATCTTCTCCTCGACGGCCTGGTCGATCTTCTTGATGAGCCAGCCGCCGAGCGGGCCCATGACCATTCCGCCCAGGAACATGGGGATCTCGGTGCCGACCACCATGCCCATGGTGGCCACCGCGCCGACCACGCCGCCGCGGACGTCGTAGACCAGCTTGCCGCCGGTGTAGCCGATCAGGATCGGCAGCAGGAACCGGATGATGGGGCCGACCGAGAGGGCGAACTTCGCGTTCGGCCACCAGCCGGTGGGAATGAAGAGGGCCGTGATGAGGCCCCAGGCGATGATCGCCGCGATGTTCGGGATCACCATCGCCGCCAGGAAGCCACCGATCCGCTGCAACCGTTCTCTCATCGCGCTGCTCCTTCTCGTTTTGGAATGCTGCCTGTCCTCGCCCAATGCCCCGCTCCCGCCCCCGCCTCCTCCACGACGCCTTCGAGAGCCGGCGCCCTCGGACCGCCATGGTCCAGGGGTGCAGTAACCGATTACACAAATCTGCCGCTACGAATCGACGCAGCGCGCCACTACCAGGCAATATCGCGCTGTAATCGATTACACAAACATGCGCACAGTGTCGCTTCGGAACGGCGATGTCAAGGGGGCGGCCCGACTGGTCCGGGGCGGCGCGGACCAGGCTGCGCGGCCGGTCGAGGTTGCCCCCGGGGGCGGCCCGCCCCGGAAAGGTTGGCGCACGCGCTAGGATGCGCCGCCTGTGCGCCGACCGCTGGTCCTCGCCGTCTACCTGGCCATCGCCGTCCTGTGGGGCTCCACCTGGATGGTGATCCGCGTCGGCCTGCGCGATCTCCCGCCCTTCCTGTTCGCCGGCGTCCGCATGGTGCTGGCCGCGCTGCTCCTGGCCCCCCTGGCGCTGCGCGGCGGCGGCGCCGCCACGCTGCGGCGATCGTGGCGCCAGGTGGTGATCATCGCGGTGCTCCAGGTGGCACTGCCGTACGGGCTCATGTTCGTGGCGCAGCAGTGGGTGCCCTCGGGGCTGGCGGCGATCCTCTTCGCCACCTTTCCGATCTGGATCGCGCTCCTGGCGCGCCTCCTCCTGCCGGGGGAGCGCCTCACCGCGCTGCGGGTGGCCTCGGTGCTGATGGGGGTCGGGGGCGTGGTGGTGCTCGAGGCCTCGCGCTTCCGGGAGCTGTCGGCCTCGCCCTTGCTCGGGCTGGGGAGCGCGATCATGGTGCTGGCCTCGATGGTGGTCGCATTCGCGAACGTGGTGGCGCGCCGCCACATCCTGGCCATCTCGCCGCTGGCGCTCACGGCCGGGCAGGCCGCCGTCGGTGGCGTGCTGCTCCTCGTCGCCTCGCTCGCCGCCGAGGTCGGCCGTCCCGTCGCCTTCACGCCGTCCGCTGCGGGGGCGGTGCTCTATCTGGCCGTCTTCGGCAGCGGTCTCACCTACCTGGGGCTGTACTGGCTACTGCCGCGCATCCCCCTCGCCGCCCTGGGCGTCATCCCGCTCCTCGACACGACGGTGGCGGTGTTCCTGGGCGCGGCCGTGCTGGCCGAGCCGGTGGGCTGGTCGATGGCTGCGGGCGGGACCATGGTGCTGGCCGCGGCCGCCCTGGCCAGCCGGAGCTGACGGGTGCGACGCCCGCCTCTCCCGGCGTCACCTCTTCCTCTTCTTGACCTGGCTCTCGCCCGGCTGCGAGTCGTCCTTCACCGTGTAGGCGTGGCCGGGCGCCGGCGCCTGGACCTTGCCGCGGTCGGTCTCGACCTCCACCCCCACGCCGTTGGCGCTCGGCCCGTAGTGCACGTTGAAGTATCGCCGCACCGTCCTCCGCCGCCCCTGGGCGTCGCGCTCCGATGCGCCGGCGGGTCGGAGCGGCTCGCGGCGCCAGCGGACGCGGCCGGGCCGCTCGCCCTCCTCCGGGATCCGCGCCGAGACGCCCCGCACCTCCCCGAACTCGCCCACCTCGCGCTTCAGCTCGTCGGGCTCGACCTCGACCTGCACCGACGTCGCAGGACGCCCGGCGGTGGCCCTGACCGCCGAGACCCGGAGCCCCCTCGTCGCCACGCGTGCCTTCGAGCGGCCGCCAGGCTTCGACCCGCCGCGCTTCACCCTTCGCGCCATTCCCGCCTCCGCTCGCGATCCCCTCCAGGCAGAGGTGGCGTCGCGGAGGCGGGGAGGCAAGCGCAGCCGATTGGGGCGCTGGCTGGCGGCGGACCGGCGTGCCGGCTCGGGGAAGGAGCTCAGGTCACGCTGAATCGCGGCGCGTCGGCCCAGAGGCCCTCGAGATCGTAGAATCCGCGCGACTCGCGATTCATGACATGCGCCACCACGTCGCCGTAGTCGACCAGGATCCAGCGCCCGCTCTCGTATCCCTCGACGCCGACCTTGGAGACGCCCTTCTCCTTCATGGTCTGCTCGACGTGGTCGGCGATGGCGCCCGCCTGGCGGTCGGAATCGGCGGTCATCACCACGAAGTAGTCGGCGTAGCTGGTGAGCCCGCGCACGTCCAGGACGGTGACGTCCTCCGCCTTCTTGTCCAGCGCGGCCTGGGCGATGGCGAGCGCGGTGGGCCGGGCCTCGTCGCGCTCCGCCGCCGCGGGCGCCGCGGGCGCAGCGGGCGGCGGGGCGGGCGCCAGGTCGGCCTTCTGGCGAGGCGGGCGATGGGGCGGCGGCCGGCGGGCCGGCGGGGCCTTCCTCGGGGGCCCGGCCCGCCTCGCCTTGCGGGCCTTGGAGTGGGAGCGCTTCGCCGAGGTGGCCGCCGCCGTCTTCTTGTTCGCCATGCGGGTTGGATCCTCCGCTAGCCGCGCACGTGCCCGTCGCCCTCGACCACGTACCGCTGGGTGGTGAGCTCGGCGAGCCCCATGGGGCCGAACGCGTGGAGCTTCGTGGTGGAGATGCCGATCTCGGCGCCGAGCCCGAGCTCGCCGCCGTCGTTGAAGCGCGTGGAGGCGTTCACCATCACCGCGCTGGCGATGACCTCGCGCTCGAAGCGGCGGGCGCTCTGGAGGTCTCGCGTGAGGATGGCCTCGGTGTGCATCGAGCCGTAGCGGGCGATGTGCTCCAGCGCGCCGTCCAGATCGGCCACCACCCGCACCGCCAGGATCTTGTCCAGGAACTCCTTGCCGTAGTCGCCCGGGCCGGCCGCCACCGCCGGCACCCGCGCCCGCGAGAGCAGGGTGAGCGAGGTGGGATCGCAGCGCAGCTCCACGCCCGCGCCGGCCAGCGCCTTCCCCACCGGCGGCAGGAGCCGCTCGGCGGCGGCGCGGTGCACCAGCAGGCACTCGAGGGCGTTGCACACGGAGGGGCGCTGCACCTTGCCGTTCATGGCCAGCGCGATGGCCTGCGCCTGGTCGGCGCTCTCGTCCAGGAAGAGGTGGCAGACGCCCTCGTAGTGCTTCACCACCGGGACCCGCGACGCGCTCCACCACCGCGCGGATCAGCGACGGCGCCGCCGCGCGGGATGCACAGGTCGATGAGCTCGTCGAGCTTGAGCAGCTCGTAGGTGGCCTCGCGGTCCCGGGTGGGGACGAGCTGCACCGCCGCCGCGGGCAGCCTCGCCTGGGCCACGCCCTCGCGCGAAGGCCTCGCGCCAGGGCCGTGGCGGAGCGGAGCGCGTCCGAGCCGGAGCGCAGGATGACCGCGTTGCCGCTCTTCAGGCACAGGGCGGCCGCGTCGGCGGTCACGTTGGGGCGCGACTCGTAGATGAAGAGGATGGTGCCCAGCGGGATGCGGACCTTCTTCACCCGGAGACCGTTGGGCCGCCGCCAGCTCGAGGTCACCTCGCCCACCGGGTCGGGCAGCGCGGCCACGTCGAGCACGGCGCGGGCCACGCCCTCCAGCCGCTCGGGATCGAGCGCCAGCCGGTCCAGGAAGGCCGAGGTCACCCCGGCCTGGCGGGCGGCCTCGACGTCCTGAGCGTTGGCCTCCAGGATCTGCGGCGCCCGGGCCCGGATGACCTCGGCCGCGGCGCGGAGGGCTGCGTCCTTGGTCCGCGTCTCGGCGTGGGCCAGGGTGCGGGAGGCATCCCGCGCCGCCTCCGCCATGCGCCGCATCTCGGCGGCCAGCTGGTGGCCCTTCTCGCTCTGCATCTCTCGCTACTCCCGGACGGTCTCGAGGACCACCAGGTCGTTCCGGTGGATCACCTCGTCGAGGTACTTATACCCGAGCACCCGCTCGATCTCGCTGGTCTTCAAGCCGGCGATCCGGCGCAGCTCGTCGGCGGCGTACCCGGCCAGCCCGCGCGCGAATGGGCGGCCGCGTTCCACCGCGATGTCCACGGGATCGCCGATCCCGAACTGCCCTTCCACCGCGCGTACCCCGCTGGGGAGAAGGCTCCGCCCCTGGTCGGAGAGCGCCCGCCGGGCGCCCACATCCACCAGGATGGTGCCCTTGCCCCGGGCCGCCGCCGCCAGCCACCCCTTGCGCGAGGAGAGCCGCTCCGCGCCGGGCGCGAAGACGGTTCCCACCGGCTCGCCCGCCAGCAGATCGGGCAGCCCGCGCGGCCGGCGGCCCGAGAGGAGGGCGGTCACGACCCCCTGGGCGGAGAGGCGCCGGGCGGCGCGCACCTTGGTGGCCATGCCCCCGATGCTGCGCTCGTTCCCTGCGCCGCCGGCGATGCGCTCGATCTCGGGCGTGACGCGCGGCACCTCGTGCAGCAGCACCGCCCCGGGCAGCGAAGGGTTGCGGTCGTAGAGCCCCTCCACGTCGGTGAGCATCACCACCGCGTCGGCCTCGATGCACCCCGCCACCAGGGCGGCCAGGGTGTCGTTGTCGCCCACCTTGATCTCGTCCACGGCCACGGTGTCGTTCTCGTTCACCACCGGCACCACGCCCAGCTCGAGCAGCTTGGCGAAGGTGCGCCGGGCGTTGAGGAAGCGCTGGCGGGAAGCCAGGTCGTCCGAGTCGAGGAGCACCTGGGCGGTCTCCAGCCCGTGCGCCCCCAGCGCCTCGTCCCAGGCGGCCATGAGGTGCGGCTGGCCCACCGCCGCCGCGGCCTGCTTGGTGGGGATGTCCCAGGGCTTCCCCTTCGAGCGGACCAGGCCCAGCTTCTCGGCCCCGACCGCCACCGCGCCGGACGAGACCAGCACCAGCCGGCGGCCGCGGGCCACCTCGGCCAGGTCCTGGGCCACGCGCGCGCAGCTGGCCCGCTCGAACCGGCCCTGCGCGTCGGTGAGCGTGCCCGTCCCGACCTTCACGACGAGGCGCTTGACGCGCTGGAGAGGGCTGCGAGGCATGGGGGGAGGGATATTACAGCGCCAGGAGCGCCCGTGACACGAACCCGAACCGAACCCGGCCTTTCGTCCCCCTGATCCGGGTCGAGGTTCGGGTTGGGTTCACGGCCTCACGGCAACCGATAGCTCACCGACGCCGAGATGGGCATCAGGTTCTGGCCGGCCTTGGCCGAGATCTGCAGGAACACCATGTAGCCGAACCCGGTGTTGTCGACGCGGGACGCCCGGATGCTCTCGGTCTGGACCGCCCGGACCTGGGCCTCGGCGCCGCTGGTGGCGAGCTTCGCCATCATGGTGTCGTCGGAGCGGTACAGGTAGGCGCCCCCGTCGACGTCCTCGTCGGCATCCCAGAACGTGTACGAGAACCCGGTCACCACCGCGCCGTCGGGCAGCGAGATGGGGAGGATCAGGAAATCGTCCTCCCCCGCGGTCTGGTACCGGCCCAGGCCGCCCGCCACGCTGGCCTGGGCCGTCCCGGTGCCGGAGACGCGCGGCACGCCTGCCAGCGCCGAGACCGAGGCCACCCCGCGTCCCAGCCGCTGGCACACCACCGAGCCGTCCTCGGCCACCACGCGGATGGCCGCACCCGGCGGGCAGGTGCCGGTGATGCGAGCCTGCTTGGTCGCGAGGATCTCCTGCGTGCGGATGATCTCGGTGGAGTGGGTCTCGATGGCGTCGGTGACCGCGGCCGGCAGGCGCTCCACCGAGAGCCGGCCGCTCTGGATCCGCTCCGCGTCGATGGGGGGTCCGGCGGTGGGCCGCTCCGGCGGGAGCGCGGCGGGCGCCGGGGGAGGGGGCGGCTCCCGCACGAGCGCCAGCGCCAGCCAGGCCGCACCGCCGCCGGCCCCGAAGCCGAGGAAGGCGGCAAGGACTGGCCATAGCTTGACGGTCATGGCGTCTCCGGCGGGATCCGCTTGTACCCCGCAGAGCCGGGGCGTTCAACCGACCCGGCCGGCGCAATTCGGGGGAGCGGTGGCCAACTTATGACCGGGCGTCCCCCCCGTCCGATCCCCGCCGGGGCGGCGGGCGGGCGGCCCACCGGAGGAAGACACCATGGCGCGCTCTCGCATTCCCTCGACCCTGCACGCCGCGGCGCTGGTGCTGGCCGCCGGCCTGGCCGCGTGCTCGACCGCGCAGCGGCGCTCCACCGAGAAGAAGCTGGCGGACGTGCTCGTCCCGCGCGAGCAGGAGCAGCAGCTCGGGCTCCAGGTCAAGCAGGAGCTCGAGCAGAAGCAGAAGATCCAGTACGTCGAGGATCCGCAGATCAACGCGTACGTGAAGGGCATCACCGACAAGGTCCTCGCCTTCGCGAAGAAGGATCGGTCCGACGTCACCTGGACGGTGCGGGTGATCAACGACCCCAAGACCGTGAACGCCTTCGCCACGCCGGGAGGGTACCTGTACGTCTACTCCGGGCTGCTGCTGGCCGCCGACAACTCGGCCGAGCTGGCCGGCGTGCTCGGCCACGAGGCGGGCCACGTGGTGGCGCGCCACTCGGCCCGCCAGATGGTGAACGCCTTCGGGCTCGAGACCCTGGCGAGCATCGCGGCCGGCAAGAACCCCGGCGCCGCCTCGCAGCTCGCCGCCGCCGTCGCCGGCAAGGGCGCCATGCTGAGCTTCAGCCGGGCCGACGAGACCGAGGCCGACGAGTACGGCGCCCGCTACGCCTCGGCGGCCGGGTACGACCCGCACGGCATCGCCACCTTCTTCGAAAAGCTGGTGAAGAGCGAGGGGAAGCAGCCCGGCTGGGCGGCCATGCTCTCCGATCACCCCGCCACGCCCGATCGCATCCAGCATGTCGACCAGTTCATCGCCGAGCACCACCTGACCGGCAAGGGCGGGACCAGCGGCACGGAGATCGCCGCGGTGAAGACCAGGCTCAAGAGCATCCCGCCGCCCAGGGAGACCCAGCAGGCGGAGGCGCCGCAGGGCGGAGCCGGCACCGGCGCGGGCGGAAACGAGTAGCGGCCGCGGGCGAGCGGCCCTGGCCGGACCTCAGCGGAGCGTCAGCTTCAGCCCCATGTCCACGAGCTGGAGCAGCACCTCGGCGTTGCCCCGGGCGTCGTTCACCGGGTGGTGGTCGTGCTCGGTCCGGCGGAGGTGCTTCCAGGTCGCGTACGCGTCCTTCACCATTCCGCAGTAGAGGTCGCCGATGCGCCGGCCGCTCCAGCCGAAGGGGTTCCGCTCGAGGTAGGCGTGGAAGTACCAGTTCACGAACTGCCAGTCGAAGGCGAGGTTGTCCGAGAAGAAGACCGGCCGTCCGCGGCTGGTCTCCTGGATCCAGCGCTCGAAGGCCTCCATGACCGGCCCCGGCTCGTCGAAGCGCAGGTGCTCCTCGCGCGTCGCCCCGGAGATGGCCAGGGCCTCGGGCAGCCAGCGATCCGAGATGGGCCGGGTCCGCCCGTGGAAGGTCCGGGAGAGACCCGGCTCGACCAGCACCGCGCCGAACGAGACCATGGAGTACTTGCCCGGGATCGGGCCGTCGGATTCGACGTCCACGACGTAGAAGGACATGCCCGCCAGATAACCCGGGCGCCCCGGCCCCGTCGAGGTGGAAGGCGGGCCGCGCCGGCCGGGAAAGGGCGCCTGGGTGGCCGGCTTCGGGGCGGTGCTGGTGCTGCCGGCACCTTGCGTTCTGGCGCTGACGGCCGCCGCCGTCACGGATAGCTTGGCCGGCGGACCGAGCCCAGCACCTCCGAGGAGCCGCCGAACACGAGCACCCACGTCCCGTCCAGCAGCACCGCCCGGTGCAGGCTGCGCGCGTGCGGCAGGTCCGCCCAGGGCGACCACTTCCTGGTCGCCGGGTCGTACCGCTCGGCCTTGGAGATCGGGGCTCCGGACGCGTCCACGCCGCCGGTCACCAGGATGGTCCCGTCCGGCAGCGTCAGCGCGTTCCCGGCGCCGGAGCGCGCGGTGCCCATGGATCCCACCGCGCTCCACCTTCCCACGCTCGGGTCGTAGATCTCGGCGCTGTACAGGGCGCCGTTGGCGTTGTACCCACCGGCCGCGAGCACGCGCCCGTCGGGGAGCCGGACCAGGGTGAGGTCGGCGCGCGGGGTGCTCATCGTCCCGGTGGCCGCCCACCTCCCCCGCTCCTCGCCGGCTTCCGCCGAGGGCGTGAAGATGTCGGCCCTGGCCTCGTACCCGGTGCTGCTGACGCCTCCCACGATCAGGACCCGGCCGTCGGAGAGCCGCACCGCCGCCGCGTGCTGGTGGGCGGCGGTCATGTTGGTGGTCGAGTCGGTCACGGTCCCGCTGACCGGGTCGAGGAGGGTCGAGGCGCGCGAAGGGTCCCACTCGCCGGGATAGGCGAGGACGTGCCCCGTCAGCAGCACCCGTCCGTCGGCCAGCGGCGTGGCCGTCGCGCCCTGTGCGTTGGAGAGCGTCCCCTGGCGAATCCACTCGCCGCCGGCGGGATCGAGCACCGCCCACTCCACCTGCTCGGTGCAGCCCGAGCTGCAGGCCCAGTTCTGGGACAGGACCAGCACGGTTCCATTCGGCAGCAGGGTGGCGGAGCGAGCGGGGAGGGTGGAGGGGGAGGGAGGGAGCCGCGTCCAGCCGCCCGTGGACGGATCCCAGACCCGGAGCGGGTCCGAGGCGCACAGCAGGCGGCCATCGGCCAGGTCGAGCGGCAGCGGACAATCCAGGGAGGAGGCGTTGGGCACGTCCGCCCAGTCGTCGACCACGAGATGAACGGGGACGCTCACCGAGCCGACGTCCGCCGAGGTCGCCGTCACGGTCCCGTCGTATTGACCCCTGGCCAGCCCGGCGGCCAGGAGCTGCAGGTCGGGGTCCCAGTAGTCCGCCTGCTCCTCGTCGGACCAGGACTGGAAGGGCGTGCCCTGCTGCAGCCACGATTGCCCGTAGGGGAGCGCGATCGTGTACTCGGGCTCGGGGAGGTCGCCGTGGAGCGCCTCCTCCACGTGCATTCGCTCGAGCCAGCCCTTTCCTCCCAGCGCGGCGGTCACCTGGAGCGGATTGGGTGCGGCGAGGATCGCCTTCGGAAACACCTGGGCCTCGATCTCGAGGACGGCGGCACCGGCGCTGGCGCAGTCGGCTTGGACCGTGGCGTGATAGCTGCCGATGGGCAGCGGTCCCGCGCCGGGGTTCTGGACCCGGAGCTTCAGCTGGTAAGCGTTGGCGTCGCCGGCCACCTCCCAGTGCAGCCAGTCCCCGACCTGCTCGAGGTACCCCACCGTGATGGTGGGGGTCATGAGGACGCCGCCCCCCTGGTTGCGGATGGCCACGATCTGCTCGAGAGCGCCGTGTCCGATCCCGACCGAGTGCCGGAAGGAGACCTTCTCGGTGGAGATCCCGATCAGCGGCTTCGAGGTGATGGGATCCGGGCGCGGCACGCACGCCGCGCACGCCAGCAGCGCCACCAGCGCGAACCTTCCCCTCGACTCGAGCATCTCCTGCTCCTGGTCGCACCCCGGCCGCGGACGAGCCAGACCCTCGCAGGCAAAGGATGCATGCGCCTCGAGCGGTGTGACCGGGGCCATGGTACCTCGGCGGGCCGCTCGGGGGGCGGGGACCGCAACAGGCGGCCTATCCCTGCGCAACCCTGGCGCAACCCGCCGCCAGGAGCGGCGCGCTCCGCGGGGGCGCGGCTCAGGCCGCGCCGCGGGGAGGCCGGCGGTCGTGGACCCGGATCTCGGCCACGTCCGGCTCGGCGAGCCCGAAGCGCACGGCCGCGAGCGCGAGCGCCACACACCCGCACACGAGCAGCACCTCCACCGGGAAGCGCACCAGCGCGAACGCGAGCACCACCAGGACGGCCGAGCAGCCCGCCAGGAGCGCGACGAGAACGGCCGGGACCGGGCCGGCGATCACCCGCCAGAACGGTCGGGGCCGGATCTGCACGATGCCATCAGGGCGGCGCCGGAGGATCAAGCGGCTCATCGCTTCATGTCTCTTCGACGAGCATACCGCACATCGCGCGCCGAAGCAGGGAGCGGCGCGTCAGACCACCCGCGCCGACCTCCCGCTCCTCGAGCGCCGTTGCCGCTGCGCAGCACGCCGGCGCCAGCAGCGACTCGAACAGCGATGAGCCCTGGGCGCCCACCGGGGGGGCACGCTTCCGGCTTACAATGCTGGCGTGCTGGCCATCGAGGCGCGGGGGCTCGAGAAGCGGTACGGGTCGAGGCGGAGCCGGCGGGCGCAGCAGGCGCTGGCCGGCGTCGATCTGCGCGTCGAGCGCGGGGCGGCCTTCGGGCTCATCGGGCCGAACGGCGCCGGCAAGACCACCTTCGTGAAGGCGCTCCTGGGCGTGGTTCACCCCAGCGCCGGGGAGATCCGGCTCCTGGAGGGCGATCCGCAGGATCCGCGGATGCGGACCCGCGTCGGATACCTCCCCGAGCGGCTGCAGCTCGCGCCGGCCTGGACGCCGCTCGAGGTGCTGGAGAGCATCGCCCGCATGAAGGGGCTCGCCGGGACGCGGGCCGCCTCGCTGGGCTTGCTCGAGGAGGTGGGCCTGGCCCAGGTGGCGAACCGGCGTGTGGGCGCGTTCTCCAAGGGGATGAAGCAGCGGGTGGGCCTGGCCGCGTCGCTGGTGGGCGAGCCGGAGCTGCTGGTGCTGGACGAGCCCACCGACGGCCTCGACCCGCCGGGCCGCGCCCACGTCCGCAGCATGCTCGTGCGGCGGCGGGAGTCGGGCACGACGCTGTTCCTCAACTCGCACCTGCTCACCGAGACCGAGCGCATCTGCGATCGCATCGGTATCCTGGTGGCGGGCCGCATCGTCCGGGAGGGCGGCCTCGAGGAGCTGACCGCGGTGCCACACCGCTGGACGGCACGCTTCGCGCCGGGCGCCCCGGCGACGGCGCTGGAGGCGGCGGGATTCGCGGCCCAGGAGGGAGGCGGCTGGCGGATCTCCGCCGAGGGTCCCGGGGCGCTCAACGCGGCCCTGGACCGGGCACGGGCCGCGGGCGCGCTCCTCGTCGAGCTCTCGCAGGAGGGGAAGGATCTGGAGATGGTGCTGGCCGAGGCCATGGCCCGCGGGGAGATGTCGTGACGCGCGCCGGGACGGTGGCCCGCGACCTGCTGCGGGAGGCGCGGGCGCGGCGCTGGGTCCTCTTCCTCTTCGCCGGGACCACGCTGCTCCTGCTCGGGGCGGCGCTGGGGCTGCGGCTCGAGGTGGTGGATGGGGCGCTCGCCGCCACCCGCCTCTTCGGCGGCGTCGTCGCCACGGACATCCAGGCCGCCGACGTGGCGCTGCGGCCGCTCTTCGAGGGCACGGCCTGGGTGGTCTTCTACGCAGGGATGGCCTTCGGGGTGCTCTCCTGCGCCGACTTCGCGCCGGCCCTGCTCGCGCCGGGAAGGATCGAGCACCTGCTCTCGCTGCCCATGCGGCGATGGGAGCTGGTGGTGGGCACGTTCCTGGGGGTCGAGGCGCTGGCCCTCTCCGGCGCGGTGTACGGCGGGCTGGGGCTGACCTTGATCGTCTGGGCCAAGACCGGGGTGTTCGGCTGGGCGCCGGTGGTGGCCGCGCTGCTGGGCGGCGCCGGGTTCGGGGCCATCTACGCGGTGATGCTCGCATCCGCCATCGCGGTGCGCAGCGCGGCGCTCTCGGCCGCCGCCGGCGGCATCACCTTCGTGGCCGGGATCGTGGCCGGGTACAGGCGATCGCTGGCCCCGCTCTTCTCCTCCGGTGCGTCTCGCGAGCTGTTCCTGGGCATGACCGCGCCGCTCCCGCGGCTCTCGGCGCTGGGTGGGCAGGCCGGCCGGCTCGCCGAGGGCCACCCCCTGGACCTCGCCCAGCTCGGCGTCCAGCTGGGTGGCACACTCCTCTTCGCGCTGGCGGCGCTCTCGCTGGCCATCCACCTCCTGGACCGGAAGGACTTCTGATGCGCCGCCTCCGCTGGATGGCCCTGGCCGCGCTCCTCCTCGCCGCCGCGGCGTTCCTCTTCTCGCGGGGCGAGGGGAAGCCGCCGCCGCGCCGCGCGGAGGTGGAGTTCCCGCGCTGGAGGTACGAGGAGTACGCCCGGCTCCGGAAGCGGTCGACGCTGGTGCTGCCCTCGCCGCCGGCGACCGTCGCCCCGGGCGGCACCCCCGAGGAGGAGCCGCGGCGGCGCGACCCGTTCCTGGTGGCGCTCCCGGTGAAGCCCGACGGTCCGGTGGTCGTGTTCGAGGCGAACGCGCTTCGTCACTCGCGCCTGGGCGAGCGGTTCGTGGCCTGCGTGCAGGCGCGCCACCCAGAGGCGCTGTCCAGCTTCCAGCGAGACACCGGCGTCGATCCGCTGAGGGACATCGACCGGGTCGCCTACCTGGGCGACTCGGCGGTGGTCTCGGGCTTCTTCGATCGCGTCCCGTGGGATCAGCTCGGTCCGGCCGAGGCCTACGGCCAGGCGGGGCGCATCTTCCGGAACGAGGGGATGGTCATCGCCGCCTGGCGCGACCAGATCCTGGTCTTCTCGGAGAACGAGGAGAGCGCGCGGCGGGCCATCGATCAGCTGGAGGGAAGGGCGCCGGTCCCCGAGAGCGGCATCCCGGAGGAGATGAGCTACGGCGAGGTGTACGGCGTCGTCCCGGGGGCGGCGGCGCGCGGCCTGCTCCGGCTGGGCGACCGCGCCCTGGCGGACCGGATCGCCCGGCTGGCGAGCCGGGTCGAGCTGCACGTGGACGCGATGCAGGACGTGGCCGCGGTGGTGCACGTGCGCGGCGAGGACGCGGCCGGGCTCGGCGACCTCGCCACCTCGCTGGGGGCGGCGCTGGCGGTGGCGCGCGTGAAGGCCCAGGCCACCAACGACCAGCGGCTCGCAGACCTGCTCGCGAACGCCAGCGTCCACCCGGGCAGCGGCGAGTTCTCGCTCCAGGTCGCGCTCCCCGCCGAGCGCCTGGAGACGTGGTTCGAGGGGTGCGGCGACCGGGCCAGCGCGCCTGCTCCCTGAAGGTCCGCGGGCCGGGCTCCCCGCCGGGCGCGACCTGCGCCCCGAGGCGTTCCCATCCGGGCCGCGTTCAGCGCCGGGCGCGCGTGAGAGACTGGATCCATGCGCCTGCACCAGTTCCCGTACAGCCCGTTCGCCGCCAAGGTCCGCAAGTGCCTCGAGCTGAAGGGGGTCGCCTTCGAGGTCGTGAACGTCCCCTACCTCGATCGCCGGGCGCTGGTGGCGCTCACCGGGGGCACGTTGCACGTCCCCGTGCTCGAGGATGGCCGGCAGGTGATGGACGAGAGCGCCCGGATCACCGCCTACCTGGACGCGACCTACCCGCCCTCGCTCCGCGACGACCCGCTCGCGCCCGTGGTCGAGGGCTGGGCCGACAACGTGCTCGAGGACGTCGCCTTCCGGCTCGCCTCCCCCGGCATCCTCGATCGGCTGGCGGAGTTGGAAGGTCGGGAGGATGTCCCGGCGTTCTTCCGCCTGACCAAGGAGCGGAAGTACGGGCCCGGCTGCATCGGCGCCTGGCGCGGCGCGGAGCGGGCCCTGGCCGATCGCGTGATCGCGCTGCTCCGCCCGATCGGGCAGGCGCTGGCCGATCGGCCGTTCGTGCTCGGGCCCCGCCCCTCGGTCGCCGACGCGGCCATCTACGGACAGCTCCTCATGCTCGAGTTCGCGCACCCGGGCTTCGTCGGGCGGGAGCTGCCCTTAATGGCGAGCTGGTATGCCGGCCTCGCGGTCGAGCGGTCGCACAAACAGTGATCCTCCTCCGATTGGCTATTGCTCCCACAAGTGCGCGATTTCTGCGCAGTAAAGCTGCCTACTTGTAGGGCAAAGTGTCGTTGGGGTCAGGGACACGTAGGTCGGGGACGACCCCGGGGCGCTCGAGACAACCGCCGATCGGGGGAGCCACATCTGCGTATCGGTAGGAGATCGTCCTCGATCTCGATGCCTTAGGAAATTTGCACCTCTACCCCACCGGGGGAGCCGAGATCGGCATGGATCTTCCAAGGTTGAGCTGCGGCACTCGGCTGTAGGGGGAATGTTCCGCCTTTGGGAAGGGTAAGGAACGCAATGCAGACCAATGGCGCGACGGTCATCCGGATGGACGGGGTATTCGACGTTCCGGCCGCACAGCGCCTTGCCCGTGCGCTCGCGCAGACGGACGCCAACGAGCAGGTGAACGTCGATCTCACACAGGTCAGGGAGTTTCACGACTACGGCGTGACGGTCCTGGCGCAGGCGCTCGCCTCCCGTGGAGCGCGGATCGTGGTGCGGGGGTTGCGGCAGCATCACCTGCGGTTGCTCCGGTACTTCGGCATCGACACCGGACCGACGCGCACGGCGGAAGCGGAGCTGGTCTAGGTCTTCGTAGGCGGGGAGCGGTGGAACCGAAGGCCCGCGCGCGCAGCGCGCGGGCCTAGTTTTCACTCCGTGACGGTCAGCGTGCCGGTGGAGGAGCTGCCGCCGCCGTCGGTGACCGTGAAGGTCCCGACCACGGTGGTGGGGGGAGGGGAGCCGCAGCCGATGTAAGACGGAACCGGCAGCTCCGCGGCGCATGCGCTCGGCTCGCAGACCGATGCTCCGTTGCCCCCTCCGGTCCATGCCCAGGTCAGCGAGACGGGGTCGCCATCGGGATCCGCGACGCTCGGGTGCGGATGCGCGACGTACGAATCGCACGTCAGCCGGTAGTCCAGGCAGGTTCGCGGAGGTTCGGGTTCCGATCTGCAGCAGGCGCCCTCGCTGCACGGCGGCCCGCCCGTTGCGTTGACGGTCGAGCTGGCGGCGGTGGCCGCGCGGTTTCCGATCGTGATCGCAGTCGCCGAGGCGGAGGGCGCAGCCACCCATGGATCGCTCGCCAGGACCGTCACCGTGTGCGTCGTCACGAAACCGGTCAAGGCCGGTATCCCTGTGAATGCGCGTGTGCACTGGACCACCGCGGTGCCGTCGGCCTTGAACGTGACGGACGCGCAGATGGCGCTGCCGGTCGAGCCCACCGGCGTCAGCGGATCGCCGTCCGGATCCTGCCACCTCGACGCATCCCCGGAGGCGCGATAGAGGGCGCCAGAGTACGTGTGGTCGACCGTCACCGAAGGGGCCGCGGCCGCCAGGGCCGGCCCGCGGTTCTTCACGCTGATCCGGGTGGTGGCCTCACCCAGCGGTCCGGCATCGTCGGTCGCCGTCACGCGGAGGACCCAGTCGTCGACGATGGCCGCGACGGCGGCCTCGTCCACCTCGATGCGCACCGAGGGGCTGGCCGCAGCGGCCGAGGGCAGGAAGGTCACACGCTTGTGTGCATCCAGCGGGCCGCTCTGCGGTGGATCGACCGCCCAGTGGTAAACGACGTTGCCGACGGGCTCGATGCCATCGGCGAGATGCGCAATCACCGCCGGAGCCGTTCCCTCGGTCGTGCAGACCCGCGGTGTTCCGGAGCAGACATGGTTCACCGATCGGTCCGGGCTCGCCACCACGGTCGGGCTTTCCGGGTGAGGCGCGACGGTCACGTCGGCGGAGGCGGAGCTCTCCTTCCCCAGCTCGTCGACCACCACCAGCCCGACCCTGAACGCCCCCGGGCAGGCGAACCGGACCCGCGCCCTGGCGTCGGTCCCGCTCACGGTGGGCCCTGCGCACGCGTCGTCGAGGCTCGTGAACGTCCAGTGGAAGGCGGCGATCCGGTCGCCGAGGGGGGAATCGGGATCGGAGCTCGCGGAGCCGTCGAACTCGGCGAGCGCCAATGCCTCGATCGCGTCCGGGACGGCGAGCACGGCGACAGGCGCGGCGTCCTCGACGCAGGTCGCTCCCAGGCAGCGTGCCAGGTTGCCGCAATCCTCGACGCCCCCGCAGTTCCTGGGATCGCCTCCTCCTCCTCCTCCGCAACCGCCCGTGGACGTGAGCAGCGCGACCGCAACCAAGAGCATGCCCGATGTCGCGAGCCGCATACCCGTTCCCCCGGCGCGCTCCGGCGCGCGCCCTCGAGAAGAAGCCACCGCGCAGGTCATGGTGGCGTGGCCTCCGATTGCGGGCGCGATTGGTAGCAGATCTCGGCCTCCACCAGAAGGGAACACTCGTCGCGACGCGCCGATCGACGGGAGAATCACCGTGCAACCTCGGTTACGGACTGCCGGATCCGAGGCCACCAGCCCGGCGCGGCACCTCCCTTCCGGCGGCCCGTTACCGGCAGACCGGGTCCAGGAGGATCAAGCCCGACGAGGATTCGACCCCGTCGGTGACCGCGACCGGCGCCGACACGTCCGGCGGCGTGCTCTCGCAAGAGATCGACTCCGGCATGCGGATCGCCAGGGTGCAGGGCTGGCCGGGGCTGCACAGTGCCACGTTGGCGCTCGCGCTCGAGCTCACCTGGATGGGGTCGCCGTCTGGATCGCTCACCGCCGCGGCCGCGTAGAACGTCCCAGCAGGGAACTCGTTCGATGGACCCACAGCGCCCTCGTTGACATGGCACCAGGGGCCCCAGACGCTGCGCGGCCTGCAATCGATGACCGGCAGATAGGCGACCTGGTTGGCGAGCGGAGCCTGGTTTCCGATCCGGAACGGCACCGTGGTGGTCGCCCGGTCCCACGGATCGTGCACGGTCACCTGCGCTTGCCGCTGCTGCAGGAAGCCCGCCAGCGATGCCACACCGGTGAACGCGCGCGAGCACTGCACCTGCACGGTTCCCGCGTCCCCGGCGGTGAAGGTGGGGCACTCGGCACCGGCGCTGACCGCGAAGCCGACAGGGTCGCCGTCCGGATCGACCCACTGTCCCAGGGACGGCTGTGACCGAAACAGCCGAGCGACGGAATCGTACGAGTGAGCGGCCAGAACCGTGCTGGCGCGTGCCGGGGCAGGAGCGCGGTTTCCGACCATCACGGCGACATCGAGCGCCGAGGAAGCGCCGTTCACGTCGGTCGCGGCGAGCGCGATGCTGCGGTCGAGCCCCTCGGCTCCCCGCAGCCAGAGGGCGTCCTCCGGCTTGCCGTACGGCACGGTCACGGAGAACCGGATCGCCGTTCCGAGATCCTCTCCCAGGAAGGCGGCGCCCCCGTCACCCGCATGCTGGAATGCCACCTGCCGCTCGATGGAATCGCCGTCCTCGTCGATGATCTCGACCGGGACGGTGCCGCTCGCGGTGAACAGGTGACTCGACGCATCATAGAGGTGATCGACCGTGGTGGATGGGCCCGCCCGGATGACGGGGGCGCGATTGGTCACGCTCACCCGGGTCACGTCCGCGTCCAGCACGCCCACGCCGTCCATCACCTCGACCCGGAACTGCCAGTCGCCCGAGATGGCCGTGCCGTCGGTCTCGATCTCGACGGTCGGTGCGAGCGCGCTGGCGTCGGGGATGAATCGAACCCGGCGGTGCTCGTCCAGCTCTCGTCCGGGAGGGGGCTGGACGGCCCAGCGGAACGTGACCGGGCCCTCCGCCGTGGTCGTGGCAGCGAGCCGGACCGCGGTCGCCGGCCGGCAGGCGATCCGCGCTCCCGAGCAGAGGTGGCCGACGGATTCGATCCGCTCCCGCCTCGACCAGCGCCGGGGCCGACCTGGCCTGGATCTGCAGCGGGCGGATGGCCGGAGTGCTCTCGGCGTGCTTCCGGTCGACGACGATCAGGCGCGCCCGGAACTGGCCCGCGCAGCCGAACCGGACCTGCGCCACCGGGCCGGTGCTGGCGACCTGCGGAGGCGGGCACGGGGCGCCGTCGGGCTCGATGCTCCAGGCATACGACACGATCCCGTCGCCGCTGTCCGGGTCGCGGCTTGCGGAACCATCGAGCGTCACCAGCGAGCTGGTCTCGAGGGCGCCGCTGACCGCGAACTCCGCGATGGGCGGCGCGTTGGCGACGCAGCTGTGCGAGGAGCAGCGGGCGTCGGCTCGGCATTGATCGTCCGAGGAGCAGGAGGTTCCGGGACGCGAGGGCGGGCCCCCGCATCCCGACGTCGATGTCGCGAACGCAACCACAAGCGATATGACGAGAACCCGAACGGGATGCGACATGTTTTCCCCTCTCGCACGGTCTCGATTGCCCGTGCAGGCGCCAATTCCAGGGCCGGGCGACCGCATTGCGCGCCGCGTTCCAGGGAGCGGCCCTCGGCGTGTCGGGGGTTTGGCCGATCAGCGGGCCGGCAGAAAGGTCCGTGGGACGGACCACCGTCCGCGGCGCGGACCGGGTGCCGGAGGCCAGACCCGCCAGATCCGCGCCGAAAACCCGCAGCACGTCGCTTGCACAAAGGGTCCGGACCATGCGTGAATCCGGCCTCGTCCGCTCGCGGTGATAGGGGTCCGACAATGGGTCTGTCGGGTGCGCTCACGATCGTGCTCGCTCTCAGCTTGAGGGCGGGGGATGACCGACTGCTCCTGTGCCGTCCCCAGGTGCTGGGCGACAAGGCCCAGGCCCGCGCCGAGGCCGTTCCCGAGGCCGCGGCGAAGGTGCGGGGCCGGTTCCTGGACTACGGCGCGGAGTGCCGCGACGCGGGCGAGGGCGCCCGCGCCGCCCGCCGGGCCGGGCTCGGGCACGCGGTGGTGACCCAGGCCGAGGGGAAGGCCGAGCAGACGCGGTACGAGCTGGTCCTGGCGGACGCCGACGGCGATGCGATCCGCGCCCGGCGCGTGCTGGAGGTGAAGTTGAGCGAGGATGCGGTACCTCCCATCAAGGGGGCGCTCAGGGATCTCCTCAAGGCCCTTCCGCCCAAGCCGGGCCCGGACCCGCAGCACGTCGCGGCGTGGTCGGTCGCGGGCGTCGGCGCCCTGGCCGTGGTGGCGGGCGTGGTCCTGGCCAGCCAGGCCGACAGCGCAAGCTCGCGGGCCGATCGGACCACCGACCCCGCGACCTACACCCGCGAGCGGAAGAGGGCGCAGGCGAAGCGAAATCTCAGCAACCTGTCGCTGGGCGTCGGAGGTGCGGTCATGGCCGCGGGCCTCACCTGGCGGCTCGCCTTCTAGGAGGGGGAGATGATGAAGCGCCTCGTTCTCGTGATCCCCGCTCTGGCATGCCTCGCCGGCTGCGGCGGTGGGGGCGGAGGGAAGCCCAGCTGCAGCGCGGCCGAACCCTGCGCTTCCGGCTCTTACTGCGCCCACACGGCGGATGGCAACGTGTGCTGGCCGGACCCGGTCGCGCCGGTGATCTCGGACGCGACGCTGACGTGCTCGACGCCACCCTGCCGGCGGGACGCCACCCTCACGCTGGCCGCGACGGTCACCGACGAGAGCGCGATGGGAACGGTCACCGCCGTGATCGACGGCGACGTGGAGCACCCACGGACGCTGACGCACGGGCCGGGCGCCACCTACACGCTCGACCTGCCGCCTCAGGACCTGCCGTTCCCGTACTTCGAGCACAGCGTGACCGCGGTCGTGAAGGCGACCGACGAGGCGGGAAACGCTGCGCCCGACAGGTCGTGTGATCCACTGCCGGTCACGAGGGCGAAGTGGACGAGGCAGTTGAAGGGGGCAGGAGATACGGCCTTCCCGCTCTTCTCGCCGGCGGTGCTGAGCAACGGAACGATCGTGGTCGCGGGGAGCGACGGGTCCGTGCACTTCGTGAACAAGTCGAACGGTGAGGAGTCCAGAGCGGCGGTTGCGATCGGGAGCGTCGTGAACAGTCCGCCAGCCGTGGGAGCGGACGCGGTGTGGGTTGCGGCGCAGAACGGAAGCCTGCATAAGCTCCTATTCAGTGGTTCTGAAGTGCCTCTCACGGACTGTGTAGCCAACTCACCACTTCGCGGACCGCCCGTCATATTGGGGCAACGCGCGGTCGTCGTCTCGGCTGGAGCGGAAGTCATCGTCGCGAAGGTGTCGAACGCCTGTAATCTCTCGAACCTGAGTGCGTCCAGCGGCACACCGGCGGCGCTTGGCCCTGGTGGGCACCTCTTCGTTGGGTCCGGTACTGCACTTCACAGCACGACCGTTTCGGAGACAAGCGTCGTCACTGAGGACTGGACAGGGGTTGCACCTGCACCGCCAGCGCCTAGTGTCGGGAGCCTGTTGGAGCCCCTCGCCATCGACAGCCAAGGTGCCATCTGGACCACTGCGCTCAACGGGGACGTCTACCGAACCACGTCGTCGGGGGTGGCGCAACACATAGGTGTCACGCCTTCGATATCCGCAAGCAGCACCGGAAGCATCGTGCTTGCCGACGGCTCTGCAGTCGTGGCTGACTATGCGAGCGTGCTGCGGCGTATCAGCGATGTTGGTTCGCCACCATGGACTACGAGCTCAGGTCTGAGCGGCCATCCTAGGATCCCGCTCGCTTTGAAGGGCATCGTTCCGATGCTACTGGTTCCAACGTCCGATGGGTTCGTGTTCGCGGTCAGGCAAGGTGATGGCCAGGTTGATTGGTCTCAGAAACTCCCCGTCACCAATCAGTCCCTCGAACCCGCCAACATCTGGACCGACCCCGGTGCGACCACCAGCACCGCCTACCTCGCCGGCGCCGACGGCACGCTGTACGCGATCATCGTCGACGGTGCCCTCGACACCAGCGCCCCCTGGCCGAAGGCGTTCCACGACCCGCAGAACACCTCCAATGCAGGGGTGACGCCATGACCAGACCGGGGGTGGCGGCGCTCCTGCTGCTCCTGGCGGCACCCGGTGCGGCGGCGGAGCGCTTCGCGATCATCGCGGTCGGCGATCCTCCCAGCGGGCCGGATGGCGATCTGGCGGAGCTCGCCTACCAGCTCCGGGCCGCGTGCCGCGACCGCGTCCCCAACGTCGAGGACCCCTCCAGCATGCGGGCTCGGCTCCTGGGCCAGACCTCGAACGCGACCGAGTCGGAGCTCGATCGCGCCTACGGTGGTGCGCTGGCGGTCTTCCAGAACGGCGAGTTCGAGAGCTCGCTCCGGACCCTCCGCGCCGTCGTCGAGGACCTGGAGTCACTGCCCGAAACCGACGAGTCGTACTTCCAGTGGAAGCGGGCGCTGCTTCGACTGGCGCACTCGGCGCTGGCCGCCAACGACATGAAGGAGGCGGAGAACGCCTTCGGCAAGCTGGCGCGGGTGGAGCCCGGGCTCATGCCCGATCCGGACCAGTTCTCGCCCGGGTTCCGGAAGCGCTTCGAGGAGGCCAAGGCCAGGGTCCGGGCCCTGCCGCGCCGCAGGCTGACCATCACCGCGGTGGGCGTGCAGGGAAGCGTGTTCGTGAACGGGAAGCCGATGGGGACGACGCCGATCACGGTGACGCTGCCCACGGGCACCTACCGGATCGGCGGCGCGGCGGGTTCCCTCCGGGTCCCGAGCTTCAGGGTGGGCCTCGATCAGGAGGACCGCACCATCGTCCTGGACTTCGCGCTGGCCGCATCCCTGCGCATGAACGCCGGCCCGGGGCTGGCGCTTGCCCAGGCTGACCGCGGCAACGGCGTCATCCGCGCGGGCGCCTGGCTGGGCGTCGACAAGCTGATCGTGGTCAGCCGCTCCGAGGAAGGGCAGGCCCAGTTCCTGGTCGGCTCCATCTACGACGTGCTCCGCGGCGCGCTGCTGCGGGAGGGCAGCGTCCGCATGATCGCCGGCGGGGTCCCATCGGTGAACCTGGCTGCGCTCTCGGCCTTCCTCCTGACGGGGCAGTCGTCGCGGGAGGTGAAGGATCTGTCCCACGACACGCCGAAGCGTGGCCTCCCGCCGGTGGCCTCGACCGCGCCCGAGCCGATCGCGCCCCCCGTCGCCTCCAGCGCGACACCGACACCCGGCGGCGCCCAGCCATCGGCTGCCGTGACCGTCCAGCCGTCCCCCAGCGCGCCCGCGCCGGCGGCGGTCGCCACGACCGGCGCGCCGAAGAAACCAGCGCCAGCCTCCGCCCCCCGGCTCGAGGCACGGCCCGCCCTCGAGAGCGCTCCTCCCATCCGGCTCGGGGACGCGGAGAAGGAGGCGCGCGCCACCAGTCCCGGGAAGAGATGGATGGGCCCTGCCGCGATCGGGGCGGGCGTGCTCGCCGTGGGGCTGGCCGGCTTCGCCATCCACCAGAACGCAGCCGCCAACAAGGCCTATGCCGACGCGGCGGACCAGCTGCAGGAGGATGGCACCTTCAAGGACGTGCAGGCCCAGGCGCGCTGGAGCTCGCTGCGCTCGGAGGGGCAGCGGGAGCGGCGGAACGCCGCCATCTCGGCCGGCGCCGCGGTCGCGTTCACGGCCACGGCCGCGATCCTGGGCTGGAACGCCTGGCATGCCCGGCCCGGGCAGGTCGCAATGCTCTCGCTCGAGTTCTAGCCAGGGCCTGGCCCACCGCCGCGGCAAGCGCTACACCCTCCCCGCCGGCGCGTCCGCCGGGGAGAGTGAAATGGCCTACCGGAAGTCCTTCGTGATCCGCTGGTCGGAGTGCGACGTCAACGGGCACCTCCGGAACACCGCCTACTCGGAGTTCGGCATCGAGACCCGGCTCGCCTACCTGGCCGAGAACGGGTTCCCCTACTCGCGGATGGTGGAGAACGGGTTCGGGCCGGTCATCCAGCGCGAGGAGATCGACTACTTCCACGAGCTGCACCTGGGCGAGACGGTCGAGCTGGACTTCAAGGCCCTGGGCACCTCGCCCGAGGGCGGTCGCTTCAAGCTCGCCCACGACTTCTACAAGCCGGGCGGGAAGCACGTGGCCCGCATCGTCCTGAAGGGCGGCTGGCTGGACCTGCGCCACCGCAGGCTGATGCAGCCGCCGGAGGATCTCCGCCGGGCGCTCGACGCGCTCGACCGCGGCGAGCCGTTCGAGGAGCTGCCGCCGATCAAGGGGCACCGCACGCAGACACCCTGACCCGGCGTGGCCGCGGGGCCAGAGCGCTCGAGGCCGAGCGCAGCCGCGAGGAGGGGCCGTTTCATGACGGCACTGTACTGGACCGCCCGCCGGCGATGAACTGCACGCGCCGCCGCACCCTCACCCCGCTCGTGGATCAGGAGCCCTGCGCAGCCTGCGCCCCACGCGTCTGCCCTGCCACCCGGTACTCGTTCGCCGGGCGGTCCGTCCGAGGCTTGACCTCGAGCGCGCTCGAAGGGCTAGTCTCGCCTCCCATGACGGCATCGGCGAAGGACTTCTACGCGCTCGCCTTCTGGCTGGAGGGGTGGTTCCGCGAGGACCGGAAGGCGGGGCTGCCGCTCGCCGGCCCGGAGCAGGAGGCGGTGCTCGACGAGCTGGCGCGCCTCTGGAAGAAGCAGCGCATCGACGCCGTGCTCGCCTCGTGCGAGCGCAGGTTCGGGCGGGCGCGGGTGCTCGAGGTCATCGACCTGGTCGTGGCCACCAACATCCGCCAGGAGTGGGCGGAGGTCGCGAGCAAGGAGGGCCGGAACGGCGTCGAGGACCTCGCCCGCCTGCTCCTCCAGCCGCTGCAGCATGGCCAGGGGTTCGAGTTCACGCTCGAGCCGAGGGACGGCGGCCTGCAGATGCACTGCACGCGCTGCCCGTTCGCCGACGTCGGTGCCGCGCTCGGCATCTCCGAGTGGATCGCGCACCTCGTCTGCGGCGGCGACCCGCACATCGTCGAGGGATTCAACCCGCGCATGGGCTTCCGGGAGGATCTGGATGGGGCCGGAGCGGTGGGCGAGGGCGGTGGTGGGAGGCGTGACCGTCGCACTCGCCCCGCTCCCGGTCAGCATCCGAGTGAAGAGCTGGATCAGCGCGTCGTTGGCGTTGGCGGGATCGGGCAGGTCCGCGTCCCCGTAGCACAGGCCGAAGTCCGGGTCGTGGTACGCGTGTAGGGTGAAGCTCAGGTCGTGGGCGAGGAACAGGTCGAGCACGTTCTCCCAGCGGCGGGGCGAGCTTCCGGCGGGGCTCCATCCGGACGCGCTGGCCCGCGTCTGTGTCGCCGTGTTCCATGGGCTCGTCCTGCAGCAGGCCTGGGACGAGCAGCTCGAGGTGGCTGCCTGCGCTGCTGTCATGCAGGCGGTGCTGAGGGCGCCCGGCGGCGGCCCCGCGCGGCGCGCGCCGCCGGCGCGGCGAGGCCGAGGATGCGCGGGTCGAGGCGGGCGGCCCGATGACCCCGCCCGGGGAGGGCGGTCCCCGGTCGCGGCCCGCATCCGCGGGCCGCGACGCGCGGCGTCGTGCTACCATTCTCGCCGCTGCCTTTCCGTCGAACCTTCGCGACGCCGGAGAAGCCCGGGCCGCGGAGCGAACGTGATCCTCTCGAACGGAGCCCGAGCACCGTGAGGCCCTTCGGTCGCCGCCGGCCGCGTGGCTACGCAGAGACCGCCGCCGAGCGCCTGGCCGCCGCCGCCCGGAGCGCGGCGGAGCGCACCGAGAGCGAGGAGCTTCGCCGGCTCAACCGCACGCTGCGGGCGCTCAGCAACAGCTCCCACGCCATGCTGCACGCCTCCTGCGAGAAGGAGCTGCTCGAGGAGGTATGCCGGATCGTGGTCGAGGACTGCGGCCACGCCATGATGTGGGTCGGGCTCGCCGAGGATGACGCCGAGAAGTCGGTCCGGGCGGTGGCGCACGCCGGCTTCGAGAAGGGATACCTCGACACCTTGCGCCTGACCTGGGCCGACACGGAGCGCGGCCGCGGCCCGACCGGCACCGCCATCCGGACCGGCAGGCCGAGCTACTGCACCAACATGCGGACCGACCCGCGCTTCGCCCCCTGGCGCGAGGAGGCCGAGAAGCGCGGCTACGCCTCGTCGGTGGCCGTCCCGCTGATCGCCGACGGGCGGGCCTTCGGTGCGCTCACCATCTACTCCCGCGATCCCGATCCCTTCTCGCTGGACGAGCAGAACCTCCTGGCGGAGCTGGCCAACGATCTCGCCCACGGGATCGCCACCCTGCGGCTGCGGGCCGCCCGGGCCCGGGCGGAGGAGGCGCTGCGCGAGAGCGAGCAGCGCTACCGGGCCATGGCCGAGGCGCTCGAAGCGTCGAACCGGCACAAGACCGAGTTCCTGGCCCTGCTCTCGCACGAGCTCCGCAACCCGCTCGCGGCCATCCACGACAGCCTGGCGGTGCTGGCCCAGGCGCCGGTGGACAGCGAGCAGGCCGGGAGCGCGCGCGAGGTCCAGCGGCGCCAGATCGAGCATCTGGTACGGCTGGTGGACGAGCTGCTGGACGTGACGCGCATCTCGCGGGGGAAGATCACGCTCAAGCGCGCGCGGGTCGAGCTGCGCGAGCTGGTGGCGCGCACCTGCGAGGATCACTGCGCCCTCCTCGGGCGGCGCGGCATCGTGCTCCGGACCGCGCTCGCCGAGCACCCCGTCTGGATCGACGCCGACCCCACCCGCATGGCGCAGGTGCTCTGCAACCTGCTCCAGAACGCGGTCAAGTTCACCCCCCAGGGCGGCTCGGCCTCCGTCACCCTGTCCACCGACGTCGCCGGCGACGGCGCCGAGCTGCGCGTCCGCGACGACGGCATCGGCATCGAGCCGGCCCTGCTGGAGGAGCTCTTCGAGCCGTTCGTGCAGGGAGAGCGCGGCCTGGCGCGGGGCCAGGGCGGCCTGGGCCTGGGGCTGTCGCTGGTGAAGGGCCTGGTCGAGCTGCACGGCGGGACCGTGCGCGCGGAGAGCCCTGGCACTGGCGGCGGATCGGAGTTCGTGGTGAGGCTCCCCCTGGTGGCGGAGCGGCTGGCGACGGCGCCGGCCGCCCCCGCCGGCGCCCGCGTCCGTCCGCGCAGCATCCTGGTCATCGAGGACTACGCCGACGCGGCGCAGTCGCTGGCGGACGTCCTGGGGCTGAAGGGCCATCGGGTCGAGGTGGTGGCCACCGGGCGGGAGGGCATCGCCCGGGCTCGGGCGCTCGCCCCCGAGTTCGTGCTGTGCGACATCGGCCTGCCGGACGTGGACGGGTACGAGGTGGCCCGCACGCTGCGCGCCGATCCGCAGCTCCGGTCGACGTGCCTGGTGGCGCTGAGCGGCTACGCCCAGGCCGAGGACCGCGAGCGCGCCGCCAGGGCCGGCTTCGACGTCCACCTGCCCAAGCCGGCGCCGCTCGAGGAGCTCAACCGGCTGCTGGCGCGGGAGCCGTAGCCCTCCGGCTCAGCGCGCTCCCTTGCCAGCGTCGGAACTTCCGCCGCCGCTTCCACCGGCCCCCGACCCGGACGCGTCGATGGTGGCGGGGGTCGGGCTCGTGAGCGGCTTGTCGGCCTCGCGGAGCGCGCCCACCACCATGGACAGGCCTCGCTCCAGCGCCGGGGCCAGCGCCGGACCGTAGTAGGAGCGCTCGGGGTGGGCCTCGCCGCTGGCGACGCGGTCGGCGCTGTCTACGTACCCGAGGTACCCGTCGGCCAGCGACACCAGCTCGGTCCCGGCGCCGCCCATCTCGCGCCAGCGCGCGGCCGGGCGGCTCATGATCTCGCCGGGCGTGAGCAGGAGCACCACCGGTCCGACGCGCAGGGCCGAGACGCGCGCCTGGGCGGGCAGGAAGCTGGCGGCCAGGTTGGTGGCGGCCTGGCGCAGCCAGGCCGGCACCGCCGGCGGCTGGGGCGTGGGCAGCGTCACGTCGGCTGCGGCGTAGGCCAGCGTGGGCGCAGGGTCGGGCGGGCCGAAGGGCAGCGCCGCCACGGCGCGGTCGAGGGCGGCGCCGTAGGTCTCGGCCGTGCGCGGCCCCCAGGCCTCGGGGATGAATGCGCCCTGGTCCCCGACCGGCCCCTGCAGCAGCAGCCGCACCCCGTGCTTGCTGTGGGCGTAGAAGCGCGAGGGCCAGTCGCCCGAGATGCGCCGGTTGTGGATGCCGAGCGTGGTCGGGTGCGAGGCGAACACCGTCAGCTCGGCGACCGGCTGGCCGCCCGGCCGGTCGATGCGCAGCACCGTGATCCGGCCGTCGGGCGGGGCGCCGTCGCGCCCGTCCACGATGGCGGCGTCGCGCCCGCGCGCCACCGAGAGGCGAGCCGGCTCCTCCGTCGCCAGCGCCCGGCGGACCGACTCGGCCATGGCGTTGGCCACCAGGTCGCGCATGGCCGGATCGTACGGACCCAGCCCGGCCCTCTCGGCGACCACGTTCTCGTAGTAGCCGCCCGGCGAGGCGTGCGTGTGCGTGGCGCCGAGGATCACGCCCGAGAGCTGCAGCCCGGCCAGGCGCGCCATCACGGCGGCGCGCAGCGAATCGGGGATGAGCAGGAGCTCGACCGAGACGATCGCCACCTTCATGTCGCCCGAGCAGAGGACGAGCGCCCGGGCGGTGACCGGGTCGGCCCCGTCGCTCCGGTAGTTGAAATGGGCGAACCCGGCGATGGGTGCGCCCAGCGGCACATCGATGGGTGCGACGCCGACGCCGGCCGAGAGGGGGCCGCCCCCGCGGGCGATGACCTCGACGCGCGGCGGCACGCCGCTGTGCGGCTTGATCCACGGCAGCGAGAGCACGCCCAGGCACGCGGCCAGCGCGCCGACGAGCAGCGCGACGAAAATGAGCAGGTTCCTGGCGGGCAGCTTTCTCAACCTGCCTCCGTTATACTGCGGCGCCTCATGGGGTACGACGCCGTCTACGACAAGATGAAGGACGAGTGCGGCGTCTTCGGGATCTGGGCCCTGGGCCAGTCCGAGGAAGCCGCCAACTTCACCTACCTGGGGCTTCACGCCCTGCAGCACCGGGGGCAGGAGTCGGCCGGCATCGTAGCCACGGACGGCGAGACGCTGCACGTCCATCGCGACATGGGGCTGGTGGCGGACGTCTTCACCGCCCCCGTGCTGGAGCGGCTCAAGGGGGGCGCCGCCATCGGGCACGTCCGCTACTCCACGACCGGCGCCTCGCACGTGAAGAACGCGCAGCCCGTGGCGGTGCAATACGCGGGCGGGGCGGTGGCGGTGGCCCACAACGGCAACCTGGTGAACGCCGAGGCGCTGCGGGCCGACCTCGAGGCGCAGGGCTCGATCTTCACGGCCTCCACCGACACCGAAGTGATCGTCCACCTCCTGGCCCGCTCCTGTCCGGTGGGGACGCCCGGGACCCCGGAGTACCTGGCCAGCTCCATCCGCCAGGCGCTGGGGAAGGTGGCCGGCGCGTACTCGCTCCTGTTCCTCACGCCGCGCGCGCTGGTGGGCGTGCGCGACCCGATGGGCTTCCGGCCGCTGGTGATCGGCCGGCTCAAGGGGAGCTACTGCCTGGCCAGCGAGACCACCGCCCTCGACCTCATCGAGGCGGAGTACCTGCGCGAGGTCGAGCCCGGCGAGATGGTGATCCTCGATCAGGGCGGGCTCCGCAGCGAGCGGCTCTTCCCGGACCAGCGCCCGCCGCAGCGGTTCGGACGCTGCGTGTTCGAGCACATCTACTTCGCGCGCCCGGACTCGGTCCTCTTCGGGAAGTCGGTGTACGCGGTGCGGCAGGAGCTGGGGCGGCGCCTGGCCCAGGAGTGCCCCGCCGAGGCGGACCTGGTCATCCCCGTCCCCGACTCGGGCGTGCCGGCCGCCATCGGCTACGCCGAGCAGAGCAGGGTCCCCTTCGCCATGGGCCTGGTCCGCTCGCACTACGTGGGGCGGACCTTCATCGAGCCGCAGCAGTCGATCCGCCACTTCGGGGTGAAGCTCAAGCTCAACGCGCTCCGGGACGTGCTCCGCGGCAAGCGGGTGGTGGTGGTCGATGACTCGGTGGTGCGCGGCACCACCAGCCGCAAGATCGTCGAAGATGATCCGCGACGCGGGCGCGAGCGAGGTGCACCTGCGCATCAGCTCGCCGCCCACCGCCTGGCCCTGCTACTACGGCATCGACACGCCCACGCGCCAGGAGCTCATCGCCTCCAGCCACACCGTGGAGGAGATCACCAAGCACGTCACGGCCGACTCGCTCGGCTATCTCTCGCTGGAGGGCGTCTACCAGGCCATCGGCGAGTCGCGCTCGGGGTACTGCGACGCCTGCTTCTCGGGCGAGTACCTGATCCAGTTCTCCCGGCGGCCTGCGGCCGCGCCGCTGCGGGTGGTGGGCGGCTGACGCGGCCCGGTGCGACGATCCCGCGAGGAGGCGTAACCCTGGACGGATGAGGCTGCACCACCTCGAACAGGGGTGGAGCCCTCACCCTGGCTCTCGGGCCAGGCGACGCCTCAAGCCCGATGGCCTCCCGCGCCCGGTCGGGCGCTCGGCGAAGGTGTGCGCGCGGACCCTAGGGCGGCTCCGGAGCCAGGGCGCGGAGGCCGTCGGCCACGACCAGGCAGAGATTCTCGATCAGGTCCTGGCGCGCGTTCACCGCGTACAGGTGGGGGGCGAGCCGGTAGTTCTCGCGCAGCAGGCGGACCGGGGAGGCGCCGGGGAGGAGCCGGATCAGGTCGGGCAGCACCCTGTCGCGGAGCCGCAGCGCGGTGTCGACCGCCAGCACCGCCAGGTCCGGCCGCAGCGCCCGCACCCGGGACAGGAAGGCGCGCAGCTCCTCGCGCGAGACGTGCTTGGGCGGCGAGGACTTGAGCTCGAGGTGAACCAGCTTGCCCTCGAGCGCCAACACCACGTCCAGGTCGCCGCCCACGCCGCGCGAGCCGGAGCGGATGCCGGTGGCGACCTCGGCCGCCAGCCGCCGCCCGAGCTCGCGGCCCACCCACCACTCCAGCGTGCCGCCGAAGTTCTGGGCCGGGTGCACGAGCCGGAAGCGGCCCGGGCCGGCCGGCGCGGCCAGCCCCAGGCGCACCGCCTCGGCCGCCATGCGGCCCGCCTCGGCGGCACCGACGTAGCGGGTGGCCTCGGCCGGACGGAACGGCCCGCCCGCCAGGATGGCGCCGCGCAGGAACAGCCGAAACGCGTAGTGGGAGAGCCGGGCCGAGACGCGCTCCGCCTGCTCCTCGGGGAGATCGGACGGGAAGGGGAGATCGGGCGCGATGGGCCGGGGATGAAGCCCGCGGCGGACCAGCATGGCCAGCGGCTCGGGCGGCCGCGCCCGCGCCGGCGAGTCGTCCCGCGGCCGCGGCGAGCGCCGCGCGGCCGCGCCCTCCAGCTCGCGTGCGGTCCGCCGCCGGGTCACGGCGCGAGGATAGCGGGGCCGTCCAGCCAGCGTCTACGCAAAGGGTCCGAGCCGGCGCAGCTCGGCGCGCGTGTCCTTGTCGTCGGGCGCGAGCGCCCGGGCCTCCCGGAAGCGCTCGGCGGCGAGGGCGATGCGACCGGCCTCGAGGTGCTCGCGCCCCTCGGCCAGCAGGCGCTGCACGCGGTCGGGCGGGGTCGCCCGGGGGGGCGGCAGGCGGTGCTCGGGGGTGAGCGCCTCGGGCGCCCCGGCTCCCTTGCGCTCGGCCAGAACCTCGCCCCACGCGCCCGGCCCCGGCGAGGCCGCGGCATCGAGGACGATCCGCCGGCGGGCCACCAGCGCGAAGAGGGCGCCGATGAGCCGCTCCGGCATCCTGCCGAAGGTCGCGACCAGCTCCACCACCGCCATTCCCGGCCGCAGCCGGCGCAGGACGGCCAGCTCGTCGCGGGTGAAGTCCACGATCAGCCGCGGCGGCGCCCCCAGGAAGAGCGGGGTCCGCCAGGGGAGCGCGCCCGTCCGCCGCCGCGCGGTCGAGGCGAGCGCCGGGTCGGCGGCGAGGAGCGACTCGAACCACCTCCGATCGCCCCGCCCGTCCGTGAAGCGCAGGCCCAGCCGCGACGGCTCGGCCGCGCGCGACCAGACCACCGTGGCGGTCCGCTCGACCGCCTGGCCCAGCTCCGGGATCTGGATGGTGAGCCGGACGTGGCGGCCCGCCGGGACCAGGCGCGGGGTGACGAGCTGGCACCCGTCCGGCCCGAGGTCCTCGCTCTCGGCGCGCCACCGCGAGAAGCGGTGCCGGATCACGACCGCACAGCGCGCCGGAAGCCGTGGCGAGAGGCGCGGATCGCGCAGATCCTGGTCGGGCCGCATGGGAACGAACATGCTCTCATCGCTCCCGGTGAACCGCGAACCACTCGTACGGGTGTCAGCGGTGTGACCGGAAATCATGGGCTGCGCTGCTCCTCCACGGTGTGGCGCACGGGCCGTGACACCGCGTCGCGCGGCCGTGCCAGCCCCTGCGCTAAGCTCCGCGCCCATGACGTCTCTGGGTCCCGCGAGGGTCGATGACGGTGAGGTGCTGGTCTATCGCCTCTTCGACGTGGCGGACGCGGTGGATCTCCACCGCGCCGAGGTGGCGGCGGGCGCGCCGAAGTCGCGGCTGCGGCTCTCCGGCGTCCAGTCCGCCACCGCGGTCGAGTTCCCGCGCCCGCCCCTCCACCTGGGCCTGGGCAGGCGGCCCCTGCCGCTGGCCAGCGGAGCGCGCCAGGCCGAGGTGAACGCCCGCGTCTTCGACTATGGCGTGATCTCCGATCTGCTACCGGCTGCGGATCGAGCCCGGGACGCCGCTCGGGGAGCTGGTCCCGCTGGCCGAGGAGCTGTTCGTGGAGCCCAGCCCGGCGCTCGACGCCGGGGCGCGGCGCGAGGCCGAGGCCATCACCGCCGCCCTGGGCCCGGCCCTGGAGCGCCCCCACTCCTGGGAAGGCCTGGAGAGCTACCAGGTGTTCTTCGTGCGAAGCTTCGCGGGCGGACCGGTCGCCGCCACCGACCTCCTGGAGGGTGCACCGATCCCCGAGTTGGTGCTGGGGGAGACCAGCCCGACGCCGCTCTCCGCCGCCGAGCGGCAGGAGGTCCTCGCCCAGCACCACTCCTACCTGGCGGACGACCTGGCGGTGGTGCACTGGAACTGCGCCTTCGTCTCGGAACCGTCGGGCGTGGAGGACATCCCCGACCTGCTGGAGCTGGCCACCGCCCAGCTCCTGGAGCTGCGCTACTACGACGCTCTCCTCGATCGGGAGCTGCACCGCATCTACGACGAGATCGAGGCCCGGGGGAGCCGGCTCCTGAACATCCTCACGCCCCGCTACCGGCGGCTGCAGCGGCGGACCGCCGCCCTGCTGCTGGAGCTCTCGGAGATGATCGAAAGGCTGGAAAATGCGGTGAAAATCGTGGGTGACCTGTACCTGGCCCGCCTCTACCAGGGTGCGGTCCGCCGCTTCCGGCTCCCGGCCTGGCAGGAGACGGTGCTGCGCAAGCACCGGCTCGTCGCCGAGGTCAACGAGCTCATCGGAGACGTGGCCGACACGAGCCGGGCCGAGTGGCTGGAGATCGCCGTCATCGTCCTCATCGCCTTCGAGATCATCGCCGCGCTTCGATGACCGAGAGTGTGGATCGACCGGACGGGGGGCGGCGGGCTGCGAGTGTGGATCATCACGAGAGGCCCATTTTTCAGGGTGATCCGTAGTGTCGGATGTTGACGCGGCGATCGGGACGAGATATCACCCGAGCACCTCGCCGCGTCAGAACCCTTGCGGCGTTGCGACAGGAGGGATTCCCGACATGACGCAGGCACAGTTCTTCCAGGCGGTGGCCGAGGGCTCGCAGGTCGCCAAGGCGCAGGTCCGGGCCGTGTTCCAGGCGGTCGAAGACGTCGTGACGAAGCGTCTGAAGGCCGAGGGGAAGATCCCGCTCGGCGGCCTGGGCGCGGTGAAGCTGGTGGATCGCAAGGCCCGCATCGGCCGCAATCCGGCCACGGGCGAGCAGATCAAGATCCCGGCCCGCACCGCCATCAAGCTCACCCCGGCGAAGGCATTGAAGGACATCTTCAACAAGAAGGCGAAGAAGTAGCTCTCTCCCAGGTCCGCTCGGACCGAAAGCTGGGAACGCCCGCCGGACACCCTCGTCCGGCGGGTGTTTTGTTTCTCGCCCTTCGACTCCGGGCCGCCTCTCGGCGGCCCCTACGCTCAGGGCGAACGGCTCCCGTGGCCCGCGCGCTATCCCTTGATGTTCAGGAGCATCCGCACGGTGCCGACGATGTCCGAGAACTGGACCGGCTTCTGTAGATAGACGTCCACCCCGGTCTCGATGGCGCGGGTGCGGGCGTCGCTGGCGCCGGCGCTGATCATGAGCACCGGCACGCCGGCCAGGTCGGCGTCGGACCGCATCTGCCGGACCAGCGCGAACCCGTCCATGACGGGCATGTAGAGATCGGAGATGACCAGGTCGGGCCGCGGCGCCTCGGCCAGGCGGCGCAGCGCCTCGTGGCCGTTGGCGGCGTACTCCACCGTGATCCGCACCCCGCCGCGCTGGGCCCGGAACTTCTTCAGCGCATACTCGTACATCTCCAGCACCTGCGGGTTGTCCTCCACCACCAGCACCAGGAACCCGCCCCGGGCGGCCGGGGCGGGGGCGCGCGCCTGCTCGAGGATGTGCGCCAGCCTGCCCTGGTCCTCGGCCGAGACCACCCTGACCCCGACACCCGGCGGTCCCTCGGCCGGGCTAACGCGGATGCGGACCACCTCCACCTCGATCTCCATGGGATCGAGCAGCCCCGGGAAGCTGATCACCATCGGCACGCGTCGGCCGATCTCCAGGTCCCGCTCGGTGCGGATGAAGACGCCGCTGGCGGAGAGGTTCTCGGTCGCGTCGCGGGCGGCCACGGCCAGCCCGGGGTAGTCGACCCGCAGGACCAGCGGCACCCGTGCATCCCTGCGTTTTCCTTTGGCGTGCTCCATCCGGGTCAAGGGAGTATATCTCCCGGCCTCGAACGGCCGCGACGACCTTGACACGCCCACATCGGCTCACTAGCCTGCCCCGCCGTTTGACGAGCCGTATCGAACTCTTATGAGCACTCCCCCCGCTGATGCCGCGCCGCCGCTGCCGCGCGACAAGGTCGAGCACTTCGACCGCGACCTGGCCTCGATCCTGAAGCGCTACCCGGCCGAACGGAAGGGCGCGGCCATCATGCCCGTGCTCCGCGCCGCCCAGGAGCTGTTCGGGTATCTTTCACCCGAGGTGCAGCAGCTGGCCGCCTCGCGGCTGGGGGTGTCTCCGGCCCGGGTCGACGAGGTCGCCACCTTCTACGTGATGTTCAACACCCGGCCGGTGGGCCGGCACGTGGTCGAGCTGTGCACCAACGTCTCCTGCTGCCTGACCGGCTCGGAGCGGATCTGGGCGCATCTGAAGCGGAAGCTGGGGGTGAAGGCGGGCGAGACCACCCCCGACGGGCGCATCACCCTCCGCGAGGTGGAGTGCCTGGGCTCGTGCGGCACCGCCCCGGCCATGCTGGTGGACGAGGAGATGTACGAGCGGCTCACCGTCGAGAAGGTGGACGAGATCCTGGGGAGGCTCGAGTGAGCGAGACCCGCATCCTCACCGCCCGCTGGGGGAAGCCGGGCTCGGCCACGCTCGAGTCGTACCGGAGGGACGGCGGCTACCGCGCCCTCGACCAGGCGCTGGGGATGGAACCGGCCGCGGTGGTCGACGCGGTGAAGCGCTCCAACCTGCGCGGCCGCGGGGGCGCCGGCTTCGCCACCGGCCTGAAGTGGTCCTTCCTGCCCAAGGACGTCCGCCCTCGTTATCTGACGGTGAACGCGGACGAATCTGAGCCGGGCACCTTCAAGGACCGCTACATCATGGAGCACGATCCTCACCAGCTCATCGAGGGGATCGCCATCACCTGCTGGGCCAACGACATCCACCTGGCCTACGTGTACATCCGCGGGGAGTTCGCCAGGCAGGCCCGCATCCTGGAAACGGCGCTGGGGGAGGCGCGGGCGGCCGGGATCCTGGGGCCGCGGCTGGGCGGCAAGAAGGATTTCGACCTCGACGTCTTCGTCCACCGCGGCGCGGGCGCGTACATCTGCGGGGAGGAGTCCGGGCTGCTCGAGTCGCTGGAGGGCAAGAAGGGATACCCGCGCCTCAAGCCGCCCTTCCCGGCGGTGGTGGGGCTGTGGGGAAAGCCCACCATCATCAACAACGTCGAGACGCTGGCCAACATCCCCTGGATCGTCGAGCACGGGGGCGAGGCGTTCGCGGCGCTGGGCATCGGCAAGTCGGGCGGGACGCGGCTCTTCTGCGTCTCGGGGCACGTCAACCGGCCCGGGGTCTACGAACGGCCGGTCCACTACAACCTCAAGAAGCTCGTCGAGGAGGATTGCGGCGGGGTCGTGGGCGGCCGCAAGGTGAAGGCCGTCATCCCGGGCGGCTCCTCGGCCCCGGTCCTGGCCGCCAGCGAGATCGACGTCTCGCTCGAGTTCGACGCGCTCAAGGCCGCGGGCACCATGGCCGGGTCGGGCGGCATCATCGTCTTCGACGAGTCCACCTGCATGGTGCGGGCGCTGCAGCGCATCGCCCGCTTCTACGCGGTGGAGAGCTGCGGCCAGTGCACCCCCTGCCGCGAGGGCGCGCCCTGGATGGCGGGCATCCTCGACAACCTGGAGGCGGGGCGGGGCCGCGTCGAGGACGTCGCCAAGCTGGATCAGGTGGCGGGCAACATCATGGGCATGACCATCTGCGCCCTCGGGGATGCCGCCGCCATGCCGGTACAGTCCTTCGTCAAGAAGTTCCGGGACGAGTTCGTGCGCCACGCGGAGGAGCGGCGCTGCCCGTTCGGCGAGCGCGCCTGGGGGCTCGACCAGAGCTCGCGCGCCGCCGTGGTCGGGGACGTGGTCTACTAGGAACGGGAGGCGGGACGACATGAGCAACACCCCCGAGACGTGGGCCTTCTTCATCCTGGGTGTGCCGCTGCTGGTCTTCGCGGCGGGGGTGCTGGTCTCCAAGAACCCGGTCTATGCGGCCATGAACCTGGTGGCCGCCTTCTTCTGCCTGGCCGGCATCTACGTCCTGCTGGTGGCTCACCTCATCGCCTTCATGCAGATCCTGATCTACGCGGGCGCGGTCATGGTGCTGTTCCTGTTCGTGATCATGCTCATCTCGCTGGGGGACGAGCACCTGCTCAAGGAGCGCTACCGCGGAATGCAGCTGCTGGGCGCGCTCGGGGCGGTGGGGATCGTGGCGGTCCTGGCCTGGGCCATCATGGATGTGGCCCGGAGCGAGCCGGCCGTCCTCCCGGCTGACTTCGGCACGGTGAAGGCGGTGGGGCGGTTGATCTTCACCGACTACCTGCTCCCCTTCGAGGCCACCAGCCTGCTCCTCCTCGCGGCCATCGTGGGCGCGGTGGTGGTGGCGAAGGAGCGGATCTGAACATGCCCATCCAGGGTTACCTGCTGCTCGCGGCCATCCTCTTCGCCATCGGCCTGCTGGGCGTGCTCATGAAGCGCAACGCCCTCATCGTCATGATGAGCGTGGAGCTCATGCTCAACGCCGCCAACCTGACCTTCCTGGCCTTCGCGCGCCAGCGGGCCAGCGTCGACGGCCAGGCCATCGCCTTCTTCGTCATCGCGGTGGCGGCGGCCGAGGCCGCGGTCGGGCTGGCCATCGTGCTGGCCATCTTCCGCACCCGCGGCGGCGTCAACGTGGACGAGGTCCGGACGCTGCGGGAGTAGGTCCGCAACCGGGACCCTCGCTCCTTGCTGGCCCTGGCATGCCAGTGCGGTAAGCTGCCGCCATGCTCGCGCGCTGCGCCCGCTGCCAGGGTACCTTCACGACCGACCGATACGGCCGCCAATTCTGCCCGCACTGCGGCTCTGAGCTGATCCTCCCCGACCCGAACGCCCCGCAGCCGGCGGCAGCCGCCGGTGGCCAGGGCGGCCCGCCGCCGCCCGAGGGCGGTGGCCCGACCTGGAGCCCGCCGCCCCCGCCGCCGCCGTCCGGCGGCACGCCTCCCCCACCCCCTGCAGCCGGTGGCGCCGGCGGCATCCCTCCGCCGCCTCCCGCCGGCGGCGGCTGGGCGCCGCTGCCGCCTGCCCCGCCTCCCCCGCCGCCGCCCGAGGGCGGCATCCCGGCGCCGTTCGCGGATCGGCGCGGGCGCGGATTCTTCGGCGCCTTCTTCGAGACCTGGAAGCTCGCCGCCACCGAGCCGCAGAAGTTCTTCGCCCACGTTCGCATCCAGCTCGGGCCGGCCATCTGGTTCGGCGTGCTGGCGGCCTGGGTGGGAAGCGCCGTCGGTGGGATCCTGTCGCTGGGCCTGCGGTCGACGTCGCTCGCCTCGATGGAGCGCTCGCTCTCGAGCCTCCCCCCCGAGCAGGCGCAGCAGATCCGCGAGCTGGTCCAGAAGTTCGGGGCCATGATGGGGCCGTGGGGCGCCATCGGGACGATCATCGTCACCCCGCTCCTCACGCTGCTGTTCATGTTCATCATCGCCGGGGTGGTGCACCTTCTCCTCATGATGTTCCACGGCGCGACCCGCGGATTCGAGGCCACCCTGCTGGTGGTGGCGTTCTCGTACGGCGCCCACCTTCTCAATGCCATCCCGGAGTGCGGCCCGCTCATCTCCACCGTCTGGCAGCTGGTCATCCTGATCATCGGGCTGGCGGCCATCCATCGCACCACCACGGGCAAGACCGCGGCCGCGGTGCTCGTGCCCGGGTTCTTGTGCTGCTGCTGCGTGTGCATCGGCGTCGGGGGGATGGTCTGGGCCTTCATGAGCGCGGCGGCCAACATGGCCGGCGGCACCAGCAACCTGTGAGCGGGCCCGGGGGCATGCCGTCCGTCGATTGCGAGTTCCCCACCGTCCTGGCCGCCCCGGGGGCCGGAAGGAGCGTCGATTGCCTCGGCATCCCCGAGGCATATGCGGCCATCGCGCTGCTCTCCTTCCTGGTGGCCCGGTTCGTGCCCGTTCTGGGCGTTCACTATCCGTGTCCATTCCTGGTGTTCACGGGCCAGCCGTGCGCCACCTGCGGAATGACGCACGCGTTCGTGTACCTGGCGCACGGGCACCTCCTCCAGGCGCTCCGGTGGAGCCCGCTGGGCGCGCTGGTGGCCGCCTCGGCCTGGGCGTACGTGGTGGCCGACCTGGCGCGCCTGGCGGCCGGGCGGCCCTTCCCGGCGCTCCCCGCGCCGCTGGTACGCCGCGCCGCGCTCATCGTCGCGGCGCTGCTCCTGGCCAACTGGGCCTATCTGCTGATCCACGGCCTGGGGGAGTGAGGGGACGGCCATGGGCGAGGCCACCTCGGGGATCGTGCTCGTGGCCGCGGGGTACCTCTCCGGCTCGGTCCCGTACGGCTACCTCCTGACGCGCCTGTGGGCGGGCGTCGACGTCCGCCGGGTCGGCTCCGGGAACATCGGCGCCACCAATGCGGCGCGGGCCGGAGGCAAGGCGCTCGGCGGGGTGGTGCTGGTCCTGGACGTGCTCAAGGCGGTGGTGCCGGTGCTGGTCGCGCGCCGGCTCCTGGCCGACTCGCCGCACGCCGACCTGTGGGTCACGCTCGTGGCGGTGGTCGCCTTCGTCGGCCACCTCTTCCCCGTCTGGCTCCGCTTCCGGGGCGGCAAGGGCGTGGCCACCGGGCTGGGCATCTTCCTGGTGCTCGCGCCCTGGGCGGCACTGGCCGGGCTCCTGGCCTATGCGGTCCTCTACGCCATCACCCGCATCTCGTCCCTCGGCTCGCTGGCCGGCACGGCCGTATGTTGCTTGGGCGCCTTCGCCTGGCACGGCCTCCGGAGCCCCATCCCCTGGGCCGGCCTGGCCATCTCGCTGCTGGTGGTGTGGCGGCACCGCGAGAACATCCGGCGCCTCGTCCGCGGCGAGGAGCGGAACATGCGGGTGTGATCACCGGGCTCGGGAAGACGCCCTGGAGGCGTCACGTCGCGTTCGGCACGTCGATGTTGAGCACCACGCGCCGGTTCTTCTTCCGGCCGGCGGCGGACTCGTTGCTGGCGACGGGCTCGGCCTCGCCCATGCCCAGCGCGGTGATCTGCTTCTCCTGGACGCCGCGGCCGATCAGGACCCGCTTGACCGCGTCGGCGCGCCGGAGCGAGAGCTCCTCGTTGTAGGCCTTGCCGCCCACCGAGTCGGTGTAGCCGAAAACGCGGATCCGGTCGTCCGAGTACTTGGCCAGGACGTCGCCCATCTTCTCCAGGTCGTCGATCGAGTTCTTCTTCAACGCCGACGAGCCGCTGTCGAAGAGGATGTCGCTGGCCATCTGCACCAGCAGGCCGTTCTCGGTGCGCTTCACCTCGGCCAGCCGGGTCGCCTCCAGCTCCTTGGCCTGCTTGTCGAGGTAGAGGCCGACGGACCCGCCCGCCAGGGCTCCCACCCCGGCGCCGATGAGCGCTCCCGCGCCCCGGTTGTGCTTGCCGCCGATGAGCGCGCCCGCGCCCGCGCCCACCACCGCGCCGGCGCCCGCGCCGATGGCGGTGCGCTTGCCGGCCGTCTGGCACGAGGTCATGGCGATGGCGAGCCCGACAGCGACGACGGTTGCACAGGTCCTCTTCACGTTCATGTGCGCTCTCCAGAAATGGTGGCCGTGACGGCCCTCGGATCCCCGTTGGTGGAGGAGTGGAAGCGTAGCACGGAAGAGCCGCGCGGCCCCCGGCGAGGCGAGGCGCGGCGGGCCGCCGCGCCACGACTGCCTCGACCCGCGGTGGCGGCCGCGTTTCTTCCCGCCGCCGGGGTGGGACATCGGCTTACCGCGACGTCACGAGGTCCGGGCGTCCTGCCGCAACGGCGGCGTGCGGTTCCCCGTGATAGACCCGCTCGGTGTTCCGCGATCGACGGACCCTCCAAGCGGCCGGGCTGGTGGCGGTGGCGGCGATCCTGTGGGGACTGTGGCCGTCGGTCCTGCGCCCGGCCCGGCTCCCCGCCCTGCAGAGCGCGCTGGTGGTGCAGACGGTACAGGCGCTTCCCGTGCTGTTCGTCGGGTGGCGCGAGCGCGCCGCGTTTCGCGATCGGGGTGCGGTGGTGGCGCTGGTCGCCTTCGGGTTCTTCGACGCCGCGCAGTGCGCGCTCTACTTCCCCGCGCTGACGCGCGGCCCGGTGGCGGTGGCGGCTCTCACGCACTACCTCGGCCCCATCCTGGTGGCGCTGGCGGCGCCGTTGGTCCCGGGCGAGCGGGCCTCGCGCCGGGCCATGCTGGCGGCGCCGCTCTCGATGATGGGGCTGCTCCTGGTCCTGGGCCCGCCGCGCGAGGCGCCGCTCCTGACCGCGCTGCTGGGCGCCGGCAGCGCCTTCTTCGGGGCGGGGTGCCTGTTCGCGGTTCGCCGGGCCAGCCGGAGCTTCTCGCCGCTGGGCCTGTGCGCGCTTCACGCGGTCCTCTCGGCGCTCCTGCTCCTGGCGGCGTTCGGGAGGCGCGCCGTACCGCCGCCAGGGTCTGGCGTCCTCCTGGTCGCGGCAGGCGCCACCGTCCTCGCGGTCGGCGCCGGGGTGATCTTCTTCCGGGCGGTGCGGCTCGTCCCGGCGCCCATCGCGGCGACCATCACCTACCTCGAGCCCGTCACCGCCGCGGCGTTGGGCGCGCTCCTCTTCCACGAGCGGCTGGGGGCGGCGGCGCTGCTGGGCGCGGCGGTGGTCGTCGGCGCCGGGGTGTGGGTCGCGCTCGAGCCGGCCCCGGCCGAGGCGCCGGCGCTGGACCGAGGGGAGCGGACCGCCGCCTAGGGAACGGCCGCGCTCATCTCCCGACCCCCCACTCGCCCCCGCCGAAGAGGAACACACCACCGGTCAACCCGCCCACGTGCGTGCAGCCGCCGTCGGAGGTGACGCAGACCTTCCCGGCCAGGCCCTGGCGCGCGAAGCCGCCCACCCCCACGTATCCGCTGCGCAGGAAGGTCAACCCCAGGCCTCCGCGGATGCCCGCGAACGGATAGGCGCGGCTGGCGTCGGACCAGGTGGTGCCGCTGGCGGTCTGCAGCCGCTCCTCGACCACGCTCAGCTGCCAGCCCAGCTCGCCCACCAGCTCGAGCCGGAGGCGAGGGCCCCCCAGGAACGGCGCGGTCCGGTGGCGGAGCCCCCCGAAGCCGGAGAGCGCGAGATCCGCCCGCCGCAGGCAGCGGCCGTCGGAGCGCACCTCGCACCAGTCGCCCCAGCCGTCGTCGACGCTCCCGTCGTGGTGGTGGCGGCCGCTGCCGCGCACGTCGACGATGGCGTCGCCCGAGAGGCCGAAGGTGATGGGACCGGAGCTGCCCACGAAGGAGCCGCCGAACAGGAACCGGTCGGTGTCGGCGGCTCCGGCTCGGAGCTGGAAGCCGAGCTCGGACCCGTTCGCCCTCGAGGACGGCGCGCTCCGTGGCGCGGCGGTCGGCTCGTCCAAGGCCGGGATCGGCTGGGCCGGCGGCTCGAGCACGGTATGCCCCTCCGGCTGGGGGAGGTCCTGCGCGCGGGCGGGCGGGAGGAACGAGAGGAGCGCGGCACAGAGAGCCGCGGCGGTGGCGGGCGGGCGCATGCGGGGATCTCCTTCTGCGAGGAGAACACCGGAGGGAGCCAGGAGCGGTACTCGACTGCAGCGCCTACACGTTCGGCGCGGGCGACATCTCCCCCGCCGGCCGGATCAGCACCTGCCGCGGCTTGACGCCGTTGGCCGGGCCGACGATGCCCTCGCGCTCCATGCGCTCGACGATCTTGGCGGCCTTGTTGTAGCCGAGGCGCATCTCGCGCTGGAGCTTCGAGACCGAGACCTCCTCCATGCGCGACACCAGCTCCACCGCCTGGTCGTAGACGGGATCTTCCTCGTCGTCGGGGCCGCGGTCGGCCACGCCCTCGCGCGCCTTGAGGATCGAGTCGTCGTACACCGGGCACCCCTGCTCCTTGAGGAAGGCGACCACCCGGTGCAGCTCCTCCTCGGAGACGAAGGCGCCCTGGACGCGGGTGATGGGCTGGGTGGCGGTGAGGATGAGCATGTCGCCGTCGCCCAGCAGCGTCTCGGCCCCGGGCCCGTTGATGATGGTCTGCGAGTCGTGGCGCGAGGCCAGGCGGAAGGAGATGCGGGCCGGGAAGTTGTTCTTGATCATCCCGGTGACCACGTCGGTGGAGGGCCGCTGGGTGGCCACGATCAGGTGGATGCCGGTGGCCCGCGCCTTCTGCGCCAGCCGCGCCAGCGAGATCTCCACCTCGCGCGGCGCCGTCATCATGAGGTCGGCCAGCTCGTCGATGACCACCACGATGTAGGGCAGCTTCTGCGGCTGCTTCTTCTCGTCGTGGGCCGCCACCGGATCGGCGGGCGGCGGCGCGGTCGGGTCCTCGAACTCGGGCGACGGGTCGGCCCTCCCCGCGTCCTCGGGGTAGAGGTCGAACCGCTTCGGCTCCGCGGCCGCAGCCGCCACGGCGGCCTCGATCCCGTCGGCCCCGGCCTCCGCCTCGGCCCGGGCCTCGGCCTCGTCCTCCGACTCGCCGGCGGTGACGTCGATGACCACCAGCTTCTTGTGTGGGACGAGCTCCTTGTCCTCGAAGGTGAGCCCCTCGGCGCGCAGCCTCTCCACCTTGCTGTTGTAGGACTTGAGGTCCTTGGACCCGGTGTCGGCCAGGATCTGGGTGCGCCGCTCCATCTCGTCCACGGCCCACTGCAGCGCCCGGGAGGCCTTCTGGGGATCGGTCACCACGGGCAGGAGCAGGTGGGGGATGTCCTCGTAGGCCGAGAGCTCGGTCATCTTCGGGTCGACCATGATCATCCGCACCTCCGCCGGCGTCTGGCGGAAGAGCATGGAGAGGATCATGGTGTTGAGACCGACCGACTTCCCCGCCCCGGTGGTCCCGGCGATGAGCAGGTGGGGCATGCGCTGGAGATCGACGCAGTAGGGGATCCCCTCGATGTTCTTGCCCAGCCCCAGCGGCAGGAAGCCGCCGGCCTGGGCGAAGACCTCCGACTCGAGGATGTCGCGCAGCCAGACCGTGGCCCGGTCCTTGTTCGGGACCTCGATGCCCACCACGCCCTTGCCCGGGATGGGCGCGATGATGCGGATCCGGGTGGCGCTGAGCGCCATGGTGAGCTCCTTGTCGAGGTTCTCGATGCGGGCCAGCTTCACGCCCGCCACCGGCGAGAACTCGTAGAGCGTCACCACCGGCCCGGGCCGGATGTGCTTGATGACCCCCTCCACCCCGTGCTGCGCCAGCGTGGCGACGATCACGTCGGCCACGTGGGTGAGCCCCTTCTCGTCCACGTCCCGCGCCTTCTCGTCGTGGAGGTCGAGCAGGTGCGGGGGCGGCAGCCTGAAGACCGATCCCGACTTCTGGAAGGCGAAGGCGGGTGCCTCCTTCTTCTTCTCCTTCTTGCGGGCGCGCTCCAGCAGCGCCTGCGAGACGATGATCTCGGGCCGCGGCGACGGCGCCAGCGGGGCGGGCGGTCCGGCCGTCTCGGCGGGCTCCTCGTCCGCCGCGGCCTCCTCCTGGTCCTCGGCCGGGCGGGCCCGGCGGCGGCGCCGCGGCGGCTCTTCCTCGGCGGGGGCCGGCTCCTCCTCCGCGGCCTCTCCGTCCACCCAGGCCGGATCCTCGAAGCTCTGGCGGCGCACCTGCTCCAGCGCCATGGCGCCGGCGGCGGCGCGCGCCTCCTCGTGGGAGGCGTCGTCGCCGGCCTCGATCTCGGCGCTCTCGGCCAGCTCCTCCGCGGCCTGGCGCGCCCGCTCGGCCTCCTCGGCCCGCAGCTCGGCCATGGCGGCCCGGTGCTCGTCGACGGCGGCGGCCAGCCGGCGCGACCCGAAGGCGAAGAGGCCGCGGAGGGCGGCCCCGAGGCCCTTCACCACCGTCCACACCTGCAGACCCGTGGCGACGATCAGGGCGACGGTCGCGACGGCGGAGAGCGCGATGGCGCTGCCCCAGGTCGAGAGGAAGCGCGCGCAGAGGCGGGCCAGCCCGGCCCCCGCCACCCCACCCGCCGGGAAGGGCAGATTGATGAGCCCGGTGAGCGCCAGGTGGGCCAGCGCCGCGGTGGCGACGATCAGCACGCCGTAGGCGGCGGTGCCGATGGCGGTGATGCGCGATGGGGCGCCGCGCAGCATTCGCCACCCGAGCGCGCCCATGCCCAGCGCCAGCACCGGCGCGGCGATCCCGAGGGCGCGAAAGAGGAACGCCGCCACGCGGTGGCCGACCGGGCCCACCAGGTTGAGGGGCGAGAGGCCGCGCGCGATGAGCCCGCCATCGACCGGCGAGTAGGTGGCGAAGGCGAGCGCCCCCGCCAGCGCCAGGGCCAGCACCAGCACCGCCACGATCTCGCGGGCCATGCCGCCACGGATCGCGGAGTCGCTCTTGCCCTTCCTGGGACGGTCCTTTCCGGGCAGGCGGCGGTTCGGCTTCGGTTTGGCCATGTTGTCGAGGGGCCCACCGGGAAAGGGAACAGACCGTCCACTCGAGCGAGGACCCGACCGAACGAGAATATCGGGGGGTATCGAGCGGTCAATTTTCCGGCCGTCTGCGACCCTCCGCTATCTTCCCGATATCGCGCAGATTTTCATGAGCGCCGACGGGGCCACAACCGTGTCCCAGGGACTATCCAGCCCGTGTCGGAGAAGGTACCCTACCCATGAGAGCGACGGGCGGTCGCCCCCGGAATGGCCGCAACAACTCTCAGCACCGGAGAGAGGCCATGATCTCGTCACCGTACGAAAACGAGTACTTCGTTCGAGAGGACGCCGAACGAAAGCGCAAGCTCGCCCAGAAGGTTCGCCGCGAGCTCGAGGAAGCCGAGCGCCACCGGCTGAAGGTCCTGCACTGGATGAGATGCCCGAAGTGCGGGCTGGAGATGCATGAGGTCACATACCGGGGCATGACCGTCGACGTCTGCTTCTCCTGCAACGGTATCTTCCTCGAGGAGGCCGAGCTGGCCCACATCCAGAAGCCCGAATCCAAGGGTGTGATGAGCGGGATCCTCAACTGGTTCAAGCCGGAGACGAAGGTCGCGACGCATCCCGACATGCGCGCCGCGGTGCAGCAGCCGGAGACGAAGCGGCCGTAGCGCGCGGGCGGCGCGCGGACCGCGCGGGGCTCGCGCGAGACACGACCTGCAGGTCGGGGCCGCCCGGCCGTGCTATCTCTTTCCCCGAAATCCAAGGCCGCCGGTTCGCCGCCCGGTATGACGGAGGGAAGCGTGTCGCTGTCGCTCGATGAGGTCCGACGCATCGCGTCGCTCGCCCGCTTGAGGCTCTCGCCCGAGGAGGAGGAGCGCTTCGCTGGACAGCTCTCGGCCATCCTCGGCTATGTGGAAGAACTCAACGAGCTGGACGTGAACGGCGTCGAGCCCATGACGCACGCGCTCTCCGCCGGCGAGGCGCCGGCGCTGCGCGCCGACGAGCAGCGGCCCGGCCTGGGGGCGGAGACCGCGGTGGCGGCCGCGCCCGAGCGCGCCGGGACGCACTTCAAGGTGCCGAGGATCATCGAGTGAGCCCGGCCCAGGAGTTGACCGCGCTCGCGCTGCGTGAGGCTGGCGACGCCGTCGCCGCGCGCCGGACCTCCTCGCTCGAGCTCACCGAGGCGGCGCTGGCGCGCATCGAGAAGGTGGATCCCAGGCTGGGCGCATTCCTGACGGTCTCGGCCGAGCGGGCCCGGGCCGAGGCGCGTGCGGCGGACGCGCGCGCGGCGCGCGGCGAGCGCCGGTCCCCGCTCGACGGCGTGCCGGTGGCGGTGAAGGATCTCTTCTCCACCCGCGGCCTCTCGACCACGGCCGGCTCGCGCATCCTGGAGGGCTACCGGCCGCCCTACGACGCCGACGCGGTGGAGCGGCTGGCGGCGGCGGGCGCGGTGCTGCTCGGCAAGCTCAACATGGACGAGTTCGCCATGGGCTCGTCCAACGAGAACAGCGGGTACAAGCCGTGCCGCAACCCATGGGACCCGTCGCGCACCCCGGGCGGCTCGTCGGGCGGCAGCGCCGCGGCGGTGGCAGCGCGGCTGGCGCACGGGACGCTGGGCACCGACACCGGCGGCTCGATCCGCGAGCCGGCCGCGTTCTGCGGTGTGGTCGGGGTGAAGCCGACGTACGGGCGCGTCTCGCGCTACGGCGTGGTCGCCTTCGCCTCCTCGCTGGATCAGGTGGGGCCGCTGGCGCGGACGGTGGGGGACGCGGCGCTCCTGCTCCGCACCGTGGCCGGGCACGACCCGCGGGACATGACCTCCTCGTCCCGCCCCGTCGACGACTACCTGGCGACGCTGGAGGGTGGCGCCAAGGGCTTGCGCATCGGCGTGCCGCGCGAGTGGCTCGCGGGCGGCCTCGAGCCCGGCACCGAGGCGGCGGTGCGGGCGGCGCTCGACACCTACCAGCAGCTGGGGGCGAACCTGATCGAGGTGTCGCTGCCGCACTCCCGGTACGGCATCGCCGCCTACTACATCATCGCCCCGGCCGAGGCCTCCTCGAACCTGGCCCGCTACGACGGGGTCCGCTTCGGGATCCGGTCGCCGGCGCGCGGGCTGCGCGAGATGTACGGCGACACGCGCGACCGCGGCTTCGGCCCGGAGGTGAAGCGCCGCATCATGCTCGGCACCTACGCGCTCTCGGCGGGCTACTACGACGCCTACTACCTGCGCGCCCAGAAGGTCCGGACGCTGGTGCGCCGCGACCTGGACCAGGCCTTCGAGTGCTGCGACGTGGTGGCCGGGCCGGTTGCGCCCGGGGTGGCCTTCAGGCTGGGCGAGAAGGTGGAGGATCCGCTGCAGATGTACCTGGCCGACGTCTTCACCATCACCGCCAACCTGGCCGCCCTCCCGGCGCTGTCCGTGCCGTGCGGGAAGGACGCCACCACCGGCCTGCCGGTGGGGCTGCAGCTGGTGGGTCGGCCCTTCGACGAGTCCACCCTGCTCCGCGCCGCCCGGGCCTTCGAGCGCGAGGTGGGGATCTTCCCCGCGCCGCCGGAGGTCGAGTAGCCATGGCGCAGGCCGACTTCCAGGTGGTGATCGGCCTCGAGGTGCATGCCGAGCTCCTCACCCGGAGCAAGATCTTCTGCTCCTGCTCGACCGCCTTCGGCGGGGAGCCCAACGCCCACACCTGCCCGGTGTGCCTGGCGCTGCCGGGGTCCTTGCCGGTGCTGAACCAGCGGGTGGTGGAGATGGCGGTGACGGTGGGCGTGGCGCTGGGGTGCACGATCCGCGAGAAGAGCGTCTTCGCGCGCAAGAACTACTTCTACCCGGACCTCCCCAAGGGCTATCAGATCTCGCAGTACGAGCTGCCCATCTGCGAGGGCGGCGCCGTCCCCTTCACCGCCGGCGGCCAGGACAAGGTGGCGCGGCTCACCCGCATCCACATGGAGGAGGACGCCGGCAAGAACGTCCACGGCGTCTCCGAGGACGGAGCCTCCGGGGTGGACCTGAACCGAGCCGGCGTGCCGCTGATCGAGATCGTCTCCGAGCCGGATCTCCGCTCCGCCGACGAGGCGGTCGAGTACGTGCGCTCGCTGCGCGCCATCCTCATGGCCCTGGGCGTCTGCGACGGGAACATGCAGGAGGGCTCGCTCCGCGCCGACGCCAACGTTTCGGTGATGCGCAAGGGTGCCGAGAAGTACGGCACCCGCTGCGAGATCAAGAACATGAACTCGTTCCGCTTCCTCAAGGCCGCCATCGAGTACGAGGCCCGGCGGCAGGTGGAGGTGATCGAGGGCGGCGGCCAGGTGGAGCAGGAGACGCGGCTCTTCGACCCGGATCGCGGCGAGACCCGCTCCATGCGCTCCAAGGAGGAGGCCCACGACTACCGCTACTTCCCGGAGCCGGACCTGCCGCCGGTGCGGGTGGCGCCGGAGCTGGTGGAGCGGCTGCGCGCCGCGCTGCCGGAGCTGCCCCGGGCGCGCTCGCTGCGGTACCAGAAGGACCTCGGGCTCTCGGCGTACGACGCCGGGGTTCTGGTCTCGGACGCCCAGGTGGCCGGGTTCTTCGATCGCGCCCTGGCGGCGTACGGCAGCGGCCCCGAGGCGGCCAAGAAGGTCGCCAACTGGGTGAACGGCGAGGTGGCCAGGCTCGCCAACGAGAGCGCCACCGGTCCCGCCGACTGGAAGCTCACCCCGGAGAAGCTGGCCGCGGTGCTGAAGCTCATGGACGCCGGCTCCATCGGCGGTCCGGGCGCCAAGCAGGTGGTGGAGGAGGTATTCAAGACCGGCGCCGATCCCGCCGCCGTGGTGCAGCAGAAGGGGCTGGCGCAGGTCTCGGACGAGGGCGCCATCGAGGCGGTGGTCGACAGGGTGCTGGCGGCCAGCCCGGCCGAGGTGGAGCGGCACCGGAGCGGAAAGAAGAACCTGACCGGCTTCTTCGTCGGGCAGGTGATGAAGGAGCTCCGGGGGAAGGGAAACCCGGCGGTGGTGAACGCGCTGCTGCGCAAGAAGCTGGGAGGGTCGTAGAGATGCCCTGGGCCGGCTGGGGAGCGGGACCGGCGGGCGCCGGGGCGGCCGGGGGGCCGAGCCGGTGGTTCCTGGCGGTGGCGATGGTCGGCTGTGCCGTGGTCACGGTCATCCTGGCCACGCGGCACAGCTGGCTCGGGACCGCGGTGGGCGCCGTGATCACGGCCTACTTCGTGGCGCGGGTGTTCTTCGGCTTGGGGTCAAGACCTTCCACTTGACACAAGCGTTCCCGGGCACTCGCAGCTGCTGGTAAGTGGAAAGTGGAAGGGCTCGACCCCTCGTCGACCCTCGTCGAAGGTCGGTGCCTTCGGCACCCGCGGCTACATGCGGGCGGTGAACGGATCGCCGGCCCGGCGTTTCGCGTAGGATCGCCGGGCCATGCGCGACCTGGGCCAGACGCGCGTCTTCGGCCACGCCGGACACGAGACGGTCGTCGTCGGCCTGCGCCGGCGGGTGCTCTCCGACCTCTACCACCGGCTCGTCACGGGCGGCTGGCTGCAGCTCTGCCTGGTCTACGCGCTGGTCTACTTCGTCACCGGAGCGCTCCTCGAGGTGGCGCACTGGGCGGTGCTCGACGCCGGCAACGTCGCCCCGGGATCGCTGATGGGGGCGGTGGTGGCGCTCTGGCACGGCGCCTCGGCCGGCGAGGTGGTGGCGGCGCTCGACCCGCGGGCGCTGGCGGCGGGGGCGCTCTCGGCGGTGGACGGGTTCGTGCGCTGGGCCGAGCTGGTCATCGGGGCCGGCATCGTCATGGCCAAGTTCTCGATGCAGAAGGCCCGGGTGCTGTTCAGCGAGGTGGCGGTGGTGGCCCCGCACGACCGCGGCGGCCACGCGCTCCTCTTCCGCATGGCCAACCAGCGGACCGGGCACGTGGTGGACGCGCGGGTGTCGCTGCTCCTGGTGCGCAACGAGCGCGAGCCGGACGGCGAGGTGGTCCGGCGGGCACACGACCTGCCGCTGCTCCGGGGCGGGACCGCCCTCTTCGAGCACGCCTGGACGGCGGTGCACGAGTTGGATGGCGACAGCCCGCTCCGCGGCGATACGGCCGAGAGCCTGGCGGCCGCGCAGGCCGAGCTGCTGGTGACGTTCAGCGGCTACGACGAGCAGCTCCTGCGGCCGCTCCACGCGCGGCACGTCTACGCGGCCCGGCGCATCCACTGGGACTCCCGATTCGAGCCCATCGACGTGGTGCTCCCGGACGGGCGCCGCGCCCTCGACTATCGCCGCTTCCACGAGTTCGTCCCGGCCGAGGACACCGACACCGAGTCGGAACAGCCCGGCCGCGCCCGCGCCTGAGCCACGCCTGGGCCCCGCGCCGCACCCGCGGAGCACCCACCGCCACGGCCGGATCGGGCTTAGGATTCCCGGGATGGAAGCCCGAACCTGCCCCGCCTGTGGCCGCCCGCGCGGGTCCAACGCCGAGTGCCTCTCCTGCCGCGACGCCGCCGCTCGCGAGCTGGCGGTCGAGGCGAAGGACGTCACCCCGGCCGCGGTGTCCGAGACCGCCGGCCGGCTGGGCGCGTTCCTGAGCCGCCCGCCCTGGTACGCCCGGGCGGCGCCGGGCCGCTTCCTGGAGCGGATCCGGCTGTTCGGGATGGTGCTGCGGGACTACGCCAACGGCAGCTATCGCAAGCTGCCGTGGAAGGCGATCGCGGCCGTGGTGGCGGCCACGGTCTACGTGCTCTCCCCCATCGATTTCATTCCCGACTTCCTCGTCCCGGTGGGCTGGACCGACGACCTCTTGGTGGTGGTCCTGACCTGGGGGCTGCTCAAGCGCGAGCTGCGCGCCTACTGCGCCTGGAAGGGCCTGGCGCCGGCGCACTTCGGCCTGTGAGGCGGACGGCGAGGCCGCCCGGTCCGCGCCGGCAGGTTCCCCTGGCGCCCGGGGCCGGGATGGGCAATCCCTCGAACCATGGCGCTCCCCTCCATCCTCCACCACCTCGACCTGAAGCTCGCCAACGTCGACCGCGGGGTCGAGCAGGCGCTCGCGCTCAAGATCGCGCGCCATCCCTCCGAGCTCGTGGACCGCATGTGGCTGCGGGTCCTGGCGCTGGCCTGGCAGTGGGAGGAGGGCATCTGCTTCGGCCCGGGGCTGTGCGAGCCCGATGCGCCCGACGTGCTCGCGACCCGGCCCGACGGGTCGCCCTCGCTGCTGGTGCGCGTCGGCAAGCCCGACGTCGAGCGCGTGGCCAAGGACGTGGCCCGCGGAGCGGGCGCCCGCGTGGCGGTCCTGTTCGACGGTCCCCGGCGCATGGAGGCGTTCATCGCCGAGGCCGAGGAGCGGCGGCCGGCCAGGCTGGAGCGGGCGGAGCTGGCCGCGGTCGATCCGCCGCTCCTGGCCGCCCTAGGGGCCCGCGACGAGCGCCGGGCGCGCTGCGAGCTGACGCTGGTGGGAGATCACCTGTACCTGACGGTGGGGGCGGACAGCCTGGAGGGGCCGCTGCACCGGGGGTCCGTGCAGGCCGGCGCGGGGCGGCGCTGAAGGGCCCGGCGCCGCCACCGACCGGCTCGCGCGCGCACGGTGAATGGCCTTCCCCGGCTCAGTGGCCCCGGTCCAACGCCCTGGCGACGAGTGTGGCGATCAGGAGGTGCCCGGCCCAGGACGGGTGGCTCTCGCAGACCCCGTTCACCGTCGCGATCAGATGGGTCGCGCACGGGTCACCGCCCACGCGCTCCGCCGCCCGGGCGAACGGCTCCTTCAAGTCCACGAAGTCGACACCCATGGCGGTGGCCGTCGCCTCGAGCGCGCCGTCGAGCGCACCGAGGACCGCGTCCTGCATCGGATCGGTGGTGGGATTGTAGTAGTCGATCACGACCACCTGTCCGCCGTACCCCGCCGCGCGGAGCGCACCGATGATGGTGGCCACGTTGGTGGCGATTGCCTGCACGGTGCCGGGCAGGTTGGCGGCGACGCACTGCGGGTCACCAGCACAGCTCTTCGAGAGGATCTGGAGATCGTTCGCGCCCAGCTGCAGCGTCACGAGCTCGAGGCGCCGGGAGGTCTTCACCACCTCGAGCGCGTAGGTGAGCTGCGTTCCGTCGTACTGGACGTGCAGATCGTGGGTGGCCCGGTAGGCGCGGCACCCGTCGTCCGGCGCATCCGCCGAGAGGAACGAGCCGGATGCTTCGCTCGGGCAGGCTGCATCCAGGAGCCGCATGCCCAGCCCGAAGGCGAGGAACTGGGGGTAGCCGACGAAGCGCCAGGGTTCGGTGGAGCCGGCCAGAGCATCGCTCCAGCCGAACGGCACCGAATCGCCCAGGGCGAGGTAGACGGGAACACGGTGGGACAGCAGGTTCGCCTTCGACGCCGTCGCAGCCTCCGAGCTCGCCGAGTCCGAGCACGCGGCGAACAAGGCCACGGTGGCCAGCATCATGATCGTCTTGCGGGCCATGGCACTTTCTCCTTCCCAAAAGCCAATGCTCGGCCTCCCGGTCGAGGCGGTCTCGGTGCAAGGCGGGTTCCTGCCTGGGAGCTAGGGAGGGCGCACGCGCACCGGCGCGTGCGGATGGCCGCTCCGCGTCAGGTCGTTCTGGGGGCGCGGCAATTCCTGCGCCGGCGCCGGCAAGGCGTGGCGCCCCACCTCACCCGCGCGCCCGCATCTGCGAGCGCGATGGGCCCGTCGCCCTCGAGCTTGCGCTCCACCTCGCGCGTGCCGCGCGTCACGTCGCGCCCGTGCAGGATCCGCTCGCAGCCGAACGCCTCGCGCCAGCGCGCGTGGTCTGCCACGTCGTCCCGGTGGGTGAGGAACAGGGTGCGGAATCCCTCCCAGCTCCCGGATGCGCTTCACCAGCGGACCGGCGAAGCGCGGCGAGTCCACCATCACGTTCCCCTCGGGCCGGAGCAGAAGCCAGGCCGCCGCGCCGAACGACGACTCGGCCGTGTACCCGCAGCGCAGGACCCCGGGCGCCTGCTCGACGGGGAGCGCCGCGGCGGCCTGGGCCACGCCGGCCTTGGACTCCGAGCCGATGGCCGCGACCGGGCACGACACCAGGGCGAGGAGGGCACGCCGGCGGGCCGCCGGGTCGGCGGGCTGGCGGGACACGAACGAGGGCTCGTCCTCGCCGCCGCCGAAGGTGGCGGGGGCGAGCTGGCGGCAGGTGTCGCAGGCGATGCAGCGATCGTCGACGAACAGATCGCCGGGTGCGTTGGCGGCCAGGCGGCGGGAGCGATCGGCCACCCGGAGGAAATAACGGGCGGCTGCGCGGCGATCCGCCAACCCCGCGAAGAGAGGGGGCCCTGCCCGGGGCCGCGCAAGCCCCGGGAATCCTTGACAGCCCGGCCAATGGGATCGTATATGACCGCCCTTCCGGAGGCCCGGCAGCCGCGGTGCACTCTCGCGCGGAGCCGGCACATCCTCCCAAGATTCCGAGGAGATGGCGATGTACGCGGTGATTCGAACCGGCGGGAAGCAGTATCGCGTCGCCCAGGGCGACCGGCTCAGGATCGAGAAGCTGACCGGGGACGTGGGCGGCAAGGTGAACTTCGAGGTGCTGCTCCTCGGCGGCGACGGCGCAGCGAAGATCGGCAAGCCGGTGGTCGACGGGGCGGCCGTCGAGGGCGAGATCGTCTCCCTCGGCAAGCACAAGCGGGTGATCCACTTCCGCAAGAAGAAGGAAGGCTGGACCAAGAAGCGCGGTCACCGCCAGCCCTACACCGAGGTCCTCATCACGGCGGTCCGGGCCTAGGCTTCCGTCCTTCGACTCGCGACGGTCTGGACTTTTCCACACGCAGAAGGCAGGCACGAGATGGCTCACAAAAAAGGACAGGGCTCGTCGCGCAACGGGCGCGACTCTCCTGGCCAGCACCGCGGCGTCAAGGTGTACGGCTCGGAGAAGGTGGTGGCGGGCCGCATCCTGGTTCGCCAGGTCGGGACGCTGATCCACCCCGGCCGGAACGTCGGGATGGGGAAGGACTTCACGCTCTTCGCCAAGGCCGACGGGACGGTCAAGTACACTCGCACCCGCGGCGACCGGCGCGTCGTTTCGATCGTCGAAGGGTAGCGCGCAGCTCGCGCCGGACGGACGCCGCGGCCCGCAGGGTCCGCGGCGTCTCGCGTTTCTGGAGGACCCCGCCCTTGAAATTCGTCGACGAGGTCCGGATTCGCGTGAAGGCCGGCGACGGCGGCGACGGCGCCGTGGCCTGGCGGCGGGAGAAGTTCATCCCGCGCGGCGGGCCGGCCGGCGGCGACGGCGGCAACGGCGGCGACGTGGTGCTGCAGGTCGACCCGCAGCTCGCCACCCTGCTGGACTACCGGTACGTCCGCGAGCACCGGGCCCGCAACGGTGAGAAGGGCGGCGGCTCGGACATGAACGGCAAGGACGGGGGCGATCGCGTCCTGCGCGTCCCGCCGGGCACGGTGGTGAAGGACGCCGCCACCGGAGAGGTGCTGGTGGACCTGGCCGGGAGCGAGGACCGCTTCGTGGTGGCCAAGGGGGGCCGCGGCGGCCTGGGCAACATGAACTTCGCCACCTCCGTCAACCAGGCGCCGCGCTACGCCCAGGATGGAACGCCCGGCGAGGAGAAGGAGCTGGTCCTCGAGCTGAAGCTCCTGGCCGACGTGGGCATCATCGGGTATCCCAACGCCGGCAAGTCCACCCTCATCAGCCGCATCTCGCGCGCCCGGCCCAAGATCGCGGACTACCCGTTCACGACGCTGATCCCGAACCTGGGCGTGGTCTCCTGGCGCGGCGAGCGGAGCTTCGTGGTGGCGGACATCCCCGGGCTCATCGAGGGCGCACACGGGGGCGCCGGGCTGGGCCACCAGTTCCTGCGGCACGTGGAGCGCTGCCGGGTGCTGGTCCACCTGGTGGAGGGCGCCAGCCCCGAGCCCGGCCGCGAGCCGCGCGCCGACATGGAGGCCATCGACCGGGAGCTGGCTCTCTACTCGCCCGAGCTGGCGCGGAAGCCGCAGATCGTGGCCGTCACCAAGGTCGACGTGCCCGAGGCCCGCGCCGGGGGGAAGAAGCTGGAGAAGCTGCTGGCCCGCCGCAAGAAGCCGGTCAAGGTCCACCTCATCTCGGCGGTGACGGGCGAGGGAATCGACGCGCTGGTGGACGCGATGGGGCGGGCGGTGTTCAAGCAGGCGCTGGCGCGGCGGGGCGGGGGCGGCCGGAAGCTCAACAAGCCGAGGGCCATCGGGTGAGCCGCGGGAACGGCGAGCCGCGTCTGGGCGATCCCGGGTTCCTGCTCCCGGAGCGGAAGGCGCGCATCGACGAGGTGGTGGCGGGCCGGACCCGGACGCTGACGGTGGTGATGGAGGCGCTCTGCGATCCCCAGAACGTGAACGCGGTGGTCCGCACCTGCGAGGCCTTCGGGATCCAGGACCTGCACGTCATCGAGGGCGTGATGAAGCCCTACGATCGCAACAAGAAGGTGAGCCAGAACGCCGACAAGTGGCTGGACGTGCACCGGTGGAAGGACACGCGCGCCTGCCTGGAGCACCTCCGGGGCGAGGGCTTCACCGTCTACGCCACCCACCTCGAGCCGGGGTCGCGCACCCTCTCCGAGCTCACCTTCGCGGGTAGGGTGGCGCTGGTCTTCGGGAACGAGCACCGCGGCGTCTCGGACCAGGCGCTGGCGCTGGCCGACGCGCGCTACGCCATCCCCATGCACGGCTTCGTGCAGTCGCTGAACGTGTCGGTGGCCGCCGCCATCTCCATCGCCGCCGCGGTGGACCGGCGCGTCGCAGAGCGCGGCCGGCACGGGGATCTGGCCGAGGCCGACGCGGCCGCGCTCCGGGAGCGGTTCTACGTGCTGGCCGTGAAGCAGCGCGCCCGCATCGGCAAGGCGCAGGCGGCGCAGGAGCGCCGGGCCCGGCACGCACGGCGGGCCGGGCCGGGGTAGGCGCGCCGCACGGCCGGACGCTAGTTGGTCAGCCCGTACCGCGCCCAGGCGCCGACCAGCGTGGGCGGCGCGATCACCGCCTGGTACTCCGCGAGCTCCGCCGCGAGCCGCCGCTCCAGCGTTTCGATGCCCACCTCCTCGCGCGTCGCGATGCCGGCGCGCTCGATCACGGGCAGGAGGGACTGCACGATGCCGGCCAGGTACGCCGGCGCGACGGAGTCGGTCGGCGCCAGGTACGCCTGGATCCCGACCACCTTCGGTGAGGGAAGCTCGGCCTCGGCGAGGATGGCGCCGAGCCGCGCGCCCAGCGAGACGTCGACGCGCCCCGCCTCGAACGCCCTCCGCAACCATTCGATGGCCCTCGTCCCGAGCGCCGTGGGCGGGATGGATCGCGTCGCCGGCATGTCGTACTCGAGGGCGACGTAGACGCCGCCCGGGCGGAGCGCGAGCGCGTGGCGGCGGACGATGGCGGCCGGGTCCTCCACGTAGATGAGCACCAGCCGCCCGATGACCGCGTCGAAACCGTCCGGCGGCTCCCAGGAGGTGATGTCCGCCTGCTGGAACGAGACGTTCCCGAGGCCGCTCGCCGCCGCGCGCCGCGCCGCCAGCTCGAGCGCGTCCGCCGACTGGTCGACGCCCACCACCTCGCCCTCCGGCCCGACCAGCTCGGCCGCGAGGAAGGCGAGCTCGCCGATGGCGGTCCCCAGGTCGAGCACGCGCATGCCGGCCGAGATCCCGGCCTGGCGCAGGAGCAGCGCGGAGGGCTCGCGCAGGAGCGCGCCTTGCCGCTCCAGGCGCTGCAGCTCCTGGGAATCGTTCCGCAACAGGTACCCAGCGGCCTGGGCAGCTTCCATGGCACGCCTCCTCGAGCCGCCGCGCCGCACCGGCGCCACGCGAGCTCTGCCGTGAGAACGCGCGCCACATGGGCGGGCGGACACCGGCCGCACAGCTCTGTCGGGGTGCAATCATTCGCTGGCGCGCCCAGGGCGAGCGTGGCGCCAGCCCCGGCGAGCCCGCGGCGGTCAGGTGCTGGTGCCGCCCTCGCGGGGCGCCGGCGCCGCGTGGGGCGGCACACCGGCCGGGGGCGGCGGTGCGGTGGGGACGGTCCGGCGCTGCCGTCCGGCGCGCACGCCCGCCCAGGCCGCCGCGAGGAGCATCAGCGCGGCGACCCACGGCGCGACGGCGTCGAGCAGGTGCCGGAAGGACGGATAGCCGTCGGTGAGATCGGCGGCCAGGAACAGCAGCGCGCCGCACACGAGCAGCACCAGCGCCCCGGCGGCGAAGCCCTTCGCGAAGCGGCCCTTGCCGGGGCGGCGGATCACGAAGGGGAGGCGCGCCGAGACGAGCAAGAGGATCAGGACCCCGACGACCGCCAGCCCGGCGGCCAGCAGGCCCGAGGTCGCCCCGGCCAGCTGGGAAAGGTTCATCCGGCACCTCCCGGAGGCGGCGTGCAGCCCTCCCAGAACTCGCGCAGGTCGGCGGGGAGCGGCGCCTCCAGCGACACCGGCGCGCGCGTGAGCGGGTGGGGCAGCTCCAGGCGCCAGGCGTGAAGCGCGTGGCGCGGCAGGCGCAGCACCTGCCGGTCCGCGTCCGTCATCTCGCCCCGGGTGAACCGGTCGAAGATGCCCTCGTCCAGCCCGTAGATCTTGTCGCCGACCATGTGCAGCCCGGCGCAGTGGAGATGGGCGCGGATCTGGTGCTGCCGTCCGGTGCGGGGGTGGCAGGCGAGGAGCGCCACCGGCGCGCCGTCGGGCGTGGTGCGCCGTCCCAGCACCTCGAACTCGGTCACCGAGGCCAGGCCGGCCGGGTCGGCGTGCATGCGGACGCGCACCAGCGAGGCACCGTTGAGCGCCAGCGCGGCCTCGACCGTGAAGCGATCCTCCGGCGGGGCGCCGAGGGCGATGGCCAGGTAGGTCTTCTTCACCCGCCCCTTGGCGAAGTCGCGCTTCAGCACCCGCGTCACCTCCGGCCGCACCCCGCAGGCGAGCAGCCCGGAGGTCTCGCGGTCGATGCGGTGGGCGGGGTCGACCTTGCGATCCGGGAAGCGCGCCCGGGCCAGGGCGGTGAAGGTGTGGGCCGAGTACCGCGCCGTGGCGTGGATGGGGAGGCCGGCCGGCTTGTCCACCACCAGCAGGTCCCCGTCGTCGAGCACCACCCCGAACTCCATGGGCGTCTCGGGCTCGGGCTCTGCCTCCTTGAGCAAGGCGAAGCGCAGCCCGGCCTGGACGCGGGTGGACGGCTTGAGCGTCCGCCCGTCCTCGGTCTCGAGCCGGTGCTCGATGATGTGCTGGACGCGCTCCCGGGAGAGCCGGCGGATCTTCTCCTGCAGGTAGCGGTCCAGCCGCCACCCGGCGTAGTTGGGCTCGACCGTGAAGGGCACCCGCACCGTCGCCACGGCGCAGACCATACCATCGCCGCGCCGCCGGACGGGATGACCGGACCTGCCCCGCCTGCGGCGTGCCGGCCTCTCTCACCCGGGCGAGGCCAGGGGCGCGGCGGCCGCCTCGTGAAGGCCGAGCAGCCGGCACACCGCCTCCGCCGCCCGTTCCCCGGCGCGCCCGTCCCAGAGCGCCGGAACGTGGTCGCGCGGCGGCTCGGTGCCGAGCGCGCGGCCGGCGGCGGCCAGGATGCGCCCGGGCTCGGTGCCCACCACCTCGTTCGTCCCCTCGCTGACGGTCACGGGGCGCTCGGTGTTCTCGCGCAGGGTCAGGCAGGGGATGCCGAGCGCGGTCGACTCCTCCTGCAGGCCGCCCGAGTCGGTGAGCACCAGCCGGGCGGCGCTGGTGAGCGAGAGGAACTCCAGGTAGCCGAGCGGATCGACGAGCTGCAGCGATCGGCGCGGCCTCCTCCAGGCCGGCGGCCGCGATGCGGCGCGCGGGTGCGCGGGTGCACCGGGAAGATGACCGGCAGGGCCCTGGCCACCTGGGAGAGCGCCCCCAGGAGTCGCGCCAGCGTGGCGGCATCGTCCACGTTTGACGGACGGTGAAGCGTGACCACCGCGTACCTGCCGGGCTCGAGCCCCATGGACTCGGGCACGCGCCGCTGGCGCGCCGCCGGGAGGTGCTTGCGGAGGGTGTCGATCATGAGGTTCCCGACGCGCGCGATGCGCGAGGCGGGGATGCCCTCGCGCAGCAGGTTCTGCGTCGGCATCCGGGCTGGGCGTGAGCAGCAGGTCGGAGAGGTGGTCCACCGCCACGCGGTTCACCTCCTCGGGCATGCTCCGGTCGAAGCTGCGCAGCCCGGCCTCGAGGTGGGCCACCGGGATCCCGAGCTTGGCGGCCACCAGCCCGGCGGCCAGGGTGGAGTTCACGTCGCCGGGCACCACCACCAGGTCGGGGCGCGGCGGATGCGAGAGCAGCCAGCCCTCGAGCTCGATCAGGACGCGCCCGGTCTGCTCGGCCGTGGCTCCCGGAGCCCACGCCCAGGTCCTCGTCGGGCCGCGGCAGCCCCAGCTCCGAGAAGAACACGCCGCTCATCCGCTCGTCGAAGTGCTGGCCGGTGTGCACCAGCCGCTGGGCCAGGCCGCGCCGGCGGAGCGCCTCCAGGAGCGGCGCCGTCTTCATGAAGTTGGGGCGGGCGCCCACCACGTGGAGCACGTGCATGCGCGAGGAAAGGTGGGGGCCGGCGGCCGGGCCGGCAAAGCCTGTCCTGAGCGTAGGCCCTGCGAAGCAGGGCCGTAGTCGAAGGGCCTGTCCTGAGCGTAGGCCCGCGAAGCAGGGCCGAGGTCGAAGGACCTGTCCTGAGCCCGTCGAAGCCTGCCCTGAGCTTGTCGAAGGGGGACCCCGGGGGCGAGTGTGCGCGCGCGCTCCCGCACGGGTCGCGCGCCGGCGCGCAGGAAAACCACGGCGGATCGATCGATTACGCGGTCGCCGTTGACGAGCTGGATCCCGTCGTCGTAGGTTGGCGCCCCGGTTTGAGACGCGTCGCTGTCATCATTCCGGCCCGGTTCGGAGCCCAGCGCTTCCCGGGAAAGCCGCTCGCCGATCTGGCAGGCAAGCCCGTCATCGCTCACACGGTCGAGCGCGCCCGGCGCGCGCGCGGCGTGGACGTGGTGGCGGTGGCCACGGACGACGAGCGCATCGCGGCGGCGGCCACCCGCGCGGGGGCGGAGGCGATCCTCACGGGGCCGGCCGCCACCGGGACCGACCGCGTGGCCGAGGCGGCCCGCAAGCTCCAGCCCCGGCCCACTCTCGTCGTGAACGTGCAGGGCGACGAGGCGCTGATCGAGCCCGAGGCCATCGAGACGCTGATCCGCGCCATGGACGAGAGCGGGGCGGACATGGGCACGCTCATGCGGCCCATCGATCCGGGCGAGGTCGATCTGCCGCAGGTGGGCAAGGTGGTCACCGATCTGCAGGGCCACGCGCTCTACTTCTCGCGCTCGCCCATTCCCTTCCGGCGCGCCGGTGGCATCTCGCCGCGCATGCGCGCCACCGTGGGCATCTATGGCTACACGGCGGAGTTCCTGGAACGGTTCGCCGCGCTCGCGCCCGGCCGGCTGGAGCAGGAGGAGTCGCTGGAGCAGCTGCGGGCGCTGGAGCACGGGTTCAAGATCCAGGTGGCAGAGACGACCTATCGCGGGTTCGGCATCGACACGCCGGAGGACCTGGAGCGCGCCCGGGCGTTCCTGGCCGCCGGCCCAAGGCACGAAGGCGGGTGACGCATGGTGAAGCGTGGCAAGAAGACCAAGTACCTGTTCGTCACCGGCGGCGTGGTGAGCTCGCTCGGCAAGGGACTGGCCGCCGCCTCCATGGGCGCCCTGCTCGAGAACCGTGGGCTCGAGGTGCAGCACCTCAAGCTGGACCCGTACATCAACGTCGATCCCGGCACCATGAGCCCCTTCCAGCACGGCGAGGTGTACGTCACCGACGACGGGGCCGAGACCGACCTGGACCTGGGCCACTACGAGCGCTTCACCAGCGCCAAGATGACCCGCAAGAACAACTACACCACCGGTCGCATCTACCAGTCGGTCATCCAGCGCGAGCGCCGCGGCGAGTACCTGGGCAAGACCGTGCAGGTCATCCCGCACATCACCGACGAGATCAAGGCGGTCATCCGCGAGGCGGCCGGCGGGGCCGACATCCTCATCATCGAGGTCGGCGGCACGGTCGGCGACATCGAGTCGCTGCCCTTCCTGGAGGCCATCCGGCAGATGAAGTACGACGTGGGCGAGGAGAACGCGGTCTACGTCCACGTGACCCTGGTGCCGTGGATCGCCGCGGCCGGCGAGCTCAAGACCAAGCCCACCCAGCACTCGGTCAAGGAGCTGCGCGAGATCGGCATCCAGCCGGACATCCTCCTGTGCCGCTCCGACCGCGACATCGCCAGGGAGATGAAGGACAAGATCGCCCTCTTCTGCAACGTGGACCCCTCGGCGGTGTTCACCGCCAAGGACGTGGCCTCCATCTACGAGGTGCCGGTCGCCTTCCACGCCGAGGGCGTCGACGACAAGCTGGCCGAGCTCTTCAACATCTGGAGCCGCGCCCCGCGCCTGGAGAAGTGGGAGGCCATCGTCGAGGGGATCAAGAACCCGCGCAAGGGCGAGGTGCGCATCGGCATCGTGGGCAAGTACGTGGAGCTGGCCGAGAGCTACAAGAGCCTCAACGAGGCGCTGGTGCACGGCGGCATCGCCGCCGGGGTGCGCCTGAAGCCCGTCTTCATCGACTCCTCGAAGCTGGAGGAGGGCGACGTCTCCGAGCTGGAGACGGTGGACGGGATCCTGGTGCCGGGCGGGTTCGGGGTCCGCGGCACCGAGGGGAAGATCCTGGCCTGCCGCTACGCCCGCGAGCGGAAGGTGCCCTTCTTCGGGATCTGCCTGGGCCTGCAGATGGCCGTGATCGAGTTCGGCCGCGACGTTCTGGGGCTGGAGAAGGCCAACTCGCTCGAGTTCGACGAGGCCACCCCCCACCCGGTGGTGACGCTCATGGAGGAGCAGAAGAAGGTCACCGAGAAGGGCGGGACCATGCGGCTGGGCAGCTACGCCTGCGCGCTCAAGGACGGGACCAAGGCGCGCGAGCTGTACGGCCAGGACCTGATCCACGAGCGCCACCGGCACCGGTTCGAGTTCAACGACGCCTACCGCGCCCAGTACGAGGGCGCCGGGATGATCTTCTCGGGGACGAACACCGAGCTCGGGCTGGTGGAGATGATCGAGCTCAACAACCACCCGCACTTCCTGGGCTGCCAGTTCCATCCCGAGTTCAAGTCCAAGCCCTTCGCCCCGCACCCGCTCTTCGCCGGGTTCGTGAAGGCCGCCCGCGAGCGGCGGGACCAGAACCAGCGCGCCGCCGCCGCCGTCACCAAGCTCCAGGTGAAGGCCTGACGGGCGGGGCCGCGCGCGCTACTCTCCCGCGCATGCCCTCTCGACCGGCCTCGTCCCGGAGCCGCATCCCGCCCCAGGAGCTGCTCCGGCGGGCGGCCCGCATCCGGCTCCTGCTCCTCGACATCGACGGGGTGCTCACCGACGGCCGGCTCTGGTACGGGCGCGACGGCGAAGGGGTTCGTCCAGGTCCACGTCGCGGCGTCGGGTGCCCACCACTCGACGCCCGTGCTAGCGTCCCGGTCTCATGGCCGCACGGGTTCACAAGCGAATCAAGAGGTCGCTCCGCTCGGCCCTGATCCGCGTCCTGATCCGGATCCTGAGCCTGTTGCCTCTGCGCCCGGCGCTCTGGCTCGGCGCCGCGGCCGGCGCCGTGGCCCACCGGCTGGCGCGCCAGACGCGGACCCTGGCGCTCACCCACCTGGCCCTGGCCTTCCCGGAGGAGGAGCCGGCGGAGCGGGAGCGGATCGCCCGCGACATGTTCGTCCACCTGGGCCGCTCCACCTTCGAGCTGGCGTCCATCCGCTGGTACGACCGCCGGCTGGACACGTACGTGAAGCTCTCCCCGCCCGACCTCCTCCGCAACGTGATGGCGCGAGGGCGCGGGATGGTCTTCGTCACCGGGCACATGGGGAGCTGGGAGCTGCTCGCCCGCCGCATCGCCCGCGCCGGCGTGCCCAACGCCGTCATCGCCAAGGCCAGCTGGGACCGGAAGATCGACGAGCTGGCCGAGCGGTTCCGGGCCGAGGGCGGCGTCACCACGCTCTGGCGCGAGGATCCGGAGACCGGCCGCGCCATCATCCGCACCTTCCGCTCCGGCCGGGCGCTGGGGCTGCTCATCGATCAGGACACCCGGGTCCAGGGTGTGTTCGTTCCCTTCTTCGGGCGGCTGGCCTTCACCCCCCGCGCCGCAGCGGATTTCGCGGTCCGGTTCGGCGCGCCGGTGGTCGTCGGAACCATCCACCGCAACGGCCCCCGGGCGACCGACGGCCACACGCTCGAGGTCCAGGAGATCCCCTTCTCCTCGGACCCCCCCGATCGAGAGATGGAGGTCGTACGGCTGACGGCCGCCTGCACGGCCGCCCTCGAGCAGGCGATCCGCCGGCACCCGGCGGAATGGGTCTGGATGCACGAGCGCTGGCGCACGCGGCCACCAGGCGAGCAGGCGTCGCCGGTCCCTAGCAAGGCGAGTGCCGAAAACCGTTGAGCTTTCCGAAGTCTAGGGGTGTAGACTCCCTAGCAAGGTCTGTGCCTGTCGAATCCCAGGCGAAAGAATGCTATGTTTCAGCGGGCTTGGACGATGGTGGCGGTGGCGGGAGCGCTGGCCCTGGCCCTCCTTCCCGCGTGCAGGTCAAGCCAGAAATTGGGGTCTACGCCGGTGGCACCTGAGCTGAAGCTCGAAAGGGTACGTTTTCGCGTCTGGCGGGGCGATGCCCTGCGGGCGCGGGGCGAGGCCCGCCAGGTCTCCGTCCGGCGGGATACGAGCCACGCGACCGCCCTGGATCTCCGCGCTGAGCTTCCAGCGCGCGACGAGCCGGTGGTCATCACCGCCCCGACGGCCCAAGGCGACCTCTCCGCCCAGATCTTCTCGGCGCAGGGCGGGGTCGTCGTGACCCACGCCGGCGAGCGGGCCGTCACCGACCGGGCGCGCTACGAGCCGGGGCCGTCGGGCAAGGGGTTGGTGACGGGCCAGGACCCGGTGGTCGTGGAGCGCGGAAACCTGGTGCTCCACGGCGTGGGGTTCACGTTCGAGCCGCAACTCGGCGATCTGCAGCTCGGCGGCCCGGTCACGACCGAGTCCACGGGGGCGCATCGGTGATCGCGCAGCTCGCGATCCTGGCCGCGCTGGCGGTCCCGAGCCTCACCCGCCTGCCCGCCACGGGCGGGGGAACGGTCACCGTCTCGGCCGACAAGGTGAAGTACATCTTCCCGCGGCATCGCATCGAGTACACCGGGAACCCGGTCCGCCTCACCCGCGGTGACGCGGTCCTCACCTGCAAGCGCCTGGGCGCGCAGCTCGACGATCAGGATCAGGTCCAGGTGGCGACCTGCGAGGGCGACGTCCGGTTCGAGCGCGCCGACAAGGTCGTCACCTGCGAGAAGGCCACCTACGACGAGGCCGCCTCCCGCCTCACCTGCGAGGGCAAGCCGGTCATCCGCAGCGGCGGGCTCTCCGCCACCGGCAGCCGGCTGGTGTACGACCTGGACCGGGACGAGGTGACCATGGACGAGGTCCAGGGCACCGTGCCGGCGGCCCAGGCGGACGAGCGGCTCCAGCAGTACCAGCAGCGCCGGAAGGGCAGGACCACCACGTCGCCCCGGGAGGGCAAGAAGTGAGCCCGGCCCCGAGATCGAACGGCGCCGGCGACGGGAGCGCCGGGCGCGAGACGCTCCTCCACGCCGAGGCCCTGGTCAAGAGCTACGGCGGGCGGCGGGTGGTCGACGGCGTCTCGTTCGAGGTCGGCCCGGGCGAGGTGGTGGGCCTGCTCGGCCCCAACGGCGCCGGCAAGACCACCTGCTTCAACATGGTGGTCGGGCTGGTGGTGCCGGAGGCGGGCCGGGTCCGGCTGGGCGAGCACGACCTCACCCGCCTGCCCATGCACCGGCGCGCGCGGCTCGGCCTGGGCTACCTCCCGCAGGAGGCATCCGTCTTCCGGAAGCTCTCGGTCCGCCAGAACTTCACGGGGATCCTCGAGGCGCTGGGGTGGGGGCGGCGCGAGCGCAACCACCGCGCCGACGAGCTCATCGCCGAGTACCGGCTGGAGAAGGTGGCGGGCTCGCTGGGCGAGCAGCTCTCGGGCGGCGAGCGGCGCCGGGCCGAGGTGGCGCGGAGCCTGCTCTCGAACCCGCGCCACATCCTCTTCGACGAGCCCTTCGCCGGGGTCGATCCCATCGCGGTGGGCGAGCTGCAGCGGCTCATCGCCGGGCTGCGCGACCGGGGCATCGGCGTGCTGGTGACGGACCACAACGTGCGCGAGGCGCTGGGCATCTGCGGCCGGGCCTACATCCTGGCCGCGGGCACCATCCTGGAGGCCGGGACACCGGCCGAGATCGCGAGCAGCCCGCGGGCCCGCGAGGTGTACCTGGGGGACAAGTTCCGGCTGGACGAGCCGCACGCGGCCCCCGAGCCTAGGACGGAGCAGCGATGAGCCTCGAGCTGAAACAGCATCTCAAGATGACGCAGCAGCTGGTGATGACGCCCCAGCTGCAGCAGGCCATCAAGCTCCTGCAGCTCTCGCGCATGGAGCTGGTGGACCTGGTCCGGACCGAGATGACCGAGAACCCGCTCCTGGACGGGGCGGACGACAACGACGAGGAGCCCATCCCCGAGGGCGCCAGCCCGGCCGAGGCGGCCGACATCGCCGCCAAGCCCGAGCACAAGGAGGCCGAGAAGGAGCAGGAGGTCAAGGGCGAGGAGGGCGCCAACGAGATCGACTGGGACCAGTACCTCGAGCACTACCAGCTCCAGGGCCACACCGCGCCCTCCAACCGCGGCCTGGCCGACGAAGAGCTGCCCGGCTACGAGGCCACCCTCACCCGCAAGGAAGACCTGAAGGGCCACCTCGAGTGGCAGCTGCGCCTCTCCAACTTCACCCACGACGAGGTGCGGGTGGCCATGCTCATCATCGGCAACCTCGACGACGACGGCTACTTCAAGATGCCGCCGGTGGAGGGCGAGCCGGCCGAGGCCGCCACCGCCGACCCGCTGGTGCGGGTCTCGTTCGAGGCGGGCTTCGGGGTCGAGTTCTGCGAGAAGGTGCTCGAGAAGGTGCAGCAGCTCGATCCCATCGGCGTGGCCGCGCGCGACCTGCGCGAGTGCCTGCTCCTTCAAGTGAAGTACCTGAACGCCGACACGCCCGAGATCGTGGCCATCATCGAGCGCCACCTGAAGCACCTCGAGTCGAAGAACTACGCCGCCATCGCCAAGGACCTGAAGCTTCCCATCGAGGAGGTGGTGAAGGCGGTCAAGGTGATCAGCCACCTCGAGCCCAAGCCGGGCCGCGCCTACTCCAGCGAGGACGCGCAGTACATCACGCCCGACGTCTACGTCTACAAGATGGGCGACAAGTACGTCACCGTCCTGAACGACGACGGCCTCTCCAAGCTCCGCATCAGCGGGATGTACCGCGCCGCGCTCAAGAACGGCGAGGCGGGCAAGGCCAAGGAGTACATCCAGGAGCGGCTTCGCAGCGCCGTGTGGCTCATCCGCTCGATCCACCAGCGGCAGCGGACCATCTACAAGGTCACCGAGTCGATCGTGAAGTTCCAGCGCGACTTCCTGGACAAGGGCATCGCCCACCTCAAGCCGCTCATCCTGCGGGACGTGGCCGAGGACATCGGCATGCACGAGTCGACCGTCTCGCGCGTCACCACCAACAAGTACGTGCACACGCCGCAGGGCATCTACGAGCTCAAGTTCTTCTTCAACTCCGCCATCAACAAGACCGGCGGCGACGAGATCGCCAGCGAGGCGGTGAAGAACCACATCCGGCAGATCGTGGCCGCCGAGGATCCGCGCCGGCCCCACTCCGACCAGCGCATCGTGGAGATCCTGAAGGGCCAGGGGATCGAGATCGCCCGGCGCACGGTGGCCAAGTACCGCGAGGTGCTGGGGCTGCTTCCGAGCTCGAAGCGCAAGAAGTACTTCTGAGCCACGCGGCCGCAGCCCCGGCCGGGCCCCACCCCGAGCGCGCGCTGTTGGGAATCCGCACAGAGCGGCGCGATCCGGATCGTTACTCGAACGGATGAGCCCGCGCCAGCCTGCCTGGCGTCCCCGGAACGCCGGACCGCGCTCCGGGAGCGGCATCCATCCTACCCCTTCGAGAGCCCTTCTTGGCGCCGCTCCCGGGATCGATCGGCAGGAGCCTGCGTTATGATGACCATGGGAATGTTGCCATCCGGCAACATCGGCATCGGCCGCGGAGCCGGCGGGAGTTCAGTCCGCCGGGTCGCGGCCGATGCGTTTTTCGCGACGGTCCTCCCAAGGAGGCGGTTCATGCAGGTGAACATCACCTTCCGGCATCTCGAGCCCACCGACGCCCTCAAGTCGCACGTGCGGGACCGTGTCGAGCACGTGAAGCGGTACCTGGAACGGGCGAGCGAGGCCCACGCGGTCCTGCATGTCGAGAACCTCGATCACCACGCCGAGATCACCGTGAAGGCCGGACGCTTTCTCCTGCGCGGCTCCGCCAAGACGCAGGACATGTACGCCTCCATCGACGCTGCCGCCGACAAGATCGAGAGGCAGCTCAAGAAGCACAAGGAGAAGCTCGCCACCTACAAGCTCAACGGGAACCACGTGGAAGGGGAGCCGGTCGACGTCCGCCACGACATCATCGACATGCTGGAGCACCCCGATCGGCCCAGCCACCGTGTGGTGAAGAGCACCAAGTTCCAGGCCAAGCCCATGTCGGTGGACGAGGCCCTGCTGCAGATGGACCTCATGGACGCGAGGTTCTACGTCTTCCAGAACGCCCACGACCGCGCCATCAACGTGGTCTACCGGCGGGACGACGGCAACTTCGGGCTCATCGAGGCACGGACCTAGCGCCGCTCGATCCCATCCCGCCCGAGCCCGGTGTACGAGCCGGGAGCGGGCGGGGACGGGGGCGCGGGATGGGGGGGCGAGGGGAGGCGCGGCGGTCGCCTTGCCTTCTTGCCCCCGCGTTGCCAACTGTGTTAACGCCGGTTCGCCATGAAGATCGTCGAGTTCCTCCGGCCAGAGTGCGTGATCGACAACCTGACCGGGCGGACCGGGCAGGCGGTGCTGTCCGAGCTCTGCCGGCCCCTCGCGCTGAGCCAGAAGGTCGACGGGCAGAAGCTGCTCGAGACGCTGCTGGAGCGCGAGAAGCTCGGCTCGACGGGGATCGGCGAGGGGGTGGCCATCCCGCACGGTAAGGTGGCCGGCTTGCCGGCGCTCCTCGCCAGCTTCGGCCGGTCGCCCGCCGGGGTCGATTTCCGGGCCATCGACGGACGCCCGACCAACCTCTTCTTCGCGCTGTTCGCCCCGGAGAACTCGGCCGGCGCCCACCTCAAGGCGCTGGCGCGCATCAGCCGCATCTTCAAGAACCCCGCCTTCCGGGAGGCCATCCTCAGGGCCCCCGACGCGGCGGAGATCTATCGCCTCATCGAGGCGGAGGACGCGAAGTACTAGCCGTCCCCCGCTCCACCCCGGCCGAGGCTCAGTCGCAGGTTCCGCCGGGGGGCTCCGGCAGCGCCCCCACGGTCTTCGCGTCGGCGTAGGTGAGGCCGTAGCCGAAGGGGAAGAGCGGGTCGTAGCTCGGGTCGCCGACGTTCACCGGCTTGCAGTTCACCTTGGGCCAGGAGTACGGGAGCTTGCCGGTGAAGTCCTGCGCCGGCTTGCCGTCGGTGCCCTGGAAGAGGACCGGCGCCACGGCAGCGCCCTCGGTGCCCGGCAGCCAGGCGGCCACGAACGCGTCCGAACGGTTCAGCTCCTTGGTGGTGAGAAGCGGCCGGCCCGAGAGGAACACGGTCACCACCGGCTTCCCCTTTTCGCTCACCCGCGAGAGGACCACCAGGTCCTCGGGGTGGAGGCGGGCGTGCTCCATGGTGCGCGGAGCGCGGCGGTTCAGGCCCGGCATGAGATCGCCGGTCATCTCCACGTAGGGGGTCTCCCCGATGACGGCGATGACCGCGTCGAACTTCGCCACGTCGGCGCCCCTCCCATCCTGGCTGAAGGTGACGTTGGCCTCGCCCACCGCCTTGCGGATGCCGGCCAGGATGGTGCTGCCGGCGGGGAAGTCGGCGTTGGTGTTGCTCCGGCCGTCCCAGTCGATGGTCCAGCCGCCGGTCTGGTCGCGGATGCTGTCGGCGCCCTTGCCCACCACCAGCACCTTGCCCCTGGGATCGAGCGGCAGCACGTGCCGGTCGTTCTTGAGCAGCACCAGCGACTTCTGCACCGCCTCGGCGGCCAGCTCGTGATGCACCAGCCGGGAGGCGTCCTTCGCGAAGGGCCGCTCCGAGGGGCGGGGCATGTCGAACAGCCCCATGCGCATCTTGACCCGCAGGATCCGGGTCACCGCGTCGTCGATGCGGGACACGGGCACCTCGCCCTTCTTCACCAGGTCGATGGTGCTCTCGTAGAACCCGCGCCAGTCGTCGGCCACCATGAACACGTCGATGCCGGCGTCGATGGCCCGGGCGCAGCGGATGGTGGAGCAGCCCGGCACCTGGGCGTGGCCCTTCCAGTCGCCCACGATGAGCCCGTCGAAGCCCATCTTCCCCTCGAGCACGCCGGTGAGCAGGCGCTTGCTGCCGTGGATCTTGGCCTCGTCGATCTGCGCCTGGGTGGGAGGGCCGGCGGGCGCGTCCAGCCAGCTGTTGAACGAGGCCATGACGCTCTGCACGCCCGCCTCCATGGCGCCGAAGTAGCCCTGGCCGTGGAGGTTGATGAGCCGGGCCTCGGGGGAGAGGTTCACCCCCTGATCCAGGCCCTCCCGCGTACCGCCGTCGCCCAGGAAGTGCTTGGCGGTGGCGAGCACGCCGTACGGCTTCCGGGGATCGGGCCCCGGCCCGAGGTTCTGCAGGCCGGCCACCATCTCCCGCGCGTAGATGCGGGTGATGGCCGGGTTCTCGGAGAAGCCCTCGTAGGTGCGGCCCCAGCGATCGTCCTGAGGGACGGCCACGCACGGGGCGAAGTCCCAGTCGTGGCCGGTGGCGCGCATCTGCTGGGCGGTGGCCGCGCCGATGCGCCGGACGAGCGCCGGGTCATGGGCCGCGCCCAGGCCGATGTTGTGCGGGAAGACGGTGGCGCCGTAGACGCGGCCGTGCCCGTGGACGGCGTCGATGCCCCAGAGCAGCGGGATCTTCACCTTGGCGTCGGTGGACATCGAGGCCTGCCAGAGCGCATCCGCCATGGCCAGCCAGGCGGAGGCGGGCGCGTGCCGATCGTTGCCGGGCCAGCCGCCTCCGCCCACCAGCACCGTGCCGATGCCGTACTTGCGGACGTCGTCCGGGCTGATGAGGGTCGCGTCGGGCTGGGTCATCTGTCCGACCTTCTGCTCGAGCGTCATGCCGGCGACGATGGCGGCGATGCGGGCCTCCTGCGCGGGATCGAGGGGGATGGGGCTCTGGATGCGCGGCCAGCCGGCGTAGGCGGGCGGCAGCGGCGGGATCCCGGCCGGCAGTGCGCTCGAGTCCGCGCGGACCAGCTGCGGCGCCAGCGCGATGAGGGCCGCCAGCGCGAGGGTGAGCGGGTGCAGGCGACGCCGCAAAGGTTGCATGTCTCGATCTCCGCAGGGTGGGGGAAGGTGCAACTGGGACGCCGGACCCAGGCCCGGTATTCACGCCAGGTCCAGCGATCATGCGACAGCGAAAGCCATGATGGCACGGGCGGGACCTGATTGGGATTACGGCGCACCCGAGGCTAGCGGGTGTACGGGTCCAGCACGGGGAGTGATCCATGCGCCAGCTGAACTCCGCCGCCGCGCTCGCGGCGGTGCTCGTGATCGCCGCCGCGTGCAATGGTGGCGTTGACGGCACCTTCGACGCGCCGCAGTGGCAGCCGTTCTACGCTTCCGACGCCATCGGCACCGGCACCCTCCCCGGCATGGGGCGGGCGGTGGTGGTGGTGCGGTCCGAGCTCTCCGAGTCGGTGGGCGTCTTCGAGGTGAGCGCCGATCGCGTGCTGCAGCGTCCGCGGCGCTGGACCACCCTGGGTGGCGTCGGCCTGCTGACGGGAGGCGTGGCGGTGGGCGACGTGGACGGCGACGTCCGGCCGGACGTGGTGCTGGGCGCGCCGGGAGGGCTGGTGGTGCTGCCGTCCCGGTGCCTCCCCTGACCCGCCGCGATTCCCGCGCCGGCGGGGCAGCGCGGGCGCGTCGATGGAGGTGCGGCCCTGCCGCGGCGCCGGTAGGCTACGCCGGTGCTGCTCGCCGACGTGGCCCGGACCTCGCGGGACGTCGCCGCCACCCGCTCGCGGCGCGAGAAGATCGCCCACCTGGCGCGGCTCCTGCGCGCGCTCGCGCCCGAGGAGCGGCCGGTGGTGGTGAGCTGGCTGGGCGGCGAGCCGGCCCAGGGTCGCATCGGGCTGGGGTACGCCGCCATCCGCGAGGCGCTCGGGTCCGCGCCCGCCGGCGCGCCCTCGCTCACGGTGGGTGACGTGCACGCGGCCCTCGACGCCTATGCGACGGCGCGCGGCCCCGGGTCGGCGGCGGCCCGCCGCTCCCGGCTGGGCGAGCTCTTCGCCCGCGCGGCCCTGGAGGAGCGCGAGTTCCTGGCCGGCCTCCTCGGCGGCGAGCTGCGCCAGGGCGCGCTGGAGGGGCTCCTGGCCGAGGCGGTGGCCCAGGCCGCCGGCGCCGGGCCGGACGAGGTGCGCCGCGCGGCCATGCTGGCCGGCTCGCTCCCGGCGGTGGCCGCGGCGGCGCTCTCGGAGGGGCGGGCCGCGCTGGAGCGCTTCCGCCTGCGGCTCTTCTCGCCCGTGCAGCCCATGCTGGCGCAGACGGCCGAGGACGTGGGGGAGGCGCTGCGCGCGCTGGGGCGGGCGGCGCTGGAGTGGAAGCTGGACGGGGCGCGGGTCCAGGTGCACCGGGACGGCGACGTGGTCCGGGTCTATTCGCGGACGCTGCGCGAGGTCACCGACGCGGTGCCGGAGGTGGCCGCGGTGGCGCGGGCGGCCCGGGCCCGCACCCTCATCCTGGACGGCGAGGCGCTGGCGGTGCGCGGCGACGGGACCCCCGAGCCGTTCCAGGTCACCATGCGCCGCTTCGGGCGCCGCCTGGACGTGGATCGGCTGGCCCCCGATCTCCCGCTCACCGCCTTCTTCTTCGACCTGCTCCACCTCGACGGCCGGGACCTCCTGGCCCGCCCCAACGCCGAGCGCCGCGCCGCGCTCCAGGACGTGCTTCCCCCCGGGCACCTCGTGCCGCGCCTGGTGACGGACCAGCCCTCCCAGGCCGAGGCCTACCTGGCCGAGGCGCTGGCCCGCGGCCAGGAGGGGCTGGTCGCCAAGGCGCTCGACGCACCGTACGAGGCAGGCCGGCGCGGCGGCGCCTGGCTCAAGGTGAAGCGCGCCCACACGCTCGACCTGGTGGTCCTGGCGGTCGAGCCGGGCAGCGGGCGGAGGCGGGGGTGGCTCTCCAACCTGCACCTGGGCGCCCGCGACCCCGCCGGCGGCGGCTTTGCCATGCTGGGGAAGACGTTCAAGGGGATGACCGACGCCATGCTGGTCTGGCAGACCGAGCGGCTCCAGGCGCTGGCCGTCGGAGAGGAGGGGTACGCCATCCGGGTCCGCCCGGAGCTGGTGGTGGAGGTGGCGTTCGACGGCATCCAGGCGAGCTCGCGCTACCAGAGCGGCCTGGCCCTGCGCTTCGCGCGCGTCAAGCGGTACCGCGAGGACAAGAGGGCCGAGGACGCCGACACCATCGACACCGTCCGCGCCCTGTACGCGGCCCAGGACGGAGATGGCGGCGGCGGGTAGCCGCTCGGGATCGGCGCCGGCGGGGGCAGGGCCGGACGGTGCGGTCTTCCTCCGAAACAACGTTGCAGCCCAGCTCGCGCGGCGCGGCCGGCGCACCCACTCCGTCCGGGTGGAGCATCCGGGCATCCCCCCGCCCATGTTCTGGGCGGAGGAATCGATGGCCACGCGCACGACGAAGCTCCGTTACCTCGAGGATCGCTGGGACGATCGAGCGGCCGGGCAGCTGGACGGCCCCGATGCGCTCCGCTACCGCTCGAACCTGCTCGGCTCGGATCTCCGCATCACCAACTTCGGCGGGGGGAACACCAGCTCCAAGCTGCCCGGCCTGGACCCGGTCGACGGGACCGAGCGGCAGGTCCTGTGGGTGAAGGGGAGCGGCGGCGACCTGGGCAGCATCCTGCGGTCCGGGTTCGCGGCCCTCTCCCTGGACCGGCTGCACGCGCTGCGGGGTCGGTACCGCGGTGCCGAGCACGAGGACGAGCTGGCGGAGCTGTATCCGCTGTGCACCTTCGGGACCAGCTCGGCCCCGGCCTCCATCGACACGCCCCTGCACGGGTTCCTCCCCTTCGCGCACGTGGATCACCTGCACCCGGACTGGGCCATCGCGCTGGCGGCGGCGGCCAACGGGCGCGAGCGGATGGAGGAGTTCAACCGAGCGTTCGACCACCGGCTGGTCTGGGTCCCGTGGCGTCGGCCCGGCTTCGAGCTGGCCATGATGATCCGGCAGGCGGTCGAGGAGAACCCCGGCTGCGATGGGCTCCTGCTGGGCGGGCACGGCCTGTTCACCTGGGGCGATACGCAGCGCGACTGCTATCGCAACAGCCTGCGGGTCATCGACGACCTCGGCCAGCTGGTGCTCGAGGCGGTGGCTCGGAAGGGCAGCGGGCTCTTCGGCGGGGCGCGCTTCGAGGTGCTGGGAGACCACCGCGAGCTGGCGCTGGACGCCTCTCCGATGATCCGCGGCCGGGTCTCGGCCGGCCGGCGGATGATCGGGCACTACTCCGATCTGCCGGAGGTGCTCCGGTTCGTGAACTCCGCCGACGGCGAGCGGCTGGCCAGGCTCGGGACGAGCTGTCCGGACCACTTCATCCGGACCAAGATCCGGCCGCTGTACGTGCCCTGGACGCCCTCGCGGAGCCTGGGCGGGCTGCGGGAGGCGCTGGAGGGAGCCATCGCGCAGTACCGGGAGGACTACCACCAGTACTACCGGAAGTTCGCGGGCCCGGGATCGCCGGCCGAGCGCGATCCGAATCCGACCGTGGTGCTCGTCCCCGGCCTGGGCATGTTCAGCTTCGGAAAGAACAAGCCCGAGGCCCGGGTGACCGGGGAGTTCTACGTCAACGCCATCCACGTGATGGAGGGCGCCACCGCCCTCGGCACCGGCCGCGAGGCGGCGGACATCCCGCAGTCCGGCGCCGCCGCCCCGGCCAGCGCCTTCGAGGTCTACTCGAACTACGTGTCGCTCCCCCCGTCGGAGGCGTTCCGGATCGAGTACTGGCCCCTGGAGGAGGCCAAGCTGCGCCGGCAGCCACCCGAAAAGGAGCTGAGCCGTCGGATCGTGGTGGTGGTAGGGGGTGGAGGTGGAATCGGTTCCACGGTGGCGCGGATGGCGGCCGAGCGCGGCGCCCACGTGGTGGTGGCGGATCGGGATGCGGCGGGTGCCGAGCACACCGCGGCGCAGGCGGCCGGCGCCGCCGGCAAGGAGGGTGTGGTGAGCGTGGCCGTCGACGTGCGCGATCGCGCGAGCATCCGCCAGGCCCTCCGCCGGGCGGTGGCCGCGTTCGGCGGCGTCGACGTGCTGGTGAACACGGCGGCGGTGTTCCAGGTCCCCGACCAGGCGGCCTCGGACGCGACCTGGGCCACCACCCTCGACATCAACGTCACCGCCAACCAGCGGCTGGCCGAGGAGGTGAAGGGCATCCTCCAGGACCAGGCTCTCGACGCCTCGCTGGTGCTCACCAGCTCGGCCAACGCGGTCGTGCCCAAGCACGGGAGCGAGGCCTACGACGTCTCCAAGGCCGCGGTGAGCCACCTGGTGCGGGAGCTGGCGGTGGCGCTGGCGCCGCGGGTGCGCGTCAACGGCGTCAGCCCGGCCACGGTGGTGAGCGGCTCGGCCATGTTCCCGCGGGACCGGGTCATCGCCTCGCTCACCAAGTACGGCATCCGCTTCGATCCGCAGGCCAGCGACGACGCGCTGCGGGCCCTGCTGGCCGATTTCTACGCGCAGCGAACCCTCACCCACCGGCCCATCGAGCCGGTCGACTGTGCCCGGGCCATCCTCTTCCTGGCCGGCCCGGACGCCCCCTGCACCACCGGTCACATCCTGCCCGTCGACGGCGGGCTGACGGAGGCGTTCCTGCGCTGATCCCGGGAGCCCGCGTGGCGTCCATCGTCGAGCTGCAGGAGGTGAGCAAGTCGTTCGGCGGCACCCCCGCCCTCAGGGGCGTGAGCTTCGAGGTCCGCCCGGGCGAGGTGCACGCGCTCCTGGGCGAGAACGGCGCGGGGAAGTCGACCCTCATCCGGATCATCTCGGGCGCCCTCCAGCCGGACCAGGGCGAGGTCCGGGTGGGGGGCGCGCGGGTCCACTTCACCTCGCCCCGCGACGCCCGCCGGCACGGCATCGCCACCGTCTACCAGGAGCTGCTCCTCTTCCCGGACCTGACCGTGGCCGAGAACATCTTCCTCGGCAACGCGCCCCGCACGCGCCTGGGCCCGCTGGACTGGCGCGCCATGCGGGCCCGGGCCCGGTCGCTGCTGGACTCGCTCGAGAGCCGCGAGCTGGACGTCGACGCCCGGCTGGGTGATCTCTCGGTGGCCAACCGGCAGCGGGTCGAGATCGCCAAGGCGCTCTCCCAGGATCCCCGCGTGCTCATCATGGACGAGCCCACCGCCTCGCTGGCCGAGGCGGACGTGGCCCGCCTCATGGCGGTGGTGCGCCGGCTGCGCGAGCGGGGGGTGGCGATCGTCTACGTCTCCCATCGCCTCTCCGAGATCTTCGCGCTGGCCGATCGGGTCACGGTGCTGCGGGACGGCGCCCGCATCGGCACGCAGCCGGTGGCGGAGGTGACCGAGCAGGGCCTCATCTCGATGATGGTGGGCCGATCCATCGAGCAGCTCTTCCCCAAGTCGGTGGCCCAGCAGGGCGAGGTGATGCTGGAGGTGAGGAACCTCTCCCACCGCTCGGTGGTGCGGGACGTCTCCTTCTCGGTGCGCCAGGGGGAGATCCTGGGCATCGCCGGGCTGGTGGGCTCGGGCCGGACGGAGCTGGCCCTCACCATCTTCGGCATCACCCCGGCCACCGCCGGCGAGATCCGCGTCGGCGGCAAGCCCGTGACCATCGACGGCCCGCGGCGCGCCCGCGACCTGGGGATCGCCTACATCCCCGAGGACCGCGGCCTGCAGGGGCTGATCCGCACCCAGACCATCCGCGAGAACGTGACCCTGGCCATCCTCGATCACCTGGCGCACGGGTGGATGGTCGATCTACGGGAGGAGATCCGGCGGACCAAGGAGGCCATCACCCGCTTCGGGATCCGGGCGCGGGGGCCCAACCAGCTGGTGCGCGAGCTCTCCGGCGGCAACCAGCAGAAGGTGGTCCTGGCCAAGTGGCTGGGGGCCGAGCCGCGCATCCTGCTCATGGACGAGCCCACCCGCGGCATCGACGTGGGCGCCAAGGCCGAGGTGCACGCGCTCATGAGCCGCCTGGCGCAGCAGGGGCTGGCCATCGTGATGATCTCCAGCGAGCTGCCCGAGGTGCTGGGCATGAGCGACCGCGTGCTGGTGATGAGCCGCGGTCGCATCGCGGCCAGCTTCGATCGCCAGCAGGCCACGCCCGACGCGGTGGGCGCGGTCATGACCCGGGCGGAGCAGCAGCGGGGAACCTCGTGATGGACGCCTCCATCGCCGCCGGCGCCCCCACCCGCCGGGATCGCCTGATGCGGCTGGCCTCCGCCTACGGCCAGGAGCTGGTGGTGCTGGGCGCGCTCGTCGTGCTCATGGTGGTGGTGGGGATCGTCAACCCGCGCTACCTGGCCAGCTACAACCTCAACAGCATCTTCGCCGGGAACGCCTACATCGCGGTGGCCGCCATCGGGCAGTCGATGGTGATCATCACCGGGAACATCGACGTCTCGGTGGGAGCGCTCATCGGGGTGCTGGGGACCGTCTCCGGCACGCTGGCGGTGAACGGCTACCCGGTGTGGGTGGCCTGGGGAGCGGCGGTGGTGCTGGGCGTCCTGGCGGGAGTGGTGATCGGCGCCCTGGTCGCCTACGCGCGCATCCCCTCGATCGTGGTGACCCTGGGGATGCTCTCCATCTTCCGCGGCGGGCTCATCATCTTCACCGGCGGGCGGTGGATCACCCCGCCACCCGCCTTCCGGCTGGCGCAGGAGCGGTTCTTCAACGTGCCCTCGCCGGTGTACCTGGCGGCGCTGCTCACCGTCGTGGCCGCGCTGTGGATGCGCTACGCCGCCCTGGGGCGGGCCATCTACGCGGTGGGCGGCAACGCCGAGGCCGCCCGGGCGGCCGGTATCCGCACCCACGCCATGGTGGTCTTCGTCTTCGCCCTGAACGGCTTCTTCGCCGGCATCGCCGCGGTGCTGTTCGCGACCCAGCTCCAGGTCATCCAGTCCACCGTCCCCAACAACCTGGAGCTCTCGATCATCACCGCCTCGGTGATCGGCGGGGTGTCGATCCTGGGTGGGACCGGCACGGTGGTGGGCTCGACCCTGGCGGCGCTGCTCTTCTCGGCCATCGCCTCGGCGCTCATCTTCGTGAACGTGTCGGCCTACTGGCTGCGGGCGGTGCTGGGGCTGCTCATCCTGGTCACGGTGCTGGCCGACATGGCCCGGCGGCAACGGAAGGGGCGGCTGGCGCCATGACCCTCTCGCTGCGCAGGGTGCTCCGGCACGAGACCATCCTGGCGGTGCTGGTGGTGCTGACGCTGCTTGCGCTGACGCGCCAGTCCGACCGGTTCTTCACGACCGACAACCTGCTCAACCAGGGCCGGCTGGGGGCGGAGCTGGGGCTGGTGTCGCTGACCATGACCTTCGTGATCGTCACCGGCGGCATCGACCTGTCGGTGGGATCGATCCTGGGGCTGGGCGCGATCATGGTGGGCGTCTTCTGGCACAACATCGGCATGCCGCTGCCGCTGGCCATGACGGCGGCCATCGCGGTGGGCGGGCTGTGCGGGCTGGGCAACGGCCTCATCATCACGCGCTTCAAGGTCCCCCCGCTCATCGCCACCCTGGCCACGCTGGCCCTCTACCGCGGGCTGGCGGAGGGCATCAGCCAGTCGCGCTCGGTGCGCGGCTACCCGGAGTGGTTCTTCCGGCTGGGCCAGGGGGACGTGGCCGGCGTCCCCACCCAGGTCTGGATCCTGGTGTGCGCGGCGCTGGCGGCCGGGCTGGTGCTGTCGCGCACCACCTTCGGCCGCTCGACCTACGCGGTGGGGGCGAACGAGATCGCGGCGCGCTTCTCCGGGGTGGCGGTCGATCGCACCAAGCTCCTCATCTACACGGCCTCGGGGCTGGCGGCCGGGGTGGCGGCCGTGATCTTCGTGTCGCGCGTCTCCACCACGCGATCGGACATGGGCACCGGGCTCGAGCTGGACGTCATCACCGCGGTGGTGCTGGGCGGGACCAGCATCTTCGGAGGAAAGGGAACCATCACCGGCACGGTGCTGGGCCTGGTCCTGATCCAGGCGCTGCGCAACGGGCTGGCGCTGGCCGGGGTGAAGGGGGATGGGACCATCGTCGTCATCGGCGCGGTCCTCATCCTGGCCATCCTGGTGAGCAACCTCTTGGGCCGCGACGGCGACGGCTGAACTGGACGGACCCTCGCCGCGAACCAGGGTCCGATCCGGAAGGAGCGCGAACATGCGTCGAGCATTGGCTGTGCTGGTGCTGGGACTCGTGGCCATGGCCGGGCAGGCCTGGGCCGCGGAATGGACGGGAGGAGATGACCTCCCCACCAACCCGCTGCCCTGCCAGGGCGCGGCGCCCGCCGAGAAGGCGAAGCCGTACGACGGAGGGAAGGTCCAAAACGCGCCCAATCTCAAGGGCAAGAAGATCAAGGTGGTCGACGTGCCGAAGCTCATCGGCATCGGCTACTTCAACGCCACCTCCAAGGGGATCGCCGACGCCGCCAAGGAGCTGGGAAACGTCGACGTCAAGACCGACGGCCCGACCAAGGCCAACATCGACGAGCAGATCACCTTCATCGACAATTACATCACCCAGGGTGTCAACGGCATCCTCTTCGCCGCCAACGACCCGGTGGCCATCTCGCCGGTGCTGAAGAAGGCGCTCGGGAAGGGCATCCACGTGGTCGGCTACGACGCCAACTCCCAGCCCGATGCCCGGGAGTGGTTCGTGAACCAGGCCGAGTTCAACGGGATCGCCAAGTCGCTGCTCGACAACATGGCCAAGGAGATCGGTGAGGACGGCGCCTTCGCCATCGTCACCTCCACCTTCACCACTCCCAACCAGGCGCGCTGGATCGCCGAGATGTCGGCGTACGCCAAGAAGTGCCACCCCAAGATGAAGTGGCTGGAGACGGTGGAGGCCCAGGAAGACAACGTCCTGTCCTTCAACCAGGCCACCACCCTCCTCAACAAGCACGGCGATCAGCTGAAGGGGCTCTTCGGCATGACCAGCGTGGCCACGCCGGCGGCCGCCGAGGCGGTGACCCAGGCCAACCGGTGCGGCAAGGTGGCGGTGGTGGGCCTGGCCACGCCCAACGCCATGAAGCCGTACGTGGCCAAAGACTGCGTCAAGTCGGTGGTGCTCTGGAACCCGGTCGACCTGGGCTACGCCGCCATGTACGTGTTGCGGGCGGTGACGGACGGGACGCTCAAGCCCGGCGCCAAGCAGGTCAAGGCCGGCAAGCTGGGCGAGCTGAAGGTGGTGAACGGCAGCGAGATCCTGCTCGGCCCGCCGTTCGTGTTCACCAAGGCGAACATCAACGACTTCGACTTCTAGCGGGCGTCCGCCCCGCGCGGCGGCCACCGTCCTGGCAGTGAACGAGCCCGCGCCCGGGATCCCGGGGCGCGGGCTCGCGCGTCCCGGGTCCTCCGGAGGACAATACGGCCCCGCCCGAACAGGGTGGGTGCTCGAGCCGCGGCGCATCCCTCGCGACCCGGGTCGCCGCGGCGTCGTGTGCCGGGGCCACGCCGGTGCGACAATCGCCGCCGGCGGGCGCGGAGGCGGAGGGAGGAGCACGTGGTCTCACCGGACCTCGCAACCCTGGGCGACTGGGCGCTGGTCGCGTTCCAGGAGAGCCCCGAGCCCCATCGCGCTCACGCGCCTCGCGGGCGGGGTGATGGTCGCGGTCAACCCCGCGTTCCTCCGGCGCATCGGCCTCCCCGAGGAGAAGGTGCTCGGCCGCACCACCGACGAGCTCGGGCTGTGGAGGGATCCCGGGGTGCGCAACCGGATCGTCGACTGCCTGCGACGCGACGGGGTGGTGCGCGATCTGGAGATCGACGGCAACCCGCCCGACGGCAGCCGGGTCGTCTTCGCCTTCACGGCCAGGGTGGTCGACGTCGGCGGCGTGCCGCACGTCCTCAGCATCTCCCGCGACATCACCGAGCGGAAGCGGCTCGAGGAGCAGGTCCGACAGGCGCAGAAGCTGGACAGCATCGGGCGGCTGGCGGGCGGGATCGCCCACGACTTCAACAACATCCTGACCGCCATCCTGAGCAGCGCCGAGGCGCTCAAGGAGGGCCTGGGCGGGCGCGATGCCGAGAGCGCGAGGGAGCTGGAGCAGATCCTGGCCGCCGGCTGGCGGGCGCGCGATCTCACCCGGCAGCTGCTGGCGTTCGCGCGCAAGCAGGTGATCGCCCCGGTCCTGCTCGATCTCAACCAGGTGATCCGCTCCAGCGAGACGCTCTTCCAGCGCGTGCTGGGCGAGGACGTGCGGATGGAGACCGAGCTGGCGCCGGATCTCTGGCCGGTGCTCTGCGACCGCGGGCAGGTCGATCAGGTGCTCATGAACCTGGTGGTGAACGCGCGCGACGCCATGCCCACCGGCGGCAGCCTGGTGGTCCGCACCGCCAACGTCCCCGGGGCCGCGTCGGCCGGAGCAGCGGGGGATGGGCGGGACCGGGTCCGCCTGGTGGTGCAGGACTCGGGGACCGGGATCTCCCCCGAGGTGCGGGCCCATCTCTTCGAGCCCTTCTTCACCACCAAGCCGCCGGGCAAGGGCACCGGCTTGGGGCTGGCCACGGTGTACGGGATCGTCACCCAGAGCGGCGGGGACGTTCGCGTCCAGAGCGAGCCGGGGGGCGGGACGTCGCTGGCGCTCTCCTTGCCGCGCGCCGCGGGAGCCGCCGCCCACCCGCCGCGGGACGATCCCGCGCCCGCGCGGCGGTCGTCCGGGCACGAGTGCCTCCTGGTGGTGGAGGACGACGAGCGGGTCCGGGCGGTGGCGGTGCGTGCGCTCTCCGAGTCCGGCTACCGCGTGCTGGTGGCCGAGGACGGGGCGGCGGCGCTGGAGGTCGTCCGGCGGGAGGGCCGCGGCATCGAGATGGTGGTCACCGACGTGGTCATGCCCGGCCTGAGCGGGCGCGCGGTGGTGGACGCCCTCCGGGTCGGCCTGCCCGGCCTGAAGGCCCTCTACGTCTCGGGCTACTCGGGGGAGGAGATCGCCGAGCGCGGGGTCCTCGACGCCGGCGTCCACTTCCTCCAGAAGCCGTTCACCCCCGCCATGCTGGTCGAGCGCGTCCGGGCCATCCTCGACGGAGGGTGAACGGATGGGCAGCCCCCGACCGCGCCAGGGATGGTAGGCTGAGCGCATGCGCGATGCCCCCCGCGGCCTGGCGCCCGGACCCGACGGCGCGCTCCGCTGCGCCTGGTGCCTCTCCGCGCCGGAGTACCTGGCCTACCACGACGAGGAGTGGGGGGTCCCGGTCGCCGACGACGCCCGGCTCTTCGAGAAGCTCTGTCTGGAGGGATTCCAGTCCGGGCTCTCCTGGCTCACCATCCTGCGCAAGCGGCCGGGCTTCCGGCGCGCCTTCGCCGGCTTCGATCCGGCGCGGGTGGCGCGGTTCGGATCGCGGGAGGTGCAGAAGCTCCTGCGCGACCCGGGCATCGTCCGCCACCGGGGCAAGATCGAGTCGGTCGTGAACAACGCCCGGCGCGCGCTGGTGCTGCGGCGGGAGGCGGGCTCGCTGGCCGCCCACCTGTGGAGCTTCGAGCCGCCGCCCTCGGCGCGGCCCCGCCGGCTGACCTGGGCGGTGCTCCGGCGCATGACCACCTCGCCCCAGTCGATCGCCCTCTCCCGGGACCTGCGCCGCCGCGGCTGGACCTACCTGGGCCCGACCACCGCCCATGCCTTCATGCAGGCCATGGGCCTGGTGAACGATCACCTCGAGGGATGCAGCATCCGGGCGCGCGTCGAGCGCGCGCGCCGCGCCTTCCCCAGGCCGGAACCGAGGAAGCATCCATGACCAGGGCCCGCCTTCCCGCGCTCCTCCTCGCCGCCGCGCTGGCCGTGCTGGTCTGGTCCGGGATCGGGCCGCGCGACCGCGCCACCTGGGCGATGGAGGTCGCGCCGGTGCTGGTCGCCATCCCGATCCTGGTGGCCACCCATCGACGCTTCCCGCTCACCCCGCTGCTCTACGCGCTCGTGGCCGTGCACGCCGCCATCCTGTGCGTCGGCGGCCACTACACCTACGCGGAGGTGCCGGCCGGGTTCTGGGTGCGCGATCTGCTGGGGCTATCCCGCAACCACTACGACCGGCTCGGCCACCTCTTCCAGGGGTTCGTGCCCGCCCTGGTCGTCCGCGAGCTGCTCCTGCGCAAGACGCTGCTGCGGCCGGGCGGGTGGGTCTTCACGCTCGCCACCAGCGTGGCCCTGGCCATCTCGGCGCTCTACGAGCTGGTGGAGTGGCTGGCGGCGGTGATCCTCGGCCAGGGCGCGGACGCGTTCCTGGGCACGCAGGGCGACCCCTGGGACACGCAGTGGGACATGTGCCTGGCGCTCCTGGGGGCGCTCCTGGCGCAGCTTCTCCTGGCGCGCCTGCAGGACGCCCAGATCGCCCGGCTCGGGGCCGCGCCCTGGGCTCGAAGCGCCCTCGAGGGCTGAGCAAGCGACCTGTTGCCCGATGGCCGCCGGCAGCGGCGTGCGCCCCGAGGGGGCCTGGCCCTCTCCGGGATGGAAACCCGGACTCGCCGTGACGCATCCCTTTCCTCGCGCCATCCCGGCGCGCCGAGGAGGATCATCTCATGCGCAAGCTGTCGCTCGCCGTCGTGCTCCTGTCGCTTCCCCTGGCCGCGCTGGCGGACAGCTGGAAGGACGTCTCGCTGGTCGACGACATGTGCCACGAACAGGTGAAGGCGAACGCGGACGCCCACTCGACCTCGTGCGCGCTCAAGTGCGCCAGCAGCGGATACGGCATCTTCACCTCCGATGGCAAGTGGCTGAAGCTCGACGCCAAGGGCAACCAGGAGGCCGTGGCGGCCCTCAAGAAGACCAAGAAGAAGGATCACGTCCGCGCCGACGTCGAGGGGATGCAGAAGGGCGACACCATCCAGGTCGCCTCGCTCAGCATCCCCGAGTGACCCCGCCCATCCGTGAACGCCTCCGGGCCCGGGGAGGCCGGGTGCGGGCGCGTTCACGCGTGGAGGAGGGAGCTCGCGCGCGCTGGACGCGGACCGTCGCGGTGACATGATCGCGGCCGGAGGCCCCATGCCGCCGCCCCGCGACGATCTCCGCCTGCTCTCCATCTTCCACTACGTGCTGGCGGGCTTCACCTGCCTCGTGGCGCTCGTGCCGCTGGTCTACATCGGCCTGGGCGCCGCCCTGGCCGCGGGGGCTCTGGGCGACGGGGGTCGGAACGCCCCGCCGGCGGCCCTGGGGTGGTTCCTGGCCGCCCTGGGCCTGCTCTTCCTGATCCTGGCGGTGGCCTACGCCGTGTGCCTGGTGGTGGCCGGGCGCTCGCTGGCGCGCCAGCGACGCTGGTTGTTCTGCATGATCATGGCAGGCATCTCCTGCGCCTCGTTCCCGTTCGGGACGGCCCTCGGCGTCTTCACGCTCGTCCTCCTCTCCAAGCCCGAGGTGAAGGCGTCGTTCTCGGCCGGGGCCCTGTCCGTGCGCTGAGCGCCGGCCCCGAGAGCTCGCGCTCCACCACCGGCGCGCCGCGCTGGCGGCAGGAATGCCGCGGCAGCCCATGGAATACTCACCGGCTTCGTGCATCATCAAGCCGGGCCCGGGATGGGACGGGCTCGGGATCGCAGAGGCAACGTGAACGTCGTCGAGAGACAGGGCACAGCGCCGGTGGGGAGGCTGCTCCTGCAGTACTCCCTCCCGGCCGTGGCCGGGTTCCTCGTCAACGCGCTCTACCAGTTCGTGGATCGCATCCTGGTCGGGCGCGGCGTGGGAACCGAGGCCATGGCGGCGGTCACCTGCGCCTACCCGCTCACCATCCTCAGCATGGGGATCGGCCTGCTGCTCGGGACCGGCACCGGCAACCAGGTCTCGACCTTCCTGGGCCAGGGTCGCCGGGACGAGGCCGAGCGGGTGCTGGGCCAGGCGGTGCGGCTCTCGGTCCTGCTCGGCGGCGGGATCGCGATCGCCTACCTGCTCCTGGCCCGCCCCATCCTCCGGCTGTGCGGGGCGGAGGGCGCCGTGCTGGACATGGCCGTGCCCTTCCTCCGGATCACGGCCCTGGGCCAGGCGTGCCTCATCGCCATCATCTCCATGGGCAACATCCTGCGGGTGCAGGGGCGGCCGGGGCTGGGCCTGGCCTTCATGTCGGGCGGCACGGTCCTCAACGCGGTGCTGGCGACCTGGGCCATCTTCGGCCTCCACCTCGGCGTCGTCGGTGCGGCCCTCGCGACCACCATCGCCACCGCGGCGAACCTGGCCGCGATCCTCGTCTTCGTGCAGGGGCCGCGGAGCCTGCTGCGCATCCGCCGCGTCCACCTGCGGGCCAACGCCGCCCTGGCGAGGTCGATCGTCGAGCTGGGGGCGCCCGTGTTCCTCATGCAGGTGCTGGGGACGCTGGTGTTCCTCTCCGCCAACCACGGCGCGCTGGCGCTCGACGGCGCCCGGGGCGTGGCGGCGGTGGGCGTGTTCAACACCGTCAACATCCTGCTCATCTACCCGCCGCTGGGCGTCGCCCAGGCCATGCAGCCGCTGGTGGCCTTCAACCGCGGCGCGGGACGGCCCGACCGCGTCCGCGCCCTGGTGGGCCGGGTGCTGGCCAGCACCACCGCCATGGGCATCCCTCTCGGCGCTGGCGGTGAGCCTGTTCCCCTGGGCGGTGGCCGGGCTCTTCACCCGCTCCGATGCCAGGCTGGTGGAGCTGGTCGGCGCCGGGTTGCCCTGGTTCATGGTGTCGGTGGCGGTCTTCGGCGTGCAGGGGACGGCCTCGCACTACTTCCTGGCCATGCAGCGCCCGCGCCCGGCCGCGGTGCTCCTGCTCGGCAGGCAGCTCCTGGCCATCCCGCTCTTCCTGGCGCTCCCGCGGCTGCTGGGCTTCCGAGGCCTGTACATGGTGACGCTCCTCTCCGACGTGCCCTTCGCGGTCCTGGCGGCGTTCCTGCTCCGCTCCGAGTGGAAGCAGCTCGGGGCGCCGGCCGTTCCCGAGGAAAGCGCGGAGGGAGGCGCGGGGCGTGGCGGTGGAGGCCTGATCGGGCCCGATCCGCGTTCGCCCGGGAAGGACCAGGATCGGCGCGCATGCCCTGGCTCGAGATCCGCTGCCTGGCGCCTTCGCTGGCCACCGACTACCTGGCCCTGTTCGACGCGGCCTTCGCCGACAATCCCGGTGGTCGGGCTGCTACTGCCTGTTCTACCACTCGTCCGAGGAACCCTGGGAGGCCGGGCCGGAGACGGCGGCCGCCCACCGGGCCGCGCGCATCGAGCAGCTCGCGCGCGGAGAGGTGCCCGGCTACCTGGCCTACCTCGACGGCCGTCCGGTGGGCTGGCTCAACGCCGGCCCGCGGCGGGCGTACCGATCCTTGCGCCGCCTCCCGGACGGCGATCCCGGCGAGGCGGTGGTGATGTGCTTCGTGGTGCTGCCCGAGCACCGCGGCCAGGGTGTCGCCTCGGCGCTCCTCGACTTCGCCCTGGCGGACCTGGCCTCGCGGGGGATGACCTCGGTCGAGGCCTACCCGCCGGCCGGCAAGCCCGGGGACCTGTCCTGGGAGGCCGCCAGCTACAAGGGTCCGGTCTCCATGTACCTGCAGCGCGGGTTCACGCTGTCCGAGAAGGGCGGCCGGCAGGTGGCACGCCGGCGCCTGTGACCGCGCCCGGGCGGGCGGCGCGCGGGCAGGGGCGGGGGCCCTCCTGCCCGTGGCCGCCGGCGCGCGCCGCTAGGGGTGGCCTGCATGCCTCGCCTGTCCGCCGTCCTCATCACCCGGAACGAGGAAGCCGACATCGGGCGGGCGCTCGACGCCGTCCGCTTCGCCGACGAGATCCTGGTGGTCGACTCGGGGAGCAGCGATGGCACCGTGGACGTCTGCCGGTCGCGCGGGGCGCGGGTGCTCGAGCACCGGTTCGAGGGGTACGGTCCCCAGAAGCGCTGGGCGGTCGAGCAGGCGCGGCACGACTGGGTCCTGTGCCTCGATGCCGACGAGGTGCCGACGCCGGAGCTGGTGGGGGCCATGCGCGAGCTCATGGCCGGGGAGCCTCCCTTCCCGGCCTACCGGCTCACCTTCCACACCGTGTTCATGGGGCGCCCGCTGCGGCGCGGCGCCATCGGACGGCGCGGCCACGTTCGCCTCTTCGACCGCCGCCGGGCTCGCTGGACGGAGGCGCGCGTGCACGAGGCGGTGCAGGTGGACGGGCCGATCGGCTCGCTGGCCGGCGTCGTTCGCCACTACAACGTGCGCGATCTCTCGGAGGCCGTCGCCAAGCTGGACGTGTACTCGCGCATGGGCGCCGAGGAGCTGGTCCGGCGCGGCCGGCGCCCCCGCGGCACGGCGGCGCTGCTGGCGCTGACGCCGTACCACTTCCTGCGGCACTGGCTGCTCAACGGTAACGTGCTGAACGGGCTGGCGGGCTTCGCCTGGGCCTTCATGCTCACCGCCACCTCGATGATGAAGCACCTCAAGGTGCGCGAGCTGGAGGGCCGCGCCGGGATCCGGGCCGCCGCTCCTCGCCCGGAGCCGGACCAGGCGCTGCGGACCCCGCCGTAGCCAGCGCCTTCCTTGCTAGTGATTGACCCTGTGGAACAGCCGGTTCCAGCGCGGCCCGTCCGGCCCCCACGAGGCCAGCGCCACCCAGGCTCGCCCCTTGATGCGCTTCACCGACTGCGGCCCGAAGACCCGGCTGTCGGCAGAGTGGTCGCGGTGGTCGCCCGCCAGCCAGACCGTTCCGTCGGGGACCTTCTGCGCCTCGACGTCGCCGCAGGGCACGTCGGGCGTGCAGTAGGTGTGGTAGTGGTGCGGGCCCAGCGTCTCGACGAAGTCGAGGCAGGGGTCGTCGCGCCACTCCCCGCCCTCGGGGCGGTCCCAGTAGGTGCACTCGCCGGGGGCACGCTGGCGCGGGACGGGGACGCCGTTCAGCACCAGGTGTCCATCGCGGATCTCGACCGTGTCGCCCGCCACCGCCACCACGCGCTTGATGAGGTCGTCGTTGCGCGGGTTCCCCGGCGGCGCCAGCAGCACCACGATGTCCCCGCGCCTGGGGGTGGCCCAGGTGAGCTGGGCGGCGGGGGTGAAGGGAAGCCGCGCGCCGTAGGCCCACTTCTCGACCACCACGTAGTCGCCGATCTGCAGGGTCGGGATCATCGAACCCGACGGGATGTAGACCGCCTCGTACAGGAAGGTGCGGAACGCCAGGACCGCCAGGATGGTCAGCGTCCAGCCCCGGATCTCCTTCATCACCTTGGTGCGATCCACGACGCCCGCATCTCCTATTCGGTCCGCATCGCCTCGACGGGATCCAGCCTGGACGCCCGCGCCGCGGGATAGATCCCGAAGAGCAGCCCCGCTCCGCACGCGGTGGCGAGGGACAGTATCACCGCCCAGGCCGGGATGCTCGCCGGAACTTGCTTCACTTCCCGCGCCAGCACGGCGCCTCCGGCCCCGAGCAGTACGCCGATGATCCCGCCCAGCGCCGAGAGCGTCACCGACTCGACCAGGAACTGGGCCAGGATCCTCCTGCGCCTCGCGCCCAGGGCCATCCGCACGCCGATCTCGCGCGTGCGCTGGGTCACCGACACCAGCATGATGTTCATGATCCCGATGCCCCCCACCAGGAGCGCCAGGGTGCACACGCCGAAGGTGGCGGAGCCGACCACCCGGGCCAGGTTGTCCACCAGTCCGGAGAGGGTGTCGTTGGTGAAGATCTCGAAATCATTCTCCTCGTACGGGCGGACGCCCCGTACGCGGCGCAGGCCGGCGATCACCTCGTCGAGGGCACGGGGGGTGTCCTCCGGCGTGACGGCGCCCACCAAGATCTGCGTGTCCCGCTGCTTGCCCAGGACGATCTCGTACGCCGTCCAGGGTAGGCAGACGTACCCATCCTTCGACTCCCCGAAGATGGACCCCATCCGCTGGGCCACGCCGATCACCTCCAGCGAGGCGCCGCGGATCCGGACCTCCTGGCCGATGGGGTCCTGCCCGGGGAAGAGCACGTCGGCGACGTCGGCGCCCAGGAATGCCACCCGCCGCCCCAGCAGCACGTCGGTGGAGCTGATGAACCGGCCCTGCGCGGCCTGGCCGCCGTGGGCGGGCTCCGCCTCCGGCCCCACCCCGCCGACCTGGATGTCCTGGCGCGTGGAGCGGTACAGCGTCGACACCGTCCAGGTGGCCTCTCCCCACTCCTCGACCGACACGTACCGGACGTGGGGCAGCCCCTGCAGCGCCTCCCCCTGCTCGCGGGTGATGGGCTGGCGGCGCTCGTACTTGCGCCAGTCGATCGAGCCCATCACCACCGCGGGGAAGCGCGAGATCTGGAACGCACCCGCCCCCAGCACCGTGAAGTCGTCCTGGATCTTGAGCCGCAACCCCTCCGTCAAGGACATCATGGCCACCACGGTGCAGGTGCCGATCACGATGCCGAGGAGCGTGAGCGCCGACCGGAGCACGTTGGCCCGCAGCGTGCCGAGCGCCATGGCGATGGTGTCGAGGAGGGAGGTCATTCGTAGCGCAGCGCCTCGACCGGATCGAGCCGGGCGGCGCGCCAGGCCGGCCAGGAGCCGAAGGCCAGCCCCACCGCCGCGGAGAAGGAGAGGCCCAGCGCCACCGCCTGGGGCGTGACCGCCGCCGCCAGGGGCGAGAGCAGCGCCACCAGCTGGGCCACCCCCAGGCCCAGGGCCGTGCCCACCGCGCCGCCCAGCGCGGCCACCAGCGAGGACTCGATCAGGAACTGCAGCAGGATGGTGCGGCGCCGGGCGCCCAGGGCGCGGCGGACCCCGATCTCGCGGGTGCGCTCGGTCACCGAGACCAGCATGATGTTCATGATGCCGATCCCGCCCACCACCAGCGTGATCACGCCCACCCCCACCGCGACCGCGTAGAGCGCGCCGGTGAGCTGGTCGTAGAGCTTCAGGAACTGCTCCTGTCGGTTGAGGGCGAAGTCGTCCTTCCGGTCCGGCGGCACCCGGCGCACCCGCCGCAGGATGCCGGTGAGCTGGTCCTGCAGCTCCTCCAGGTGCTCCGGGGTGGTCGACACCGCCAGCGTGATGGTCCGCTTGCCCCCCAGCGCCTGGGCGAAGGTGGTGTGGGGTAGGAGGACGATGGTGTCGAGGTCCATGCCCAGCAGCTTCCCGCGCCGCGCCATGGTGCCGACCACCCGGAAGGCATGCCCCTCGACGCGGACCTTCCGCCCCAGGATGGCCTCGGGCTGGTAGCCGGGGAAGAGCCGCTGCCCCACCTCGAAGCCCAGCACGATCGAGGCGCGCGAGAGATCGACGTCGGTGTCGCTCAGGAAGCGCCCCGCCGCCACCGTGCCGCCGCTGGTCTCGAGATACCGCTGGTTGGTGCCGGTGAGCCGGACGCCCTGCAGCTCGTGATCGGCGTGGGTGACGGTGCCGCGCCAGTTCACCTGGGGCGACACGGCGGTGGCCAGGGTGGCCTCCCGCTCCACCGCCTCGAGCTCGCGCCGCCCCACGTCCTTGCGGTTCCGCATCTCCCACCACTCGCCCTGGCCCTTGATGAACCAGGCGTACTTGGAGACGTAGACCGTGTGCGCGCCCAGGTTGGCGATCTGCTCCTCGAAGGCCAGGTTCAGGCCCTGGATGATGGCCACGATGGCGATCACCGTCATGACCCCGATGACGATGCCCAGGGTGGTGAGGAAGCTGCGCAGGCGCGCGCCCAGGAGCGAGCCGAGCGCGATGCGCAAGCCCTCGCTCCCCTCGCCCAGCAACCGGGTCAAGCCCAGGTCGAGGCGGGTGGCGACGGCGCGAGGACGGCTCATGCGTGCACCGCGCGCGCCGCGCCCAGCGCGGCGACCTCGGCGCCGGGGCCGTCGGCCAGCAGGCGTCCGTCGGAGAGGCGGATGGCGCGCGGGCAGCGGGCCGCCAGCCGGGGCTCGTGCGTCACGAGCAGGATGGTGTGGCCGCGGGCGTGCAGCTCCCCGAAGAGCCGGATGATCTCCTCGCCGGTGGCCGAGTCCAGGTTGCCGGTGGGCTCGTCGGCAAGGAGCAGCGACGGCTCGCCCACCAGCGCCCGCGCCACCGCCACCCGCTGCCGCTGGCCCCCCGAAAGCTCGTTGGGACGGTGGTGGGCCCGGTTGGCGAGCCCCACCGCCTCCAGCGCCCGCGCGGCGCGGACCCGGCGCTCGCGGCGCGAGACGCCGCGGTAGACCAGCGGCAGCTCGACGTTCTGCAGCGCGGTGGCCCTGGGCAGGAGCTGGAAGGTCTGGAAGACGAAGCCGATCTCCCGGTTGCGCAGGTCCGCCAGCGCGTCGTCCCCGAGCCCTTCCACGTCGGAGCCATTCAGGCGGTAGACGCCGGAGGTGGGCGTGTCCAGGCAACCGAGCAGGTTCATGAGGGTGGACTTGCCCGAGCCGGACTGCCCGACGATGGCCACGAACTCGCCGCGCGAGATGGTGAACGAGACCCCGTCGAGCGCGCGCACCGTCTCGCCGCCGAGCTGGTAGTGGCGGTGGAGGCTGGAGACGAGGATGAGGGGGTCGGTCATGCTCGATGCTCGGCCACGCTTCCGGTACCCGAACCCGCACCTGCACCCGTCGCCCGTGACCCGTGGCCCGCCTCCCGCGTCCCCAGTCCCCTGGCCCGAGATCCGACGGCCCTGCATCGGAGACCGGGACTTGGGACTCGGGACTCGGGACAGGGGGTTGGGTTCACGGAGAGGCCGGGTTCAGGTTCGGGCACGGGTTCGGAGGTAAGGTTCATGATGCCGTCACCCCTTCCCACCCTTGCCACTCCCCGCCTTCGCCTCCGTCACCGCCTTCCCGTCCGACAGCTCCCGCGACAGGATCCGGTAGGGCCCCTCCACCACCCGCTCGCCGTCCTTCAGCCCGCTGGTGATCTCGATCTCGGTCTCGCTGGCCAGCCCGGTCTCCACCGGGCGGACCCGCGCCTTGCCGCTCTCCACCACGAAGACGCAGCGCCGCAGCGGATTGCGGACCTTGCGGGCGGTCCCGGCCACCGCGGGCGGCGCGTTCCTGTCCTCCAGCGCCGGCCCGGTGCCGGTCAGGTCCTTCTCCGGGCGCACCGTCACCGCCTGGATGGGGACCACCACCGCGTCCTGATGCGTGTCGGTGGAGATGGTGGCCTGGGTGCTCATCCCGGGCAGCGCGCCCGGCACCGGCTCGGTCAGCGCCAGCCGGACGTAGAAGGTGGTCACCTCGCCCTCGGTGCCCTGGTTCTTGACGGTGGCGTTCCGGGCCACCTCCACCACCTGGGCCGGGAAGTGCCGATCGGGAAAGGCGTCGATCTCCACCTCGGCCCGATCGCCCTCCTTCACGTAGATGACCTCGTGCTCGCCCACCTCGATCTTGGCCTCCATGCTGGACAGGGTGGAGACGATCAGCACCACGTCCTCGGACAGGTCCGAGCCGCGCACGCGCTCGCCCACCTGCTTCTCGCGCTTGGTGATGACGCCGTCGATGGGGGACACCAGGGTGGTGAGCGACAGGTTGTGGCGGGCCTCGGAGAGCGCCGCATCCGACTGCTGCACCCGCTCGATGGCCGCCTGCAGGCGGGAGCTCTCGCCGTCCAGGGCCGCGCGGGCATTGTCCACCTCGGCGCCGCTGGCGTTCCCGGTCTCCGCCAGGCGCTCCACCCGGCCCAGGTCCTGGGTGAGCTGCTTCACCTTCACCCTCTCGCCCTCGACGTCGGCCGCGGCGCTGGCCCGGGCCGCGCCGGCCTGGGCCACCTGGGCGGCGTAGCGCCGGGAGTCGATCCGGCCCAGCACCTGCCCCTTGGCGACCCGGTCGCCCTCGTGCGCGTCCAGCTCGAGCAGGTCGCCCGAGACGTTGGCCGAGAGCTTCACCTCGGTGGCCGCCTGCAGCTTCCCGGCCGCGGTGACCACCCGGGTGATGGGGCCGCGGCGAGCCTGCACCAGCTGGACCGCGACGGGCACGGGCGGTCTGGGTCGGAGCGAGAGCGCGGTCAGCGCCAGGATGGCCAGCACGAACAGGGCCGCGCCGATCCGGCCCGGCCAGCTCATGCGCAGCCGGGGAAGCGGCGGGGCCAGCGATGGCGTGGAGGGGTGCTCGGTCCCGGGCTCGGGCACGGGCTCGTTCACGGGGGGAGGGGGGGCGGGGACCTGCGTGGCCATCTAGAGCGCTCCTCCCACGGCCCGCGCCAGGTCGGCGCGTGCCACGGTGTGATCGATGCGCGTCTCGAGCAGCGTCAGCTCGGCCTGGGTCAGCTTGAGGCTCGCGTCGCGCTCCTCGAGCTGGGTGGCCAGGCCGGCCGTGAACCGCTCGGTGGCGAGCCGGAGGCCGTCGCGGGCCAGTTGCAGGTTGTCGGCGGCGAGCTCCACCTGGCGCGCCAGCGTCACCACCGCGGCGCGGGCGCCGGTCACCTCCTCGGCCACCGTCTCCCCGCTGCGCTGCGCCTGCGCCTGGGCGCGGGCCAGCCCGGCCTCCGCCTTGCGGACCGCGGCGCGGGTGCCGAACCCCTGGAACAGGTTCCAGGAGAGCACCACCTGCCCGGTGGCGACGTAGGAGCGGGAAGGATCGCCGTAGACGCCGTCGCGCCCCTCGAGCTGCGTGCCCTGTCGCGCGTAGGTGCCCTGGAGCTGGAGCGAGGGGTAGTCGCCGGAACGGGCGATCTCGATCCCGGCGCGGGCGGCCGCCATGCGGGCCTGCTCGGTGGCGAGCGCCGGGCGCCGCTGGCGGGCCCGGGCCAGGAGCAGGTCGAGCGGGGGCGGCTCCTGCGCCGGCGGGGGCGGGGCGTCCAGCTCCGGGGGGGCCGCCACCTCCAGGCCCTCCGGCTCGAGCCAGCCGAGCGCCTGCGCCAGCGAGCTCCGCGCCTGCGTGACCCGCGCGCGCTGCTGCTCGACCGCGATCTGATCGTTGCGCAGGTTCACGCGGGCGCTGTAGGTCTCGCTCTTGGGGGTGCGCCCCGCCGTGAACAGGGCGTCGGCGCGGTCCACCAGCTCGCCGGAGCGGGCTGCGGACTTGTGCAGGACCTCCAGGCTGCGCTCCTGCTTCACCAGCTCGTAGAAGCGCTGCGCCACCTGGAATGCGACCAGGAGCGAGAGCTCGTCCTGGGCGCGCTCCGCGGCGCGGGCGGCCTGCTGCGCCTGCTGCAGGGTGCGGAAGCGCGACAGGTCGACCAGGGTCTGCGAGGCCTGGATCCCCAGCGTGTGATCGCCGGCGTCCCCGGCCCTCTGCGGGAACGAGACGCCGCTGATGGTGCTGACGCCGTCCCCCCAGGCCTGGCGCCCGAAGGTGGCCTGGAGGTCCAGGCGCGGCAGCACCGCCGAGCGGGCGGTGGCCACGTCGGCGCGGGCGGCGTCGGAGTCGGCTCGCGCCGAGAGCAGGTCGGCGTTCTCGTGCGCCGCCATCGCCAGCGCCTCGTCGAGCGAGAGCGGCGCGGCGCGGGCCGGGGCGACCACGGGCGAGCAGGCCCGCCGCCGACGCGGCGGCGAGGATCCTGGGGAGGGCGAACGCATGGGCCATGGGGTGGCCTGGTCAGGGCAGGGCGGCGGGCGCGGCCGCCTGGGCGGCGAGGAGGGCGGGGAGGGCCATGCGGAAGACGGCGACGAAGGCCAGGTAGAGCACCAGGGTGGTGACCAGGGCGCGGGTGCGGGTGGTCTCCGCGGCGCGGGCCATCCCCAGCGCCACCAGCCAGACCGCCCACAGCGAGAAGAGGTCCAGCGCCCCGAGCGCGCCCGCGAGCCCGGGCGAGGCGCCCGCCGGCAGGAGCGCGGCGGCGCTGGACGGGAGCAGCCGCGGAACGTCCGCCGCCGACACGGGCGCGTGCGCCAGGGCGGAGGGGATGGCCAGGACACGGGCCATCCAGATGGGCAGCATCCCGTGCGCAGTCACCGCCAGCGCGGGTGAGAAGGAGGCGCGGGCGCCGGCGGCGCGGAAGCCCAGGACCAGGAAGCCCGCGGCCAGCGCGGCCAGCGCCGAGGGCAGGAGGGCGGCGCCGGCCCAGTCGAGCAGCGCTCCCAGCTTGCGCGCGGCGGCCGCACTCTGCTCGCGCTCGTAGTCGGTGGGCTCGGGCGCGGGCGGTCCGTCCGCAGGTTTCTCGACGGCGGCCTCGCCCGGGCCGTAGTCGGTCCGGGGAACCGTCACCGCCGCCGCCGACAGCGCCAGGGCGGTCGCGACCGCCAGGGCCACCGCGGCCCGCGGCCGGTCCGCCAGCGCGGACAGCCCGTGCCCGGGCCTGGCCAGGGTACGCAGGACGATGGAGCCGTCGGTCAACAGATCGGAAGCGGTCATGTGGCGGTGGCCGACGGGTTCTACGCAGCGCGGAAGGGCGTATTTCGCCCCCGGTTGACCCTCACGTCAACCCACACCGCGGCGGAGGATTCCCGCACAGGTCCCACCCGAGAAACCCAACCTGGACCTGGGCTTGGGGCCGAACCTGGACCTGGACTGCAGCCGATGCGTGAAGCCTCGCCGACCCAGGTGGGCCGTGGCGTCAGCCGAGCAGTCCAGTTCCAGATCCGGGACCAGGTCCACGTCCGGAACCGGAGAGGTATTGGCTATCAGTGAATAGCGTCCAGCGCCCGCTCGACCACGCCGCCGCGCCCGGCGCGCGGCAGCGCCCGCGCCCGGATCGGCCGGCGGCTGCGGCGCAGGCCGTGCAGCGACATCTGCGCGGGCGGTTGCCCACACCTTCGACAGCCCGTGATGGACCATCGCCGTGCGAGAGCGGGGCGGGCGGGGAGATCCGCGATCTCCCCCGCCCGCCCCCCTCGCCACCCCGCCCCCCCGTCCCCTCGCGCGAGAACTTCGGCACACGGAGTGCGTCCGGCAACCACCTCCCCGCGACGGCGCCGGGACGGCAGGCGGGCGTCTGCGCAGCGCGATCCGGGAGGGCGCCCGCCGGAGCGGCCGTCAGCGCGCCAGGCTGGCGACGCGGGCGCTCGAGTCGGGGATGGCGTACAGCGCGAAGCCCGCCAGCGGCCACGCCGGATACGCCCTCGCCTCCCGGGCCACGAAGCGTGCGAGCGGCTCCTCGATGACGCGCTCCAGCCCCGGCGTGGAGGTGGCGTGCCGCACCAGGCGCTCGCCCGCACTGCCCAGCACTACCAGCCCCGCGTGCGAGACCCGGGTCGGGCGGCGCGGCTCATCCTCTCGCAGCACCACGATCACGGTTCCCCCCGGGATGCGCTGCTCGATCGAGGCGAGGTCCTCGGGCCGCACCGCCCAGGTCTCGAAGTGGCCGATCGGTTCGCGGTCGCGCGGCCACCCGGCGATGCTGCGGCCGGCTCGGCGGACCGCGACCCAGCTCTCCGCGGTGTGATCCCTGGCGATCGACACCGCGCGCGCGCCCACCAACTCGCGGGTGATCTCGGCGATCCACCCGCGCGCCAGGTTGGCCGGGATCCATTGCGCCTGGACCTCGTGGTGCCGCGCCGCGAACGCCGGCGCGCCCTGGTAGCGGATGTCATCGAGGGCCCGGGCAGCCTCGTCGAGCGTGCGGCTGCTCCCGAGCGCGATGGCCGTCTCCACGAAGGTGAGGCAATCGAAGGCATCGAGGCGGAAGCGGGGATCGGGATCGAGCCCGCCCCCCTCACCCAGCGCCGAGAGCTGGTAGCGCGCCCCGAGAAGCGGGTGCGTCGCCGCCGCGGCCCGCCCCCCGCCGGCGGGTGCGCGGGTGAGCGCATCGAGCAGCGCGGCGGGGGCCGGGACGGGTCCACCGCGCGCACCCAGGATGAGCGCCAGGACGGCGGGCAGGGCGGCCACGCCACCGAGCGTACGCGGGACCTGCTCATCCATTCAACGCCGCCGGTGCGGCAGGACCCACCCGGATCCGTTTTTCTCGTGTCTCTGCGGCGGTTCTCGCGATTGACGCGGCCGCACATCCACCGGAGCGCCTCGCGCGTGACGCTTTCGCGTCGGTTCTCCTTGCGGTACAACAACGCGCTCACTCGCTCGGCGGCCGCACGAGGTGGCACGCGCGCCCCCGGCCCGGCGTCTAGGCCTCGGACACGGCGGAGGTAACGCACATGAAGGCAAACCCTGGTCTGGCCCCGCACCGCAAGGGCGAAAAGCTGGCCCTGCTCTTCCCCGGCATGGGCGCGGTGGCGACCACGGTCATGGCCGGCGCGCTCTCGGTGCGCAGGAACCTCGCCACGCCGGTGGGCTCGCTCACCCAGCTCGGCCACATCCTGGACGAGGAGGGGAACGAGGGTCCTCGCCTCCGCGACGCGCTTCCGCTGGCGCGCCTCGACGACCTCGTCTTCGGCGGCTGGGACCCCATCCCCGACGACGCCTACGCGGCGGCCGTTCGCGCCAGCGTGCTGGGGCGGCACCACCTCGATCCCATCCAGGCGGAGCTCCAGGCCATCCGTCCCATGCCCGCGGTCTTCGACCGGAGCTGGGTCCGGCGGCTCGACGGCCCCAACGTCAAGACCGGCACCCTGCGCCAGAAGGCCGAGGCGCTCACCCAGGACATGCTCGGCTTCCTGGAGCGGAACCGCTGCGCGCGCGGCGTGGTGGTGTGGACCGGATCGACCGAGGTGTACAGCGAGCCCGGGCCGGCGCACCGCTCGCTCCAGGCATTCGAGGCCGCCCTGGACGCGAACGACGCGACCATCGCGCCCTCGATGGTCTACACCTACGCCGCCCTCCAGGCCCGGCTTCCGTTCCTGAACGGCGCGCCCAACCTGGCCACCGAGGTCCCGGCCCTGCACGAGCTGGCGGTGCGCCAGGGCGTCCCCACCGGCGGCAAGGACTTCAAGACCGGCCAGACGCTCATGAAGACCGCGCTCGCCCCCATGCTGCGTGCGCGCATGCTGGGCCTCTCCGGCTGGTTTTCCACCAACATCCTCGGGAACCGCGACGGCGAGGTCCTGGACGACGCCGCCAGCTTCAAGAGCAAGGAGGTGTCGAAGAAGGGCGTGCTCGACACCATCCTGCCGCGCGACCGGCACCCCGAGCTGTACGGGGACATGGAGCACAAGGTCACCATCCACTACTACCCGCCGCGCGGCGACAACAAGGAAGGCTGGGACGCGATCGATCTGTTCGGGTGGCTGGGCTACCCGATGCAGATCAAGATCAACTTCCTGTGCCGCGACTCGATCCTGGCCGCGCCGCTGGTGCTGGACATGGCGCTGCTGGGCGACCTGGCGGCGCGGGCGGGCGAGCGCGGACCGCAGGAGTGGCTCTCCTTCTTCTTCAAGAGCCCGATCACCGCACCCGGCCGGAGCCCGGTTCACGACCTGTTCCGCCAGCAGAACATGCTCTTCGAGCGTCTCCGAAGGTACGCCGGGTCCGCCGCCGCGGCCGGAGTGCAGGCGGCGGCGGGCTAGACGAGCTAGGATTGCCGCGCATGGAAGCATCCGGCCAACTCGCCGTGCTCGTGCACCTCGCCCTCGCTGCGGCGACGGCGGTGGTCTACGCCATCCTGCGCCCGCCCCGGCCGGCGCGGCTGGCCGGCTATCGCGGCGTCATCGGCATGCTGGGCGGGTGGGCATACTGGGTGACCTCGCCCGTGCTGGGCACCGCACGGGTGCTGCGCTTCACCCCGACCGTCGTCAGCGCCATCGGGGTTGCGCTCAACATCGCCGCCGGGCTGCTCGCGGCGCTGGGCGCATTCGGATGGGCCTGGGTGGCGCTCTTGTGGGGGTCGACGGCGGACCTGCTGGACGGCGAGCTGGCACGCTGCACGGGCACCTCCAGCCGGGCCGGGGCATTCCTCGACTCGAGCCTCGATCGGGTATCCGAGATCGCCCTCCTGGCCGGGCTGGGATTCGTGCTCCACCCGCAGCGGGTGGGCGTGGTCTGCGCCGTGGCGGCGCTGGGTGCGTCGTTCATGGTGAGCTATGCGCGGGCCCGCGGCGAGGGGCTCGGGGTGGCGTGTCCGACCTTCGGCCTGGAGCGGCCGCACCGCATGGTGGCGTTCATCTTCGCGATGCTGGTGGCCACGTTCCTCTCGCATCGTGCCGCGGCCGAGCTCCTGACGTACACCTGCGGGCTCGTCGCCCTCGGAGCGGGGCTCACCGCCTTCGGACGGATGGTGATCATCCACCAGCTGCTGCGCCGGGAAGGCGAGCCGTCGCGCGACTGGCACGGGACGCCGCCCGGCACCACGCCGTAGGTGAACCGTGCGCGTGTGCATCGTCACACCCTACGACCTGTCTCACGAGGGCGGCGTCAACCCGCACGTGCGCTCGCTGGCGCAGGAGCTGCTGGGCCTGGGGCACCTGGCGCAGGTGGTCGGGCCGGCCAGCGGCCAGGTCCCCGAGGGATGCGTGGGGCTGCGGGGGGTGGTCGCGGTGCGGGGCAACGGCTCGGTGGCGCGGATCGGCCTGCTGGTGTCGCCCCGCGCCACGCGCGAGCACCTGTCGGCCCGCGACTACGACGTGGTCCACGTGCACGAGCCGATCGTGCCAGGGCCGGGCCGCCACGCGGTTCGCTTCTCCCGCGTCCCGGTGGTGGCCACCTTCCACGCCAACGCCGAGCGGGAGCTGTCGCTGCAGCGCGTGCTCCGGCGCTTCGCCTCGGCCGGCCTGTCGCGCATCACGCGCGGCATCGCGGTCTCGCGCGCCGCCAAGCGCTTCTCGCGCGCCGTCTACCGGGGACGCACCGCGGTCATCCCCAACGGCGTCGACCTGAGCCGCTTCGCCGGACCGGCCTCGCCGGGCCCGCGCCCGGGGCAGCCGCTCCGGATCCTCTTCGTCGGCCGCTTCGGCGAGCAGCGCAAGGGCTTCTCGGCGCTGCTGGCGGCGGCGGCGGTCCTCTCCGGGCGCGGCCGGGCGGTCCGCATCTCGGTGGTGGGCGACGGCCCGGTCGATCGCTTCGCCGGCCGGGCCGAACGGCTCGGGGTGGAGTTCCTGGGGCGCCTGCCCGACGGCGAGCTGGCCGCGCAGTACCGGTCCAGCGACGTCTTCTGCGCGCCGTCGATCGGCGGCGAGAGCTTCGGGATGGTGATCGTCGAGGCCATGGCCTCGGGCTGCCCGGTGGTGGCGAGCGCCATCCCCGGCTACGCCGAGGCGGCGCGCGGCGCGGCGCTGCTCGTGCCGCCGGCCGATCCCCTGGCGCTGGCCGAGGCGCTCTGGCGCGTCGGCCAGACCCCGAGCTGCGCGCCAGGCTGGTGACCCGCGGGCTGGCCCGCGCCGACGCGCTCTCCTGGAGCCGCGTCGCCGAGCGGGTGGCGCACGTCTACGAGGCCGCCGTGGCGCAGAACTCGCTCCTCCTGCAGGCGGCGCCGCAGCCGGCATGAGCGTTCCCCCATCGCCGGATCCCGCTGCGCGAGGGCCACGATCGGACGGGGAGGGCGCGTCCGTCGAGCGCTTCCCGCGCACCTGGCGCCAGCGAGCGCTGCTGGTGCCGCTCACCCGGGCGCTCAAGCTCTGGTACCGCCCCCGCGTTCACGGGCTGGAGCAGGTCCCGGCCATCGACCGGTGGTGTACGTGGCCAAGCACCCCCGCGGCTACCTGTACCTCGAGATGATGATGCTCGGGCTGGTCACGTTCTGGGACTCGGGGCGGGTCCCCTTCCGGCCGATGGAGAAGCGGGACACCTCGCTGCACCGCATCCCCGGGCTGGCCTGGGTGCGCCGCCACGTCGGGACCATCGAGGCGACCGAGGAGGCGGGGCTGGCGGCGCTGCGCGGCGGCGAGTCGGTGCTGGTCTTCCCGGGCGGCGCCCGCGAGCTGTACGGGCCGGCGGATCGGCTCGACTGGCGAGGCCGGCGCGGGTACGCGCAGCTGGCGGCGCGGGCGGGCGTGCCCGTGGTGCCGGTGGCCATCGCCGGCGCCGACCAGCAGCACCCGCTGCGGCTGCCGCTGGGCCGGCGCGGCTCGCTCTGGCTCCCGCCGGTGCCGCTGCCGGTCCCGCTCGACTACTGGTTCGGCGCGCCGCTCGCGCCGCCGGCCAGCGCGGACGCCGCCGCGGTGGCGTCCTTCGCGGACGACGTGACCGCGGCGGCGCAGGCGCTGCTCGACCGCTCGGTCCAGGCCCGGCGCTCGCCCTGGAGGATCGCGTGAGCCGGCCGCGCGGCAAGGACGACCGGGCGGGCCCGCCGGCGCCGCCTCCGCTGATGGACGACGCGCACCCGTTCTACCGGCGCCTGATGATGCCCTGGTCCTGGGCGCTGTCGCGCTACCACCGGATGGCGCTCGAGGGCGGGCCGCCGCCCACCGGCCCGTGCATCTACGTGGCGCTGCACGGGGCGGGGTACCTCGTGATGGACCTGGTCCTGGCCGGCTACTTCCTCCAGTGGAAGGGCTGGTACGAGCGCGGCGAGCCGCACACGCCGCTGCGCATCGTGGCCTCGCGATCGCGCATCGAGCGGTTCGTTCCCGGCCTGCCGCGGGCGAAGGAGCTGGTGGGCATCATCGGGACCGACGAGCAGTCGTGCGTGGCGGTGCTGGAGCGCGGGGAGCAGCTCCTCGTCACCCCGGGCGGCATGCGCGAGGCGCAGCCCTCGCGCGACTTCTACCGGCTGCGCTGGGACGGGCGCTACGGCTTCGTCCGCCTGGCGCTCCGCACCGGGGTGCCCATCGTGCCGCTGGCGGTGGTGGGCGGCGCGGAGGCCTACCCGGGCTTCAAGGTGAAGAAGCTCTCCTTCTGGTCGCCCCTCCCGCTCCCGGCGCGGCTGCGGATGGCGCTCGGCGAGCCCATCCCGGTCGAGCGCCGGCCCGAGGCGGCGCGCGACATCGCGGTGGTGAGGCCGATCCAGGAGCTGGCGTGGAGGCGGACGCAGGGGTTGTACGATCGGTTGCGGGGGAAGAACGGACCGTGATTCCGAACCCGAACCTGAACCCGCCGCCCGTGAACCCTGACCCGAGTCCCCTGTCCCCTGTCCCCTGGCCCGTGATCCGGCGGGTCGGTGCACGGGCCGCGGACCACGGGCCTCGGGACTCGGATCACGGGCACGCGCTTCCGGGTTCGGGTTCGGGGACTTCACGATGACCGTACCCGTGCCCGTGGGCGGGATCCTCCGCATCGCCAGCGACTGGCACCTCACCCCCCGCAGCCCGCCCTGGCACGGCCGGCTCGCGGCCGAGTTCCTCCGCCGCGGCCGGGCGGACGGCGCCTCGGTCATCCTGAACGGTGACGTCTTCGACGATCTGTTCGAGGGGCCCGGCCGGTGTGCGCGCGCCCACCCGGAGGTGGCGGCCGAGATCGAGGCACTGCGCACCCTGGGACGGCTCCGGCGTACCCGCGGGAACCACGACCCGGAAGCGGGAGAGGAACGCATCGTGCTGGAGTGGCCCGGGCTGGGACTGGTCCTGGTGGCCCACGGCCACGCGGCCGACCCGGTGAACCGCTCGTGGCTGGGGCGGCTGGGCGACGGGATCTCGCGCCGGTTCGGGCGGCTGGGCGTGGTCCGCGGCGCGGCGGCCCTGGCCGAGGCGGTCGCCCGGGCCGCGGCCGGGGGTCGCATCCTCCAGGTCTTCCGTGAGCGCTGCCTGGAGCTGGTGGCGAGGGAGGGATGCGAGCTGGGCGTGTTCGGGCACGTCCACGCGCCCCATCTCGCGCCCGGCGATCGCTACGCCAACGCGGGATCGCTCTCCGGGGATGGGCTCCACTACCTGGAGCTGGGCCCGGCCGGGCCTCGTCTTTGCATCTTCACCCCCGAGGCGCTTGCGGCCGGCGGTCGCGGCCGGGAATGAACGGCGCCGGTTCGGAGTAGAACACCGGGCGCAGGCGCAGCTCCGGCGCTCGCCTCGACACCCCCTCGCCGGCATGCATCCGTCAGAGCGCTGGGTCCGGTTCGCGGACCACCACCGATGGTCCATCCTCGCCGCCTGCGCGCTGGCCGGGCTGGCCGGTGCGGTGGGGACGGTGCGCCTCTACTCCGACCTGCGGCCCGATCTCTCGGAGCTGCTGCCCAGGCGAAGCCCGAGCGTGATCGACAGCGCCTCGGTCTCGGCGCGCATGGGCGGGTTCGCCGAGGAGTCGGTGATCCTCGCCGGCGCGGACCCGCTCACGCTGGAGATGCTGGCCGACGACCTGGTGGAGAAGCTGGAGGCGGTCCCGCCGGGGCTCATCCGCTCGATCGAGGCGCGGCGCGATCCCGTGCGCGAGTTCTACCTGCCGCGGCTGCTGCTCTTCCCCACCGTGAGCGAGCTGAGCCAGCTGCGCGACACGCTCGAGGCGCGGATCGCGTGGGAGAAGGCGCAGGCCGCACCGCCCCCGCGCGCGCAGGACCCGGCCGCGCGCATGCCGCGGAAGCCGCCCCCGGACGTGGAGGCGCTGCTCCAGCAGATGGCCGGCAAGGGCGGGGAGCTCGCCAAGCGCTTCCCGGAGGGCCACGCGGTGGGCGAGGTCCCGGGGCGCCGCGCGCAGGAGAAGCTCACCGCGCTGGCCCTGGTGGTGCGGCTGGAGGGCTCGCCCGACGACTACGCCCGCGTCAAGGCGCTCGATCGCGCCGTGCGGGCGGCCGTCGGCTCCCTCGAGCGCCCCCCGGGCCTCACCGTCGGGTACGGGGGCTACGTCGCCTCGACACTTCACGAGCACGAGGCCCTGGCGGAGGATCTGGTCTGGGCCACCGCGCTGGTGCTCCTGGCGGTGGCCGCCGCCGTGACCGTCTACAACCGGACCTGGAAGGCGGTGCCGGCCGTCGGCATCCCGCTCCTGTGCGGCGTGCTGGCCACCTTCGGCATGGCCGACCTGCTGGTCGGGCACCTCAACTCCAACACCGCCTTCCTCGGCTCGATCGTGGTCGGGAACGGCATCAACGTCGGGCTGATCCTCTTCGCCCGGTACCTGGAGGAGCGCCGCCGGGGCGAGCAGCCGAGCGCCGCCATGCAGCGCGCCGTCGGGCAGACCTGGCTCGCCACCCTGACCGCCGCGCTCGCCGCCGGGGTCTCGTACGCCTCGCTCCTCTCCACCGACTTCCGCGGCTTCAACCAGTTCGGCCTCATCGGCGGGGTGGGGATGGCCTTCTCCTGGGTCTTCGCCTACCTGATGACCCCCCCGCTGGTGCTGGCCTGGGAGCGCCGCGCGCCCATTCCCAAGCCGGGGCAGCGGCCGGCGCACCCGCTCTTCACGAAGCTCGCCTCGACCGCGGTGACGCGGACGCCGCGAGCGGTGGTGCTGGTGGCGGGGGTGGTGTCGGCCGTGTCGCTGGGGTTCGTCGTTCACCTGGCGCGCGACCCCATCGAGCACGACTTCCGCAAGCTGCGGGACCAGTCGGCGCTGCGCCCGGGCGGGCCGGGATGGTGGGACGAGCGGGTGGACCTGCTCCGGGGCGGACACCTGTCCCCGACCGTGGTCCTGGCGCGCGACGCCGCCGAGGCGCGGGAGATCGCGCGCGCGGTGGAGGCGCACCGCCAGGCCACCCCGCAGAGCCTGATCGGCGACGTCCTCTCGGTGGAGCAGCTCGTGCCCGCCGGGCAGCGGGCGAAGCTCTCGCTGGTGCGCGGAGATCGCGTCCCTGGCCACGCCCCAGAACCTGGCCTTCCTCCCGCCCGACCGGCGCCTCGCCGTGCGCAAGGTGCTGCCCCCCGCCGACCTGCGGCCCTTCGACGTGGCGGACCTCCCGCCGGTGCTGCGCGCGCCGCTCACCGAGATGGACGGGCGGGTGGGCACGCCGGTGCTGGTCTACCCGGCGGCGCGCATGGACCCCTGGAACGGCCGATCGGTGTCGGCCTTCGCGGCCGAGCTTCGGTCCATCCCCATGCCGCGCCCCGGCATCCCCATGGCCAGCTCCACGCTGGTGTTCGCGGACGTGCTGGCCGCCATCGAGAAGGACGGTCCCCGGGCCACGCTCCTCTCCCTGGCCGGCGTGGCGACGCTGGTGCTGCTCGCCTTCGGGCTGGGCCGGCGCAGCATCCGCTCGCTCTCGGACGCCGGCTGGGTCCTGGCCTCGCTGGGCATGGGGGTGCTGTGGTTCGGCGGCCTGGCGGGCGCCCTTCACATCCGGCTCAACATGCTGAACTTCATCGCCCTGCCCATCACCTTCGGGATCGGAGTCGACTACGCCACCAACGTGTTCCAGCGCCGCCGGCTCGATCACGCACGGTCGATCGGGGACGTGATCGGGACCACCGGCGGGGCGGTGGGGCTGTGCTCGCTCACCACCATCATCGGCTACTCGTCGCTGCTGGTGGCCCGGAACCAGGCGCTCATCTCGTTCGGTCTGCTGGCGGTCATGGGCGAGGTCGCCTGCCTCGCCGCCGCGCTCCTGGCGCTGCCGGCGGTGCTGCGCTGGCGCGAGCTGTCGCGCCAGCCCCCCGGGCAACCGGCCGGGCGGCTCGAGAAGGCTGCGGGCTAGCGGGTCGCGGACAGCTTCCCGGTGCCGGCGCCGACGCTGGACAGGGCGTCGACGAGCTGCTCGCGCGAGAAGGGCTTCTCCAGGAAGGCCTGCGCCGCCGGCACGTCCGGGCCGCGCTCACCGCTCATGGCGATGATGGGCACCTCGCAGAGGCGCGGGGTCCGTCGGACCCGCGCCACCAGAATCGTTCCCGGTCATGCGCGGGGTGCAGAGGTCCACCAGGATCGCCGCGAAGCGGGGCCCGCTTCCCAGGAGGTCCCACGCCTCGGCGCCGTTGGATGCCGCCACCACCTGGAAGCCAACCCGGACCAGCAGGGCGCGGAGCGCCTCTCGCACGCCCGGGTCGTCCTCCACCAGGAGGATGCGACGGATGATGGTAGCCCCCCTCACCACCAGAAACTACACAGTGTGTACCAGGGCGGACAGCGGGTGGACGACCCCGGCGGAGCGGATGGACCCAGGATGCCGCCTACCCGCAGGGCGGCGAACGGCCGACCGCCGGATCGTCCAGGGGCTGCGCCCCCGTCCGTCTAGCCCTGCCGGGCGCGGTTCCGCAGCCGGAGGGCGAGCACCACCGCGGTGACGGCGACCCCGAGCACGACCAGCACGATCCAGTGGGGGACCGCGCCCCGGCCCTCGATGCGCTGGTAACCGGAGCCGAGCAGGAACCCGAGCCAGAAGTAGATGGTGGCCCAGAGGAGGCCCGCCACCAGCGTCCCGATCGTGAAGGTGGAGTGGCGCAGCCGCAGCGCGCCCGCCACCACGGTCATCACGATCCGCAGCCCCGGGATGAGCCGGCCGACCACCACCGTGGCCGCACCGTGGCGCTGCAGCCGGGCTTCCAGGCGCGCCTGCTTCTCGGCGTTGTAGCCCAGCCAGCGACCCGCCCAGGAGAGGAGCCGATGCCCCGCGTGGCGCGAGAACAGGAACAGCAGGCTCGCGCCCAGCACGGTGGCCGCGGTGACCACCGCCGCCGTGGCCAGCGCCTCGGTTGGCAGCTCCGAGGCGCGGCCGGTCGAGGCCAGGAAGCCCATGGCGGCGATGAACAGGTCGCCCGGGATGGGGAGCGGCACGCCGGCCTCCTCCACGAAGATGACCGTGAAGAGCCCCAGGTAGTGCCAGCGCTGGAGGAACGTGGTGGGATCGTGGACCGAGATCACCTGCACTGCATGCCACGAACGCCGCGGCCACGGAAGGGGCGCGTACAACCGGTCGAGGCGGGGGGAGGAGCGGCAGGAACCCGCCGCGGCGATCCCGCCGCCGGGGCGACCCGCGGCGGGCGCGGCCGACGCGGGCCGGCAGGCGGAGGGGGAATGACCTGACAGGACCGCGAGCGCGCGCCCTTCACCCAGGAGACGTGGGACGTCATCGACGGCGTGGTGCGGGCCGCGGCCGAGGAGGTCCGGGCGGCGCGCCGGCTGGTGGAGGTGATCGGGCCGCTGGGCTTCGGCGCGCGCGCCGGCGTCGCCGAGGATCGGTGGCGGTGCTGCGCGGGTAGCGGTGCGCTCGTTCCGAGCCCGGACCCGAACCTGGGGAACGGGTTCAGGTCCAGGTTCGGGTTCGGGTTCGGAACGGCGAGACATCGCAACCCTTCCCCCCGCGCCGCTCCCTGCCAAACTCCCCCCTCATGCAACGCCAGCAGGTCGCCACGCAGAGCGACGCCGCCCGCCGCGAGAAGCGGCTGGTGGCGCTCTCGTCGGTGCTGGCGGCGGTGGGCCTCACCTCATTCAAGATCGTCGTCGGCGTCTCCACCGGCTCGATCGGCATCCTTTCCGAGGCGGCGCACTCCGGGCTCGATCTCGTGGCCGCGGCGGTCACCCTGTTGGCCGTACGGGCCTCGGGGCGGCCCGCCGACCGCGAGCACGCCTATGGCCACGGCAAGGTGGAGAACCTGTCGGCGCTGTTCGAGACCGGGCTCCTGCTCGTCACCTGCGCCTGGATCGTGTGGGAGTCGGTGAAGCGGCTCCTCTTCCGGGAGGTGCCGGTCGAGGTCACCGCCTGGTCCTTCAGCGTCATGGCAGTCTCGATCGTCGTCGACGTCTCCCGCTCGCGCGCGCTGCTCAGGGCCGCGCGCAAGCACCGGAGCCAGGCGCTCGAGGCCGACGCGCTGCACTTCTCCACCGACGTCTGGTCCTCCTCGGTCGTCATCCTGGGGCTGGCCTGCGTCGCCCTGGCCGACCGGCTGGGGGCGCACTGGCTGGTCAAGGCCGACGCGGTGGCGGCCCTGGGCGTGGCCGGGATCTCGGTGTGGGTCTCGATCCGGCTGGGCAAGAAGTCGGTGAACGACCTCCTCGACGCGGCCCCGCCCGACCTGACCGACGCGGTGACCGAGGCGGCAGCGCGCGTGCCCGGCGTGGCCCAGGTCCGTCAGGTCCGGCTGCGCCGGAGCGGCGGCGAGGTGTTCGCCGACGTGACGGTCGAGGTGGCGCGCCAGGCCTCCTTCGAGCGGGCCCACGACACCGCCAGCGAGGTGGAGGGCGCCGTCCGTGCGGTCGAGCCGCGCGCCGACGTGGTCGTCCACGTGGAGCCGGTGCCGCTCGCCGACGAGGGCCTGCTCACGCTGGTCCGGCTGGCGGCGGCCCGGCTCGGCCTGGGCGCTCACGCCATCCGGCTGCACCGGACCGGGGAGCGGAACGAGCTCGACGTCCACCTGGAGGTGCCGGCCGACCTCTCGGTGGGCGCCGCCGACGAGCTGGTTCGGCGCTTCGAGGCGCAGGTCCAGGAGGCGCTGCCCGCGCTGCACGCCGTCCACGTCCACACCGAGCCGGTGGCCGACGCGGCCGGGCGCCCCGCCGAGGAGGTCCCGGAGCGGGCGCGGGACGAGGTGCGGGCGGCGCTGGTCTCGCTCCCCGACGCGCCGCCGCCCGAGGAGCTCCGGGTGGTGCAGGTGGAGGGCGGGTTGCGCGTATCGCTTCGCTGGACGTTCCCGGCGGAGATCTCCGCCGCCCTGGCCCGCCGGAAGGCGCAGGAGGCCGAGCGGGTGCTGCGCGAGCGGATCCCGCGCGTGGTCCGGGTGCTGGTCCGGCTCGGGGCGGCGCGATGAGCCCCGAGGTGGAGAAGGTCGCGCGCCGGCTGGCGGCGGCGTACGCGCAGCTCCCGGTGGTGCGGGCCGTGGCCCTGGGCGGCTCGCAGGCCACCGGGCTGGCGGCGGGAGATTCGGACGTCGATCTCTACGTGTACGCGTCGCCCGAGCCCGGGCTCGAGGAGCGCGCGGCGGTGGCGGCCGGGAGCCCGCGGCGGGAGCTCGGGAACCGCTTCTTCGAGCCGGGCGACGAGTGGGTGGACGCCGAGACCGGGCTGGCGGTGGACGCGATGTTCCGCGATCCGTCCTTCATCGAGGGCGAGCTCGATCGCGTGCTGGTCCGTTGCGAGGCCCGCGTCGGCTACTCGACGGCGTTCTGGCACGGCCTGGTTCACTCCTCGTCGCTGTACGATCCCACCGGCTGGTATGCGGCCCTGCAGGCCCGGGCCCGCATGCCCTACCCCGAGCCGCTGGTGCGGGCGGTGGTGGAGAAGAACCAGCCGCTGCTGCGCCGGAACCTCTCGTCCTTCCGGGCCCAGCTGGTCCGGGCCGCCGCGCGCGGGGACGCGGTCAGCGTGAACCACCGGACCGCGGCCTTCCTGGCGAGCTTCTTCGACGTGCTCTTCGCGGTGAATCGCATCCCGCACCCCGGGGAAAAACGGCTTTTGGCCGTGGCCGAGGCTCGCTGCTCGCGCCGCCCGCCCGAGCTGGTCCGGCAGGTGTCGGCGCTGGTGTCGGCGGCCGCGCATCCGGGCGACGGGGTGGTGCGCTGCGCCGATGCGCTGGGCGAGGCGCTGGATCGGCTCCTGGAGCACGACGGGCTGCTGCCGGCGGGGCCCCGGGAGCCGCCGGCTGCGAGCTCGCCGCCGGCCCGTCGAGGCGGACGCGGGCGCCGGGCGAAAGACCGCTGACGCGGCGCCCGTGCCACCTCTCGTACGCAGACCAGGACATCGAAGTCGCGGTTTGCCGCGCAACCGCTGCAGAACCGGGGCGCGCGACCCCGCCTGAGCCTTCCCCGTGGGGCTTGCCACACCGCGCGTGTGAGGATCCGGCGGCCGGAGGCGGCCACGGACTGGAAGCAAGCAGTGGATTTCGGGTAGCATCGCCGGGCCTCGAAGGAGGGAAATCCGGCGTCTTCGAGCCTCCGGAGCCCCCCGCCGACAACGAGGCAAGCGACCGATGGTGCAAGCACGCCGGAGTTGCACCTGCGGCTGCGAAAGTGGTACGTAGATGCGGCGTTTTGGCGCGACGAGCTGGGAAAAGCCTAGGAATTTCGGTTGCTGCAGGAGTCCTCGCGGTGAAACAAGCAAGGAGCTCTGGCAACGGAAAGGCGAGTTGCGGTTATCCTGCAGCCCCTGCGCAGCCGGGCGTTTCGTTGTCACCACACTCGACGTCAAGACGACCGAGTACCGTTGAACACGAGAGGTCGACCGGCATTCCGACCTCGAACATGCGAGCTGGGCTCGAAGCAGCGAGCGATGGGTGATGGCGAGCGGTTTCCGGATGGGCTGACGTTGGGTGACGGCGGTGCCATGCAGTTCCGGAAGATGTGGTAGCAGCCAGTGGTGAGGGTCCGGACGAAGCGCCAGAAGTCGGCGACGCAGCTGTCTGGAGCAGTGAGGGGTAGCACCAGCGGTGTAGGTGCCCAAAAAGAAAGAGGGAGAGCAAGATGAGAAAATTCGTGAAGCTCAGCCTGCTTGCCATCCTGGCGGTCTCCGCCACGGTGGCGAGCGCAGCGGACCTCGAGTTCCACGGGTACGCCCGCGCTGGTATCGGCGTGAGTTCCCAGAAGGGCAACGAGGTCGCCTTCCAGCTGTCCAGCGCCGACAACAAGTTCCGCCTCGGAAACGAGGCCGACTGGGTGATCGAGCCGTCGTTCGCGATGTCGTTCACCAAGCTCGACGACAAGTCGGCCTGGGGCGTCTCGATGCTGCCGGCCTTCTACGCCCGGTTCGATGACCCCCGGTACCAGAGCGGCAACGGCCAGAACCGCGCCGCCGAGGAGATCCCGGTCTCCTTCAAGGAGTTCTTCTTCTACGGCCGGGACGTCCCGCAGCTGGGTGGAGGCGAGATCTGGTTGGGCCGCCGCTACTTCGACCGCCAGTACCTGGGCGCCATCAACGACCAGTTCCTCGAGGCCCAGGACGGCGTCGGCGCCGGCCTCTACAACATCCCGGTCGGCAGCGCCAAGCTGTCCTTCAGCTTGAGCTACGATCCCTTCACCAATGGTGATGCGGCTGCCGTCAACGACCGCAACCTCGGCATCGGCGCGCACGTGTTCAACATCCAGACCCTGAACAAGGACTCGAACCTTCAGGTCTGGGGCCACGTCTACCTGCCGATGCAGGTGACCTCGGGACCGGATCAGGTCGCGAAGCGGAAGACCGGCTTCTCGGCCAGCGCCACCCACATCGCCGGCCTCGGCTCTGCCGGCACGCTGACCATCGCGGCCCGGTTCGACGTCAACGGCTACACCGACCAGCAGGACAGCGGCGGCGCCGGCAAGCAGCAGATCCGCGGCGTGGTGGTCTACGGCGTCAGCTTCCCGTCCGCCCGGACCAGCCTCGACCTGGTGGGCGAGTACCGCCACCGGAAGTCCGTCGCCTCCCTGAGCGACGCCGATGACCCGGATGCGTCGACCGACTGGATGTCGGGCGGCTTCCGGACCGACACGCAGATCTCGGGCCCGTTCCGCTTCCTGCTCGAGGCCGGCGTGGACAGCACCAAGGCGAAGGGCGCGGATGCCGGCGACACGACGCGGCACACCCTGTGGAAGGTCACCCCGTGCCTCGCCATCAGCGGCGGCAACGATCCGGGCTCCCGCCCGACCTTCCGCCTGTTCTACACGTATGCTTCGTGGAACAAGGACGGGACGGCCGACGTTCTCAGCGCCTGGAAGGGCACCGGCCTTCCCAGCCAGTTCGCCGACAAGACCTCGGGTGGCACGCTCGGTCTGCAGGCCGAGGGTTGGTGGTAGGCTGAGCTGAACGCTTCGCGCCCGGCATGCATCGCCGGGTGAAGATCGGGCGGGCGAGCCTCAGGGTTCGCCCGCCCCTTCTTTTTCGGGCGCGGCGCGGGTTCACCGGACGGATGGGGCGCCGCCCGCGCGGGGCCGGCGATGGCCGGCGCCGCAGGCCGCTGCGCTGGGACCGGGACGGTCCCGCTAGAACATCGGGATCTTGCAGGCCCTGCGGATGGCGGCGTTCCGGCTCGCCACGTAGAGGATCCTCCCGGATTCCTCCACCGGCGTCCCGTTGTCGTAGTGCGTCCCCTGGGGATCGCCGTACGCGTTCAGGCCTCGATCGCGCAGCTCCTTGTCGACGCAGGCGCGGATCTCGGCGGCCGAGGGCATGGGCTCGGCCGCGGCCGCCGGCTGCGCGCCCGCGGCGGGCTCGGCTGCGCCGGCGGCGGCGGGCTCGGCACCGCCCGCGGCGGGCTCGGCTGCGCTGGCCGCGGGCGTCGCCGGCTTCGCCACCTCGGCCACGAGCTCCTCGTACTTCATGGCGGTCGCGCCCTCCCGGACGAGCACCTTCCCGCCCTGCGGACCGAGCACCGCCTGGTAGAGGCTGTTGGTTGCGTTCTCCGCGCTGTTGGCGCGGTAGTTCGCCTCGTATCTGTAGGTCCCGGGCCCGAGGTGCGGGCAGTCCTTGCGGAGGTCGCGCTGCAGCTCCCAGTGCTTCCCCGGGAAGAGCTGCTTGACCGCCCACTTCTCGTAGACCTTCTGCACGGCCCTCGGCGTCCTGCACACGACGGTGCCGTCCAGCCCGTAGACGGTGACGTCGGAGGCCTCGACCTTGGGCTCCGCGATGAAGAACGTCATCTGCGTGCCGTTGGAGATGGCGAACTTGAGGTCGAAGGGGCCCTCCGGTTCCCAGGCCAGGACCTCCGGCACCTGCAGCTGCACCGGCGCGTCCGGTCCGCCCGTGGTGTGCGCCGTCGCGCACCCGGATGCGATCCCCACGAAGACTGCGAGCGATTGGGCAAGGCCGATACGCATGTATCCTCCGGAAGGGTGGGAGAGCGGGTAGGAACCGTCCTCCCGCGCCGTGCCGATCCCTCGCTGAGATCCGTGGAGCCCCAGCGGAAAACGCGCGGGCCGCGACAATCTTCCCAGGAATCCAGCGCCTGCCTGCCCGGCGGCGTGCCCCGGGCGCGCAAGCGTCTCTCCCACCAACAAACGTCCAGGATCCTGGCCGAATTCTTCTACTACACTTCGGCGCTTCGGAACCAGGTCGGCGATCGGCGCGCTCTGCCGGCCCGTGGCGCCGAGACCCGCGGCAGCGGAACACGAGCTTCAGGAGCGTGGTGGTGTGGGGGGAAGAGGAAGTGGTTCCAGCGGGCCGCCGGGGACGGGCCCGGGGCGCGGGCTCGTTCCCGGATCAGCGGCTGGCGTTCACGCAGCGGACCAGATCCTCGGCGCGGGAGCGGAGCTCCGAGGACCAGGCCAGGTTGCGGAAGGCGTCCATCGAGAGCGCCGACCAGAAGAAGGCGGCGCCCGGGCCGCTCGCCCCTGCGTCCAGGCCGCGGACCAGGGCGTCGGGATCGGACACCTCGACGCCCGACTCGCGCCACAGCTCCCGGAGATAGGCGGTGCGCTCGCGGCGGCAGGCGTCGGGCTGCCTCATGGCGGCCGCGCCGAACTGGGCCGGCGAGGCTTCGGGCCCGGCCGCGGGCGGCGGCGCGGAGGCGACCGTCGACGGGGCGGACGCCTCCTCGCCGGCTCCGGAGGAGGCGATGGTGAAGGACCCGACCTCTCGAATCCTCCACGCCCTCCTCCTCCACCCGGTACCAGCCCTCGGGGAGATCGATCCGCTGCCCCACCGGAACCTTGTGGCTCAGCACCTCCGCGCGGGTGCTCCCATCCATCTGGATGGTGCCCTCCGCCCGGGCGCCGTCGGCGGCGCGCGCCGGGGAGGCAAGGGCGAGCAGCGGCAGCGACGCGAGGAGCATGGCGCTCGACATGGTGATCTCCATCACACGCATGGCAAGGAAGATGAGACAGCGGTGCGGCCGGTCGCAAGCTCGTATTGCGGGTCGTATCGCGTGTGCTGGCTGGGTTACTCTTCCGGGATGCTCGCCCCCCTCCTGGCGCTGGCCCTGGCTGCCCCGGCTCGGTTCGCGGTGCTCCCCATCGTCCCGGGCGAGGGGGTCACCGACAAGACCGCCGCGGCCCTGACCGAGGCGCTCGCCGCCGAGGTGCGCAAGCGCGCCGGTGCCGAGGTCATCACGCAGCGTGAGATCAACACGGTGCTCTCGCTGGAGCGGCAGAGGGCGATGATGGGGTGCTCGACCGATGCCTGCATGGCCGAGCTGGGCGGGGCCCTCGGGGTCGGCCACCTGGTCAACGGCGACATCGCGCGCGTCGGGGAGAGCCTCCTGGTCCACTTCCGCCTGGTGGACGTGGGCAAGGTGCGGGTCGTCGCCCAGGCCGATCGCCGGTTCCGGAAGGGGACCCTGGACGATCTCCTCGACGCGCTCCCGGCCATGGCCGGGGAGCTCTTCCCGGGTGCGGCGAGCGCGCTCCCGGCGACGGCCGGCGACAAGCCCGGGCCCGCAGGAGCCGCAGCTGGGCAGCCCGGGCAGGAGGGTGTGGTGCCGGGCCCGAAGCCGGCGGCTGCCAAGCCCCTGCCGCCGCCCTGGGTCGAGGAGCCGGAGAAGGTGGATCCCGGGAAGCTCGCGGGCCTGACCGTCTGGGGGGACGGGAGCGGCAACTACATCGCCATGGATTCCACCAGGCTCGACGACCTGGTACTGGCCGGCACCGCCCGGAAGATGCACCGGGTCCGGACCGCCGGAGGGTTCGTGAACGGCGGGGAGGGGGCCGGCGACAAGAGCTTCTGGGAGCCGCGCGCCGGCGGGCGCGCCAGGTTCGAGTACAAGCCGCAGGAGGCCAAGCTCTCCTGCGGCCCGAAGGAGGTTCCCTTCCAGCGCGTCCCCGCGCTCGAGTCCAGGAAGATCCTGGCGCGCGCCGAGCTGCTGGCGCCGCGCTGGCGCCGCATCCCGTGGCTGCTGGCCCGCGACGACCAGGGCACGTACTTCCTGGTGGACGGCAGCCGCGGCGCGGACGGGGATCCCGCCGAGCCGCCCGACTTCCGGCTCTACGTCGGGAAGAAGGGCTCCCTGGCGCGGATCGATCTCGAGGACGCCATCCGCGACGACGCCGGCATGGTGTTCCTCACCTCCGGCGGCCGGCTGGTGGCGCGCCGGCAGGGGCGCAAGTACGCGGTCGAGTGGGGGGTCGGCACGACGCGCATCGCCCTCACCTGGCTCGAGCCGTCCGATCAGGGCCCGCTCATCTACCGCGAGCTGGGCGTGTATGCGGGCCAGGCGCTCGGGACGCCCTGCGACGGCAGGTTCTAGCGACACGCCCCGGGTTCGCGCCACGGGCTGCCCTTCCGTTCGCGGGCGAAGGAAGGTGCAGCATGTTACTTGTCGCCCATGCGAATCGCGATCGTGGGGGCCGGCGGCGTGGGAGGGCTCCTGGGGGGCCTCCTGGCGCGCTCGGGCGCCGAGGTGGTGGTGGTGGCGCGCGGCGGCCAGCTGCAGGCCGTGCGCACGGGCGGCATCCGCGTCGACTCGCCGCTGGGAGCGTTCACCGTCCGCGTGGCCGCGGCCGCCGAGGATCCGGCGGCCCTTCCCCCGGCCGAGGCCGTTCTCCTGGCGGTGAAGGCATGGCAGGTGAGCGAGGTGGCGCCGCGGCTCGCGACGCTGGTGGCGCCCGGGGGAGTCGTGGTCCCGCTGCAGAACGGGGTCGAGGCGGCCGATCAGCTGACGCAGGCGCTGGGGCCGGACCGGGTGGCGGGCGGGGTCATCAAGGTGCTCGCCTGGATCGACGCGCCCGGCGCGGTGAAGCACGTCGGCAACCCGCCGGTGGTGATCATGGGAGAGCGCGGCCCGCGTGGCGGCGCCGCCAGCCCGCGGCTCGACGCGCTGGCGGCGGCGCTGGCGCGCGCCGGGGTGGACGCGAGGGTCTCGCGCGAGGTGGAGCGCGAGATCTGGGAGAAGTTCCTGACCATCGAGCCGTGGGGCGCGATCGCGGCGGCCTCCCGCGCGCCCATCGGCGTGCTCCGATCGCTGCCGGAGACCCGAGCGCTGCACCAGGCGGCGATGCGCGAGGTTGTGGCGCTGGCTCGGGCCAGGGGCGTCGAGCTGGCGGCGGACGCGGTCGCGAAGACCGAGGCCTTCCTCGACGCGGTCCCTCCCGAGGGGACGGCGTCGATGCAGCGGGACATCGGCGCGGCGAGGCCATCCGAGCTCGAGGACCAGGTGGGCGCGGTCCGGAGGCTGGGCCGGCAGTCGGGCGTGGCCACCCCGGTTCACGACGCGCTGTACGCGGTGCTGCTGCCGCAGGAGACCGCGGTGCGGGGACGCATCAAGAGGTTCCCGCGCACGTGATCAATCTCATCAACCGATTACGATCTCGACGCCGCGTGCCAAGCTCGCGATAAAGCGCGGCTTTTTCCCCCTCGATTCCATTGACGCTGAATTCGTAAACACCTCCGGCGGGTGACTCGCCGCGCAAGCCGTTGAAATCATTCGAGCCGATCTCTGGCGCGTCCCTTGCGACTGTCCTCCAGTGGGCCGGCAGCCTGGGGCTGTCAGCCGGAACCGGAGGCGCCTCGTGGCCACGTTCATCGAGTTCCTGGAAACGCTCGGAGCCTTCGTGGTCGGCCTGTTCGGCCGCGCCGGCGTGTTCCTGGTGGGCGCGCTGCTGCTCCTCGTGCCGGCCATCCTGCTCGCCATCGCGCTGGGGCAGGTGTCGAGGTTCCGCGCCCGCCGCGTCGCCCGCGCCGGGCGGTTCTCGTGGCGGAGGGGCTCGTTCCACGCGCCCAACCACACCTGGATCGCGACGCGCGCCCCGGCCGAGCTGATGCTGGGCATCGACGACCTGGCCCGCGAGCTCCTCCCCTCCGTCACCTCCGTCGAGCTGCCGCGGCCGGGCATGGTGGTCCGCCGGGGCGAGCCCATCGCCGTGCTGCACGCCGGCCGCCGCAGCGTCCGCATCGAGGCGCCCATGAACGGGCTGGTGGTGCGGGTCAACGGCAGGGTCACCGGCGACCCCAGCCTGGTGAAGCGCGATCCGTACGGCGACGGCTGGCTCTTCTCGGTCACGCCCTCGGACGCGAGCTACATGCGCTTCCCGGCCGAGGAGGAGGCCGTCAGCTGGTTCAAGCGCGAGGCGCAGCGGCTCGAGCACTTCTTCGAGCACGAGCTGGGCCTGGCGGCCGCCGACGGCGGCGCGCTCGTGGCCTCGCCCATGACCGCGCTCACCGAGGACGGCTGGAAGCGGCTGACGCGGGCGTTCCTGCACGAGGAGCAGCAGGAGCCGAAGGTGGAGCAGAAGCCGCAAGCCTAGACCTGGAGGTAGACCCAGCAGGTCCAGGGACCAGGCGTGTAGTCGAGGCAAGTCACACGTTGTCCCACGGATACTTCTGCGCCGCGAGCACGTGCTCGGCCACCTCCTGGAGGGCGGCGTCCTCGGCGGTGTCGATGCCCTCGAGCCTGGCCTTGACGCGCCGTCCGGCCCCGGCCGCGAAGGCGCGCAGCAGCTCGCGCTCGGCGCGGCCGGCGGCCTCGCCGTGGTTCTCGATGCTCCCGGAGATGCGCGAGAGCATGGCGGCGTAGGCGAAGAGGTCGATGAGCGCGTCGGCCAGCCGCCGCAGCACCAGCTGCTCGTCCACCAGCTTCTCGCCGTGCCGGCGCAGGGCGCGGTCCACCGCCACCGCCAGCTCGCGGGTCAGCTCCTCGAACTGGGTCGCGTCCTCGGCCAGGAGCGGCGGGAGCTGGGTGAAGCGGCCCTTGCCCCGCGCCACATGGGTGGCCAGCGAGGCGCGGCGCCGGGCGTAGTCGGAGAGCACGCCGAAGCCCTTGATGGGGTCGAGGAACACGCCGCGCACGGACTCGGCCACGTCGCGCAGCTCCTCGGCCACGTCGCTCACGGTGGTGAGCGCGATGAAGAGCCGCAGCACGTCGTTGGTGCCGTCGAAGATGCGATTGATGCGAGAGTCGCGCAGCGCCCGCTCGTAGGGCAGGGCGCGCATGTAGCCGCCGCCGCCGGCGAGCTGCAGCGCCTCGTCGGCGGTGCGCCACAAGGCCTCGGTGGCGATGACCTTGGCGATGGCGGCCTCGACCGCGATGTCCTCGAAGCCGCGATCCAGCAGCCCGGCGGTCAGGTTGACGGCGCTCTCGGCCGCGTAGCAGTCCACCACCATCCGGGCCAGCTTCCCCCGGATGAGCGCGAACTCGGCCAGGGGCCGGCCGAACTGCCTCCGCTCCCGGGCATGCCGGAGCGACAGGGCCAGGAGCCGCTTCATCCCGCCCACCGATCCGCCGCCCAGCCCGGTGCGGCCGGCGTTCAGGATCTTCATGGCGATCTTGAAGCCCTTGCCCACCTCGCCCAGCACGTGATCCGCCGGCACCTGCACGCGTTCGAGCTCGAGCGCGGTGGTGGACATGGCGCGGATCGCCCATCTTCTCGTCGGGCGGGCCCACCGAGACCCCGGGCATGTCGCGGGTGACGAGGAACGCCGAGAGCGCGCCGTGCCCCTCCTGCCCGGTCCTCGCGAGCACGGTGAAGAGCGAGGCGATGCTGCCGTTGCTCACCCAGATCTTGAGCCCATCCAGCGTCCAGTGATCGCCGTCGCGCACGGCGGTGGTCCGGATGGAGGCGGCGTCCGAGCCCGCGCCGGGCTCGGTCAGGCAGAAGGCCGCCACCCACTCGCCCGAGGCGAGCCGGGGGAGGAAGCGCGCCCGCTGCTCCTGGGTGCCGTAGAGGAGAAGGCCGCGTACACCGATGGAGCTGTGTACACCCACGGTGATGGCGACGGAGGCGTCGTGGCGGGCGATCTCCTGCAGAACCCGGGCGTAGCCCGTATGGGAGAGGCCCATCCCGCCGAACGGCTCGGGGATGACCAGGCCGAACAGGCCGGCCCGGCGCAGCTCGTCGACGAACCCGGGCGGCATGGCCCCGTCGCGGTCCCAGTCCGCCAGCTCGCCGGCCCGCGGCCCGAGCAGCTGCTCCACCTTCCTGAGCGCAGACGCCAGCGTCTCGCGTTCGGAGAGCTTCGGGTCCGGGAAGGGCAGGAGGATCTCCTCCTCGATCCGGCCCATCGCCAGCGAGCGCATGAAGCTCGCGGTCCGCTTGTCGATCATGAAGGCCTCCCGGGCGAGGCGCCGACGAGCATAACGCGCCGCAGCAGGCGCCGTCCCGCTGCCCCCCCGAACAGGGAGGTGTGTGCGGGCCACCCCCCCCGTTCCGTCACGCCCTGAGGTTGCAAGCGGGCACGATCGCGGTCTACGTTCGGGGCGATGAAGCCGCGAGGAGACCTTCGCCTGCCGCGGGCCCTGCGGCGCGTCCAGGAGCTCCTCGAGTTCCACCCCTGGATGCTGGCGCTGGCGGTTTTCATGGCGTGTGCCATCGGCATCGCCGTGATGGAGCAGCTCCGCGAGCGCCCGCCGGTGGTGGCGCAGGCGACGCACGCGCGGCCCGCCCGCTGAAGGATCGTTTTCGACCCGGTCCGGTTCCGCCTGATGGCCGGCGCGCCCGTCACGCCGCGTTCACACGCCCGCAACCATGCTGGCACGGACGCCCGCGGGGGCGAGCGGATACGGTAGCTCTCGTTCACGAGAGCCGGACCGGACGGACCCAGCCTCACGGAGCGCGCCATGCTCGAGAAGAGGGAGTCGTTCTACCGCTGCATCTTCTCCTCCCCGCGCTCGCGCCGGGTGGCCCACGTCCGCGCCTGGGATGCGGACGAGGCGCTCCAGCTCTTCCGCAGCGAGCTCCGGGCCGACGGGGTGGACGAGCGCGGCGCCATCGAGGTGTCGGCCTTCGACGGCTCGGGCGCTGGCGAGCAAGCCGACTACCGGCCGTAGGCGCGCTCCAGCAGCTCGGCCAGCATCCGCGCCGAGAGGCCCCACACCACGCGTGCGGGGTCGGCGTGGAACGACCAGACGCGCCAGTGCCCGGTGGCCGGATCGACGTCCTCGAGCGGCAGCGGAGCCTCGCGGACCACCGCCGCGATCTCCGGCGGCAGGCGCGCCGGATCCCACAGCTCCGAGCGGCGCAGCCCGGGATCGAGCAGCCGGGCCAGGGGGAGCTCGAACGCCTCCTCGACCTCGCCCGGTGCGGCCGTGAACGCCCTCGGCGGCGAGGCCACGGCCGCCACCACCGGCGTGACCGTGAATCGCGCGATCGAGAACAGGTCGTCGAGGCGGCCCAGGATGTCGACGCCCGGTGGCGGCAGCCCGACCTCCTCCAGCGCCTCCCGCAGCGCCCCCGCCTCCGGTTCCTCTTCCGGCATGAGGCCGCCGCCCGGGAAGGAGATCTCGCCGGCGTGGTGGGGGAGGGCCGTGGCGCGGCGCGTAAAGAGCAGCGTGGGGCCGCCCTGGCGGTCGAGGATCGCGAGCAGGACCGCCGCCCGGCGGAAACCGGGGACGCGGAGCGCGCGCGGCGGCCGGGCGGCGAGGCCGGCCCGGGCACGGGCCACGGCTTCCGGGAAGGGGAGCGCTGCCACCCTTCCCATGTACAACGCCCGCAGCGCCCGCGCCGGATCCGCAGGCCGCGTTTGACAACCACCCCGGAACCCGGCGAGAAATCCCGGCATGCGCAGCGACCGGATCAAGAAGGGTTTCGAGCGGGCTCCCCACCGCAGCCTCCTCCGCGCCACCGGCCTCACCGACGCGGACTTCGACAAGCCGTTCGTCGCCGTGGCCAACAGCCACGTCGACATCATCCCCGGCCACTTCTTCCTGGCCGAGTACGGGCGGATCGCCAAGGACGAGATCCGCAAGGCGGGCGGCGTCCCCTTCGAGTTCAACACCATCGGCGTGGACGACGGCGTGGCCATGGGCCACCCGGGCATGCTCTACAGCCTGCCCTCGCGCGAGCTCATCGCCGACTCGATCGAGACGATGATGAACGCGCACTGCCTCGACGCCTTGGTGTGCATCCCCAACTGCGACAAGATCGTCCCCGGGATGCTCATGGGCGCGCTGCGGGTGGACGTGCCGACGGTGTTCGTCTCCGGCGGCCCCATGGCCGCGGGCAAGGCGCAGGACGGCTCGCCGCTGGACCTCAACTCGGTCTTCGAGGCGGTCGGCAAGCGCGCCACCGGCCAGATCGGCGATGCCGAGCTGCACGACGTCGAATGCCGCGCCTGCCCCTCGGGAGGCTCCTGCTCGGGCATGTTCACCGCCAACTCCATGAACGTGCTGTGCGAGGCCATGGGCGTGGCCCTGCCCGGCAACGGCACCATCCTGGCGCTCACCCCGGAGCGCGAGGCGCTGGTCCGGCGCGCCGCCCGCCGGGCGGTGGAGATCGCCGGCGACGAGCGCTTCCGCGTCCGCCGCATCGTCGACGCCGACGCGATCCACAACGCCATGGTGGTGGACATGGCCATGGGCGGTTCCACCAACACCGTGCTCCACATGCTGGCCATCGCCCGCGAGGCAGGCGTGCCCTTCGGCCTCAAGGACATCGAGGGCATCGCCAGGCAGGTGGCCCACATCGCCAAGATCGCCCCCTCGCTGGCCACCGTGCACATGGAGGACATCCACCGGGCCGGCGGCGTGCCGGCGGTGCTCAAGGAGACCGCGCGCCGCGGCGGCATCGTGCGCGAGGGCGCGCTGACCGTCTCGGGCCAGACCGTCGGGGAGCAGATGAAGGATGCCCGCATCGCCGATCCGGCCGTCATCCGTCCGCTGGAGCAGGCCTACTCGCAGGTGGGCGGCCTGGCGGTGCTCTTCGGGAACCTGGCGCCGGAGGGCGCCGTGGTGAAGACCGCCGGGATCGACCCGTCCATGCGCAAGTTCACGGGCAGGGCCGTCTGCTTCGACTCGCAGGACGACGCCATCGCCGGGATCATGGGCGGCAAGGTGAAGGCCGGCGACTTCGTGGTGCTGCGCTACGAGGGGCCCAAGGGTGGGCCGGGGATGCAGGAGATGCTGGGCCCGACCTCGCTCATCATGGGCATGGGGCTGGGCGAGAAGGTGGCGCTGGTGACCGACGGCCGCTTCTCCGGCGCGACCCACGGCGCCTGCGTCGGCCACGTCTCCCCCGAGGCCGCCGAGGGCGGGCCCATCGGCCTGGTCAAGGACGGCGACGCCATCACCATCGACGTCGAGTCGCGGATCCTCCAGCTCGAGGTCCCGGCCGCCGAGCTGGAGCGCCGGCGCAAGGGGTTCACGCCGAAGCGCAAGGAGGTCAAGTCCTCCTGGCTCCGCCGCTACGCCCACCTGGTCACGAACGCGTCCAGCGGCGCGGTGCTCAACTCGGACCTGTAGCCGTTTCGCTTGACGGGGGGCGCGGCGGGGTGCTGTCGTCGCCCAACCGATGCAACCCGCGCCCGCGCCCGATGCCGCCCCGAGCCGGGGCCGGTTCACGATCTGGAGCCTGCTCCTCCGGACCGCGCGCGTCTGGCTTCGCCACCTCGCCGTCTTCACGCTGGTGGGGCTGATCCTCGACCTGCCCCTGGTGGCCATCGAGCTGCGCGGCAAGTTCCCGCAGGACGACCTGGCCGCCGCCTGGCTCTACCTGCTGCTCATGTGGTTCATCCGCATCCTCGCCATCGCGTGCCTGAGCCTCGGGGTGCTGCAGTCGCTGGCAGGCCACCGCCCCCGCCTGGTCGAGATGCTCACCACGCCGGCCCGGCATCTGTGGCCCATCTTCGCGGTGGCGGGGGTGTATTCGGTGCTGACGGCGCTGGGCCTCACGCTGATTTTGCCCGGGCTCTTCGTGCTGGTGGCGGGGTACCTGGCCATCCCCGCGGTGGTGGCCGAGCCCGACATGGGCACGGAGGCGGCGCTCCGGCGGAGCTTCGTGCTCACCGACGGTCACCGGGTGCGGCTGCTGGTGGCGTTCACGATCCTGTTCGGCGTCGAGCAGCTCGCCTCGATGGCGGCGACGTGGGCCATGGACGGCCCGCTCGCCAGCTCACGGCCGGCCGGCGTGGCGCTCATGGTCGTGGTCGATGCGCTCCTGAGCGGCCTCACCACCTGCTCGTTCCCGGTGGCCTACCACGACCTGCGGGTCGAGAAGGGCATGTCCGCGCCGCGGGTACCTACCTCGACGCCGGGGTAGGTCCGCGCCCGAGGTTTCCGGGCGCTCGCCCCTCGGCCTCGCCTCGCGGTGAACGGGCCGCACGGGCGCGGGCGGCTCAGCTCGCCTTCTCCCACACCGCCGCGAAGAATCCGTCGGTCCCGTGCCGGTGCGGCCAGGTGCGGACGAAGCCCTCCGGGGTGAGCGCTTCCCCGGCCAGCGCGGGCTGGATTCTGCGGAAGCCGGGGTGGGCCCGCTCGAACTCGACGGCCACGCCCTCGTCCTCCTCCGCCCGGAAGGTGCAGGTGGCGTAGACCAGCCTCCCGCCGGCGCGCACCCCGGCCGCGGCCCGGGCCAGGATCTCGCCCTGCCGCGCGGGCAGGGCGCCGAAGGCCGAGGGGTCCATGCGCCAGCGCAGGTCCGGGCCGCGCCGCAACGCGCCCAGCTCGGAGCAGGGAGCGTCCACCAGGGCCCGGTCCACCACCACGCCGGGGGGGCCAGAAGCCGGCTCCCCCGGTTCCCCCGCTCGCTCCGGGGCAGCCTCATCCGGCGGCCCCACCGGTCGATCTTGCCGGGGGGGCCAGGAAGCCGGTCCCCCCGGTCCCCCCGCTCGCTCCGGGGCAGCCTCATCCGGCGGCCCCTCCGCTCGCCCTGGCCGCCCGGCGGGAGCGCCCCGCCGATGGCGACGATGTCCGCGGCGCCGGCGCGCGCGGCCCGCGCCCGCAGCCGCACGAGACGGGCAGCATCCGGATCGACGGCGTGAACCCTTCCGGCCGCCCCCACCGCCGCCGCCAGCAGCAGCGATTTCCCTCCCGCGCCGGCGCAGGCGTCGAGAACGACCTCGCCCGGGCGGGCCTCGACCAGCATGCCCAGGAGCTGGCTCCCCTCGTCCTGCACCTCGAAGAGCCCCTCCCGATGGGCCGCCAGACCGTACACGTTGGCGCGCCCGGTCGCGATCCGGCAGGCCGGAACGAGCCGCCCGGGCGAGGTGGCGACGCCCTCGGCCGCCAGCCGCCCGGCCAGCGCCTCCGGCGTGGTGCGCAAGAGGTTCGGGCGCAGGCACAGCGGGCCCGGCCGGTCCAGCGCGTCGGCCAGCGCCGGCGCCTCGGCGCCGGCCGCGCGCACGATCTCGTCGGCGAGCCAGTCGGGGAGCGAGAACCGATCGGCCAGCCCCTCCGGCGCCGGCCGCGGCCGCGGGAGCGCCGGCGGATCGAGCGACACGATCTCGCCCGCGGACGCGCGGCCGCCCAGGTCGCGGATCAGGCTCGCCAGCAGGAGGCGCGGGGGGGCCTGGGGGAGCGCCAGCTGCGCCCGCAGCCGCCTGCGCCACAGCCCCACCCCGAAGATCGCCTCCGACACCGCCGCGCGCGCCGGGCCGGTGAGCGGGCCGAGCCGCCGCAGGAACCGGTCCAGCACCCGCTCGGCGGGGGCGCCGGACAGGACCTCGCCGAGCGGCGCATCCAGCGCCGGGCCCAGGCCGGCCAGCGACTCCCAGGGCACCTGCCGCACCCGGGCCTCGCAATCGAAGGTGGGCGGGGGCGGCAGCGGCACGGCCGCTCGTCCTAGGCGCCCGGGCGGGAGAGGAGCCGGGACACCAGGTTGCGCAGCGCCGCAGGCTCGAAGGGCTTCTCCACGCGCTCGTTCTTGACCCGCTCCAGGAAGTCGCGCGCGCCGGCCGTGAACGCACCGCCGGTGAGGAAGACGAACCGGTCGGCCAGGGCCGGCGCGCGGGCGGCGACCTGCCCGTGCAGGTCCATGCCGGTCAGGTCGGGCATCATCAGGTCGCACAGGATGAGATCGTAGCCGGCGTCGGCCTGCAGGGCCGCCAGCGCCCCGCGCCCCGTCTCCTGCACGCGCACGTCGTGGGGCGGGGAGAGGATGCGCTGCAGGGCCCGGCACACCAGCGGCTCGTCGTCGATCACCAGGAGCCGGGCGCGGCGGGGCGAGACGGCCGGCGCCGGCTGCTCCGGCCGAACCTCGGCCTGGGCGGCGGGGAGGAGCACGTCGAAGGTCGAGCCCCGGCCCACCTCGCTCTCGACCGTGATCTGGCCGCCCAGCGAGACCACGATGCCGTGGCAGATGGAGAGGCCCAGGCCCGTTCCCACCCCGACCGGCTTGGTGGTGAAGAAGGGATCGAAGATCCGGCCGCGAATCTCCGGGGGGATGCCCGAGCCGTCGTCGGCGATCGAGACCCGGACCCGGCCGTCGGGCAGCACGCCGGTGGCCGCCCGGACCACGTGCCGGGAGGGATCGCCCTCGGGGATGGACTGGGCCGCGTTGATGAGCAGGTTGAGGAGCACCTGCCCGAGCCGGTGCTCGCTGGCCAGGACCGGTGGCGTCGGCGGGATCTGCACCTCCAGCCGCGCCCGGGCCCGGATCTCGTTCGAGGCCAGGGAGAGGGCCGAGCGCAGCACCCGCCCCACGTCCAGGAGCCCGCAGGCGCTGTCGTCCGCGCGCGAGAAGGTCTTCAGGTCGCGCACGATCTCGCGCACCCGCGCCGCGCCCTCGCGCGCCTCCTCCAGCGCCGCCAGCACCTCCCGGTCGGCCCCGCCACGGCGCAGCTCGCGCAGCGCGAAGTCGAGGTTGCCCAGCACGAAGGCCAGGGGATTGTTGATCTCGTGGGCCACGCCGGCCGCCAGCGTGCCCATGGACGCCATCCGGTCCGCCAGCCGGAGCTGCTCCTCGATGCGACGGCGCTCGGAGACGTCCTCGACCGAGGCCAGCGCGGACTGGAGGCGGCCGCGCGCATCCTCCTCGGCGGGGGCGAGGGCATCGCCGCCGTCGAGGTGCGCAGGCTGGTCGGGTCGGGAGGGCATCCGGTGCCGCGGCATCGGGCCGCGAGCGACGAAGGATACCCGAACACAGCGACCGGGCCGAGGGGGAGAAGGTGGGAGTCTGGCGCAGCCTCGACCCGGGGACGCGCCCCTGCCCCATCCGCCGGCGGCGCCCGGCTCACTCCACGATCAGGGTCATCTTCATGTTGCCGTGGCCGACCCCGCAGAAGTGGTCGCAGATGGTGATGAACTTGCCGGCCTGGTGCGGCGTGAGGGGCACGTCGACGGACTTGCCCGGCTCGATGGTGGCGTCGATGCCCAGCTTCTTCATGTAGAAGCCGTGGATCACGTCCTCGGAGCGCAGCCGGAGGATGACCGGCTCGTCCTTCTTGAGGGTCACCTGGGCGGGCGTGAACTGGAAGCGCTTGGCGACGATCTCGACCACCCGGGGCTCGGCGGCGCGGGGCGCGGCCGGGGAGGCCAGCGCCAGCAGCGCCAGCAGGGCCAGGGTGTGATCGGCGCGCGGAACTCGGTGCATGGGGGATCTCCTTTCTCTCGACTTCACAGGCTGCTGGGTTTGAGGAGCTGCGCGAACCCTTCGGTTCCGGAGTGCTCGGCCATGGTCAACTCCACCTCCTCCGGCCGGACGGTGGCGGCGGTGGGCCGGCGGCCCGGACCGGCCCGGACCACGCACATACCCAGGTTCTGGTACGGGTGCGCGGGGTCGAAGGGGATGGTCTTCTTGTCGTCGGACTGGGCCGGATCGCCGAAGGCCCAGGCCAGGCCGCGCGCCCCGTAGTGGTGGGCGTTGCCCTCCTCGTGGACGTTCTCGCGGTGGATGTGGCCGTAGAGGACCGTCACGTTCTCGAACGGGGAGAGCACCTTCATGACCTCGTCGCCATCCGAGGTGAACCACTCCCACTCGGGCTTGAGATCGAAGAGCGGCCGGTGGGTGAACACCACCATGGGCGCGGTGGCCGGGAAGCGAGCCAGGTCCTTCCGCAGCCACGCGATCTGCTCCGGGCCGACCTCGGGCTTGGCGCGGGACACGTTGTCGAGCGCCACGAAGTGCACGCCACGGTGATCGAACGAGTAGTGCGTCTCGCCGAAGACGTCGCGGAAGAGCGCGCCGCCGTCGAGGCCGGCGTCGTGCTCGCCGGGGACCATCCGCTGGGTGCGGATGCCGAGGCGGCCGGCGATCTCCTGGAAGCGCTGCATGCGCTTCGCCGCCTCGCCGCGGTCCTCGCTGTCGTGGGTGAGGTCGCCGGTGAAGAGGATGAGGTCGGGCCTTTCCGGGAGCCGGTTCACCGTCTCGACCGCCCGCTCGAAGGCGGCGGTGCCGTTCGGATTCGCCGGCGGGCCGGATCCCACGTGCGTGTCGGACAGCTGCACGAACGTGAAGGGGCGCACCGCCTCCCCGTTCTTTCGCGCCAGCCGGCGGGCGGTGTCGGCGCCCGCGCCGGGGGCGGCCAGCGCCGGGGCCACCCGGTAGAGGGCGCCCACGCCCAGCGACGCCCCGGCGATGCGAAGGAAGCTCCTCCGGTCCAGGTCCTTCATGTGCACCTCCTCGTGAGCTGGCGGGGCCAGCGGTTCGACCCACCGCAACGGAGGGGGGCGCCGGAGGTTCCCGGACGGCGAGGGACGCCCCAGGCAGGCCCGCCGGGAACCATCGCCCGCGCGGCGCGTTGACAGGAGCGGCCCCAGCCCCGCCTGGGCATCGCATCGGGAGGCGTGCACGACCATCGGAGCCCGCAGAATGCGCCTGGTGACAACGCCGCCCGATCCGGGTGCCGACGCGGACCCGCTCGCGCACCTCGACGCCCTGCACCGGCTGGCGCACCACCTCACCCGCAGCGCGGCGGACGCGGAGGACCTCGTCCAGGAGACGTACGCGCGGGCGTTCCGGGGCGCGGCAGGGTTCACTGCAGGTACGGACCTGCGGGCCTGGCTCTTCCGCATCCTGCGCAACGCTTTCCTCGACAACCTCCGGCGGCAAGGGCGGGTGCCGATCGATCCCGGCGCGGAGGAGGAGGCCGCCAACCGGGCGGACCCGGCCGCCGCCGAGGGCTGGCTGCGCGGCGACGCCGAGCTGGAGCGGCTGCGGCGGGTGGTGGGGGAGGAGATCGAGGCGGCGCTGGGCACCCTCTCCGAGGACGCGCGGACGGTGGTGCTCCTCGATCTGGAAGGGCTCTCCGAGGCGGAGATCGCCGAGGTGATGGGCTGCGCACCGGGAACGATCAAGTCCCGGCTGTTCCGGGCCCGGGCCGCGCTCCGGGAACGGCTGGCCGACTACCGGCGTTAGGGATCTTGCATGGACTGCACCGGCGCCCGAGACCTTCTGCACGACCTGCGGCGCGGCCGCCTGGACGCGGCGCGCGCCGCGGAGGTTCGCACCCATCTGGCCGGGTGCGCCGGGTGCAGGCAGGAGGAGACGGCGGAGGTCGCGCTCGACGAGGTGCTGATGGAGCGGCTCCCGCGCCATCCGGCCCCGGCGGCGCTGCGGCGGCGGGTCGAGGAGCTGGTCGCCGCCAGCCGCGGCACCTCGCTGGCCCCTTCGCCCCGGCGCCGCCTGCCGGCGGCCCGCCGCCTCCTGGCGCCGCTCGCCATCGCGGCCATGGCGGTCCTCACGACCGGGGTCCTGTTCCAGCAGCAGCGCCGGGTCCGGGGCCAGGCCGCCGACCGGCTCGCCGACGAGGTGGTGACGGATCACCTGCGGCTGCTCGTCAGCGCGCACCCCAACGACCTGGACAGCGCCGACAACCACCAGGTGAAGCCCTGGTTCGAGGGCAAGCTCGACTTCGCCCCGGCGGTGCCCGCGGACCGCGGCGAGCTCAGGCTGCTGGGCGGAGCGGTGGGCTACGTGCTCGATCGCAAGGCCGCGGTGATGTCGTACGCGCTGCGCCGGCACCACGTCACCCTGCTCGCCTTCCCGGGCGCCGGGCTCACCTGGCCCCCCGTGAACCGGTCGGCCGGCGGCGTCCCCGCCACCGCCGTCTCGCGGAACGGATTCGGCGTGGTGCTGTGGCGGGCCGGCGATCTGGGCTATGCGCTGGTCTCCGACGTCAGCGCGCAGGAGCTGGAGGCGCTGGCGGCGCAGCTCGCCTCCGAGACGCGAGGATAGCGGGCAAGGGAGGCCGGCTCGGGCTCGGGCCCGTTCACGGGGCCCGGCCGGGGATCCGAGCGGCCGCCCCGTGCCTCCGCTACACTTGCCGCGATGACCCCGCGGGTGCTCGTCGCCGACGACAAGGAGAACATGCGCAAGCTGCTCGCCCGCATCCTGGCGGACGGCTACGCGGTGGAGGAGGCCGAGGACGGCGCCCGGGCCCTGTCGCTGGTGGCCACCCGGCCCTTCGACGTGGTGGTGACGGACATCCGCATGCCCGGCGCCGACGGGTTCGAGCTCCTGGCGGCGGTGAAGGCGCGATCGCCGGACACCGAGGTGGTGATGATGACCGGCTATGCCACCGTGGCCGACGCGGTGCGGGCCATGAAGGTGGGGGCCTTCGACTACCTGGAGAAGCCCTTCGACCCGGACGCGGCCCTGGGCGTGGTGGCGCGCGCCGCGGAGCGCAAGCGCCAGAGCGACGTGGCCCGGCAGGTGGCCGAGCCCGGGCAGGTCGAGTCCTTCCACAACCTGGTGGGGAAGAGCGCGCCCATGCGCGAGGTGTTCGCGCTGCTGGAGAAGGCCGCGGGCCTGGACATCACCGTGCTGCTCCTGGGGGAGACCGGGACCGGAAAGGAGCTGGCCGCCCGCGCCATCCATTACCACTCCGCCCGGCGCGAGCGGCGCTTCGTGCCGGTGAACTGCGGCGCCCTCCCCGCCGACCTGGTGGAGAGCGAGCTGTTCGGCCACGCCCGCGGCGCCTTCACCGGCGCGGCCGCCGCCAAGCCCGGCCTCTTCGAGGAGGCGCAGGGCGGGACGCTGTTCCTGGACGAGGTCGGTGAGCTCCCGTTGCAGGCGCAGGTGAAGCTCAACCGCGTCCTGCAGGAGAAGGAGATCCGGCGGGTGGGCGACAATCAGTCGCTGGCGGTGGACGTGCGCGTCATCGCCGCCACCCACCGCGATCTGCGGGAGGAGATCCGCGCCAGCCGCTTCCGCGAGGACCTCTTCTACCGGTTGCACGTCTTCCCGATCTCCCTGCCGCCGCTGCGCGAGCGGGCCGAGGACATCCCGCTCCTGGCCAGCCACTTCCTGGAGAAGCACGCCCACGCGCTCCGGCGCCCGCTGGCCGGCTTCGAGCCGGAGGCGCTGCAGCGGCTCGCCGCCCACGGCTGGCCGGGCAATGTCCGCGAGCTGGAGAACGCCGTGGAGCGGGCGGTGGCGGTGGGCACGGGCGACCGGATCGGCCCCGCGGACCTCCCGTCCGAGGTGGTCGGCGAGGGGGGGGCGGCCCCGCTCGATCCCGCGGCGCTGGCCCGCCTCCCGTATCGCGAGGCGGTGGAGCAGGCCCGGGACCGGACCTCCCGCGAGTACCTGGTGGCCCTGCTGGCCGAGCTCGGCGGGAACGTCACCCGGGCCGCCGAGCGGGCCGGGCTGGAGCGCGAGAGCCTGCACCGCCTCTTGCGCAAGCACGGGATCAAGTCCGACGATTTCAAGTAGGGCGGTGGTCCCCGCACGCCCCTCCGCGGCGGCGCCGCATCCTGCAAGGCCCCCCCCCATCGCGCCATGCGGCTTGCAGCCCCTCCGCCGCGCGAGCGGGCGTGGGCCGCCGGCGCCATAATGGCGGCGTGCCGGCCGAGACTTCCCAGACGCAGCTCCGGGTCCTGGTGGTGGACGACGAGCGGAACATCCGCACCACCCTGGGGGTGTGCCTGGAGGCGGACGGCTGCTTCGTCCGGGACGCGGGGAGCGGCGAGGCCGCCCTGGAGGCGCTCCGGCACGGGTCGTTCGATCTCGCCTTCGTGGACCTCCGGCTCGGGATGGAGAGCGGCCTGGATCTCTTGCCACGGATGCTGGCGGAGCGCCCGGGGCTGGAGGTGGTGGTGATCACCGCGTACGCGACCTTCGAGACGGCGGTGGAGGCGGTCAAGCGCGGGGCCGCGGACTACCTGCCCAAGCCCTTCACCCCGGCCCAGATCCGGCACGTCGTGGAGCGGGCCGTGGCCCGCCGGACGATGGCCGCCCGCCTCTTCGACCTGGAGGAGCGGCTGGTCGAGGCGGCGCCGGAGGCGACGCTCGAGACGGCCTCGCCGCGGATGCGCGCCGCCATCGAGGTGCTCGAGAAGGCCGCCGGCCACGACGTCTCGGTGCTGCTGCGCGGCGAGAGCGGGACGGGCAAGGGCGTGCTGGCGCGCGCGCTCCACGCCTTCTCCCCGCGCCGCGATCGCCCCTTCGCGGTGGTGAACTGCCCCACCCTGACCGACGAGCTGCTGGCCAGCGAGCTGTTCGGCCACGCCCGCGGCGCCTTCACCGGGGCGGTCAAGGACCAGCCGGGCCGGGTCGAGGCGGCAGAGGGCGGCACGCTGTTCCTCGACGAGATCGGCGAGATCTCGCCCGGGCTGCAGGCCAAGCTGCTCCGCTTCATCCAGGAGAAGCAGTTCGAGCGCGTGGGCGAGACCAGGACCCGGACGGCGGACGTCCGGATCGTGGCCGCCACCAACAAGGATCTGGAGATGGAGGTCAAGGCGGGCCGCTTCCGCGAGGACCTGCTCTACCGGCTCGACGTGGTGGCGGTGACGGTGCCGCCGCTGCGCGAGCGGACCGAGGACATCATGCCCCTGGCGCGCCGCTTCCTGGCCTTCTTCGGCCGGGGGCGTGAGGCCAAGGAGCTGTCGCCGGACGCCGAGCGGGCGCTGCTCGCGTATGGCTGGCCGGGCAACGTCCGCGAGCTCCGCAACGCGCTCGAGCGGGCGGTGATCCTCTCGCCCGGCCACGTGCTCGAGGCGGAGAGCCTGCCGGAGCGGATCGCGGCGCACGGCGGGGCGGTGCCGGTGCTGGGCGGCGATCACACCGTGGACGAGATCGAGCGCGAGCACATCCAGCGCGTCCTGGCCCGCGCCCCCACCGCCGAGGAGGCGGCGCGGATCCTGGGGATCGACGCCTCCACGCTGTGGCGGAAGCGGAAGAAGTACGGTCGATGAAGGCGATCCCGTGTGCCAGCCCGCGCCCGGGCGGACGCAGGCCTCGGCTCACTTGACCGCCGAGTCGAGCATGATCTCCTCGCGCGCGGCCGCTCGACAAGCTCCCACGCACTCCGGAAGATCCAGGAGGAGGGTCGCCTGCTCCCTGCAGAACTCCCTCGGGCGCTCGGCGCCCTGGCAGATCTCGCGCAGGTTCGAGAGGGTGCGCTGCACCAGCGCGGCGCGCTCCGCCGGGGGGAGGTGGCGGAGGGCGGTGGGGCCGGACTGCGTCGTCAGCAACCAGAACGCCGCGGCCAGGAGTGCCGCGCCCAGCGAGATCGCGAGGGGCAGCCGGGAACGCCAGACCGGGGTCTTCTCAGGACTCGGTCCCGGGTCGCCGGGCCCGCCTTGCAGGATGCCGCGCCCTCCACCGGGGAAGACCGCGAACTGCAATCGCAGGGATCGGCTAGTTCCGTGATTCATGGCTCTCCTCGGCAAGACCGCCTCGTCTCGCGACCAGAGGGAGCATCCGTCGTGCCATGGTCTAGCTGCCAGCTGCCGCGGCCCGTCCGACCTGTGCCTGCGGCAGCGTGAACCAGAAGGTGCTCCCACGCCCCGGCGTGCTCACCACGCCCATGTCGCCACCATGAGCCTGGACGATCTCGCGCGCGATGTAGAGGCCGAGCCCGACCCCGCCGCCGCGTCCCCCCGGCACCCGGTAGAACTTCTCGAAGATGCGCTCCTGGTGCTCTGGGGGGATTCCCTCGCCGGTGTCGGACACCTCGAACCGCTCCGCCGCACCTGCGTCCAGTGCACGGCATGGTGATGGTCCCCCCGCGCGGTGTGTGGCGGACGGCATTCGCGATCAGGTTGGCGAGCACCAGCCCGACGCGCTCCGGGTCGGCCCGGACCAAGACCTCGCTCTCCGGCTCCTCCACCTGCAGCGAGAGCCCGGCATCCTCCGCCGGTTTCCGGAGCGCGTCTGCGGCGACCGAGAGCAGCGCGCTGGCCCCGATCCGGTCGACCCGCAGCTCCATCCGACCCGCCTGGATGCGGGACAGATCCAGCAGGTCGTCCACGATCCCCTGCAGCCGCTCGCACTCGTCCCGCGCCGCGCCGATGCAGCTCGGCCTGCTTCTCGGTGAGCGGGCCGACCACCTCCTCGGCGCACAGGTGGATGGCCATGCGCAGCGAGGTGAGCGGCGTGCGGAACTCGTGCGCCACCGTGGCCACCAGGTCGTTCTTGAGCTCGTCGAAGCGCATGCAGCCGGGTCACGTCCTGGAGGACGATGGTGGCCCCCACGATCCCCGACTCCTCGGAGTAGAGGGGCGCGGCGCGCGGCAGGAGGTGGCGGCTGCCCTCGGTGGTCGAGACCCGGACCGCCTCGTCGAAGCCCCGGGGCAGGTACGGCCCCCGGCCGGCCAGCACGTGCTGCCGCACCCGCTCCACCACCGCGCCGCAGCTCCGGATCGAGCGACTCGAGCGTGGCCCCGCTTCCCAGCCGCAGCATCTGCTCGGCCGCGCCGTTGAGGTTGAGGATGGCCCCGGCCGCGTCCAGGACCAGCACCGGGTCGGGCAGGCTGTCGATGGCGGCCTGCGCGGCCTGCTGGGCCTGCAGCAGCTCGCCCAGCGAGCTGCGCCGGTACTCGGCCAGCTGCTCCGCCATGGCGTTGAACTCCTGCGCCAGGCCGCGATCTCGTCCTTTCCCTGGACGCGGCGTTCGGGCCTCCAGATCTCCCTCCCCGAGCCGCCGCACCGTCTGGGAGAGGACCCCCAGCGGGCGGAGCAGCCGGGCGGTCAGCGCCAGCGAGGAGACGAGCCCCAGGGCCAGCGCCGCCAGCGTCGCGAACACCACCAGGTCGACGCTGCGCTCGGCGGCGCGGCGGGCCCGGTCGCTCTTGCGGACCATGGCGTCCTGGTTCAGGTCGAGGATGGCGCGCGTCGACCTGCGCACCTCCTGCGCCAGCGGTTCCAGTCGCTCGAAGTGGGCCCGGAGCCGCTCCGGCTGCGGCAGCGCCAGCACCGACTCGAAACCGGTCAGGTAGCGCTGCCAGGAATCCCGCAGCGTCGCCGTGGCGGCCTCCTCCCCCGCCTCGGTGATGTTGTGCTCCTGGACCTCGAGCTCCTGGTCGAACTGCTTGCGCAGCTCCGCCGCCGGGGTGGTGGGTGGCCGGCCGGCGGCCTGCTCCAGCGCGACCTGCTGCAGGCGCCCCAGCACGTCGATCATCCGCTCGGTCGCGAGGACGCTGCGGTAGTTGTCCTTGAGGATGAGCTCGGGGCTCTCGCCCAGCGAGCGGAGGGTCTTCACCGAGGCGACGCCCAGCAGCACCAGGACCACGGCCAGCGGGGCAGGGCTGGCGAGCAGCTTGGTCCGGAGCGTCACGGCCGCACCTCCTCGTCCTCGAACGAGACGATGTGCAGGTCGAAGCCGGTGCCCTCGTCGACGAGCTGGTGCAGCACCGAGCGGCGCAGTATCCGCCGCCACCACGCTTGCTCGGATCGGCCCACGATGATGTCGCTCACCCGGTGCGAGCGGGCGAAGTCGAGCAGCGCCTGACCGGGGGCGTCCGACTTGAGCCGGACCACCTCGGCGCCCAGCTCGCGCGCCTTGTCGATGTTCCCGAGCAGGTGGCGCTGGGCCTCGGAGTCGATCCGGTCGGGCGCCTCCTCCGGCGTCTCCACGTAGGCCACGTACCAGTCGGTGTTGAGCCGCCCCGCCATGCGCGAGCCGCGCCGGAGCAAGGCCAGGGCCCGGGGCGGGTTGGAGGAGAGCGCGACCATCACCCGGCCTCGCGCCGGCGCGGAGACCTCGCCCACGCGCACCGCCTGTGCCGCGGTGCGATCCAGGCTCTCGGCCACCTCGCGCAGGGAGAGCTCGCGCAGCGTGGCCAGGTTGGCATCGCGGAAGAAGTGCTCCAGGGCCCAGGAGACCTTCTCGCTGGGATAGATCTTCCCCGTCCGGAGCCGCTCCAGCAGGTCCTCCACCGCCAGGTCGAGGTTCACCACCTGGTCCGCCTGCTTCAGGAACGAGTCGGGGATGGTCTCGCGCACCTGCACGCCGGTGTTGCGCTGGATGAGGTCGTTCAGGGACTCGAGGTGCTGGATGTTGAGGGCGCCGATGACGTTGATGCCGGCGCCCAGCAGGTCCAGCACGTCCTGGTAGCGCTTGCGATTCCTCGACCCCGGCACGTTGGTGTGCGGAATCTCGTCGACGATGGCCACCGCCGGCCGGCGCGCCAGCACCGCCTCCAGATCCATCTCCTCCACGGTGACGCCGCGGTAGTCCTGCTTGTGGCGCGGGACCACCTCCAGGTCACGGATCAGCGCGGCGGTCTCGGCGCGCCCGTGCGTCTCGATGAGGGCGCCCACCACGTCCACGCCCCGCTGCCGCAGCGCGTGCGCCTCCTCCAGCATCCGCCAGGTCTTCCCCACGCCCGCCGCGAACCCGATGTAGAGCTTGAGCCTGCCGCGCTTGCCGCGCTCCACCAGCTCCAGGAAATCCTGGGGGCTGGGGCGCTGGGTCGTCGCCGTGGCCATGCGGTCCACCCTATCAGGAGCCGTGCAGCACTAGGGCGTCCCGGCCAGGATGCGCGGGGGGAGGGCCGCCACCTCCAGGGCGGGGCCCGAGGAGAGCGCCACGGCGCGCTCCATCGCGCTGCGGAGCTCGCGCACGTTGCCGGGCCAGGGATGGCCGCAGAGGAGCCGCTCGACCTCCGCAGGGAGGGCCGGCGTGGACATCCCCAGCCTGCCGGCGCACTCGGCGATGAGCTCCCGCGCCAGCGCCGGGATGTCCTCGGGCCGGTCGCGCAGGGGAGGGATCCTGATCTCGAACACGTCGAGCCGCGCCCGCAGGTCCTCGCGGAAGGCGCCCCGGCCGACCTCGCCCTCGAGGTCGCACCGGGTGGTGGCCAGCACCCGCGCCGCCCCGGCCGTGCCGCGCGACTGCTCGAGCCAGGCCATGAGCCTCACCTGGAGGTGGGCGGGGAGGGCGTCGATCTCCCTCGAGGAGGACCGACCCGCCGGTCGCCGCGCGCAGCCAGGCCTCCAGCGCCGCCACGGAATCGGGCCGCCCGGCGAGCCCCCGGCAGTCCACCCGGACGCACGGTCCGGAGGCAACCCGCGAGGCCTGGTGGAGCCTGCGCGCGAGCACGCTGCGCCCGGAGCCGGGCTCTCCGCGCACCAGCACCGGCGCGTCGAGGGGCGCGAGCAGGGCCAGCGCACGCTCGATCAGCTCGAAGGAAGGCGACCGGCGAACCGCGGGGGGCGGGAGCGCGAGCGCAGGGTTCATCGCCCCCCACAGCCAAGCACGGCACGTGCCAGGCGCCGGCCGGTGCACACTGCCAGGAAATGGCACCGTCCACGAACTCGCCGTGCGACCGCGCCGCTGCCCCACTGGCACAATGCACGATCCAACCCCGCCGAGCGCCGTGAGACGCGAGGTCGCCCGGGCTGCGCCTGGGCGCGCGGCGGGGTGGCTCGCCCTCGATGCGCCCGGATTCCCTCGCGAGAGGGCCCGAACGCGAGCGCCGGCACGCCCCGGCACCGTCGATGCACTCGCCGGCCATGGTCCGGCGCAGCGCCGGATCGTGACGGAGACCGACATGCTCGACGTGGTGGTGCTCGCCTCCTCGGTAGCGTTCTTCCTCGCCAGCATCGCGTACGTGCGCGGCTGCGAGCGGCTGTGAGGTGCCCTCGTGAACCTCGAGTACGCGATCGGAATCGTCCTCTCCGTCCTGCTGAGCGGGTACCTGGCGTACGCGCTGATCCGCCCCGAGCGCTTCTAGAGAGCCGCCCATGACCGTCAACGGCTGGTTGCAGATCGGGCTCTACGCCCTCGTGATCCTCGCCCTCACCAAGCCCCTCGGGCTGTACATGTTCCGCGTGTTCGAGGGCGAGCGGCAGCCGCTGCCGCGCGTCTTCGGGCCGGTGGAGCGACTCGTCTACCGGCTCTGCGGGGTCGACCCGAAGAAGGAGCAGACCTGGAAGGAGTACGCCGCCGCCATGCTCCTCTTCAGCCTGGTCAGCCTGCTCGTGACCTACGCCATCGAGCGGCTGCAGCACGTGCTCCCCTTCAACCCGCAGAAGCTCGCGGCCGTGTCGAGCCGATCTCGCCTTCAACACCGCCGTCAGCTTCACCACCAACACCAACTGGCAGAACTACGGCGGCGAGAGCACGATGAGCTACCTCACGCAGATGGCGGGGCTCGCGTGGCACAACTTCACGCTCGGCGGCGGCGGGCATCGGGATCGCGCTGGCGCTGGCGCGCGGCCTCACGCGCCAGCCTGGCCCGGGCGGTCCCAGGACGCTGGGGAACTTCTGGGTCGACCTGATCCGGTCGATCGTCTACGTGCTCCTGCCGATCTCGATCGTCGCGACGCTGGTGCTGGTGTCGGCAGGGCGTGCCTCAGACACTGTCCGCCTACCGCGAGCTCACCACGCTCGAGGGGCTGAAGCAGATCGTCGCCCTGGGCCCGGTCGCCTCGCAGGAGGTGATCAAGGAGCTCGGCACCAACGGCGGCGGCTTCTTCAACGCCAACAGCGCCCACCCGTTCGAGAACCCGACCCCGCTCACCAACTTCATCGAGATGGTGCTCATCTTCGCCATCCCGGCCGGCGCTCACCTACACCTACGGGAAGATGGCGCGGGACGCGCGCCAGGGCTGGGCGCTCTTCGCGGCCATGGCGGCTCCTCTGCGCCGCCGGCGTGACCGTGGCCTATGCGGCGGAGGTCGCACCCGAACCCGGCCCTGGCCAGCCTGGCCGTCGAACCACGCACCGGGGAACATGGAGGGGAAGGAGGTTCGCTTCGGGATCGCCGAACAGCGCCCTCTTCGCCACGGTGACGACCGACGCCTCCTGCGGCGCGGTCAACTCCATGCACGACAGCTTCACGCCGCTGGGCGGGCTCGTCCCGCTGCGTCAACATCCAGCTCGGCGAGGTGATCTTCGGCGGGGTGGGGGCGGGCCTCTACGGGATGCTGGTGATGGTCGTCCTCACCGTCTTCATCGCAGGGCTCATGGTGGGCCGGACGCCGGAGTACCTGGGGAAGAAGATCGAGGGGCGCGAGATGAAGCTCGCCATGCTCTACGTCCTCGTCTTCCCGCTCATCATCCTCACCATGACCGCGTGGGCCGCGGTGGTGCCGTACGGCACCTCGTCGATCAACAACCCCGGTCCGCACGGGCTGGCCGAGATCCTCTACCAGTACTCGAGCCAGGCCGGGAACAACGGCTCCGCCTTCGCGGGCCTGAACGGCAACACGCCCTTCTTCAACGCGACCGGCGCCGTGACCATGCTGGTGGGCCGTTTCCTCATGATCATCCCGGCGCTCGCCATCGCAGGCTCCATGGTCGCGAAGAAGACGGTCCCCGCCGGTCCCGGGACGTTCCCCACCACCGGCCTCACCTTCGTGATCCTGCTCATCTCGGTGATCCTCATCGTCGAGCGCGCTCACCTTCTTCCCGGCGCTCTCGCTCTCGCCCGTGCTCGAGCACTTCTCGGCGCTCGGCGGGAAGGTGTTCTAGCCATGGCCTCCAAGACGAAGCCCCTCTCGCTCCTGGATCCGACCCTGCTCCGCCAGGCCGCCGTGGCCAGCCTGAAGAAGCTCGACCCGCGCCTGGTGGCGAGGAATCCGGTCATGTTCGTGGTGGAGGTCGGAAGCGTCCTCACCACGCTGCTCTGGCTGCGCGATCGGATCGTCCACCCCGCCGGCGCGGCCCCCGGCTGGTTCACCCTCTCGGTGAGCCTCTGGCTCTGGTTCACCGTGGTCTTCGCCAACTTCGCCGAGGCGGTGGCGGAGGGGCGCGGCAAGGCCCAGGCCGAGTCGCTGCGCAAGATGCGCCGCGAGGTCGCGGCACGAAAGCTCGTCCACGGCCGCGAGGAGTCCGTCCCCGCCTCGACCCTGCGCCGCGGCGACGTGGTGGTGGTGGAGGCCGGCCAGGTGATCCCCGGCGACGGTGACATCATCGAGGGCATCGCCTCGGTGGACGAGTCGGCCATCACCGGCGAGTCTGCGCCGGTGATCCGCGAGTCGGGCGGCGATCGGTCGGCGGTGACCGGCGGGACCCGCGTCCTCTCCGACCGGATCGTGGTGCAGATCACGGTCGATCCTGGCCAGTCCTTCCTCGATCGGATGATCGCGCTGGTGGAGGGCGCTGCCCGTCAGAAGACGCCCAACGAGATCGCTCTCCACATCCTGCTGGTGGGCCTGACGGTGGTGTTCCTCTTCGCCTGCGTGACGCTGGTTCCCATGGCCCGCTACTCGGGGATCGGCCTCTCCGCCACCGCCATCGTGGCGCTGCTCGTCTGCCTCATCCCCACCACCATCGGTGGGCTGCTCTCGGCCATCGGCATCGCCGGGATGGACCGCCTGCTCCGGAAGAACGTGCTCGCCATGAGCGGCCGCGCGGTGGAGGCGGCCGGTGACGTCGATACGCTGCTCCTGGACAAGACCGGCACCATCACGCTCGGGAACCGCATGGCCACGGAGCTCCTCCCGGCGCCCGGCGTCAAGGTGGAGGCGCTGGCGGACGCCGCCCAGCTCGCCAGCCTCGCCGACGAGACGCCGGAAGGGCGTTCCATCGTGGTGCTCGCGAAGGAGAGGTACGGCCTCCGCGGGCGCGAGGTGGGTGATTCGGGGCACGTCTTCATCAAGTTCAGCGCCCAGACGCGGATGAGCGGTGTCGACCTGGGCGGCCGGCACGTCCGCAAGGGCGCCGTGGACGCGGTGGCGAAGCACGTCGCGAGCCTCGGCGGCGGCATGCCGGCCGAGGTCGAGGCCGCCGCGGCACGCATCGGCGACTCCGGTGGAACGCCGCTCGCGGTCTCCGACGGGCCGCGCCTGCTGGGCCTGGTGCACCTCAAGGACGTGGTGAAGGGGGGGATCAAGGAGCGCTTCGATCGCTTCCGGGCCATGGGCATCCGCACGGTGATGATCACCGGCGACAACCCGCGCACCGCCGCGGCCATCGCCCATGAGGCCGGCGTCGACGATTACCTGGCCGAGGCCACGCCGGAGGCGAAGCTCGAGCTCATCCAGGACGAGCAGGCCAAGGGAAAGCTGGTGGCCATGACCGGCGACGGCACCAACGACGCCCCGGCGCTGGCGCAGGCCGACGTGGGCGTGGCCATGAACACCGGCACCCAGGCCGCCAAGGAGGCCGGGAACATGGTCGACCTCGACTCGAACCCGACCAAGCTGCTGGAGGTGGTCGAGGTCGGGAAGCAGCTCCTCATGACCCGCGGCACGCTCACCACGTTCTCGATCGCCAACGACGTGGCCAAGTACTTCGCCATCCTGCCGGCGCTGTTCGTGGCCGTGTACCCGGACTTGCGTCCGCTGGACGTGATGCACCTCGCCTCGCCGTTCAGCGCCATCCTCTCGGCCGTCATCTTCAACGCCATCATCATCGTGCTGCTCATCCCGCTGGCGCTGCGAGGCGTGAAGTACCGGCCGCTGGGGGCCGCGGTGGTGCTGCGGCGGTCGCTGCTCCTCTACGGCGTGGGCGGGGTGGTCGCCCCATTCGCCGGCATCAAGCTCATCGACATGGCGCTCGCCGCCATGGGCATCGCGTAGGAGGAGCCATGAGAAACGTCGCCACCGCAGATCGCATCCCGGCGCAGGAGACCAGGGCCGAGCCGAAGACCGGCATGTTCCAGGATCTCCTTCCCTCGATCCGCGCCGCCGCGGTCACGCTCGTCCTCACCGGGCTGGCCTACCCGCTCGCCATGACCGGGATCGCGCAGGTGCTCTTCCCCCACCGGGCCGGCGGCAGCCTGGTGACGGACGGGACCGGCAAGGTGGTCGGCTCCGAGCTGCTGGCCCAGGGCTTCTCCGGACCGGCCTACATCCATCCCCGGCCGTCCGCGGCCGGCGAGAAGGGCTACGATCCGCTCGCCTCCGGCGGTTCGAACCTCGGTCCCACCTCGAAGAAGCTCCGCGACCAGGCGGCGGCCCAGCTCGAGGCGCTCACCAAGGAGAACCCCGAGGCGAGCGGACCGCCCCCCGTGGAGCTCATCACCGCCTCCGCCAGCGGCCTCGACCCGCACCTCTCACCGGCGGCGGTGCTCTGGCAGGTGCCCCGGGTGGCCAGGGCGCGCGGGATTCGAGCCTGCTCGCGTCCAGGCGCTGGTGGAGGACCTCGTCGAGAGCCGCGACCTCGGGGTCCTGGGTGAGCCCCGCGTGAACGTCCTGGTGCTCAACCTCGCGCTCGACTCCCGGTTCGGCGCCGCGCCCGGCCCGGCCGCAGCCAAGTAGGCGGGAAGGGAGCGCCACACCGTGCACGATCCCGAGGTCGGTGAGCAGCTGGACCGGTACCGGCTGACCGAGCTCCTGGCCCGGGGCGGGATGGCCTCGGTCTTCAAGGCGGTCGACATGGACTCGGGCCAGGAGCTGGTCCTCAAGATCCCTTACATCCAGTACGAGAGCGACGTCGTCTTCTACCAGCGCTTCCAGCGCGAGGAGGAGATCGGCCAGCGCATCCAGCACCCCGGCATCGTCCGGGTGCTGGCCCCTCGCGAGAAGAGCCGGGTCTACCTGGCCATGGAGTACGTCCCGGGCCGCTCGCTCGCCGAGGTGCTGGCCAACGAGAAGCCGTTCGCGCCGGAGCGGGCGATCTCCATCGCCTGCCGGCTGGCCGAGGCGCTCTCGTGCCTGCAGCAACACGGAGTCATCCACCGGGATGTCAAGCCTGACAACGTGCGCGTTCTGCCGTCGGGCGAGGTGAAGCTCCTCGACTTCGGCATCGCGCTCATCGAGTCGGCGCGCCGGCTCACCTGGGCCGGCCTCTCCCACGCCATCGGCACCCCCGACTACATGGCGCCCGAGCAGATCCGGGGCCGCCGCGGCGACGCCCGGACCGACGTCTACGCGCTCGGTACTCTTCTCTACGAGATGCTGACCGGCCACCTCCCCCACGAGGCGGGGGACGCGAGCGCGGTCCTGGAGTCCAAGCTGCACGGGGAGCCCACCCCGCCCGCATCGCATCTGCCCGGCCTGGACCCCGCACTGCAGTCCATCGTGCTTCGCTGCATCGCCCAGGACCCGCGCGACCGCTACCCGGGAGCCGGGGAGCTGCTCCGCGACCTGCGGTCTCCTGCGGCGGCATCTCTCGAACCCCCTCCGCCGCCCCGGCGATCCACCCTGACGCGGCGCCGTCGCCGCTGGATCGCAGCCTCGCTCGTCCTCGGCACGATCCTGGTCGGGCTCGCCTCGCTGGTGTGGCTGAGCCGGCCGGAGGCGGCGCCGTCTTCGCTGCCGGCAGTCGCCCACGGGCCGTGAGGGGGACGAATGCTGACCGGTGGTCGAACGTTCGCGCTGTTCCTCCTGACGGCACTGGCCGAGATCCTGGGCTGCTACCTGCCCTACCTGTGGCTTCGGCATGGTCGGTCGGCGTGGCTTCTGCTCCCCGGTGCAGCGAGCCTGGCCGCGTTCGCGTGGCTCCTCTCGCTGCACCCGACGGCGGCCGGCCGCACGTACGCTGCGTACGGTGGCGTGTACGTCGCCTGCGCGGTCGCATGGCTGTGGCTGGTCGACGGCCAGCGGCCGGACCGGTGGGACGTCGCCGGAGCGGGGCTCACCATCACCGGCATGGCAGTCATCCTGTTCGGCCCTCGCGGATGAGAAGGAGGCACCGATGGCATCGACCCGCTTCGCCGCAGCGCTCGAGGAGGCCAGGGGTTCGGGGCGGGTGCTCCTGGACCTGACGGAGAGCGACCCCGCCCGGTGCGGCCTGGGGTGGGAGCAGGAGGAGCTCGACGGCATTCTGAGGCGGCGGCGTTCAGTGGCACCGGCGGTCGTGATCTCGGAGGCGCGCGAGGCGGTCGCCGGCTACCTGGCTGGCCACGGGGCCGCGGTCGCGCCCCATCGCGTCATCCCGGTGGCATCGAGGAAGGGGGCGTTGCGCCTCGCCCTGGATGCCGTCTGCGGCCGCGACGGAGAGGCGGTCGTTCCCGTTCCCCATCGCCCCCTGGTGGAGTCCGGCTCGTCCGTGCGCTTGCGGCGGTATCGGCTGGTGTTCGAGGAGAGGTGGCGCCTCGACCGTCGCTCCATCCAGCGCGCCATCGCGGCGACGACGCGCGCCATCGTGGTCGGCAATCCCGCCGACCCGACGGGCGCCCAGCTCTCGCGCGAGGAGCTGGGATTCCTGGATCACCTGTGCGACGCCCGCAACATCGCACTCGTCGCCGACGAGTCGTTCCTGGACTCGTCGCTCGAGCCGGGGCCGAGCATCGCCGCCGCCGGGCGCCGCCTCACCGTCCACGTCTCGGGGCTGGGCGGGATTTGCGGGTTGCTGCAGCTCGACGCCGCCTGGGTGGCGGTGGGCGGCCCCGAGGCGCTGGCGGCCCCGCTGGCGTCCCGGCTGGCGACCCTGGCCGGCGCCGCGGATGCCGGGCCACGGCCGGCGTGCTGCTCGCTCCCCCGCTGCTCGGGCGCCGCGAGTCCTTTCTCTCGCGCCTGCGCGGTCGGCTCACCCGGAACCGCTCCGCGCTGGCGAGCGCCTCCTTGCGCGAGGCGCCCTGGACGATGCAGTGGGGCGGCGGCTGGTGGGCAGTGCTCCAGGTGAACCCCGATCAGCACGAGGACGACCTCTGCCTGGCACTGCTCGAGGAGGGGGTGGCGGTGGAGCCCGGATACCTCGCCGGCTTCCCGCACGAGGGCTACCTGGTCCTCTCCCTCCTCGTCGCACCGGAGGTATTCGACGCTGCGCTCGGGCGGGTCGAGGCGCAGCTGCGCAGACCAACATCGCGCTCGGCGCGGGTCTGAGTGCGTCGCCGTGCCGAGCGCGCGGCCGCGCGATCGTTGCGAATTGCAAGGAGGAGGGGTGCCCCTCATGCAGGGTGCAAACCCGTCAGGGCCGCGGTCGGTCCTGCGACGCCATAGCCTTTTGATCGCGCTGCGGCTGCGGGTAGATTCCGCGCCTTCGCGCCCGAGGCACTCCGGGTCTGATGGAACGCAAGAGCGACAAGCAATCAACCCCCGCGCCCGCGGCGCCATCGATGCCCTCGGCGGAAGCGCCCGAGCCGCCGCCCGGCGACGGCCCGGAGCGCCGCAGCCTGCGCCACCTCCTCTTCGGGAAGCCACGGGACATCGAGGACCCGCGCACCTACCACAGCATCGCGCTCATCGCGGTGCTGGCCTGGGTCGGCCTGGGCGCCGACGGGCTCTCCTCGTCGGCCTACGGCCCCGACGAGGCGTTCCGGGCGCTGGGCGAGCACACCTACCTGGCGGTCGCGCTCGCGCTCGCCACCGCCATCACCGTCCTCGTCATCTCGGTCGCCTACTCGCAGATCATCAAGCGCTTCCCCTTCGGCGGCGGCGGCTACGTCGTGGCCACCGAGCTGCTCGGCCCGTCGGTCGGCGTGGTCTCGGGCTCGGCGCTGCTGGTCGACTACGTCCTCACCATCTCGGTCTCCATCGCCTCCGGCGGCGACGCCATCTTCAGCTTCCTCCCGCCCGGGGTCGCCGGCTGGAAGCTGCCGCTCGAGGCGGTCGCCATCGGCGTGCTGGTGCTGCTCAACCTGCGCGGCGTCAAGGAGTCGGTCTCGGTCCTGGCCCCCATCTTCGTCTTCTTCGTCGTCACCCACGTCGATCCTCATCCTCGGCGGCATCGGCGCGCACGTGACCGAGGTGCCGCGGGTCGCCGCCGAGGTGGCGCACGGCTTCCGGTCCGGGCTGGCCGCGGTGGGCGCGCTGGGCCTGTTCGCCATCTTCGTCCGCGCCTACTCGATGGGCGCCGGCACCTACACCGGCATCGAGGCGGTCTCCAACGGCATCCAGATCATGCGCGAGCCGAAGGTGCACACCGCCCGCCGGACCATGATCTACATGGCGATCTCGCTGTCCCTCACCGCGGGCGGGATCCTGCTCTGCTACCTGCTCTTCCGGGCCGCGCCGGAGCCGGGCAAGACCATGAACGCGGTGCTGCTGGAGCGCTTCGCCGCCGGCTGCCGCCCGGGCGGCCTGCCGCTGGGCAGTCTTCGTGGTGGTGACGCTGGTCGCCGAGGCGGCCCTCCTCTTCGTGGCCGCCCAGGCCGGCTTCATCGACGGGCCGCGGGTCATGGCCAACATGGCGCACGACTCCTGGCTGCCGCACCGCTTCGCGCAGCTCTCGGAGCGGCTCACCATGCAGGACGGCGTGCTGCTGATGGGCGGCGCCTCGCTGGCCACGCTGCTCTGCACCCGCGGCGACATCACCGACCTGGTGACGATGTACTCCATCAACGTCTTCGTCACCTTCTCGCTCTCCCAGCTCGCCATGCTGCGCTACTGGATCCGGCAGCGCGGCCCCGGCCTCGCGGCGCGGGCTCTCCATCCACGGCGCTGGCCCTGCTGCTCTGCCTCGCCATCCTGACCGGGACCGTCTACGAGAAGGGCGAGCAGGGCGGCTGGGTGACCATCGTGGTGACCAGCCTGCTGGTCGCCCTGTGCTTCGTCATCCGGCGCCACTACCGCGGGGTGGCGGCCAACCTGAAGCGGCTGGACGACATCCTGGAGGCCCTCCCCGGGAAGGTGGACGCGCCCGCGGCCCCGGTCGACCCGAAGGCGCCCACCGCGGCCATGCTGGTGGGCGGGTACGGCGGCCTGGGCGTGCACGCCCTCCTCACCGTGCAGCGCATCTTCCCGGGCTTCTTCAAGAACTTCATCTTCGTCTCGGTGGGCGTGATCGACTCGGCGACCATGAAGGGCGTGGAGGAGGTGGACCGCATCCGGCTGCGGACCGAGGCGGCGCTGCAGCAGTACGTCGACCTGGCGCACCGGCTGCGGCCTGGCCGCCGACTACCGGATGGACGTGGGCACCGAGGCGGTGGCCACCGCCGAGGCTGTGTGCCGGGAGGTCGCGCGCGAGTTCCCGCGGGCGGTCTTCTTCGCCGGGAAGCTGGTGTTCCAGAAGGAGCGGATCTTCCAGCGGCTGCTCCACAACGAGACCGCCTACCAGCTCCAGCGGCGCCTGCAGTTCGCCGGGCATGAACGCCATGGTGCTGCCGGTGCGGGTGCTGGAGTGAGGGTGCCTCCGGCGCCAGCGCGCCCGCCCGGCCGACGCTCGACTCCGGCGGGGGTTCGTGCATTAGCTCACGCATGCACGCCCTCGGGCTACGTCCTCGGCTTCGCGTCCCTCGCCGTCGGCGATCGCTGGCGTGGTGCTTCCGGTGCTGCCCGGGTCGTTGCTGCTGGTGGTGGGCGCGGCCCTCATCGCCTGGGCCGACGGGTTCGCGCACGTGGGCTGGGGGACCGTCATCCTCTCCGCCGTCATGGCGGCCCTGATCTGGGCGGTCGATCTGGTGGCGGCAGCGCTGGGCGCCCGCGTCGCCAAGGCGTCCAAGTGGGCGGTGATCGGCGCGAGCGTCGGCCTGCTGGTCGGGCATGTTCCTGGGGCTGCCGGGCATCCTGCTGGGACCCGCCGTGGGCGCGATCGCCTTCGAGTACCTGCACGATCCGGACACCCGCCGGGCGCTGCGCGCCGGCACGGGCGCCTTCATCGGGTTCTTGCTCGGCAGCGTGGTGAAGGTCGCGCTGGCGATGGTGGTGGTGGGCGTGATCGTGCTGAAGCTGGTGCTGTGAAGGCCGGCTCGCCGAGGCGCCGGCTCCAGGCCCGGCCGGCACCGTGGGGCGCCGGAAGGGCGTGGTAACATCCACCGATGTGCGCACGCGCCCTGGTCTGCCTGGCCGCCCTGGCGTGCGCCGGCCCGGCCGCGGCCGTGCCGGACGGGCCGCTCGGCGTCGGGACGCCCGGGACCTATCGCGGTCTGTTCCTGGAGATGCCGCTCTCCGACGCGCGGCTGGTGGTGGGCGCGGGGAAGCTCGAGGTGCGCTGGTGGCTGGCCAACGACTGGTCCGTGCCGACCCGCCTCTGGAAGGGAGATCGCGTCGTGTGGGTGCAGCAGGACGAGCAGGCCGACGTCCTGCAGCTCTCGGCCACCGTCCCCTGGTCGCGCTTCGGCGAGGAGAGCTGGCTGGCGCGGTGGCAGACCTCGGCGGAGGTCCGCCTCGTCGAGCACTGGGGCGGGTGGACCGATCAGCTCATCGAGCGCTGGCACGATCTCATCGGGACCTGGAACTTCCAGCGCGAGTTCTACCGGCGCAACCAGGTGAACCTCCGGCTGGCCGAGGAGGGCGGCGATACGCTGGCGGACATCCGACACGCGCAGGTGGCCCTCTCCGACCTGGCGCTGCGCACCCAGGGCCGGCTGGCGCAGGGAGCGCCGCGCCCGGACGGTGCCGTCCCGTGGGCGGTGGCGCTGCGCGCCGACCTGAAGCTCCCCACCGGCCGGCTGGCGCTGCTGGGCGGATCGGGAGGCGTCGACGCCGGGCTGGGCCTCGTCTCCACCCTGGCCCCGTTCTCCTGGCTGACCGTCCACGGCCAGGGCGCGATGCGGCTGGTCTCGCCGCTGCCGCACGGGTTCCCGCTCCAGCCCGAGGCGCTGCAGTGGGGGCTGGACGTCTCGGCGGTGGTCCGGATCAAGGACCGGGTGGCGCTGATCGCCGAGGACCGGCTGTCCTCGCGCCTCTTCCGCGGGGGCTGGCGCCTCGCCCCCGGCGAGAAGGAGCCGGAGGCGACCGCGTACTACGGCCTCTTCCGCGCCTACAACCAGATCTCGGGGGGACTGAGGATCGGCGAGGTGACCATCTTCTTCTCCGAGGACTTCACCCCGGGTAAGCGGCTGCCCAACGATCCCGGGCCGCGCTGGTTCTACAACTCGAACTCGCCCGACCTGATGCTGGGCCTGTCCTGGGCGCGAGAGCTCTGATCGCCACCGGCTCCCTCCCCGCGCCCGCGCCCGAGGAGGATTCGACGCCGCCGCCCCTGCCAGCGCGGTGCCCTCACCCATCGAGCCGCTTGGCCCGCGCCCAGTCCTCGGGCGTGTCCACGTCCAGTTCGCCGCCGGGAAGCGGGACGGGCACCACCCGCGCCGCGTGCCGCACCAGCAGGTCCCCGCAGCCGCCCTCGCCCGTGAGCGCACGCAGTTCGGAGAACAGGGCCGCGGGGACCAGGGCCGGGACGCCCAGCGCGCCCGCGTAGCTCGACGCCACCAGGGCGGCGGGCTCGCGCTGCGCGGCGGCCAGGGCGCGAAGATGGCTCGCCTGCACCGCCGGCTGATCACAGGCCAGCATGACCACGCCGCGCGCGCCGGGAGCGCACTCGGTCAGCCGCTCCAGCCCGACCCGGATCGATCCCGAGAGCCCCTGCAGGACGACGGCGTTGGCGACCGTCACCACCGGGAGCCCGGCCAGGGCGGCCCGGACCTCCTCGGCGCGATCCCCCACCACCACCACCACCGGCCAGAGCCCGGCCTCGACCGCCACCCGCGCGGCCCGGCGGACCAGCGGCTCCCCCCCCAGCTCCAGCAGCTGCTTGGGGGTGCCGAGCCGCCGCGAGCACCCCGCCGCGAGCACGATGCCGCCCAGTCCCTGCACGACGTCTGGCGCATTCACGGCCGTGGGCCTGATCTGCTCCGCGTCCCGCTCCGGATCCGCCCGGAATGCCGCCTTCACCCACCTGGGGACCCGATCGCGGCCGGTGCCGGGAGGCGCCTGCCGAGTTTCCTCGACCCAGGCCCCCGGGGCTGGGGTACATCCTGGCCGTGATCGCCTGGGAGACCGTGGAGGAGGCGAGCCCGCCCGGCGGCGCGCGCTGGTCGCTCGTGCGCAGGGGCGAGGAATGGGCCATCCGCGCCGGCGGACGGCTCCTCATGACCTCGCGCACGCACGGCTCCGAGGAGGCGCTGGCGCACGCGGCCCTCCGGCGCGCGGCGCACCGGCGCGACGTCCTGGTGGGCGGCCTGGGCATGGGCTTCACCCTCCGTGCCGCGCTGGATCGGCTGCCCGCCGCCGCGCGGGTGTGGGTCGCGGAGCTGGTGCCCGAGCTGGTGACCTGGAACCGGGCATGGCTCGCCCACCTGGCCAGCCGTCCGCTCGAGGATCCCCGCGTCCGCATCCTCCAGGCCGACGTCCTCTCCTGCGTGCGGCAGCGCCCCGGCGCATTCGATGCCATCCTGCTCGACGTCGACAACGGCCCGGCCGCGAGGATCACCGCGGTCGCTCGCCCCGCCAACGGAGCGCTCTACGGCGGCCCGGGGACGCGAGCGCTGCAGGCGGCGCTGCGCCCGGGGGGCGTCCTGGCGGTATGGTCCGCCGGCCCCGCTCCGGCATACCTGCGCAGGCTGGCCGAGGCGGGGCTCGACGCCTCGCAGCAGGCGGCGCGCGCCCGGGGAGATCGCGGCGGCCGCCGCGATGCCATCCTGCTGGGCGTGCGCCGCGGCGGGCATGACCGCGGCCAGACCCCGGGGTAAGCTTCCGCGATGCCGGTGCGCCCGACCTCGTTGCTGGCCCTGGCCCTGGCGCTGGCCGCAGGCGCCTGCGATCGCAGGCCCGAGGCGGACCACGTCCTGCGCATCCGGGCGCTGTGCGACGAGCTGGCCCGGAGCGGGGCCGGGCAGGCCGAGGCGGAGCAGGTCCTGGGCGGCCCTCCCCAGCTCGAGCTCTGCGCCACCAATCTCCCGCCAGCCTCCGCGGCCGACCATTGCCCGAGCGACGGCACGCCGGTGTGCATCCGCGTCTGGGCCTACCGGGCGCGGACCGAGTCGCTCTGCGGCGGGAACGCGTGCAGCTACGGCTGCGAGCTGCGCGCGCCGCAGGGCACGCCGGAGGAGACCTGCTCGGTACGCTTCCTGGGCGGCCTCGAGCACCCGGAGCTGTAGGCGCCCGGACCGACGAGCGGGCTCGCACCACACAGTCCACCACCCCACGAAGAGGGAGATCGTCCAGGCGCGGGGAACGCACATCCCGCGCGCGTCGAAAGGAGGCGCCGCGGTGCGCCAGAGGTGAGATCCTCTTGCCAGACATGGAATCCGGCGTGCTCGCGCCCGGCAGGGAGTTCGTCCGCCGCCACCACGTCCACTACGACGTGCGCGACGAGCTGATCGTCGATGGTGATCAGCGCCGGAAGGTCGGCTACCGCGTGCGGCTGTGGGGCGTCGTCCCGGGGCAGGGGCTCTTGCCCGCGGACGTGATGGAGAGCCCGTTCGCGCAGGAGCTGGTGGCCCTGGCCGAGCAGGTGGTCCCGGGGGAGCGCCACGACACGACCGTCTCGATCGAGCCGCCGGCCCCGGCCCTCTACGACTCGCGGGTGGTGACCGGGGCCGACGAGATCGCCCTCGACATCCGGCTGGTGCACGCCGGGTTCGACGCGCCCAGCGGAGCCGCCGAGGATCGCTGTCTGCGCGCCATTCGCCGGGCGCTCGAGAAGCTCGGGGCGCCCCAGCGCGACTGAACCCTGCCTGCGGCCGAGCAGCCCTGAGCGTGATCGCGCCCAAGCGGGCGCGTAACCCGCGCCGGGCGCGCAACTCCGCATCATCGCACGCCGACCTTTGCCGGCTGGAGGAACCGCCATGGGGAAGCTCTTCGTCGCGCTGTCCACCGTACCCCTTCTCACCGTCTGGGCCTGCGGAGGCTCGGGGCCCATGCAGACGACCGACCCCGCCGTCGGCGACGCGGCCGGCGTCGCCATGAACCCGAGCGACCTGCACCTGCACCGGAGCGGTCCGTACACCCAGCGGAACCTGGTGTCCGACGGGACCGAGGGCGCCCCGATGGCCGAGCAGACCGACATGAACCTGGTGAACTCGTGGGGGCTGGATGCGCTCCCGACCACGCCGTGGTGGGTGGCCGACAACGGCGCCGGCGTGTCCACGCTGTACAACGGCGACGGCATCGCCCAGCCGGCCGCGTCGCCGCTGGTGGTCACCATCCCCGCACCCGACGGGGAGCCGATGTCCGCCCCCACCGGCCTGGTCGCCAACCCCACCGCCGACTTCCCGGTCGACGTGGCGGCAGGCGGGACGCTCCCGGCGCGGTTCATCTTCGACACCGAGGACGGGACCATCAGCGCCTGGACCCTCACCAACCCGGTCACGAAGATGGCGGAGCTGAAGGTCCCGGCCACCGCCACATCGGGCGCCGTGTTCAAGGGGCTGGCCATCGCGTCGACCCCGTCCGGCTCGCGCCTCTACGCCACGGACTTCCACAACGGCATGGTCCGGGTCTACGACGGCAACTTCAACGACGTCACCCGCCCGGACCGGTTCCGGGATCGCAGGATCCCCAAGGGCTTCGCCCCGTTCGGTATCCGCGTCATCCGCGGGATCGTGCTGGTCACGTACGCCAAGCAGGACGCGGACGCGCACGATGACGTCCGCGGCCCGGGGAACGGGTTCATCGACGCCTACTCGCTCGGTGGGCGCTTGCTCGCCCGGATCGCTTCGCGAGGCAAGCTCAACTCCCCGTGGGGCCTGGCGCTGTCGCCGGCCGGATTCGGGCCGCAGTCGTTCCGGCTGCTGGTGGGCAACTTCGGCGACGGGCACATCGTGTCGTTCGGCCTCCATCGGGAGGACGGGCACGATCGTGGCGAGCAGCGGGACGACTTCGATGACGACGGCATGTACTTCCAGGGGGTCAACGGCCCCATCGTGATCGACGGGTTGTGGGCGCTCTCGTTCGGCAACGGGGCAGCGGCCGGTCCGACCAACACGCTGTTCTTCACATCCGGGCCGAGCGAGGAGACGCACGGCCTGTTCGGGCGCATCGATTTCACCCCCTGATCGCGCCGACGTGAAACGAGGAGTCCGCCGCCGCATCCTAGGTTGACGACGGCGGGTGGAAGGCCACCCGGAAGAGACGAGGAGAGACTTCCATGACGAAACGACTCGGGCAGGTGCTGGCGCTGGCGGGGATGGTCTCCCTGCTCGCGTCCTGCGGCGGCAGCAGCAGCGGAGGTAGCGGTCCGGTGAACACCGCGCCCGGCTTCTACATCACCATCAAGAACCTGTCCTACTCGCCGGCCGAGCTGGACGTTCCCCCGGGCGCGACCGTGACGGTCGTGAACCAGGACGCGATGCAGCACTCCGTCACGAGCGAGGCCACGCCGGGCTCGTTCACGCCGGCAGCGGTGGCAGGGGTGCAGTTCGACACGGGCCTGTTCACCGGGCAGATGCAGTTCACCATCCCGGCCAGTGCGACCAACGGGACGGTGATCCCGTACTTCTGCACGCTGCACAAGGGCGTCATGAACACCCCAACGCGACCATCAAGATCGACGACACCGCCCAGCCCGGGCCCGCGCCCGGGGCGGGCGGGGGCGGAGGCGGCGGGTACTAGACGGTCCGCGTCAGGGTACCAGCCCAGGGCCGGCACACCGATGCCGGCCCGGGTTTCCTCGGTTCCGGTGAAGGCTGGGGGCGGAGACGGCGCGGGACGCGAGCAGCGCGCCCGGCCGGGCGGCGCGCTGCTCGCAGGGGCGAAGCGCCTCTCAGGCGGCGTCGCCGAGCAGGCGCGCCATGACCGCGTTGACCACGCAATCGCAGCGCGGCGCGAAGAAGGGGAAGGCCTCGCGTGCGCTTCCCTCGGCCATGTCGGCCAGCGCGTCGCGCAGCGCCTGGCGCGCGCGGTGAAGGCGCACCTTCACGGCGTCCTCGCTCACCTGGAGGATGGCGGCGGTCTCCTCGGTGGAGAGCTGCTGCAATCTCGCGCAGCATCAGCACGGTCCGGTGGATGGGAGGGAGGCGGTCGATGGCGAGCTCCACCATCCGGGCGGTCTCGCGGGCGGAGGCCAACTCCTCGGGGTTGGGCGCGGGTTCCATCATGCTCTCCGTGTTCTCGGGCAGATCCTGCACGGGCTCCAGCCAGCGCCGCTTGCGAAGGCGTGCCAGCGCCTCGTTCAAGCCGATCCGCGTGAGCCAGGTCGCGAACGACGAGAGCCCGGCGAACCCGTCCAGCGCGGTGTAGGCGTGCAGGTATGCCTGCTGCATCACGTCCTCGGCCTCGGCCTCGTCGCGGATGACGCTCCGCACCACCCGGTAGAGCCGCGGGTTGTGGCGCCGCATCAGGACCTCGAAGAGGGCGACGTCGCCGGCACGGACCCGCGCGACAATCTCCTCGTCCGAGGGAGGGCTCTCGAGACCTGCTCGGGGGGTGGCTTGCACAGGGGGCATACGACCGTTGGACGTCGCGGGCGGGGCGGAGGTTACAGGCGTCACCTCCGTCTGCTCGACTGCGCCCGAATCCGCCGAGAGGAAGGTCACCCATGGACGAGGTCACCATGAACGGAAGGCAGTCTCTGGTCGCGCACTTGGGCCCTGCGCCGGGGCGCGGCCGGCCTCGGCCCGCGCCTGAGCGTCAGGCCTGCGCGACCCTCGCAAGCTTGCGCTTGCGGAAGCTGGCGTGCAGCCGGTGGAACCACCCCGCTCCCGGCAGCATCATGAAGGCGCACAGATCGGTGACGGGCGTCACCCCGGCCGCCGAGCAGCGCGCCAGCGCGGCGGGGGAGGCGGCGCCCGGGCCTCCGCCGCGCTGGAACCAGAGCTGCCGGACGCCCGCCGCCAGGGCGTCGCCGGTGACCTCGTCCGCCACCGCGGGCGGCACCAGCAGGAACGCGCCCTCGACGGGCGGCGAGACCTCCGAGACGCGGGCGAAGGCGGGGCGGCCCGCGATCTCCTTGGCGCCGGGGTTCACCGGGACCGCATCGTAGCCGGCGTCGACGAAGGCCTGGAAGACGCGGCGGCTGAAGTCGCGTTCGTCGCGCGACACGCCCACCACCGCGATCCGGCGAAGCTGCAGGAAGCGCTCGGCTGCCTGGACGGCATTCATGGAGGTCCTCCCGGTCGGGAACCACCGGGAGCCTACACCCGATGGGCCGGCACGGGAGCCGTCACGGCAGGAGCGGGCGCCCTGCATCGATCCGGGCGCCCGCTCCCGTCGCGGGAACGCATCTACTTGACCGAGCCCGAGGTGCCGGTCGAGCCGGTGTCGGTGCTCGAGCCGCTCGAGCCGGTGTCGCTGCTGCTTCCGGTGTCGCCCCCCGCGGAGCCGGTGTCGCTGGAGCCGCTCGAGCCGGAGCTCGCGGAGCCGCTGGAGCTGTCGCCGGTGGTGCTGCCCGTGGAGCCGGTGTCGGTGCTCGAGCCGGTGGCGGGGTTGCTGGTGGTCGAGCCGGTCGTCCCGGTGGCGCTCGTGTCCTTGTCGCTCGAGCCGGCGGTGTCCGAGCCGGTGGTGCCCGAGTTCATGGAGCCGCTGTTGTCGGACGAGCCGGTGGTGCTGCCCGAGCTCATGCCCATGTCCTTCGAGTGGCTCTTGCGGGCGTGGTGCTTCTTCATCTTCTTCTTGTGCGTGGTGGCGCTGCTGGTGCTGCTCGACGTGTCGCTCGACGACGGATTCGACGGCGTCGCCGCGCTGTCGCTGCTGGTGGTGCTGTCTCCGCTCGTGCTGCCGGCGGCGCCGGTGCCCATGGACGAGCTTCCGGCCGGATCGCCCGCGCTCACGCCGAACGCGGCGGCGGCCAGCCCAGCCACCAGCAGGTACCTCAGTTTCCTCTGCATCCCGTTCCCCTCCTTCGCTGTGCGCCCGCCGCTCCATGCGGCGGCCGCCAACCCGGGCGTCCGCGTGCCGCGCAGGCGCCTGGTTCCGGCGGCGGCACACACCCTCTCGCCTCCGCCGTGGCCCCAGGAAACCTGCGCATGGCCTGGCACGGCACAACGGTGGCTGGGGGTGCTGCGACTCGAGCGGGAGACAGCGCGCGCCCACGGCGCGGGCGCACGTCGCCTCGCCCGTTTTCCCCTCTTGCCGGTGGCCGGACGAAGCTCGGCCCCCCAGGCGGCGGATGGCTCACGGCTCCGGCCTCGCCCGGTCGGCGGGTGGAGCCCACCTCCTCTCGGCTCGCTCCGGCGCAGCCTCGCGCGGCTGCGCCTGTGCTCGCGGTACGCGCCAGGGCACGCTCAGTGAACGCATCCGCGCCGCCGCCGGGGCCCGGCGGCCGGCAGGGGCGCCCCGCGCTGCGACGGTGCGCCGCTCCCGGGTCGAGATGCGGCCGGCGGGCGGGGGTCGGGGTAGACTAGCTGGTCCGTGACCGCCACCGTCGCCGTCCTCCCCGCCTACCTTCGCGCACCGCGCGATGCCGCCTGGCTCGTGCGGGGGGTGGAAGCGCTGCTCCGGCAGCCGGAGATCGCACGGGTGGTGGTGGTGGACGATGCCAGCCCGGTGCGCCCGCCGCCCTTGCCGGGGCGGGTGGAGGTCCTCTCCACCGCGCGGAATGCCGGACCCGCCGCGGCCCGGAACCGGGGCATCGAGCGGGCGCTCGAGCTGCGCGCCGGGGTGGTCCTCTTCACGGATCACGACTGCGTCTGCGATTGGGGCTGGGCGGCCGCGCTCGCGGCCGCGCTCCAGGCCGGGCACGTGGCCGCCAGCGGCGTGACCCGCTCGCTGGGGCGCACCTGGCTCGACCGGTACCAGGACTTCGCGGGAGCCCTGAACGGCCGCTGGGCCCTGCCCGGCCACGAGACCCTCATCTACGGACCGTCGTGCAACCTGGGCGTCCGGGCCGAGGTCCTGCGCCAGGTCCGGTTCGACGAGCGGTTCCCGACGGCGGCCGGCGAGGACTACGACTTCTGCCACCGGCTCCGCCGGCACGGCACGATCGCGTTCGTGCCCGAGGCGGTGGTCCGCCACGACTTCGGCTACGCAGGCACGCTGCGCGGGCTGCCGCGCTTCCTGGGCCAGGTGCGCCGGTACGGCTCCGCCGACGCGCTCCTCTGGGAGAAGCACCCCGAGCTTCGCGACCTCCGCTCCGAGGCCTGCGCGGCGGCGGACGTGCGCGCCCCGGAACCTCCCGCCGACCCGTCCGCCTACCGGAGGGCGGCGCTGTCCCGGGTGCGCCCGCAGCGGTTCGTGCCCTTCTTCCTCGTGATGAAGCACCTCTCCCGCCGGGAGTACCGGCGCGGGCAGCGCGCGCCCGACCGCTGGCGTGCGGTGCCTGCTCCGCCCGGCGACGAGCTCGGCGCCTCCTAGAGACTGGAGCCTCTCGACCCGTGCGCACGTATCTCCGCCTCTTCCGCTTCGCGTTCCCGTACAAGTGGCAGTTCGTGGGGGCGTTCCTCAGCATGATGGTGCTGGGCCTGGCCACCTCCGCCTACGCGGTGCTGCTCGGGCCGGCGCTCACCTTCATCTTCAAGGGCGACATCGGGTCCGCCGGGCAGGTCGCTCGCTTCGTCCCGAGATCGTTCCACCTCGAGGAGTGGCTCCAGCACGCCGACAGGCACCAGATCCTGGCCGTCCTCCCGTTCGTGGTCATGGCGGTGACGGTGGTGAAGGGGGTGGCCTTCTACGGGCAGGCATACCTGATGGCCTCGGTGTCCTCGGGGCTCATCGCCGATCTCCGCTGCGCGCTCTTCAACCGGCTGGTGGCGCTGTCCCCGAGCTTCCACAGCAAGCATCACACCGGTGATCTCATCAGCCGCTTCAACCAGGACGTGTCCATGGTGCAGATGGCGGTGACCGACGCCATCTCCAGCTACCTGCGCGACGGCATCACGGTCGTCACCATGCTCGCCACCTGCTTCATCCTGGACTGGCGGTGGACGTTCATGGTGTTCGGCGCCATCCCGGCCACGCTCTTCCCCGTGGTCCGGATGGCCCGGAAGCTCCGCCACACCAGCGGCCGCTCCGCCGCCAGCCTGGGGAAGATCTCCGAGATCGCGCTCGAGAGCCTGGGGGGGATCCGGGTGGTCCAGGCCTTCGGGATGGAGAAGTACGAGCAGGGCCGGTTCAAGATCGCCATCCGCTCGCTGCGCCGGTTCGAGCTGGGCATCGCCCGGCTGCGGGCGTTCTCGTCGCCGCTCATGGAGGTCATGGCCGCGGTCGGCATCGCCTTCACGCTGTGGTGGGTGGGCGGGGGAGTCCTGGACCACCGCATCGACCCCGACAAGCTGTTCCAGTTCTTCGCGGCGGTGCTCCTCCTGTATCAGCCCGTGAAGCAGCTCGGCCGCGGCGGCCAGATGGTGATGATGGGGGCGGCCTCGGGGGAGCGGGTCTTCTACATCCTCGACTCGACCGCCTCCGTCCCCGACCAGGGCCAGGTGGTGCTCCAGCCGCCGCGCGAGGCCATCCGCTTCGAGAACGTGAGCTTCGCCTACAAGGAGGGGGTGCCGGTGCTCCAGGACGTGAGCATCACCATCCCGCGCGGCCAGGTGGTGGCGGTGGTGGGGCAGTCGGGCGGCGGGAAGACCACGCTCTCCAACCTCCTGCCCCGCTTCTGGGACGTCATCGGCGGCCGCATCACCATCGATGGACGGGACATCCGCGACTTCACGCTCGCCAGCCTGCGCGCGCAGATGGCCCTGGTCACGCAGGACACGCTGCTCTTCAACGACACCATCCGGGCCAACATCGCCTATGGCCGGCCGGAGGTACCGCAGGAGTTGGTCGAGCGCGCCGCCCGCCGGGCCCAGGCCCACGACTTCATCATGGCGCTCGAGCAGGGGTACGACACGGTCGTCGGCGAGCGCGGCATCCTCCTCTCCGGCGGGCAGAAGCAGCGGATCGCAATCGCCCGCGCCTTCCTCAAGGACGCCCCCATCCTGATCCTGGACGAGGCCACCAGCGCGCTCGACTCGGAGTCGGAGCGCGAGGTGCAGCGAGCCCTGGACGGGCTCATGAACCTGGACGGCGGCCACCACCGCACCACGCTGGTGATCGCCCACCGCCTGTCCACCATCCGCCATGCCGACGCCATCGTGGTCCTGTCCGAGGGCCGCGTCGTCGAGGTGGGCGCGCACGACGAGCTGCTGGCCCGCGAGGGGGAATACGCTCGCCTGTGGCGCATCTTCGAGGGGGCCGAGCGGCCGCAGGCGCAGCCGGAGGTGGCGCTGGCCTAGCGGCGCTGCCGGCTAGGGACTGCCGGGCAGGCCAGCTGCATCGGCGCCCGCCAGGTGATCGGCCAGTCCCCGCTCGCACCGAACCGCTCGTCGCATCTCGACGTCCCGGATCACCGCCCAGTTCGGGTTGTCGTCCCCGAGGACGTGCGGCGGGTGCCAGAGGTGGACGGCGGCGGCGCCCAGGCGCAGATCGCGCCGCCACAGGCCCAGGTGGAAGGCCCGCTGCACGATCTCGGCGTCCTCGAGGCCCCAGCCCTCCATCCCCTCGTTGAAGCCGTTCAACCGCACCAGGTCGTCGCGCCAGAAGGCGAGGTTGCAGCTCTTGGCGCCGTCGCGCCGCCGGTGCGGGCGCCCCCACAGGTCGCGCAGCGCCGGGGCGCGGAGCAGGTGGCGGCGCCGACCCAGCCCGCGCGCCAGGAACGGGACGTCCACCCGTCCGGCCGCGAGCAGCTTCCGGGTGAGCGCCTCGGGCGCGAGCACGCGAGAGCCCTGCACGAACGAGCCCGGCCGCGCGAACTCGCGGTGATCGGCGACGAAGTGGCGGCCGGGAACCATGTCGCCGTCCAGGAACACGACGTAGTCGCCGCGGGCCATGGCGACGCCGCGGTTCCGGGCCCGCGACATGCGCGGCCCGCGGTGCTCCTGGGTGACGTGCCCGAGCGGGACGGGCAGGAACGTCCGGACCCGCTCCACGCAAGCCCGCGTCGTCGGCGCGGCGCCGTCCTCGGTGACGACCACCTCGAACGGCGGGACCCGCTGTCGGGCCAACCCCTTCAGCACGAGGTGCAGCGCATCGGGGCGCTCGGAGGTCAAGACGACGACGGAGAGGCGCATGCGGGAGGCGGCGACCTGGCGGGCGCGCGCAGCCGAGGAGATGGCTATAGGAGCGGGGGCTGGCAACCCTTGCTCAGGCTGGGACGGCTCCTTCCGGGGGAGGGCGGAGAGGGCGGGCGCGATGGGCCGCAGGGCGGTGAAGCGCTGGTGGGCCAGGGTCGGGGAAGCGCGCCGGCGCCGCGCCTGGATGGCCGCGCACCCTGGCCGGCCGGTCGACGTGGTGGTGTCGCACGCCGAGGTGAACGCGCGCCACGGCACGGGCGTGCTCACCCAGCAGCTGTTCGGCGGCGCCCCCGATCTGGTCTCGGTGCGGTCCCACGACGACTACGATGCCCGCCAGGGGTTCGGCGCCTGGAGCGTGCGGATCCCCCAGCCCGATTCTCGCACACCCGGCGGCGGCTCGCCGCGTCCAGGCCGTCTTCCGAGGGGTCCCGGTGCGGCGGGTGGTCGCCATCCCCTTCTACCCGGATGACGTGTCGAACGCGCTGGCGCTGCGCGAGCTCGCCTCCGGCCCGCTCTGCACGTACGTGATGGACGACCGGAACGTCCAGGCCGCCGGCATCCCCGACGCGCAGCTCGTCGAGCTCCTGTCGCGCTCCGCGCTGCGGCTGGCCGTCTCGGAGGAGATCCGCGACGCCTACCAGCGCAAGTTCGGGCTCCCCTTCGCGTACGTTCCCCCGGTGATCGATCCGGCCCTGGTGCTGCGGTCCCCGGCGCCTCCGCCGCCGGAAGCGCTCGCCCGCCGCCGGGGGGTGATGATCGGGAACGTCTGGGGACCGGGCTGGCTGGCCCGGCTGTGCCGGGTCGTGCAGGAGGCCGGGATCGAGATCGACTGGTACTCCAGCGCCGGGCTGGACTGGCACGCGCTCGGGGTCGAGGACCTTCGGCGCGCGGGGATCCGCTGGCAGACGGGTCCCCCCGACGCGGGGCTGGTGGCGCTGCTGCGGCGGGCCGCCTACGCCGTCCACCCCACCGGGACGCTGGACGCGGACGACGACCACCAGGCCATCGCGCGCCTCTCCCTGCCCAGCAAGCTGGTCTACACCACCGCGGCCGCTCACCTCCCGGCGCTGGTGATCGGCCACCCCGAGACGGCCGCGGCCCGCTTCGTCACCCGCACCGGCGTGGGGATGGTGGTGCCGTACCAGGGCCGCGCCTTGGCGGCCGCGGTCGCGGCCGTGGTGCGGCCGGAGATGCAGTCGGCGCTGCGGGCCCGCGCGGCCGCGCTGGCGCCGGCCTTCTCGGCCGAGGGGGCCGGCGACTGGATCTGGCGCTCCATGTCGGCCGGACGCCCCGTCGACGACCGATGGGAGCGGCTCACCGCGGCAGCGGCGCGGCTGGGAGCGTGAGGCGGGCTACTCGGGCGGCCGCATCCCGAGGGAGGCGGCCAGCCGGGGCGGTGGGCTCACCGGCCTCACCACCGGCAGGGGGCGCGCGGCCGGGGTGAGGTTCCGGACCGACAGGGCCTCCGACACCGTCCCCGACAGCATCCGGAACAGGTCGGCGAGCCGGTCTTCCTCGAAGGCGCGGACCAGCTCCGGATAGCCCCCCCGCCGCACCTCGCGCAAGAGGACGTACTTGCGGGCGTGGTGGTTCGCGACCGCCTGCGCGAGCTGCAGCGCCCGCATGCCGCCGCGGAAGGCGGCGCCCTTGAGGAGCGCCTCGCGGAAGAGGTGGGCCAGGCGCTGCAGCACGGCCGGCTTGACGCGCCGGGCCTCGCGGCGGTTGCGGATGGCCCAGAGCAGCGCGTACTGCTCCGCCTTGAGCCGCATTCCCTCCACGCTGTCGGCGAACTGGTGCTCGAGGGTCACGGGCAGACGCTCCGTCGGGGCCGGCGGCAGCGCCTCGTGCACGATCATGTCGCGCCGCCAGCCGGCCGCATCCTGGCGCACCAGCCGGATGTGGTGCTCGGTGCGATACAGGAACCTGCGCCCGTCGAGCTCGGCCCAGTCGCGCCGCTCGAGCGCGTAGTGCGGCGCGGATCCGCCCGCCCCTTTCCAGGCCCGCAGGGCGGCGATCGCCTCCGGCTCGAGCCACTCGTCGGAGTCGAGAAAGAAGATGTAGTCACAACCGGTGAGGGCCCCGGCCGCCGCGGCGCGGGCGGCCCCGTATCCCTCCCAGCGATGCACGATGCGCCGGAACCCGGTCCCGCGCGCCAGCTCCGACGATCCGTCCGTGGAGCCGCAATCCACCGCCACGCACTCGTCGGCGACGGCGGCGAGCGAGTCCAGGCAGCGGCTCAGGGTGGCCCGGCTGTTCCCGTGAATGACGAACCCGCCCAGGCGCATGGTGCCCTTCGCTCGCATCCGGATCGGGGTCTCGCGCAGAGCTGGTATCCGCTCGGGTCGGTGCGACGGGCTCTTCATGACGGACAACGCTCGACCAAGGTATTTCCCGCTGCTCGCCCCCAGAAAGCCCCTCCGCGGGCGGGCGGTCGGCGCTGCGCCCGAGCCCCCCGAGAAGAGGCGCACCGGAAGTGATCGCGGCCGGGCTCGTGCGGGGCTGCCCCTGCACGAACTGTGGGTCGCGAGGCGCTCGCGCGAGGGCCAGCTGAGGTGGCGTTCTCTCGACCCGTACGGATGGTCATGGCGGCGCCGTGGAGGATTGAACCGCGCGCCCCGCGTCGAGTTGCGACGCCCGGGCGGGCCCGCTCCTTCTGCGCAGCGTGCATCCCCGCCGCACGGCCGATCGCCGCAGCCCCGGCCGACCGAGGGGCGTCCCCGGGCCGGAGCACCCGGGTAGAATCGGCGCATGCGCGCGCTCATCTTCGACCTCGACGGGACGCTGGTGGACACGGTCTACGCCCACGTGCTGGCGTGGCAGCTCACCCTGGCCGAGGCCGGCATGCCGCTGGACGGCTGGCGCATCCACCGCCGCATCGGAATGAGCGGCGGCCTCTTCACCCGCGCGCTGGCGCGCGAGGTCGGTCATCCCATCACCCCCGAGCAGACGCGCTTCCTCCAGGATCGGCACGGGGAGCTGTACCGCACGCTGCTGCCGCTGCGCCGGCCGCTGCCTGGCGCGGTGGCGCTCCTGCGCCGGCTGCGCGAGAGCGGGGTCCCGCACGGCATCGCCACCTCCGGCCGGCGGCCCGACATCGATGCCTCGCTGGAGGCCCTGGAGCTCGCCCCCGACATGATCGTCGTCGACCGCCAGTCGGTGGCGCATGCCAAGCCCGCGCCCGACCTGTTCCTCGAGTGCCAGCGGCAGATGGGGATCCCGGCGGAGGAGTGCTATGTGGTGGGCGATGCGGTCTGGGACCTGCTCGCGGCCCGAAGGGCGCACATGCTCGGGATCGGATTGCTCACAGGCGGGTACGGCCAGGACGAGCTCCTGGTGGCCGGCGCCTACCAGGTGTTCCGGGACGCGGCCGAGCTCGACGAGGCCCTCGAGGAACTGGGGATTCCTCCTGGAATCTCTAACTGACAGCTAGATACTTCGTAATTGTCTATCTGCGCGCCAGGCCTTACATGGAGGCGCATGAACCTCGGCATCCCGGATGCCTGGCTGTGGATCGGCTTCCTGGCCTTCGTCGTGGCCATGCTGGCCCTGGACCTGGGCGTCTTCCACCGGAACGCGCACGCGGTCACGCGGCGCGAGGCGCTCACCTGGAGCGCGGTGTGGGCCGCGCTGGCGGTGGCGTTCGCGGGGGTGGTGTGGTGGCTCTTCGGCGCGGCCCGGGCGCAGGAGTACCTGACCGGGTGGGTCATCGAGAAGTCGCTCTCGGTCGACAACCTGTTCGTCATCCTCATGATCTTCACCGCCCTGCGCATCCCGGCGGGGGATCAGCACCGCGTCCTCTTCATCGGCATCGTCTCCGCGCTGGTGCTGCGCGCGGCGATGATCGTCGGGGGCGCCGCGCTCCTGGCGCGCTTCCACTGGCTGCTCTACGTGCTGGGCGCGTTCCTGCTCGTCACCGGCGTGCGGCTCTGGCGGCACCGCCGCGACGCGCCGGACGCCGAGGGCGGGGCCGCCACCCGCTGGCTGCGCCGGGTCCTCCCCTCCACCCCGCGGCTCCACGGCCACCGGTTCCTGGTCCGCGAGGCGGGCCGGTGGGTGGCGACGCCGCTCCTGCTGGCGCTCTGCGCGGTGGAGCTCACCGACGTGGCCTTCGCGGTCGACTCCATCCCGGCCATCTTCGCGGTCACCAGCGACCCCTTCATCGTCTTCACCTCCAACGTCTTCGCCATCCTGGGCCTGCGCTCCCTCTACTTCGTGCTGGCCGACCTGGCCGACCGCTTCCGGCACCTGCGCACCGGCCTGGCGGCGGTGCTGGTCTACGTGGGCGCGAAGATGATGGCTGCTCCCTGGGTGAAGGTCCCGGCGGCCCTTTCGCTGGCGGTGATCGTGGCCATCCTGGCGGTGGCCATCGGCTGGTCGATGCTGGAGCGGCGCGGCGTGGGCGGGAAGGAGGCGGTCGGTGGCTGAGGCCCGGGTCCAGCTGGGGCGGGTGGCGCGCCGGGCGGCGGGGTGGTCGCTGCTCGCCGCCGGCGGGGCGCTCCTGGTCCTCCCCGGGCCGGGCATCCCGCTGGTCCTGGGCGGCCTGGCGCTCCTCTCGCGCGAGCACCGCTGGGCGCGGCGGGCCCGCGCGTACCTGCGCAGCCGGTGGCGGTCGCTGCGCGCCCGGCTCGCCCGCCCGGGATCCGGGTAGACTGCGCCGGGTCATGACCAGACGCATCCCTCCGACCGCGCCGGCGCGCGGGGCCGCACCATGAGCTTCGCGGAGCGCGTGCGGGCCCGCGCTCGTTCCCGGCCCGGGGCCGCCGTTCCGGGCGGGCGCCGGGGCGAGCGCGAGGGCCTCCTGCAGCTCGGGGCGGACGGATGCCCGGCCTGCAACCTGGCGGCGGAATCCGCCGACCGCTGGATCGGCTACTTCATCGCCGAGGGCAACGCCGAGGAGGAGGTGGCGAGGGCGGTGCGGGCCTCGCTGGGTCCGTGCCCCCGGCACACCCGCAGGCTGGTGGCCGCCCGCGGCGGCGCCGAGGTGTTCGCGCGCAGCGCGGTGGACGTGGCCCGCGAGGCGCTGCGCCGGGTGGGCGCGGACGAGATCCGCGCGCCCTGCCCGGCCTGCGCGCGCGAGGCCTGGGCCGAGGGCCACGCCATCGCCGCCGCGCTCGGCGCGCTGGCGCGGCCGGGCGCGGACGCACTCCGGGCGGGCCTGGAGCGGCGCTTCTGCCTGCCACACCTCCTGGCCGCGCTCTCGGGCGAACGAGATCGAGACCGGGCCATGCGCCTGGCCGAGGAGGGTGGGGCGGCGCTCCGGGCATCGGAGGGCGAGGATCTGGTGCTGCGGATCTGCGGGGCCGATGCCGACGCGACGGTCCGGGCCGACCTGCTCCGCACGGCGGCGCTGCCGGAGAGGGGCCCGAGGCTGCGCGCCTGGATGCTTTCGCTCCTGTCGCTGGATGCCTGCCCGTCGTGCCTGGCGGAGCGCGAGGCCGTGCGCGGAGCGCTGGAATGGCTGGCCACGTCGTCCCAGCTCGAGCCGTGGGAGATGCGGCTCTGCCCGGGTCACCTGGGCACGCTCCATGCGCTCGACGCGCTCACCGCGCGTCGCGTCGCGGCGACGCTGGCCGCGGAGTGGTCGGCGGCGCTGGAGCGGTACGCGGCCGGGTGGGGCCGGCCGCCCCGGCGTGGACCCCTGGGCCGCCTGCGGGCGCGACGGGCCGGCCGGAGCGCCCTCCGGAACCTTCTCGGGAACCGGGCCTGCCGCGCCTGCGACGTGGCCCGCACCGCGGCGGCCCGGGCCGGCGCGCTGCTCCAGGCCGCGGTCCGCGATCCGGAGCTCTCGGGGGCGTACGGGCGGTCCCACGGCCTGTGCATGCGGCACCTCTTCATGCTGCCGGTGTCGGCGCGCCGCGCGCTGCCGGAGGAGATCCTGCGGGCCAGGCTGGCCCTCCTCGGCTGGGAGCTCGAGGAGGCGGAGAGAAAGCGCTCGTGGTTCGCGCGCTGGGAGCCGGCGGGCCCGGAGGCCACCGCCTGGCGCCGCCTCCCCGGTCTGCTGGGCGGGGCCGACGCCGGGATCGCCGCCTCCCCGCAGCGCGCCGTCGGCCCGCCGTGAGATCGCGGCTGGCCCCGGGCGATACCGCCTGTCGGGGATCCGCGGGACGCCGGAGGCTCCGGCGACCCGGACCGCCGGTGGGCGGGCCGAGCAGCGACCACCCGGCGCCGAAGGGTGCTATCCTGCCGTCACATCAGCCTTTGCCGGAGACCTGATCGCAATGACCAAGCTCATCCTCGCGGCGCTGTTCGCACTCCTCCTCGCCTGCAGCTCCAAGCCGACCTGGAGGGAGTACAAGACCGGCCCCATCACGATGCAGTTCCCGTGCTCGCCGAACACGTCGGCGGCGGTGACGAAGTGCGTCCGTCCCGACGGCTCCGAGTACGCCATCGCGGTGGTCGACAAGGGCGGCATCTCCGACGAGGAGGAGCTGAAGCAGTCCAAGGAGTACGCCGAGAACATCCCCTACGGCACCCTGGTCAACATGGAAGCGTTCCCGCTCCGCTGGCGCGAGTCGCGGCGGACCGTGATCATCGACAGCACCCTCTACTACAAGGGCGGCAAGGAGTACGTGGTCTCGGTCTCGTACACCACCGAGAAGCCGCCGGCCATCACCGAGGAGTTCCTGAGCAAGGTGAAGGTGGAGTAGCCGGACCCGCGCCGCAGCGCGGGCAGCCCTGCAGCCGCAGCGGCGGCTCGAGGCGCGCGCGCGCCAGCAGCTCGCGCCGGGCCAGCACCTCCTCGGTGGGGCCGTCGGCCGCGATGGTCCCGGCCTCCAGCACGATGGTGCGCCGGCAGACCTCGTAGACCAGGTCCAGGTCGTGGCTGGCCACGATCTTGGTGTGCTCGAACCGGCGCAGCTGGTCGATGAGCGCCCGCCGCGAGGCCGGATCCAGGCCGGAGCTGGGCTCGTCCATGACCAGGATGTCGGGGCTCATGGCCAGCACGGTGGCGATGGCCACGGCCCGCTTCTCGCCGCCCGATAGCCGGTGCGGCGGCCGGCCACGCAGCTGCAGCGCGCCCACGCGGTCCAGGGCGCTCTCCACCCGGGAGCGCACCTCGTCCGCGGGCAGGCCCAGGTTGGCGGGGCCGAAGGCCACGTCGTCCTCCACGGTGGGCATGAAGAGCTGGTCGTCGGGGTCCTGGAAGACCATCCCCAGCGAGCGGCGCACGCGCGCCAGGGTGGCCGGCGTGACCGGCCAGTCGCCCACCCGCACCCCGCCGCGCTCCGGGGTGAGGACGCCGGCCAGGTGGAGGAGCACGGTGGACTTGCCCGCGCCGTTGGCGCCCACCAGGCCCAGCGACTCGCCGTGGTGCAGGGTGAAGCTGACGCCGCGGAGCGCGGGCGTCCCGTCGGCGTACCGGTAGTGCACGTCCTGCATCGCCACCAGGTGATGGCTCACCGCAGTCCTCCCAGGCCGGCGACCAGGGCCGGGACGTCGAGGGCGCGGGAGGCGGCCAGCAGCGCCGCCGTGGCGACGACGAAGAGCGCGTCGCGCCGCGAGGGGCCGAAGGCCCGCGCCAGGCGCACCTCGCCGTCGAACCCGCGGCACCGCATGGCGGCGTGGATCCGCTCCGCCCGGGCCAGCGCCCGGACGAGCAGCTGCCCCAGGAGCGTGGCCGCGGTGCGCAGGGTGGGCCGGGGGCGGTCCGGCGACCGGAGGGCGTGGGCGCGCAGTGATCGGCTCGCCTCCGCCGAGAGGACGAACAGGTAGCGGTAGGTGAGCAGGAGCTGGGTCACCACCGCCCGCGGCGCCCCCAGCCGCCGCAGCGCGGCGCACACCGCATCGAAGCCGGTGGTGGCCACCAGCAGCAGCGCGGCGGAGAGCGAGAGCACGAACTTGACCACCACCGTCCCGAAGCCGATGGCGCCGCCGGTGAGCACCACCCCGCCCAGCCGCAGGGCGGGCGTGCGATCCAGGAGCGGCTCGAAGATGGCCACCCCCAGCACCAGCGGCGAGGCCAGCAGGAGCCGCAGGCCCAGCGACCGGAGCGAGACGTCCCCCAGCGCCGCCAGCGCCAGGGGGAAGAGCGCCAGCGGCGCCAGGCGCAGCAGGTCGAGGCGGCCGAAGCTCGCCACCACCGCCACGTAGGCCAGCGTGCAGAGCACCTTGGCGCGCGGATTCGAGCCGGGCCGCGGGCGTATCGCGGGCGGCCAGAGCATCCAGCGTCGCGAGCCGCGCCAGGCCGCTCAAGGCGGCCTCCTGCCCCCGCGCCGGCGGCGCAGCGCGCGCAGGCCCCAGAACGCCACCACCACCACGGCCAGCGTCATCCCCGCGCCGGCGACCCCGGCGGCCGAGCGCACGGCATCGGGCGCTTTCCGCGCGCCGGCCGGGGGGAGGCCGTACCCGGGGAAGGCGGCGATCGCCGCCTGGGCCCGGGCCAGCGCGGCGCGCACGCCGTCCTGGGGCGGGGGCAGGCCAGGCCCGGCGGTGCCGGCCACCGACCACTCCAGGCCGTCGGGGGCGGTCGAGGCGAGCCAGGAGCAGGCGCCGCCGATGACGAGCGCCGACGCGGCCAGCCCCAGGACGATGGGGCGGCGCCTGCGCACCGGCGCGGCCGGGTTCGCCAGCTCGGGCCGCGCGCGCCACAGCACGGCCAGCACCGCCGCGGTGGCGACTCCCTCCACCGCGCCGATGGCCAGGTGCACCGGCAGCATGAGCGACAGGAACGGGCCCGCCGGCAGGGTGGAGATGCCGGAGGCGCTCGTCTCCAGCACCACCCCCAGCGCGCCCAGCGCCAGGCCGCCCATGCCGGCCGCGACCGAGGCGGCGACCAGCCGCGCCCCCGGCCGCGCCGCGCCGGCGAGCGGCCGGAAGAGGAGCGGATAGGCGACGAAGCAGCTCGCCACCCCGAGGTTGACGGCGTTGGCGCCCAGCGCCAGGAGCCCGCCGTCCGCGAAGAACAGCGCCTGGACCGTCAGCACCGAGGCGAGCACCAGGAACGCCGGCGCGGGCCCGAGCAGCGCCGCCAGGAGCAGACCTCCCCCCAGGTGGCCGGAGGAGCCGGTGCCCGGGATGGAGAAGTTCACCATCTGCGCGGCGAACACGAACGCGCCCAGCACGCCCATGAGGGGCACGCGCCGGAGGTCCGGATCGCGCTCGACGCGCCGGGCGGAGAGGGCCACCAGGCCGGCCGCGGCCGCCCAGAGCGTCCCGCCCACCGCGGGGGAGAGGAGCGCGTCGGACATGTGCATGCGGCGTTCCTCCGCGAGGGTGGTATGCCGATCACACGAATTCGTGCTACGGGGGATCTAGCAGATCCGCGGGCGGAGAGGGTGAGATTCCACGGGGGGATCCGTCGGCGCCGGCGAGCTAGCGCAGCGCCTGTCCGGTGGTCGCCGGAACGAGCCTTCCGAACTTCACCCCCTTGGTGCTGATGAGCCCCTCCCCCATGGCCAGCACGTCCTGGGCGCGGCCGCGGAGCACCAGCACCTCGAGGCAGTTGTGCTCGTCCATGTGGACGTGGAGGGCCGAGACCACCGCCTTGTGGTTCTCGTGCTGGATGTGGGCGAGCTTGTGCGACAGGTTCGAGGAGTCGTGATCGTAGACCAGGGTCACGACCGCCACGCGCTCCTGCCGGGCGCCCGCGTCGGACCATTCCCGCTGGACCAGGGCGTCGCGGATCAGGTCGCGGATGGCCTCCGACCGGTTCACGTAGCCCTTGTCGCCGATGAGCCGGTCGAACTGCCCCAGCAGACCCTCTTCCAGCGAGATCCCGATGCGCTCGACCATGGATCCTCCGGCGGGGGAGGCTAGCGGGGGAGGGCCCCGAAGACAACCCGAGCGCGGGGACGCCGACGCGGCGGATCCGTCCGCCGTTCCCCGGGTGCGGCGCGATCGCGGGCTCGTTCACGCGCTCGCGACCGGGCGCGTCCGGGCGAGGATGGCGGCCCCCACCACGCCCGCGGCCAGCGAGCCGGCCAGGATGCCGGTCGTGGCCTGATCGAGGAGGCCCGCGTCGCCCGGGAACGCCAGCCCGGCGATGAACGGCGCCACCGTGAACCCGATGCCGCTGGAGTTGCCGGGCCGCAAACGTAACGAGCCATGGTGGGACGCACGTGGCGGGGCAGGCCCCGAACGGGCAGGGCGCGGGGCGTCCGCATCCCGCATCCTGCTCGCCGGTCCACTCTCCGGGGAAGAGCCATGACGCCCGCCCTCCGTCCCGCCCTCGGGCTCGTCGCCGCGCTCGTCCTGGCCGGGAGCCCGCCCGCACAGGCCTGCTCGATCTGCGGCTGTGGCGATCCGCTGCTCGCGGCCAGCGACCCGGCGGCGATCACCGGCGGCCTGCGGCTGCAGCTCGACACCGAGTACCTGCGGGTCGACGCCGGGACCGACGGCCGGCCCGGGTTCACCGACCAGCTCAGCCAGTGGTCGCTTCGCCTGAATGCCGTCTACCGCCCGGTCGAGCCGCTCTCGCTCTTCGCCACGCTCCCGCTGCAGAAGCGGACCATCCGCACCGTCGGCGGCGGGACGCGGACCACCGCCTCGTCCCTGACCGGGATCGGCGACGTGGAGGTGGGCGCGCGCTACGCGCTCTGGAGCACGGTCAACTTCGGCGCCCGCCGGGTGCAGGAGCTGGCCCTCTCGGCGGGCTCCTCGCTCCCCACCGGCCGCGACGACGCGCGCGACGCCGAGGGGGCGCTGGTCGATCCCCACGGCCAGCTCGGGACCGGTGGGTTCGGCCCGTTCGCCGGGATCCACTACCGCTTCGAGCAGGCGGACTGGATCGCGTTCGCCGACCTCTCCTACCGGATCCGCACCGAGGCCGCGTACCCCGATCACAGCAAGTACCGGTTCGGGAACGCGGTCCTGTGGAGCCTTCACACGCAGTACCGGCCGGTGCCCCGGCTGGCGCTCGATCTCGGGCTCGATGGGCGGCACGCCCGGGCGGATCGGGCCGTCGACGCCGACGGAACGGTGCTCTCGAACGTGGAGAACACCGGCGGGACGGTGATCTCCGTGTCACCCGCCGTGTATGGCCAGGTGACCGGCCGGCTGTGGCTGTTCGTCCGGGCGCAGGTCCCCGTCCTCCAGCACCTGGCCGGCCGGCAGGACGTGAAGCCGACCTACACGACCGGCATGCAGTTCCAGGTGTTCTAGGGATCGACACGAGCGGCTGTGAGAGTGCGCCCAGACCTGGACTGGACGTAGACCAGACCTCGCGGCGCCGAGAGGTCCTTGTCCAGGTTGGTGGTGCGCCGCGCCATGGTAGAACCGGGCCATGAAGATCTCGGTCATCCTGGGCCACCCCCGGCCGGACAGCCTCAACCACGCCCTGGCGGAGGCGGCGGTCGACGCGGCGCGCGCCGCGGGCCACCAGGTGCGCTTCCACGACCTGCAGGCCGAGGGCTTCGATCCGGTGCTGCCGGCGGGTGAGGAGCCCGCCGGCGCGCCGCTGCCGCCCGGGATCGAGCTCCACTGCCGCGAGGTGGCCGAGGCGGATGGGATCGTCATCGTCCACCCGAACTGGTGGGGCAAGCCGCCGGCCATCCTGTCCGGCTGGATCGACCGGGTGCTGCGACCGGAGGTCGCCTACCGCTTCGAGGAGGGTGACGCCGGCGAGGGGGTGCCGGTCGGCCTGCTGCGGGCCCGGGCCGCCATCGTGCTCAACACCGCCAACACGCGTCCCGGGCGAGAGTCCCGCGTCCTCGGCGACCCGCTGGAGCGGATCTGGAAGGACTGCGTCTTCGGCCTGTGCGGCGTCCGGCGCGTCGAGCGCCGGACCTTCACCGTGGTCGTGACCAGCATGCCGGCGGAGCGGCGCGCCTGGCTGGACGAGACCCGGGCGCTGGTCTCGCGCTGCTTCCCGCGCGACGGGGAAGCCTGAACCAGGTCGGCCCGGTCCAGACGCTCGCCGGGACCAGCATCAGCCGGCCTGCCGCCCCGCCCGGTGCAGCGCCACCAGCGCGAGGATCACCACGCCGACCATGACCGGGAACGGGACGGTGAGGCGGGCCTGCCCCAGGACCCCGGCCAGCGCCACCCCGGGCAGGATCCCGGCGCCGAGCGCCCGCAGGTGGCTCCCCATCATTCGCCGCTCCGCGGCGTCGTCCACCCCGCGGGCAGGCTCGGTGGCGAGATGGGTGAGGTCCCAGGCAACGAGGCTCGCGGCGGTGGCGGCGGTGGAGAGCCAGCCGGGTGCGCCGGCCAGCACCGCCAGCACGGCCAGCGCCAGCGATGCGGTCAGGCACAGCGACGCGGCCGGCGCGGCCAGGACCAGCACGGTCAGCCAGCCGAGCGCGCAGGCGGCGGCGGCGGCCAGGCCTTCCCCGCGGCGCACCATCGCGAACGCCGCCGCGAGCAGCGCCTGCGAGGCCAGGATGGCCAGCGCGGCGGCGATGGGGCGAAGCGTGAAGAGCCTCCTCACGGGCGGCCTCCTCCGCGGCCGGGCCGCAGGGCGGCGCGGACGAGCGGGTAGAGGGGGCGGTTCACCTGCCAGTCCACCACCGCGATGCGGAGCTGGGCCACCGCGCGCAACCCGAGCCGGCGCTCCACGCGCGCCGCCCGCAGGGCCAGGCGCCCCACCGGATCGACGGGGGCGGACGCGGCGCGGAACTCGATGGCGTCGGGGCTCACCACCACCACCTGACGCCCGTGGGCGTGGAGCCGGAGCAGCAGGGGCGTGTCGTCGAGGAGCAGCGGGGTGAGCACGATCACGATGGAGCGGGCCGGGAACATCCGCGCCAAGGAGTGGCCGGGATCGCGCAGGGCGGTGGCGGGGCGCGCGCGGAGGCCCGCCAGGCAGGAGAGGATGCGCTGCAGGTGGATACGGCCGGAGCCCGGGAACACCCTGGCGTCGGTCTCGCCCAGGACCAGTAGGCTGACCCGGTTGCCCTGCCGCAGGAACGTGGTCGCGAGCGAGGCGGTGGCGCGCACGCCGTGCTCGAGCAGGTCCTCACCGTCGAGCCCGTCCTCCACGGCGCTCCGGCCGTCCAGGACCAGGCCCACGTCGGCGATCTGCTCCTGCTCGAACTGCTTGGTGAAGAGCTTGCCGCGGTGGCGCGCGGTGAGACGCCAGTCGATCCAGCGCAGCGCATCGCCCACGTGGTACTCGCGCACGCCGAAGAACTCGGTTCCGCTGCCGCCCACCCGGGCCGGGATGGACCCGGGCGACGGCAGCGTCCGTCCCGGCTGCAGCGGGAGCGGCCGGAAGCGGACCGCCTCGGGATGAACGTGGATCTCGCCCGGCGCCGGCACCTCGAGCAGCTCCTCCGAGAGCCGCAAGGGATCGCTGGCCACCGCCCGCACCCCCGCCCAGGCGAATCGCCCGCGGGGCACGCGGAAGGAATAACGCAGCACCGCCTCCTCCCCGGCGCCAAGCAGCGCCTCGACGGCGGTGGCGCCCTCGGTGGCGGCCGCCGGCCGGGGCGCGTCCTCCAGGCGGAGGTGCAGCGCCGCGGCGCCGTCGTTGCGGACGCCGACCGACACCTTCACACCGCCCGCCGCGTCGCGCTCGACGCGGCGCCGGGCGCTCAGCGCCAGCGCCTCCCGGCGCGGCGCCCGCACCAGGCCCAGGAGCAGCATGGTCAGCAGGGGAGCGGCCATCCAGGCCACCTCGCCGCGGCGCGTGGCCAGGGCCGCGAAGAGGACCCCGTAAACCAGGGCCAGGAGGGTGACGGCCCGGCCGTTCACGGACGGTCCTGGAGCACCGGCACGGGCACGCTTCCCACCACCTCGTCGACCACGGTCCGCTCCGAACGCGGCACGTTCCACATCCCGGGGTCGAGCACGATGCGGTGGCCGAGCGCCCAGGGGGCCATGCGCTTCACGTCGTCGGGAAGCACGTAGCCGCGCCCCTCCATGGCGGCCCAGGCCCGCGCCGTCTTGAGCAGCGCCAGCGAGCCGCGCGGGCTGGTGCCCACCACCACGTGGGCGTGGCCGCGGGTGCCGGCCGCCAGCTCGACCATGTAGCGGCGGACGGCGGGCTCGACGTGCACCGACTCCACCGCGGCCCGCATGGCCAGGAACGTCTCCGGCACCATGGCCGGATGGAGGACCACCTGGTCCTCGCGGCGGTCGGCCCGGCGGCGCAGGATCTCGTCCTCCTCCTCCAGCGTCGGGTAGCCCACCGAGAGCTTCACCAGGAAGCGATCGAGCTGCGCCTCCGGGAGCGGGAAGGTGCCCTCGTACTCGATGGGGTTCTGGGTGGCGACCACGAGGAACGGGTCGGGGAGGGCCAGGGTGTTCCCCTCCAGCGTGACGTGGTGCTCCTGCATGGCCTCGAGGAGGGCCGACTGCGTCTTGGGCGAGGCGCGGTTGATCTCGTCGCCGAGGAGCAGGTGCGTGAACACCGGCCCCTTGCGCAGCACGAAGCGGCTCTCGGCGGTCTCGTAGGCGTAGCCGCCGGTGACGTCGCCGGGGAGCAGGTCGGGGGTGAACTGGATGCGCTTGAAGTCCAGCCCCAGCACCGTGGCGAAGCTGTTGGCGATGAGCGTCTTGGCCAGCCCGGGGTTGTCCTCCAGCAGCACGTGGCCCCCCGGGCACAGGAAGGAGGCGAGGACCAGCCGCAGCACCTCGCGCTTGCCGATCACCGCCCGCTCCACCTCGTCGATGACCTGGCCGCACAGGCGACACACCTCCTCAACGGTGAGCGGGTTCGTCCGGGTCGTCATGGCGGGTCATCTCCAGGGAATCCTCGAGGAACGACAGGAGCCGGGACATGGATCGCAGGCGCTCGGCCCGGTCCCGGCCGGAGAGCCGGTGCAGGGCGCGGCGGGGGGCCTGGCCGAGCCAGCGGGCCAGGCGCGCCGCGCGTCGCCGCGGCCGGGCCGGCGGCCGCGGGAACAGGAACGCGTGCACCTCCGGCGGCAGCGGGACCTGCCCCGATCGCAGGGCGTCGTGGAGCAGGTAGTCCGGCGCGACGCGGCGCTCCAGGGCCTCGAGCGACACCGTCAGCTGGACGAACCCGTTCCAGCCCACCGCGGGCAGGGCGCGCGCCCCGCTGGCGGTCTGCTCCACCAGCCAGCGCCACGTCTCCACCGGGTGCGCGCGCGCGAACCGGGCTGGCGGGAACCTGGCGGAGGCGTCGACGGCCCGTCGCCGGAGCGTGATCCAGAGCAGGACGGGGATGGCGCAGACCAGCGCCGTCCAGTACACCGCCTGGTGGACGGGCAGCACCAGCACGCGCAGGAGCAGCCACACCACCAGGGTCAGCGGCGTGATCAGGTAGGCGCGGAGCCAGGGCCAGGCCAGGATCGCCACGGCCAGCGCCATGCCGCCCAGCAGCACCCGCACCGGAAGCCTGCGGTCGCGGGCCATGGTCACGCCCCCCGCCGCGCCGTCCGGCAATGCTCGGCGATGGGCTCCAGGCACGCCAGCGCGCGGCCCTCCTCGGCGGCGCCGGCCGGCTGCGCGCCGTACCGCACCGCCTCGAAGAGCCGGGTCAAATCCTGCACCGGCGTGCGCGGGATCCCCAGAGAGCCGAGGACGTCGCCGAACTCGCGCGCCGTCATGGCGCCGGGGCGCTCGATCCCCTGCTCCTCGGCCAGGAGCGCACTCATGCGCGCGTAGCAGGCCAGGATGGCGCTGCGCGCGTCGCCCCCGGCCAGGAGCGCCGACCGGGCGCGCTCGGCCTCGAGACCCACCAGGAACAGCGGATCGCGCGGCGGCGGCCGGGGACGGAGCAGCCAGGCGGCCACCCCCGCGGAGGCGAGCAGCACGGCACCCGCGGCGATCCAGAAGAGCAGAGGGGGCGGCTCGCCCAGCGGGGCCCGGGGCGGCGGCGGGGGCGGGGGGATGGCGGGCGAGGACGGCGCCACGAACCCTGGCGGTGTGAACAGGACCAGCGCCACCACCGCCAGCGACAGCGCCGCGACCACCAGGAGCCCGCGCAGCAGCGTGGCCACCACGCTCCAGGGCCGGATGCCGCGCAGCGCGCGCCAGAGCGCGTACAGGAGCAGCAGTCCCGTGCCCACCGCCAGGATGAGCAGCACCGCCTCGTGGAGCGGGACCTGCGGGGGGAGGGCAGTCCGGCCCCGTCGAGGACGATCCCGCCCTCCTGGAGGCTGGGCAGGGGGAAGCCCGGCGAGAGGCGCAGCCGCGGCAGACCCACGGCGACCAGCGCCGTGGCGGCCAGGGCCGCCGCCAGGAGGAAGAGCGAGCTCCGGCGGGCGCGGGGCGACATGTCCGGTGCCTCCGCGCGCGGACCGGCGTCGTCCGCGCCCGGCGCGCCGTGCATGGTTGCAGGGCCCACCAAGGCGGGCAAGGACGAAAGCCGCGGGGAGGCCCGGCCCGCCGCCGCCGGGGGGCGCGCTCGAACGCCGCCGGGGAAGGCGGGGCCGGAGAGTCCGGCGATGTCGTAGGGTATCGCCCACCCCGGGTCACGTGATCGTGAACCGGGTTCGTGGTCGGGACCGGGAAGGGGTACGATGACCCGTGCCCTGGAGCCCGTCCCGAATGCGTCTCGAACTGCACTCCGTTCGCAGCAAGATGCTCCTCCCCGCCGCCATCGCGGTGGCGGCCATGATCGTGGCGGCGGCCGTGGCCGGCTCGATCTCGGGGCTGGCCGGACGGAGGCTGAGCCATGTCTCCAGGGAGGAATTTCCCTCGCTGCAGCTCTACCAGGACGTCCGCCGCCAGCTCGAGGCCGCCAACACCGAGCTGCGGGTGGCGGCGGCCGCCGGCGACCCGGACAACGTCGAGGTGGCCGCGGGATATCGCGACGAGGCCATCCGGCTCCTCAAGGAAAGCGCGCCCGGGATCGTCGACCCCTCCCTCATCCAGCAGTTCCAGGCCGACATCGAGGAGTACTACAAGCTGGCGCAGGTCGACGCGCTCACCCGGGCCAAGGCGATCCAGAAGGCGCGGGAGAGCGGGGGCCAGCCGCGCGAGGACCTGAAGTCGGCCGCCAACGCCGAGGCCGCGGCGGCCCTCTACAGCAAGCTGCTGGGGCGCATCGATACCGAGGCGCACGCTGCCCGGGAGACCATCGAGGGCGGCTTCCGGAGCGTCTCCCGCTGGCAGACCGCCTCGGTCGTCCTCGTCTTCCTCATCCTGGTGGTGGCCGCGGTCGGTTCGGGGACCCTCGCCTGGTGGCTCTCCGGGCGGACGGCCGGGCCGCTGCGCACGCTCTCCGAGCTGACCACCCGGATCGCCGACGGCGATCTCACCCCCGAGGTGCCGGTCTCGTCCCATGACGAGGTGGGCGTCCTGGCCGACGGCTTCCGCCGCATGGTGACGCGCCTCCGCGAGATCGTCTCCACCCTCAAGACGGCCTCGGAGGAGCTGGGGGTCTCGGCCGAGCGGCTGGGCGACGCCACCCGCGCCCAGGCGGCCATGCTGGAGCGCCAGGCCAGCGGGGTGGCCGAGACCGGCTCCACCACCCGCGAGCTGGAGCAGACCTCGGCCATGGCCGCCAACCGCGCGGCCACCGTCCTGGAGGTGGCCAAGCGAGCGGCGGAGATGAGCGACAGCGGCCGGGGCGCCGCCGAGCGCAGCGCCGAGGAGCTGAAGCGCATCCAGGAGTCGATCGACGCCATCGTCGGGCAGACCGGCCAGCTGCTCGAGCAGGCGCGGCAGGTGGGCCAGATCGTGGCCACCGTCCGCGACCTGGCCGGCCAGTCCCACATCCTCTCGCTCAACGCCTCGATCGAGGCCGCCCGCGCCGGCGACGCCGGCAAGGGGTTCGCGGTGGTGGCCCACGAGGTGCGGGCCCTGGCCGATCAGTCCGGCAAGAGCGCCGGCCGGATCGCCAAGATGGTCCAGGAGATCCTCTCGGCCGTGCAGGCCACCCGCGTCATGACCTCGCGCGGCAGCGACGCCATGGCGGGCTCGCTCGACCAGATCCGCACCTCGGGCGAGAGCCTGCGCGAGATCGGCGGCATCGTCCGCGAGACCAGCGACGCCGTCCAGCAGATCGCCCACGTCGTGCAGGAGCAGTTCGCCGGCATCGGCCAGATCTCCACCGCCATGCGCGATCTCGACAAGGGCATGGAGGAGACCGTCGGGCGCATCCGCTCGCTGGAGGAGTCGGCACAGCAGGTGGCCGAGACGGCCATGCGCATCTCCGGCATCGCGGCCGAGTTCAAGGTGTGACGGTCGGTCCGGAGCGCCGAGCGCGTTCCCCCGGGCCGGATCAGCGCTCGCCGGCCGGCAGATCCGCCCCCATGGGCGCCAGCCGCAGGAACGCCTCCCGCTCGGAGGCGCTGGGGATCTCCCGCGAGAGCAGATCGTAGAGCTCGCGTGGCCCGCGGGCCCTCGAGGCCAGGCGGCGGACCAGGATGGTGGCCAGCGGCCCGAGGTGGACCGCCAGCTGGCGCTGCGCACGCTCCAGGAGGGCCGGGTCGAAGCTGGCCGGGGGCGTGACCGCGGCCGGCGTCTTCACCCGGCGCGTCTGCCCGGTGGTGGACAGCCCGCGGCTCCAGGCCAGGAACCGATCCTGATCGGCCTGGGACGGGATGAAGGTGGCGAGCACCTGGCAGATGCCTTCGATGCTGTCGGCCCGCTGGCTGATCTTTCGCACCAGGTGCGGCGCCACCGGTCCGATGAGCGGACCGACCCGTTCCTCGAGGCGCTTCAGGAAGGCGGGATCCCATACCCGGTCCGGCACCCCGGTGGCGGTGCGGAGCATGGCGGCGATCCGCGAGCCGCCGCGAGCGGTGCGGCCGTCCGCCCGGACCGCCGACCCCGAGCGGCCCTGAAGCGGGGGAGGCGGCGGGGATGCGGCGGCGACCGCCCCCTGGGCGCGAGCCGGCGTCTGCGGGCGCACGCTGGGCGGCCGCACCGAGGGCGTCCGGGGAAGGACCTCGGTGGGGGGATGCGGATCGGCCTCCGGCTCGCTGCTGACCGGGAGCGACGCCCCCAGCTCCAGCAGCTGCGCGCGCATCTCGTCGGCGCTGGCTGGGCGATCGTCGCGCGAGGGCGAGAGCACCCGCAGGACGAGCTCCTCCAGGCGCGGCGAGATGGGGCGCCCGCGCCGGCTGCTGGGCGAGGGGATGGGCTCGGAGAGCTGCTTGTGCAGCATCTCCATGGGCGTCTGCACGTCGAAGGGCAGCTTGTGGGTGAGCATCTCGTACAGGACCACCCCCACCGAGAAGAGGTCGCTGCGGCAATCCACGTCGTCGCCCCGCAGCTGCTCGGGGCTCATGTACCCCGGGGTGCCGCACACCAGGCCGGCCTGCGTGAAGGTGGAGGCCGCCGCCCCCACCGCCAGCAGCTTGGCAATGCCGAAGTCGAGGACCTTGACGGCGTCGGACACGTCGCGCCTGGCCTCGACCATCACGTTCTCGGGCTTCAGGTCGCGATGGAGGATGTGGTGGGCGTGCGCCTCCGCCAGGGCGGCCAGGATCTGCGCGCCGACGTGCACCACCCGGTGCTCCGCCAGCGGCCCATCCTCGGCGATCACCCGGGCCAGCGTCCGGCCGGTCACGTACTCCATCACCATGAACAGCGTCCCGTCCTCGGTCTGGCCGAAGTCCGTGACCGAGACGACGTTGGGATGGCGCAGCCGGGAGGCGGCACGGGCCTCGCGCTGGAAGCGGTGGAGCATGGAGGGGTGGGCGGTGAGCAACCCGCGCTTCACGATCTTCACCGCCACGGGCGCGTCGAGCGTGAGGTGGATGGCCTTGTAGACGTCGCCCATCCCGCCGCTGCCGATCTTCTCGCGGATCAGGTAGACGTCCCCCACCGTCTGCCCGATGAACGGATCGACCTGCTCGAGGGACGGGTCCGCGAGCAGCCGCGAGCCGCACGACCCGCAGAAGACCGCGCCGGGGGCCGGCTTCTCGTTGCAGCTGGGGCAGGTCGGCATCGGTGTGGGTCTACCGGGCACAGGCCCCGACGGCTCGCCCCTGGCGAGGGGGGGCTTCCCGGGCGGAACGCCGAGCTGCGGCACGAGCCGCCGGGCGCCGCGCAGCAGTGAGAGATCGCGTTCCATCCTCGGTGTGAGCGCAGATCGCCCCCTCGTCTGGTTGTGACCTCCGGCGTCCGTGCCGTGTCGCCCCGGCGCGCGCGGCGCCCCCCGGCCGGACCGGCGCCAGGCCGAAGGGGCGCCTGCTGGCCCGACCGCGGGAGACCCGTCCGGAGCGCATATTCACGGTGCGCGAAGTACCGCCCCGCCGATGCCGTGCACCGCCTCCAGGAAGGTGCTCGGCCTCGAGCTCAGGGCGGCGCGCAGGCAGCGCAGGTAGGCTCTCGGGCCGAAGAGCCGGATGATGGTGATGGAGTGCCGGACCACGTCCCTGCCTGTGATGACGCCGCGCATCTCGATCGCTCCCATGCGTTGGACGCGGGGAGCGCGCGGAAGCTGACGCGCGGGTCCGGACCGACCGGCGGCCGCCCCACCGGCGGCGCCTCGACGGGCCGAGGGCCGGTCCGGAGCGGCGCGGCTCGTCACCTCCGGCCGCGGGCCGGGCCGGGCTTGGCGAGCTCCGCCAGCCGCTGCCGGGCTCGACCTGCGGCGGGCGTTCCCGGGTAGCGCCTGGGGATCTCGTTCAGGACGGTGATGGCGTCCTCCCGGAGGTCGATGGCCAGCATCGACTCGGCGGTCTGGAGCAGCGCGTCGGGCGCGCGATCCGAGCGCGGGAAGTCCTCCGCCACCCTTCCGTACTGGACGATGGCGTCGCGGTAACGCCGCTCTCCGTACGCCAGATCGCCCAGCCGGTAGCGAGCCTCGGGGGCGCTCGGGTCCTTCGGGAACTTCTCCAGGTACTCCTCGTACAGCGAGCGCGCCACCGCCTTCTCGCCCCTGGACTCCTGCTCGCGGGCGATGGCCAGCACGTCCTGGTCCTGCGGCGCCGCCGGCGCCGGCCCCGGGGACGGCGCCGTGGTCGGGCGCACCTCGGACCGGGGAGGCTTCTCGCGGGCGACCTGCCGCGACTGGGCCAGCCATCGCTCGATGGCGTCGAGCCGCTGCGTATGCTGCTCCAGCGTGCCGCGCAGCCGTCGGATCTCGTCGGCCAGGGCGTCGAGGCGGGCCACCCGCTCCGATTCCGCCCTGCTGCGAGCTGGCGCCGGCCGTGGTCAGGGCCTCGATCTGCTTCTGCAGGACGGAGATGCGCAGGTCCAGGCGCCGGGCCAGCTCCTGGCTGACCGCGGCGCCCTCCTCCGGCTGACGCGCGGCGCTGGTCGTCTCGATCCGGTCGATGCGCTGCTCCAGGCGCTCTCCCATCTCCTTCGGGTACCAGCAGGCGCCGGCCAGGAGCAGGGTGGCCAGCGTCGCCATCCCCGGGATGGCCCGCGCGTCCAGGCGCGACGGCCACCGTCCCGCCGCCCGGGCCCTCCGCTCCCCCCGGATCCCCCCGGCTGCGTCGCGTTCAGCTGCTCTCCGGCTCCCGGCCGTGGCGGCACGATGGGCATCGCTCACCTCTCCTTTCGCGAGGGTCGCCGCTGCGCGGCGACCGTCGGTTGATATCGACCCTTGGCCGATTCGCTTCCGCCCGGCCAGGCATGGATGACCCAAGAGGGAACTGACAGATCCTCGGCCAGGTGAGATCCAACCAGCGGCCGAGGCCCAGTGGCTCTGCGTGAACAGTGGCGCCGTCCGCACCTCGGGGGCTCGCCCCCGGGCGGCGGGCGCCGTCGGCCGTCGCCTGCGGCGGGGGAGGTACAATGCGATTGCTCGCGAAGTTCAGCCTCATCTTCGTGCTGGTGTTCGGTCTGGGCCTGGGCGCGTCGGCCTATCTCTTCTATGGAGTCCTGCAGCGGAACGCACGGGAGCAGGTGCTCTACACCGCGCAGCTGATGATGGAGACGGCGCTGGCCATGCGGAGCTACACCATCACCCAGGTCAAGCCGGCCCTGGCCGACAGCGGTGACCAGCAGCAGCGCGCGCAGCAGGCCCAGGACAAGACCGACGACGTGTTCCGGGAGCTGTGTGCCAAGCGCGGCTTCATCGCCAGGAAGGTGTTCCGGCCGCAGACGGTTCCCGCCTTCGGGGCCACCGAGATGTTCATGGAGCTTCGCAAGCACTACCCCGATTACCTCTACAAGGAGGCCACGCTCAATCCGACCAATCCGCGGAACCGCGCCCTCGACTGGGAGGAGGACCTCATCAAGGTGTTCAAGAACCACCCGGAGATGGCGGTGTACAGCGGCGAGCGGGACACGCCCACCGGCCGCTCCATGTTCCTGGCCAAGCCCATGCGGGCCGGAACTGCTTGCATGGAATGCCACTCGACGCCCAGCAAGGCTCCGCAGGAGATGCTCCAGGTCTACGGGCCCAACAACGGCTTCGGCTGGCGGGAGGGGGACGTGGTGGCGGCCCAGATCATCTCCGTTCCGGTCAGCGTGCCGGTCGACATGGCGGCCCACGCCTTCCAGCGGCTGGTGGCCTCGCTGGTGGGGGTGGGCGGGGTGACCCTGGTGGTGCTGGACCTGCTGCTCTACGCCACCGTCATCCGGCCGGTGAGCCGGTTCGCGGCGCGGGCCGACGAGATCAGCAAGGGGCAGCTGGACGTCCCGGAGCTGCGGGTCCGCGGCCGCGACGAGATCTCGACGCTGGCGGCCGCCTTCAACCGCATGCACCGCAGCGTCAGCGCCGCCATGCGGCTGCTGGAGGGCGAGCCGGAACCGGAGGGCCCGCCGGAACCCGGGCCATCGTCCGACCAGGAAACGGAGTGATGGAGCGCGCCGCAGCCCGGCCCCCTTCCTCGGCTCACCGTCGCGGAACCGGCGCGCCCGGGGTCGTGACGCGGCGAAGCGGGGATTCCACCGAAGGGGTGGCAAGCAAGCGTTGACGGCGGGCGCTCAGGCGCGCCCCCCGCTCTACTCGCCCCCTCCCTGCCTCCGCACCATCTCCGCCAGCCGCTTCTTGAGCCGCTCGAACCGCTTCATGAGGGCGAGGGCCTGGACCCTCTCGCCCCCGGCGGAGAACACCTCGGCGATCTCCTCCCACGAGAACTCGCGATCCAGCCGGAGGGCGAGCAGGGTCTGGTCCTCGGCCGTCAGGCCCTGGCGGAGAGCCTCCAGCTCGTCCCGCTGCCGCTCGACCCGGACCGCGGTCTTGGTCCGGATCTCCTCGGCGATGCGCGAGGCCTCGCCCGTGGCGAAGCGGCGCCCGCGCCGGTGCCAGGCGTCGTGGCGGAGGGTCCGGGCGGCGTTCCAGGCGATGCGGAAGGCCCAGGTGCGCAGCGACGACTGCCCGCGGAAGGTCGACAGGCCTCGCCACAGGTTCTCGGCGAAGTGCGAGAAGGCGTCGGCGGCGTCGTCCTCGTCGCGCAGGACGGAGCGCAGGAAGCGGAGGATCTCCGGACCGTGCCCGCGCAACGCCTCGGTCGCCGCCGCCGAGACGTCGCCGGATCGGAGGAGCTCCTGGACGCGGCCCTGGACCGCCGCGGGAGCCGTGCCGTTCGTCACGCAACGAGATTAGCGTTCCACCCACCGCGAAGCTACATCAGCCCGCATCCGCTCCGTTTCCCTTGCGCCGAGGGAGGGGACCGCTCTGGAGCCGCTCATCGTCCGTGTGGAGGGCGCCGACCCGGGTTCGGCGGTGGACCACGCGTTCGATTGATCGCCCATTCGTGTGGGGCGCAGCCCGCGAAACGATCTTTGTCTCCCCCAGCGGTTCGTCTCCGCCTGGCACGGGCGCATCGACTTCGACGCCGCCCGGGTCAGCTACACGGACCTGGGCTCGACCAACGGGAGCTCGCTCAACGGATCACCTCTCGGCCCACGCTCCGCAGCGCGGCTGGACTCCCGCGCGGTGGTCTCCATCGGCCCCCTGCGGGTGACCTTTCCCAACCTGGCCGCCGTGGTGTCCGGCCCCGCCACCGCCCGGCCGCGGGCCATGAGGCCGGGCCCTCCTGCGAAGGACGCCGCCGACGCGCCCACCGACCGCGGACGGCTGGTCGCGCCGGGCGGCATCACCGCCGTGATGAAGCGGCTGGCGGCGGTCCCGTCCGACGACTTCGACCGGGCCTGGCGGCGCGTGCTGGTGCCGGGCGCGGTCATGGGCCGGTTCGAGCTCGTCAAGGAGGTGGGCCGAGGCAGCTTCGGCGTGGTCTTCGAGGCCCGGGATCGGCAGCTGGGGCGCATGGTGGCCTTCAAGGCGGTGAGGCCGGGCCGGGAGTCTCAGGTCCTGTTCCGCCAGGAGCTGCTGCAGAAGGAGGCGGAGGCCGCGGCACAGCTCAACCACCCCAACATCGTGAGCCTCTACGACGTGGGAACCTGCGAGAGCGGCCCCTACCTGATCATGGAGCTCCTGCGGGGCGAGACGCTGCGCGAGCGGCTGCGGCGCGGCCGCCTCCCGCTCCAGGAGGCCCTGGAGGTCGCCATCGACGTCGCCTGGGCGCTCGACCACGCGCACGGCGCCGGCGTGATCCACCGCGATCTCAAGCCCGCCAACGTCTTCCTGACCAGCGACGGGCGCGTGAAGCTGCTGGATTACGGGCTGGCGCACGTCTTCGGCGCCGGGTCCAGGTCGGCGGTGGGCACGCCGGCCTACATGGCGCCGGAGCAGTGGCGGGAGGGGCCGCAGGACACCCGCACCGACGTCTTCGGGGCCGCGGCCACCTTCGCCGAGATGCTGACCGGGAAGCTGCCCTACCGCGTCACCGGGGAGTCGAGCACGGTGCTCGAGCCGGGGGCACGGCCGGACCTGTCGGGCGTGGAGCTGCCCCCGCTCCTGGCCGCACTCCTGCGCCGGGGGCTTGCGCCCGATCCGGCGGTCCGGCCCAGGGACGGTCACGCCTGGCTCGCCGCCCTGCTCGAGATTCACGAGCTCATCGATCGGACGCAACCGGAGGCCGCCCCGCCGCGGCGAGCCCCCAAGGCGGCCGCGAAGGTCGAGGCCTCCCGGGGCGGCAGCGAGGAGGCCCGCCGTCCGCGTCTGGCCGATATCGCCATGATCACGCTGATCGCGGCGGCCGCCGTCGCCGCCGTGACGCTGCTGCTGCTCCGCTAACACGACCGTGCGCGATCCGGGTTCAGCTTCGCTGCCCCGAACCGCGACGGCCGTCTGGCAGATCATCACGGGGCGTGCCGCCCCGGGCCTCCACCTCCTGCTTGCTTCCGAGTCACGATCAGTCGCTTGGCCCGCCGCCCCCCGCCTTCCCCGTCCCGCCCCGCAAGGAGTCGTCAGCACTCCCGCCCGGCCTCGTCAGTCCTGCGGGCAGAGCGAAGCAGACGGTCGGTCGGCCTTGGATGCAGCAGCCAAACCACTCGCAGCACTCACACGGCTCGAAAAAAGGAGAAACACGATGGCTCGCGATCTCGAGAAGTCCCTTTCCACCCTCGGCGACGAGGAGCTCGGCACGGTGGCCGGCGGCATGTTCGACTTCACCTTCGCGCCGCTCGTCTCGCCGGTGTACGCGTCGGCGGATCACGGCGGCGTCGCCTCGGCCTTCATCGGCAACGGCAACGCGGTCGGCCAGACCTACAACAAGCAGGACGTGAACGCGATCCTCAACACCTGGACCGGCAACAGCCTGGCCATCCCCCTCCCCGTCAGGCTGTAGTCGTCGACGGGAGCGGGACGATCCCGGGCCCGGCCGCGCCGCGTGAGCGCGGTCGGGCCCTCTCTCGAGGAGGAGATGCCATGAGGAACACGATGAACGCCGTGAGGTCGATCCGCCCCCTCGGCGACGAGGAGCTGTCCGAGGTCTCCGGGGGGCATGGCTGGGGGTGGCGCCGCCACGCCCACGGCCATCGCCACGATATCCAGCGCGCGCCTGCCGAGCCGGCCGGCGGGGGGATGGGGGACCTGGGCGGGCTGGGCGGGCTGGGTGCGCTGCTGCAGCTGCTCACCCAGGTCAACATGGGGGCCATCATCCAGCTCGTGTTCGGGAACAACAACACGGTGATCGCCGGCCTCTCCCAGAACAACGCCTCGCAGTGAAGACGGGCGGCGGAGGTCTCCGCGCAAGGGACGGGAACGGACGCCGCTGGAGCGGGCTCGGCACCGGGTGGATCTCCACCCGGTGCTCGAGCCCGTCGTCGTGTGCGGCGCAGCCCCGGCCGCGGGAACGCGGGCCGGGCCGCGCCGCCCCCCTGCACCGGGCCCAGGGCCGCGGCACCCGCCCGGACACGTCAGCCTTCGCCGGCCGTTTCGTCTCTCCTGCGGGCGGAGCGAAGTCGGTTCGGTCGGCCCAACGGTGCAGCAACCCTACACACACGCAGTTTCCACGCAGGAACACAAAGGAGAAGCACGATGGCTCGCGATCTGGACAAGACCCTCTCCACCCTCGGTGACGAAGAGCTCGGCGCGGTGGCCGGCGGGACGTTCGACCTGATCTTCGCCCCGGTCATCACCCCGGTCTACGCCTCGGCGGACCACGGCGGCATGGCCTCGGCCTTCATCGGCAACGGCAACACGGTCGGCCAGACCTACAACAAGCAGAAGCTGAACGTGATCCTGAACACCCTGACCGGCAACTCGGTCGGCCTCCCCTTCCTCGCCTCGTAGCCAGCGCGGATCGGGAGCCAGGCCGGCGACCTCCCTCGCGCCGGCCCGCACCCGGGCGACCCCGCACGACGCGGCTCCAGGCGAGCCGGTCGATGCGGGGTCGCTTTCGCTTGGCTGCGCCGGACCTGGCCCGGAGGCGGGCGGCGGCCGGGTCATCCGGAGGGAGCGCAGGCCCCGCATGCGACCGGTCAGATGTGGGTGGGCGCCTCGTCCAGCCCGGTGGAAGAAGGGATCGCGATGGCCAGCTCCACGACACGAGGCGCGACCGGGCGGATGGCCTCGGAGCTGGTCCGCGCCAGGCGGCGCGAGGCCTTCCTGGCCACCATCCGCCGCGCCTCGCAGCTGGAGCTGCCCCCCGGAGGACCTGCCGGGGGCGCGGAGCCGCTGCCGCCCAGGCGGGTCACCCCGCTGACGCCGCGCCCCGAGCCCCTGCCGCCGTCGCCCGCCGGCCTCTTGCCCGCCGCCGGGCGAGGGGCGGAGCCGGGGCGGCGCACCGAGCTGGACGTCAGGTTCGGCCGCGTCACCGAGCTGGTCGAGCCGGTCCGCGTGGCCCCGGAGGCCAGGACCGTGGTGGTGGCGGCGGTGGGGCGCCGGGTGTCCTCGCCGCGGCGCCCCGCGGCGGGCCCGCGCGCGGAGGCGCAGCCGGGGCCCTCCCCGGCGCCGCGGCGGGCCTCGGGGGAGGCCCCGCGCCCGGCGAAGAAGCCGGTCTCGCAGGTGGCGCCGGTGCCGGCCGGGCCGGCGCAGGGGCCCGGCCCCGGCGCGCCGGGCAAGCCGCCGCTGTTCCGGGCCGAGGCCCTCCAGCACCACCTCTCGTCGGAGGAGGGGCGCGGCCTGGTGCGCGTCTCGCCCCCGTGGACCTGGGCGCTCCTGTGGGTGCTGGTGGCGGGCGTGAGCACCGCGCTGGCCGCCTCCTTCGTGGGCCAGGTCGAGGTGACGGGCCGCGCCCGCGGCGTGGTCCGGCCCACCGCGGGCGTGCGCGTCCTCACCAGCCAGATGACCGGCACGGTGGTCGGCGTGGACGCGCACTCCGGCCAGCGCGTCAAGGCCGGGGCCACCCTGCTGCGCATCGAGTCGGCGACCACGCAGGCGCAGCTCCTGGAGGCGGAGCGCGACCTCGAGGCCGTTCGCTCGCGCTTCTCCGCGGTCGCGGCGCAGCAGGATCAGCATCACGCGGAGCAGATGGAGAGCCTTCGCTCGCGGTCCCGGCGCCTGGCCGAGCAGATCGCGAGCCTGCGGGGCTCGGAGGCGCTGCAGCGACGCCGGGTGGCCGCCGACCGGCAGCTCCTGGCCAAGGGGCTGGTGAGCGAGCTGGCCGTGGGCGAGACGCAGGAGGGGCTGGCCCAGGCGGAGCGTCAGCTGAGCGGGGTCGAGGCGGCCCTGGACCAGACGCGACAGGAGCTGGCCTCGCTGGAGGCGCGCCGCCAGGACGAGCTCTGGCAGCGGCAGCAGATGATCAGCGCCGCCCAGAACAAGAAGGACGCGCTCGAGCTGGTGATGCGGCAGAACGTGATCCAGGCGCCCGAGGACGGCACCGTCGAGGCGCTGCTGGTGAAGGAGGGCGAGGTGGTCCAGGCCGGCCAGGCGGTGGGCAAGATCGTCCCGGTGGAGTCGCCGCTGCACGTGGTCTCGTTCCTGGCGGAGAAGGATCGCGCCTTCGTCAAGGCGGGTGACCTGGTCCACCTCGAGCTCGACCAGCTGCCGCACGCGGAGTATGGGACGCTGCAGGGGCGGGTGGTGCGCATCGGCGACGACCTGGCCTCGCCCTCCGAGGTCAGCGAGGCGGTGGGGGAGGGCCAGCGGCTGGAGCTCCCCAGCTACCGCGTGGAGCTCGACATCACCGACGCGCGAGCGGCGGACGCGGCCGGGGTGAAGCTCCGCACCGGGACGCTGCTCAGCGCTCGCTTCACGCTGCGTCGCCAGCGGCTCATCACCATGGTCCTCAACCCGCTGCGGCGGTGGTTCCAGTGATGCGCCCGTTCCGGCGCCGGGTGCGGTACGTCCCGCAGATCGAGGTGACCGAGTGCGGGGCCGCCTGCCTGGCCATGATCCTGGCCCATCACGGGCATCACGCACCCCTCTCGGAGCTCCGCCAGGCCTGCGGCGTCTCCCGGAGCGGCGCCGACGCGCTGGCCCTGGTTCGCGCCGCCCGCAAGTACGGCCTGGCGGCCCAGGGGGTCCGGGTCGAGATGGACCAGCTGCCCCGGCTCCCGCTGCCGGCGGTGCTGCACTGGGACTTCGAGCACTTCCTGGTGCTGGAGCGCCTCACCTCCACCCGCGCCTTCCTGGTGGACCCGGCCTCGGGCCGCAGGGTCATGAGCCTGCAGGAGCTGGGCCGTCACTTCACCGGGGTGGCGCTGGTGCTGGCGCCGACGCCGTCGCTGCGGCCCCGGCGCCGCAAGCGGCCCAGCCTGGCCCGGTACGGCGAGATCTTCCGCCGCTCGCTTCCCAGCCTCGGGCAGGTGCTGCTGGCCTCGCTCGGCCTTCAGATCGTGGGCCTGCTCTTCCCGGTGGCCACCCAGATCCTGCTCGACTCGGTGATCGTGCCCCGCCAGCGCGCCTGGCTGTGGGGGCTGTGCATGGCGCTCTCGGCGGCGGTGCTCACCAAGGCGCTCCTCAGCCTGGTCCGAAGCTACGTGGTGCAGGGGCTCCGCTCGGTGCTGGACTTCACGCTCATGCGGCGGTTCCTCGATCACCTGCTCCGGCTCCCGCTTGGCCTTCTTCCTGCAGCGCGAGGCAGGAGACCTGGTGCAGCGCGTCTACAGCAACGCCATCCTCCAGAACGTGCTCGGCAACCAGTCGATCTCGGCCCTGCTCGACGCGTTCCTGCTCCTCGGCTACGCCGCGTTGATGCTGGCGTTCGACGCCGAAGCTCGGCCTGCTGGTCATCGCGCTGGGCGCGGTGCGCGTGGCGCGCCTGCTCGGGTCCTGCGCGGACGCGCAACCAGCTGGTCATGGCGTCCGAGCTGACCGCGACCGGGCGCGAGTACGGCGCGCTGCTGGAGGCGGTCTGCGGTCTGGAGACCACCAAGGCGAGCGGCGCCGAGAGCCGCATGGTGCAGCGCTGGTCGCACCGGATGACGGCGCGCGTGAACGGTGGCCTGGAGCGGCGGCGCGCTGGCGTGTCGCCGGCCACGCCACCGTCCTCCTGCAGGGGTTGTGCACCGCGATGGTGTTCCTGGTGGGCGGCGAGCAGGTGGTCGCGCAGAGGATGACCATCGGGACCTTCGCGTCGTTCCTGGCCTTGCAGGGCTCTCTTCATGACCCCCGCTCGAGTCGCTGCTGGCGACGGTCAGCCAGCTCCAGTACCTCGGAAAATCACCTCGAGCGGCTCGACGACGTGCTCACGACGCCCGCCGGAGCCGTCGGGGCCGGGGGAACCGGGGCGGCTCCGCGGCAACATCGAGCTCGAGCACGTGAGCTTCGCCTACTCCCCGACGGAGCCGCCGACGCTGGCGGACGTATCGGTGCGCATCCACCCCGGCGAGAAGGTGGCCCTCGTCGGACCATCCGGCGCCGGGTAAGTCGACCCTCGCCCGCCTGCTCCTGGGGATGCAGCTGCCGACGAGGGCCGGATCGCTCTTCGACGGGCGAGACCTGCGGAAGCTCGACCTCGACAAGGTGCGCCGGCAGATGGGGGTCGTCTTGCAGGACACCTTCCTGTTCGACGACACCATCCGCTCCAACCTGAGCCTCAAGGACGAGGAGACGTCGCTCGATCGGCTGCAGCGTGGCCGCGCGGCTCGCCTGCATCGACGACGTCATCGAGGCCATGCCCGAGGGCTTCGGCACCCGGCTGGGCGACAACGGGAACATCCTCTCCGGCGGCCAGCGGCAGCGCCTGAACCTCGCGCGGGCGCTGGTGCAGGCCCCGGCCGTGCTCCTGCTCGACGAGGCGACCAGCGCCCTCGACCTCGAGACCGAGCATCGGGTCCATCGCAACCTGGCGGGCCTGGGCTGCACCCGGGTGCTCATCGCACACCGCCTCGAGACGGTCCGGGACGCGGACCGGATCCTGGTGCTCGAGGGGGCCGCATCGTCCAGGAGGGGACCTTCCAGGAGCTGGCCGCGAGCGAGGGGCTGTTCCGTCCTCCCCGACGCGGCTCGCGCTCTCCAGTCGCCCGGGGGACGTTCCGGCCTGCCGAGCTCGGCGCAGCGCGGACCGGCGCCCGCACGGCCCGGCCGCCCGGTCGGGTACGACGCGGTGGAGGCGGTGTGGCGGCTGCTCCGTCGCCACGGGCACGAGGGGGGGCTGCAGGCCTTCCGCGAGGCGCACGACCCGCGCGGCTCGGCGGAAGTGCTGGCCGAGCCACTGGAGCGGGCCGGGATCCAGGCCCGCCCGGCCTCGTCGACGCCGAGGAGCTCGCCCTACCTCGACGTGCCCACGCTGCTCCAGCTTCGCGACGAGACCTGGGTGGTGCTCGTGGACCACCGCGGCGACGCGGTGCGGATCGAGGGCTCCGGGCGGTCCCGCGCCGCTGCACGGTGGCCGGGCTCGCGCCCTTCCTCGCCGGGTACGCGCTCGATCTGTCGCCCTCGCTCCCGACGGCAAGGGGCTCTTCGATCGCCTGTAGGCGCTGGTCTGCAGCAGCGCCGGACGTCGTGCTGCTGGCCCCTGGCCAGCCTGCTCCTGCAGCTGCCCGGCGCTGGTCGTCCCCGGGCTCACCGGCGTGGTCATGGACGTGGCCCTGCCCGATCGCGCCCGTTCCACGCTGCACCTCGTCGCCGCGGGCCTCGTGCTGGTGACGGTCTTCCAGGCCTGGCTCGGCTGGACGCGCGAACGGTCCTGCTCTTCCTGGTGACGCGGCTCGCGTCTCGGCCGAGCGCGGTCTCCTGCAGCACCTGCTCCGGTTGCCGTTCCCGGCCTGGACCGGATGACGGTCGGGCGAGCGGCTCCAGGCGTTCGCCGGGATGGGCGCCGGCCCGCGCGGTGGTGGCCGAGCGCGCGCTGGCGGCGGTGCTCGACGGCGTCATGGGCGTCACCTTCGTGGTGGCCATGGCCCTGCGGATGCTCCCCGCCACGGTGGTGGTGATGGTGGTGGCGGCCGCCATGGCGGCCCTGGCGGTGGTGGTCGGCTCGGCCCAGGCGCGCCACCAGGCCAGGGAGATCGAGGCCCAGGCGCGCGAGCGCGGCTACCTCTCCGAGCTCGTGGCCGGGATCGCGACCATCAAGGCCGCCGGCGCCGAGCCGCAGGCCTGCAGCGGTGGTCAGGGCGCTTCCGGACCGAGCTCGGGCACGCCCTGCGCCGGCAGCGGCTGGGCCTGTGGAGCGACGTGGGCCTGGACGTCCTGCGCCAGGGGCTCGGCGCGGCGCTGCTGGTGTGGGGAGGCGGCCTGATCCTGGACGGGCGCCTCACGGTCGGGACCCTGCTCGCCTTCGTCCAGCTCAGCAGCGGGTTCCTGGGCTCGGTGTTCGGGTTCGTCCAGACCTACCTGACGCTGGTGGTGCTGCGCCCGCAGCTGGCCATCACCCGCCAGGTCCTGGCGCGCCCCACCGAGAAGCGTGGCGGCCGCCGGCCGGTCTCGGTGGCCCGCTCGGCGGTGGTGGAGATGGACGACGTCTGGTTCCGCTACGCTCCCGAGGCCCCCTGGATCGTGCGCGGATACTCGATGCGCTTCGAGGCAGGGCAGCAAGCACGTGGTGACCGGCCCCTCCGGGTTCGGGAAGAGCACCATCCTGCGCTTGCTGGCCGGGCTGTACGTTCCGGAGGAGGGCATCCATCAACATCGGGGGGATGAGCCCGCAGGCGGCCGCCGGCGACATCCTCTATCTCCCGCAGTTCGTGAACCTGTTCAGCGGGACCATCGCCGAGAACCTGAGGCTGCTCTCCGGCGGCATGCCCATGGCGCGGCTCTTCGAGGTGGCCGAGCGCACCGGTCTGGCCAGCTTCGTCGAGACGCTGCCCATGCGCTACCAGACCATCCTCTCCCCCGGCGGACGGAGCATCTCGGGTGGGCAGCGGCAGCTCATCGCGCTCACCGCCGCCATCGCCTCCGATCGCCGGCTGCTCCTCCTGGACGAGGCGCTGTCCAACATCGACCCCCTCCGCTCGGCGACGCTGCGCAAGGTGCTGGAGACCGTCCCGGCGACCATCATCGAAGCGCGGCACGTGACGTGACCCGGCTCACAGGCCCCCCCCGACCGCTCGGTTGAGATTGGCGCGCGCCACCACCAGGTCGATGACGGTGCTGACCCAGGTGAGCCGGGCCTCCGAGAGCTTGAGGGTGGCATCGCGGACCTCCAGCTGGCTGCCCGCCCCGGCCTCGAGCCTCTCCCGCGCGGCGCGGAGCCCCTTCTCGGCGGAGTCCAGCACCTGCTGCAGGGTGGCGATCGAGTCGGAGAGGCTGGCCACCTGCTCGTGCGCGTTGGTGACCTCGGCCGCGACGGTTTCCTCGGCCTGCTCCACCACGGCCTGGGCCCGCCGGGCCTGGACCTCGGCGCGCTGCACGCCGGCGCGGGTCGCGCCGCCGCTGAAGACGTTCCACCCGAGGGTGACCTGCGCGCTGGTCGGTGTACTGGTGCGCCGGGTTGCCGAAGAGGCCGAACGAGCCGCTGGCCCGCTGCGCCTGGCGCTGGTAGCTCAGCTGGACCCCGAGGACCGGCCAGTAGGCGGCCCGCGCCCTCGCGATTCCCTCGTCGGCGGCGCGGCCCGAGAGCCGGACGGATGCCAGCAGCGGACGCGCCTCGCGGGCCCGGGCGAGCAAGGTGGAGAGCACCGGCAGCGTCTGCGCGGGAGGCGGTCCGCTGCCGGCGACCACCTCGGGCACCCGGACCTCCAGGCCGGCCTGGGAAGGAAGACCGAGCACCACCGCCAGATTGGAGCGCGCCTGGACCAGGGCGGCGCTCTGGGCACGGACCGCCAGCTGATCGTTGCCCAGGTTGACGCGCGCGTTGTAGGTGTCGGCCCGGGTCCCCCGGCCCGCGCCGAAGAGGGCGTCCGCACGCTTCACCAGCTCCGCCGAGAGGTCGGCCGTCTCGCGGCGGACCTCCAGGCTTCGTTGCTGTCGCACCACCTCGTAGAAGCGGCGAATCACCTCGAAGGAGACCCGGAGCGAGGACTCGTCGTACTGGCGCGCCGCTGCGTTCGACTGATTGCGCGACGAGGCGATGCGGTTCCAGCTGCCCAGGCCGTCGAACAGGGTCCAGTTGAAGTTGATCCCGTACTGGAACAGGTCGTAGTCGGTCTTGGGGGTGGGCGGCACCTCCGGGAATCCCAGCTGCTGCTGCTCGCCCAGGGACTGGTGCCCCGCCTCCGCGCTCAGGTCGAGGCGAGGCAGCACGCCCTGGTAGCTGGCGCGGAGATCGGTCACCGCGGTATCCGCGTCGGCGCGGGCGATCTGGAGGTCGGCGTTGCGCTTGGCGGCCAGCGCCAGCGCGTCGTCGAGCGAGAGAGGCCCGGTGGCCGCGAAGCTGACCAGGGCGAGCAAGGAAAGGGCTACCATTTGGCACCCCCTGACGTCCGGACGGAAGGGCCTTCATCTGCCCGGCAGGCAGGGGGTCGGATGTGCGCCGGATGGGTAACGGCCCGTCCGGATTCCCCCCTCGCTCAGGGTGCGGGTGGCGCCGCAGGATCAGCGGGAGCGCTTCCGCTCGCGGGCCCGGAACGCGGCCACCTTGGCGCGGTTGCCGCACGTCTCCATGCTGCACCAGCGTCGGCGCTCGCCGCGCGAGCGCGAGAGCAGGATGGCGCCGCAGCCGGGCAGCTCGCAGCGGGCCAGCCGGTCGGCGTGCCGGGAGAGGATCTCGATGGCATCCGCCGCCACGCGCGCCAGCGCATGGGCCACCGGCGCGTCGGCCTCCCAGCGCGTCACCAGCGCAGGCGTGAGCTGCGGCGCGCCGCGGCGCAGGCCCAGCGCGGCCGCGTTGAGCACCGACAGGTCGCCGCGGCGCGGGGGGGCGCCGTCCAGGACCGCCGAGGCGGCGCCGGCGATCGCCTCGCGCAGCGCGCGGGCGCGGGCCAGGTCGGCTTCGGTGGCGGAGGCTCCCTCGAGGAGCCCCGCCTCGGCCAGCCAGGTGGAGAGCGCCTCCGGGTCCGCCATCCGCTCCTCGGGGCGAAGGGAGGCGCGCGCGCCCACGGTCCCGGCGAGGTCGAGCGAGAGAGCACCGCGGTGAAACGAGAACGTCAAGCGCCCTCCTGCGGGGCAGGGTGCGAGGCGATGTAGCGCCGCTCCTGCGTGAGTCCGCCATAACCGTACCCATCCGCGCTGGCGTCGTCCACGTGGACGTAGCTCTCCGGGTCGACGCCGCCCAGGATGCGGTCGAGCGCCGCGAACGCTTCGGCCACGTAGCGCGCCTTCTCGTCCTTGGTGTTGGTGCCCTCGCTCACCCGCACGTCCAGGAAGAACGCAGGCCGGCTGAGCTCCTCCGTGGATCTCCCGGCGATGAACCATTGCCGGCGAGGCAGGTACTCGACCGCGACGGCGGTCACCCGCGGGTCCTTCCCGAGCCGCTGGGCGGTGAGTCGGGTGACCGCCTCGACCAGGCGGCGGGTGAGGTCGCCGTCGGGCTCGCCGGCGACCTGGAGGGTGATCATGGGCATGGCGTTCGCTCCTGGCGCGGGGTGGACGACGATCGCGCTGTAACCAGTATAATCGGTTACGTGCGTCGCGCAACCCCCTCACCAGGTTACGAGGAGGAGCCGATCTCCATGTGCAGGACGGCCCCGCCCTCGGCGCGGCAGACGTGCCAGATGCTGCCCTCCGACAGGAGCGGGCCGGCCAGGATGGCGTGAGCGATTCCGCCGGCGTTCCCTCCGCCGGTACCGCGGCGAAGCACCAGCTCGGCCCCCCGGTCCGTCCGGGACGACCCGGCTGAAGTCCATCGACTCCCGCGCGTCGGCCCGGTGAGCCGGAGGTCCGAGGTGCCCCGCCTGCGGGTCGCGCCGGCGGTTGCTCCGTCACCGGCCTGGTGACCGGCGCGATGGGGCCGCCGCGCCGCCCCAAGAGAACGGCGCTGGGGCCGGCGAAGGCAGTTATTCGGCGGGGCTCGCCCCGTGCCGCGCCAGAGCGCCCGGAGGAGGCCACGCGTGGAGTTCTCGGTCACCTCCGAGCAGCGCGCCCTGCGGGAGCAGGTGCTCCGCTTCGCCAGGAGCGAGATCGTACCCCGCGTCCGCGCCCACGACCTGGCCGCCGAGTTCGACCGGGAGTCCTGGGCAAGGCTGGGGGAGCTGGGCATCCTGGGCCTCCACCTCCCGCCGGAGCACGGCGGCGCCGGCGCGAGCGTCCTCAGCTGCGTGCTGGTGGGCGAGGCGCTGGGCGAGGCCGGGGTGGACGGCGGGCTCTGCCCTGGCCTACGGCGCCCACGCCTTCCTGTGCGCCGACACCATCCTGGTCCACGGCACCGACGCGCAGCGCCGCCGCTGGCTGCCGGGGCTCGCCAGCGGCGCTCGCATCGGCTGCTTCGGGCTGACCGAGCCGGGCGCCGGGTCGGACGTGGCCTCGCTCGCCACCCGCGCCGTGCGGCGCGACGGCGGCTGGGTGCTGGACGGCCGCAAGCTCTTCATCACCAACGGGGGCATCGCCGACGTGGCCGTGATCCTACGCCCGGACCGACCCGGGCGCCGGGCACGCGGGGCTGAGCGCCTTCGTGGTCGAGCGAGGCAGGCCGGGGTTCTCGGCCGGCCGCGACCTGCACAAGCTCGGCATGCGCAGCTCGGTGACCAGCGAGCTCATCCTGGAGGGCTGCTTCGTCCCGGAGGAGAACCTCCTCGGGGAGGAGGGCGCCGGGCTGGCCATCGCGCTCCAGGCGGTGGAGTGGGACCGCTCCACGCTGCTGGCCCCGTTCCTTGGCCAGGTGCAGTTCCTCATCGATCGCTGCTGCGCCTACGCCGGCGAGCGGGTCCAGTTCGGCCGGCCCATCGCGTCCTTCCAGGCGGTGAAGCACAAGATCGCCGATCTCGCCATCCTGCTCGAGGCGGCGCGGGCGCTGGTGTACCGGGTGGCCTGGTGCAAGGACCAGGGCCGCGCCATGAACGCGCTCGAGGCGGCCTCGGCCAAGCTGTTCGTGGGCGAGGCCTCGCTGCGGCCCATCGCCGACGCGCTGGTCCTCCACGGAGGGTACGGCTACTGCCACGAGTACGACGTGGAGCGCGTCTTCCGCGACGCGCGGCTGGCGGCCATCGGCGGCGGCACGTCGGACATCCAGAAGCTCATCCTCTCGCGGCTCCTGGACGCCGAGGCCTGAGGTGGATTTCGAGCTGGCAGCCGGCGAGCAGGAGGCGGCAGGTGCGGTGGGATCGCTGCTGGCGGCGGAGGCCGACGCGATCGCGCGGCTGCCGACGCTCGGCCTGGCGGCGCGGCGCCGGCTCGTCTGCGCAGCGCAGCGGGCGCTGCCCGGTGCGGTGGAGGCGGCCGTCGCGCCGCGGCTGGCGCTGGCGCGCGCGTCGGTCCCGCTGCTGCTCGCCTGCGAGGCGACGCGCCACCTGCGGATGCTGATCGGGGCCGGCGGGCTGCCGGAGCAGGAGCGGGCGGCGCTCATCCGCGGCGACCGGATCGGCGCCGTGGCGCTGGCGGACGCGGCCGGGGCTCCGCGGGCGCAGCTCCGGCGCACGAGCGAAGGGTGGCGGCTCAGCGCGCGCAAGGCCTTCGTCACCGGCGGACCGATGGCCGACTGGCTGGCGGTGCTGGCGGACTGCGACGGCCGCGAGGTGGTCTGCCTGGTGTCGCCGCGCGACGCGGGGGTCTCGACCGGGGAGCCCATCGAGCTGCTCGGGCTGGACGGTCTCGCGGTGGGAAGCCTGGCCATCGAGGAGGCGCCGGTGCCCGGGGCGCGCGTCCTGGAGGGCGCGCCGGGCGCCAGCCCCGGGGCGCGCTACGCGCGCGAGGCGGACCTGTCGCTGGCCATCGCCGCCGCCGGGCTCATGCGCGGCGTGCTCGGCGCGGCCAACCGGCACGCGCACGCCCACACCCGCGATGGCCGGCCGGTCTTCTCCCGGCAGGAGGTGGCCTTCGCGCTGGCCGAGGCGCTGGCGCTCACCGAGGCGGCCGAGCTGCTCTGCCATCGCGCGGCCTGGACGCTGCGGGCCGGCGAACCCGGAGCGGAGCGGCTGGTCCGCTGCGCCAAGGTCTTCTGCAGCGAGTCGGCGGAGCGGGTCGCGAGCCTGGCCCTGCAGGTCATGGCCGGCGAGGGGTACCGGCGCGGCAGCGCCGCGGAGCGCGCCTACCGCGACGCCAAGGGGCTGGCCCTGGCCGGGACCACGGTCGAGGTGGCCCGGATGGCGATCGCCGACTCGCTCCTGTCGCGCACCTGACGAGGATCCGGATGGACGTCATCGAGACCCACATCGACACCGGCAGCGCCGCCTACCTCGAGAACCGCGCGGCCATGGAGGCACAGGTGGAGGAGCTGCGGCGCGCCCTGGAGGAGGCGCGCTCGGCCCGCTCGGAGCGGGCCCTGCGCCGCAACGCCGACCTCGGGAAGCTGACCGTGCAGGAGCGGCTCGACCTGCTGCTCGACCCGGGCTCGCCCTGGCTGGAGATCGCGCCGCTCGCCGCCCGTGGGCTCTACGAGGGCGACGTGCACGGGGCCGGGAGCCGCGCCGGGGTCGGCGTGGTGGGCGGCCGGGAGGTGCTGGTCCACGCCAACGATCCGACCATCAAGGGCGGCGCGGTCTACCCCATGGGCGTGAAGAAGACGCTGCGCGTCCAGGCCATCGCCATGGAGAACCGGCTGCCGCTGGTGATGCTGGTCGACTCCGGCGGCGCCTACCTGCCGCTCCAGTCGGAGATCTTCCCCGACGCCGACGACGGCGGGCGCATCTTCTACAACCAGGCGCAGCTCTCCAAGGCCGGCGTGCCCGCAGATCACCGCGGTCATGGGCCTGTGCACCGCCGGCGGCGCCTACATCCCGGCCATGAGCGACCACGTGGTCCACGTGCGCGGCACGGGCGCCATCTTCCTGGGCGGGCCGCCGCTGGTCCGCGCCGCCACCGGCGAGGAGGTCACCGCCGAGGAGCTGGGCGGCGCGCTCCTGCACTGCCGCGACTCGGGGGTCTCGGACTACCTGGCCGAGGACGACGCCGACGCGCTCCGCCTGGTGCGCGACCTGGTGGAGGTCCTTCCGCGCGGCCCCCGCCCTCCCGGCCCGGACCGCGAGCCGGAGCCGCCGCGCTACGATCCCCACGAGCTCTACGGCATCGTCCCCCGCAGCCTGGCCTCGCGCTGCGACGCGCACGAGGTGATCGCGCGCCTGGTCGACGGCTCGCGCTTCCTGGAGTTCAAGGCGCTCTACGGGCCCACGCTGGTGTGCGGCCTGGCCCACCTCCACGGCTACCTGGTGGGCGTGCTCATGAACGAGGGCGTCCTCTTCTCGCCCTCCGCCCTCAAGGCCGCGCAGTTCGTCCAGCTCTGCGACCGCCAGGGCATCCCGCTGGTGTTCCTGCAGAACGTGCCCGGGTACATGGTGGGCCGCGAGGCCGAGCGCGGCGGCATCACCAAGGACGGCCACAAGATGGTGAACGCGGTGGCCACCGCCACCGTCCCCAAGCTCACCGTCATCGTCGGGCAGTCGTACGGGGCCGGCAACTACGGCATGTGCGGCCGGGCCTACTCGCCGCGGTTCCTGTGGAGCTGGCCCGGCGCCCGCATCGGCGTCATGGGCGGCGAGCAGGCCGCGCAGGTGCTCATCACCGTGAGGAACGACGCCCGGGCGCGCGAGGGGCAGCCGCCGCTCGGCCCGGAGGAGGAGGAGGCCATCCGGGCGCCCATCCTGGCCATGGCCGAGCAGGAGGGGAGCGCCTGGCACAGCACCGCCCAGCTCTGGGACGATGGCATCCTCGACCCGGCCCGCACCCGCGACGCGCTGGGCCTGGCGCTGGCGGCGGCGCAGCACGCGCCGCTGGACGGGCGCCGGCAGGGCCACGGGACCTTCCGGATGTAGGGGCGGCGCGTGTTCCGGACCATCCTGGTCGCCAACCGAGGGGAGATCGCCGTCCGGATCCTGCGCACGGCGCGGGAGATGGGGATCCGCGGCGTGGCCGTCTACTCCGACGTCGATCGCACCGCCCCGCACGTGGCCGCCGCGGACGCGGCGGTGGGGCTGGGCTCGCCCGAGCCGGCGGCGAGCTACCTCGACGCGGACAAGCTCATCGCGGCGGCCCGGAGGACCGGCGCCCAGGCCATCCACCCCGGGTACGGGTTCCTGTCCGAGAGCCCGGGCTTCGCCCGCGCCGTCCGGGACGCCGGGCTGGTGTTCGTGGGGCCGCCCCCGGAGGCCATGGCGCGGCTGGGGAACAAGCTCGCCGCCCGGAAGCTCTTGCAGGGGCGCGGGGTGCCGGTCATTCCCGGCACGACAGGGCCGGAACGGCTGGCGGAGGCGGCGGCGGAGCTGGGCTATCCGGTCATGCTCAAGGCGGCCGCCGGCGGCGGCGGCCGGGGCATGCGCCGGGTGGCTGGGCCGGGGGAGCTGGAGGAGGCGGTCCGGCGCGGGCGGAGCGAGGCCCTGGCCGCCTTCGGCGACGGCACCGTGTATCTGGAAAGGGCGCTCGACCGGCCGCGCCACGTCGAGCTGCAGATCCTGGCCGACGCGCACGGGAACACGGTCCACCTCTTCGAGCGGGAGTGCTCGATCCAGCGCCGTCACCAGAAGCTGCTGGAGGAGACCCCCTCGCCGGCGCTCGACCCGGAGCTGCGGCGGCGCATGGGCCAGGCGGCCCTCGAGGTGGCCCGCGCCGGCGGCTACGTGGGCGCCGGGACGGTGGAGTTCCTGCTGGAGGAGGGCGGGCGCTTCCACTTCCTGGAGGTGAATGCTCGCCTCCAGGTGGAGCACCCCATCACCGAGGTGACCACCGGGCTGGACCTGGTCCGCTGCCAGCTGGAGATCGCCGCCGGGGCGCCGCTCCGGATCCGGCAGGACGACCTGGCGCAGCGGGGCCACGCCATCGAGTGCCGGATCACCGCCGAGGACCCCGCCCGCGGCTTCGCACCCTGCGCCGGGCGCATCCTCCTGGCGCGCGAGCCGGCCGGCCCGGGGGTCCGCGTGGACAGCGGCATCGCCACCGGGACGGAGGTCCCGGTCCAGTACGATCCGCTCCTGGCCAAGGTCATCGTGCACGCCGCCGGGCGCGAGGCGGCCATCGCCAGGATGACCCGCGCGCTGGAGGACTTCGCCATCCTCGGGGTCCCGACCAGCATCGAGCTCCTCCTGGACGTGCTCCGCTCCGGCCCGTTCCGCGCCGGCCGGACGCACGTGGGCTTCCTGGAGGAGCACCTGGCCGGCTGGCGGCCGGAGGCCGGCGCCGCCGGCGACGCGCTGGCGGTGGTGGGCCACGTTCTGGCGCAGGCGCGCGGCCCGGTGGGTGCCGCTGGCAGCGAGGCGTCCCCGGCGGCGCCCGCCACGCCCTGGCAGCGGCTGGGCGCATGGGATCTCGTCGCGGGGAGGGGGCCATGGAGCGGAAGCTGAGCGTGGCCGGCCGCGTCCACCAGGTCGTGGCGCAGGCCGCCGAGGCCGGGGCGCTGCGGGTCCGGGTCGACGGCGCCGTCACCGAGGGGCGGGTCCTCGCCTCCGACGGCGCGCGCCACCTGGTCGAGGCCGGGCAGGAGCTGCGCGAGCTGTTCACCGTTCGTGATGGTGACGCGACCTGGGTGTGGTGTCGCGGACGTGCGCTCCGGGTCGAGCCGGTCCGTCCGGCGCGGGCGCGGCCGGCCGGGCAGGCCGGGTCGGAGGCCTCCGCGGCGCGGGGGCCGGTCGCGGGCGGCGCGCGGCTGCCGCCCGGCACCGTCGCGGCCCCGACCTCGGCGGTGGTGGTCGCGGTCCTGGTCGAGGAGGGCGAGGCGGTCCAGGCGGGCCAGGGGCTGGTGGTGGTGTCGGCCATGAAGACCGAGACCCGGCTCGTCTCGGCGATCGCCGGGAAGGTGGCCGCGGTGGCGGCGCGTCCGGGCACGGCCGTGCGCGCCGGCGAGGTCCTGGTGCAGGTGACGGCCGAGGCCGGGGGCGAGGCGCCGGCGGGCCTGGGAGGTCGAGATGGCGGATGAGGTCCGGTACGAGCGCCGCGGCAGCGCGGCCTGGCTGGTCATCGATCGCGAGGCGCGGCGCAACGCGCTCTCGCCCGAGGCCGTCGAGCAGCTGCTCGGCGGACTGGACCGCGCAGCGGCGGATCCCGAGGTGCGGGCGGTGTGCCTCACCGGCGCCGGAGATCGGGCATTCTGCGCCGGGGCCGACCTGGGCGCGGCGCTGGATCCCGTGCGCGGATCCGGCCCCGGGCCGGCGCTGGCCGGCCCCAGGCTCTACGCCCGGCTCCTGCAGCGGATGCGCTCCTTCGAGCGGCCGCTGGTCGCCCGCGTGAACGGGCACTGCCTGGGCGGCGGGCTCGGGCCGATGCTGGCCTGCGACCTGGCCTACGCCCGGGAGGGGATCCGCATCGGCCTGCCCGAGGTCACGGTGGGCCTCTTCCCGATGATGGTGGCCGCCTTCCTGCTGCGCGACGGCGTTCGCAAGAAGGTCCTGGAGCTCGCCTACACCGGTGGGCAGGTGCCGGCGCGCGAGGCCGAGGCCATGGGCCTCCTCACCCGCGTGGTCCCGGACGGCGCCCTCGATGCGGAGGTGGAGCGCGTGCTGGAGGCGATCGGGCGAAGCGCGCCCGCCGCCATCCGCATGGGCCGGCAGGCGCTGGCCGAGGCGGAGGGCCTGCCCATGGATGCGGCGCTGGAGCGGCTGTGCGAGCGGCTCGGGGGCGTGCTCGCCACGGAGGACGCGGCCGAGGGGCTGGCCGCGTTCGCCGGGAAGCGATCCCCGCGCTGGAAAGGGAGGTAGCGAGATGACGGCGTCGAGCCGGCCCGGCCAGGAGCCGGAGCGTCCCTGCATGATCACCTGCGCCCTCTCGGGCGTGGTGGCGAACCGGGCGCAGTGCTCCGCCATCCCCTACCGGCCCGAGGAGTACGCCGCCGAGGCGCGCCGGGCCTACGAGGCCGGCGCGGCGGCGGTGCACATCCATGCCCGCACCCCCGACGGCGCCCCCAGCTACGAGGTCGAGGACTACCGGGCCATCCACCAGGCGGTGACCGCCGCCTGCCCGGTGATCATCAACTTCTCCACCGGCGCGGTGGGCATCCCGGCCGAGAAGAAGATCGCGCCGGTGCGCGCGCTCCGCCCGGCGGTGGCGGCCCTCAACATGGGCTCGATGAACTACGCCAAGTACCACCCGGGCAGGAAGTCCTTCGTCTTCGACCTCGTGTTCGCGAACCCCTTCTCCGAGATCGTGCAGTTGCTCTCGGTCATGAAGGAGGTGCGGACCCGGCCCGAGCTGGAGTGCTTCGACCTGGGCCACGTGTCCAGCGCCGAGCCATTGCTGGACATGGGCCTGCTGGCGCCGCCCGTCCAGCTCAGCCTCATCCTGGGCGTGCTGGGCGGCGCGCCGGCGACGATCCCGAGCCTGCTCGCCATGGTGGGGGCCCTGCCGGAGGGGAGCGACTGGGAGGTGATCGGCATCGGGCGCGCCCAGTGGCGCCTGGTGGCCGCGGCCTGTGCCATGGGCGGGAACGTCCGGGTCGGGCTGGAGGACAACTTCTACCTGCCCGACGGCACCATGGCGCGCTCCAACGGAGAGCTGGTGGAGCGCGCCGCCAGGATGATCCGCGACCAGGGGCGCGAGGTCGCCGGGGTCGAGGCCTGCCGGGAACGGCTCTCGCTGGAGCACCCATGAGCGCGCCGCACTCGTCCATCGTTCACGTGCTGCTGGACACGGCCGGCCGCCACCCGGACCGCGCGGCGCTGCGGGAGAAGGTGGCGGGCCGCTGGCGCGACATCACCTGGCGCGAGTACGCCGGCGAGGTGCGCCGGGTGGCACGCGGGCTCCTGCGGCTCGGGCTGCGCCCGGGGGACGCCGCCTGCATCGTGGGTGCGAACTCGCCCGAGTGGCTCATCGCCGACCTGGCCGTCATGGCGCTGGGCGCGGTGCCGGCGCCGCTCTACCCCAACACCACGCTGGCCGGGGCCGCCTACATCGCTGGCCACTGCGGCGCCCGGGTGCTGCTGGCCGACTCGGCGCTGCAGCTGGAGCGGCTGCGCGCCAGCGGCCCCCTGCAGGCCGTCGAGGCCGTGCAGCTGAAGGGTCAGCCCGAGGCCGCCGGCGTCCACTCCTGGGCGGCGCTGCGGGCGCTGGGCGACCAGGTGGCGGAGTCGGAGCTGGACGCGTGCCTGGCGGCGCTGCGGCCGGAGCGGCTGGCCACGCTCATCTACACCTCCGGGACCACCGGCCCGCCCAAGGGCGCCATGCTCACCCACCGCAACCTGGTGTTCACGGCGGCGGCCGGCGCCCGCATGCTGGGCTGGGGCGACGAGGAGGTCCACCTCTCGTACCTGCCGCTGAGCCACATCGCCGAGCAGATCCTCTCCCTCCATGCGGCGGTGACCACCGGCGGAACGGTCTGCTTCGCCGAGAGCATCGAGGCGCTGGGCGAGAACCTGCGCGAGATCCGTCCCACGCTCTTCCTGGGCGTGCCGCGCGTGTGGGAGAAGATCCAGGCCCGGATCTTCTCCGCCTGGCCGAAGATGCCACCGCTGCGGCGCCGCATCGCGGACTGGGCACGCGGCGTGGGTGAGGAGGCCTGCCACCGGCGCGAGGCCGGCGCAAGGCTCCCGCGGACCTATGCGCTCGCCGACCGGCTGGTCTTCGCCGGCGTGCGCCAGAAGCTGGGGCTCGACCGCGCCCGCCTCTGCCTCTCCTCGACGGCGCCCATCGCCCGCGGGACCGTGGAGTTCTTCGCCTCGCTGGGCATCCTCATCCACGAGGCCTACGGGATGACCGAGTGCACCGGCCCGGCCACCCTCTCCACCCCCGACGACCCGCGCATCGGGAGCACCGGCCGGGCGCTCCCCGCGACCGAGGTCCGCATCGCCCCCGACGGCGAGGTCTGCATGAGGGGCGGGCACGTCTTCGCCGGGTACTTCCAGGATCCCGCGGCCACGCGCGAGGCGCTGGACGCGGAGGGCTGGCTGCACAGCGGCGACGTGGGCGAGCTAGACGCCGACGGTCGCCTCCACATCACCGACCGGAAGAAGGACATCATCATCACGGCCGGAGGGAAGAACGTGGCCCCGCAGAACATCGAGGCGCTGCTCAAGGGCATCCCGGGCATCGCCCATGCCTGCGTGGTGGGCGATCGCCGTCGCCACCTGACCGCGCTGCTCACCCTCGACCGCGAGAGCGTGGCCACCGCGGCGGGAGCCTGCGGCTCCGCGGCCCGCAGCCCCGAGGCGCTGGCGGCGGATCCCGTCTTCCGCCGCCACGTGGAGCACGCCCTCGAGGCCATCAACGCCGAGCTGGCGCGCTTCGAGACCATCAAGCGGTTCGAGATCCTGGCCGACGAGTTCACGGTCGACGGCGGACTGCTCACCCCCACCCTCAAGCTCAGGCGCAAGGCGGTGGTCGAGCGCTACGCGGCCCGGATCGAGGCGATGTACGGCGAGGGGCCGCAGCACGGGCCGGCCTGAGCCGCGGCGGCGCCGCCGATCGCTCGCGGCCGCCCCGCGCCCGGGATTCGTGCGTAGACTGCCGCTCGAGAACCCGCTCCAGGAGCCTCGTCCTTGAACGCCTACCAGCGCATCTTCGGCAGCGGTCCCCTCGGCGTCCTCTGCTCGGTGGCGCTCACCCTGCTGGCGGGGTGGGCCCGGGTCCGCACACCCTCGGGAGCGCTGGGCATCCCCGCCCCGGTCCGCTGGGCGATCCTCGTCCTGGCGGTGCTCGGGACCATCGCCGGCGTGGTCTGGTCGACCCGTTCGTTGCCGGTGGGGCAGCGAGGGCGAGGGCTCTGCGTGGCGGGGGCGTTCCGCTGGGTCCGTCACCCCCTGTACGCGTCCTTCCTCTCGCTGGCGGTCCCGGGGATCGCGCTCTTCCTCGATCACTGGGTGTTCCTGGCCTGGGTGGTGGCGCTCCACCTGCTGTGGCACGTGGTGGTCCTCCCCGAGGAGGCGATGATGCGCCGCGAGTTCGGGGAAGCGTACGCGGCGTATGCGCGCCGGACCGGTCGCTTCGTCCCGCGGCCGGGAGGTTCGTAGCGCGCGGCGAGGCTCCGGCGCGGCGGGCTACGCCCTGACCGGCGATCGGGAGTACGATCCCCGCCGATGCTGACGCGGCGGGAGCTCCTCCGGACTTCTGCCCGGCTGGTTCCGGTCCTGGCGGGTGGCGCGGTGGTCGCCACGGTGGGAGGTCGCGCAGCCGCCGCGAGCCGGCTGGACGAGCTGGTGGCCAGCGCCCCGCGGGCCCGCTGGTGGACCTCGGTGGCGCAGGCCGGCGCGAGCTGCGCCGCCTGCCACGCCGACGCCGCCGCGCTGAAGCAGCGCGAGGCGCACCGCCACACCCCCGGGCTGGTCCGCTGCGGGCTGTGCGCCCGGTCCTGCACCATCCTGCCGGGCCAGGCTGGCGCCTGCCGGGCGCGGTTCAACGCGGCCGGCGAGCTCCGCAGCCTGGTCTACGGACGGCCCCTCGCCATCCACCGCGACCCCATCGAGAAGAAGCCGTTCTTCCACTTCCTGCCCGGCGCCGAGGCGTTCTCCATCGGGACGGCGGGGTGTCCGCTGCGCTGCCGGTTCTGCCAGAACTGGCAGATCTCCCAGGCGCGGCCCGAGGACGACGAGGTCCCGCGGCGCTCGCCCGGTGACCTCGTCGCCGCCGCCGCCGGCGCTCGCGACCCGGTGATCGCCTTCACCTACAACGAGCCCACCGTCCAGGCCGAGTTCCTGATCGACGTGGCCCGGGCGGCCCGGGTCCAGGGCATCCGCTCTGTGATCGTGAGCTGCGGCTATGCCAGCGAGGCCCCGCTGGCCGAGATGTGCCAGGCGCTGGCCGCGGTCAAGATCGACCTCAAGGGATTCAGCCCGGAGTTCTACCGGGCGGCGTGCGGGGCCGAGCTCTCGGCCGTGCTGCGATCGATCAAGCAGGTGGCGCGGAGCGGCGTGCACCTGGAGCTGGTGAACCTGGTGGTGCCGACCCTCAACGACTCGAGGCCCATGCTGGAGGGGCTGGCGCGCTGGGTGGTGGGCGAGGTGGGGCCGGACGTGCCGGTCCACTTCACCCGCTTCCACCCCGATTACCTGCTGCAGAACCTGCCGCCCACGCCGGTGTCGACCCTGGAGCGGGCCCGCGAGATCGCCCTGGCCGCCGGCATCCGCTTCGCCTACGTGGGCAACGTGCCCGGCCACCCGGGCAACCACACCTACTGCCCGAGGTGCGGGAAGGTCGTCATCGCGCGGAGCAACTTCTTCGTCACCTCGATCGAGCTCCAGGCCGGGCGCTGCCGCTTCTGCCAGCACCCCATCCCCGGCGTGTGGAGCTGAGGGCACACCATGCGCACGAGCAGGTTGCTCGTCGTCATCACCGCCGCGTGGCTGGCAGCGCCGCTCGCGACCCGGGGCACGGCCGCCTCCGATGAGTTCTCCCGCGCCGGCGTGCGCGAGCCGGCGGTGGCGGGCTCGTTCTACCCGGCCGACGCCGGAGCGCTGCGGGCCATGGTGCAGCGCTTCCTGCGCGACGCCGCACCGCCCTCCGGGCCGCACCCGGTCGCCATCCTCGCGCCGCACGCCGGGTACGTCTTCTCCGGCCAGGTGGCGGCCGACGCCTGGCGGCAGGCGGAGGGGCAGAGCCTGGATCTGGTGGTGATCCTGGGCACCAACCACACCGCGGCCGGCTTTCGCAAGGTGGCCCTCTTCCCGGGCGACGGCTTCCGCACGCCGCTCGGGGTGGCGGCCATCGACCAGGAGGCGGCCCGGGCGCTGGCCCGGGCGGATCCCGACGTGGTGCTCGACGCCGGTCCGCACCTGCGGGAGCACTCGGTCGAGGTCCAGGTGCCGTTCGCGCAGGTCCTCTTCCCCTCGGCGCGGATCCTGCCGCTCGTGATCGGCGCGCCCGACCCGGCCCTGTGCGAGCGGCTGGGCACCGCGCTGGCGGCGCTCGTCCGCGGCCGGCGCGCCCTGGTGGTGGCCAGCTCCGACCTGTCGCACTACCCGTCGGCGCGCGACGCGGCCGCGGTCGACCGGCGGGTGCTGGACGCGGTGGTCGCCATGGATGCGCGCGCGCTGCGGACCACCGTCTCCGCCGAGATGGCGCGCGGCGTCCCCGGGCTCGTCACCTGCGCCTGCGGCGAGGGGCCCATCCTGACCGCCCTGGCGGCGGCGCGGGCGCTGGGGGCCACGCGGGCCACGCTGGTGCGCCAGGCCAGCTCGGCCGACGTCCCGGCCGGCGATCCGGCGCGGGTGGTCGGGTACGGGGCGGTGGCCTTCGCGGCCGGTGAGATCGACGCTGCCGCGCGGACGGCGCTGCTGGCGCTGGCGCGGGAGACCATCGCCGCCCGGCTGGGCGCGGGCAAGGCGCCGGCGCCGCGCGGCCTTCCGCCGGCCACCGAGCTGCCCCGGGGGGCGTTCGTGACGCTGACGCGGGGCGGCGAGCTGCGCGGTTGCATCGGCCGGTTCTCCACGCGCGATCCGCTGGCAGCGACCGTGCGCCAGATGGCCCTCGAGGCGGCGTTCCACGATCCGCGGTTCCCGCCGGTCGCCCGGGCGGAGCTGGCGTCGATCGAGATCGAGATCTCCGTCCTGACGCCGATCCAGTCGGTCGCGGGGCCCGCCGCCGTGGTGGTGGGCCGGGACGGCGTGGTGCTGTCCAAGGCGGGTCGGTCGGCGGTGTTCCTGCCCCAGGTGGCCACCGAGCAGGGCTGGGGGCGCGACGCGCTCCTGGACCACCTCTGCCAGAAGGCCGGGCTGGCCGCGAGCTGCTGGCGGGAGGGGGCCTCGCTCTCGGTCTTCCAGGCCGAGGTGTTCGGGGAAGAACACCGATCGTGAAGTGGCGCGTCCCCAGCGCTCTGGTCGCGGTCGGCCTGATCTCGATGCTCGGCCAGGTGGTCCTGCTGCGCGAGCTGGCGGTGGCCTCCTTCGGCATCGAGCTGGTGTTTCTGGCCGGCACCGCCTGCTGGCTGGCGGCCGGCGCGGCGGGCGCACTCGTCCCCCCGCGCCCGGACCTCTGGCCGGCCGTCCGGGTCGGGCTCCTGGCGCTGGCGCTCCTTCTGCCCGGCGAGGTCGCCTTCCTGCGCGCGGCGCGGAGCCTGTTCGGCGACGTGCCGGGCGCCTACCTTCCGCTGGGGCGGCAGCTGGCCACCGCCGCGCTGGGCCTCATGCCGGCGGGCGCGCTGCTGGGCTGGCTCTTCCGGAGCGGGGCCCGGGCCATGGCCGCCTCGGGCGGGAGCCTGGCCGCGGCCTACGGCTGGGAGAGCCTGGGCGGAGCGCTGGGCTGCGCCGCCGCCACCGCCTCGTTCGCCGCCGGGGTCTCGAACCTGGCCCTGGCCATGGGCGGCGGGATGGTGGCCGCGGCGGCCGCAGCGGCCCTGGTGCGCGAGCGCCGGGGCGCCGCCCTCGCGTTCTCCGCCGCGCTACTGGCGCTGCTCGCCGCCGCCCCCGCGCTCGACCGGCGCATGACCGGCTGGAGCCACCCCATGCTGTCCCACGCCGAGGACACGCCTTACGGCCGCATCGCCCTGGTCGAGGCCTCGGGGCAGCTCACCGTCTTCGAGAACGACGCACTCGCCTGGGAGAGCGAGGGGACCGAGGCCGAGGGGCTGGTGCACCCGGCGGCCCTCCAGGCGCGGCCCGCGCCGCGCGTCCTGGTGCTGCAGGGCGGCCTGTACGGGATCGCGCTCGAGGTGCTGAAGCACCGCCCCTCCCGCGCGGACGTGGTCGAGATCAACGGGGCCATGGTGCGCGCGCTGGTGCCGCGGCTGCCGCCGGCCGCGCGTGCGGCCCTGGCCGATCCGGCGGTGCACGTGGCGATCGCGGACCCGCGCGCCTTCCTGCTGGCCGCGACGGAGCGGTACGACGTGATCCTGGTCGGCGCCGGCGAGCCGTCGTCGGGGCAGGTGAACCGGCTCTACACCGCCGAGTTCTTCCGGGGCTGCGCCTCCCGGCTCGCCCCGGGCGGCGTGCTGGCGCTCCGGCTGCCCTCGCTGGAGAACCGCTGGACGCCCGGGCTGGTGCTCCGCAACGGCGCCATCCATGCCGGCCTGCGGTCCGCGTTCCAGGACGTGCTGGTCCTCCCCGGAACGACCGACGTGCTCCTGGCCTCGCAGGAGCGGCTGGTGCGCGATCCGGCCGAGCTGGGCGCGCGCTTGCGCAGCCGCGGGATCGCGGCGCGAGAGATCACGCCCGAGAGCCTGCGCTACCTCCTCACCAACGATCGGGCCGCCAGCGTGGCGCAGCTCCTGGCGTCCTCGGGCGCCGCCCCCAACACCGACGAGCGCCCCGTCTGCTACCAGCAGACCGCGCTCCTCTGGCTGGGAAAGCTCCTGGGCGGAGCGCAGGATGCGCGGCTCCCCGGCCGCGGCGCCGTGATCGCCCTCCTGGCAGGGCTGGCCGCGCTGGCGCTGGCGGCGCGCCTCTCGCGGCGCGCGCGCCCCTGGGCGCTGGTGGCGGTCGCGTCCTTCGCCTCGATGGCGCTGGAGGGCGCGGCCATCCTGCGCTACCAGGCCTGGTCGGGCGCGCTCTTCCGCGACCTGGGCGTGCTGCTCACCACCTTCATGCTGGGGTTGACCGCCGGGGCCTGGCTCTTCGCCCGCGCCGGCCCGCCCGCGCCGGATTCCGCCGGGGCGGGCGTGGGGCCTCGTCCCGCTGCTCGGCCTGGCGATCCTCTCGGCCGGGTTCGCCGGGATGGGGCGGGCGAGCCTGGGCTTCGGCCTCGTCCTCGGCTCCGCCGTCCTGGTCGGCGCCGGCGCCGCGGTGGCGGTCATCTTCGGCTACGCCAGCCGGATGGCCCCGGACCTGCCCGGCGCAGCCGACCGGATCGGGCCGCTCTACGCCGCCGACCTGCTCGGCGGCTGCCTGGGCTCGCTGCTCGCCGGCGGGCTCCTCATCCTGGTGCTCGGGATGGACGGGACGGGGCTGGCCATGGCCGGGCTTGCGCTGGTGGCGGTGGCGCTGGTGGTGTAGTGGCCTGGCTGCGGCCGGCAGAGCGGCAGCGTTCTGCCGGCCGGAGCCTAGGGAGGGCCAGCCGAGTCGTACTCGAACGCCCCGACCGAGCAGCTGGCCGCACCCGTGCCGGGCCTCGCGAATCCGCGCTGATCGATCCCGTTCACCGGCGCAGCTGCACAGGCGGCCTCGTCCCCCGCGTCGATCGCGGGGCTGCCCGCCTGCAGCCCGATGGTCCGCGTTGGCCCTCCGTTGTCAGCCAGGCCGGTCGGATCGAGTCGAGGGTTGGTGGCGGCGCCGACGCCGCACGAGCCGTCCGAGTCGAGGTCATGGCCTCCGTCCACGAAGGTGCCGGAGCAGTTTCCGCCGGACGGGCTGCCGGCGATGATCGTGTTTGTCAGCCTGCCTTCGCCAAACAGCGCACCGCCGCGGCCTCCGACCCCGTAGTAGTTGTAGCTGGCGCTGGCCGAGTTGGCGGAGAAGGTGGAGCTGGTCACCCAGAGCGTGCCGCCGCTGTTGAATATGGCACCGCCATTGCCGCCCGTCCCGTAGACGTCCCAGCTGGCGCCCACGCTGTTGCCCGAGAAGGTGGAGTTCGCAACCAGGATCCTGCCGCCGGCGTTGAAGATCGCACCTCCGTTTGCGCTGGTGCCATAGAGACCCCAGCTGCTGCTGGCCGAGTTGGTGGAGAAGGTGGAGCCAGTCACCACGATGCTGCCGACGTTGAAGATGGCGCCGCCGTTGGCCGAGGTCCCGTAGTAGTCGTCGCCACGGCTCGCGCTGTTGCCCGATACGGTGGCATTGGTGATGGAGAGCGCCCCACCGTTGTAGATGGCGCCGCCGTTTCCACCGGTTGCCCCGCCCGTGATCACCAGGTTCGAGAGCGCCAGCGTCCTGCCCGCGTTCACCGCGAACAGGGTGAGCGCGCCGGCGCCGCTGAGGGTGACCAGTCCGCCTCCGTCGAGGCTGGTGTTGACCGAGATGGTCTTCTGGCTGGTGAAGGTGATCGTCACCGGGCTGGGCCCGCACTCAAACCGGATGTTGCCGCCTGCGGCCAGGGCGGCGTTCAGGGCCGCCTCCGTGCAGCTGGCCGCCGTGCCCGAGCCGACGAACAGGGGCGCGGTGGTGTCGAAGGAAGCGCTGGTCGCCGGGGTGAGCCCGTCCGCCTCGTCCGTCGCGACCAGCGTGTAGCCGGCTCCGTACGCGGATACCCCGAGCCCGGTGAAGGTCGCGACGCCGTCGACGGACGTCGCGGCGGTGGTTCCCGTCAGGGTAGCTCCCCCGGGATTGGTTCCCAGGGCCACGGTCACCGTGGAGCCGGTCGAGGTCGTCTGGTTGCCGCTGGCGTCCTGGAGCGCGACCTGGAAGCTGGGGCCGATCCCCGCCCCGGTGTTCGAGGGCTGGATGACGAAGGCCAGCCTGGAGGGGCCGCCCGGCACGATCTCGAACCCGTTGCTGCCCGCCGAGACGAACCCGTCCGCCGACGCCACCAGGGTGTACCCGGCGCCGGCCTTGTCGATGCTCAGATCCGAGAAGCTCGCCACCCCGTTCGCGGCCTGGGCGGTGAGCGTTCCGGCCAGGGTGCCGCCCCCGGGGTTCGATCCCATCGCGACCGTGACGCTGGGCGCGAGGGTCGTGTCGGTGTTGCCGGCTGCATCCTGGGCTGCGATGACCGGTTGCGGGGAGAACGGCGTGAGGCTGACCGACGAGGCGGCGGGTTGTGTCGTGAAGGCGAGCCGGTAGCCTCTGAAGACCACCGGCGCGGTCTGCGTCACGCTGACCAGGTCGCTCGCCACGCTCGCCGTGAACGCCGGCTCTCCCCATGTCGCGGAGCTGACCAGGAACGTGACCACGCCCGAGGGGTCGGAGGGTCCCGACGCCGTCGAGATCGAGTCGATCGCTCCGCGGCTCGAGGAGAGCGTCACCGTCTTGCCCGCGACCGGATTGCCGGTCATGTCCCTGAGCGTCACGGTGATGGTCGAGGGCGTCGATCCGTCGGCCACGACCGCCGCGGGAGAGGAGGTGACGCTCGATTGATCGGCGCTCACCGCGCCGGGGACGAAGGTCACCCGGGCGGTGCCGGCGATGGGGACGAGGTCCGTCTCGTCGATGGCCGAGCAGGTGGACGTCCCGGCGGCCGTGGATGCCACCGAGAACGTGGCCACGCCCGAGGCATCGGAGGTTGCGGAAGCAGGCGAGATCGAATCGGTCACTCCGCGGGTGGAGGAGAGCGTCACCACCTTGCCGGAGACCCGATTGTCGTTCGAGTCCCGGAGGGTCACGGTGACCGTCGAGGCCGATGATCCGTCCGCGACGACCGAGGTCGGGTGCGACGCGATCGAGGAGCGGTTGGCGTCCACGTTCCCGGCGACGAAGGCCACCTGAGCCGTGTCGATGACGTCGACGAGGTCCGTCACGTCGGCGGCCGAGTAGGTGGAGGTCCCGGAGGTCGAGGACGTCACCGTGAACGTGACCACTCCCGAGGCATCGGACGGTCCTGACGCGGTGGAGATCGCGTCGGTGGCCCCGCGGCTGGAGGAGACGGCCACCTCCTTGCCCGGGATCGGGTTCCCGCTCGCATCCACCAGCGTCACGGTGAGCGTCGAGCTGGTGGCGCCGTCGGCGACGACGAACCCGGGAGAGGACGCCACCGTGGAGCGACCGGGGCTGACGGCGCCCACCAGGAAGTCGACGACCGCGGTCTCGGCGATGGTGACGGGTCCGGCGCCGGCCAGCGCGGTGTAGGTCGACGATCCGGCGGTCGAGGACGTCACGGAGAACACGGCCACGCCCGACGCGTCGGAGGATTCCGAGGACGGCGAGATCGAGTCGGCCGCACCGCGGGTGGAGGAAAGCGTCACCACCTTGCCCGGGGCCGGGTTGTCGTTCGCGTCCCGGAGGGTCACGGTGACGGTCGAAGCCGTCGATCCGTCCGCCGCGACCGCGGCGGGCGAGGACCTCACCGTGGAGCGAGCGGGGTCGATGTCCCCCGCGACGAACTCCACCTGAGCGGTCTCGGCCAGCGTGACGAGATCGGTGGCATCGACGGCCGAGTAGGTGGAGGTCCCGGAGGTCGAGGACGTCACCGTGAACGTGACCACTCCCGAGACGTCGGATGGTCCCGATGCGGAGGAGATCGTGTCGGTGTCTCCGCGGCTGGAAGAGACGGCCACCTCCCTGCCCGAGAGCGGGTTCCCGCTCGCATCCACCAGCGTCACGGTGAGCGTCGAGGTGGTGACCCCGTCGGCGATGACCGATCCGGGAGAGGACGCCACCGTGGAGCGACCGGGGCTGACGGCGCCGACGAGGAAGTCGACGACGGCGGTCTGGGTGATGGTGACGAGCTCGGCGCCGGCCACCGCCGTGTAGGTCGACGATCCGGCGGTCGAGGACCTCACGGAGAACACGACCACGCCCGAGGCGTCGGAAGATGCCGAGGACGGCGAGATCGAGTCGGCCGCACCCCGGGTGGAGGAAAGCGTCACCGCCTTGCCCGGGGCGGGATTGTCGTTCGCGTCCCGGAGCGCGACGGTGACCGCGGAAGCAGTCGATCCGTCCGCCGCGACCGCGGCGGGGGAGGACCTCACCGTGGAGCGAGCGGGGTCGATGTCCCCGGCGACGAAGTCCACCCGAGCAGTGTCGGCGAGGGTGACGAGGTCGGTGGCATCGACGGCGGTGTAGGTCGATGACCCGGTGGTCGACGATCTCACCGTGAACGTGACCACGCCCGATGCATCGGACGGTCCCGACGCGGCGGAGATCGCGTCGCTGGTCCCGCGACTGGAAGAGATCGTCACGTCCTTGCCCGCGATCGGGTTGCCATCCGCATCCAGCAGCGTCGCGGTGAGGGTCGAGGCGGCGACCCCGTCGGCCAAGACCGAGGTGGGAGAAGAAACGACCGTCGAGGCGGAAGCGCTCACCGCCGCGGGAGTGGAGCCCCCTCCTCCCCCGCCGCACGCCGACACGAGCACCGTCACCGCGCAAAGGGACACGAGGGTCTTCGATAGGCCGATCATGACGGAGGGTGCAGCATCGGTCATGCCACCCCGACGAAGCGCAGGAGCGGGGGCGCGGGCGCCCGCAGACGGCCGATTCGCCGTTCCCGCGAGAACTGGAGGGAGGGTGCAGCGCGCCTCGGCGGGTTGGTTCGACCCGCGTGCGCGCCGTCGGGGAGCGGCGAACCGCTCGGAAGTCCCATGAAGCCCTGTCACTCATCGGTGATGCGGTTCGGTGACTCGGTGGTGTATCCATGGGAGCCGCCATGGCCCCCTCCGATCCCGGGAACCGCTACATCCCCGCGCTCCGGTTCCAGGTGCTGACGCGCTTCTACGACCGCCTTGTGGCGGCGACGCTCAAGGAGGACAAGCTCCGGCGCACGCTCATCGAGCAGGCCGATGTTCGGCCCGGGCACCGGGTGCTGGACCTCGGGTGCGGGACCGGGACCTTCGCGGTGATGCTGAAGCGGGCGGTCCCCCTGGCCGAGGTCGTCGGGCTCGACCTCGACCCGGAGGTGCTCGCCATCGCCGAGCGGAAGGCGCGGGATGCGGGCGTGGAGGTCGCCTTTCTCGAGGGTCCGGCGACCGAGCCTCCCTTCCAGGACGGGACCTTCGATCGCGTCACCTCGACCTTCGTGTTCCATCACCTCTCCAGGGCCGACAAGCTGCGAGCGCTCGGCCGCGCCCGGGCGCTGCTGCGAAGCGGCGGCGAGCTGCACGTGGCCGACTGGGGGGCGCCGCAGAACCTGGCCATGCGCGTCGCCTTCCTCGGCGTGCAGCTGCTGGATGGGTTCGAGACCACGGCCGACAGCGTGGAGGGCGTGCTGCCCTTGCTCATGGAGCAGGCCGGGTTCAGTCGCGTGAGCGAGACCCGGCGGGAGATGACCGTCTTCGGGACGCTGGCCCTCTATCGAGCCGTGGCCGCCCCACCCGGGGGGAAGAGCGGCCCATCCTCCTCGCCGGGGTAGCCAGCCTTCGAGCGACCCAACACCGCCGGGGCGGATGGCGGCGCCGCCCGTATCCTTCTCGGCTCCGCGCGTGTCTCCCCGTCATGACCACCGGAGCACAGGATCAGCTGGGCGGCGCCGTGAAGGAATCCTGGCGCCGCTTCCTCGACACCTACGAGCCGCTCCGCCCCGAGCTGTACCGGTACTGCCGGCATCTCACGCGCAGCCCCTGGGATGCCGAGGACATGGCCCAGGAGGCGCTGGCCAGGGCCTTCGTGACCCTGGGCATCATGACCGAGCCGCCGCGACACCCGCGCGCCTGGCTGTTCCGCGTCGCGTCCAACCTGTGGCTGAACCGCACGCGGGACGCGCGAGAGCTTCCCGCCGCATTCGGCGCCGACGCTCCCGAGCCCGCGGCCAGCGCCGAGCCTCGCGAGACCCGCGAAGCCGCCGGCACGCTCATGGCCCAGCTCTCCCCGCAGGAGCGGGCCGCGCCCGTGCCGCCCGCCGTCCTCGACGCGTTCTGCGATGCCTTCAACGCCCGCGACCTCGATTGGCTGACCGCGCTCTTGCTCGACACGGCCGCGATGGAGTACCCCGGCTTCAAGATCGAGGAGGGGGCCCGGGCGATCCGGGCAGGCTCGCTGCAGGGCACGCTCTTCGGCTGCCCGGAGGAAGCGCACGAGCCGGCGCCTCCTCCGCGCTGCGAGCTGCGTGCGCACCGGGGGGAGTCGATCTTCCTCTGGTGGTCGGGCGACGAGGTGCATGCCGTGGTGCGGATCGAGGTGGAGGGCGACCGGATCGCGCGCCTGCGCAGCTACTACCACTCGCCCGAGGTCGTCGCCGAGGTGTGCCGGGAGATTGGCGTTCCCTTCCGCACCCACGGGTATCACCCGGTTCTGGCTGGTCGTGAGGAGCTGCCATGAGCGTCAAGAGAGTGACGTCGGCCCACGTGGCCCGGGCTCGAGGCGCTGGCGCACACGCTCGGCCGCGACCTGCGCATCACGGCCCGCGGGTCTGCGCGGATCGGGGAGGCGGCCTCCGTGCGCGCGGCGACCCTGGCCATGAGCGGCGGCGCGAGCCCGCCCTGGATGCGGGAGGCGATCGAGGCGCTTTCCGGAGCCATCCCCGGCGCGCGCCACCGCACGCTGGAGGGGCAGACGCACGCGGTGGACCTCCAGGCGCTCGCCCGGGCGCTGGAGGAGTTCTTCACCGGATCGGCGGGGTGAGCCCACCTGGGCGCCGGGAGGTACCACGGGCGTGGACGGCGCCCGGCCGGAGGCGAACGGCCAAGGGGTGATCTAGACTCGACGCCGGGGGAGGAAGGCCCGGTGCTCGAATCATGGATCCGGCGCACAAGAGTATCTCGCTGGTGCTGGGCGGCGGCGGCGCCCGGGGCTATGCCCACGTCGGTGTCATCCGCGCGCTCGAGGAGCACGGGTTCGCGGTCCACTCGATCGCGGGCTGCTCCATGGGCGCGCTCGTGGGCGGCATCTATGCCGCGGGGAAGCTCGCCGACTACGAGATCTGGGCGCGGAAGATCGACCGCAGGCAGATCTTCTCGCTGATGGACATCTCCTTCGGCGGGGGTGGCCTGCTCAAGGGCGAGAGGGTGATCGGCGCCTTGCGCGAGCTGGTGGGCGAGCTGCGCATCGAGGACCTCCCCATCTCCTTCACCGCGGTGGCGACCGACCTGATCCGCGAGCGCGAGGTGTGGATCGACAAGGGACCGCTCTTCGACGCCATCCGAGCATCGATCTCGCTCCCCCTGTTCTTCACGCCGGTCGACCACCTGGGGGTCCGCCTCGTGGACGGCGGCATCTTCGACCCGGTGCCCATCGCGGTGACCTATCGCGATCGCACCGATCTGACGGTCGCGGTCAGCCTGAGCGGACCGCCTTCCGCCCGGACGAGGGATGCGCCGCTCTCGGACAAGGTGGAGGAGGCGAACGGCTCCTCGGCGCGCCTGTGGAAGCTCTTCCCCGGCCGGACGGAGAAGGGCGAGCGGCCCGACGACGCCCCCTGGGATCTCTCCTTCGTCGCCAGTCGGTCGCTCGATGTCATGCAGGGCGTCATCACCCGCCAGAGGCTGGCCTCGAACCCGCCGGACGTGCTGATCGAGATCCCCCGGGACGCCTGCGGGATCCTCGAGTTCGATCGGGCGAGCGAGCTGATCGCGCTCGGCTACGAGATGGCGCGGGCGCGGCTCGAGACGTTGTGAGGAGGTCGTCCGCCGGGGCGATCCGGTGGGTTCATTCTCCGCAGGCGCGCGCATTCGCCGCACGCGGCAGCCAGCGTCCGGGCGGAGGCCTCCCACGGTGCCGGTCCGGCGAAGCGGGTGCTGCGCGCGTCACCAGGCCGACGCTGCCCTCCAACGGGTGCCGCCGCCTGCCCGCTTGACCCTGCTCACACGCTGCGTGACGATGTCGAACGCCCCATCGCGCGCCCACCGGAGATCGGTCACCGGGGCGAACGGGAAGGAGGCGTTTCCATGTCCGTCTTCTACGTGGACCTGGTCCTGGCGGTGTGGCTCCTGGTCAGCGCGTTCGTGCTGGGGCACACGCCGCTGTCCGTCACCCTCAACGTGGTCATCGCGGTCGCGGTCGGGGTCCTGGCCCGGGTGTCCTTGAAGAAGCCGGCGGTCCGGTACCTGAACGGCGCCATCGCGCTGATCCTGGTGGTGCTGGCGGTGCTCCTGCCGAGCCTCTCGGTCGCGGCGCGCATCAACACCGCCATCGTGGGCCTGGTGCTGCTGGCGCTCTCCGCGGTCAGCCCGGTGCACCGCCATCCGCACGGTGAGCCACAGGCCGCTGGCCCGGCGGGCCCGCAGCCCTGGAGCCCGGACTGAATCGCTGGCCGGCGTCCGACGAGGGGCCAGGAGCTCGATCATGGTCGGGTGGAAGAGGATCTGCTGCCCGGTCGACTTCGCCGATCCATCCCGGGCGGCGTTGGAGCAAGCGGCTGCGCTGGCCAGCCACTTCAGGGCGGAGCTGACGCTCGTTCACGTTCTCCCGGCCTTCGCCCAGGTGGCGGCCGGCGAGATCGCCGCGCTCCGCGAGCCCGACGACACGACCTCGAAGCGGAAAGCGGAGCTGCTCGCTCGCTGGCGCTCGGATGCCGAGGAGCTGGCCGATCGCCCGGTCCGCTCGTTCATGCTCTCCGGCGACGCCGCGTCGGAGATCTTGCGGCACGCGCTTCGTGAGGGCTACGACCTCCTCGTCCTCGGAACGCAGGGTCGCACGGGCATGGCGCGTCTTCTCCTGGGTTCGGTGGCGGAGGGCGTCGCTCGCGGCGCGCCCTGTCCCGTGCTCCTCGCACGCGGCCATCGCTTGCTGCAGCGAGAGGTGGTCGAGCGCGCGATGGAAGCGAGCAGCGACGAGGAGGAGTTCACGCTGTACCGCTGACGGGGGACAAGGTCGCCGGCCAGCGATCATGCGAGCCTCGACGCCGGTCACACGGGGCCCGGAGCACCGATCCGTTCACGAGCCGAACTGAGAGGAGAGGTGCCACGTTCATGTCTCGGACGACGCTCGCTCCGTGTCGCGGCCGGTCGCAAGCGCGCCAGGGGCGGGCGCGCTGGGTCATGGTCCGGCTGGCGCTCCTGACTGCGGCCGTCCTCGCCCCCGGGTGCAGCGGCCCGGACGCGAGGCAACCCATCCTTCGCTTCTCCGATCGCTGGTCCTTCGAGGCCGGGCTCGAGGGATGGCAGCCGCGGGGCCTCGACCTGGAGCTCGGGGGTGGGGAGATCGCCTGGAGCATCGCTCCGAGCACGGCGCGGGCCTCCGACGGCTCGATCTCGCTCGAGCTCTACCTGGAGAACTACAACGACGCCGGCAAGATTTTCATCGAGCGTGCCATCGATCTCGAGCCGGACACGGACTACGACGTCGCCTTGCGCTTCGACCTGGGGACGCAGGACCGGGGCGACGTCAACCTCTTCGTCGTCGTGGCGGGAGCGCTGGCCTCCTCTCCGACCTCCCGCGAGGAGATCATGGCGCTCGGGCAGGGCTCGACCCGCAGCGGCAGCGAGGAGCCGGTCTGGGTGTGGGTCCCGAAGAAGGTCCACACCCGGGTTCACACCGGGGCGAGTGGGCGGGTCTTCGTCGTGGTCGGGATATGGGGCACCTGGGAGACACCGGCGACCTACTACCTCGATGACGTGGCGGTCGACATCTCCGAGCCGGGCTGACGGGTCAGCCGGAGAACTCTCCCCGCCAGGGGAGGCCTGGTCCGTGGGGCGATTCGGGACAAGGGGGCTCGCTGCCGAATGAAGGTGGCAAGATGGTTGCTCGAATGACGGGGGTCGATGAGCGCGTCGCCGGACTCCTCGCGCGCGGCGAGGTGGAAGAAGCCGCCACGATCGCCATCCAGAACCTCGGGCCGGCGGTGCTCGGCTATCTCGCGAGCCTCCTCGACGAGGAGGACGCGCGCGACGTGTTCTCGATGGTCGCCGAGGACGTGTGGCGTGGATTGCCGGGTTTCCGGTTCGAGTGTTCGCTGCGCGCCTGGATCTTCCGGCTCGCGTGGCACGCCGCCAGCCGCTTCGCGCGAAATCCGTGGCGCCGCCAGACCGAGCCGCTTCCCACCAGCGCCGCCTCCCGCCTGGCGGCTTCCATCGCCAGCTCGAGAGAGAAGCCGGGCGGGCGCCGCGATGCCCTGCGCGTTCTGCGCCGCCGCCTCACGCCGGAGGAGCAGACGCTCCTGGTGCTTCGCGTCGATAGGGAGCTGGAGTGGAACGAGGTGGCGACCGTCCTGGGCGAGAGCGGGTCGCCCGTCGATCCGGCCACGCTCCGGAAGCGCTTCGAGCGGATCAAGCACCGGCTGGCCACGCTGGCCCGGGACGAAGGGCTGATCGAGTGACCGGCCTGAGCGAACACCCGGCGCCCGGCGCCATCTCGGCCCTCCTGGCGGAGATTGCCCGCATCCCGGAGCTCGACCCGGGAGCGCCTGCCCCAGGACCGGGCGACACCCTCGGTCGGTTCGAGATCCTGCGCGAGCTGGGGCGCGGTGGCTTCGGGGTGGTGTTCGAAGCCAGGGATCCGGAGCTGGGGAGGCACGTCGCGCTCAAGCTGATCCGGCCGCGGCGGGGTGACGCGCCCGCCGGCGACGCGGCGGCCTTCCTCTATCGCGAGGCCGAGGCGGTTGCGCAGATGCAGCACCCGAACATCGTGACCCTCCACGACGTGGGGTTCTGCCGGGCCGGCCCCTTCCTGGTGATGGAGTGTCTGCGCGGCGAGTCGCTGGCCGCGCGGCTGGGGCGCGGGCCGCTGCCGGTGCAGCAGGCCGTGGCGGTGGCGCTGGCGATCTGTCGCGCGCTCATCCACGCCCACCGCGCCGGCGTCCTCCACCGCGACCTGAAGCCTGCGAACGTCTTCCTCGTCGAGGGTGGTCCGGTCAAGGTGCTCGATTTCGGGCTGGCGCACGCCCTCGGCCAACTCCACCTGGTCTGGGGCGGAACCCCCGGCTACATGGCGCCCGAGCAGCGAGAGGGCAGGAGCGAGGACGAGCGGACCGACGTCTTCTCGCTGGGGCTCGTCCTTCACGAGATGCTGGGGGGCACGCGCGGTCCGGACTCGATTCCCCGCCCGCTGCAGCGGGCGGGGACCCCGCCGGCCCTGGTGGCGCTGGTGGCGCGTGCCACTGCCCCTCACCCGGCGGACCGGCCGGAGTGCGCCGCGTCGTTTCTGGAATCGCTCCTCGAGGTGAGGCGCGCCTGGGCGGCAGAGTCCAGTCCTGCGCGGGCAGCAGCCTCCGCCGGGTCACCGGTGCGCGCCGCCCGGCTCGAGGCATACCGGTACTACGTCCTCGGGCAGCAGTGTGCCCGCTACCCGGCCATGGGCCAGGACTGCGGCGCGCTCCTCCGCAAGGCGGTGGCGCTCGATCCCGACCTGGCAGAGGCGCAATACGAGCTGGCGGTCTGGCTCGGCTGGGGTGGCGGGTCCCGGTCGGAACAGGAGGCTGCCATCTCGGCGGCGCTGCGCAACGCGGGCGATGCTCCGGAGCGGGAACGGCGCCTCATCGAGGCCTGGGCGGCACAGGTCGCCGGACGCGACGAGGAGGCGCTGGCGAGCTACCGCCGCATCGTGGAGACGTGGCCCGACGAGGTCCGCGCCTGGTATTGCGCCGGGGACCTGCTCCGGCATCGCGACGAGTTCGCCGCGGCCGTGCCCTGGCTCGAGCAGGTGGTGGCGCTGGATCCCGAGTTCGGCTGGGCCGCGGGGCACCTGGCGGACGCCCTGGGGGCGCTGGGGCGATCCCAGGAGCTGCTCGCCTGGGCTCGAAGGTGGGAGCAGATGCCGCGGTTGGGCTCGCTGCACGGTCTCTCGGTGGCCCATGGCTGGCTGCGAGATGCGGAGGCCGCCGCGCGCGCCGGCGAGCGAGCGGTCGCGGTCGGCGGCGGCGTGGCGGCGCGGGAGGATCAGCTCGCGGCCATGTTCTTCTCGGGCCGCTTCGCCGAGGTCGAGGGCGAGGTCTCGCCTTTGACCGAGCCGGTCAGCCCGGTGCGCCGCATAGGGTTCTACGCGCTCGCGGCCCTCCAGGCCTACCAGGGGCGTCGCCGGGCCGGCTACGCCATGCTGGACCTCTTCGCCCGCGAGGTCCCCGCGGTGCGCGCCGACAGCAACTACCACGCCATCCGCGCGGATTACCTGGTCGGCGATGAAGACGTGGCCGGCATCCGCGACGAGATCGAGGAGCTCGAGGTGCTCGATCCCCGGGTCGCCGCCGAGCAGGCCATCAACCTCGCCTGGCTGGGGGACCTCGAGGGCACGGCCGCGCTGCAAGGGCGGCTGCCCGCGGGCTCGATGCTGGCCGAGACCGTGGCCGCGCTCGCCGCATGGCATGCGGGCGAGCACGCCGCGGCCCTGGATTGACTGCGCCGGGTGTGCGCCCGGTCGCCCGTCCTGACCTGGCGTGTTGCGCCGCTCTATCTCCTGGGCGAGCTCCTGGTGCGCGACCGCCACGACGCCGAAGGCGTCGAGGCGCTCCGCCAGTTCGAGGGGCTGTACGTCTGGCGCCAGATGTGGCGGAGCTGGGCGTGGCCACGCGCACAGGTGCTGATGGGAGAAGCGCTGCTTCGCCTCGGCGATCGTGCTGGAGCGGTCCACGCGCTGGACACGTTCCTGGCGGCCTGGCGCGGAGCGGAGGAGGACGCGCCGCTCCTCGCGCAGGCACGAGCGCTTCACGCTACAGCTTCTGGTCCTGGATGAAGATGCCCTTGTCTACCTTGGCGAAGAACTCGCGGTAGAACGCCTCGTCATCGACGTTCTTCACCTCTTTCACCGCGCCCGCATTGTCCAGCGTCTTGCTCTGGAAGTTCACACGCACGCGTGTCTGTTCTCCGGCCTCGCTGATGTTTGCCGAGCACTCGATGACCGCGTTGTTGTTCCAGCGAGCGTTCGATCCCCACAACAGGATTGACCAGAACTTGCTGCCCCCGTTCGAGACGTCGACCTCCTTGGTCGCGCTCAACAGGCCCAGGTCCAGGCTGGCATTCTTGATGATGTAGCTGTCATCCTGGAGCACGTTCAGGACCGCCTTCATGACCATCTTGCTGTCGGTCGTGTCGTAGGACCGGGTCTGGAACTCCCGGAGCTCCAGCTGCGTCTTCTGCGGCTTGGCGGTTGCGCACGCCGTGGCCGCGAGCATCCCGAGCAGAAATACGAAACGGCGACTCATGGCTTCCCCCTTTAGAACTTGCTGGAGTGGTAGTTCATGGACTCGACCCTGGACTGCGGGTCGAACTTGATCACGACCGTCAGCGTGCGCTGCGTGGACGAGGCCGCGCCCGAGGACTGGTGCGCGTATCCAAAGAGCGCCAGGATCAGACCCGTTCCGCCCGAGCTCGTGGAATAGGAGGCCTCGGACGCGATCTTGTCGTAGATCCAGGTCTCCTTCCCGTCCTTGTCCTTGGTCACGAAGTTGGGCGAGCCAATTGCGGTGGCCACGTCGGCCTGGCTCATGCCCACGCGGATCTCGCGCTGGGCAATGCCGAGCGTCATCTCGCGCTCCTGCGTCGAGCCGAGCGAATTCTGGTGCTGGGTGGCTGAAGCGCACGCGAGCACGGTGGCGAGCGTCACCGATGCGAGGAACGAACCGTAATTCATGTTCCCTCCAAACCCGGGGACGGGGCGCAGTCGCACGGAGTCCTTCCCCGTGCCACGGAACGCGGCCCTTCCCGCATCCACGTTGTCTGGAACTGGAGAGGCTCGAGAGTGGTCGAGCTGTGACCGTGAGGTTGGGTGTAGCAACGAGCCGCGAGGGTTCAGTGCCCAGCCAGCCCGAGGCGGGCCAGGTGGAGCGAGTTCTCGCACCACCAGCCCTCGCCCATGGTCGCTCCCCACTCGAGCAAGACCCCGATGAACACGGGCTGGCCGCAGGGCCCGTCCGCGTCGATGACGGCCGTCTGGAGCCATCCCGTACAAGTCGGTCGTCTCGTCTTCTCTGAGGCACGAGGGAGCGTGCTGGCTACGATCCGCCCAACACCGACTCGGACGGCCGAGAGTGCTTCGCGGCGGCGAGTGCGCACGGCTCCCTGTCAGACCGCCGTGCAATCAGTTGACCCGTGGAGCCGGACCTTCAGATTGCCGAGGCGACCGAGACCTCCCTGCCGAGCGCGGCGGAGCCGTGGCCGATCGGTCTGCCACCGCAGGTTCCGGAGCCGCTGACCTGGATCCAGCTGCGGGACCTGTTGCTCACCGGCGATTGCCGCTCGGACGACTGGGAGCAATCGGTCGCGCAGCTGGCGCGGATCAGCGGCGCCCTCGAGCTGGCCCTGGGGGAGGGGCTCTCGGCCATGCGCCTGAGCGATCGGCTCATCAGCCTGGGCTTCTCTTCGCTGCGCGACTTCGCCCGCGAGGTGCTGGGCATCCAGGAGCGCAAGGCGCAGGACCTGACCCACCTGTGCCGCGAGCTGAGATCCCGTCCGGTGCTCCGGGAGGCGGTCAGGGACGGAACGGTCTGCATCCGGGCCGCCGAGCTCGTCCTCCCGGTGGCGCGCGGCGGGGTGGAGCGCCTCTGGGTCACGTTCGCCTCGAGGCTGAGGGTCCGGGCGCTGGCGATGCTGGTCCGGTACGTCCGCGTGGGCACGGGCCAGGACGAAGAGGAGTGGACGCGCTTCCTCGTCCGGCTCTCCCCGGAGGAGCGCGCCATCGTCGACGAGGCGCTCGCCATCGCGGGGAAGCTCATGCCGGGGTCGAGCCGGGCTCAGCGGCTCGAGGCCATGGCGCAGGAGTACCTGGGGGAGCATCCGGTCGAGGCGGGCGACGACGGCGGCAGGCGGCTTGGCGGTGTGTTCCGTCCGGAGGACGATCGCCGGGAGAAGCTGGAGCGGCGGCTGGAGCACGAGGGCGACCGGTGGTCGGACCTGCGGCGGGTGACGCCCATCTCGGTCCCGGAGATGAGCTTCGACCAGGTCTCCATGACCGCCGAGGCCATCGACGCCCGGCTGCGCGAGCTCGCCTCCATCTGGCACGGCTGGGACGCGCTGCTGGGGTTCGGGTCGTACGCTGTCCTGCGGAGTGGGGTCTGGAAGCTGCTCGGGTTCGCCGACTTCCCGCACTACTGCGAGGAGCGCTTGGGGCTCGCGCCCAGGACGGTCGAGCAGCGGGTGGCCCTGGAGCGGAAGCTGTGGGTGATGCCGAACCTGCGGGCCGCCCGGGACGCGGGGCTCTCCTACGAGAAGGTCCGGCTCCTCTCGCGCCTGCCGGACTCCGAGGTCGGGAAGTGGCTCCCGAAGGCCCGGTCGCTCACGGTCATCGCGCTCCGCCGCGAGCTGGACGACCGGGACGAGGCGCAGATGCGTGCGGCGCGGGTCCTCCGGGCCCGCGTCCCCGGCCGGGTCGCGCTCGACCTCGCGGCCGCCTTCCGGGCGGTCCGGGCGGTCGAGGACCAGCTCCTTTCCGACGGAAAATGCCTGGTCGCCATGGCCAGGCACTTCATCGAGACCTGGAAACCGCTGGTGAAGACGCGGAAGACCCGATCGCAGAAGGTCAGGGAGCGCGACCTGGGACACTGCACGGTGCCGGGCTGCAGCCGGGAGAGCGCGCACTCGCACCACGTCGAGTTCCGCGGCCGGGGCGGCGGCGACGAGGACGAGAACCAGACCGGGATCTGCTCCCCTCACCACCTCCGCGGCGTCCACGGCGGCTACCTGCGCGTTTGGGGGCGGGCGCCGGACGCCCTGACGTGGGAGTTCGGCGGGAAGATCTGGACGGGGAGCTTCCGGGAGGACGGCGCCCCCGTGAGGAACGTGAACGCCTTGCTGGAAGGTGGCGCATGAAGGTGCTGGTGGCGACCGAGGAGACCCAGGGGCACCGGAAGACCGACTTCTGCTGGACCGAGGAAGGCGAGCTGGTCTCCTTCGGCTCCGAGTGTACGCGCGAGACCATCGACGGCGAGTGCGGCTGCCGGCGCTCCCTGTGCGGCCTCAGGACCCGGAAGGCGACCACGACCTTCCGGGTGGTGGAACGCGAGGAGCTCTCGCCGGGCGGCCTGGTGAGCCTGCTCGCCGCCGGCCTCGTGGCCGGGCACTTCTTCGATACGCGCGAGAAGGCTCGCCCCTCGGCGGAGGAGGATGCCTCCCGGCTGGCGGCGCTCGCGTCCGCCTACCCCGAGGGCGCAATCCTCGAGAAGCGGGGGAACCGGTTCCTGGAGCGGCGGCGGTTGGTCGGCTGATTGGCCGCGCAACCGGGCGCGCGCGCGTGTCGAATCACGAGGAAGACCTCCGTCCCGATTGTGCTCGCCCCGCTGCGCTGGCGGGAGCGCGGACCGCGTCCCCTCGAGAAGCCATGGCCAACCGCTCACCGTGAGACCAAGCCTCGAGGATTCCGGCCTTCTGCACTGGAGCGGGAACGGGATTCGGACCCGCGACCCTCAGCTTGGGAAGTGGCGGCGAGGGGACCGCGCCGCGCCGCAGCGAGGCGCAACTGAGCGAAAAGACTGCAAGCGGCGCTTCGCGCGACCCGCACCCCGCGTACCAGGCCGCATCGAAAGGAACGGTTCTTGCTGACACCTTGCTGACGCGGGCGAGCGGTGGCCCGCTGGGTCGCCCGCTGGATGCTGTGCTCACGGTCCGGGAGGTCGCGGCGCGGCTCCGCGTGTCGACCGCAACGGTGTACGCGCTGTGCCGTCGAGGGGAGCTGGAGCACTACCGGGTGTCGAACTCCATCCGGGTGACTGAGAGTGCACTGGCGGGGTATCTCAGAATCGTCTCTCGTTGAAGCAGCATTGCTTCTATCGCTGACAGAGATCGCCTTGAAGATCGGGCACTTACGAAAACCTTACGTTGAACCTTACAGAACACTGGCAGACCCGATCTTCGGCGTGTAAGGTTCTGTGTAAGTGACCCATGCCTAGAACACTGCCGCCGCTGAAGCTGAGCAAGTCGCCTCTTGTTCTCGTTCTCTGCCAAGTCCGGTTCTCGCCCATCATGGCGATCACGGACTACTTCCCTCGGATCCAAGACAAGCTTCGACTACGCGGCTACCCGCATGTGAGGAACGCGTTCGTTCAAGAAGCGGTCTTCACTCCGACGGGGATCAGTGGAGTACAGCGGCCGCGATGGTACCTCCAGGACAAAGCGCGAGGCCGAACCATCGTGGTTTCGGACAGCTTCGTGGTGTACCAGACCACCGCATACAGTGTGTTCGAGGACTTCGTCGAGGAGCTCGCGTTGGCGGTGAACGTCGTGGCCACCGAGGTCCAGCAACTCTTCGTCGAGCGGGTTGGCCTGCGTTATGTCGATCTGATTCGCTCGACCCAGAGTAAACCATGGACGCACTTCGTCCGACCGGAGTTCCACGGCCTGCGAAGCCAGGTCCTTCAGGAAGGTACGCAGGTCCAGTTGCACCAGAGCGTAGCTCAAACGGCGCATGGCACGATGGTCGTACGCCTCTTTCAGAACCGAGACGCTCAGCCGCTACCTCCCGATCTCGTGGAGGAGTCCTCGGATGCTCGCATTGACCCGCCGGTCGCCAAGGGCGAACTGCTGACTCTCCTGGACCTGGACCACTTCTCAGCGAAGCCCAATGACTACCAGGCTGGACTGGCAGAAAACGAAGCCTGGATGCTTCACGACGACTTGGATCGCGTGTTCCGCGAAAGCGTGATCACCCCCGCTGCGCTTGAGGCATGGAAATGACCACACCCGAGTTGCAGTTGGTAACGAACGCTCTCGTCGAGCCTGCCGTTGATGGGATCGGAAGCAGCGGATCTACCCCTCGCGTTGGATGGCGTGATCCCTTGGCGTGGGCGGTCATGGCCGCGATGACGACGTTCAACTCCACTCCCAGAACGCTTGAGCGCCTCCGGATATACCTGCCGGAGAGCAGCACGGTGGTGCGAGCACTGCGCTCCGCTCATCAGGCGGCTGCTCCGATTGCAGACCAGGCTCAGCCAGCCGAACGCATCCGAGACATCCTGCGATACTTGGGGCTCACGAAGACGCAGCTCAAGGATGCTTGCCGCGTTTCACGTCAGACGCTCTATGACTGGTTGGGAGGCCGCTTCGAGCCGGAGGGCTCGAACTCGGAACGCCTCCGCGCTCTTCATGAGCTTGCTCTGACTGTCGCGCAGGTGGGAACGCCTCTCAGCGCAAGGCTCGTCCAGACGCCGCTCAGTGGTGGCCGCACCTTCGCTCAGCAACTCGGGGACGAGGTGCTCGATCACCGTCAACTCAGAGAGGCCGCAACTGCGCTCGCGCACCGATCCGCGGAAGCCGCTGGACAGTCCGCGAGGGGCATTCTCCAGCGGATGGGCGGAGTTGCGCCGAGTGCGGTCGAGCAGGAGAACAACCAAGTCGACAACAGCGACAGTATCGAGTGATGAAAGGGAATGTCTCAGATCCGGGTGAACAACTGCGGGCGCTCGGATGGCGCCAAGGCTCGGTGATCGAGGGAGCCGAACTGACCCGCCGGGGCCACGGTACCTGGCACTGCGCCGTTGTGGTGAGCCAAGATTGCGACGTCGTTCACAGTGTCGATGACGAGCCGGAAGTTGAAGTCGTGCTGGGCACCCGGCAGGAGTCACCGCGTCCCGACATGCTCAACGCGAGAAATCCTCGGGAGCTGGATCTACCCATTCTGGTGAACAAGACGGCAGCCCATGCTTCATTTCGCATCCGCGACCGCATCCTGATCGAGAAGCGAGAGCTCGTCGGCCTTGCTCCGTCACAAGCGATCGAAGTGCCTCGTCCCTCGGTTGGCGTCCTTACCCGCTGGATCACGAAGCGCTACTCCCGCGCTGCATTCCCGGACGAGTTCAACTCCCGACTGGAGAAGGTCGACAGCAGACTCGAGCGCCTCTTCAAGAGCAGCGACAGCGTTCCGATCACAGGGATCTACCTGATACTCCCTTCAGGCGATCGAGAGCTTCCCGCCGATGAAGAGTACATCGTAGTTGTTTGGCTTACCGTGAAAGTGGAGACGCTCGCGGCCGCGGCGGAGTACAAGAAGGCACAGAATTTCGAGCTGCGGCTACGAGAAATACTGGCCGCGTGCAAGGGAATCCAAGCGACTCTCGAGCTCAAGAGCGAAGCCGATGTCTCGCTCGACGACCTCCGCATTGTGAAGCGGTTTGACCGGGACTACCGAAGCCTGGCCTCAAAGCCGGGCGGGGCTATGCCGCCGGAGAGTGTCTAGATTCTCGTTCTCCGTCTTCGAAGGGCTACGAGCCAGGCGTCCACCTCCTCGAAGTTGGTCGGCTCCTCAGGCAGTGCAGACTTGCCGAGCGACGCATCCAGAACATCGAACGCACGCCCGATAGTCGCCTTCCACTCCTCGGCTAGTTCGGCTGACAGCTCCGACCGCTCGCCCCTGCGCTTCGCCTCGACGAGCGCTCGAGCAGCACCGAACCCGTGCTCGTCAAGCAGCACGGTGACGTCCGTCTCGATCAGTCCCGTAAGCAGCGCGTGGGTGCCCGTGAGCGTAGTCCGGAGGACGTACAGGAGCTTCTTGGCGGAGCGAAATCCGTCCTTCTCCCACTCGCGCAGCTGCCCCGCAGCGAAGCCGCGGTAGTGACGGTGCAGCCGGCGCGACAGGCTCCGCTGCACGACCTCGCGGAGCGACTCGTGCTCCGGAGAGGAGCGCACCACGAACCGCGAGAGGACTCGCTCGATGAAGTTCCCGTTCCCTTGGAGGATGCCGGCCAGCGCGGGCTGGAGCTCGTTGGAGGAGTAGTCGACCTCGACCCCGTCGAGGACCTCGATGCGATCGGGCGCGCTCTGCGGCGGGGGAGACAGCCCGAGGAGGCGCTCGGTCGGGGCGATGTGGATGGCCTTCAGGTCCAGGTCGGAGTCGGGCGAGGGGAACCCGTAGGCATGGGCGCCCGAGAGCGAAACAACGAGGTGCTGGCGGCGGGACGACTCCTCGTCGAGTAGCTTGTTCGCGGCCGCGAGCTGTCGCTGATCGAGGACGTCGATCACTCGGTGACCCCCTGGACGGCCGGCGGAGCCGGAGCATCGGCTCCGAACGGGCCGGCTACCCGCCCGAGCCACCGGCGGGCGACCTCCTGGGATATCCGCCGGAGCAGCGCGTCCGCCCTGGCTAGATCGGGCCGGAGAGGTAGCTGGGTCGCGTCTCTCGCCGCCTCGAGCTCGGGGACGAGGGCTTCGGCCTCGTGGAGGACCGTGTCGAGGTCGACCTCGCCGCGCTTGATCGCGAGGAGACGGTCGCGGATCGCGCCCTTCATCTCCAGCTCCGGCGTTCCCGTCTGTAGCCAGCCAGTCGCGACGTGGATCAGCCGGAGGAGGTTGTACGCGTTCTTCGGCCGGAGTTCCCGGGCGGACTCGGGCTGCTTGCCACCCTCGCGGGCGTAGCGGACAAGGGAGGCGAAGTCGTTGGCCTCGATGAGCCCCTGGTCGTGCAACGAGCGGTAGAGCTGCTTCACGTAGCCCTTGGCCGCGAGGATCGCGTCCGCTCGGCTGGGCGCCGGCCGCGGCGAGATCGTGGCCAGCCGGTCGGCCACGCCATCGAGCTCCAGGCCCGGGTCCTCGCGGAGCCAGTCCAGGAGCAGCCCGCGATGCTCGGCGAGCCGCGCGGAGCGGACGAGCTTCCCGAGCTGGCTGACGGCGTAACGGCCGAAGCTCCCGAAGAGGTCCGCGGAGACGAAGGCGTCCCGCTCCTGCAGGAGCCACTCGCCGATCGGGTCCAGCGGGCGCGCGGTCGCGACGAAGAGGAGCTCGAGCGTGTTCGGGTCGGCCCGGATGGCCTGGTGGACGGCCTTCCGGTGCTCCCAGTAGGTCGTGCTCCCGTCCGCGCTGGTAAGCGTGTGCGGCGCCTCGACGAGCCCGGCGGTCCACTGGAACGGAAGCGCGAAGACGCCCCGCAGGTCGGTGTCGGAGCCGTCGTCGGCGAGCCCCCACGCGCGCGAGCCGACGGTCGCCTCCAGGACGGCGCAAGGGCGGAGGACCTCCCAATCGGCCGCTCGCCGCTCCGCGAAGCGGACCTGGCCGGGCCGACGGGGAGAAGCTCATCGCGAGAGTACTGAACAACCCCGAAGCCGGTCACCAGCACGTCGAACCCGCCGTCGCGGATCGCGACCACCCGTCCGACGACGCCCTGGGGAATGCGCTTCTCACCGACCACCCGCTCGACGCGCGTCGTCACCTCCGTCCCGTGGGGCAAAGGGACGGAGAGTGGGTCGATGGGGGCGAGACCCTGGGGACGCCGGTCCATCTCGCGAGCCTAGCAGCCCTGAGCTGTAGGCGCATCGAGCGGCGCATTCAGTACTTCCAGTCCTCGAGTCCCTGCCGCTCGACTTCCTTCTGGACCATTCCGCACGTCTGCGGTCCAGCCATGGAGCGGAGAAGGAGTAGCATTTCGAGGAAGGCGCCCGGCGGAACGGACTGGGTGTGCCCGGCCTCGGTGGCAGGGCGCTGCACGGCGCTCTCCAAGAGCGCTCGCAGACGCGCGACCTCCGCCTCGAGGCGGTCGAGCTCCTCCAGCCGCTCGCGCATGTACGCGCCCAGGGACAGGCCGGAGTGTTGCGCCAGGTCGGAGTAGCGAGCCCAGACCTCGGGCTTGAGGCGGAAGGCGACTGTTACCGATTGCACGAGGCGATCCCGCTCGACGTTGACATAAGAGGCCGGCATGGCTTACCGTGCCCACGGTAGGTCGGTGTCGGACCGTTGTCCAGTGCTCGAGCCTCGAGCGGGGTGTTTGCGCGATGCTTGCACGATTCCCGAGTCGCTTCGGCGTGATCGCGGTCTCCCGTTTCACTTGCGCAAAACGGCCGGTTGGGTTCGATCGGCGAAAAGCCCTGTGAGCTCGCGGAGCTGACTGCACGCGCAGGGTGCGTATTGTCTGTGGACGTTAAGGGCCCGACCAGGCTCCCGCCGAAGCAGCAACGTTCACCGTACGCTAACCTCATCAAGAGCGTCCCCAAGCCGAATGGCGAAGCCATTCGTCGAAGCACCGATCGCGGCACCGGGCTACACCCGGACCTGTTGTCGACGTCGACAATTCCGACGCGCTTTTCGGCTCTTGACGGCGCGGTCGCCTCACCGTGGCAAACGGTCCGAGCCGTGAGCTGACCGCGTTCGACGAGGCCGGAGACGCGACCGCAGTGGGAGGTGCAGCACATGGAACGCAGCAAGTCCTTCCGCACGAAGACGCTCCGCCTCCATCCGCTCGAGAACGCCATCTTCGACCGCGCCTGCGAGGCGCTGAACGGAATGGAGCGGACCCAGCTGATGCAGGAGGCCATTATCAGCGAGGCCTCCCGACTCGGGATCCGGTGGACGGCCGAGCCCCCGCCGCCGCTCAAGGCGCCCTGGCCGTACCTGCCCGACCGCGGCGACGAGCCGACCGGGGTCCGCGTCTCGATCACCGTGAGCCTGTCGGTCGCCGAGCTCATCAGCCGCGCCGCTGAGCACGTGGGCGCGAGCGAGCCGATGTTCATTGTGGGCGCCTCGCTCGCTCACATCGGGCGGCTCCAGAAGCTCTTCCGGGCCGACCACGCCGACTCACCGGAGGAGGCTCGAGAGATCCGGGCTGCGCTCGAGCGAATCAACCTTCCCTCCCGGTATCGCTACCGGGGCGGCAGGCGACGTGAGCCTGCGTCGAATTCGTGGACACCGGAGAAGTGATGGAAACTGGGTCCATGGAGAGACGGAAGAGGCGGAAGTTCACGCCTGAGTTCAAGGCGGAGGTGGTCGGCCTGGTGCGCTCGAGCGGGAGGAGCGTGGGGCAGATCGCGAAGGAGCTGGACCTGACGGAGACGGCGGTCCGGGGCTGGGTTCGGCGGGTGTCCATCGACGCCAAGAAGGACCCCAACGGTCCACTGACCACGGAGGAGCGGGCCGAGCTGGCGCGGCTGCGGCGCGAGCTCAAGACGACGACGATGGAGAGGGACTTCCTCCGAAAAGCTGCAGCCTTCTTCGCCAAGAGCGGTCGATGAGCTTCGAGCTCGTCGAGGCGGAGAAAGGGCACTACCCGAAGGCGCTGATGTGCCGGGCGCTCGGGCTGTCCCGCTCTGGGCACCATTCCTTCACGACCCGCGGGCCGTCCCGGCGGGCCCTGGAACAGCAGCAGCTCGACGTGCTGGTGGCGGCGATCTTCGCCGAGCTGCAAGGCCGGTACGGAGCGCCACGGATCGAGCAGGAGCTCCGCCGGCGAGGCCACCGGACGAGCAGGAAGCGCGTTGCGGCCTCGATGGTGCGGCAGGGCCTCGTAGCAAGGCCTCCGCGGCGCTGGAAGCGCACCACGGACTCGTCCCACCGGGAACCCGTTGCGCCCAACCTGCTCGCCCGGAACTTCACGGCGAGCACGCCGGACCGCGTCTGGGTAGGCGACACGACGTACCTGCCGGTGCTCGGCGGCTTCCTGTTCCTGGTCGTGATCCTCGACCTGTTCTCGCGCAAGGTGGTCGGCTGGTCCCTGGGCGACCGTCTCGACGCGGAGCTCTCGTCGGAGGCGCTGCGGCGGGCGATCTCGAGACGCCAGCCCGGACCAGGGCTGATGTTCCATTCAGACCGAGGCTTTGAGTTCGCTGCGGCGAGCTTCAGGAAGGTCCTCGCCCAGATAGGGGCCGTGCAGAGCATGAGCCGCAAGGGCAACTGCTGGGACAACGCGGTAGCAGAGAGCTTCTTCTCGACGCTGGAGTTCGAGGGCCCGTCCACGGCGACCTGGCGCAACGAACTGGACGCCCGGCCGGAGTTGTTCACCTTCATCGAGAGCTACTACAACGCGCGGAGACTGCATTCACGGAACGGCTATAGGAGCCCGAACGAGACGGAGCACCACTGGCGCTCGGAAGCGCTAGCGGCATAAACTGACCGTCCACGGAATCGGGGCAAGCTCAGGGTTAGCTGATGGGTGAGGTCCATGCCTTCTCTCCTTCGGTGGTGGCCGCGTCGGCCGGGTTGAACAGGTCGAAGAAGGTGCGCGCGTAGACGGGAGTTACAGGCGGCGCGGGCGCGGGGGCGGCGTCGCCCGGCAGCGGCTCGTGATCGAGCCCGCGGTGCAGGATGCGCTGTACCGTCTTGGCGGCGATGACATCGCAGGCGATGGCGCGCCGGCAGCAGCCTACCGAGCGCGGGTAGTAGTGCTGAGAGGACCACTCCGCCGCTCCGCCGGTTCCGCGGGCTACATCTTCTGGCGCCCGGCTCGCAGGTCTCGATGCTCTTGGGGGCCCGCTATTCCGTGAGCACTCCGGGTTTCGTCTGCTCGAGGATGGCTGCGAGCTTCGCGGTCTCGCCCCCCACGAACCGGAACCCGACTCGCACTCCACCAGGCGCCTCCCGAACCCAGCTCACCATCGCACGTAGACACGCAGCGCTCGGCTCCGGCCCCAACCTGATGTAGTAGACGCTACCGATTCGAGGCCGCGCCGCGCGCCAGGACAGGCCACACCCTCCCGCAGACACCGAGACCGTGTTCATGTAGGTGGCCCCGGAAGGCAGGACCACCACTGCCGGCCACATCATGCGATACCGAGGCTGCCGTACCCTCGGCATGTCCGAACGACCGGCCAGGTGCTCGAGGATGTGCCGCACCAGGCCGCGCTGGTCTTCGTCCACCTCCATTTCCATGCCGACGGCGTCTCCCTTCGGACGGGTCCCAGCCACCGTTCCCGTGACTCGGAAGGTGGCCTTGCCAACTCCGGTGAGCTTCAACGCCACGCGGCTCCCAACATCCATGGGCGCAGAAGTGGCCCAGATGAGGCGACCGTCGGACGATGCAGCGGTTCGCAAGGCACCTGCCTCGACGGAGAGTTCCTCCAGAGGCTTCCGAGGCGCAAGGGAGCGAGGTGCGGAGATACGCGAAGGGGCCTTGGAGTGCCTCGCGTTGCTGCCGAGCCAGTTCGGGAACGCCATCGCCAGCCCCCGCGGAGTTGCGCCCCTCCGCTCGTTCCCAAGCTCCAAGATGTCGTCCTGGGAGAGGCGCAAGTTCAAGTCTAGCGGGACCACGTGCGATGAGTCTGCCCCACGAACCATCGACCCTGCATCACGGTCCACGGCTCGTGAAGCTTCAGAGCGTGTTCACCGCTCGGCTATGCTCCAGACAAACAGCTCCAACGCATGCCGTGCCGAACACGCAGGCGCAGCCGCTTGGCATCGTAGTACGCGACTCCAGGTTCTCGACCGTGCAGTTCTCACCATCGAACCGAAACAGAAGGTGTGCGCGGGAGAGCGTCGCGTCCTCGATCACCAAGCCGTTCTCTCGTCCGCGTCCGAGCCGTACCCCTTCGAGCTGAGGTATGCCGGCGCGCGGAGCGAGCGCTTCCTCGGAAGGACTCGGTGCCTTGCGGCCGGTAGCGAACGGAGTGGTGTGGCGATCCCGAGGGGGACGCCACGGACCAGCCACGACAGGAGGTAACTCCTCACCTGGTGCCCTCCTCGTCAGGCATCGCGGCCATCTTCTCCATAGCGGGTTGATTGTCAGAAACCCCTTGGTCGAGCCTGTTGCCACCTCCAGACCTCTCCAGTTGCGCCAGCTCCGACCTGAAGTGCCGCAGAAGTACTCTCAACGAGTCGGCTTGATTCTTGTCCCCGAGACCCTCGGCACGAGCGATCATGCTGGCCACTTCACCCACGATGTTGCGGAGACGCTGAACACGGTCGTGCGAAGCCGGTCCATCCGGCCTGTTCGCGTGCAGTGTGGAATGGATGCTCGTCAATGGGCGCCCCCGCGCTACCTCGATGCAAGCATAGCACCCGCTCGGACTTAGACCTCATCGCCGCCGGCATGGTGCATCCGTAGGTTCGCCACCTCTACCTGCCCTGCGCGCCACCGGTGTCCGCTTCAGGCGGAGGCGGTGCGAGCAGTGCGGCCGAACAGGACGGACACACCGCACCGAGCTCGACCATCGCCAGCAGCCCGCAGCGCGGACATGGACGCAGCGGCGTCACGGCACCCGTCGATCTGGTGAGTCGCTCGGGATTGAACTTGCCTGCCCGGAGCGCCTCGATGCGTCCGAAGATCGTCAACCTGCCGCGCTCGCTGGCCCTGGGAACCCCAAGCTCGTCGAGTGCCGCGTGGGCGCACTCGAGCGCCCGTTGGTCATCCACGGAAAGCCCGCGCTCCGCGTCTTCAGCCATGGTCCACCCCCCAAACGCCTCCAGCATGCCCGAGTCGGTTGATCACCGCCGTACCATGACGGCGTCGCGGAGGCGGGGCGTTCTTCCTCGACCGCGCTTCGACTCTAGCTCTCGAGCTGCTTCAGGGCCGTGTCGAACACCAGCGTTTCGAGGCGTTCGATATCGGAGTCCGGCAGACCGACCCACCTGAACGAAACGTGGGCACTGCCTGACTGCGACCTGATCTCCACGACGCGCGCGCTCGACTGAAGGGAGTCGCTCCCCGGGACCCGGAGCGTAACCTTGACCTCATCGTCCACCTTGGGCGCTCGCGCGAACAGAGCAGCGAATCCACCGGAGGAGATGCTGCGCGTGAGTACGCGCACGGACCCGTCGAAGAACGCGACGTCCACCTGAAGCGCAAGGGATACGCGCAACGTGCGGCGCGGCTGCTGTCCTGGCTCGACGGCGATGCGCTGTGCGGCGAGAAGAGCCCGGGCGAGCTCGTCCCGCGCAGCGTAATACCCCGAAAGGCACCCACCGGTCAGGGAGCCTCGCTTCTTCTCGTCATGCAGGGCGCGGAACTCCTTCAACCAGGCGTTCAGGTCCATGGCTCAACGTAGTCTTCGGCTGCGCGAGCCTTCAACTCTCCGGACCTCGCGTCACGTGCTGGAGTGACAGCCTCTCGAGACGCCGAAATGCCGAGTGACCAGCTCAGCGACCCGCGACCGCCAGGACTATCGCAGGGTGGCCAGCCGACACACACTCCCAAGGAGCCAGGCGTGCCCTCCCCTCGCGCTGGCTCCTTCCCCGCGCCCTGCGCAGGCCATGTCGCGCCCAAGAGCAACGAAGGGAGGAAACAGTTCCGGCTCGCGCACGCCTGTTCTGGCAGGCCTGGCAGAAGATGCAGTGTGGCAGCAGGAGTCGGCGGCCGGCAAGCCCGCGTGTCTCCCGTCGGGCGACGGCGATCCGCAGGAAGTCTCCATGGTTCCTGCGAAGCCGACTGCCCCAGGTGCCTGGAGACCACGGACCAGGGATATGAACGAAGGGCAGGAGGGCGATAGGCTCAGGTCAACGGGGCGCTGGAGCGGCGCTGACCATCGCCCGTCTGGCGGGCATCACCGGCGTGAGAGAGAGTGTAGCCGTGGCCGTCACCAGCAAGATCAACTTCTGGGCCGACACGTTGGCGAAGGCATCGGCGGAAGAACTTCAAGTGGTCCGTCGCTCGCTGCTCTCGCGCAAGCATTCCTCGTCGGAGCTCGTGCTCATGGTGCAAGCGGAAATCGAACGGCGGGAGCGGGGCTTCATCAAGGTGAAGAAAGCCGCGGAGCGCTGACCTGCCGTCGCCGTCATGGTCGGGAAGGACCCCGACCACCCTCGCATGACCCGAAGGCCGCAGGTTCAAATCCTGCCCCGCAACTTCCGCTGGAGCGTGCTTCCAACCGCCCTCCCCGCGCTCCCGGCCGGGGACCATAGCGGACTAATCGTAAACGTCAGTGCTTCTGGCGGAGGACGGCGAGCCAGCCCTTCGCAGCTGCTTCGCGGGCGAACGTCGCCACGAGCTTCGTCCAGCCGTACGAATCGGAGGGAGGGCCCGTCACTTCGAGTGCGACGAACGCATAGCACCAGTCGGGGGCGGGCCGTGGTTCGATGCCGTGGCCAGCCGCCCAGCGCAGAAGCCACGCCTTAGCCTCGTCTGGCGCGGCGTGGCACTGGGCTACCGCCTCGGCCATGCCGCCAGAGTGAGCAGCACACGCCCGTCGGGCATGGCTCGCGACGAACGATCTCGTAGCTGCCGCGGCGCTAGACGCGCAGGAGGCAGAGCCAAGCGACTCGCAGAAGATCCCTTCAGCCAATGACGACGTGGTCAGTTGAGGCCAATCTGCCCGGGGGGACAGCTATAGGCGGTTCCGACGTTCGTCACGTCGGTCTGCTGGCCGTGGGAGCTTCCCGTTCCACGCCGGATCTCGCCTGAGGACGTGAACCCGGCCTGGTTGGTCTCGAGGACCACGTAGTTCGCGCCCAGGCCAAGGGCCTTGTTCTTGAGATCGTTCATCGCACCCTCGGCCAGATTGCGATTGCTCGTGACCGGGCCGCTAATGGCGTTGCCTTGAGAGCCGGTGACGGTGCCGACGAACTTGCAGCCGTCGGGGGCGGGACTCCGGGAGACGATGATCCGCTCCGCACCGGGCTTGAGTTGGGAAGCCGCGCACCCGAGCAGAGATGCGATGAGAAGACCAGGAACGATCCTGCTTGCATTCATGGGCCACCTCATGTTGCACGAATGAACTGCACCGAGATGTAACGCTCTCGCGCTGCGCTTGAGTGACAATCGAGGCAGATAGATTTCTGCCCTCGCGCTGCGCGACGAGCGCTCGGTTGGAAACCTGGTGCAGTGGTGGCGATTCGTTGCCCTGCTGTGCTTCGCCCCTACAGTTTCAGGATGGCGCCGATGTTGAGCGAGAGCGCCTGCAACAGCACCCGGTCGGAGACGGCGCGTGCTTGCGTGCCGCTTTCCTCCGCAGCCAGCCGAACAGGCTCATTGTCGCCCCCGGTCCATGCGCCCGGACTCCCAGCCGGTACAGATGCCATTCACCGAGAGCGCCTCCGGCGCGGCGCGGCCCAAAGCGCCTCCGCGTACATCCTACGCCACGTGGCGCTGCACTTGGGCGAGCAGGTGCGATGACGCTTGGGATCGATGGCCTTGAGTCCCCGACGGCGACGAGCAGCGGCGGCTTCACCCCATCCCTTCCCGCACACGGCGCAGCGCCAGCGGCCCTTCGGCGGCGTGGGAAGGGGGTTGAGCCTGGCCCGCTCGTAGCGCATGCGCCAGTACCGCAACCGATCCTCGCGCTTCCGATCCCGCAGCGCCCGCCTGCAACTTGCGCGACCGCAGACAAGTGAGGTCACCTGTAGGCCCCGCAGGCCGTTCCTCCGGCGCCAGCGCTCGACGGCGTCGAAGTCGCGATGGCAGATGGCGCAGGACCGAGCCCGGGTGCGCGCCCTCCTCAGCGGAATGGACGGTCATGGGGCCGGCTATCGTTCCACGGCCTTCAGATGCCCGCTCGTCGCATCACGGCTGCCGACCTCGCCGCATGGCGCCGGCAGCTCGCCGAGGAAGGCGAGCGCGAGCACATCGACTCAACCCTCGCCCAGCAGATCACCCCACGGCTCCTGGGCGAGGTGGAGACCGGAGCCGCGTGCATCTGTGGCCATCCGGGCTGGCTGCGCCCTGGCCGCTCACTGACAGACGCCGAACCCACTGCAGGTCTTGCCGAGGGGGCATTCGCCCTGGGGATCGGTGCCCGCCGGGATGTAGGAACAGACGCCGTTGGTCCCGGAGGTGAGAACGGCGCTGCAGGCCATGCAATAGCCGCCGCAGGTGGTGTCACAACAGACGCCGTCCCGGCAACTGCCGCTCTGGCACTGCATGTCGTCCAGGCACGCGCTCCCGGGTTCCTGAGTTCCTTGACACATTCCGTTGACGCATACCGTAGGAGCACAGACATTGCCGCACGCTCCACAGTTTGAGGCATCGCTCGACGTGTCAACGAACATTCCCGAACAGAACGCGCGGCACGCCCAAGCTCCCGGTCCCGTTGACATGAGCAGTTGCCCGTCTGGGCAGCTCGGCAGAACGCACACGCCGGCCGGTCCCTGATCGCCCTTGTCGCCCTTGGGTCCCGGCACGCCTTGAATGCCCTGGATCCCCTGTTCCCCCTTCTCGCCCTGTAGTCCCGGCAAGCCTGACATGCCTTGGATCCCCTGATCACCCTTGTCGCCCTTTGGTCCGGGCAGGCCGTCGATGCCGGTCCGGCCGTTGCAGGCGTATCCGGCCACCGCGCCGTCGATCCGAAGCTCGGTCCCACCTTCCAGGCAGTTCGGGTCTCCGGGCAGGACCGGCAAAGCCGTCACCACTGATCCGTCGCGTCCGGCCGGTCCGGCCTGTCCCCTCTGGCTCCAGGTCACTCTGGATTCGAGCCTGTCCAGGCACTTCTGCGTAGGAATGGCAGTATCGATGAGACGTACCGTGTTGATGCCCTTCAACACGCACCCCGTGAAGACGCCCTCGGAGTCAGGGATCGAAGCCCATGCGCTCGTCGCGACGAGTGCGCAGCACACTCCCAGTGCCACGCGCAACAGTTCAAACGGATGGATACGCATCGTGCCCTCCTTCATGCAGTGGCTTGTCGGCCGCGAGCGCGAATCGTGCAGACGGCCGGCCGCGAGCCAGACTCACCCCATGCGTCGCTCGTTGAGTTGCCGTGACAACGCATCTTGGGCCACGCACCCGGAATCAGTGATTCGTGGATGGGTTGACCCCTAGCCACTATGTGGATGGGGGTCGGTGGCGAATCGGTGCGTGGAGCGGCACCCCAGCGCGGAGGGGCTGGCCACGTTGAGTGGGGTCTTCCCTGTGGCGTGCAGCATCACTTCGTAGCCGATACGACCATCCCATCCCCTGCCCTGGCCTTTGCGACCCGCCGGCCATGCAGCACACCCCGCCCGCCAGACTTGGCCGAATGCTCGGTCACCAGACGCGCCGAAGGGGCAAGTGGCTGCGATGATCTCGCTCGCGGCGGCCGATTCGCGGTGACGAGCCCACCCGCGCGCGCGTGTGCGCCTCTCGGTTCTTCGCCGAGGGTGCCGCGGTACTCTTCGGCCCAACGCTGGACTTCTGGAGCCCGGGAAGCGCTGGCCCGCACGCGGAGCAGTCCCGCTCGACGGCGTCCTTCGCCTTGGCGCTCTCGACGGTCTGCCACCGCATGTTCTGCGGCGCGTCGAGGCCACAGCAGACTAGCGGGCAGATGTGGTCGATGATGTATCCGCGGCACTTGTGATTTCGGCGATGCCGCCGTGCCGAGAGCAGGTGCCGCTGCGATGCGCCGAGTACGACAGCGACCCGTCCTTGCACCTCGCTGTCGGCTTGGGCTTGCTAGGGGGTCGCCGCCATGAACGCCTTCCTCGCCGCGTTGTTCCTGGGCGCGACGTGGCCGGCGCAGGGCGGGGTCGCGAGGGCGAGCGCAAGGACGAGGGCGAACATGAGCGATGCAGCCGTCCCTCCTCTACTTGCGGACGGAACCCCCTCTTGCGTGGATCAGTTCGTAGACAAGTTCCACGGGATCTGAGAGCGCGTCGCCGGGAATGCCCTCGCGTACAAGGCCGTCCTTCTCCTCGCTGTAGACGAACCGTTGGGCGCGGCCATCGTCCTCGATGATGAGGGACGTGCCCTCGTCTGACGCTCTCGCGCTTACCCTGTGGTTGTCGAACGACTCGAAGACGCAGAAGGTGGGCTTGGTCCCGTCGATGTCCGGCGACGCGGGTGATGCCGCCCACCGTGCCGCCCACCGTCCACCAAGGTCGATCATCGCCGCCGCCATTTCCGACAGGATCACCCCGAGCGCGCTCTTCACGGCCGACTTGGCCTCGTTCTCTTGGGCCACCTTTTCGCCCTCCTGTGGCGATGTTGCAGGACCACAGGGCCACGCCCGAGAGTGTACCCCATGGAGGAGCGGCGTCAGGGCGCCGGGTTACGGCCACGCTATGTCCGCCCGCGTCACGCCCGCCGACCTCGCCATCTGGCGCGCCCAACTCGTGGCGGAAGGTGACGGGGAACACCTCGACGCCACGCTCGCGCAGCAGATCGCGCCGCGTCTCACGGCGGAGGTGGAGATGCTCCAAGCTCTCGACGGTCCAGACCTACGGAGGGGCCTGCGGGACGTGTCGGGACGGAGAGGCTAGCGCGATGGCGGCATGGCTGCGCCGCGCTGCGGGCGTGCGTTAGCGAAGCGGCTGCGTGAGAGCCCCCCACCGCCAGCATCGCCAACTCGCGGACGAGTAAGTTGCCCGGCTCGGAGAGGTCACAGGTGCAGATCGGGCGCGTGAACAAGTTGGAGCAGCCCGGTCTGTACCTTCTGAGCATCATCGCGTCTGGCTTCGTGTCCGGGGCTTCCCGACAGGCCCCGGTGGTCCTCGCGGACCGGCAGGCCCAGCAGGCCCTTGCACTCCGGGAGGTCCTTGCGGACCACGTAGGCGCTCGATGAGAGCGTCGTCCGCCTGTATCCGGACCGGGGTCGTTTCCTTGCTCGGCTTCACGCCCCACCAAGCCCCGACCAGCAACAGCATCACCAGGACTACCGTGCCGAGGAGAAAGTTGATGATCCCTCGATGTGCCACTTCAAGCGAGTCGGCCTTCTTGGTGGCGGCCTGGTCATGCGAACTCAGCAGCCCCGAGTGATTGCGAATCGCGCGACACAGGAACTGCTCCCGTGTCTCCGCCGGCCTGCGGAGGATGTCGTCAGGGAACGCTTCCTGAACGAAACTTATCTTCAGACCCTTCACCGCCCAGAGCACCGAGATCAGCAGTTGCCCGAGCGTGTACACGAACACGACAACGGCGATCCACTGTAAGCCCCCGAGTCTCTCAACTAAGCTCCTGTCGAACGCCACAGAAAAGAATCCGAACGTGATCGCCGTAACCACGGAGGAGAGGCTCAACACGGAGGTGAGTCGCTCGTTGACTGCCTTCTTACGCTCCTCCTCCTCTAGGTGAAGTTCGCGGTAACGTTCTAGGATGTCAGCGAGTTCCTGCGTCTCGCGCCCTTCAAGATCAGCAAGGGTGCGGGTTTCGCTTTCTTGGGACTCGACAACCTCCGTCGCGTCTTCGGCCAGCGCCACCGTGCAAGCCTTCCACGGCGAGAACGTCTGCACGATCTGCCGCCATGCGCGATGGGTCCACGGTTCGGCGTTGCTCCGCAGTGCGTCGCCTTCCGCAACGATGGTGCCTGCGGGCCGGATGAGTGCCCTCATGATGCCCGACACTACCGCTCCACCCTGACCCGCGCGTATGCGTTGCGGCCAGCAGCACCATAGCGACGTCCACCCCACCGTAGGGGTCACCCGGAGGGGATCTCCCGAGAGCACACGCGAAGACGCGAAGAAGAGGACGGCGGGAGACCCCTGGATACCTCCTCCGTTTACTAACGCGCTGTTCGGAGAGGACCGAGCGCGCGCCGCTCGCTTCGCTCGCGGGCGCGCCCGATCCGTTCAAATTCCGGGTTCTGGATTCAGTTACGCAGCGGGCCTGGATGGCCGGCACCTCCGCCACGAAGATGGTCGTGATGGTCATGGTACGGGGAGCTATCCACGGCGTGTCGCCACTGGGTTGGGCGCGGAATCTCCGACGGAAGCAGGAGCGTTGCGGTCGCGGTTCGTGACCTGCCGCACTCTGCGTCCTCACGGTCCGTGAGGATTAGCGAGGAAGTCGCGCCTGGTGACAAACATGCCGGTCGCGGACGAGTTCCTCACAGAGGTGAGGTCTCGCGGCGGCCAGCAGCCCCACTGCTCAATGCCAAGACGGCATTCAACCGTGGGGAGACCAGACGACTTCCGGGAACCTCTAAGAGCACAAGCGAAGCGAGGAGGGGGGGAATGAGACCCCGCGGGACACTCCCCCGCCTCCTGCCCCTACGTTCGAGCGTTTCGCCTGCTCCGAGTCGAGCGCCTTGTGGCTGGTGGAGTGCGGTCGGCTTCCGTATCTCGCGAACCGCAACGTCCGCGCGGGCGGGAAGCCGAGCAGCCATCCTTCGAGCGGATGTGCGGGAAACGACTTTCTGTCACCAGCATCCTCACGGCGCGTGAGGACGAGGTGGGGCCCCGTGACCTCCGGGAACTGGAAGGGCACGACGCTCACAGTGGTCCACGATGGGCAGCAAGGGTGAGCTTCACGGGCCTAGTGGCCCAGACTCCCGCCGGGATCTTCCCGGCTCGCCCCTACGCCGAGCGGCGTGGACACTCCGGACCGGGGCAGGTCCTGACACCTTGCTCATCAGTGCCGTTTCAATGGACGTGATGGAGTGAGGATCAGCGTCTGCTGCCCGCTGATCTCCAATCGCCACTTGGTATCGTAGCGGGGCGCGATCACCGGGTCGCCAGGCGGGTACTCGCCGTGGTGCAACCGTGGATGCTCGGCGGCGTTCATGAAGAGTCGGGGAGCGTCCTGCTCATCCATGCTCGCGTCGAACACGCTTGAAGTGTTGCCCACATGTACGTCGTGTTCGACAACCACGCCCTTCGCGCGCGGGTACGTCCTGCTCGCACGCACGAACCGCTTGTACTGCTCGTTGAGCTTACGGTAGGCGGCCGTGTCCTCATCGCCACCCCGTGACATCGCCCTGATGATCGCGCGCCGGCTCAGGCTCGGGTTGGCAGCGGCTTTGCGTTCAACCTCAGCGACCGTCTTCTGCGTCTCGCTGCCGAGCCTTTTCGGCTGAAGCCGTGCGAGCGCTCTGGCCGCCGCCGAAAACGGCTCGGGATCGAGTGCCTTGGCCGCGCTGTACAGACCGCTTCGGAACTCCTCGAACAAGATCGCCTGGGGGAACCGCCGCAACAGGTCGCCAACCGCGCCAGCGTCGCCGGCACCGACTCGGCTGAGTTCGTTCGCGAACAAGTGCCTCGCCTGCTCACGCCATGCGACGTTCTCGAAGATAGAAGAGGCCGCGTAGTAACGAGACCAGCAGGCGAAGCGGTCAGCATCACGGAAGTCCGCTTCCAGGACGACACAGCACGTCCCGTCTGGTAGCGGTACGTGGAGGATGGGTACGCGGTGGCGAGGCATGGCGTACTTAGACCCGGGCTCCCGACAGTGGTTCAAGCGACGTACGTTCGCTGCGCCAGAGGAGACATCATGAACCATCCACGCATCAAGGCGGTCCTCGCCGAACGCCGACTTACGCAATGGCGACTCGCGCACATGCTGAAGATGCCCCCGAGCACCTTGAGCGAATACCTTCGTGGCACCAAGAGATCGCCGCCGAACCTCGTGCAACGAATCGAGCGCAAGCTGCACCTCCCCAACGGCGCACTCACGTAACCGCTGCTGAGGAACGACCGGCCTGGAAGAAAAAGAAAAGACGCCGCCCGGCAAGGCGGCGTCCGAAACCCCCACCTCGATGGCCGAGAGCAAGGGATGGCTAATTCTACAGCAACGACCCCCGCGCCCCAAGTCCCGTTTCCGGAAAGTGCGTGGAGGGGTGTCTTTGCGCTCTACCGGAAGATCGTCAGCCCGACGACGGAGGCGTCGGATGCGCTGATCTTCGGCGCGTGCATGTGCGCGCTCTCGTTCTTGGTCGGCCGCGATGTGACGCTCGGCTGGGGCAGCGGGACCATGCCGCCGCTCCTGAATGCACTGCTACTCGGACTATCGGCGAAGGCTCGAAAGTCCACGTCAATGGTCGACGCGGTGGAACTCATCGCGAATCCACTCATGCCGAAAAGGTTCTGTGATGAGCAGCCCGCCCCGGCCGAGATCGTGCAGGGGCTCGGAAGCGGGGAGGGATTCGCGGAAGCCATGGCGGATAGGGAATGGTGGCCGGAGGGAACATCGCCGCCTGAGGACGACCCAGAGGTTCTGACCGGCCGACGGGCGCTGTTCCTGATCAACGAGACTGGCGCCCTTCTCGAAAAGGACGCGCGCGGTCAAGCCGGCGCAATGCTGGACTTCCTGCTCAACGTCTTCGATGCGCACGCGACGTGGACGCACCGAACGCGGAGCGGACGAGACAAGAAGGGCGTCCTGACCATCACGAATGGCATCGGCGTGGTGTTGGGCGCGTCCACCTGGGCGTGGATAACGGCCACGCTCAGCGACACGCAGGTGATGTCGGGACTCGCGAACCGCTTCCTCTGGTTCGCCGGGCCGTCGGCGCGGATGATCGCGATCCGGCCGCGGATTCCGCCCGATCAGATCGCGGAACTCCAGCATCGCGTGAGGGAGGTCCTCGACGCCGTTCGGGGCAAGAGCGCGATTCTCACGCGCGAAGCAGAAGATGCCCACGCTGCGTACTACGTCGCGGAGCGGAGCGTGATGGCCGACTCCGAGATCGCCGACGCTGCCGTTGCGCGCTCCGACATCTTGGCGCTCCGGCTCGCGATGTTGAACGCCGTCGCGGACGGCACCGTCACGCTCGGCAGCGACCACATCCATGCTGCGTGGGCAGTCGTTCGGTACTCGCAGAACGTTGTGATGGACGTCGTCGCCCGTATCCACGAGCGCACGATGCGCGATACGGAGGCGCGTCTGCTCGCGGCGGCGAGGCGCGTCGCGGAGGAGTCCGGCGGCGTATTCACGAAGCGGAGCGTGCGCCAGCGGGTGAAGGGGTGCACCGGAATGGACGCCGAGACGTTCAACCGCTGCTGGGACGCGCTGGTGAAAGCGGCCGACATCGTGCCCATCATCGCCACCAACACGTTCACGCTGGGGGCCCCGTGAGCCGCTGGGGGATTGGGGGATTGGGGGACAACCCCACGCGACATGAACAGACGGTCTGCGGGAGAGACCAGCTATTCACTGCTACTTTCAAGATTTTACCATGAACCCTCATCCCCCAGTCCCCCAATCCCCCACCGCGGTCCCACGACTACCACGTGGCTGCCCTCACGGAGCGTGAGGAGTAATCGTCGTGGACCATGAGCAAGCCTTGAGCTTCCTCCAGACGCTGTACGCGGTCGCGCCGCCGGACTTGGGGCTCTGGTTCCAGATCCGCTGCCTCGACCCGCGCCGCGTCGCCCGGCCCTTCGCGTGGAGCTACGGGTTCACCGACGCCGCCGCGGGCCTGAGCGCCGCGGAGCGGTTCAATGCGGCCGGCCGCCACGTGTTCGTCGGCGTGAACCCGCGCTTCCGGCCGGGCGGCAAGAACATCTGCGTGGAGGGCGTCGTCGGGCTGCCGCTCGACTACGACTCGATGGACCTCGCCCGCGATGCTGGCGCGAAGTTGCGAGCCCTGAACCTCCAGCCCGGCCTCGTCGTTCTCAGCGGTCGCGGCGCGCACTTCTACCTTCTCCTCGACCGATACGACCGCCGCGTGGAGTTCGCGCAGAGTATAGGACGCCGCCTGTGCCGCCATACGGGGTCCGATAACGTTCACGATCGGTCTCACGTGATGCGCCTGCCGGGCACGATGAACTGGAAGCCCGAGGTCGGCGGCGTCATGGCGAAGCTCGTCGCCTGCGAGCCATCGTCGCGCTACTCGCTCGACGAGATTGTGGCGAAGCTCGACGCTGCCGGAGTGCCGATCCAGGTGCCGCCGCGGCGCCGCAGCGAACCGAAGTCGTCGCGCCAGGCGGCGGCGTGCGGCGCCGAGCCGCTCGACCGCGAGGACCTCTACGAGGACGAGGCGCGGCGCCAGGACCTGCTTTTCTCGCTTTTGCCCGAGCACTACCAGAACCTCGCCGAGGCAGGGGCGCCGCGAGGGGAGCGCAGCGAGGCCGCGGCGGGGATCTGCCGCATGCTGCTCAACGCTGGCGCGAGCGAGGACGAGATCGAGACGTTCTTCCGGCTACGGCCGACCGGCATCGGCGAGGTGGTGATCGAGAAGGGCCTCCGCTGGCTCGGCCGCACGCTGGACTTCCTTCAGAGCGATTCCTCGCCTGACAGCGACGCTGCGCCGCCGCTCTCGACGGTGCGGCTGCTCGAATGGAGAAACCGCATCTACTGCAAGCGCGTGGGGCTCCGGCTCAAGGTCGAGGACGGGCCGTTCAGGGGAGAGGTCTTCCCCAGTGGCCTCGACCTCGCGAGCCCGCGGGCCCGCGACCCGTGGCGCTTCTTCTTCATGGCGTTCGGCGAGGCGCCCGCGCCGTTCGGCGACGTGCAAGCCGTGCGGCGGCTTCTTGGTCGGACGGCCCGCGCCGTGCTCGTGCGCGACGTCGTGGGGCTGAACGTTACGTGGTGGTGGCCGGCCGCCCGCCTCACCCCTCCTCCCTCTTCTTCGGTGTGCGCTTAGGGCAACTCTATGAGCGACGGATCGGTCAACGAGAGCCTCTGGACGGTGAAGGACGTGGCCGCGTATCTCAGAACCTCTAGGTCCTGGGTCTACCAGCACGTCGCAAGCGGCGACCTGCCTTATCGCCGCGTCGGCGGCCTGGTCCGCTTCATCCCTGACGACGTGCGAGCGTATGCCCGCGGCGAAAGGGTCTCCGGTACCCCCGTGGTCCAGTTGAAGCGGTAGCCCATAGCTGGGCCATGTCTTACAATGTCACGCATGGGACGCGACGGGAGCATGACCTTCAGACTTCCGCTGACCACCCGAGCCGCTCTAGCGCGCGCCGCCGAGGCACAACGACGCAGCTTGAGCAGCATGGCAGTGGTGATTCTGGAGGAGTGGCTGATCGAGAGGCGGTTCATGCCGAAGCCGAAACCAGCGCGACATCCGGCTCACGGAGGCACGACATGAACCCGTGCTCGAACGCCCTCAAGGCAAGGGGGGCCACGTCCGGGGATGCCGACGAGGGGCTTCGTGGCCGAATCGGTGTGGGTGCCTCCCTGATCCGCAGGCCAGGCGGCAACGTCCGGGTCGTCCTCGATGATGCACGCGCGACTTCGCCTGCGCAGTGGTCTGTAACCGGCCTCTTCACGTCTCGCGACTTCCCGGCTGACGCCGTCGGGGAGATGGATCCCGATCCAACGGAGCTTGAGCAGATGGGTCGCAACTTGCTGGCGCGCCTCGCCGCGATGGCGAAGGTGCTGGGCGGGTAATAGATGGCCTACGTTCGCAAGCGCAGGGGCAAGTGGTTCGCAAGGTGGCAGGACGCGACCGGCCGGTGGCGTGAGGCCGGCACCAGCGCCCGCACGAAAACCGACGCCGAGCGGTTCGCCCGTGACCTGGAGGCGAAAGGTGAGCGGCAGCGGCTTGGCCTGGACCCCCTCGCCCCCGCGGACGGCGGCGGCACCGTTGGCGACCTCCTCAACTGGTGGCTCTCGACGTACAGTGCCGGCACCCCGTCGCACCGAACCAACGAGACGACGATCCGCAAGCACTTCGCCGACGCAGACGTCGCCGGACTCACCCTCGCGGCCCTCCGCGCCCAACACGTCGAGCAATTCCTCCAGGCGAAGGCGGCCTCCCTTTCGCCGCAGACCGTGAACCACCTCCGCGGCTATCTGAGCCGCGCCTTCGCTCGCGCGAAGGAGGCGGGGCGGTGGACCGGCGTGAACCCGCTGGACGACGTCCGCCGGCGTAAGGTCCCCCGGCCGGCGTTCGACTACCTCCGGCGCGAGGAGGTGCCGCTCGTCCTGGCCGCCCTCGCCCCGAGGTGGCGGCCTCTGTTCGCCGCGGCCGTCTACACCGGGGCCCGCGAGGGTGAACTCTGTGGCCTGCGAAAGGCCGACGTGAACCTCTCTGCGGGCCTGGTGACCTTCGCCCGGTCCTGGGACCGCCCGACCACAAAGAGCGGCAAGGCCAGGACCGTCCCCATTAGCCCGGAACTCCTGCCGTTCCTGCGGGAGGCCGTGGACTCCTCGCCCTCCGCGCTGGTGTTCCCCCGCCCCGATGGCCCGATGCTCTCGCAGGAGGGGACGGACTTCCCTGGCATCCTGCGGCGGGCGCTGGCGCGGGCGGGGATCGTGACGGGCTACAAGCACGTCTGCCGCGCCCGGGCGAACGACGCGGGCGCCAGGGATCGCGCCGCCCCGCGCTGCGGCCACGTCGAGCCGGCCGCCGACCGTGGGCTGCGGCGCTGCCCGATCCACGGCGACAAGCTCTGGCCGGTGCCGCAGGTCCGGCCGATCCGGTTCCACGACCTGCGGCACACGACCGCCAGCCTGATGCTCCAGGCCGGCGTCAGCATCGTGGCCGTGTCGACCCTTCTCGGGCACGCGGACGTGCGGATCACCCTGGACCGCTATGGCCACCTCGCCCCGGACTACATGCGGGCCGAGGTGGACCGGCTGCGGTTGCTGCCCCGCCCCGCGCCCGACCAGACCGAGGCGGCGCCCCTCCTCCTCGCCGCGGGGTTGGATAGGGCGCTGGTAGGGCGCGCCGGGGAACCCGAGAAGCAGAAGGCCGGGAGCCCCGCGCAGAACCTCGCGGAACAACCGGCCTTCCAGATGGAGCGGGAAACGGGATTCGGACCCGCGACCCTCAGCTTGGGAAGCTGATGCTCTACCAACTGAGCTATTCCCGCGTTACCTACGTGTTTTCTGCCGCGAAGGGGGTCGGGAGTCAAGCGGTTCCAGGGGAGTCGGCGGCGGGGAGAGGCCTCGGGCGGGGGACGGCGGAGCGAGCGCATCGACATGGAAGACCAGAAGAAACAGCGCATCGTCGACGCCCGGATGAAGCTCCGGGAGCGGTTCCTCGCGAAGATGAAGGCGTCGCCTGCGGCGAGCGATCCGCGCCCGCTGGGCGCGGGCCCACGGAACCGGCACGGGATGCCCAAGCTGCCGGTGGGGCAGACCCAGACCGAGAAGTGGCCGGTCCTGGACCTGGGCATCGTGCCGCGCATCGACCTGGGCCGCTGGCGCCTGGAGGTGGACGGGGCGGTCGAGAACCCGCTCACCCTCACCTGGCAGGAGTTCCTGGCGCTCCCGCAGGTCGAGGACGTCTCGGACTTCCACTGCGTGACCGGCTGGAGCCGGATGGACCTGCGCTTCGAGGGCGTGCGGCTGGAGACGGTGCTGGCGCTGGCCCGCCCGCGCCCGGAAGCCAGCCACGTCATGTTCCACGCCTACGACAGCTACAAGACCAACGTGCCGCTGGAGGAGGCGCTCAAGGACGACGTCCTCCTGGTGCGGTCGGTGGACGGCGCGCCGCTCCCGGCGGAGCACGGCGGACCCTGCCGCGTGGTCACGCCGGAGCTCTACGCCTGGAAGGGCGCCAAGTGGATCCAGCGCATCGAGGTGATGACGCGGAACGAATCGGGGTTCTGGGAACGGAACGGCTACTCCGACACGGCACACCCGTGGCGGAACGATCGCTACGCGCGGGACTGAGCGCCGCCCGGGGCCGTTCGTCCTGAGCGTAGCCGCGCGAAGCGCGGCGGAGTCGAGGGACCTACTTGCGCTTCGCAAACCGCTTGAAGAACCCGACGATCTGCCCGCTCGCGCCCTTCCAGTCCATCTCCGCGGCCGGCTCGTCCTCGTCGCTCTCGATCCACAGCCCGCCGCACGACTCGCAGGTGTCGTACTTGACGCTGCGCTTCTCGCCGCCCTCGACGGTCACCAGGTCGACGTTGCACGCCGGGCACATGCCGGCGATCTCGTCCGTGTTCACCGACCCGCCGATCGACGACAGCGCCGGCAGGTTCGCGTGGAGGAGGATCTTGTTCAGGTCGGCGACGTCGACCCAGAGCCCTCCGCATTCCGCGCACCGATGGATGGCGCGATCATCGTGCGAGATCTCCGTCAGCTCGACGGCACACCGGGGGCAATCCATGACGAGACGGGTCCTCCTTCGGGGCCCTCTGAATGCAACGTTCGGATAAGGGGAGACAAGCGAGCGAGCGCCGATGACAGAAGTTCCGGGAATACTAGGCAGAACCGTGCGGACGTTTCAACGGGGTTTCGCCACTCCGTCCGTCTCGACCGCCCTTCGGAGGGCGTCGATCAGCCGGCGCAGGCGCTCGGGGTGGAGCTTCAGGGCCACCCGGTTGACCACCAGCCGGGCGGTCACATCGAGGACCTTCTCCTCGATGACGAGCCCGTTTGCCCTCAGGGTTTCGCCCGTCTCGGTGATGTCCACGATGGCGTCAGCCAGCCCGAGCGAGGGGGCGACCTCGATCGAGCCGTGCAAGGGGATCACCTCCGCCGGGATCCCCTTGCGTGCGAAGTGACTCGTGGCGAGGGACACGTACTTGGTGGCCACCCGGGGCGCGACCCCCCGGGGGAGCGGGCGGGCGTCCCGCGGTCGGGCGACGATCACCTGACACCGGCCGATCCCCAGATCGAGCGGCTCGTACAGATCGCAGGGGTCCTCGCGCAGGACGTCCAGGCCCACGATCCCCACCGCGGCCGCGCCGTGCTCGACGTAGCTGGCCACGTCGCCGGCCCGGATGGCGATGAAGCGGAGCCCCGCCTCGGGTGCGTCGCCGGCGAGCTTGCGCGTCCCCTCCAGCAGGCGGCGCGGCGACACCCCCAGCGCCCGCTCGAAGAGGGCCGACGACTCCTGCAGCAGCCGCCCCTTGGGAACGGCCACCGTGATGAGCTCCTGCTCGATGCGGGGCGCGGGCCGCGCCCGGGCCGTGGAACGGCTCACGCCTTGACCCTCCGGATCCGTGCCCCCAGGGGGGCGAGCTTCTCCTCGATCCGCTCGTACCCACGGTCGAGATGATACACGCGCAGGATGTCGGTCGTCCCCTGCGCCGCCAGGCCGGCCAGGACCAGCGCCGCCGAGGCGCGCAGATCGCTGGCCATGACCGGCGCCCCCGAGAGCGCCGGCACGCCGCGCACCAGCGCCATCTTGCCGTCGACGGTGATGTCGGCGCCCAGCCGCCGCAGCTCCTGCACGTGCATGAAGCGGTTCTCGAAGACCGTCTCTGTGATGCGCGACGAGCCCTCCGCCAGCGACAGCAGCACCATGATCTGGGCCTGCATGTCGGTGGCGAAGCCCGGGTGCGGCGCGGTCCGCACGTCCACCGGCCGCGGCCGGCCATCGCCGATCACGCGCAGCCCGGACGGCACCTCGCGCACCTCCGCGCCCACCGCGCGGAGCTTCTCGACCAGCGCCTCGAGGTGGGCGGGGACGCAGCTCCGGACGGTCACGTCGCCGCCGGGCAGGGCCCCCGCCACCAGGAAGGTCCCGGCCTCGATGCGGTCGGCTATGACGGCATGGCTCACCGGGCGCAGCGACTCCACCCCGGTGATGCGGATCTCGTCCGTGCCCGCCCCGTCGATGCGCGCGCCCATCCCGGAGAGCGCGTCGGCCAGGTCCTTCACCTCTGGCTCGCGGGCGCAGTTCCGGAGGACGGTCTCGCCCTCGGCCAGGACCGCCGCCATCATCACGTTCTCGGTTCCGGTGACGGTGACGCCGTCGAAGGTGAAGACCGTGCCGCGCAGGCGGCCGCCCGGCACGGTGCCGTACACGTACCCGTGCTCGAGGTGGAGCTCGGCGCCCAGCGCGGCCAGCCCCTTGAGGTGCTGATCGATGGGGCGGGCCCCGATGGCGCAGCCCCCCGGCAAGGACACCCGGGCCGCGCTCCAGCGGGCCAGGAGCGGTCCGAGAACCACCACCGAGGCGCGCATGGTCTTGACCAGCTCGTAGGGCGCCTCGGGGAGGACGGTGGCCGGGACCCGGACGGCCAGGCTCCGGCGCGGGCCGGCGATCCGCTCCGCCTGGCTGCCCATGTGGCGGAGCAGCCGGCACAGGGTGCGCACGTCGGCCAGATCGGGGACGTTGTGCAGGAGATGATCACCCTCGGTGAGGAGGCTGGCGGCGATGATGGGCAGGGCGGCGTTCTTGGCGCCCGAGACGTCGACGCTCCCGCGGAGCGGCACACCACCTTCGACGACGATCTTGTCCAAGACCTCTCCGTGTGGTTCCGGCGCTGCGGCCGGCGGAACCGGCCGGGGGCGCGGTCGGGCGCGCCCCTCCGCCGGGAGGCCCGCGATTCTATGCTGGGCCGGGTTCTCCCGCCACGTGGGCGACGACGAAACGGGGGAGGCCGGCGAGGTCGCGGCGGGCTTCGGCCCGCGCGAACCCACACTCGAGGCATATCGATGGAAGCGCATCGAGGTGGGACTCGTGCATCTCCAGGACCAGCGCGCCGCCCGGCCGGAGCCGGGCCGGCGCCCCGGCCGCGATGCGCCGCGAGATCGCGAGCCCGTCATCTCCGCCGTCGAGCGCCAGGAGCGGCTCGCGGCGGACCTCGGGGGCGAGCGTGTCCAGCTCGCCACGGGGGACGTAGGGCGGATTGGACACGATCACGTCGAAGCGCCGGCCGGGTGCGACCCGGTCGTACAGGTCCCCGCCGAGGAAGGTCATGCTGGCCGCACCCAGCCGCGCCGCGTTGTCGCGAGCCACCTCCAGCGCCTCGGCGGAGACGTCGGTGGCGGTCACCTGCGCCCCGGGCCGCTCCAGGGCCAGGGTCACCCCCAGCGCGCCCGATCCGGTGCAGAGATCGAGCGCCTGCCCGCCCGCGGGGAGGGCGGCCAGCGCCGCCTCCAGCACGACCTCGGTCTCCGGGCGCGGGATCAGCACGCGCGCGTCGACGCGGAAGGGCCGCCCGTAGAACTCCTTCCGGCCCACCAGGTAGGCGGTGGGTTCCCGATCGGCGCGGCGGCGGACCAGCTCGCGGTAGGCGGCCAGCTCGGCCTCGCCCAGCGGCTTGTCGAAGTCGAGGTAGAGGCGCACCCGGTCGCAGCCGAGCGCGTGCGCCAGCAGGAGCTCCGCGGTGAGCCGCGGCGCGTCCACGCCCTTCTGCGCGAAGTAGCCCTGCGTCCACTCGAGGAGCTTCAGCGTGGTCCAGGGGGTCAAGGGGGGCTCACGGAGCCAAACGTGGTCGTAGACGTGGGCGTGGACGTAGACGTAGACGAGGTCCTCGGTGGATCGTCTACGTCTACGCCTACCTCTACGTCTACGACCACGTTGTTGATCCTCAGGCCCGCTTCTCCTCGCCGCGGGCGGCTTCCCGCAGCGCCTGGGCGGCGAAGAAGGTGCGGCAGGCGTCGATCACGTCCTGCACGTCGCCGTCCATGACCGCGGGCAGGTTGTGGCGGGTGTAGTTGATGCGGTGGTCGGTGAGCCGGTCCTGCGGGAAGTTGTAGGTCCGGATCTTCTCGGAGCGATCCCCGGTGCCCACCTGCGACTTGCGGGCCGCGTCGCGCGCGCTCTGCTGCTTCTCCTGCTCGATCTCGTACAGCTTGGCTCGCAGCATGCGCATGGCCATGCTGCGGTTCTTGATCTGGCTCTTCTCCTGCTGGCACTTCACCACGATGCCGGTGGGCTTGTGGGTGAGGCGCACCGCCGAATCGGTCGTGTTGACCGACTGGCCGCCCGATCCGGTCGAGCGGAACACGTCCATCTCGATGTCGGCCGGGTTGATCTGCACGTCGATGTCCTCGGCCTCGGGCATGACCGCCACCGTGACGGTGGAGGTGTGGATGCGTCCCTGGGCCTCGGTGGCCGGCACGCGCTGGACGCGGTGCACGCCCGACTCGTACTTGAGCCAGGAGTAGACCGCGTCGCCCGAGATGTGGATGACCGCCTCCTTGACCCCGCCCAGCGCGCCCGGCGAGGTGTCGGCCAGCTCCACCCGCCAGCCGCGCCGCTCCGCGTAGCGCAGGTACGTGCGCAGGAGCTCGGCCGCGAACAGGCCGGCCTCGTCGCCGCCGGCGCCGGCCCGGACCTCGACGATGACGTCCTTGTCGTCGTTGGGGTCTCGGGGCACGAGGAAGGTCTTGAGGTGCTCCTCGGCGGGCTCGACCTGCGGACGGAGCTGGTTCAGCTCCTCCTTGGCCATGTCCCGCAGCTCGGCGTCCGAGAGCAACGCCTCGTTGTTGGAGATGTCCTCGAGGAGCTTCCGGTAGGCGTGGAGCGCCGCCACGGTGGGCTCGAGCGAGGCGCGCTCCTTGGCCACCTTCCGGTATCGGTCGCCGTTGCCGGCGACCGACGGCTCGGAGAGCAGGTGCGTCAGCTCGTCCAGGCGGTGCTCGATGGTCTCGAGCTTCTTGAGGACGTCCGGGGACAGCATGGGAGCGCTTACTTATCCTCCCCGGCCAGGGGGGGCAAGCCTGGGACACACCCGGCGCCCGCGTAGGCCCGACCCCTCCTCGCTCCCACCCGTCCCGTCGCCGTGGGCCGGCTCGCGACCCCTCCCGGCCGGGATGCGCGCTACACTCGATGGGCGTTTCGTTCACCGAGCGTGGGAGGGTGGTCCATGAACAGTCTTCGACGGCTCGCCGGCCTCGCCGCCGCCGCGCTGATCGCGTTCCCTGCCGTCGCCCAGGATGCCCCGCCGTCGCCGCAGCAACCCAAGGTGAAGTGGATCGAGGGCCCGGCCAGGGTCGACCTGGGGAGCGTCGCCGAGCTGAGCCTTCCCGAGACGGTGGCCTTCGCCGGGAAGGAGGACACGCAGAAGCTGCTCGAGCGCATGGGCAACGTTCCCGACGGGACCGAGCTGGGGATGGTGGTCCCCAAGGCGGAGGACCAGGACTGGATCATCGTCTTCGACTACAACGCCATCGGGTACATCAAGGACGCCGAGATGGAGAAGATCGACGCCGGCGCCATCCTGAAGAGCATCCAGGAGGGCACCGAGCGAGCCAACCAGGAGCGCAAGAAGCGGGGCTACACCGGACTGCACGTCACCGGCTGGGCCGAGGCGCCGCACTACGATCCCCGCACCCAGAACCTGACCTGGGCGGCGCTCCACAAGACCGACGAGGGGCACCAGGGGCTCAACTACAACGTCCGCCTGCTGGGCCGCAGCGGGGTGATGTCGGTGACGCTGGTCGAGGAGCCCGACCAGCTGGCCGCCGCCAAGCCCTCCGTCGACGAGGTCATCAAGGCGTTCTCCTTCAAGCGGGGCAAGACGTACGCGGAGTGGAGGCCGGGCGACAAGGTGGCGGAGTACGGCCTGGCCACGCTGGTCGCGGCCGGGGCGGGCGCGGCCGCCGTCAAGCTCGGCTTCTTCGGGGCCCTCGCCAAGCTGTTCGCCAAGATGGGCAAGTTCGTGGTGGTGATCGTGATCGCCGTCGGCGGCGCCCTCGCCAAGGGCTGGAAGGGGCTGCGGGCGCGGTTCAGCGGGCGGAACAGGCCGCAGGAGAACCGGAGCATCGGGCCCGGGTTCGGCGGCGGCCCCGGCGGCCAGGGCGGGTTCGGAGGTTGATCCAGCCGCTCGTCGTCGACCTCCTGCCCTGGGTGATCGTCTTCTACCTGGCGGACGGGATCGCCCAGCTCGGCCGCGGCCACCTGCTGCTCGCCGGCAGCGGGGCGCTGCGGCCGCTGCGGGCCGGGCTGCGCTGGCTGGGGGCTTCCCCGCTGGCCGAGGCGGTGGCGCTCTTCGACCTCCCCTTCCTCCGCGCCGGCGGCCGCCTCTACGTGCTCGACCCGGGCCGCCGCACCGAGCCGGTGGTGATCGGGGATGCCGAGCTCACCCCGGTCGATCCCGCGGCGGCCGGCCCGCTGGCGCGCGAGGGGAAGGCCGTGACCGCCGGCGGGCGGAAGCTGCTCTCGGCGCCGACCCCGCAGACCGCCGAGCACCTCCTGGCGCTGCTCGCCCCGGGCCGCGACCGGGCCGCGCCCGCGCAGGCCGCGCGCCAGGCGGAGCGCAGCCCGCGCAGCGACCTGCGGGCTGCGCGCGCCCTTCGGCTTCGGCAGCGGCCCTACCGGCTGGCGCTCCGTGCGCTGGCCGCGGCGCTCTTCGCGGATCTGCTGGCGCTGGCGCTCGCCGTCTGGTCCCCCCTGGCGGACGACGTCCCGCTCGGCCCGGCCACCGCGGTCTTCGGAGCGCTCCTCCTCGCCATCTCGGCCGTGGGCGTCGCGTTCCTTCGCGCCAGCGGCGAGGGCTGGAGGGCCAGCGTCGGCGGCGGCCTGGCCATGCTGCTCCCCTGGGAAGGGCTGCACCCGCTGGTCCACCTCTCGCGCCCGCTCTACCGCCGCTTCGACGCGCTCACCGCGGCGGCGGCCCTGCTCCCGCCGGAGGCATTCCAGGGGCTGGCGGCGCGGGAGCTGGTCCGGGCTCGCCTCTCCCGGGGGCGCAGCGCGCCGGGGCTGGCGGCCTCCTGGAGCGAGCGGGAGCAGCACCTGGCGCGGCTGCTCCTGGCCACCGGCTCCTCCGCGGAGGCGGCGCTGGCGGCGCCGCCGGCGACCGGCGGCGCGGCCGCGTACTGCCCGCTCTGCCGGACCTGCTACCGGCCCGGGTTCCAGGCCTGCGCGGACTGCGGGATCCCGCTGGAGCCCTTTCCGCCCGCGGCTAGCGGCGGCGAGCGAACGCCTCGGACAGAGCCTTGATGGGCCCCACGTCGGCGCGGGCCGAGTCGAGCAGGACCCTCAGCACAGCCAGGGCCGCCTGGCACAGGCCGGCCAGCATCTCCAGCCGCTTGGCCTTGAAGCGCGCCAGCGTTCGGACCTCGGGATCGACGTCTCCAGCGCCGGCGGCCCGGACCTCGTCCAGCACCCGCTCGAACGACCCGAGCGCGCTCTCCACCGCCTTGCGTTCCCTCTCGCGCAGCACGTGGGCCACCAGCTTCCAGACGTTGGTCTCGGCCTGGTAGTGCTCCTTGCGGTCGCCCTCCAGCGAGACGCCCCGCACCACGCCCCAGCTGCGCAGCTCGGCCAGGCTCATGGAGAGGAGCCCGGTCGAGATGCCGAGGCGATCGCACAGCTCGGGGGCGGGCAGCGGACGATCCGACAGGAACAGGACCGCCCAGATCCGGCCCAGCTGGCGCCGGAACCCCCACAGCTCCATGAGCGCGCCCACCTGGTCGGCCACCGCCAGGTCGGCGCGCCCGAGCGCGTGCGAGCTGGGGTGGCGCGGCGGCTGGTGCGGCGGCTGGCTGCTGGTCTCGGGCATCTCTCCTCAGCTCCCCAGGAAGACGTCGGCCAGCGCGCAGACGGCGAAGGCGATCGACGCGAAGGCGTTGTAGTTGAAGAATGCGACGTTGATCCGCTCCGGCCGGAGCGATCCGCCGGGCGCGACGTACAGGTGCTCGGCGGCGAGCGTGGCCGCCAGGATGGCCGCTCCCGCGAACCAGCCGGGCCCGCGGCCACCCAGCGCCCCGGCCGCCGCCACCGAGGCGACCGCCATGACGTGCATCCCGCGCGCCCAGGCCAGCGCCCCGCGGACGCCGAAGCGCACCGGGATCGAGCGCACGCCCGCGCCCCGGTCGAAGTCGAGGTCCTGCATGGCGTAGAAGACGTCGAAGCCGCCGATCCAGGCGCCCACGCCCACGCCCAGCAACGCGGCCGGGAGCTGGACGCCTCCGGTGAGCGCCAGCGAGACGCCCGGGGGCGCCAGCGCCTGGGCCACACCCAGCCACAGGTGGCAGGCCCAGGTGAAGCGCTTGGCGAACGAGTACCCGAGGAGCACCGCCAGCACCGGGAGGGCCAGGGCGCCGCACAGCGGCGAGAGGCCCAAGGCGGCGGCGGTGAACACCGCCGCGCTCCCCGCCAGGAGACCCCAGGCCGCGGGGGCCGAGACCTCGCCGGTGACCAGGCCGCGTCCCCTGGTGCGCGGGTTGCGGGCGTCGATGGCCCGGTCCGCGATCCGGTTCATGGTCATGGCCGCGGTCCTGGCGGCCACCACCGCCAGCGCCACCAGCGCGAGCCGCACCGGCAGCCGCTCCCTGGAGGCGGCCGGCAGCACCAGCGCCACCGCCGCCCCCGCGAAGGGGAGGGCGAAGAGCGAGTGCGGCAGCTTCACCAGCCGGGCCAGGGCCGCCGCCTTCGAAAGGCCCGAAGCGGGAACGAGGAGCGGGCCCGCGCCGTCGCCGAGGTGGGCGGGCTTCATGCGGCCTCCAGCGCGTTCGGCCGGATCCAGGTGAAGGGGCGCTCGTCGGCGCCGAACGAGCCGAGCAGGAACGCGAACGGATCGTCGGGGCGGGAGCCGGCCAGCGGCGCGGCCACCAGCCCCGGCGCCCTCCCCGGCGCGAGCCGGCCCACGTGCGGCGCCCCGACCGCCGGCCCGTTCCAGGTCATGCGGAAGGAGCCGCGCCGGCGGGATGGCCGGGAACTCGCGGCGGAGCAGGGCCAGCTCGGCCAGCGGGGCCAGGGAGGGCGACGAGGCGAGCGAGTCGGTGCCCACCGCCAGCGGGACGCCGGCCTCGAGCAGCGCCGGCAGGCGCGGCAGCTGGCCCAGGATGTAGCGGTTCGAGCGCGGGCAGAGCACGGCAGTGGCGCCGGAGCGTGCCAGCAGCGCCACGTCCTCGTCGTCCAGGTCCACGCAGTGCACGGCCAGGTGATGGGGGCGGAGCAGAGGCGCGACCGCGGCCACCGGCGAGCGGCCGTGAACCCGCAGCCTGTCGATGTCGAGGCCGCCGCCCAGCGCCTCGTGCATGCGCCGGAACCCACCCGACCCGTCGCGGCAGAAGAGGCGCTCGGCGGGATCCTCGGCCAGGTGCAGCGAACCCGGGCCGGCCTGGAGCAGCGCCTCCAGCCCTTGCCGGTGGGTCGAGTACACCGCGTGCGGGCTCTCGCGGACGCGCAGCCCTCGGGGCGGCGCCCCGCGCCGGGCCCGCTCGGCCCGCGCCGCCAGGGCCAGGTTCTCGAGCCGCTCCGGCGAGAAGCCGAACACCTCGTGGTACACGGTCCCGCAGATCCCGACGCGGGACAGCGCGTCGAGCGAAGCGAGCGTGTTGGAGATGTCGCCCACCGCCGCCACGCCCGCGCGCCGGAGGCCCTCGGCCGCCATGGCCATGGCCTCCTCGGCCTCGCCCGGGCGCGTGGCCATGCGCGACCCGATGAAGAGGGCGAGCCAGGCGGGCAGACCTTCGCCGCCGGCCACCCGGCCCTTCATGTGCGAGAGCTCGAGGTGGAGGTGCGCGTTGACGAGCGCGGGCAGCACGATGGCATCGATGCGCTCGCCGGCGCCGAAGCGGGTCTCGATCTCGGGGCGCTTGCCGACGCCGAGCACCGTGTCTCCCTCGAGCGCCACCGCGCCGTCGGCGATGGCGGTGGCGGGCGCGCCCGGCCCCTCGGGGCGGCCCGGCAGCACCCACGGCGCGCTGATCACACGGGTCGCCCGCTCACCCTGAGCCTGTCGAAGGGTCACGCGGGCCGTTCCTCCACCACCTGGTAGCGCATGTTCCGCCGCGCGGCGCGGAAGCCGGCATCGCGGATGTGCCGCTCCACCTCCTCCGAGTCCATCTTGAAGGTGGTGCCCGCGGCCGAGACCACGTTCTCCTCGATCATCACCTGCCCGAAGTCGTTGCAGCCCATGTGCAGCGCCGCCTGGGCCACGCCGCCGCCCATGGTCACCCAGGAGGCCTGCAGGTTCTCGACGTTGTCGAGGACCAGCCGCGAGACCGCGTTGGTGCGCAGGTAGGCGTGGGCGCTGCCGTCGCCGGGGGCGAGCCGGGTGTTGGCCGACTGGAACGGCCAGCAGATGAAGGCGGTGAACCCGTGGGTCTCGTCCTGCAGCTCGCGCAGGCGCATGAGGTGTGCCACCCGGTGGCGCGGCTCCTCGCCCACCCCGAACATCATGGTGGCGGTGCTGCGCAGCCCCTTCCGGTGGGCGGCCCGCATCACCATCAGCCACTCGTCGGTGGAGCACTTGAGCGGGGCGATGCGGCGGCGCACCTCGTCGTCCAGGATCTCGGCCCCGCCGCCCGGGATGGAGTCCATCCCCGAGGCCACCAGGCGGTCGATGGTCTCCTCGAGCGAGAGCTGGCTGGTGCGGGCGATGTGCCAGATCTCCTCCGGCGAGAGGGCGTGCAGGCTGATGGTGGGCCAGGTCGCCTTCACCCAGCGGAACAGGTCCTCGTACCACTCGATGCCCAGGTCGGGGTGGAGCCCGCCCTGGAGCAGGATCTCGATGCCCCCCAGCGCCACCGTCTCGTCGATCTTCCGGGTCAGCTCCTCGCGCGAGAGGACGTAGGCGTCCTTGTGTCCGCGCGGGCGGTAGAAGGCGCAGAAGTGGCAGGCGGTGGTGCAGACGTTGGTGTAGTTGACGTTGCGCGAGACGATGTAGGTGACCAGATCGCCGGGGTGGAGCGCACGCCGGCGGGCGTCGGCGGCCAGCCCCAGCTCCAGGAGCGGCGCCTTCTCGTCCAGCAGCTCGGCCTCGTCGGCGTCGAGCCGCTCGCCCGCGGCGCCCTTGGAGAGGGCCGTGTCGAGCGAGACGGCGCGCCGGGCGCGGGAGCGGCGGACCACGTCGTCCACGAAGCGGAGCTTCATGGGCGGCAGGAATCCCCTCTGCGCGGCCCGGTCCAGGAAGGCCTCCAGCCCCTCCAGCTCGTACGGGCCCAGCCCGTAGCGGATGCGCTGGGTCAGGTAGCGCCGGTAGCGCTCCGGGTCGCCCCCCTTCTGCGCCGCGAAGCGCTGGGCCAGCTCGGTGCGGACGCCCAGGCCGTGCTGGGCCACCCGGGTCAGCTCCTGCACGTCCTCCGGGGTGACCACGCCGGGCCGGGCCAGCCACAGCGCGAAGATCATGGGGTGACCGGTGAGGTGGTTCCACTCCCGGCCCAGATCCAGAACGTGGTTGGCGCGGACGTCGAAGCCGCGGTCGCCGATCACCAGCGCCCCGTGCCGGCCGGTGGCCAGGGCCAGCCCGTCGGCCGCCGGCATGGGCGTGAACTTCGGGTGGACGTCCATGGCGTCCAGCACCAGCTTGGTGAGGACGTGCGAGGTCCGCGAGGCGGTGTCCAGGAAGACCTCGTCCCAGATGGCCGGCGACTGCTCGCCCGCCAGGAGCACCGTCTGCACCGGCCCGTCGGCGCCGATGGCGATGCCGGGGACGATCTCGTACTCGCCCTTCTCCAGCGCGGCCACCGACACCAGCGCCAGGTCCACCTGGCCGGCCTCGAGCAGCTCGGCGCAGCGCGACGGCTCGGCCCGCACCAGCTCGATGCGCTCGGACTGATCCAGCCCCTCGATGAGCGGCCACGCGTTGAGGAAGGAGACTCCTGCGGCTCGAAGCTTCGGCATTCCATCACTCCGCAAGTGTAGGCCTCAGGCCTCGGGCCTCAGACCTCGGTGTGAATCTCCGGCCCTGTTCTCGCCCGTCGCACGGGTAGCTTCTCCTGAGACCTGAAGCCCGAGGCCCGGAGCCTCTCCGTCCTTCGCGTGGACGCGCAGCACGCGGTACAGGCTATCCCGCTCGGCCGGGACCCGGCCCGCCGCCCGGATGAGCTGGTGCAGCGTCGCCTCGCTGAGCGCCTGCGGCACGGTGGCGCCGGCCATGTGATAGATGCGCTCCTCCAGCACCGTGCCGTCGAGGTCGTCGACCCCGAAGGAGAGCGCCGCCTGCGCCAGCCGCTCGCCCAGCGACACCCAGTAGGCCTTCACGTGATCGAAGTTGTCGAGGTAGAGCCGCGCCACCGCCAGGGTGCGGAGCGCGTCGTAGCCGGTGGGCTTGGGGAAGGCCTTCCCGATCATGTTGTGCTCGGGGTGGAAGGCGAGCGGGATGAAGACCTGGAACCCATGGGTCTCATCCTGCAGCTCGCGCAGCCGGCGCATGTGATCGACCCGCTCCTCCAGGCGCTCGATGTGCCCGTAGAGCATGGTCGAGTTGGTGCGGATCCCGAGCCGGTGGGCGGTGCGGTGCACCTCCAGCCACTGCTCGGCGGTGGCCTTGTCGTCGCAGATCTTCCGGCGCACCCGGGCGGCGAAGATCTCCGCACCGCCGCCGGGCAGGGTGTCGAGGCCGGCCTCCGTGAGCCGGCGCAGCACCTGCTCGTAGCTCATGCCGAACTTCTCGGCGAAGAAGTGGATCTCGATGGCGGTGAAGGCCTTGATGGAGAGCTCGGGCCAGGCCTTCCGCAGCCGGGAGAGGAGCTCGGTGTAGTACTCGAAGGGCAGGTCGGGGTGGAGGCCGGAGACGATGTGGACCTCGCTGATGCCCAGCGGCCGCCGCGAGAGGACCTTCTCCACCGCCTCGTCCAGGGACATGGTGTAGCCGTCCGAGGCGCGCTGGTCGTCCTTGCGCGCGAACGAGCAGAACTTGCAGGAGGCGACGCAGACGTTGGTGGGGTTCAGGTGGACGTTGCGGTTGTAGAAGGCCAGGTCGCCGTGGCGCGCCTCGCGGACGTGGTTGGCGAGCGCGCCCAGCGCAGGCAGGTCCGCCGCCTGGAAGAGGCGGACCCCGTCGGCGTCGTCGAGCCGCTGGCCGGCCAGCACCTTGTCGCGGATGGGCCCGAGGCCGTCGCGCTCCAGGGCGCGGTGTGCGAGGGTCGAGAGCATCGGCATCTCCCTATTCGTTCGGGTCCGGGCGTGGGGCCATCCCGTCCCACCGCTTCATGAGCTCGTTGGGGAGCCCGACCTTGTCGAGCACCCGGGAGACGACCGTGTCCACCAGCTCCTCGATGGTGCGCGGGCCGGAGTAGAAGGACGGCGCGGCAGGCAGCACCACCGCGCCCGCCTCGATGGCCTGGACCACCGCCCGCGCGTGCACCAGCGACATGGGCGTCTCGCGCAACACCAGCACCAGCCGGCGCCCCTCCTTGAGCATCACGTCGGCGGCCCGCCCCAGCAGGTCGACCGACATCCCGTAGGCGATCCGGGAGAGCGCCCCGGCCGAGCAGGGGATCACCACCATGCCGTCGTAGAGCGCCGAGCCGGAGGCGAAGGGGGCGGTGAAGTCCTGGCTCTTCCAGACCGGCCAGGGGTAGCGCGGCTCGGCGCCGATCTCCTGCTTCCAGACCTGCCGGCCGGTGGCGGTGAACACCAGGTCCACCGAGACGCCGTGGGAGGGGCCGTGCGCGGCCAGGAAGTCGAGCAGCCGTCGCGCGTAGGGCGCGCCGCTGGCGCCCGAGATGCCGACCACCAGCTTCATGCGCGCACCGCCGTGACCAGCCCGCACACGCCCGGGAAGAGCGTCCGCCCGCGCACGCCGCGGAAGCCGGCGCGCCGGGCGGCGGCCTCGAACTCCTCCCGCGAGGCGAAGCGCTCCATCGACTCGACCAGGTAGCGGTAGGCGCCGGGGTCGGGCGAGAGCAGCCGGCCCAGCACCGGCAGCGCCAGCCGGTTGTAGGCGCGGTGCACGAGGCGCGAGGCGCGGGTCTGCGAGCGGAAGAGCTCCAGCACCCCCAGCCGCCCCCCGGGCCGGAGCACCCGGGCCAGCTCGGCCAGGCCGCGCTCGTAGCTCTCGAGGTTCCGCATCCCGAAGGTCACGGTGGCGAGGTCGAAGGCCGCGGCCCCGAAGGGCAGGTCGAGCGCGTCGGCCTGCGCGGCCGGCAGGCCGGTCTTCTCGACGCCTCGCTGCAGCATGCGCAGCGAGAAGTCGGCGCCCACGATGCGGAGCCCGGGCACCCGCCGGCGGGCCAGGGCGGCGACGTCCATGGTCCCGGCGCACAGGTCGAGGAGGACCTCGCCGGGCCGGGGGGCGAGCTCGTCGAGCAGCCGCCCGCGCCAGGACTGATCCACCCGCAGCGTCATGACGCGGTTGAGCAGGTCGTACGAGGGGGCGACCCGGTCGAACATGGCCCGGACGGCGGCGCCGCGCGCCGCCTCGCCGGGGAGCGGCACCGCGCCGGAGGGGCCGGCGCCGGCCTCGGGCCGGTGGGCGGCGGCCGGGATCATGCCGCCCCCTTGCGCGGCGTCCAGGCGGCGGCGGGCGGCTCGGCGATGCGCGGCCGGTCCGGCGGCGGCGCGCCCGGCACCAGCCGCTGGTAGAGCGCGTCCATGCGAGCCAGGAGCTCGGGCGGATGAACGCAGGGCTCGGGCCACTCCCGCCCGCCCTCCTCCGCCCACTTGCGCGTCGCGTCCACGCCCAGCTTGGCGCCCAGCGCCAGCTGCGGCGCGGCATGGTCGAGGACGTCGACCGGTCCCTCGACCACCACCACGTCGCGCCGCGCGTCGACGTTGGCCAGGGCGCGCCAGGCGGCCTGCGACGCATCCTGCACGTCCACGTCCTCGTCGAAGACGACCAGGGTCTTGGTGCTGGCCATCTGCCCCGAGCCCCACAGGCCGTGCATGAGCTTCTTGGCGTGGCCGGGGAACTCCTTGCGCATGGAGACCAGGCACAGGTTGTGGAACACGCCCTCCGCCGGGAACGCCATGTCGACGATCTCCGGGAACACCATCTGCAGGAGCGGCAGGAAGATCCTGGCCGTGGCCGTCCCCATCCAGAAATCCTCCGCCGGCGGCGGGCTCACCACCGTGGCGGGGTAGACGGCCTCCCGGCGGTGGGTGACGGCCGCGACGTCCAGCGCCGGGTAGTCGTCGGCCAGCGAGTAGAAGCCGGTGTGGTCGCCGAAGGGACCCTCGCGGACCAGCGGCGCGGCCGGGTCCACGAACCCCTCGATGACCAGGTCGGCGTCGGCGGGCACGTCCAGGTCGGTGGTCACTCCCTTCACCATTCGTACGGCCTCGCCGCGCAGGAACCCGGCGAACAGGTACTCGTCCACGCCGGGCGGGAGCGGCGCCGAGGCGCAGTAGGTGAGCGCCGGGTCGCCGCCCAGGGCGATGGCCACCGGCATGCGCTCGCCCCGGCGCTTGTAGGCGCGGTAGTGGGAGGTGGCGGTCTTGTGGAGCTGCCAGTGCATGGCCAGCCGGCGCGGGCCGAGCACCTGGAGCCGGTACATCCCCACGTTGCGCGCGCCGTTCTCCGGGTCGCGGGTGATGACCTGCGGGAGCGTCAGGAACGGGCCGCCGTCGTGAGGCCAGGTGGTGAGCACCGGCCACCGCGTCAGGTCGACCTCGCCCCCCTGCAGCACCACCTCGTGGCAGGCGCCGGAGGAGACGTGCCGGGGGGCCATGGAGGCGAGGCGGCCGAGCTTGGGGAGCAGCTTGAGCTTCTCCCACAGCGAGGCCGGCGGCGCGGTGCGGAGCAGGGAGCGCAGCTCGGCGGCGTGCTCCTCGAAGTCCTCGCAGGAGAGGGCCCAGCTGGTCCGGCGGCGCGTACCGAACAGGTTCATGGCCACCGGGAACGCCCCATCGCGGCCGGCCACGTTCTCGAAGAGCAGGGCGGGCCCCGCCTGCTTGGCGGCGCGGTCGGCCAGGGCGGCCATCTCCAGCACGGGATCCACCGGCTCCCGCACCCGGACGAGCTCGCCCGCCCGCTCCAGCCGGTCCAGAAACTCGCGCAGGGAGCGGTAGGCCATGGCGCGGGATCTGTACTCCTCCGGTCCGCTTGTTTCAACGATCGTTGAAGGGTAGAACTTGCCGCCATGCAGACCATCCGCGTGGCCCACAGCCCCGATTCGGACGACGCCTTCATGTACTTCGGCATCGCCAGCGGGGCGGTGCAGGCCGAGGGCGTCGCGTTCCAGCAGGGGCTCATGGACATCGAGTCGGCCAACCAGGCCGCGCGCCAGGGCCACTACGACGTCACAGCCATCTCGGCGGCCGCCTATCCCTACCTGGCCGATCGCTACCTGCTCCTCGACTCGGGCGCCTCGATGGGGGACGGGTACGGGCCGGTGGTGGTGGTGCCGGAGGGCTCGCGCATCCAGTCGCTGGCCGATCTCTCGGGAAAGAACATCGCCGTCCCCGGGCTGCGCACCAGCGCCGCGCTGGCGCTGGCGCTGGAGCTGCCGCGCTACACGCCGGTGCCCATGGACTTCAAGGCGGTGGGCGCGGCGGCGAGGGACGGCGAGGTGGACGCGGCGCTGGTGATCCACGAGGGCCAGCTCACCGCCGCCGCCGACGGCCTGCGGGTGGTGGCCGACCTGGGCCGGAGCTGGAAGGCGCGGACCGCGCTGCCGCTGCCGCTCGGCCTGAACGCCATCCGCCGGGATCTCCCCGAGCCGGTCCGCGCGTCGGTGGCGCGGGCCTGGGCCGACTCCATCGCCTACGGCCTCGACCACCGGCAGGACGCGCTCAGCTACGCGCTCAGCTTCGCGCGGGGGCTGGACCGCGACCAGGCCGACCGCTTCGTGGGGATGTACGTGAACGGCTGGACGCGGCAGCTCGGCCCGAAGGGGAGGGAGGCGGTGGCCGTCTTCCTGGGGGCGGCGTTCGACCGCGGACTGCTCCCCCGCGTCCGGATCGAGTACCAGGAGCGCGGCTGAGCCCGCGCCGCGTTCCCTCCCCGGCCGAGCAGGATGCGAAACCCGGCCACTGGCTTGACGATGCGTGAAGCAGGGTTCCCCCGATGTGTGCCCGCAGGAACGTTCCCCGTCGTCGGGTCCTGATCTAGGCTACGCCCTCCATGGATCGCCGGGACCGTGCACGCGAGCTCATCCTGGTCGCCCTCACCGAGGTCGAGGCGGAGCGGCGCGCCCCGCGCTACCAGCTCTGCCCCGAGCAGCTCGACACCTGCCTCAACACCCTGCGCGGCTACCTGACGGCGCTGGACCGGGGAGACCTGCCCCCGCGGCGGCAGCGCTCGGAGGGGCTGGGTCGGCTGGTGCTGGATTCCTGGCCGTACGACGTCCCGCTCGCGAACGCGGTGCTCCAGGCGGAGCGCGCCTGGCGGAACGCCTGACGGCAGCTCGCGGCTCGTGATGCCCCCGTCTAGAACGCTCGCTCCGTGAGCGCCAGCGCCGCCTCGCGCAGCGCGCGCCGGTGCGGGCCCTCCGGCAGCGCCTCCAGCGCCTCCAGCGCCGCCTGGGTGTGCTGGCGCGCCATCTCCCGGGCGGCGTCGACGCCGCCGACCGCCTTGACCGCCTCGATGACCTCCGCCGCCACCTGGCGGGCCGCCTCCTCGCCGTCCGAGACGGCGGCGAGCCGGTCGCGCAGCGCGGGCCGGGCGGCGCAGGCGCGGATGAGGGGCAGCGTGGCCTTGCCCTCGGCCAGGTCCGTGCCCAGCCGCTTGCCGAGGAGGTGCGGGTCGGCGGCGTAGTCCAGCGCGTCGTCCACGAGCTGGAAGGCGATCCCCAGGTCCTCGCCGAAGCGCGCCAGCGCCTCCGGGATCCGCCCGGTCAGGCCGGCCGACCAGGCCCCGGCGGCGGCGGCCCAGCCGAAGAGCGAGCCGGTCTTGCCGATGACCACGTCGAGGTAGTCGCGCTCGCCGGCCGCGAACGTGCCGCGCAGCGACAGCTGGAGCACCTCGCCCTCCACCAGCCTGCGCATGGTGGCGAGGAGCGCCGGGAGCGCCGCCAATCGCGCCGGGGCGGCCGAGACCAGCTCCAGCGCGCGCGTGAGCAGCCAGTCGCCGGAGAGGACCGAGACCGCGTTGCCCCAGATCACGCGCGAGGCGGGCCGGCCGCGCCGCTCGGGGCCGTCGTCGATGACGTCGTCGTGCAACAGGGTGGCGGAGTGCGTCAGCTCGGCGGCCACCGCGTACGGGATGGCGGCGCGCAGCTCGCCGCCGCACGCCCCCGCCGCCAGCAAGGTCACGGTGGGGCGGACGCGCTTGCCGCCGGCCGCGACCAGGTGGCGGGCGGCGGCCTGCAGCTTCTCCTCGGCGTCGCGGGTGGCGCGCTCCAGCTCGATCTCCAGCGCCACCAGGGTTTCCTCCAGATCGAGGACCCCGGACAGGGCCGCCCGGGCACGCTCCGGCCGCGAGCCCTGCTTCGAGCTCTGGTCGAGCTGCGAGAGGATCACCTGCTCGCTGGCCATGGCCGCCTCGGACCTCCCGGGTACGACCTTCAACGAAAGTTGAAGGCATATAGCGCGGGGGGGTCGGCCGGGTCAACGGAAGCTGCGAGGACGGTCGGCGCGTGCGAGGGCGGCCGCTGGACCGGCCGAGCCTGGGCGGGGCGCCAGCCTCCGTTCGTCTGCGTTGCTTGCCGCGTCGCGGGCCAGCAAGACTCTCGCATGCGAGGGGCTGCCGCCACCTTCCCGCTCCGCCCGTGGCGGGCCTCTCGACGGAGGTGATGCGGTGGAGGTCGACCCGGGCGCCCGCTGGCGGGAGATGAGCCCCTTGCTCGACGAGCTTCTCTCGCTGGAGGGCGAGGCCCGCTCGCGACGCCTGCAGGACATCTCGCAGAAGGACGCCGAGCTGGCCGCGGAGCTGGCCGGGTTGCTGGCGCGCACCGGAGAGGTGAGGCGCGCCGGCTTCCTGGAGGGGTCGGCGCCGGAGCCCTCGGCGACGCGGGCGGGGATGGCGGTGGGCCCGTATGGCCTGGTCCGGAGGCTGGGCGAGGGGGGGATGGGTGAGGTGTGGCTGGCGGACCAGACCGCGCCGGTGCGCCGGACGGTGGCATTGAAGGTCATCAAGGCGGGCATGGACACCCGCAAGGTGATCGGGCGCTTCGAGGCCGAGCGGCAGGCGGTGGCGATGATGGAGCACCCGGCCATCGCCCGCGTCTTCGACGCCGGCTCGGCGCCGGGCGGCCGACCCTACTTCGCCATGGAGTACGTCCCTGGCGTTCCCATCGACCGCCACTGCGACGACCAGCGCCTGTCGCTGCGCGAGCGGCTGGCGCTCTTCACCATGGTCTGCGAGGGCGTCCAGCACGCCCACCACAAGGGCGTCATCCACCGGGACCTGAAGCCCTCCAACATCCTCGTCACCCTCGCGGACGGGAGGGCGATGCCCAAGATCATCGACTTCGGGATCGCCAAGGCCATGATCCGGCCGCTGATCGAGGAGGCGCCCTCGACCGAGCTCGGCGCCATCATCGGGACCCCCGAGTTCATGAGCCCGGAGCAGGCCGACGCCCTCTCCGACGACGTGGACACCCGCGCCGACGTCTACTCGCTGGGCGTGCTGCTCTACCTGCTGCTCTCCGGCTCCCTGCCCTTCCCCGCCAAGGAGCTGCGCGGCGGGGGCCTCGACGAGCTGCGCCGGAGGATCAAGCGCGAGGAGCCGCCACCGCCCAGCGCCCGGCTGGCGGTCCCGGGCCCGGCGGCCGCCGCGGCGGCGGCGCTCCGGGGCACGACCGCCGAGGCCCTGGTGCGCGCGGTACGCGGCGATCTCGACGCCATCGTGGCCCGGGCCATGGAGAAGGAGCGCTCCCGGCGCTACGGCTCCCCGGCGGAGCTGGCCGCGGACGTCGGGCGCCACCTGCGGAGCGAGCCGGTGCAGGCGCGGCCCCCCAGCGCCGCGTACCAGCTCCGCCGGTACGTGAAGCGGCACCGCTTCGGGGTGGCGGTGGCGGGCGCGGCCGCCCTGCTGCTGCCCGCGTTCACGGCCGGGCTGGCCGTCCAGGTTCGCCGCGTCTCGGCCGAGCGCGACCGGGCCGACCGGGAGGCGGAGGCCTCGCGGCGCGTGGCGGACTTCATGGCCAGCATGTTCCAGGTCTCCGATCCCAGCGAGGCGCGAGGCAGCTCGGTCACCGCCCGCGAGATCCTCGACCGCGCCAGCGCGCAGGTGGACTCGGGGCTGGCCCGCGATCCGCTGCTCCAGGCGCGGATGATGGACACCATGGGATCGGTCTACGCCGGCCTGGGCCTCTACCCGCGGGCGCACGCCATGCTGGAGTCGGCCATCGAGCACCGGCGGCAGGTGCTCGGTCCGGAGGCCCCCGAGACCCTCTCCTCGATGCGGGCGCTGGGGCGGGTGCTCTCGCTGGAGGGCCGGGACCGCGAGGCCGAGGAGATCCTGCGGAGGGCGTCCGACGCCCAGCGGCGGACGCTCGGCCCCGAATCACCGGGAGACGGTCCTCTCGCTGGCCGAGCTCTGCAACGCCTTGCGGAAGGAGGGGCGGATCGCCGAGGCCGAGCGGCTCCTGGGCTCGACGCTGGAGGCGGAGCGGCGGGTGCTGGGGGCGCACGACCCGGTGACGCTCCGGTCGACGGGTCTCCTGGCGGGGATCCTCTTCGACCGCGGCCGCCTCCCCGAGGCGGAGGCCCTCTACCGGCAGATCCTGGCACTGGACGAGCGGGTCCTGGGGAACGACGCCCCCCTGACCATCCAGGCCCTGGGCAACCTGGCCGCCACGCTGGGGCAGCAGGGTCACTGGGCGGAGGCGGAGCGCATCACCCGCCAGGTCATCGAGCGCAAGCGGCGCGTCCTGGGGCCGGACCATCAGTCGACCCTGCAGGCGATGCAGAATCTGGAGTGGGAGATCGAGTCGGCGGGTCGCCTGGAGGAGGCGGAGCCGCTGGCGCGGGAGGTGCTCGAGGCTCGGCGCCGGGTGCTCGGGCCGGAGCACCCCGACACCCTGGAATCGATGGAGATGCTGGCCATCGTCATCAAGGGGCGCGGCCGCCCGGGCGAGGCGGAGGCCCTGCAGCGGCAGATCGTGGCGCTCAAGGAGCGGGTCCTGGGCCCCCGGCACCCGGAGACGGCCATCGCCCGATACAACCTGGCCTGCGACCTGGCGGCCCTCGGCCGCAGGGACGAGGCCATCGCCACCCTGCGGGACGCGGTGGAGAACGGCCTGGCGCACAAGTTCGCGGCGGGGATCGCCGCGGACGCCGAGCTCTCCTCGCTTCGCGGTGACCCGCGCTTCGAGGCCATCGCCGCGCAGGAGAAGCACGCCGGGCAGTGAGCCTCACCCGCGGGTTGGCGCGGCGGACCGAGCGCCCCTGCTCGTGGTCCGAGGCCGTCTACTCGAAGTGGCGTGCGCGATCGGGGATCGACGTCATCGGCCGCTCGAGCCCGCGGCAGATCCAGATCACGTGTCCGTTCTCGTAGGGCATCGCGTACGGGGTGGCCGCGAGGTGCTCGGCCTCGTCCTGGTCCCGGAACAGGTGCAGGCAGGTCTCGTTCGGATCGGAGACGACGATGGCGGGATCGCCACGCCCGGGCGGAACTCCCCAGAACCAGTACTGGTTGTGGCCGGAGATGGCGATGCCTGGCGGCAGGCCGTAGGCGGGGCCGAGGATCTCCACCGCCGAGGCGACCCCGTAGTTCTTCCCGAAGACCACCGCCCGCTGCTGCTCCTCGGGCGGGAGCGATCGGTAGACGCGCGCGACCCCGGCCACCAGCTCCGGCCAGCCGAACTGGTCGGCATAGAGCTGCGGGAGGACGCTCTGCGCGAGGTTCTCCATGGGCGGGGGCTTCGCCCCCAGCACGGACTGGTAGGCGAGGAACGCCTCGACCGGGAGGATGGGCACGGCCAGGGGTGCGAAGACCAGCGCCGAGGCGGCCAGGATCCCGCAGTAGACCTGCTGCGTCCGGCGCGAGCGGACGAGGGCCGCGAAGGCCGCGCCGCCGGCGGCCAGGAGGATGGGGAGGAGCGGTGCCGCGTAGTACGACTTGGCGTGACCGAAGGTGAGGAGGAGCAGGTAGACGAGCACGCCCACCCCGGCGAAGCGGGCCTCCCGGGCGCTCGGCGAGAAGAGCAGCCAGCCGAGGCCGCCCAGCCAGATGGGCGCGTTGCCCGGGTTGGCCTCGAAGAGCAAGCCGCGCAGGAACTGGAACGGGGTGGTGGGCGTGTTCTTGTAGGCGAGCTGGTCGTGGACCAGCTCCAGGAACGGGAACCCGTGCGCCGCCTGCCAGGCGAAGTTCGGCAGGACCACCAGCAGGCCGAAGGCGGCGCCGGCCAGCGCCCACCGCGTCCACAGGGCGCGCCGCGCCGGCCCGACCGCGCACCCGAGGAGCAGGGCCAGCGAGAAGGGCGCGGAGGTGTACTTGAAGAGCACCGCCAGCCCCGCCAGCCCGCCGGCCGCCACCCAGAGCCGCGGGTCCTCCCCCCGGGCCAGGCGGAGCAGGACGTGCACCAGGGCCAGGACGAGCAGCGGCTCGAAGGCGTTCATGGAGAGGAAGCTCGACGTTCCCCGCAAGACCAGGCACGCGAAGGTCGCCACCGCGGCGATGGTGGCCGCGGCGCCGCTCCCCGACAGCCTCGCCGCCAGCCGCCCGGCCAGGTACACGGTCGCGGCCGCGGCCACCCACGCGAACAGCCGGATCCCCGGCACCCAGGTGCCGAAGAGCCGGTGCGCCAGGCCGGCCACCAGCGCGATCCCGGGCGGCTGGTCGACGTAGCCGGCCGAGAGCCGCTCGCCGCAGACCATGAAGTACAGCTCGTCGCGGAAGAGCCCGTAGCGGCCCCAGCAGGCGGCGTGGAGCGCGAAGGTGGCGAGGGCGGCCAGCGCCGGGCCGAGCCGGGCCAGCCGCGGCTCCGGGGCGGGTGCCGCGACGGCCGGCGCATCCAGCATCACGGGCGGTGAGCGCATGGCAGAAGCCTAGATCGCCGGTGACCCGGGGCGATCCACAAAAGCGCCGCGCGCCTCGCCCGAGGTGTGCGGCGGGACCGGCTCCGGGATGCGGCGCGTCCGCGGCGCCCCGCGGGCGGGAGGGCCGTCGGGATGAGGTCGAGCTCCCGTGATACCTTCCTTCCGTGCCGGTCGTGAGCCTGGTCCTCGAGTACGACGGGACGCGATACGTGGGGTGGCAGGTCCAGCCCAACGGGCCGTCGGTCCAGGCGGAGGTGGAGCGGGCGCTCTCCACCCTGCACCATGCGCCCCGCCGCGTCACCGCCGCCGGACGGACCGATGCCGGGGTCCACGCGCGCGGCCAGGTGGTCTCGTTCGCGGAACCCGAGCCGCTGCCGCTGCGCGCCTACGTGCGGGGCATGAACGCGCTGCTCCCGCCGGACGTGGCCGTGCGCTCGGCCCGGCTCGAGCCGGACGGCTTCGACGCCCGGCGCAGCGCCCGCGGCAAGCGGTACCGCTACGTCATCGAGAACGGCCCGACCCGCGCGCCGCTCTCGCGGCTGCGCGCCTGGCAGCACTTCCAGCCGCTGGACGTGGCCGCCATGCGGGCCGCGGCCGCGCACCTGGTGGGCCGGCACGACTTCGCCGCCTTCCAGGCGAGCGATTGCGCGTCGCGCCACGCCGTCCGGGAGGTGCGCCGGCTGGAGGTGCTGGGCGAGCCCGGCGGCCGGATCGAGGTGTTGGTCGAGGCCACCGCCTTCGTGAAGCACATGGTCCGGAACATGGTCGGCACCCTGGTCGAGGCGGGGCAGGGCAAGCGCTCGCCGGCTTCGATCCCCGAGCTGCTCGAGGGCCGCGATCGGACCCGCGCGGGCCCCACCGCCCCGCCGCAAGGGCTGTACCTGGAGGAGGTGTTCTACGGCTCGGCGGCGGGAAATCCGTGCGAAGTTCCCGACGACGACGAGTGAGGGACGGTGCGGCACCAGGGCCGGGGTCGGGTCCGCAACCCTGTGGTAAATTGCACCTCCTTGGGCGGCGGAGAGCCATGAGCCAGAAGAAGCTGAAGGTCGGAGTCCTGGGCGCGACCGGCATGGTCGGCCAGCGTTTCCTGTCGCTCCTCGAGAACCACCCCTGGTACGAGGTCACGCTGGTGGCCGCCAGCCCGGCCTCGGCCGGCAAGGCGTACCAGGAGGCGGTGAAGGGGCGCTGGGTCATGAAGACGCCGGTGCCCGGGGCGGTCTCGGGGCTCACCGTCCGGAACGCCTCCGAGGTGGCCGGCATCGCCGGGGAGGTCGACTTCGTCTTCTGCGCCGTGGACATGCCCAAGGACGAGACCGCCAGGCTGGAGGAGGCCTACGCCCGGGCCGAGATCCCGGTGGTCTCCAACAACTCGGCCCATCGCGGCACGCCCGATGTGCCCATGATGATCCCCGAGGTGAACCCGGAGCACGTCGCGGCCATCGAGGCCCAGCGGCGGCGGCTGGGGACGCGGCGCGGCTTCATCGCGGTGAAGCCGAACTGCTCCCTGCAGAGCTACGTGCCGGCGCTTCACCCGCTCATGGGCTTCGGGCCGAAGCGGGTGGCGGTCTGCACCTACCAGGCGATCTCCGGGGCGGGGAAGACCTTCGAGAGCTGGCCGGAGATGCTCGACAACGTCATCCCCTTCATCAAGGGCGAGGAGGAGAAGAGCGAGAGGGAGCCGCTCAAGATCTGGGGCCGCTACGCCGACGGGCGCATCGTCCCCGCCACCGAGCCGGTCATCACCTCGCAGTGCATCCGCGTCCCGGCCACCGACGGCCACCTGGCCGCGGTGTTCGCCTCGTTCGAGCGCAAGCCGTCGCGCGAGCAGGTGCTGGCCGCCTGGCAGGGGTTCGCCGGCAAGCCGCAGGCGCTCAAGCTGCCCTCCGCCCCCACGCCCTTCCTGCACTACTTCGAGGACGACTCGCGGCCGCAGACCCGGCTGGATCGGGACGCGGGCAAGGGCATGGCGGTGACCATCGGGCGGCTCCGTCCGGACGCGCTCTTCGACTGGCGGTTCGTGTGCCTCTCGCACAACACCATCCGCGGCGCGGCCGGGGGCGGGGTGTTGTCGGCCGAGCTGCTCACCGCGGAGGGCTTCATCCAGGCGCGGTGAGGGATCCGTCCGCCGGATCCGAGGAGCCCGGCATGCCATTCCTCTCCGGTGGCCGTTCCCTCGCGCTGGCACCGGGCACGCCCGGCGCCCGCACCCGGTTCTGGCGAGGCCTGCTCCTCCTGGCGCTGTTCCTGACCGCCGTGCAGCTCCTGCACCCGCAAGACGTCCTGCCCGGGATGGCCGAGCGCGTGCGCGACGCCGGCTGGGTGGGGCTGGGCGTGCTCGGGCTGCTCTACGTGCCCGCGGCGCTGACGGCGGTGCCCCTGGCGGTGCTGACCTTCACCGCCGGCTGGCTCTTCGGCCCGGTGGCGGCTTCCCTGGTGGCGGTGCCAGGCTGCACGGCGGGGGCCTGCGCGGCGTTCGGGGTGGGCCGGCTCATGGCCGGCGATCCGCGGTTCCTGGCGCGGGGCGAGGGGCGGGTGGCGCGGCTGGCGCGGGCCCTCGAGACCCGGCGCGGACTCTGGGCGGTGGTCCTCCTGCGCCTGTCGCCGGTCTCCCCCTTCGCCGTGCTCAACTTCGCGTTCGGGGCGACGCCCATCCGCTTCTCGACGTACACCCTCGCCACGTTGCTCGGATCGATCCCGGCCACGGTGGGCTTCGCCATCGCCGGGGCCATGCTGGGCTCGCGCTGAGGTCGCCGGCGGCGGGCGCGCCCCCCGCGTGGCGGCGCGACCCGCAACGGCGCCGCCGAGACCCTGAAGGGCCACAGCGGTGGAGCCGGCCAGCCAGGGCCGGCCCAGGCGCGGGCCCGCCGCCGCGCTCCCCCCGGCCCCTCCCGCCCCGTCATGCGCCGGCCGCCGCCTTCACCTGGCTCACCAGGTCGGGGATCTTCTCGAGCAGCTTCTCCAGCGCGCCCTTCCGCTGCGGCAGCGGCAGCACCTTCACGCCATCGGCGCCGACCACCAGCACCGCCACCGGGCAAGCCCGCGCGCCTCCGGCGGATCCGCCGCCGGTCCCCTTCTCCGGCTTGACCGCCCCCTCCGGCGACATCTCGCCCTCGCCACCGCCGCCGCCCAGCGCCACGCTCACCAGCGAGACGGGGTAGACGGTGACCGCGCCCAGCGGGATGGGCGACCCCACCACCGCGTCGCCGGCGGCCACGGCGGACAGCTCCTCGCTCACTGCCTGCAGGATCTCCTCGACGTGCTTCATCGTCCGTTCCTTTCAGTTTCCGATGGGCTCGATCCGGACCTGGCCCCTGTCCACCACCAGCACCGCCACCGGGCGCGCCTTGGCGCCCCCGCCGCTCCCCCCGCCGGTGCCGCTGGCCATGCGCTTGGCGGCGCTGGCTCCCGTTCCGCCGCCGGCGCCCAGCGCCACCCTCACGTCGGAGAGGACCAGGACCTGCTGCTCGCCCACAGAGAGGGGCTTCGACACCACCGCGTCCTTGAGGGCGGTGCGCGAGAGGACGCTCCGCACCACCGCCATGAACCTCGTCACTTGCTCCATGCGCTTCCTCCTCGTGAACTCCGTCGTTCAGCTCGACAGGGCGCGCAGCGCCGCGCGGTTCTCGCGCTCGAGCCACAGCACGCCCACCACCACCAGCACCTGCGGGGCCCAGACCCACGCCGATCCATCGGCCTCGAGGTCCAGCACCTCGTCCAGCCAGTCCACCGACACCTCCAGCTCCAGGCCGGGCAGCGCCCCGGCCGCCCGCACCATGGCCGCCACCGCCGCGGTGTCGGAGGGATTGCCCGTGCCCACCCGGCCGCTCAGCCGCAGCCGCAGGTGCAGCGTCCGGGCGAGCCGCGTCGCCATCCGCGCCAGGCGCGGGCTGCCGGCCACGGCGGCGCGGAGCCGGGCCAGGGGGCCCTTCCGCCCCCCGGCGGGCGCCTCCTCCCGCTTCCGCGCCGCCCGCCGCGGCTCGCCGCCGTCCCTGCGGGCGCGCCGGAGGCGCAGGAACCGCAGCCCGGCCAGGCGCAGCGCGAAGCCGCCCTTCCCGAGCTCCAGGCCGAGCAGGCCGAAGGCCCACTCGACCGCGACCTCGCCAGAGAGATCGCCCTCCGCGACCGAGCCCCGCGCCCGCGCGTGGAAGGGGAGTGCGAGGATCGCCAGGGACAGGGCCAGCGGGGCGAGGACGATGGCGAGGATCCAGCTCACGCGGATCGCCTCCGGAGGAGCAGCCGGCGCCAGAGCGGCCGGCGCGGCCGGGGCGGCGCCGGCTGGGAGGGCGCGCCGAACGGGCCGAGCGCCCAGCGCACCTGGGCCATGCCCGCCGAGGCCGTCATCGCCGGCCCGGCCGTGCCGAGCGCGGCCACGGTGGGACCGCGGAAGGTCCAGGCCAGCCCGGCCAGCGCGGCGCGCACCGGGGACGGCGCGGGCTCGGCCGAGGCGCGCGCCGGCGCCCTGCGCCGGAGCGGCAACATCCGCGCGATGCGGTCGGCCAGGCCCGGCGGCGGGGCGACGGGCGGGAGCGAGACCAGGAGCTCCCGCAACGCCAGCGCGGCGGCCAGCGCCTCCGCCACCTCGGGGCGCAGCGCCAGGTCCCGCTCGAAGGCCAGCGCCTCGTCGCGCGCCAGATCGCCGTCGAGGTACGCATCGGCGCGCTCCTCCAGGATGCGGGCGTTCTCGCTCATGAGGCGCTCCTCCTCAGCAGTGGCGCCAGCCAGCCGCGCAGGCGGCCGCGGGCGCGAAAGATGCGGGTCTTGACGGTGTTCACCGGCATGCCGGTCGCCTCCGCCACCTCGGCGTCGGAGAGGCCCTCGCGGTAGCGAAGGTCGAGGAGGGCCCGGTCCTGGGCGGGCAGATCGCCGAGCGCCCGCAGGAGGAGCGCCGACGCCTCGCCGCCCATGGCCGCCTGCTCCGGGGTGCGCCCCCGTTCGTCGGGCAGGTCCGCCAGGCCCTCCGGGTCGCCCGGCAGCTCGCGCCGGGCGGCGCCCTCCAGTCGACGCAGGCAGGCGTGGTACGCGGTGCGGGCCACCCAGGGCGCCAGCGGCCGGGTCGGGTCGTAGCTGTCGAAGGACCGGTGCATCCTGAGGAAGACCTCCTGGCTCACGTCCTCGGCCTCGGTTCCGTCGCGGAGCATCCGTACCCCCAGCCGGTACACCATCGGTGAGAAGCGCTCGACCAGCGCCCTCCAGGCGTCCGGGTCGCCCCGGCGGCAGCGCCTCGCCAGCTCCGCCTCTGACAGCGATTCGAGCGCCATCCCTCGCCACGTCCGGACCTGCACCCCGATCTCGACCAGCGTTATCCGGCCGAGGCCGGATCAGTTTCACGGGCGCCTGCGGCGGAAGCGCGCGGGAGTGATTCCCCGGCGCTTCGCCCCGAACGGGCAGATCGCGTTTGCCCCAGGTGCGCGCCTGTGCGACCACCGGTGTAGGTCGTTCGGCTGCAGCGGCGGTTGACCGGGCGGCCGGAAGGTGGTCGCAATGGACCTCCTCGCGATCCGCGCGGACGTGGAACGAGGGGAGCGCATGCCCAGGTCACGGTTCTGCCTGCCCGTCCTCGTGCTCCTGGCGGCTGGGTGCGCCGCCGGGACCGGCGGGGCCGGCGGCCCCTGCAAGCCCACGCTCACCTGCGCATCGCAGGCGTACGAGTGCGGTGCCTTCGTCGACAGCTGCGGCGCGACCCAGCAGTGCGGGTCGTGTGCCCCGGGGACGACGTGCAACCGCGCCGACGGCGGGCCGGGGTTCTGCGCCACCTCGGGACCCTTTCCGCCCGCCGGGAACCCCGACGGAGCGTGCCAGCAGTCGCTGCCGGCGGCCGCGTTGCCCGAGGACACCTCCAGCCCCACCACGGTGGTGGGCACGGGCACGGCTGCGAGCTGCACCTACGCGGAGCTGGTCGCGGCGGTGGCGAAGGGGGGCATCATCACCTTCGATTGCGGGGCCGATCCCGTCACCATCCCCGTGACCGCCACGCTGCAGCTCCGGACCGACCGGCACACCGTCATCGACGGGGGCAACCGCGTCACGCTCGACGGCGGCCACGCCGTGCGCATCCTGGAGTGGAACAGCGGCAACTGGCAGGTGAACACGAACGTGCTGACGCTGCAGCACCTGGTGCTGGTCAACGGCAGGGCGAGCGGGACCGAGCTCGTGCCCGCCGGCCAGGAGGCGGCCTGCTCGACGGGGTACGCCGACGGCCAGGGCGGGGCCCTCCTCCTGCGCGACGGCGTGCTCCACGCCGTCGACGTGACCTTCGCCAGCAACCAGGCGGCGCTCATCGGACCGGACACCGGCGGGGGTGCGGTCTACCTCCTGGGCGCGAGGCCGGCCACCATCTCCCGGTGCAGCTTCCTCCACAATCGCGCCAGCAACGCCGGGGCCATCGGGTCGCTCTTCGCCACGGACTTCATCTACGACAGCCTGTTCGACGGGAACGACGCCACGGGGACCGGCGCCAACGACGTCAGCGCAGCCCAGTGCCCGTCCACCGCCAGCCACCAGATCGGCTCGGGAGGGAACGGCGGCGCCATCTACAGCGACGGGGTGGCCATGGACGTGACCATCTGCGGGACCCAGGTGCGGAACAACCACGCCGGCGCGTTCGGCGCGGCCGTCTTCTTCACCAGCAACGACGCCAGCAGGAAGGGCACGCTCACCATCCGCGACTCGCTCATGTTCTCGAACGCTGCCGAGAATCCGTACTGGCAGTGGAAGCCGGGGATCTCCACCAACGCCAACACCCCCGAGCCGGTGAACTCCGACATCCGGCCCTGAGCGCAGCACCGCGGGGTCGAAGGGGCGCGCCGGACGGGCACCACACCCAGGAAGCCGCCGGCCGTTGATCTGGGTCAAGGCCGTCGGCACCCTCGATGCCCAGCCTGCGGGGTGGTCTCATCATGGCCCTCGCCTCGTGGGAACCCGAGCTGGATGGCGACCGCCGAGGCGCGAAGCGGGTGCGCTGCCTCGTCGATCTGGACGCGCCCTGCAACATGGCCTGCGTCGGCTGCCGGAGGCCCATCCTGGGGAGGCGGCTCCTGCAGGAGCCGGCCCTCGGCCTGGTCGAGCAACTGGCCGCGGACGTGGTCGCGGCCGGGGCGAGAGAGGCATCCGTCGTGTTCTACGGCGGCGAGCCGCTCCTGGCGCCCGACCAGCTCCTGGCGCAGGCGCGCGCGCTCCGCGAGGGGCTGCGCAACGCCTCGGTGGGCTGCGCGCTGGGGCTCGTCACCAACGGTACGCGGCTCGATCGCGGGACGGCGCTGCGCCTGGCCCGGGCCGGGTTCACCCGCGTGTGCGTCACGCTGGCGGGCACGGGCGACCGGCACGAGGTGCGGCGCAGGGTCCAGGGCGGCGGCCCGAACTACCGGCTCATCCTCGAGAACCTGAACGCCGCCCGGCAGGTCCTGGAGGTGGTGGTCCGCTACGAGCTCCGCGAGGACATGGATCTCCTGCGGCTGCCCGAGTTCGTGGCGGAGCTGCGGCAACGCGGCCTGCTGGGCGGTGAACGTTCCGTGAAGGTGGTGGCGCAACCGCCCCGGCCCTATGCCCGCCTGGCGCGGGAGCTGTTCGCGCCGCCCCGGCTGCGCGCGCTGCAGGGCGGCAAGGTCAGGCGCGGGGACGCCGAGCCGCGCTAGGAGCCTGCCCCGGCACCGTGCGCCGCGAATGTTCAAGGGCATCTTCTGGTGGGCCTGGCCGGTCCCGGTGCCGCAGGCCAACGACCTGGACTAATCACCTACCAGTACACGCTGGCGAGCGGTCAGGCCCTCGGCCCCGGAACAGGCCGGCTCTTCGCGGCTCAGACCAGCGGCACCGGCACCGCCCACCCGACCAGCGGCGACACCCGGACGCTGACCTACACGCCGCAGGGTGGGACCAGCACCACCCGGGGCGGCAACTTCCCCTGAGCCGCACCCGCATCCAGCCCGGCGGAGGAGGCGCGGCGCCTCGGGAGGCCGGCTCGAACCCCACCGCGTGGAAGCGGGCGTGGGTGATGGATGTCCTCCGCGTCCAGCAGCGCGGCGTGACCACGTCGGCTCGAACGGGTCTTGTCGAGCCGCCGCCCCCGGACAAGAAGAATGGGCATGGCACGCCAGACGACACGCGAGACGGGATGGCGCGAGAGCATCACCGTGGGGTTCCAGGTGTTCCCCTCGGACGGCGGCGAGGAGTTCGGCGCGGTCCGGGACGTCTGCCCGGGCGGCCGGGACGAGCTGCTGGTCTACATCGAGAACGCGGGCGAGCAGTGCATCCCGCTCTCCGCGATCGTCGACGTGCACGACGAGAAGGTCATCGTCGACGTCGACCGCCTCGCGCCGGCGGTCCGCGCCTCGGTCCAGCACGCGCACGACGCCGAGGCGCCGGGGCTGTAGTGGGGCGCCGCCCACCCCTGCACGCAGCCGGCCCGGCGGTGGGGGGCGTCACGCCCCGGCAGGTCTGGTGAAGCCGGGGAGGGAGCCGCCGCACCGCTCGCACTCGCGGTCGAACCAGGCGCGGGCCTGGCCGCAGGCGGTGCAGCGCCACCTCGCCTCCATGAGCGCGAGCCACGCTCGCTCGCCCAGCTCCGCGATCGTTCGCAGGTGCTCGGGCGCCTCGGTGTGGTACGGATAGCGCGGGTCGTCGCGGAACGCGACGAAGTCGGCGCAGGGGAACTCGCCGCAGAGGTCGCAGAAGTCGACGCCCTTCCGGCGCGCGCAGGCCTTGAGCACGCACTCCGCGCACCAGGGCGGGTTGACGTCGCTCCGGCACCCCCGGCAGGTCACCGGCCCGGCGTCGGTGGGGAGGGCCCCGCCGTCGGCCGTCTCGAGGTAGGTGCGGCAGGAGCCGCAGTAGAGGCCGCAGTAGGCCGACACCGGGCTTCGCGCCGTCATGACGCCGCCCCCGCCACGCCCTGCGCGATCTCCTCCCGCTCTCGCCTCCGCGCATGGGCGCGGGCGGCCACGGCGTGCACGACCGCCGAGGCGACGAGCGCGATCAGCGCCACCGCCGGGACCACCAGGTCCGCGAGCTTCATCTCCACGCGGGACAGGATGAGCCAGTATCGCAGCCCGGGGAGGCCGAGCCCGGCCAGGCCGGCCATCGCGCCGGAGAACAGGTACGGCGGCCCGTCCGCGAGCCGCGCATCGGCCAGGTGCGCCGGCACGGGCAGGAGGCGCCACGGGCCGCACGCCAGATTGCGATCGAACGCGTTCATCGATGTCCCCCTCGGAGGAGGTCAGCATCCTCGAACGCACTCGAGACGACAAGGGGAGATCGCCGGGCGGCCGGCGCCGGGTCGGCAGCCGGCCGCCGCCGTCAGTGCACCGTCACTTGCGGTGTCGGCTGACCCTTGGAGAAGGTCAGGTTGCCGTCCTTGGCCTCGTCGACCACGATGTGGTCGCCGGGCTGGAAGTCGCCCTTCAGCACGCGCGTGGCGAGCGGATCCTGGATCATCCGCTGCAGCGCACGCTTCAGAGGCCGGGCGCCGTAGACCGGGTCGTAGCCGGCGTCGGCCACCGCCTCGCGCGCGGCCTCGCTGAGCTCGATGGTGAGCTGCTTCTCGCCCATCAGCTTGCGGAGCCGGTCCAGCTGGATCTCCACGATCCGGCCGATGTCGGCGCGGGTGAGCGGGCGGAACACCACGATGTCGTCCACCCGGTTCAGGAACTCGGGGCGGAACTCGGCCCGCAGGTTCTGCAGCGCCGCCTCGCGGATCTCCTGCACGTCGGTGCCGGGCCGGCCGGCCAGGCGCTGGATCTCCGTGGACCCGATGTTGGAGGTCATGATGAGCACGGAGTTGCGGAAGTCGACCGTGCGCCCCTGGCCGTCGGTGAGCCGCCCGTCGTCGAGGATCTGCAGGAGCACGTTGAACACGTCGTGGTGCGCCTTCTCGATCTCGTCGAACAGCACCACCGAGTAGGGGCGCCGCCGCACCGCCTCGGTGAGCTGGCCGCCCTCCTCGTACCCGACGTAGCCGGGGGGCGCGCCGATGAGCCGCGAGACGGTGTGCTTCTCCATGTACTCGGACATGTCGAGCCGCACCATGGCGTTCTCGTCGTCGAACAGGAACTCGGCCAGCGCCCGCGCGGTCTCGGTCTTGCCCACGCCGGTGGGGCCCAGGAAGATGAACGAGCCGATGGGGCGGCGCGGATCGGAGAGCCCGGAGCGCGCCCGCCGGACCGCGGACGAAACTGCGTCCACCGCCTCGCGCTGCCCGATGACGCGCTCGCCCAGCCGCTCCTCCATGTGCAGGAGCTTCTGGACCTCGCCCTCGACCAGGCGCGAGACCGGGATCCCGGTCCACTTGGAGACCACCTCGGCGATCTCCTCCGGCGTGACCTCCTCGCGGAGCATGGAGCCGGCGGCGTGCAGCTCGGCCAGCTGCTGCTCGGCCTCCTTCACCTTCTGCTGCACCTGGGGGAGCTTGCCGAACTTGATCTCGGCGGCCCGGTTGAAGTCGGCCTCGCGCTCGGCGCGGGCCTGCTGGTTCTTGAGCTCCTCCATCTCCTGGCGCGCCTCGTTGAGCCCGCGGATGACGCCCTTCTCCATGTCCCACTTGCTCTTGAGACGGGTGAGCTCCTCGTTGAGCGCCGCCAGGTCCTTCTCGACGGCCGCCAGGCGCGCCCGGCTGGCCTCGTCCTTCTCGCGGCGGAGCCCCTGCCGCTCGATCTCCAGCTGGGCGACGCGGCGGCGCACCTCGTCCACCTCGGCCGGCATGGAATCGATCTCGATGCGCAGCCGGCTGGCGGCCTCGTCCACCAGGTCGATGGCCTTGTCGGGCAGGAAGCGGTCGGTGATGTAGCGCTGCGAGAGCCGGGCCGCCTCCACCAGGGCCGCGTCCTGGATGCGGACCTTGTGGTGCAGCTCGTAGCGGTCCTTGAGCCCCCGCAGGATGGAGATGGTGTCGGCCACCGAGGGCTCGCCCACGAACACCGGCTGGAAGCGCCGCTCCAGGGCCGCGTCCTTCTCGATGTGCTTGCGGTACTCGTTGACGGTGGTGGCGCCGATGGCGTGCAGCTCGCCGCGCGCCAGCGCGGGCTTGAGCATGTTGCCCGCGTCCATGGCCCCCTCGGCCGCGCCGGCGCCTACCAGGGTGTGCATCTCGTCGATGAAGAGGACGATCTGCCCCTCCGAGCTGGTCACCTCCTTGAGGACGCTCTTGAGCCGCTCCTCGAACTCGCCGCGGTACTTGGACCCGGCCACCATGGAGGCCAGGTCCAGCGCCAGCAGCCGCTTGCCCTTCAGTCCCTCCGGCACGTCGCCGTCCACGATGCGGCGGGCCAGGCCCTCGACGATGGCGGTCTTGCCCACGCCCGGGTCGCCCACCAGCACCGGGTTGTTCTTGGTCCGGCGCGACAGGATCTGGATGACGCGCCGGATCTCCTCGTCGCGGCCGATGACCGGGTCGAGCTTGCCCTGCTTGGCGAGCTGGGTCAGGTCCTTGGTGTACTTTTCCAGCGCCCGGTACTGGTCCTCCGCCTCCGGGCTCTGCACCCGGGCGCCGCCGCGCACGTCCTGGAGCGCGGCCCGGATCCGGTCCGGGCTGGCGCCCGCCGCGCGCAGCGCCTCGCCGGCGCCGCCCTTCTCCTCGGAGGCCGCCAGCAGGAGGTGCTCGCTGGAGACGTACTCGTCCTTCATCCGCCGGGCCTCGTCCTCGGCGTGATCCAGGAGCTTCATGAACCGCTGGGCCGGGTAGGCCTCAGCGCCGCTGACCCGGGGGACGGTGCGGAGCTCGTCCTCGATGCGTGAGACCACCCGCGCCGGGTCGGCGCCGATCTTGCCGAGGATGGCCCGGGCGATGCCGTCCTCGGGGGCGAGCAGCGCCAGCGCCAGGTGCTCGACGTCGATGGCCTGGTGGTCGCGCCGCCGGGCCTCCGCCTGGGCACCCGCCACCGCTTCCTGCGCCTTCACGGTGAGCCTGTCCATTCTCATGCGCGCAACGTAAGACCGCCCGGGTCCTTGGCAAGCGGTGTGCCATCCGCGGTAAAAGGGGAGCGGTTCCCGTTGCCCATCGCCCCCCGACCGAGGCCGTGCGCTTGCCCGCGCAACCCGAGACCACTCCCAAACCGCGCAAGGTGGGGCCGCGCGCGCGAGCGGCCTTGGCCGTCGCGCCCCTCCTGGCGCTGGGCGTCACGGAGTGGGGCTGGCGGCCGATCGAGCTGCCGCGGGTCCCCTACCTGGCTCTCCACTCGTTCCTGGAGCTGGCCATCGCGGCGGTGGCGTTCGCCACCTTCGCGGTGCAGTGGTTCGCGGGCGGGACGCGGGTCTTCATGGAGGCGCGGGCCCGCTTCCTGGCCGCCTCGTTCCTGGGGATGGGCCTCCTGGAGATGCTGCACCTGATGGTCTTCCCCGGCATGCCCGGGTTCCTCGGACCCGCCACCGTGGAGCGGGGCATCTTCTACTGGTTCGCCGCCCGGACCTGGATCCTGATCTCGCTCGTGGCAGTGCTCTGGCTGCGCCCCGAGACCGGGAGCCGCTTCCTGCGGCGGCGCTGGCTGGTGCCGGCGGCGGTCGGGCTGGTCGCGGCCCTCACCGTCTTGGAGGCCTTCCTTCCGCCGTTCCGCACCTGGTTCTACGACCCGGCCGTGGGCCTCACGCCGCTCAAGAAGGCCTACGAGTGGACGCTGGCGGCGGCGGCGTTCGGCGGAGCGTTCCTGGCCTCGCGCCGGGGCCGCTCGGTCCCGGGCGCGGGACCGCTGGGCAAGGTGGCGGTCGGCCTGGTGGCCATGGGGCTGGCCGAGCTCTCCCTGTCCCTATACCGGAGCCCGTACGACCTCCTCAACATGGCCGGGCACCTCTACCTGGCGGCCGGCTTCGTGTTCCTGTTCGACTCGCTCTTCGTGGCAGCGCTGCTGCGGCCCTATCACGAGCTCGAGGCCCTGCGCGCCCACGTCGAGGACGAGCTGGTCGTCACCATCCGGCGCCTGGAGCGAATGCGGGAGCAGCGCGAGGACTTCCTGCGGGCCGTCTCGCACGACCTGCGCAACCCGCTCCAGGTGGTGCTGCTGCAGGCCGAGCGGATCACCCGCGCGGCCGACCACGAGCCGGCCGTGCGCAAGCCGGTGGCGGCCATCCGCTTCGCGGGGCGCCGCATGGAGCGGATGCTCCGGGACCTGACCGACGCGGCCCGCCTGGAGGTGGGGGAGCTGCGGCTGGCCCGCGAGCCGGTGGACTTCAAGGGCTTCGTCGATCACCTCCTCGAGGTCGAGCAGGGGGTGCTGGACTCGGACCGGGTCAGGAACCTGGTCCATCCCGCGCTGCCGCCGCTGGACGTGGACCCCGACCGGCTCGATCGCATCCTGGTGAACCTGCTCGGCAACGCCCTCAAGTACTCGGCGGGCGAGGTGCGGGTTGCGGCCGAGCTCGACGAGCACGCCGTCCGCATCACGGTGGCCGACCAGGGGGCCGGCATCCCGGCCGACGATCTGCCGCGGCTCTTCGAGCGCTACTACCGCGGCCTGCGCCACGAGGGCGAGGGGCTGGGCCTCGGGCTCTTCATCGTGAAGGGGCTGGTGGAGGCGCACGGCGGCGCCATCGAGGTGGCGTCGATGCCGGGGGAGGGGAGCACCTTCACGCTCTGGCTGCCCATGGCCGAGGGCCCGAGCCCGGGCGCGGTCCGGCGGACCGCGGTCCCGTAGGCACGCGCCCGGTGGTGAAGCCGGTCCTCGACCGCTCCGTCGCTACAGGCCCAGCAACATCTGCTCCAGCAAGCGATCCACGTCGGCCGTGGTCTGCACCTCGTTGTGGAAGGAGGTGTAGGTCACGCGCCCGCTGCCGTCCGCGAACTGGACCGCGTACGGCCTGTTCGGCAGGGTCGTGCCCAGGGTCAGGGGCGCGGGGCCGGAGAGGAGAACCGCGACGCCCGAGGCCACGGAATCCACCACCACCCAGTCGCTGAGGTCGAAGTCGATGGACGCGGTGTCCTTTCCCAGCGCGAGGCGGAGGGCGGGATCGGCCACGGTGGCCTGCAGCCCGTCCGCGGCGTCGCCCAGGTACGGCCCGTCCGGATACTGGGCGCTGTCGGGCAAGAAGTGGATCTTGCCGGTCCAGACGGCGTCCACGTACACGAAGGCGAAGTCCGAGGCGTAGAGCACGCCGCCGCCCTGCACGAAGCTGCGGAGGTTTCCGATCGCGTCCACGTCGGTCGCGTAGCCCTCGTCCATGCCGCAGTCGAGGAGCAGCACGTCCAGCTGTCCCACCGCGTTCCCGGCCAGGTCGCTCGCGTCGAGCGCCGCGGGGGTGAACCCGAGCCGATGCACCACCGCCTCGATGCTGTCGTACTCTCCCGCCACGTACCCGATCTGCACCGAGGCCGGGTCGATGCGCACCTCGACCGGGACGCCAGGCACGGCCTCGGAGCTGCCCGAGAAGAGGCCCTTGGTCGCGGTGACGGTCGCCGTCGACGAGGGCACCTGCCGGAGCGTGAAGGCGCCGTTCTTGTCCGTGCCCACCTTGCAGCCCGCGGCGGTGGATACGGTCACGACGCCACCGGCCACGGCGATCGTTCCGCTGGGTGAAACGAATGTGCCCTGGATGGTGGATGAACCCGCCTTGCAGTCCACGGTGGATGGCAGCAGGCCACCGTGTGGTGGCGTGCCGCCGCCGCCTCCTCCTCCGCATGCGGCCAGCGCCGTGACGGCGACGGCCGCGAACCGTCCGAGCTCGCTCCTCATCGGGTCCCTCCTTTCTTCGATGGAGGAGTGTCGATCGAGCGTTGCAGGCCGTCGGCGGACAGGTGGGTTCCCGACGAGTGGTGCGCGGCCGCCGGGATGACCGTCGGCCGTCGAGGCTGGCGGCCCGGCCGCGCAGCGACCGCGCTGCGGCAGCCGTCCACGAGCCGTTCGATCCCGCGAGGAGGAAAGGGCCAGAGGGCCAGGGGTCCGGGCCAGGGGTCAGGCCCTTTCACTTTCCACTTCGGAGGAATGCCGCGGTTCAGCCCGGAAGGAGCGGTGGCACGTCCTCGATCCGGCGATACACCTGACGACCGGCTCGCTCGAAGATGGCGACCATGGCGTCCGCGCCGGCCGATGGCCCCCCGATGCGGAGGCAGGCATCGCAGCGGCGCGCCAGCCGCGTCGCCACGGGATGGAAGATCTCTTCCCAGGGCCCGTCGCCCATGGCTCGCGACCCGGCCAGCCGCGCCAGCGGTAGGGCGAGCCACTCGCCGGCGATGCCTAGGTGGCCGGCGCGGAACAGGGCCAGCGCGGCCTCCTCCATGGCGCGCAGGTTGGCGGCGATCTGCACCGGATCGTCGCCGGTGCCGGACCGGTACGGGCCGGCCACGAGGATGATGAGCGGAGAGCGGGGCGGGGGCATGGGGATCTCCTCCGCCGCCGGGTAAGGCGGCGCGCCCGCCGGTGCACGGGAGAGGCGGGTTCCTCATGGCCGGCGCGCGCTCGCGGGAGCGGCAAGGGCGCCCTGCCCGGAGCCGGGCTGTATACTCTGACGCTCCATGCTCGACCTCCTCGCCCGCACCTCCGGGACCTGGATCAACGTCGGCGCGATCCTGGCCGGGACGGCCGTCGGCCTCCTGGCCGGCGCGCGCATGCCGGAGCGGCTCAACCGCACGCTGATGCAGGTGCTGGGGCTGGTGACGCTGTTCGTGGGCCTGAGCATGGCCGGCGGCCTGGAGGGCGCCCGGGCCGGGCCGCTGCCGGGGGTGATCGTGGCCCTGGTGAGCCTGGCGCTGGGCGCGCTCCTCGGCGAGGCCATGGGGCTCGAGGAGAAGCTGGCGACCCTCGGAGAGTGGCTCCGGGCCCGGGTGGGCGGCGGGGGCCGGTTCACCGACGGCTTCGTGACCGCCTCGCTCCTCTTCTGCATCGGCCCCATGGCCATCGTGGGCTCGATCCAGAACGGGCTCGCCTTCGACGCGCGCACGCTGGTGCTCAAGTCGGCGCTGGACGGGATCGCCTCGGTGGCGCTGGCGGGCGTCTACGGCGTGGGCGTCGGGTTCTCGGCCCTGCCCATCGTGGCCCTGCAGGGCGGGGTGAGCCTGGCCGCGGCAGCGCTGGCGAGATCGCTGCCCGACCCGGCCACCGATCCGCGGGTGCTCCTGGTGAGCGGCGCCGGGGGGCTCCTGGTGGCTGGCATCGGCGTGAACCTGCTCCTGGGTGGGCTGGGGGTGGAGGGAAGGCGGATCCGGGTCGGCGCCATGCTGCCGGCGCTGGTGATCGCGCCGCTGCTGCACGTGCTGCTGGCGCCGTTCTCCCCCTGAACGCGCCGCTCCCGCTCCCGCTCCCCGACCGCGCTCCCCGACCCGGAGAAGTTTCCACGGACCATGGTCCGCGGCGCGGACCATCCCGGATCCTCCGCCGCTCCGTAACCCCGCGGCACCATTCGACCGAGGCATGGCACGGTCGGTGCCCATGCGCGCGGAAATGACCGCTCCGCGCCGCATCGTTCCGGACACCCAGCACCTTCTCACTCGCCGCTGCTCGGAGAGACGGTTCTTCCTTCGGCCCTCCAGGGCGGTGAACGACATCCTCCGCTACATCCTCGCCGTCGCGGTCGAGCGTTACGGCGTCGCTCTCCACGCCTACTGCGTGCTCTCCAACCATCTCCACCTTGTCGTCACCGACGTGAAGGGGAACCTGCCTGCTTTCGGGCGGTACCTCGACTCCCTCGTCGCTCGGTCCATCAACGCCCTCCACGGTCACTGGGAATCGTTCTGGGCCCCTGGCTCCTACAGCGCCGTCACCCTGATCTCGGCCGAGGACGTCCTCTCCAAGTGCGCGTACGTGCTCGCGAACCCCGCGGCGGCTGGCCTGGTGAGGCACGGCCGCGAGTGGCCCGGGCTCTGGTCCGCTCCGGAACAGATTGGCGCAGGGCCAGTCCAGGTGAAGCGACCGAAGCACTTCTTCCGCGCCAACGGTCCCATGCCGGAGACCGCCACCCTCGAATTGGTCTGCCCACCTGGATTCGAGTCCGTGGAAGCCTTTAGAAGCCAGCTCGTGGCCGCCGTGACGGAGCTCGAGGACCAGGCGGCCAGGGAGCTCGCCGCCAGCGGCCTCTCCGTCCTCGGGGCCCGCCGAGTCCTTGCCCAGAAGCCGGACGGCCGGCCCGCCCCTGGTGAGCCCAGGCGTGAGCTCAACCCGCGCATCGCCGGCCAGGACAAGTGGAAGCGCATCGAGGCCATCTCCCGGCTCAAGTCCTTCCTCTCGGACTATCGTATCGCCTGGCTCGCCTTCACTCGCGGCCTCCGACGCACCGTGTTCCCGCATGGCACCTACTGGATGCGGGTCGCGTACGGGGTGCCTTGCGCTGCAGCGGGATGACGCCCGAGATCCCTCCCGTGGGATCCGCGCGCGTGATCGCGTCGCGAGGGCACCAGTGGGTCCACTCACCGCTGATCCGCATCTGTGAAGCGGATCTCCGCGTTGCGGACCGCCGCGGCCTCGCGTGAACACCCCGGCTCACTGCCCCTGCTCACGTCCGCTTCCGTTGTGACGCCCTCGGGTAGAGCCATCTTCTGCATTACTCTGGGTCTGGGCCTCGGGCCTCGGGGTCTGGGCTTCACTGCTCACGTCCGGCTTCCGTTGTGACGCCCTCGGGTCGAGCATCTTCTGGATTACTCTGGGTCAGGGCTTCCTCTTCTGCATTACTCTGGGTCTGGGCTTGCGTTACTCTGGGTCAGGGCTTCGAGCATTACTCTGGGTCAGGGCTTCGGTGGGGGCTTCCGCTGCATTACTCTGGGTCAGGGCTTCCCCTGGGTCAGGGCTTCGAGCATTACTCTGGGTCAGGGCTTCGCCGCTGCATTACTCTGGGTCAGGGCTTCGCAGGGCTTCGAGCATTACTCTGGGTCAGGGCTTCGGGTCAAGGGCTCCCACATTACTCTGGGTCAGGGCTCCCAGGGCTCCCAGGGGCCCATAGGGCTCGGCCGGGAGCGCTGCACATTCCACGCGGGGTGCCACGGGCTCCGGGTGGGGGCGAGCCGCCGTGCTCGCTCAGCGAACGGCAGCGCCGTACGCGCGCTCCAGGATCTCGCCGGCGGAGAGCCCGCTCCGCATGGCCCACTCCACGTCGAGCCCCTCGCCGTGCCCCTCGCCGCGGCCCTCGAAGCGGACCCGGTCGCCCAGGCGCTCGGCGCGGGTCGGGCACGACGGCAGCTTGAGCGGGCCGCGCAGGAGCTCGCAGGGGAGGCTGCGCCGCTCGAGGAAGGGCGCGTCCGTATCGGTCTCCGACGCCAGGAAGGTCACCCGGCCGTCGCCGAAGGCCAGGTCGCGGGCGCCGGGGCCGAGCGCACGGACCACGTCGGCGGCCGGACGCGCGGCGGTCCAGGGCTCCTCCCCGCCGCGGGAGAAGGGGAGCCAGGGGCCGGGGGGGAGCGGGTGGGCGAGCGCGGCGCGATCCTCGGGGCGAGGTGCGGCGGTGCCGCGGAAGGCCTGGCAGTGCGTGGTGTCGCAGGGCGGCCGGCCCGGGTGGCGCGCGCCGGCGGCGAGGCCGTTCCGGTCGGCGACGCGGGCGAGCGCGATCCGGGGCTCGCCGCGGAGGCGTGCGTCCTCTGCCTCGACCACGCCCGCCGCGTACAGGAGCCGCGTGGTCCGGAGGACCAGGTCCGAGCCGCGGCGGGCCCCGGCTTCGCGCGGGGTGGGCTCGGGTCCCGGCGACGGGCGGGTGAGGTCGGGCGGCGGCTCGCGGGTGAGGACGCCCGCGTAGGGCCGCGCCTCGCGCAGCCCCGGGTAGCGGAGCAGCCACGGGCCGCCGGCGCAGAGGAGCGGCCCCTTTCGCGCCAGCGCCGCCACCGGCGCGAACCCGTCGGGCGTGGGCTCCGGGCCCGAAACCGTCGCCGCGAACCCCTTCCCGGCGCAGCGCCCCTCCACCTGCTCGGGCGCGAGGAGCCCCAGGATCTGCACGCGCGCGGCCTCCTCCGCCGAGGCGCTTGCGCGGGCCAGCGCGGCGACGACCTCGCCGGCGAAGGTGCGCGGTGGGCGGCCGGCGCGAACCATCACCAGCACGGCGTCATCGGTCACCGCGACGATGAGGCCGAGCCGCGGACTGGCCTCGGCGTCCAGCACGGTTCCGGTCTTCAGGGAAACGCCGGCCAGCGCATCGGAGGCGGGCAGCCCCGAGAGCGTCCCCTCCCGCGCGTTGCGCGAGAGCAGGTCGACGAGGTCGGGGCGTGCCTCTGCCAGGAGCCGGTAGGCGTGCGCCAGCGCCAGCGGCGAGATCCGCAGGGACGGCTTCACGCCGATGGCCTCGGGCGCGTCGGCGGGGAGCCCCGACAGTCCGAGCGCACGCAGCGCCGGTCCCCACCGGCCCAGCGACACCACCTCGGGCTGCCGCGCCGCCCAGTCGAGGAACCAGCCGTTGCAGGAGCGGAGCAGGGCGGTGGCGGCGTGCATCCGCTCCGGCATGGGTTCGCCGCACCTCCAGCCCGGGCGCGAGGGATCGGGGCGGAGCACCGGCGCCGGCCGGGTGGCACCCGCCAGGAGGAATGGCTTCAGCGTCGAGCCGAACGGCAGCGGCAGCGAGGCGGCGCCCTGGGAGGAGAGGACCTCGCCGGAGTGGCGAGAGAGCACCACCGTCGCGTCGGCGGCCGGGGCGTCGCCCGCCAGGTCCTGCGGGCGGAGCGGGAGCCAGGTGGCCCCGGCCTCGCAGCGCGAGAGCGGCCGGGCCAGCGCTGCTGGAAGTCGTCCGCGAGGCGCCGGCGACTCCGAGAGCAGCCGCGCCAGGGCCCGGCGCGCGC